>NZ_FYDP01000004.1:0-634392 GCF_900187595.1 Pseudomonas sp. Irchel 3F6 | reverse complement strand
TGTCAAGTGATTATTTTCAGAAGTTTTCGAAGAATTCTTCAACAACTTCAACCACTTGCGCTTCCGATCTCTCGTTAGCGGGAGGCGAATTCTACAGCGTTAATCGCTGCTGTCAACACCTCTTTTTTTCCGCTTTCGACCGAGAAGATCGAACCGTTAAAAGAACTACACATCACTGCCCTTTCAACTCCTTCCAGGCTTCGATGACCTGAAGCAAGCCGCTGTCGAAAACCGCATAACTCTTTGAATCTCAAGGAGTTTTCCGTTTCGACTGCGCCGGAAGTGGGGCGAATTATAGACTTCTAAAATTCGCCGTCAACCCCCAATTCCAACTTTATTCAGATTTCAGCGTAATACGTGCAAAAGCCTTCTTGCCGGCCTGACAAACGTGAGTCGTGCCCAGTACATATATAAAGGAGCGATCAACCACTTCACCATCGACCCGGACTCCGCCCGCCGCCAACAGATCACGCGCCGCCGCCGAGTTCTTCACCAGGCCTGCCTTATTAAGGACGGCAGCGATCGGCATATCCTCAACCGAAGACAGCTCGATCTCAGGCAAGTCATCTGGAAGCTCGCCATCCTTCATACGGTTGCCGGCGCCTCGGTGAGCATTCGCCGCAGCCTCTTCACCATGGAAGCGCGCAACGATCTCTTCAGCCAGCTTGATTTTGATGTCGCGTGGATTCGCTCCAGCTTCGACGTCAGCCCGGAAGGCGTTGATCTCGTCCATTGAGCGAAAGCTGAGCAACTCGAAGTAACGCCACATCAGCGCATCCGGGATGGAAACCAGCTTGCTGTACATGACGCCTGGTGCTTCCTGGATACCGACATAGTTGCCCAGCGACTTGGACATCTTCTTCACGCCATCCAGACCTTCCAGCAATGGCATCGTCAGAATGCACTGTGCCTCCTGACCATACCCACGCTGCAACTCACGCCCCATCAGCAGGTTGAATTTCTGATCGGTACCGCCCAGCTCGACATCGGCGCGCAGCGCGACCGAGTCATAACCCTGAACCAGCGGATAGAGGAATTCGTGAATAGCGATTGGCTGGTTGGTGGTGTAGCGCTTGTCGAAGTCATCGCGCTCAAGCATGCGAGCGACCGTGTATTGCGAAGTCAGGCGAATGAAATCCGCCGGCCCCATCTTGTCCATCCAGGTGGAGTTGAAGGCAACTTCGGTTTTCGCCGGATCAAGGATTTTGAAAACCTGAGTCTTGTAAGTCTCAGCATTTTCCAGAACCTGTTCACGCGTCAGCGGTGGACGCGTTGCGCTTTTGCCACTCGGATCACCGATCATCCCGGTGAAGTCACCTATAAGGAAGATGACCTGGTGCCCCAGCTCCTGGAACTGGCGCAGCTTATTAATAAGCACCGTATGACCCAGATGCAGATCCGGAGCGGTTGGATCGAAACCAGCCTTGATACGCAGCGGTTGGCCGCGCTTGAGCTTCTCGACCAGCTCGGACTCGACCAACAGTTCTTCCGCACCACGTTTAATCAGCGCTAGCTGCTCTTCAACCGACTTCATAACAGACCCGCAAGGCTCAGATTCAAAGGGAACCAACCATACAAGAACGCGCACCAATTACAAGTTTTGCCCGGCGCACGGACACCAATCCACAGACCCGAGGTCTGTAGACTTGCTTCAGCGATGATTTGGTTATATTTTATACAGTTATTTCATCTTCATCATGTCATTCATCTTTTCCAATTCATCTATTTCAAAGTCAAAAATTACCTATGACCACAGAACCGTCTAAAGCGCCCCCGCTTTACCCGAAGACCCACCTGCTCGCCGCAAGTGGAATCGCCGCCCTTCTCAGCCTGGCGCTGCTGGTATTTCCCTCCAGCGATGTTGAAGCCAAAAAGACGACTCTGAGTCTTGAACTGGAAAGTCCTGCTGAACAACTGACACAAGATCAAGACGCTGCTGATGCGGCTCAAGCCACAAACGAGCCCGCAGCTTCGCCGTTCGCACAAATCGAAAACAGCGACGAAAACACCGCACAAACCGCTGAAACCGCGCCAGCACCTGTGGCGCCTGCTGAGAAACCGAAAGAGCCTGGGCACCGTGAAGTCGTGGTTTCCAAAGGCGATACACTGTCTACCCTGTTTGAAAAAGTCGGTCTGCCTGCAGCCTCCGTGCACGAAGTACTGGCAAGCGACAAGCAAGCCAAACAGTTCAGCCAGCTCAAGCGCGGCCAGAAACTCGAGTTCGAACTGAGTCCGGAAGGCCAGTTGACCAGCCTGCACAGCAAGGTCAGCGACGTTGAAACCATCACCCTGACCAAGAATGACAAGGGTTATTCGTTCAACCGAGTGACTGCCAAGCCAACTGTTCGCACTGCCTACGTCCACGGTGTCATCAACAGCTCACTGTCGCAGTCCGCAGCCCGCGCCGGTCTTTCTCACAGCCTGACCATGGACATGGCCAGTGTCTTTGGCTACGACATCGACTTCGCGCAGGACATTCGTCAGGGCGATGAATTCGATGTGATCTACGAGCAGAAAGTCATCAACGGCAAGGCCGTCGGCACCGGCCCGATCCTGTCGGCGCGCTTCACCAACCGCGGCAAGACTTACACCGCCGTTCGCTACACCAACAAACAAGGCAACAGCAGCTATTACACTGCCGATGGCAACAGCATGCGCAAGGCCTTCATCCGCACCCCTGTTGACTTCGCCCGCATCAGCTCGAAGTTTTCCATGGGCCGCAAGCACCCGATCCTCAACAAGATCCGCGCCCACAAAGGTGTCGATTACGCAGCGCCACGGGGTACGCCAATCAAGGCTGCCGGTGACGGCAAAGTGTTGCTGGCCGGTCGTCGTGGTGGCTATGGCAACACTGTGATCATTCAGCACGGCAACACTTACCGTACGCTCTATGGCCATATGCAAGGCTTTGCCAAAGGCGTGAAAACCGGTGGCAGCGTCAAGCAAGGTCAAGTCATTGGCTATATCGGCACCACCGGACTGTCCACCGGCCCGCATTTGCACTATGAGTTCCAGGTCAACGGCGTTCACGTCGATCCGCTGGGCCAGAAGCTGCCAATGGCCGATCCGATCGCCAAGTCCGAACGCGCGCGCTTCCTCGCGCAGAGCCAGCCACTGATGGCGCGCATGGATCAAGAGAAGGCCACCATGCTGGCTTCGAACAAGCGCTAAGCCATGGCCCTGTATATCGGTGTGATGTCCGGAACCAGTCTCGACGGGCTGGACATCGCCCTGATCGAGCAGACCTCGGCGATCAAACTGATCGCCACCCACTACCTGCCAATGCCTGACTCCCTGCGCGCCGAGCTGCTTGGCTTGTGCGCCAGCGGCCCCGACGAGATCGCCCGCTCGGCGATTGCCCAGCAACACTGGGTCGAACTTGCCGCGTCGGGCATTCACACCCTCCTCGCGCAGCAACAACTCAAGCCCGAAGCAATCCGCGCTATCGGCAGCCACGGTCAGACCATTCGCCATGAGCCGGCGCGCGGGTTTACCGTGCAGATCGGTAATCCAGCCCTGCTGACTGAGTTGACCGGTATTACCGTCGTCAGCGATTTCCGCAGTCGCGATGTCGCAGCGGGTGGCCAAGGTGCGCCTCTGGTGCCAGCCTTTCATGAAGCGTTGTTTGAAGAGCGTAGCGGTAACCAGGCAGTCTTGAATGTCGGTGGATTCAGCAATCTCAGCCTGATTGAGCCGAACAAACCTGTAGCCGGCTTCGACTGCGGGCCGGGAAATGTTCTGATGGACGCCTGGATTAGCCGGCAACGGGGCGAGAACTATGACCGGGACGGCAAATGGGCTGCGACCGGCAAGGTTGAACCAGCCATGCTCAAGGCACT
Source organism: Pseudomonas sp. Irchel 3F6 (assembly GCF_900187595.1). Taxonomy (NCBI): domain Bacteria; kingdom Pseudomonadati; phylum Pseudomonadota; class Gammaproteobacteria; order Pseudomonadales; family Pseudomonadaceae; genus Pseudomonas; species Pseudomonas sp. Irchel 3F6. The sequence continues at coordinate 630,553 of NZ_FYDP01000004.1, read as the reverse complement.
GCTTAGCGACCCGTTCTTCGTGACCAAAGGCCCGAAAAGTACGGGCCGGGAAGTCTTCAATCTGCCATGGCTGGAACAGCATCTATCGCGTCTGCCGACTTTCGCTGCCGAAGACGTTCAGGCCACCCTGCTCGAACTTACGGCGCTGACCATCGTCGAGTCGCTACAAAGCGCTCAATCGGGCACTCAGGAACTGCTGGTCTGTGGCGGCGGCGCGCACAACGCCACGCTGATGAAACGTCTGGCGGACCTGCTGCCAAATACCCAAGTCGCCAGCACCGCAACTCACGGGGTTGATCCAGATTGGGTGGAAGCCATGGCCTTCGCCTGGCTCGCCCATTGCTGCCTGGAAGGCATCGCCGCCAATCGGCCAAGCGTCACCGGCGCTCGCGGCCTGCGCGTACTCGGCGCCATCTACCCGGCATAACCTTCAGAAACAAAAACGCCGCAGAACCGAAAGGCTCTGCGGCGTTTTGTTGTGTGCTGTAAAGCGCGATCAGATCGAGAACGACGACCCGCAACCACAAGTCGTTGTCGCGTTCGGGTTCTTGATCACGAAGCGCGAACCTTCCAGACCTTCCTGGTAGTCCACCTCCGCACCGGCCAGGTACTGGAAACTCATCGGATCAACCACCAGACTCACGCCTTCGCGCTCGACAATGGTGTCGTCCTCGGCAACATCTTCATCGAAGGTGAAACCGTATTGAAACCCTGAACAACCGCCGCCCGTAACAAATACGCGCAGCTTCAAGCGATCATTCCCCTCTTCATCGACCAGGCTCTTCACCTTGTGCGCAGCACCTTGGGTGAATTGCAAAGCCGTGGGGGTGAAGGATTCGACGCTCATGCTGACTATCTCCCGGCGTTACGCCGCCATAATGCGTGATGACGCGCATTATCCGCTTGTCCTAGAAAATTGGTCAACTATTAGAAAGGCAGCTGCAAGCTTCAAGCGGTGAGCTTCAAGCTTGCGGCGCCTGACCTGTGACGGCCGTTAAGGAAGCATACCGGCGTGGGACAGACCGAAGCGCTCATCCAGTCCGAACAGAATGTTCATGTTCTGCACCGCCTGGCCCGAGGCGCCCTTGACCAGGTTGTCGATCACCGAGAGTACGACCACCAGATCGCCATCCTGTGGACGATGCACGGCGATGCGGCAGACGTTGGCGCCGCGCACGCTACGGGTTTCCGGGTGGCTGCCCGCAGGCATCACATCGACGAACGGTTCGTTGGCATAGCGCTTTTCGAACAGTGCCTGCAGATCCACCGAGCGATCGACCACAGTCGCGTAGAGCGTCGAATGGATACCGCGAATCATCGGCGTCAGGTGCGGGACGAAGGTCAGGCCGACATCCTTGCCCGCCGCGCGACGCAGGCCCTGGCGAATTTCCGGCAGGTGGCGATGACCTTTTACCGCGTAGGCCTTCATGCTTTCCGACGTCTCGGAGTACAAAGAACCTACAGCCGCGCCACGCCCGGCACCACTGACACCGGATTTGCAGTCGGCGATCAAACGCGATGCGTCAGCCAGACCTGCTTCCAGCAATGGCAGGAAACCCAATTGCGTTGCGGTCGGATAGCAACCTGGTACCGCGATCAGGCGCGCTTTCTTGATCTGCTCGCGATTGACTTCCGGCAGACCATAGACCGCTTCGTCCAGCAATTGCGGTGCGCCGTGCGGCTGGCCGTACCACTTGGCCCATTCATCAGCGTCTTGCAGACGGAAGTCGGCGGACAGGTCGATGACCTTGGTGCCCGCCGCCAGCAGCTCGCCTGCCAAGGCGTGAGCCACACCGTGTGGCGTGGCGAAGAAAACCACATCGCAGGCGCCAAGGGTTTTCACGTCCGGCACGCTGAACGCCAGCCCGTCATAGTGACCGCGCAGGTTCGGGTACATGTCAGCCACGGCCAGACCGGCCTCGGATCGGGAAGTGATGACGACCACTTCTGCCTGCGGATGCTGTGCCAACAGACGCAGCAGTTCGACACCGGTGTAACCCGTGCCGCCGACGATACCGACCTTGACCATAAACCTGCCCTCAACGAACCCACTGGAAAGCCGTCGATAATAGGGGCCGCGCGCGCCTGCGACAACCGCCAAGGTGACGCGCGGACGCTCAAGCCTCTACTATCTGGCTACCGTGAATGAGGGAATACCCAAAAATGCTCTATCTATGGCTCAAAGCGTTTCACATTGTCAGCGTCGTCTGCTGGTTTGCCGGACTGTTCTACTTGCCGCGCCTGTTCGTTTACCACGCGCAAAGCGCAGACACGATCAGCCAGGAACGCTTCAGCGTCATGGAGCGCAAGCTGTATCGCGGCATCATGGGCCCGGCGATGATCGCCACGCTGATCTTCGGTGGCTGGCTGATCTACCTCAACCCTAGCCTTTTCAGCCAGGGCGGCTGGATCCACGCCAAACTGACCCTGGTCGTATTGCTGATCGGCTACCACCACATGTGCGGCGCGCAGGTCAAACGCTTTGCCCGTGGCGAAAACACCCGCAGCCATGTCTTTTATCGCTGGTTCAATGAAGTGCCGGTTCTGATATTGCTGGCTATCGTAATTCTGGTCGTGGTCAAGCCGTTCTAACTTCAATCAATAAAAATCTTCGGGGTGTTCACAATGTCGCTGCCCGCTTTGCTCGAACAACGTCTGCGTCTGCCCGTGGTGGCGGCACCGATGTTCCTGATCTCCAATCCGGAACTGGTGCTCGCCTGCTGCCGCAATGGTGTGGTCGGCAGCTTTCCGGCGCTGAACCAACGCGAAAGCAGTGGGTTCAAGGCTTGGCTGGAACAGATCGAAGCGGGCCTGGCGACGCTGGATAATCCGGCCCCTTATGCGGTGAACCTGATTGTTCACCACAGCAATCCGCGCCTGCAGGCGGATCTGGACATCTGCGTGGAGCATAAGGTGCCGATCGTGATCACCAGTCTCGGCGCGGTGAAGGAACTGGTCGACGCGGTGCACAGCTATGGCGGTCTGGTGTTTCACGACGTGACCACGCGGCGCCATGCCGAGAAAGCCGCTGAAGCCGGTGTTGACGGGCTCATTGCCGTTGCGGCCGGTGCCGGCGGGCATGCTGGTACCTGGAGCCCGTTTGCGCTGATTGCCGAGATTCGTGAGTTCTTCGACAAGACACTCTTGCTTGCAGGATGTCTGAACCACGGCCATGAGATTCTCGCCGCACAGTTGCTCGGTGCGGATTTGGCCTACTTCGGTACGCGATTTATCGGCACCACAGAAAGTCACGCGCCTGACGCATACAAAGACATGCTGCTGACAGCCAAGGCCGCCGACATCATTCATACTCCAGCAGTGTCGGGAGTGCCGGCCAGTTTCATGCGCCAGAGCCTGGAGGCGGCCGGTTTCGACATGGCGGCACTGCAAGGCAAGGGCGAGGTGAACTTCGGCGACAAGCTCAAGCCGATCAACGATGAAGCCAAAGCCTGGAAGACCGTGTGGTCGGCGGGCCAGGGTGTTGGCCAGATTGGTGACCTGCCAAGCGTGGATCAGTTGATCGCACGGCTCGACGCAGAATATCGTCAGGCTCAGGCGCGCGCCGCACAGCTGCCGGAACGCTGGCCGCGCTGAGCAATACCCCCGGCCAGTCGCTATCAGACTGGCCTTGAACTGACTACTGCAAACCTAATCGCGACAAGGATGCCTCGGCCATGAGCGACACCCGTTACAAGATCGTCTTCGACGGCGCGCTGCAGCCCGGCGTCGACCTCACCACCGCCAAACTGAATCTGGCGGATCTGTTCAAAAGCGATGTGGCCGCCATCGAGCGCCTGTTCAGTGGCCGCACCGTCGCCCTCAAACGTGATCTGTCCCACAGCGATGCCCAGACGTATCTGCAGGCATTGAACAAAACCGGGATCGATGCGCGGATCGAAGCGGAAACCACCATTGAGCTGGATCTGGCGGATGTCCACGATAACCCTGCAGCGGCGGCGGAACCGGACTCGCCTTACGCCCCACCGCGCGCCAATGTCGGTGAAGCCCTGCCGCCATTCGCCACGCTCAAGCCATTCAGCGTCGAAGGCCGGATCGGTCGCCTGCGCTTTCTCGCCTGGACCATGGTCTTGAGCCTGGTGACCCTGCCCATCGTCGGCGTGTTTGCCTTGATTGCGCTGGGCCTGGTCAGCGGCGACTCGACTACCGGCCTGATCCTCGGCGGCATTCTGGCGGTCTTCCTGTTCCTCGGCTTCATGATCGTCAGCATTCTGTTCAGCGTTCAGCGCCTGCACGATATCGGCTGGTCGGGCTGGCTGTGGCTGTTGAATCTGGTGCCGTTCGTCGGCAGTTTCTTCCCGCTGGTAATGATGGTCGTACCCGGCAATACCGGCGCCAACCGCTATGGGCCGCCGCCACCGCCGAACAGCACGGCCGTCAAAGTGCTGTGCTCGTTATGGATCGTATTCTTCGCACTGATTTTTGCCGGAGGCCTTCTTGGCGGCTTCTCGGCTGTGCAGGAAGAATATGAAAGCAATCTGGAGAGCAGCTATGACAGCGGCGCGGTGACCACCGACGAAGTTGAGGTCGTCGAACCGCCAGTGATTTCCGCCGACGAGGCAGCCGAACCGGCGCAGGCCCCTGTAGACTCTGCGCAAGAATGAACAGCGCTCCCTGCCGCGACAACCGCGTCGCCGGCGCGGAGCTGTTGCGATGGAGAACTGCATGACCCGTTACGCTCTGATCACCGGTGCTTCCAGCGGCATCGGCCTGGCCATGGCCGAAGCACTGGCCCGGCGCGGCCGCAGCCTGATTCTGGTGGCACGACAGCGTGATCAGCTGGAAAGTATCGCCATCGAGCTGACCCAGCGTTTCGATGTCGAAGTATTGTTTCGCGCCTGCGACCTCGGCGAACCGTTGCGCCTTTCCGGTTTTTTGCTGGAGCTCGAAGAAGGTGACCGGCAGATCGATCTACTGGTCAACTGCGCCGGCATCGGCACTTGCGGGCCATTCCTCGCGCAGGACTGGATGACCGAGCAGGACCTCATCGAGGTCAACATTCTCGCCCTCACCCGCCTCTGTCATGCGGTGGGTAACAGCATGGCGCTGCTGGGTGGCGGGCAGATTCTCAACGTCGCGTCGGTCGCCGCCTACAGTCCTGGCCCGTGGATGAGCACGTACTACGCCAGCAAAGCCTATGTGCTGCATTTTTCCGAAGCCTTGCGCGTGGAGCTCAAACAAAGCGGCGTGAAAGTTTCGGTGCTGTGCCCCGGCCCGACGCGCACACCGTTCTTCCGAACCGCACAGATGAGTAGCGAAAAGATCGAAAGCAGCCACTCGCTGATGAGTCCGGAAGAAGTGGCACTGCATGCCGTACGCGCACTGGATAAAAACCGCGCCATCATCATTCCGGGACGACGCAATCGCTGGCTGGCGTTCCTGCCGCGGCTGGGTTCGCGCTGGCTCAATCGCACCATCGTCGGCATGATCAACAAAGCTTACTGCCCCCGCTAGGAAGACAACTTCGAAGCGGTACACTCGATTCAGCCCAACTCAACGGAGAAACAGCAGTGGATACTCTGTTCACCAAGATCATCAACCGGGAAATCCCGGCGAAGATCATTTACGAGGACGACCAGGTTCTGGCCTTCCACGACATCGCCCCCCAGGCTCCGGTGCACTTTCTGGTAATCCCGAAAAAACCGGTGCGCACGCTCAACGACCTGACCGAAGACGACAAGGCGCTGGCCGGGCACATCCTGTTCACCGCGCAGCGTCTGGCGCTGGAACTGGGTTGCGAAGAAGGCTTCCGCGTAGTGATGAACTGCAATGAACTTGGTGGGCAGACTGTCTATCACATTCATATGCACGTGCTGGGTCAGCGCCAGATGAACTGGCCGCCGGGCTGACTGGCGACAACCAACTGTGGGAGCGAGCCTGCTCGCGAAGGCGCCGATACATTCAACACTTCAGTATCCGATAATCCGCTTTCTCGAGCAGGCTCGCTCCCACAAAAAAGCCTGACCGCGCAGCAAGTGACCCAGCGCAAACCCTCGCCGGCCGATTCGGTTAAACTGGCCGCCGAGATTCTTCCCGGAGGTCAGCATGACTACCCAACGTCACTACTCGCCCATAGACCGTCTGCTGCTGCAAGCCGATGCCGCGATGCGCACTCTGTTGCCCTTCAGTGGCCAGCCGTACCGCCCGTCGCCAGCGATTCTGCAGCCGGATACGCAGATGAGCGATGAAGACACTCGCCACGTCGCCGGTCTGATGCGCATCAACCATACCGGCGAAGTCTGCGCTCAGGCGCTTTATCAGGGGCAAGCGCTGACCGCCAAGTTGCCGCAGGTACGCGCAGCCATGGAGCACGCGGCTGAAGAAGAGATCGATCATCTGGTCTGGTGTGAGCAGCGCATCCATCAGCTGGGTAGCCACACCAGCGTGCTGAACCCACTGTTTTACGGCATGTCGTTCGGTATCGGCGCGGTGGCCGGACTGATCAGCGACAAGGTCAGCCTTGGTTTCGTTGCGGCGACCGAGCATCAGGTCTGCAAACACTTGAACGAACATCTGGAGCAATTGCCGGCCAAGGACGAGAAGTCCCGGGCGATTCTTGAGCAGATGCGCATCGATGAAGAACACCATGCGGAAAGTGCCCTGGATGCGGGCGGGTTTCGTTTTCCGGCGCCGGTCAAGTTCGGGATGAGCTTGTTGGCCAAGGTGATGACCAAGAGTACTTATCGGATCTGAGATATGTATCGCCCGACATTGCCCTATCGCTGGCAAGCCAGCTCCCACAGGGGTTTTGTCTGAAGCATGAAAAAGGCGACCAGGAGGTCGCCTTTTTTGTTTCCGGGAATCTTAGGTCGGCATGTTGCGCGCGTAGAAGATTTCCAGCATTTCGTGTTTCACACGGTCGGTCACCTGGGCACGTTGCTCGGGCGAGAGGTTGCTGGTGGCGTCGCCGAACAGGTAGTTGTCCAGTTCGAAGTTCTTCAGCAGCATTTTGGTGTGGAACAGGTTTTCCTGGTACACGTTCACGTCGGTCATCTGGTACGCGTCGCGGGTGTCTTCGGAGAGGTAGTTCTGGATCGAGTTGATCTCGTGGTCGATGAAGTGCTTGTTGCCTTCAACGTCACGGGTGAAGCCGCGCACACGGTAATCCACGGTCACGATGTCCGAATCGAACTGGTGAATGAGGAAGTTGAGCGCTTTGAGCGGTGAAATGACACCACAGGTCGACACGTCGATATCCACACGGAACGTTGCAATACCGTCGTCCGGATGGATTTCCGGATAGGTGTGCACCGTGATGTGGCTCTTGTCGAGGTGGGCCAGAATGATTTCGGGCAACGGGCCCGGCGATTCTTCGATCTGGCTGTCAGTCGGGGTTACCGGCTCTTCCGAAATCAGAATCGTGACGCTGGCGCCCTGGGGTTCATAGTCCTGACTGGCGATGTTCAGGATGTTGGCACCAATGATCTCGACAACTTCTGTGAGAATCTGCGTCAGGCGTTTCGCGTTGTACTCTTGATTGATGTACTCAACGTAAGCCTGCTGGTCTTGCGGGGTTTCCGCGTAGCAGATGTCATAGATGTTGAAGCTCAAGGTCTTTGTCAGGTTATTGAACCCGTGGAGCTTGAGTTTGCTTTTCACCGTTAAAAACTCTCTATGTATGCGGCGCGGCCGCGTGATCAAGCATGCCCGTCAAGTGCGAACAACGCACCTGCGTAGGACGGTTAACACCTCTTCGCGATGGCGATTTTGGTTATCTGTTCAGGCGGATGACCTGCCGGCTGACCGATCACTGCCCTGAAAAAAGTGGCGCATTATGCAGACGTCAGCGGGGGATCGCCAGAGTCTGCACTGCTTTTATGATAGTTGAATGTCGGTTCAGCCGAGTTCGACGATTTCATAATCGTGAGTGATTGCCACGCCAGCCGCGCCGAGCATGATCGACGCCGAGCAATACTTCTCGGCCGACAGCTCGATGGCGCGCTTGACCTGAGCTTCCTTCAGGCCCCGGCCCTTGACCACGAAGTGCATGTGGATCTTGGTAAACACCTTGGGATCTTCAGTCGCACGCTCGGCGTCGAGAAAGGCTTCGCAGCTTTCAACGGCCTGGCGCGACTTCTTCAGGATGCTGACCACGTCGAAGTTGCTGCAACCGCCGACACCCAGCAAGAGCATTTCCATCGGGCGAACCCCGAGGTTACGGCCACCGGCGTCCGGCGGGCCGTCCATCACCACGACATGACCACTGCCGGATTCGCCGAGGAACATGGCTTCGCCAGCCCATTGGATGCGTGCCTTCATCGCCCAGACTCCACTGTAAAAAAAGGGTCGCCAGCTTAGCACAGCACTTTGTCCCGACAGGAACGACGTCCTAGGACCGATACTTTCTGGCTGTAGGTAATTTCTCGAATTTTCGACGAAGTGTCTGGTAAGCTGGCGCCAATTCGCTGGCGCCAATTCGTCAGCTCTGTAGCGACCGCCTTCAGCGCCTCATAAAAACTCAAACATCACCGTGCAGTCTTTTCGGGATACAACCATGGTTGCTATTACCCCCACACCCAAAATCAAGAACATCGACAAGCTGTTGATGCATTGCCAGCGCCGGCGTCATGCGGCCAAGAGCAATATCATCTGCGCCGGGGATCGCTCGGACACGCTGTTTTTCATCATCAAAGGCTCGGTCACCATCCTCATCGAAGACGACGATGGTCGCGAGATGATCATCGCTTACCTGAACGCCGGGGATTTCTTCGGCGAACTGGGTCTGTTCGAGCAGGCAGGTCAGGAGCAGGAACGCAGCGCCTGGGTGCGAGCCAAGGTTGAATGTGAAACCGCAGAAATCAGTTACGCCAAGTTCCGCGAACTGTCGCAGCAGGATCCAGACATTCTTTACGCCCTCAGCGGACAAATCGCACAACGCCTGCGTAACACCACGCGCAAAGTCGGCGACCTGGCATTTTTTGACGTCACCGGCCGCGTCGCCCGCTGCCTGCTGGAGTTGTGCAAACAACCGGACGCCATGACTCACCCGGACGGCATGCAGATCAAGGTCACCCGCCAGGAGATCGGTCGTATCGTCGGCTGTTCTCGAGAGATGGTCGGCCGCGTGCTCAAGGATCTGGAAGAACGCAACCTGGTCGATGTGAAAGGCAAGACCATGGTGGTCTTCGGCACGCGCTAGACGTAAATCTGCGCCAGCATCAAACGAAACAATTCATCGAGACGCGCCAATGCCTGTGGCGCGTTGAATTTCTCATACAGGGCAATGTGGCTTTGCGCCCTCACCCGCTGATCCAGGCCGCAGGCTACATTGAAGCGATTGACCGCAGCAACCATCGCTTCGCGCTCGTCATCCATCAGCATCGCACCATGCACCAGGCCAACCGGACGCTGGCCTCCCTGACTCTGGCGCCAGCGCTGGGCGGTGCCGACCATCTTGCGACCGTCGAGATTGACGTTGAAACGGCCGTCGCAGAATGCGCCGTCGATTTCCCCGACCGACGAGGTGCCACCCAACTCATCCAGCAACTGACAGATCGGATCGCACAGGCGGCGGTAGCCGGTTTCGATGCGGTTCAGATCGCCTTCGCTGCGAGGCGGGGCATATACCAAGGCAATGTTGACGGTCGCAGCGGATTGCGGGACGGGCTCACCGCCGGTTTCACGCAACAGCACCGGCCAGCCAGCAGCAGCGGAAACTTCGCAGGCGTGGTCGAAATGCGGGAGACGGTTGAGGCGGCGCGGCATGACCAGCGCGCGATCGGTGGGTTGCCAGAACAGCAGGCCGAATTCGGCGTCGCCGGCGCAGACCGAGGCCAGCAAGTCCTGTTCGGCTTGCAGGCCGGATTCGATGGTCAGCGGGGTTGGCAGCGACATGGTGAGCTCCGGCAGATTGAATCTCTTTAGCGGAATTTAGCGCCCCTTCGCGAGCAGGCTCGCTCCCACAGGGGGAAATGCATTCCAAATGTGGGAGCGAGCCTGCTCGCGAATGAGGTCGACTCGGTCAGTCGAGGGTCGAACCACTGATCGGCACACCACGCTCCGGAAAGAACAGGCGCTGCAATTCAATGCCCGGATTTTCCGCGCGCATGAACGCTTCGCCGACCAGGAACGAGTACACATCGCTGATTTCCATCAGCTCGACGTCGGCCCGATTGAGGATGCCGCTCTCGGTGATCACCAGGCGATCGCGCGGGATGCGCGGCAGCAGGTCGAGGGTGGTTTCCAGACTGACGTCGAATGTGTGCAGGTTGCGGTTGTTGACCCCGACCAGCGGCGTGTCGAGGGTCTTCAGCGCGCGCTCCAGCTCGTCACCGTCGTGCACCTCCACCAAGACGTCGAGACCGACGCCTTTGGCCACGGCGGCCAGCTCGGCCATTTTCACGTCGTCCAGGGCGGAGACGATCAACAACACGCAATCGGCGCCAAGCGCGCGGGCTTCAACGATCTGGTACGGATCGATCATGAAATCCTTGCGGATCACCGGCAATTTGCAGGCGGCGCGCGCCTGTTGCAGGTAGGCATCGGCGCCCTGGAAGTAGTCGATATCGGTCAGCACCGACAGACAGGTGGCCCCACCCTTTTCGTAGCTCTTGGCAATGTCTGCCGGCACGAAGTCTTCGCGGATCACGCCTTTGCTCGGCGAAGCCTTTTTGATTTCGGCAATCACGGCCGGTTGTTTCTTCTTCGCTTGCGCCAGCAAAGCCTGGGCAAAACCACGGGGTGCATCGGCCGCCTTGGCCAGACTTTCCAGCTCGCTCAGGCTGACCCGAGCGCTGCGCTCGGCGACTTCCTCAACCTTGCGCGCCAGAATGTTTTCCAGAACCGTCGGTACACTCATCCTTCATTCTCCACTTTGAATACCGCGGTAAAGGCACCCAGCTCCTCGAGCTTTTCCCGAGCGAGGCCGGTGTGCAGCGCGTCGTGCGCCAGCTCCACACCTTGTTTCAGACTGCTTGCGAGGTCGGCGGCATACAGCGCCGCACCGGCATTGAGCACAATCATCTCGGCAGCTTTCTGGCCGTTTTCGGTTTTGCGCTTGCCGAGGGCATCGCGGATCAGCGCCAGCGACGCTTCCGGGCCTTCAACCGACAGGCCGTGCAGGCTCTGGCTCTTCATGCCGAGGTCTTCCGGTTCGACCCAATACTCAGTGATTTCGTTGTTCTTCAACTCGGCAACAAAAGTCGGCGCGGCGAGGCTGAATTCGTCCAGGCCGTCCTTCGAATGCACGACCAGAACGTGTTTGCTGCCCAGTCTTTGCAAGACTTCGGCCAATGGCCGGCACAGCGCCTGAGTGAATACGCCGACGACCTGATGTTTCACACCGGCCGGATTCGTAAGCGGGCCGAGCATGTTGAACAGCGTGCGCAGACCGAGTTCGCGGCGCGGGCCGGCGGCGTACTTCATCGCTTTGTGGTGAGTCTGGGCGAACATGAAACCGATGCCGACGTTGTCGATGCAGCGCGCGACCTGCACCGGGGTCAGGTTCAGATAAATGCCGGCAGCTTCCAGCAGATCGGCACTGCCGCTCTTGCCGGACACCGCGCGGTTGCCGTGCTTGGCGACGGTGCAACCGGCGGCTGCGACAACAAAGGAAGACGCGGTCGATACGTTGAAGATATTCGCACCGTCACCGCCGGTGCCAACCACATCGACTACGCCGTCGAGGGTTTTCAGCTCGACCTGATCGGCCAGCTCGCGCATCACCGACACGGCGCCGACGATTTCGTCGATGCTCTCGCTTTTCATGCGCATGGCCATCATAAACGCGCCGATCTGCGCTTCGGTGCACTGGCCGGTCATGATCTCGCGCATCACATCGCGCATTTCATCGGTGCTGAGGTCGAGGTGTTCGACGATACGGCTGAGGGCTGTCTTGATATTCATGGGAAGTCCTTAGCGCGTGCCGCCGGTTTGTTTGAGGAAATTGGCAAACAGTTCATGACCCTGCTCGGTGAGGATCGATTCGGGGTGGAACTGCACACCCTCGATGTTCAGGGTCTTGTGACGCAGGCCCATGATCTCGTCGACCGAGCCGTCATCGTGCTGGGTCCATGCGGTCAGCTCGAGGCAATCGGGCAGGCTGTCGTGCTTGACGATCAGCGAGTGATAACGGGTAACGGTGAGCGGATGATTGAGGCCGGCAAACACGCCCTTGTCCTCGTGGAATACCGGGCTAGTCTTACCGTGCATGACTTGGCGGGCGCGGACTACATCACCGCCGAAGGCCTGGCCGATGGACTGGTGGCCGAGGCAGACGCCGAGGATCGGCAGTTTGCCGGCAAAGTGCTTGATCGCGTCGATGGAAACGCCCGCCTCGGTGGGCGTGCACGGCCCCGGGGAAACCACGATGCGCTCGGGATTCAGCGCTTCGATTTCGGCGATGGTCAGTTCGTCGTTGCGCACCACTTTGACCTCGGCACCCAGCTCGCCGAGGTATTGCACAACGTTGTAGGTAAAGGAGTCGTAGTTGTCGATCATCAGCAACATGGCGTTTCGAACCTCTTGAATTCTGACTTGATGACAGCCTTCAGATGACTTGCCCGCGGGTGGCTGCGCGATGTCGGACGCGCACAGGGCGCCAGCACAGCGGCATTTCAAACAGACAAGGAAGGCAAAGCGATACAGATCCGGCGGAGCCGGCAGAGAAGATTCAGGCGCGCCAACGCCAGCGGGCGTGTGCCTTGATGACTTGATCCAGGAGTTTGCTGGTGATCAACACGGGGAAGGTCTCGTTCATACGTTCCGGCACAGTAACTTAGCTGGGCGGAGCGTGCAATATGGCGGGGCCTGCGGGTTATAAAACGGCAGAGGGATTCACGACCGATGGCAAAACGCCGAACGTTTTTGGTACTGTCGTTTCGTTCACCTACAACAATAAATAAACGGACTTGCTCATGATCAGACAGACGTTGTTTGTACCGCTGGCCAGCTGCTTGCTCGCACTCGCTTGCGCTCAGGCCAATGCAGCGCCCAATCCTTATTCGAGTTTCATCGTCTTCGGCGACAGCCTCAACGATGCCGGCACCTTCGCCGACACCGGTGGCCCGGCGGGCTCCACCGAGCGTTACACCAACCGCACCGGGCCGGTGTATCAGGATGGCAGCGGCGAAGTTTTTTCATTGAATTCCACCCAGTTGCTCGGCGGCCGCCTGGGCTTTTCGCCCGACCAGACAGCCTCTTCCAGCTCCGCAGTGCGCGCGGAAAACGGCCAGCCCGACGGCAACAACTGGGCGGTCGGTGGTTATCGCACCGACCAGATTCTCGATTCGATCACCACCCAATCGGCCACCGGCGAGCGCACCCGCGCCGGTTACCTGCCGTCGAACGGCTTCCGCGCCGACCCGAATGCGCTGTATTACATTTCCGGTGGCGGCAACGATTTCCTCCAGGGCCGCATTCTCAGCCTGCCCCAGGCCAACGCCGCAGCCGATCGACTGGCCGATAGCGTGCAAACCCTGCAGACCGCCGGCGCCAAATACGTGATGGTCTGGCTGCTGCCCGACGTGGGCCTGACACCTGCTCTGAACGGCACGCCGCTGCAAGCGTTCAGCAGCACCCTCGCCAACCAGTTCAACAGTCAGTTGGTGACGCGCCTGCAAGGCATCAACGCCGAAGTCATTCCGCTGAACATTCCGGTGCTGCTCTCGGAAGTCTTCGCCGACCCGGGGCGCTTTGGTCTGGCTACCGATCAGAACCTAACCGCGACCTGCTTCAGTGGCAATAGCTGCACGGAAAACGCCCGCTACGGGATCAACAGCGCCACGCCGGATCCGACCAAACTGATCTACAACGATGGCGTACACCCGACCGAATCCGGGCAAAAACTGATCGCCGATTACGCCTATTCGCTGTTGGCTGCGCCATGGGAATTGAGCCTGCTACCGGAAATGGCCCACGGCACCGTGCGCGCGCATCAGGATGAATTGCGCAACCAATGGCAGGCGGACTGGGAGAACTGGCAAGCGGTCGGCCAATGGCGTGCGATTGTCTCGGCCGGCGGACAGCATCTGAATGTCGACAGCCAAAGCAGCGGCGCCAGCGCCGATGGCAGCGGTTACAACCTCAACGTCGGCGGCAGCTATCGCCTCAATGAGGCCTGGCGCGTGGGCGTGGCGGCCGGTTTGTACCGGCAGAATCTCGAGGCCGGGCACAACGATTCCGACTACAAACTCAACAGCTACATGGCCACCGCGTTCGCCCAGTTCCAGCAGAACCGCTGGTGGGCCGACGCGGCGCTGACCGGCGGCAAACTCGACTACGACAACCTCAAGCGCAAGTTCGACCTCGGCGCCAGCGAGGGCGCGGAGAAAGGCGATACCGACGGCAGCCTGTGGGCGTTCAGCACGCGCCTGGGCTATGACATTGCGCAACCGGGCAGCCAATGGCATCTGTCGCCGTTTGTCAGCGCCGATTACGCCAGTGTCGATGTCGACAGTTACTCTGAAAAGAGCAACCGCGCCACCGCGCTGACCTTCGATGACCAGAGCCGCGATTCGAAACGCCTGGGCCTGGGGATTCAAGGCAAGTACAACTTCACCGCGCAAACCCAGGTATATGGCGAATACGCTCACGAGCGTGAGTACGAAGATGACGTGCAGAAGGTCAACATCGCCCTCAACACCCTGCCGGCCAATGACTTCACCCTCGAAGGCTACACACCGGCAAGTCACCTGAACCGCTTGAGCCTGGGTGTCAGTCACAAGCTGACGGCAGATCTGGCCCTGCGTGGCGGTTATACGTTCCGCAAGGATGATGACTTCAAGCAGCAGGGCCTGAATGTCGGGGTTGTGCTGGATTTCTGAGTCGTAGATGCAAAAAAACGGCGCCTGTCAGGGCGCCGCTTTTTTTATGCCTCAACACAAAACCCAATGTGGGAGCGAGCCTGCTCGCGAAAGCGCTGGGTCAGTCAATATCAACGGTGACTGACACACCCTCTTCGCGAGCAGGCTCGCTCCCACATGGGAAATTCGTGTCTCAGGCGTCCGGGGTTTGCTCGGCCAGGGCCACGGCGCGGAACATCGCGCGGCGTTTGTTCAGGGTTTCTTCCCATTCCAGCGCCGGCACCGAGTCGGCGACGATGCCGCCGCCGGCCTGCACGTGCAATTCACCGTTCTTGATCACCGCTGTGCGAATGGCAATGGCGGTGTCCATGTTGCCGTTCCAGGCGAAGTAACCGACCGCACCGCCATACACGCCACGCTTGACCGGCTCAAGTTCGTCGATGATTTCCATCGCGCGAATTTTCGGCGCACCCGACAACGTACCCGCCGGCAGGATCGCCCGCAGTGCGTCCATCGCGGTCAGGCCCGACTTCAACTGGCCGGTGACGTTGGAGACGATGTGCATCACGTTGGAATAACGTTCGATGACCATTTTCTCGGTGAGCTTCACCGAGCCGATTTCCGAGACTCGCCCGGTATCGTTGCGGCCCAGATCGATCAGCATCAAGTGCTCGGCGATCTCCTTGTCATCCGAGAGCAGGTCCTGCTCCAGCGCCACGTCGGCTTCTTCGGTGGCGCCGCGTGGGCGCGTGCCGGCGATCGGGCGCACGGTGATCAGGTTGTCTTCGACGCGCACCAGCACTTCCGGCGAGCTGCCGACGACGTGGAAATCGCCGAAGTTGAAGAAGTACATGTACGGCGTCGGGTTGAAGCAACGCAGCGCGCGATACAGATCGATCGGCGCAGCCTTGAAGTCGATCGACATGCGCTGCGACGGCACCACCTGCATGCAGTCGCCAGCAAGGATGTATTCCTTGATGGTGTCGACGGCTTTTTCGTAATCGTCCTGAGTGAAGCTGGAACGGAACACCGGATCGGCCGATTGCTGTTTGCTGAAATCCAGGCCACGACGCGGGGTGATCGGCTGACGCAGTTGCTCGAGCAGTTCCTGCAAACGCGCCTGGCCTTGCTCGAAGGCATCGGACTGGGCCGGGTCGGCGAGGACGATCGCGTGCATCTTGCCAGCCAGGTTGTCGAACACCACAACGGCGTCGGAGACCATTAGCAGAATGTCCGGCACGCCCAGCGGATCCGGGTTCGGGCATTTGCCCAGACGCTTTTCCACGTAGCGCACGCAGTCATAACCGAAGTAACCGACCAGGCCCCCGTTGAAGCGCGGCAGGCCGGTAATGGTCGGCACGTTGTAACGGGCCTTGAAGGTTTCAACGAAGGCCAGCGGGTCTTCAACCTCGTGGCTTTCGGTCTCGACGCCATCAACGGTGATGCTGACGTGATGGTCGTGCACCCGCAGCACGGTGCGGCACGGCAGGCCGATGATCGAGTAACGGCCCCATTTCTCACCGCCCTGCACCGATTCGAGCAGGTAGGAGTTGGGCTGGTCGGCCAGTTTCAGGTAGATCGACAGCGGCGTGTCGAAGTCGGCCAGGGTTTCGCAGGCCAACGGGATGCGGTTATAGCCGTCAGCGGCCAGACGCAGGAATTCTTCGCGATTCATAAAGTGCCTCGTGGGGTGAGGTGCAATCAGTCAGGTATGCAAACGCGCCGGCAGGGCCGGCCAGAATCAGTCAGGCGCGCCAACGCCAGCGGGCCAGGGCCTTGATGACTTTCATCCAGAGTTTGCGGGTGACCACCACGATGGCGTTTCCAGAAGGGGGTTGAACAGCGTCGGGCAACGTTATCCCACCGGCCAGATCCAGGCAACCGGGAATTAGTTTGCGCAAATCGTCGATCACCAGTGCCGGCGATTCCTCGGCAATCGGCCGGCCATGGTTGTAGCCGTAACTCAGCGCCACACACTTGACCCCCGCTGCTTTCGCCGCCTGCACATCGCTGCGCGAGTCGCCGACGAACAACGATTGCGAGGCCGGAATGTTGGCCATTTTCATCACGAAAAACAGCGCCGCCGGGTCAGGCTTCTTCTGCGGCAGGGTATCGCCGCCGATGATCCACTTGAAGTAGCGGCCGATTTTCATCTGATCGAGCAGCGGCGCGACGAAGCGCTCCGGCTTGTTGGTGATCAACGCCATGGCCACGCCTTGCTTGTGCAGCCACTTGAGCGTGTCGCGCACACCGGGATAGACCACGGTCAGTTCATGGCTGGCGCCGTACGCCTCCATGAAAATCTCCAGTGCACGCTCGGCTTCAACGTCGTCCACTGCGGAGTGATCGATACCACCCGCCAAGGCCCGACGCACCAGCACCGGCGCGCCATTGCCGACCCATTCGCGCACCGCTTCGATACCTGCCGGCGGACGGCCGAGGGAGAGCAGCATGGTGTCCACCGCCGCTGCCAGGTCGGGAACCGAATCGATCAGCGTGCCATCCAGATCGAACATCACCAACCGTGGCAACTGCCCCGGGAACAACTGCTCAAAACCGCTCATGGGCGCGCCAGTGCCAGTTCGGAACGCATCTTGTCGATGACTTCCTGATAGTTTGGCGCGTTGAAAATGGCCGAGCCGGCGACGAAGGTATCGGCGCCAGCAGCGGCAATTTCGCGGATGTTGTTGACGTTGACGCCGCCGTCGATTTCCAGACGGATGTCGCGACCGGAAGCGTCGATGATCGCCCGCGCTTCACGCAATTTGTCGAGGGTGCCGGGAATGAACTTCTGCCCACCGAAGCCCGGGTTGACGCTCATCAGCAGGACCATGTCGACCTTGTCGATCACGTACTTGAGCACGTCCAGCGGGGTCGCCGGGTTGAACACCAGACCGGATTTGCAACCACCTTCGCGGATCAGTTGCAGCGAGCGATCGACGTGCAAAGTGGCTTCCGGGTGGAAGGTGATGTAAGTCGCGCCGGCTTCGATGAAGTCGCCGACGATGCGGTCCACCGGGCTGACCATCAGGTGCGCGTCGATCGGCGCGGTGACGCCGTACTTGCGCAGCGCCGCGCAGACCATCGGGCCGATCGTCAGGTTGGGCACGTAGTGGTTGTCCATGACATCGAAGTGGACGAAGTCGGCGCCGGCGGCGAGAACGTTGTCCACTTCCTCGCCGAGGCGGGCGAAGTCGGCGGAGAGGATCGACGGAGCAATTACGAAGGGCTGCATGACGCACCTGTGCTGAGCTAAATCACGATGGCGCGCATTGTATACCTCAAGTTTCCACGCGCGCACCGGGACCGCGATGATTGGGTTGTGCCATGTGCCCTCAGCGCCCGCGCCTCAGTAAGCCGCGCGGTAGATCTTCTCGATGTCGCCGGCGCTGAGTTTGCGCGGGTTGTTGCGCATCAAGCGCTCGATGCCGGCGGCCTCCACGGCCATCGCCGGAATTGCTTCCTCCGGCACGCCGAAACTGCGCAGCCCGGCAGGGATTTCCACTGCCGCGCACAGGTCGGTCATGGCCTGCACGGCTTTGTCCGCGGCTTCGCTGGCGCTCAGATGCGCGGTCTTCACGCCCATGGCTTCGGCAATATCCTGCATGCGTTCGACACAGGCCATTTTGTTCCAGGTCATCACATAGGGCAGCAGCAAGGCGTTGCTGACACCGTGGGCAATGTTGAAGCGCCCGCCCAGCGGATACGCCAACGCATGCACCGCACCGACCCCGGCGTTACCGAACGCCATGCCGGCCATCAGGCTGGCGGTGGCCATGTCTTCGCGGGCTTGCAGGTTGGCGCCGTTGGCGTAGGCCTTGGGCAAGGCGCTGGCGATCAACTTGATTGCGCCAATGGCGAGGGAGTCGGTGATCGGCGAGGCATTCACCGACAGGTAGGATTCGATGGCGTGCACCAGTGCATCGACACCACTGGCGGCGGTAACGCTGCGCGGACAGGTCAGGGTCATTTGCGGACTGACCAGCGCCACGTCCGGCAACAGATAGTCGCTGACGATGCCTTTCTTCACCTGCGCGACCTTGTCCGAGAGGATTGCCACGTTGGTGACTTCAGAGCCGGTGCCGGCGGTGGTCGGGATGGCGATCAGCGGCGGGCCTTTGCGCGGCACCTGATCGACGCCGAACAGATCTTCCAGCGCGCCGTGATATCCGGCGTAGGCGGCGACACTTTTGGCAATATCGATGGCGCTGCCGCCCCCGAGGCCGATCAAACCGTCATGGCCGCCTTCGCGATAGGCGCGCATGCAGTCTTCGACGATGGCGATTTCCGGATCGGGCAGTACACGGTCGAATATTTCGTAGTCGCGCCCGCCGAGTTGCACCAGCGCCAGTTCGACAGTACCGGACTTGACCAGCGCGGCGTCGGTGACGATCAGCGGGTTATCGATGTCCAGACGAGTGAGTTCAGCGGCCAGTTGTTCGATGGCTGCGGCGCCGGTGATCAGTTTATGAGCGATTTTGAACTGGGACAGACTCATGGTGCGCAGCCTCTTATAGATGTGGGAGCCGGGCACAAGATTAGCTGGGGATTTGGGGTTGTCTGCTATTCAGGGTGTGAATGGTTGATCGGATAGGAAGATCAAGAGCCCCTCACCCTAACCCTCTCCCGGAGGGAGAGGGGACTGACCGGGTTGTACTCTCGAAATACATCGACCTGAATTACCGAGTCGAACTCCAACCGCGAAAGCCACGAAGATCTGCTCCCTTCCCCCTCGCCCCCTTGGGGAGAGGGCTGGGGTGAGGGGTGGCTTTTGACCTTGATCTCAGACTTGCGCAGTACGCAGTTTCTCGCTACGCCCGCGCAGCCATTCCAGCGTCAGCAGCAGGATGACGGAGAAGGCAATCAGCAACGTCGCAGCAGCCGCAATCGTCGGACTGAGGTTTTCGCGAATCCCGCTGAACATCTGCCGAGGCAATGTCGCCTGCTCAGGCCCGGCAAGAAACAGCGTCACCACCACTTCATCGAAAGAAGTGGCAAAGGCAAACAGCGCCCCGGAAATCACTCCCGGCGCAATCAGCGGCAAGGTCACCCGGCGGAATGCAGTCAGCGGCGATGCACCGAGACTCGCAGCAGCACGCACCAGGTTGTGATTGAAGCCCTGCAACGTCGCCGACACGGTGATGATCACAAACGGCACACCCAATACCGCATGCACGACGATCAGCGAGAAGAAGCTGTTGCCCAGCCCCAGTGGCGCGAAGAACAGATAGCTGGCCACGCCGATGATCACCACCGGCACCACCATCGGCGAAATCACCAGCGCCATCACCAGTGACTTGCCAGGGAAGTCGCCACGGGTCAGTCCGATCGCCGCCAGCGTGCCGAAGATCATCGCCAGCACCGTTGCCGCCGGTGCGACGATGATGCTGTTCTTCAGCGCGCGCATCCATTCCGCCGAGGCGAAGAAGTCGTGGTACCACTGCAGCGATAAACCCTGCAGCGGATAGACCAGAAAACTCCCCGAGTTGAACGACAGCGGAATGATCACCAGCACCGGCAGGATAAGGAACAACAGAATCAGGCCGCAGAGAATCCGCAGGCTGTAGAACCACACCCGTTCGATGGGCGACATGTAAGGACTCAGCATCGCAAATTCCCCTTAGCTCAGGCGCAGGCGACTGGCGCCGACCAGCCAGCTGTAGATCAGATAAAGCACCACGGTCGCCAGCAACAGCAGCCCGCCGAGCGCGGTGGCCATGCCCCAGTTGATGCTGGTGTTGGTGTAGAAGGCGACGAAGTAGCTGACCATTTGGTCGTTCGGGCTGCCGAGCAGCGCCGGGGTGATGTAGTAGCCAATCGCGAGGATGAACACCAACAGGCAGCCGGCGCCAACACCGGCGTAGGTCTGCGGGAAGTACACCCGCCAGAAACTGGCGAACGGATGACAGCCGAGGGAAATCGCCGCGCGCATGTAGGTCGGCGAGATGCCTTTCATCACGCTGTAGATCGGCAGAATCATGAACGGCAGCAGAATGTGCACCATCGAGATGTACACGCCGGTGCGGTTGAACACCAGTTCCAGCGGTTTATCGATGATGCCCATGGCCAACAGCGCACTGTTGATCAGGCCGCCCGATTGCAGCAGCACGATCCACGCTGCGACCCGCACCAGAATCGAGGTCCAGAACGGCAGCAGCACCAGGATCATCAGCAGGTTGCTCTGCCGCGAAGGCAGGTTCGCCAGCAGATAAGCCAGTGGATAGGCGAGCAGCAGGCAGATCGCGGTGATGACCAGGCCCATCCAGAAGGTGCGGGCGAAGATGTCGAGGTAGATAGCCTGATCCGGGGTGGCCGGGGCCAGTTCGCCGAGATCATCGATACGGTGATCGACTGCCGCCAGCAGGTAATACGGAGTGATGCTGCTGGTGTTGCGTTGCACCGCTTGCCAATAAGCCGGATCGCCCCAGCGTTCATCGAGCGCTTCCAGCGCTTCTTTATAAGAAGCCGGTTCGCTGGCGAACGGCAGCGCCCGGGCGGTTTTGGTCAGCAGGCTGCGGTAGCCGGCCAACTCCATGTTCAAGCGCTTGGACAGATCGCCCAGCGTCTGGTTTTTGCGGGCTTCGGCGAGGTCTTCGCTGGCCGCCTTGTACACCGGTTCGGCGGGCAGACCACGGCCGTCCCAACTCGCGATGGCAGTGACAGTGCGCGGCATGCCGCCAACCACTTCCGGGTTGCCGACGCTTTTATAGAGCAGCGCCACGATCGGCACCAGAAACACCAGCAGCAGAAACAGCACCAGCGGCGCAATCAGTGCCTGGGCCTTCCAGCGGTTGACCCGCTCGGCGTGCTTGAGCTTCTGCTTCAAGGTGGGGCTGGCGCCCTCGTTCAGGGGAACGGCGATGGCCATGACGTACTCCGCAAATCTTTGATCGTTACAGAGGTGACGAACCACCTCTGTTGCGTTGAAACACTGCTACCTGTGGGAGCGAGCCTGGTGGCGAGGGGATTTATCCCCGTTCGGCTGCGCAGCAGTCGTAAAACCTGAGAATGCGGTTTATCTGACCCACCGAGCGGGTATGGCTTTGGGGCTGCTTCGCAACCCGACGGGGATAAATCCCCTCACCACAAAAGCCCCCTTGCCATCTCCATACAGGTAAATAAGTGGTTATTTCGCCGCCCAGGAATTGAAGCGCTGTTCCAGTTGCTCGCCGTTGTCAGCCCAGAAGCTGACGTCGATCTGCACCTGGTTGGCGATGTTTTCCGGGGTGGTCGGCATGTCTTTCAGGACATCCTTGGCCAGCAGCGGCACAGCCTGGGTATTGGCCGGGCCGTAGGCGATGTTTTCCGAGTAGGTCTTCTGCTGCTGCGGCTGCACCGAGAAGGCAATGAACTTCTTCGCCGCTTCGGCGCGCTTGGCGTCCAGACCTTTCGGGATGGCCCAGGCGTCGAAGTCGTAGATGCCGCCGTTCCATACCACTTTCAGGTTGGATTCTTTCTGCACCGCCGCAATGCGACCGTTGTACGCCGAGCTCATCACCACGTCACCGGAAGCGAGGTACTGCGGCGGTTGTGCACCGGCTTCCCACCACTGAATGCTTGGCTTGAGCTCATCGAGCTTCTTGAAGGCGCGATCCTGGCCGCCCTTGCTCGCCAGCTCTTTGTAGACGTCTTTGGGCGCCACGCCATCGGCCATCAGCGCGAATTCGAGGGTGTACTTGGCGCCTTTGCGCAGGCCGCGCTTGCCCGGGAATTTCTTGGTGTCCCAGAAATCCGCCCAACTGGTCGGCGCGGTTTTCAGCTTGTCAGCGTTGTAAGCCAGTACGGTCGACCAGACGAAGAAACCTACGCCGCACGGCTGAATGGCGCCTTTGACGTAGTCTTCGGTCTTGCCGAACAGGGCCGGGTCGAGTTGCTCGAACATGTCTTCGTCGCAACCCCGGGACAGCTCTGGCGATTCAACTTCGACCAGATCCCACGACACGCTCTTGGTGTCGACCATGGCTTTGACCTTGGCCATCTCGCCGTTGTATTCGCCAGCGACGATCTTGCCGTTACCCGCCGCTTCCCAGGGTGCATAGAAGGCTTTGACTTGCGCCGCCTTGTTCGCCCCGCCAAACGACACCACGGTCAAGTCCGGGCCGGCGGCCATTGCGCCGGTCGCACCCATCAGGCCCAGAGTCAGGGCGGTGAACTTCAGGGATCTCAACATTTATTGTTCTCTCCACGTGCAGGGTTGGTGTTGGTATTGCCGGGGCGCTTAGTGCGCCTCTAAAAGCGGATCGAGCGCACGAACGTGCTCGACCTGCCAGCCAAGCGGTACCACGTCGCCGACGCTGAGCGCAGGATCGAGCTCGGCAATTGGTTGTTTCACGAAGAAGTCGGTCTTGCCGCAGACTTCCAGGCGCACCCGGACGTGGTCGCCCAGATAGATGAATTCCGCCACCCTCCCTGAGAAGCGGTTGACGCATTGATCGCTCGAACCGTTGAGGCTGACGCGCTCCGGACGGATCGACAGGGTCACCGGTTCGCCGGTCTGGCCAACGTTGACGGCCAGCGCCTCGACCTTTTCGCCACGGCCCAACTCGACCACACAGCGCTCGCCGCTCTGGCTGAGCAGGCGGCCGTTGAGGCGGTTGTTCTCGCCAATGAAGTTGGCGACGAAGGTGTTTTTCGGTTCTTCGTAAAGCGTGCGCGGCGGCGCAATCTGCTGGATCTCGCCTTGATGGAATACCGCGACGCGGTCGGACATGGTCAGTGCTTCGCCCTGGTCGTGGGTCACGTAGACCACGGTCACGCCGAGGCGCTGGTGCAGGTGCTTGATCTCCATCTGCATGTGTTCACGCAGTTGTTTGTCGAGGGCGCCCAGCGGTTCGTCCATCAGTACCAGTTGCGGCTCGAACACCAACGCGCGGGCCAGTGCCACACGTTGCTGCTGTCCACCGGACAACTGCGCCGGATAACGCGAGGCGAAGGCATCGAGCTGAACCATACTGAGGACTTTCTTCACCCGCTCGCTGACATCGCTTTTATTCAGGCCGCGCACGGTCAACGGGAAAGCAAGGTTCTCCGCGACAGTCATGTGCGGGAACAGCGCGTAGTTCTGGAACACCATGCCGATATCGCGCTTGTGCGGCGGCACGTTGTTGATCGAACGCCCGGACAGAAGGATTTCACCGGCGGTCGGCGTTTCGAATCCGGCGAGCATCATCAGGCTGGTGGTCTTGCCGGAACCGGACGGCCCGAGCAGGGTGAGGAATTCGCCTTTGCGAATGTCCAGGTTGAGGTCTTTGACGATCAGGTTCTCGCCGTCGTAGCTCTTCTGCACACCACGAAAGCTGACCAGCACATCACTGGTCCCTGCGCTTGTATCGACCTGGCTCATACCCACACCTTTGTTGTTGATGACTGCTTGTTCATCAAGCCTAGTGGCTGGCGGCGGCCACGCAAATCGGGGTGCAGGAGAGAATCGCTTAAGCGCAATGGAAGGTTGGGGGTAGGGATTGCCCTACAAGGATGGCGCGTTTGGGCAAACGCAGCGGCAAGGGGCAAGCTGCAAGCCGCTAGTAAAGGCAAAAGCGTCTGTCGCTAATGGATATGCCAACTCCGAACCTGTGGGAGCGAGCCTGCTCGCGAATGCGGTGGGTCATCAAACTGAATGGCTGACTGTTACGCCGCCTTCGCGAGCAGGCTCGCTCCCACATGAGGGCGGTGACGGTCAAAGGAGTTTGTGCTCCATCGCATATTTCACCAGCTCCGCCAGCGAGGTGATGTTGAGCTTCTGCATCAGCCGCGCCTTGTGCGTGCTGATGGTCTTGCTGCTCAAGGCCAGTTGCTGGGCGATATCGTTGACGTTGGCGCCTTGGGCCAGGCGTTCGAACACCGAGAATTCGCGTTCTGACAACAGCGAATGCAGCGGCCGGGTATCGGTCAGGCCGACTTCGAAGACCATGCGGTCGGCCAGTTCCGGGTCAATGTAACGCCCGCCCGCTGCGACTTTGCGGATCGCCGTGAGCAGCAGCGCCGGATCGCTGTCCTTGGTCGCATACCCGGCCGCGCCGACCTTCAAGGCGCGCGCGGCCATTTGCGCTTCGTCGTGCATCGACAGCACCAGAATCGCCGGCGGATTGTTCAGCGCACGGATACGCGGGATCGCTTCAAGTCCGTTGACGCCAGGCATGGAGATGTCCAGCAGCACCACCTCGCACGGCACGCTGCGCAGGGTTTCGAGCAGTTGCTCACCATTGCTCGCCTCTCCGACCACTTGCAGATCCTTGGCCAGGCCGATCAATTGCTTGATGCCCTCGCGGACGATGGTGTGGTCTTCGGCTACCAATACACGGATCACGTTTTTCTCCAGATTTCAGGTACACACCAGTCCCTGTGGGAGCGAGCCTGCTCGCGAAGGCGTCAGCACTCACAATACAAAACCTCAGACCTCACTTACCGGCACCCACACTTGAAGACTGGTGCCCTCCCCCGGCTCACTCACAAGCTCCAGCCGCCCGCCCATGATCAGCACCCGCTCACGCATACCGACCAGACCAAACGACGTCGGCCTACCCTCGGCCGCGACAAATCCTACGCCATCATCGCTGACCGTCAGGCACAATTCATCGCCCGCAAGCACCAGCGTCAGCTCCACCGTGTGCGCCTGAGCATGGCGCATCACGTTGGTCAGCGCCTCCTGCAAAATCCGGAACAGCCCCACCGCCTTGGCATCGCTGAGCGCCGGCAGGTTGTCCGGCACCTGCACCAGACACGGAATCTGCGTGCGCGCCTCGAACCGCCGCGCCTGCCACTCGATCGCCGAGGCAATCCCGGCATCCAGAATCGGCGGACGCAACGCGGTCGCCACATCGCGCACCAGCTGAAATAACTGTGCGATCAGGCGCTTCATGCTGTTGAGCCGCTCGTTCAGACCGGGATCGAGTTGCGCGTAGGCCAATTCGCACATCGATGTCTCCAGTTTCAGCACGGTGAGCATCTGTCCCAACTCATCATGGACTTCCCGGGCGATACGCGCCTTCTCTTCTTCGCGCACGCTCTCCAGATGCGCCGACAATTCGCGCAGTTGCTCGCGCGAGGCGGCCAGTTCCAGCTCGATGCGTTTGCTTTCGCTGATGTCCCAGACGATGCCGTCCCACACATAGGCGCCGTCCTCCAACTGGCGGGTGATCGCCTTGATCTCGGCCCAGCGTTGCTCGCCCTGGCGCGTGACGATGCGGCCCTGCCACGACCAGTCGCTGTCAGTGTCCAGCGCCTGATCCTGGGTACGGTGATAACTGGCCCTGTCATCGGGGTGCACCAGGCTGCGCAAGCCCATGTCGCGATGAGCGATGGCTGCCGGCGCATAACCGACCAGACTTTCGCTGCCCTCACTGATGTAGGCAAAGTCGATCTGCCCGGTGACCGGTGCCCGCTCCAGCCTGAACACCAGACCCGGAACGTTGGCGGCGATGCCTTGCAGGCGCGCCTCGCTTTCCTGCAAAGCGGCGAGCGCGCGGCGGCGGTCGGTGACGTCGGTGAGGTAGACCACCAGATATTCACTGTCGCGAAAACGCAGAAAACTCAAAGACACGTCGGCCGGCAGCACGCTGCCATCGGCACGCAGGCAGCTGGTTTCGAAGCTCAGCGGCCCTTCTTCACTGGCCCGCGCACGCTTCCACAGATTGAGCCAGCGATCCATGTGCAGGCCGGGCTCGAAATCGATCAGTGGCCGTTCGATCAGCCCGCCCGAGGGATAGCCGAGCATGTTTTCCGCTGCGCGGTTGGCGTAGCGCACATGGCTGTCCCAATTGACCCAGAGGATGCCGACGGTGCTTTGATCGATGGAAAACTGCGTCAGCCGCAGGGCCTCTTCGCTGGCGGCGCGCAACGCGATGTCCTCGCGGGCGCTGAGCAAGCGTTGTTCGAGGCTGTGTTGTTGGCGCCGCTGCCACACCACGATCACCGCGCAACTGAGCAGCATCACCGCGAACAACAGGCTGAGGTTCTGCCAGAATCCCGGAGACTCGGTCAGCCGTGGGTATTTCGGCTGTAGCCATTGATTGTGCAGTTGTTCCAGGTCCTTGGCCGGTATTGCGCGCAAGGCGCTCTGGACGATGCCGGCCAGTTCCGGCCAATCGCGCCGCGAGGCCACGCGCAGCAACTGCGGCAGGCCGATATCGCCGACCACCACCAGTTCGGCAAACTCCGGCTCCACCGACAGACGCCCCAACTGCGCTTCGTCGACCACTGCGTAGGAGGCTTGCTGACTCAACAGCAGTTGCAAGGCCTGACGCTCCAGCGGCACGCCTTGCAGATTCAAGTGCGGATAATTGCTGCGCAGGTAATCGGCGGTGCTGCTGGGCATGCGCACGGCGACGCGGGTCTGGCTGTCGAGTTTTTCCAGATCGACCGCGCCGCTGCTTTTCTGATCGCTGACCACCAGTTGCGGCACGCGCATGTACGGGTCGGAAAACTGCCAGAGACGCAGCGCGCTCGGGGTCTGGCTGAGGCCCGGAGCGATGTCGATCTCGCCCTCGCGCAAAGCGTTTTCCAACTGCCCGAGATCCTGAAAGTTGCGCCAGCTCAGTTCCACGCCGAGGGTTTTGGCCAGCAGCTTCATCAACTCGACATTGGCCCCGGACAATCGCTGCAGGCGCCGATCGTAGGTCGCATAGGGCGCCTGCAACACCAGGCCGACGCGCAATTCGTTGTGCTGCGCCAGCCATTGTTGCTGCTCTGGCGACAATTGCGCGGCATGGCCCGGCGGCGCAGGCGCCGCCCAGCCCATCAAGGGAAACCACAAACAGCCGATAACCCACAGGCAGCAAAATCGCTTCATTGAAGTCTCATACACTGACAAATTCTGACCAACCCATTAGGCTGCCGGGATACTTTCTGGCCTGGAATAACCGATGCCCTCTGTCTACCGCCTGGCACTGCCAGCATTGTGCCTGTCGCTGATCCTGCCTTGTGCGTTTTCCGCCGAAGCCGCAGACCCTGCGCCTGCGGCCACGGATAAACCCGCCGAAGAAAAACCGGCCGAGCGCCAGCCACTGCTTGAGCGTAGTCAGGAAGAGGCCGCCGCACTGCAACGTAAACTGCCGGCGCAAGAGCAGCAACAACTGCAGGCTGGCAGCGACACTTTCCTCGCCCTGTGGAAACCGGCCAACAGCGCCGAACCCAAAGGCGCGGTGATCATCGTTCCCGGTGCCGGCGAAACCGCTGACTGGCCGCAGGCAGTTGGCCCGTTGCGAGGCAAATTGCCGGATGCCGAGTGGAGCAGCCTGAGTATCACCCTGCCGGATCTGCAAAGCGACGCCATTGCTCCGCGCGTAATCGAACCGGCCGCCGCGCCGAAAGCCCCGGAAACCACAAGCAAAGACGCCACCACCGCACAACCGATCGAACAGGCCGCTGGCGGTGAAGCGGAAGTCGCCGAACAGGTAGTGGCCGAGACCAGCGAAGAACAAACCAAAGCCGACGCCGAGCGCATTTTCGGACGCATCGACGCAGCGATTGCCTACGCCGAACAGCAGAGCGCGCGCAGCATTGTCGTGCTCGGTCACGGCACCGGCGCCTACTGGGCGGCGCGTTTTCTCAGTGAGAGACAAACGCCGCAGGTGGAGAAACTGGTCATGGTTGACGCGCAAGCACCGGCCAAAGCCCTGCCGCCACTCGCTGAACTGACGCCGACGCTGAAGCTGCCGACGGTGGATATTTTCTACATGGACAGAGCGCTGGATCGCAACGCAGCGCTGGAGCGCATGCAAGCGAGCAAGCGCCTGAAGACCTCGGCGTTCAGCCAGGTGGCGCTGAAGGTGTTGCCGGACAAGAAGGCTGAGCAGGAACAGTTGTTTCGGCGGGTGCGGGGCTGGTTGAATCCACAAAATACGGACTGATAAAAGCAAAAGATCGCAGCCTTCGGCAGCTCCTACAGGAAAAATGCATTCCAAAGGTAGGAGCTGCCGAAGGCTGCGATCTTTTGATCTTCAAGGGTCAGCGAAAATCCCGTCGCTCGCGAATCAGCGTATAGGCGCTATGCAGTTCCCGCGTACGCTCGGTCGCGTCACGCACCTGCGCCGGGGTCGCGCCGCTGCCGGCGATTTTGTCCGGGTGATGGCGACTGAGCAATCGCCGGTAAGCGCGCTTGATCTGTGCCGGCTCGCTGCTCGCCGACACCCCAAGCAGCTTCATCGCCTCCTGATAGCTCACTGCCGCACTGACGATCGGCCGCTTGCCCGGCTCGTAATCGCTGGCCAGCGCTTGCACCTGCTGCGACGTCCAGCCGAGCCACTTGCCCCACTGCGCCAGCAACTCGCGTTCGCTGACCCCGGCGCGACCATCAGCCCAAACCATTCGCCAACAGGCGCGCAACACACCTTCGGCCGCGTGCGGTTGAGAACTCAGACGACGCAGATAGCCGCGCAGATTGTCGCTGTCGGACTTGCCGCGATTGAACGCGGCAATTGCCCGCCGTGTCGCCGGCTCGCTCATTTCCAGCGCGCGCATTTCATTGCGCGCCTGCTGGATATGCCCGTCAGTGACGCGCCCGTCGCTCTTGGCCAGACGCCCGAGCAACACGAACAGCAGTTCATCGTTGCGCAGCATCGGCCGGCCGCCGAGCTTTTCGCGTAAGTGTCCCCAGCTCTGCAAGTGCAGGCGCCGATCCAGCGCCTGCCCCAACAACGCCCCAAGCATGGCCCCCGGAATGCTGGCAATCGCGTACCCCACTCCGGCTCCAATCAGAGTCCCTGGCCACAGCATCTCAGCGACTCGCTTCTATCAAGGCTTCGGCTTCGGCCAGACGCTCGTGGGTACCGACATCCACCCAATGCCCCTTCAGGCGCTCGCCCGTCACTTCACCTTTGGCCATGGCGTTGCGTAGCAGCGGCGCGAGCTTGAACGCGCCATCGCTGCAACCATCGAACAACTGCGGATGCAGCACGGCGATACCGCTGTAGGTCAGCGTCTGCGCATCAGGCTCGCCGTCCTGCACTTTGCCGTCGATGAGAGTGAAGTCGCCTTTCGGGTGATGCGCCGGATTGTCCGCCAGCACCAGATGCGCCAGGCCATTGATTGGCTGGTGCAGCACGCTGAAGTCGTAATCGGTCCAGATGTCGCCGTTGACCACCAGAAAAGCATCGTCACCAAGTAACGGCAGCGCACGGAAAATCCCGCCACCGGTTTCCAGCGGCTCGCCCTCCGGCGAGTACTGAATACTCAGGCCGAAACGCGAACCGTCGCCCAGATGATCCTCGATCTGCTGACCAAGCCAGGCGTGGTTGATGACGATTTCGTTGAAACCTGCGGCCGCGAGGGCGTGCAGGTGATACTCGATCAGCGGCACGCCAGCGGCCTGCACCAGCGGTTTCGGCGTGGTCAGGGTCAGCGGGCGCATACGCTCGCCTTTGCCCGCCGCCAGAATCATTGCCTTCATGCCGTCGCTCCAGCACGCAAGCTGCTGAACAGCGCTTGCAGCTCCGCCAGTTCAGGACGGCGGGCGATCACTGCTTCTATATAAGAGAAGAAGCGCGGCACATCGGCCAGATAACGCGGCTTGCCATCGCGATGGCAGATACGCGCGAAGATGCCGATGACTTTCAGGTGACGTTGCACGCCCATCAAGTCGCTGGCGCGCAGGAAGTCTTCGAAATCAGCTTGCACCGGAATGTCCAGTGCCGAGGCTTGCTGCCAATAACTTTCCAGCCAGCCGCGTACACGTTCTTCCGGCCAGCTGAGGAAAGCGTCCTTGAACAGGCAAGTCACGTCGTAGGTCACCGGGCCGTACACCGCGTCCTGGAAGTCCAGCACGCCAGGGTTCGGCTCGCTGAGCATCAGGTTGCGCGGCATGTAGTCGCGGTGCACCAGCACTTTCGGCTGCGCCAGCGCGCTGTCGATCAAGAGCTCGCTGATGTGCTGCCACTGTTGCTGCTGGGCCGCATCGAACTCGACGCCCAGCTCATGCTTGACGTACCACTCGGGGAACAACTCAAGCTCACGACGCAACAAGGCGACGTCGTAACTGGGCAACGGCGCAACCATCGGCAACTGTTGAAAAGCCAACAGCGCTTGCAGGGCATCGTGGAATAACGCGTCGGCATTTTCGCCATCGATGACGTCGAGATAGGTCTTGTTGCCCAGGTCATTGAGCAAAAGAAAACCGCGTTCGAGGTCTTCGGCGTAAATTTTCGGCACATTAATTCCGGATTTCGCCAGCAAAAAAGCGATATCCACGAACGGTTTGCAGTTTTCCTGGGGTGGCGGCGCGTCCATCACGACGAAGCTGCGACCATCGCCCTCCCAGCGGAAGTAGCGGCGGAAACTCGCGTCGCTGCTGGCCGCGGTCAACGTGGCCGGGGGCACGGTGCCCCAGCCCTGCTCGGCAAACAGCTTTGCCAACTGCTCATCGAGCCAAACTTTCAGGTGTTGCAAGCGTACATCTTGGTCAGGCATTGCAAGGGTCTCCGACGGCGCTAGCCGTCAAGCGGGTCATGCTTTATTATCCAGCATCTTTTTCAGACCATCGAGAGGCGTGCGGCCCACACCGCGGGCAGATGGCACGCAGGAAGCCCGGACTAATAAGATGGCATTGAAATCCCCCGCGTTTCGTAAAAAATTTCCATTGTTGGTAACCGGCAGTCTGCTGGCTATGCAACCTCTGGCCAGTCAATTCGTTGTTGCCGCCGAGCAGTATGACTGCTCCGTCTCGGCTACGGGTGGCTGGGACTGTGCGCCCAAGTCGCCCGCCGCGGCATTGCCGCCGCGCCCGGTGCATGACGGCAGTGCCGTCAGCGCCGCCGGCGAGCCTGCGGCCGACAAGGGTTCCGACGCCGACACTGGCGCGAAAACCGCACTGGTCACCGAGTCTAAAGGCCGCGGCCTGAAATCCCGTAGCGAAGACTACAGTCACCTCGACTGGGTTCCGCGCGAGAAGCTCACCGCCGCGCAATTGGCCGAGACCGGTCCTTACTGCTCTGGTTCCTATATCGAACCGATTCGTCCTGGCATGAATGACAAGACGAATAAAAGTGACGCGCCGACCTTCATCGGTGCCAAAGCGTCGCGTTACGAGCAGGACACCCAGGTCGCCAGCCTTGCCGGTGACGTGATCATGCGTCAGGGCAGCATGCAGGTCGAAGCCGACGAGGCCAATCTGTATCAGGCCGAGAGCCGTGGCGAACTGGCCGGCAACGTGCGCATCCGCGACAACGGCG
Source organism: Pseudomonas sp. Irchel 3F6 (assembly GCF_900187595.1). Taxonomy (NCBI): domain Bacteria; kingdom Pseudomonadati; phylum Pseudomonadota; class Gammaproteobacteria; order Pseudomonadales; family Pseudomonadaceae; genus Pseudomonas; species Pseudomonas sp. Irchel 3F6. The sequence goes on along the minus strand of NZ_FYDP01000004.1, from coordinate 598,632 downwards.
CGCTTATCGTCGGCGACCACGCCGATGTGCAGCTCGACACCGGCGAAGCCAAGGTCGACAACGCCGAATACGTGATGCACAAATCGCGCATCCGCGGTAACGCGCTGTATGCCAAGCGTGCCGAAAACGCGATCATCCGCTTGAAGGACGGCACGTACACCACGTGCGAACCGAACAGCAACGCCTGGCAGCTCAAGGGCAACAACATCACCTTGAACCCGGCGACCGGTTTCGGCACCGCGACCAACGTGACGTTGCGCGTCAAAGACATCCCGATTCTGTATACCCCGTACATCTACTTCCCGATCGACGACCGTCGCCAGTCAGGTTTCCTCCCGCCGACCATCGGTTCGGGCAGCGACACCGGCTTCATGCTGGTCACCCCGTACTACTTCAACCTGGCGCCGAACTACGACGCCACGTTGTACCCGCGCTACATGAGCAAGCGCGGCATGTTGGTGGAGGGCGAGTTCCGCTACCTGACCAAGTCGAGTGAAGGGCAGTTCGGTGCGGCGTATCTCAACGATGAGAACGACGATCGCAAGCTTCAGTCCGACTACAAAGACACCCGCTATATGTACAACTGGCAGCACAAGGGCGGTCTCGACTCCCGTGTGCTCACAGAAGTTGATTACACCAAGATCAGCGATCCGTATTACTTCCAGGATCTGCAGACCGATCAGATTGGTGTGAAGAGCGATGATTTCGTCAATCAGCAGGGTGCGGTCAGCTACCGTGGCGACAACTACACCGCACGCCTGAATGCTCAGCAATATCAGCTGGCTACCGTTTCCAACATCACACCCTATGGTCGTCTGCCGCAGATCACCTTCAATGGTCAGCTGCCGTACCATCCGGAAGGTCTGAATTTCGATTACGAGACCGAGCTGGTTCGTTTCGATCGCGATCTACGTGATGGCGACTTCATCAATGAAGATGGCATTGCCGAACGTCGTCTGGACACAAACATCAGCGGTCTGGCCCGCGCCAACGGTGATCGCCTGAATCTGAAGCCGGGCGTCAGCCTGCCGATGAACTGGACGTATGGTTTCCTCAAACCATCGTTGAAGTATCAGTACACGCAGTATCAGCTTGATCTGGATAACACCGGCAAATCCCAGATTGATGCGCTGTCGCCGGAAAACCAGAAGCTTTATGGCAAGTTCGACAGCAACCAGAGCCGTGGCGTCCCGATTGCCAGCATCGACAGCGGCCTGTATTTCGATCGCGATACTTCCTACTTCGGCAAGAATTACCGCCAAACTCTGGAACCGCGCCTGTTCTACCTCTATGTTCCCGAAACAGATCAGGAAGACATTCCGGTCTTCGACACCAGCGAATATACCTTCAATTACTCTTCGCTGTTCCGCGACAACCGCTTCTCCGGCGCCGACCGTGTAGGCGACGAGAACAAACTATCGCTGGGCGTTACCAGTCGCTGGATCGAAGAAAACGGGTTTGAACGTCAGCGCATCAGCGTGGGCCAGGCGTACTACTTCAAGAACCGCGAAGTGCAATTGCCTGGTATCGATGCGAAAACTCGTGAAGACTCCAAATCCAGTGTTTCGCCGTACGCGCTCGAATATGAATACCGCTGGAACCGTGACTGGCGCGCCACTGCCGATTACAACTGGGATCCGGACAGCCGCAGCCCGCGCTCCGGCAGCGCGATGTTCCATTACCAGCCTGCGGACAACCCGAACAAGGTCATCAACGCCGGTTACCGCTATCGCAACGACCAGGTTCGATACGACCAGAATACTGGTCAATGGTCGGTGGGCGGCGGCGACTACGGCACCCCGGGTCAACCTGGCTACGTGAAGGACTACTACAAGATCCAGCAGCATGACTTCTCGGTCATCTGGCCGATCGTTCCGCAGTGGAACGCCATCAGTCGCTGGCAGTACGACTACAACCGCAATCGCACGCTGGAAGCCTTCGGTGGTTTCGAATACGACAACTGCTGCTGGAAACTGCGCCTGATCAACCGTTACTGGGTCGCCTATGACGAAAACAGTCAGAACGCCCCGGAAAACGAAAAAGGCGACCATGGCATCTTCCTCCAAATTGTTCTGAAGGGACTCGGCGGCCTGACTGGCGCCAAGGTAGAGAGCTTCCTCGACAAAGGCATTCAAGGTTATCGTGAACGTGAAGACCAAGCTTTCTGATTGTCTGCGCCCGGTGCTGCTGGGCGCGCTGTTCCTGGGTACGGCGGCCAACGCCGCCGTACAGTCCATCGATAAAGTGGTGGCGATCGTCGATAACGACGTGGTCATGCAGAGCCAACTGGACCAGCGCGTTCACGAAGTTCAGCAGACCATCGCCAAGCGCGGTGGCGGTCTGCCGCCTCCGGGTGTGCTCGATCAGCAAGTGCTCGAGCGTCTGATCGTCGAAAACCTGCAACTGCAGATCGGCGAACGCTCGGGCATCCGCATCACTGACGAAGAGTTGAACCAGGCTGTCGGCACCATTGCTCAGCGCAACAACATGAGTGTCGATCAGTTTCGCGCTGCGCTCGCTCGTGACGGCCTGAACTATGACGACGCCCGTGATCAGATCAAGCGCGAAATGATCATCAGCCGTGTGCGTCAGCGTCGTGTGGCGGAGCGTATCCAGGTGTCCGAGCAGGAAGTGAAGAACTTCCTCGCCTCCGACCTCGGTAAGATGCAGCTGTCCGAAGAACTGCACTTGGCCAACATCCTGATTCCGACCCCGGAAAGCGCCAACTCTGAAGCCATTCAGAGCGCTTATCGTCAGGCGATGGATGTATACCAGCAGCTCAAGCAAGGCGCCGACTTCGGTCAGATGGCCGTGGCCAAATCCGGTAGCGACAACGCGCTGGAAGGCGGCGAGATGGGCTGGCGTAAAGCCGCACAACTGCCACCTCCGTTCGATCGTGAGCTGAGCAGCATGGCGGTTGGCGACATCACTCAGCCTGCGCGCACGCCGGGCGGCTTCATCATTCTGAAGCTGCTGGGCAAACGTGGCGGCGAAGCGCAGATGCGCGACGAAGTGCATGTCCGCCACATCCTGGTCAAGCCGAGCCCGATCCGCGACGAAGCCAAGACCAAGGCACTGGTGCAATCGTTGTATGACCGCATCACCGCCGGCGAAGACTTTGCCGAGCTGGCGAAAAACTACTCGGAAGATCCGGGTTCCGCCCTCAACGGCGGCGACCTGAACTGGATCGACCCGAACGTGCTGGTACCGGAATTCCGCGAAGTGATGGCTTCGACCCCACAAGGTCAGCTGTCCAAGCCATTCCAGACCCAATACGGCTGGCACGTGCTGGAAGTCCTTGGCCGTCGCGCCACTGACGGCACCGAACAGGCCCGTGAGCAGCAAGCAATGACTGTACTGCGTAACCGCAAATACGATGAAGAGCTGCAAACCTGGCTGCGTCAGATCCGTGACGAAGCATACGTAGAGATCAAACTCCCTGGTGCAGACCAGGCAGCGCAGTGAAACCCAAGCGTTTCGCGCTGACACCCGGCGAACCGGCCGGCATCGGTCCCGACCTGTGCCTGCTGCTCGCCTCGCAAGCCCAGCCACATCCCCTGATTGCCATCACCAGCCGCGACCTACTCCTTGAGCGGGCCGCGCAGCTGGGGCTGGCCGTCAGTCTGCTGGATGTCGCGCCGGGGCAGTGGCCAGATGTTCCAGCACCGGCCAACAGCCTGTACGTCTGGGACACGCCGCTCAGCGCACCGGTAATCGCCGGGCAACTGGACAAGGCCAACGCTGCATTCGTCCTCGAAACCCTGACCCGCGCCGGCAACGGATGCCTGAACGGTGATTTCGCAGGGATGATCACCGCGCCGGTGCACAAAGGTGTGATCAACGAGTCGGGCATCGCGTTCTCTGGACACACTGAATTTCTCGCCGACCTGACGCACACCGCGCAAGTAGTGATGATGCTGGCCACTCGCGGTTTGCGCGTGGCGCTGGTCACCACCCACCTGCCCCTGCGCGAGATTGCCGACGCGATCACCCCGGAGCGGCTGGAGCGGGTCACGCGAATCCTGCACGCCGACCTGCAAGACAAATTCGGCATCGCCCGGCCCCGCATCCTGGTCTGCGGTCTCAACCCGCATGCCGGTGAAGGCGGCCACCTGGGCCATGAAGAAATCGACATCATCGAACCGACATTAGAGCGCCTGCGCGGCGAGGGCATGGACCTTCGTGGCCCGCTGCCTGCCGACACTCTGTTTACCCCCAAATATCTGGAGCACTGCGACGCAGTGCTGGCGATGTACCACGACCAGGGCTTGCCCGTGCTCAAGTACAAAGGCTTCGGCGCTGCCGTCAACGTGACGCTGGGCCTGCCGATCATCCGCACCTCGGTCGACCATGGCACCGCCCTGGATCTGGCCGGCAGCGGCAGGATCGATACCGGCAGCCTGCAAGTCGCCCTGGAAACCGCCTACCAGATGGCCGAGACCCGTTTATGAACGAGCAATATCAACACAAGGCGCGCAAACGCTTTGGTCAGAACTTCCTGCACGATGCCGGCGTTATCGACCGCATCCTGCGCTCCATCCATGCCAAGCCTGACGATCGCCTGCTGGAAATCGGCCCCGGTCAGGGTGCGCTGACCCAAGGTTTGCTGGGCTCCGGCGCGCAACTCGACGTAGTGGAGCTGGACAAGGATCTGATCCCGATCCTCAACCAGCAGTTTGCCGGCATGAGTAATTTCAACCTGCATCAGGGCGATGCGCTGAAGTTCGACTTCAATACACTGAACGCCGCGCCAAACAGCCTGCGGGTGGTCGGCAACCTGCCGTACAACATCTCCACGCCGTTGATTTTTCACCTGTTGAACAACGCCGGCATCATTCGCGACATGCACTTCATGCTGCAGAAAGAAGTGGTCGAGCGCTTGGCCGCAGGCCCGGGTGGCGGTGACTGGGGTCGTCTGTCGATCATGGTCCAGTACCATTGCCGCGTGGAACATCTGTTCAACGTCGGCCCGGGCGCATTCAACCCGCCGCCGAAAGTCGACTCGGCGATCGTTCGTCTGGTGCCCCACGCGGTACTGCCGCACCCGGCCAAAGATCACAAGTTGCTGGAGCGCGTGGTGCGCGAAGCCTTCAATCAGCGCCGTAAAACCTTGCGCAACACCCTCAAGCAATTGCTCAGCAATGCCGAAATCGAAGCCGCCGGCGTCGATGGCAGCCTGCGTCCCGAGCAGCTGGATCTGGCTGCATTCGTGCGTCTGGCCGACCAGCTCGCGATACAGGTCCCGGCCACTCCTGCCGCCGACTGACTCGCGATGAACGCTATCGGGCAGCACACCACTCTGGTTTACTGCCCGATACTTGCCTAGACTGATTCCCCATCAGCTACGCCCCGCGTTCCGCTTCATTAAGGCCTTCTTGCATGTCCGATTCCCGTTATCAGGTCGATGTCAGCGTCGTCACCCGCTATCTGCCAGACCAATCGCAACCCGAACACGACCGTTTCGCCTTCGCGTACACCATCACCGTACAGAACAACGGCAAGGTTGCGGCCAAGCTTCTGTCCCGGCACTGGGTGATCACCGATGGTGACGGCCATGTCGAACACGTGCGCGGTGAAGGCGTCGTCGGCCAGCAACCGTCGATCGATGTAGGCAAGAGCCATGTCTACACCAGCGGCACAGTGATGACCACCAAGGTCGGCACCATGCAGGGCACTTATCAAATGCTCGCCGACGACGGCAAACATTTCGATGCAATCATTGAACCGTTTCGCCTCGCCGTGCCCGGAGCCCTGCACTGATGACGACGTATGCCGTCGGTGACCTGCAAGGCTGCCTCGAACCGCTCAAGTGCCTGCTCAAACAAGTTGCCTTCGACCCGGCGCTTGACCGGCTGTGGCTGGTCGGCGATCTGGTCAACCGTGGCCCGCAGTCGCTGGAAACCCTGCGTTTTCTCTTTGGCATGCGTGAGTCGCTGGTCTGCGTGCTCGGCAATCACGACCTGCACCTGCTGGCCGCCGCGAAGAAGATCGAGCGTTTGAAGAAAAGCGACACACTGCGCGAAATCATCGAGGCCCCCGATGGGCCGCAGCTGATGGAATGGCTGCGCCAGCAGAAGCTGATGCATTACGATGAAACACGCGATGTTGCGATGGTCCATGCCGGCATCCCGCCGCAGTGGTCGCTGCGCCGTGCGTTGAAGTGCGCCGCCGAAGTCGAGACCGCCCTGCGTGACGACAACGTATTCCCCGCCTACCTTGACGGTATGTACGGCAACGAGCCGGCAAAATGGGACAACGACCTCAAAGGCATTGATCGTCTGCGAGTGATCACCAATTACTTCACACGCATGCGCTTTTGCACCGCCGAGGGCAAGCTCGACCTCAAAAGCAAGGAAGGCCTCGACAGCGCCCCACCCGGCTACAAGCCGTGGTTTCAGCACAAGGAGCGCAAGACCAAAGGCCTGCGCATCATCTTCGGTCACTGGGCGGCGCTCGAGGGCAATATCCACGAGCCGGGCATTTCCGCGCTGGACACCGGATGCGTATGGGGCGGCAGTCTGACGCTTATGAACGTCGACAGCGGCGAACGCCTGTCATGCAAATGCGACGAGCACGGCGGACTTGCGCCATCAGTCGCCCCACTCACCCCTAACGATTCGCCCGTCAACGCCTCGCGTTAGACTGCGCCTTCAGTAGAGCAACAGGTACTTTGTCATGACCGAATTCAAACGAATCCCCCCGGAACAGGCGCAGGCCCTGCGTGAACAGGGCGCAGTCGTAGTCGACGTACGCGATCCGGCGACCTTTGCCGCGCTGCACATCAGCGGCTCCAAACATCTCGACAACCATTCCCTGCACGCTTTCATTCAAGGCGCCGACCTCGATGCACCGACCGTCGTGGTCTGCTACCACGGCAATTCCAGCCAGGGCGCAGCCGCCTATCTGGTCAGCCAAGGCTTCTCCGACGTTTACAGCATGGACGGCGGCTTTGAGCTGTGGCGTACGACTTATCCGTCGGAAACCGCGCAAGGCACCGCCGAATAATTTTTTTGCGCAGCGCAGGCCCCGGCTGCCGTGGGCCTGCGCGCGGCAGACGAACGGTCTGCCACAACTAATTACGTATCTCGCCTTTACCTCTCGAATTCCCAACTATCCTTAAGCGCAGGCCATCCAAAACAGGGGAGAGCCGGTACACCGGCGCGCGGGTCATCGGGAGTAGCTTTCGCGGTTTGTCGACCGTGGGAGAATTCTGGGGGGTAAACAGCAGCTGCCACAGCGACTGCTGCCAGCATCGACTGAGTGATCCGGCGTCGGCTCCACGTATCGAGCGAGGTGACGTCATGAGTATCTTTAGCCACTTCCAACAACGCTTCGAATCCACACGCCAGGAAGAACTCTCTCTGCAGGAGTACCTGGAGCTGTGCAAAAACGATCGCAGCGCCTACGTTTCCGCCGCCGAACGTCTGTTGATGGCGATCGGCGAACCGGAACTGCTCGACACTTCGACCAATTCGAGGCTGTCGCGCATCTTCTCCAACAAGGTGATCCGCCGCTATCCGGCCTTTGAAGACTTCCACGGGATGGAAGAATGCATCGACCAGATCGTCTCGTATTTCCGCCACGCCGCCCAAGGCCTGGAAGAAAAGAAACAGATTCTTTATCTGCTCGGCCCCGTCGGTGGCGGTAAATCGTCCCTGGCCGAGAAGCTGAAACAGCTGATGGAGAAAGTGCCCTTTTATGCCATCAAGGGCTCGCCGGTCTTCGAGTCGCCTCTGGGTCTGTTCAACGCCACCGAAGATGGCGCGATCCTCGAGGAAGATTTCGGCATTCCACGGCGCTACCTGAACACCATCATGTCGCCCTGGGCGACCAAGCGCCTGGCCGAATTCGGCGGCGACATCAGCCAGTTCCGCGTGGTCAAGCTGTACCCATCGATCCTCAATCAGATTGCCGTGGCCAAGACCGAACCCGGTGACGAGAACAACCAGGACATCTCGGCGCTGGTCGGCAAGGTCGATATCCGCAAACTCGAAGAATTCCCACAGAACGACGCTGACGCCTATAGCTACTCCGGTGCGCTGTGCCGGGCCAACCAGGGCCTGATGGAGTTCGTCGAGATGTTCAAGGCGCCGATCAAGGTGCTGCACCCATTGCTGACTGCTACCCAAGAGGGCAACTACAACAGTACCGAAGGCCTCGGCGCGATTCCGTTTACCGGCATCCTGCTGGCTCACTCCAATGAATCGGAGTGGCACACCTTCCGCAACAACAAGAACAACGAGGCGTTCATCGACCGGATCTACATCGTCAAAGTGCCGTACTGCCTGCGCGTCAGCGACGAAGTGAAGATCTACGACAAACTGCTTTTCAACAGCTCCCTGTCCAAGGCGCACTGCGCACCGGACACCCTGAAAATGCTCGCGCAGTTCACCGTGTTGTCGCGCCTCAAGGAGCCGGAAAACTCCAACATCTATTCGAAGATGCGCGTCTACGACGGCGAAAACCTCAAGGACACCGATCCGAAGGCCAAGTCGATTCAGGAGTACCGCGATTCGGCCGGTGTCGACGAAGGCATGAACGGCCTGTCGACCCGCTTCGCCTTCAAGATTCTCTCCAAGGTATTCAACTTCGACCCGCATGAAATCGCCGCCAACCCGGTGCACCTGCTCTATGTGCTGGAGCAGCAGATCGAACAGGAACAGTTCCAGGCCGAAACCCGCGAACGCTACCTGCGCTATCTGAAGGAATACCTGGCGCCGCGCTACATCGAGTTCATCGGCAAGGAAATCCAGACTGCTTATCTGGAGTCCTACAGCGAATACGGTCAGAACATCTTCGATCGCTACGTGCTGTACGCGGATTTCTGGATTCAGGATCAGGAGTATCGCGACCCGGAAACCGGCGAGATCCTCAACCGCGTGGCCCTGAACGAAGAGCTGGAAAAAATCGAGAAACCGGCCGGCATCAGTAATCCGAAGGATTTCCGCAACGAGATCGTCAACTTCGTCCTGCGCGCCCGGGCCAACAACAACGGCAAGAACCCGACCTGGCTCAGCTACGAAAAACTGCGGGTGGTCATCGAGAAGAAAATGTTCTCCAACACCGAAGACCTGCTGCCCGTCATCAGCTTCAACGCCAAGGCCAGCAAGGAGGATCAGCAGAAACACAACGACTTCGTTACGCGAATGGTTGAACGTGGCTACACCGATAAACAGGTACGCCTGCTGTCCGAATGGTACCTGCGGGTCCGCAAGTCGCAGTGAGGCAGCTGCAAGCTATAAGCCACAAGCTGCAAGAACAAAGCGTGTGCCCCCTGAAACACGGGCATTCGCTTCCACTTGCAGCTTGCAGCTCAAAACTTGAAGCTCCCCGGAGGGGCCTTATGAGCTATGTGATCGACCGACGCCTCAATGGCAAGAACAAGAGCACGGTAAACCGTCAGCGTTTTCTGCGGCGTTACCGTGACCACATCAAAAAGGCTGTCGAAGAGGCAGTCAGTCGCCGCTCCATTACCGATATGGAGCACGGTGAGCAGATCAGCATTCCCGGTCGCGACATCGACGAACCGGTGCTTCATCACGGACGCGGCGGCAAACAGACCGTGGTGCATCCCGGCAACAAAGAGTTCACGGCCGGTGAACATATCGCCCGTCCACCGGGAGGCGGTGGCGGACGCGGTCCGGGCAAGGCCGGCAACTCCGGCGAAGGCATGGACGAGTTCGTCTTCCAGATCACGCAGGAAGAGTTTCTCGAATTCATGTTCGAAGATCTGGAACTGCCGAACCTGGTCAAACGCAACCTGACCGGCACCGACACGTTCAAAACCGTCCGCGCCGGGATCAGCAATGAAGGTAACCCTTCACGCATCAATATCATCCGCACGTTGCGCTCGGCTCATGCGCGTCGTATCGCCCTGTCTGGCAGCAGCCGCGCGAAATTGCGCGAAGCCAAGGAAGAGCTGGCACGGCTCAAGCGCGAAGAACCGGACAACTTCGGCGATATTCAGGAACTCGAAGCTGAAATCGAGAAACTCAGCGCGCGCATTCACCGCGTGCCGTTCCTCGACACCTTCGACTTGAAATACAACCTGTTGGTCAAGCAACCCAACCCCAGCTCCAAAGCAGTGATGTTCTGCTTGATGGACGTGTCCGGTTCTATGACGCAGGCCACCAAGGACATCGCCAAGCGCTTTTTCATCCTGCTTTACCTGTTTCTCAAACGTAACTACGACAAGATCGACGTGGTGTTCATCCGTCACCACACCAGCGCCCGAGAGGTGGACGAGGAGGAGTTTTTCTATTCTCGTGAGACCGGCGGCACCATTGTTTCCAGCGCCCTGAAGCTGATGCAGGAAATCATGGCCGAGCGCTATCCGAGCAACGAGTGGAACATCTACGCCGCTCAGGCCTCCGACGGCGACAACTGGAACGACGATTCGCCGATCTGCCGCGACATCCTGATCAATCAGATCATGCCGTTTGTGCAGTACTACACTTACGTGGAGATCACCCCGCGCGAACATCAGGCCCTGTGGTACGAATACGAACGCATCGCCGAAGCCTTCTCTGACACCTTTGCCCAGCAGCAACTGGTCTCGGCCGGAGATATCTATCCGGTCTTCCGTGAACTCTTCCAGCGCAGGTTAGTGACATGACCGCCAAAGAGCAGAAGCGCCAACCCATATCCACCGGCTCCGAATGGACATTCGAGCTGATCCAGACCTACGACCGCGAAATCGCCCGGATCGCGGCCCGCTACGCGCTGGATACCTATCCCAACCAGATTGAAGTGATTACCGCCGAGCAGATGATGGACGCCTATGCCTCAGTGGGCATGCCGCTGGGCTATCACCACTGGTCCTACGGCAAACACTTCCTCAGTACCGAAAAATCCTACAGTCGCGGACAAATGGGCCTGGCTTACGAGATCGTGATCAACTCCGACCCGTGCATCGCCTATCTGATGGAAGAAAACACCATCTGCATGCAGGCGCTGGTGGTGGCCCATGCCTGCTATGGCCACAACAGCTTCTTCAAGGGCAACTACCTGTTCCGTACCTGGACTGACGCCAGTTCGATCATCGATTACCTGGTGTTCGCCAAGCAGTACATCATGCAGTGCGAAGAGCGCCACGGCATCGATGCCGTGGAAGACCTGCTCGATTCCTGCCATGCCCTGATGAATTACGGTGTCGACCGCTACAAGCGCCCGTATCCGATTTCCGCCGAAGAAGAGCGCCGGCGGCAGAAGGATCGCGAAGAGCACATGCAGAAGCAGATCAATGATCTGTGGCGCACCATTCCCAAAGGCGCGGACAAATACAGCGACAAGGACAACGCCCGCTTCCCGGCCGAACCGCAGGAAAACATCCTCTATTTCATCGAGAAACACGCGCCGCTGCTGGAACCCTGGCAGCGAGAGATCGTACGGATCGTGCGCAAGATCGCCCAGTATTTCTATCCGCAGCGCCAGACCCAAGTCATGAACGAAGGCTGGGCAACGTTCTGGCATTACACGCTGATGAATGACCTGTATGACGAAGGCCTGGTGACCGACGGCTTCATGATGGAATTCCTCACCTCGCACACCAGCGTGGTGTTTCAGCCTGGCTTTGACAGTCCGTACTACAGCGGCATCAACCCCTATGCATTGGGTTTCGCCATGTACCGCGACATTCGGCGCATGTGCGAAGAGCCTACCGAAGAGGATCGCCGCTGGTTCCCGGACATCGCCGGTTCCGACTGGCTGTCGACCATCAAGTTCGCCATGAGCAGTTTCAAGGATGAGAGCTTCATCCTGCAGTACCTGTCGCCCAAGGTGATCCGTGATCTAAAGCTGTTCAGCATTCTCGATGACGACCAGAAAGACGACTTGCTGGTGCCGGCCATTCATGATGAGGGCGGCTACCGCATCATCCGTGAAACCCTGGCTGCGCAATACAACCTCGGCAATCGTGAGCCGAACGTGCAGATCTACAGCATCGATCGGCGCGGTGATCGCTCGCTGACCCTGCGCCATCAGCAGCACGACCGCAAACCCTTGGGCGACTCCACCGAGGAAGTCCTCAAGCACCTGCACCGGCTCTGGGGCTTCGACATTCATCTGGAAACCCTGCAAGGCGACCAGATCATGAAAACCCATCACGTGCCGCCACGCAGTGAACACAGCGAAGGCGATTACGGCCGGCTCGATCTGGCCGTGATTCATCTTTGATCCGGTTCCGGCCTCCGAAAGTCTGACGCAAGGGTTATCCTGTCGGACTGACGGAGGTTTTTTATGCAGGTTTACAAGGTTGGCGGCGCGGTACGTGATCGCCTGTTAGGGTTGCCGGTCACTGATGTCGACCGGGTCGTGGTCGGTGCGACCACTGAAGAAATGCTCGCCAAGGGATTCCGCCCGGTTGGCGCCGATTTTCCGGTGTTTCTGCACCCGAAAACCGGAGAGGAATATGCCCTCGCCCGTACGGAACGCAAGAGTGGCCGGGGTTACGGCGGCTTCACCTTCTACGCAAGTCCCGAAGTGACGCTTGAAGAAGACCTGATTCGCCGCGACCTGACGATCAACGCGATGGCGGAGGACGATCAGCTCAACCTGACCGATCCGTACCATGGCCAGCGCGATCTTGAAGCGCGAATCCTGCGCCATGTATCCCCGGCATTCGCCGAAGATCCGCTCCGTGTCCTGCGTGTTGCCCGTTTTGCTGCGCGCTACGCAGGATTGGGCTTTACGGTCGCCGATGAAACCATGGACTTGATGCGCCAGCTCAGTGAGTCCGGCGAATTGCAGGCGCTGACTGCCGAACGTAGCTGGAAGGAGATTTCCCGGGCACTGATGGAAGATCATCCACAGGTGTTCATCCAGGTCTTGCGCGACTGTGGCGCACTCAAAGAGCTATTGCCGGAAGTCGAAGCCTTGTTCGGCGTGCCGCAGCCAGAGACCCATCACCCGGAAATTGACACAGGCCTGCACACCCTGAGCGTGCTGGAGCAATCAGCCCAGCACAAACAACCACTGACAGTGCGCTGGGCCTGCCTGCTGCATGACTTGGGCAAAGGCCTGACGCCGGAAGATGAGTGGCCCAGGCATATCGCCCATGAGCACACCGGGCTGAAGCTGATCAAAGCGGTCAACGAGCGCTTCAAGGTCCCCAAGGACTGTCAGGAACTGGCGCTGCTGGCCGGCCAGTACCACACCCATGGGCACCGGGCGCTGGAGCTGAAAGCCTCGACGCTGCTGGAGTTGCTGCAGAGTTTCGATATTTATCGCCGGCCGCAGCGATTCGAAGAGTTTATCGCCGCGTGCGAGATGGACGCCCGTGGCCGCAAGGGCCTGGAGCAGCGCAGTTATCCACAGGCGGATTATTTGCGCGGAGCGGCGAAGGCTGCGCGAGCGGTGGCGGTGCAGCCGTTGCTGGAGCAGGGATTCAAGGGGCCGGAACTGGGCGAAGCGCTGAAGCGGGAACGACTGAAGGCGTTGAAAGCCTACAAAGAGGCGGCGACAGCCTGATAAAAAACTTCGCGAGCAGGCTCGCTCCCACATGAGACCTCGATCCAATGTGGGAGCGAGCCTGCTCGCGAAAGCGCATTTGATATCACCGCAAATCCGAAGGCGTGAGCTGCTCCCCCCGCCATTCGAACGCAACCGGCGCCAACACCTGATCAATCTGCGCTTCAGCCCACAACATCGCAAAGCTCTTGCCCACCCCCGGATGCACCCGATCCGGCGCAATCAACGACAGCGGCCACAGCACAAAGGCATTTTTCAGGATTTCAGCACGCGGCAGCATCAATCCATCGAAATTACCCACCAGATCGCCATACAGCAGCACGTCGATATCCAGCGGCAGACCTTTGCGATCCGGGGCATAACGACCGTTGTCCGCCTCGATGAATTTCAAGCGGCGGTCAAGCTCCATCAACGGCAGATCGGTGTAGGCCGAGACCACGAAATTGAAGAACGGCCCGCTCTTGATGCCCACCGGTTGGCTCTCGAACACCGCCGAACAACGGATATCCACCAGGAACGTGGCCAGCGCATCGAGACCGGCGCGCAAATGGGTTTCGCGCTCGATATTGCTACCGAGCCCGAGGTAGACCTGAGTCAGCGACATCCGCGCTCGATCTCCACACCCACACCACCCTTGGCCGCTGGAACGGCGCCCGGCTTGGTCAGTTTCAGTCGCACCCAAGTGATCTTGAATTCGGCCATGAGCACTTCAACCAGACGCTCGGCGAAGGTTTCGACCAGCTGGAACTGCGCCTGCTCGGCGAAGGCCTGAATGCGCGTGGAAACACTGGCGTAATCGAGCGCCAGGGTCAGGTCGTCACCGGCGGCGGCCGGGCGATTGTCCCAGGCGAAGCTCAGATCAAGACGCAGGCACTGACGGATGCCGCGCTCCCAGTCGTAGGCACCGATCACGGTGTCGACTTCCAGGCCCTCGATAAACACTCTGTCCAAGCACTTCTCTCCGCTGCACGACAAGGGCGCGATGCGCCGTTAGAATCAGGGCGTCCTCGCCCGGAATAGTTAGCATGTTTTGGTTACTGGCGATTCTCGCCTACCTGCTCGGCTCGCTGTCCTTTGCCATTTTGCTCAGCCGCCTGACCGGAAATCCGGATCCGCGAATGAGTGGCTCGGGTAATGCCGGCGCCACCAACATGCTGCGCCTGGCCGGTCGCAAACTGGCGATCCTGACCCTGCTCGGTGATCTGTGCAAAGGCCTGCTGCCGGTGCTGATCGCCTCGGGCGCGGGCCTTTCAGTGCAGGATCAGGCCTGGATCGGCGTGTGCGCCGTGATCGGTCACCTGTTCCCTTTGTACTTTCGCTTTCGCGGCGGCAAAGGCGTTGCCACTGCCGCAGGCATGCTGCTCGGCCTGTATCCACCCGCCGCGCTGCTGGCAGTATGTGCCTGGCTACTGACGTTTTACCTGACCCGCACCAGCTCGCTGGCGGCGCTGATTGCCACGCCACTGACCCTGCCATTGCTGGCCTGGCAGGAGCCGGAAGCCTTGCTGCCAATGAGCGCGCTGACCTTGCTGATTGTCTGGCGCCATCGCGGCAATCTACGCGACCTGTTTGCCGGGCGCGAACGGCATTTCTGACTGCCGTCCATGAGCGTCGCTCATTACAGCGCCGACAACTGCTCCATTGGCCAGCGTGCCTGCACGGTGATTGCCAGACTTTCCTGCTGGCCGGCCTTCAGGCGCTGGCAACCGGCAAATGCGATCATCGCGCCATTGTCGGTGCAGAACTCCGGGCGCGCATAGAACACATCACCCTTCATATCGCCGAGCATTTTTTCCAGCGAAACCCGCAACGCCTTGTTGGCGCTGACGCCGCCGGCAATCACCAGTCGCTTCATGCCCGCCTGTTTCAGGGCGCGCTTGCACTTGATGGTCAAAGTCTCCACCACGGCCTGCTGGAACGCCAGCGCGATGTCGCAACGGGCTTGCTCGCCGTCGTCCCCGGCGCTGACGCATTGCTGCCAGGTATTGAGGGCGAAGGTTTTCAGGCCGCTGAAACTGAAGTCCAGACCCGGGCGATCACACATCGGACGCGGAAAGGTGAAACGTCCTGCGACGCCCTTCTCGGCCAGCTTGGCGATTTCCGGCCCGCCGGGGTAATTGAGGCCCATCATCTTCGCGGTTTTGTCGAAAGCTTCGCCGGCCGCATCGTCGAGCGTCTCGCCGAGCAGGCTGTATTGGCCAATGCCGTCGACCTGAACCAACTGGGTATGACCACCGGAAACCAACAAAGCGACGAACGGGAATTCCGGCGGTTTCGGTTCCAGCATCGGCGCCAGCAAGTGGCCTTCCATGTGGTGCACGCCAAGCGCCGGAATGCCCCAGGCAAACGCCAGCGCCTGCGCGCAGGATGCACCGACCAGCAGCGCGCCGACCAGGCCAGGACCTGCGGTGTAGGCGATTGCGTCGATCTCGGTCGGCACACAGTCGGCCTCGGCCAACACCTGACGGATCAAGGGCAGCATGCGTTTGACGTGGTCACGCGAGGCCAGCTCCGGCACCACACCGCCATAGACACGGTGCAGGTCGATCTGACTGAACAGCGCGTCGGCCAGCAGACCGCGTTCACTGTCATACAATGCGACGCCGGTTTCGTCGCAGGAGGTTTCTAATCCCAGTACTAGCATGGGTTTGCGCCTTGTTTAGGCTGAATTCGAAGGCGCGCATAATAGTCGCCACGTGATGCCCCGACCAGCGGTTTTCGATCAGAGGCTTTGCATTCCGAGCGATGAGGGGTTAACATCCGCAACCCTTAAAAACCGACGTCTTCAAGTGCTCTTTTGCCGCGAGGATGTTGACCCCGGTAATGAATGAAGGTAGCTCTGGATGCCAGCCGTCAAAGTAAAAGAGAACGAACCCTTCGACGTAGCTCTGCGTCGTTTCAAGCGCTCCTGCGAAAAAGCCGGTGTACTGGCTGAAGTTCGTAGCCGCGAATTTTACGAGAAGCCAACTTCTGAGCGTAAGCGCAAGGCAGCAGCCGCTGTTAAGCGTCACGCCAAGAAAGTTCAGCGCGAACAGCGCCGCGCCGTTCGTCTGTACTAATCCACAGACGTTCGTAGCAAGCTTCTTGCCTAAGCCCGGCCCTCAGCCGGGCTAATGGCATTTGCGTAAAACGCTTGATGCTTCACCGTCGACGCCGCCGATGCGACCGAGACAAATCTGCTTCACCGCGTCAGGCCTGGCTCTTTTGCCAGCGGTGCACGTCTTTTCTGACGAGCCTTTCAAGGCTACTGACGAGCACACCCACTGATTCCTCTTACGACGATCAGCCCAAGGCACCTGCATGCGTGCCCGCTTTATTGAGCTATCCGAGGTCGACAATCGGCCGTCAGCGGATTCAGCGCAACACTTTCACATAGTCGAAGACTGATAGGTACTAACGTCAGTGGATTTTCGGCAGATACACTTCCCGACAGCGATTACGCAGACGACACCGGTCGAGCCGCACTTTTTGTGCGTTTCCAGCAATGGCCCGCGTCCGACGGCCTGTCGCAACGGATTTATTGCAGCGCAGACGACGAGAACGCCATGGCCGGGCTGATTCCCCAGAGCTTCATTGACGACCTGCTGAACCGCACCGACATCGTCGACGTGGTCAGCTCGCGCGTGCAATTGAAGAAGGCCGGCAAGAACTACACCGCCTGCTGCCCGTTCCATAAAGAGAAAACCCCGTCATTCAGCGTCAGCCCCGACAAACAGTTCTATTACTGCTTCGGTTGCGGCGCCGGCGGCAACGCCCTCGGCTTTCTCATGGATCACGACAACCTGGACTTCCCCCAGGCCGTCGAAGATCTGGCCAAAGCCGCCGGCATGGAAATCCCCCGCGAAGAAAGCGGTCGCGAGCGCAAGCCGCGCCAGCCGACCGATTCGCCGCTGTACCCGCTGCTGACCGCCGCCGCTGATTTTTACCGACAGGCACTCAAGAGTCATCCGTCGCGCAAGGCTGCGGTGGATTACCTCAAGGGGCGCGGGCTGACGGGCGAGATCGCTCGGGATTTCGGCCTCGGTTTTGCGCCGCCGGGCTGGGACAACCTGCTCAAGCATCTGAGCAGCGACACGTTGCAACAGAAGGCCATGATCGAAGCTGGCCTGCTGATCGAGAACGCCGAAACCGGCAAACGCTATGACCGCTTCCGCGATCGCGTGATGTTCCCGATTCGCGATACCCGTGGACGGATCATCGCCTTCGGCGGTCGCGTACTGGGCGACGACAAGCCCAAGTACCTGAACTCACCGGAAACCCCGGTATTCCATAAAGGCCAGGAACTCTACGGCCTTTATGAAGCACGCAAGAACAATCGCAACCTCGACGAAATCATCGTCGTCGAGGGTTACATGGACGTCATAGCCCTCGCCCAGCAAGGCTTGCGCAATGCCGTCGCCACGCTGGGTACCGCGACCAGCGAAGAACACCTCAAGCGCTTGTTCCGCGTCGTCCCGAACGTGTTGTTCTGCTTCGACGGCGACCAGGCCGGCCGCAACGCAGCCTGGCGTGCACTGGAAGCGACCCTGCCGTGCCTGCAGGACGGTCGTCGCGCGCGGTTCCTGTTTTTGCCCGAAGGCGAAGACCCGGACACCCTGGTTCGCGCGGAAGGCACCGACGCATTCAAGGCGCGCATCAATCAGCACGCGCAGCCGCTGGCCGATTATTTTTTCCAGCAACTGACCGAAGAATCCGACCCGCGCTCTCTTGAGGGCAAGGCGCACATGGCCACCCTCGCCGCACCATTGATCGACAAGGTGCCGGGCGCAAACCTGCGTATTCTCATGCGTCAGCGCCTGACCGAAATCACTGGCCTGAGCAGCGAAACCGTCAGCCAATTGGTTCAGAGTGCGCCGCAGGAAGCACCGCCCGCCTACGATCCGGGCTTCGATTATGACGCCATGCCGGACTACAGCGACTACCATCAGCCGCAGGCGCAGGACATGTATGCGCCGCAGCAGGAATGGACGCCGAAGAAACCCGGCGCCGGCGGCAAGAAGTGGGACAAGAAACCGTGGGACAAGAACGGCAAGCGTGGTGGCGATCGCGAACAGCAGCGCCCGCGCACGCCGATTGGCGTTGAATCGCCAACCCTGACGGCACTGCGAACATTGCTCCATCATCCGCAACTGGCCAAGCGCGTCGAAGACGCCGGGCACATTGCCGATGAAAATCAGACCAACGCCCAGCTGCTTGTGGCGCTGCTCGAAGCCGTACAGAAGAATCCCAAGCTAAACTCATTTCAGCTGATCGCGCGATGGCACGGTACTGAACAGGGTCGCTTACTCAAGGCGCTGGCAGAAAAGGAATGGCTGATTGACGGAGATAACCTTGAACAACAGTTTTTCGACACCATTACTAGCTTGTCCGCCCGCCAACGCGAGCGAAATCTCGAACAGTTACTCAGGAAAGCGCGGCAAAGCGAACTGAGCGTCGAAGAGAAAAATCAACTGCGCGACCTTTTAAGTCGCAATGTTTCCGCATCAAACCCGACCTCAACTGGCGCGTGAGGTCATAGCTCAGGTATAATCCTCGGCTTGTTTTTTGCCCGCCAAGACCTTCAGTGGATAGGGTGTTATGTCCGGAAAAGCGCAACAGCAGTCTCGTATTATTGAGTTGATCAAACTGGGTCGTGAGCAGAAGTATCTGACTTACGCCGAGGTCAACGACCACCTGCCCGAGGATATTTCAGATCCGGAGCAGGTGGAAGACATCATCCGCATGATTAACGACATGGGGATCCCCGTACACGAGAGTGCTCCGGATGCGGACGCCCTTATGTTGGCCGACGCCGATACCGACGAGGCCGCTGCGGAAGAAGCAGCCGCTGCGTTGGCGGCGGTGGAGACCGATATCGGTCGCACCACTGACCCGGTGCGCATGTACATGCGTGAAATGGGTACGGTCGAGCTTCTGACCCGTGAAGGCGAAATCGAAATCGCCAAGCGGATCGAAGAAGGCATTCGTGAAGTGATGAGCGCAATTGCGCACTTCCCTGGCACGGTTGACCACATTCTCTCCGAGTACACCCGCGTCACCACCGAAGGTGGTCGCCTGTCCGACGTCCTGAGCGGTTATATCGACCCGGACGACGGCATCGCGCCGCCTGCGGCAGAAGTGCCGCCGCCGGTTGACCCGAAAGCCGTGAAGGCCGACGACGATACCGATGACGATGATGCCGAATCTTCCGACGACGAAGAAGAAGCCGAAAGCGGTCCGGACCCGGTCATCGCTGCACAGCGCTTCGGCGCCGTGGCGGACCAGATGGAAATCACCCGCAAGGCCCTGAAAAAGCACGGTCGTCACAACAAGGCAGCGGTTGCCGAGTTGCTGGCCCTGGCCGAGCTGTTCATGCCGATCAAACTGGTGCCGAAGCAATTCGAAGCCTTGGTCGAGCGTGTGCGCAGTGCCCTGGATCGTCTGCGTCAGCAAGAGCGCGCGATCATGCAGCTGTGCGTACGTGATGCACGTATGCCACGCGCCGATTTCCTGCGTCAGTTCCCGGGCAACGAAGTCGACGAAAGCTGGTCCGACGCCCTGGCCAAAGGCAAGAGCAAGTACGCCGAAGCCATCGGTCGCGTGCAGCCGGACATCATCCGTTGCCAGCAGAAGCTGATTGCGCTGGAAACCGAGACCGGCCTGACCATCGCAGAAATCAAGGACATCAACCGTCGCATGTCGATCGGGGAGGCCAAGGCCCGCCGCGCGAAGAAAGAGATGGTTGAAGCCAACCTGCGTCTGGTGATCTCGATCGCCAAGAAGTACACCAACCGCGGCCTGCAATTCCTCGATCTGATCCAGGAAGGCAACATCGGTCTGATGAAGGCGGTGGACAAGTTCGAATACCGTCGTGGTTACAAGTTCTCGACTTATGCCACCTGGTGGATCCGTCAGGCGATCACTCGCTCGATCGCCGACCAGGCGCGCACCATCCGTATCCCGGTGCACATGATCGAGACGATCAACAAGCTCAACCGTATTTCCCGGCAGATGTTGCAGGAAATGGGTCGCGAACCGACTCCGGAAGAGCTGGGCGAACGCATGGAAATGCCTGAGGACAAGATCCGCAAGGTACTGAAGATCGCCAAAGAGCCGATCTCCATGGAAACCCCGATCGGTGATGACGAAGACTCCCATCTGGGCGACTTCATCGAAGACTCGACCATGCAGTCGCCAATCGATGTCGCCACAGTGGAAAGCCTGAAGGAAGCGACTCGCGAAGTGCTGTCCGGCCTCACTGCCCGTGAAGCCAAGGTACTACGCATGCGTTTCGGTATCGACATGAACACCGACCACACGCTCGAAGAGGTGGGCAAACAGTTTGACGTAACGCGTGAGCGGATCCGTCAGATCGAAGCCAAGGCGCTGCGCAAGCTGCGCCACCCGACGCGAAGCGAGCATCTGCGCTCCTTCCTCGACGAGTGATACCAGAACCCCCGGCCCAGGCCGGGGGTTTTGTTTTATGGCAGATTAAATTCCCCGCTCCGCCCTCCCCGTCGCGTACCCCGTCTACACTCGAAACAATCATCCCAAGCCCTGACGAGAGCGTTATGCCCAGACTGGCGCCCGTGCTTTTTCTGCTGTCATTGATGATCTGCACCGCCACGGCTGACGCGCTGACTCTCACCGATGAAGAACGCAGCTGGCTGGCGGCTCACCCTGACTTGCGCCTGGGTGTTGATGCATCGTGGCCGCCTTTCGAATTTCGTGACGACCAGAACCGCTATCAGGGTCTCGCCGCTGACTATATCGACGTGATTCGCCAACGTTTGGCGATCAAGCTGACGCCCATCGAACCGGCAAGCTGGACGGTGGTGCTGGAGCAGGTCAAAAAAGGCAAGATCGATTTGCTGCCGGGAATCATGTCCACGCCGGAACGCCAGAATTACCTGTCATTTACCCGGCCGTACCTCGACTTCCCGATCGTCATTCTGGCCCATGTCGGCGGGGCCCAGCCGCGCAAACTCGACGACCTGTACGGTCTGAAAATCGCCGTAGTGGAAAACTACGCTCCCCACGAACTGCTGCGCACTCACCATCCCGATCTGAATCTGGTGGCCATGCCCAATGTTAGTTCGGCGCTGCAAGCCCTGGCGACCGATGAAGTGGACGCGGTGGTCGGCGATCTGGCTTCGAGCGTGTGGAGCCTGCGCCAGCTCAAACTCGACGGCCTCTACGTCAGCGGCGAAACCCCGTATCGTTATCAACTGGCAATGGCCGTGCCTCGCGATAACAAAATGTTGGTGGGCATCCTCGATAAAGTCCTGGCCGACATGACACCGGCGGAAATCAGCAGCATTCAGGAACATTGGGTCGGTAATGTGCTCGACCACCGCACGTTCTGGTCGGACCTGCTGATGTATGGCCTGCCCGGTCTGTTGTTGTTGATGACGGTGCTGGCCGTGGTGATTCGCATCAACCGTCGCCTGAGCTCGGAAATCTCCCGGCGCATCGACCTCGAACAGGAATTGCGCAGCAGCGAATATCACTACCGTGGCCTGGTGGAGAGCTTGTCGGCGATTGCCTGGGAAGCGCGGATGAGCGACTTCACCTACAGCTATGTTTCGCCCCATGCTGAAGACCTGCTCGGGTATCCACAGTCTCACTGGCTGATTCCGGGTTTCTGGCACAACATCATTCACCCCGCCGACCTGACCCGCACGCAAAACTATTGCAGGGAAGCGCTGCGCCAGGGCCGCGATCACATCGTCGACTATCGCGTGATCACCGCCGACGGCCGCTGCCTGTGGGTGCGCGACATTGTCAGCCTGATCGAGCATGGCCACGAACCGGTGATGCGCGGGTTGATGATCGATATCAGCGAAATCAAACGCACCGAAGAAGCGCTGCGGCTGTCCGAGCAGAAGTTCGCTTCGGTGTTTGAGCAATGCCCGGACATTCTGGTGATTGCGCGCCTGTCCGACGGCTGCCTGCTGGAGGTTAACGAGGCCTTCGAAGAGCAGATCGGCCTCAGGGCCGAGGAGGTGATCGGCCAGACCGCCACCAACCTCAATATCTGGGGCATCCCCGGGGTGGGGCCGGGCCTCTTGCAGCGTTTGCAGGCCGGCAGCATCCGTAATCTGGAAATGCCCTTTCGCCGCAACAACGGCCAACTGTTCACCGGGCTGATTTCCGCCGAGCCCTTCGACCTCGATACCACACCGGCGCTGGTGGTTGTAGTACGCGACATCAGCCAGCTCAAGGAAACCCAACAGCAACTGCAAACCTCTGAAGAAAAATTCGCCAAGGCTTTCCATGCGTCGCCCGACGGCCTGTTGCTGTCGCGCCAGAGCGACGGCCTGCTGCTGGAGGTTAACGAAGGTTTCAGCCGCATCACCGGTTTCAACAGCGCCATGTCGGTGGATCGGTCGACACTGGACCTGGGTATCTGGGTCAACCTCAACGAACGCAAGCAGATGCTCGATCTGCTAAAGCGCGACGGGTTTGTCCGCGACTTCACTTGCCACATCCGTCGCAGCGACGGGCAGATTCGCCTGTGCGAAGTGTCCAGTCGACCGCTGCCGATCGGCGACGAGGATTGCATGCTGACCATCGCCCGCGACATCACCGAACGCCATCTCATGCAGGAAAAACTGCAGCAGGCCGCGACCGTTTTCGAGAGCACCGCCGAGGGCGTGTTGATCACCGATACTCAACAACACATCAGCGCCGTCAATCGCGCATTCACCGAAATCACCGGTTACAGCGAAAGTGAAGCGCTGGGCCACACGCCACGCTTGCTGGCGTCAGGGCTGCATGACAGCGCTTTCTACGCGGCGATGTGGCACCAATTGACTGACGAAGGCCACTGGCAAGGCGAGATTTCCAACCGGCGCAAGAACGGCGAGCTGTACCCGAGCTGGCTGACCATCAGCGCCGTGCGCAATCGCGACAAGTTCATCACTCACTTCGTCGCGGTGTTCGCCGATATTTCCAGCCTCAAGCATGCCCAGGCCAAGCTCGATTACCAGGCTCACCACGACCCCCTCACCGGTTTGCCCAACCGCACCTTGTTCGAGAGTCGCCTGCAAATGGCCCTGACCAGCCAGCAGGAAAATGGCGGCCAGGGCGCGGTGCTGTTTCTCGATCTCGACCGCTTCAAACACATCAACGACAGCCTCGGCCACCCGGTCGGCGACCTGTTGCTCAAGGGCATTGCCGTGCGCTTGAAAGAACAATTGCGCGATATCGACACGGTCGCGCGATTGGGCGGTGACGAATTCATCATCCTGTTGCCAGGCTTGCAGCAAGCCAGTGACGCCGACAACATCGCGACGAAACTGCTCAACTGCTTCGGTGCGCCGTTCCAGGCCGGCGAACACGAGTTTTTTATCAGCGCGAGCATCGGCACCAGCCTTTATCCCCGCGACGGCTGCGATGTCGCCACACTGGTGAAAAACGCCGACGCGGCGATGTACCGCTCCAAAGCCAAGGGGCGTAACCGCGTCGAAAGCTACACCCGCGACCTCACCGCCCAGGCCAGCGAGCGCGTAGCGCTGGAACACGAACTGCGCCGCGCCATCGAGCGCGATGAGCTGTTTCTCTGTTACCAACCGAAAATCAGCCTGGTCGACCACAGTCTGGTCGGTGCAGAGGCGCTGATTCGCTGGCGCCACCCAACCTTCGGCGACGTGCCGCCCGAGCATTTCATTCCGCTGGCCGAAGAGAACGGCATGATCCTGCAGATCGGTGACTGGGTGCTGGAGACCGCTTGCCGGCAAATGTTCGAGTGGAGCCGAATCTACCAACCGCTGGGGCCGCTCTCGGTGAACCTCGCTGGCGCGCAGCTGCGTCAGCCGAACCTGTTGGTGCGCATCGAGCAACTGCTCAAGGACAACCGCCTCAGGCCGGATTTACTGCAACTGGAAATTACCGAGAATTTCATCATGAGTCAGGCCGAAGAGGCGCTGGCAGTGCTGCACCAGCTCAAACACCTCGGCGTGCAACTGGCGATCGATGACTTCGGCACCGGCTACTCCTCGCTCAGCTATCTCAAACGCCTGCCGCTGGACATCCTCAAGATCGACCAGTCCTTCGTCCGCGGACTGCCTGACGACCCCCACGACGCAGCGATCGTACGCGCCATCATCGCGCTCGGTCGCAGCATGCAATTCACCGTGATTGCCGAAGGCGTGGAAACCCAGGCGCAACAACAATTCCTCGCCGCAGAAGGTTGTGAACAGATCCAGGGCTACATCGTCAGCCTGCCGCTGCCCCCGGACGAATTCGCCGCGACGTTTCTGCATGTAACCGTATCGGATTTTTCGGATAGCACAGCCGCGAAACCGTCGCTATAATCCGCGGCCTACTGAGGGCCTATAGCTCAGTTGGTTAGAGCAGAGGACTCATAATCCTTTGGTCCACGGTTCGAGTCCGTGTGGGCCCACCAAATTGAAAAGCCGCGCTTGATGCGCGGCTTTTTTGTGGGCGAGTGGTTGGGTTTCGTCTTGGCGGGCGCAACGTTCTGGAACTGCGCAAGAAAATCCGTTTGAGAGAACGCAGAAAGCCCCAACGCGATTGTCCCTGTACCATCCTTAACCTGATTGTCCCATGCCACCGGAGTCCCCCTTGCCAGACACCCGCCAACCCATGCTCGACGAAATCGACCGCCAGCTAATCGCCGCGCTGCAAATCAACGCCCGCGAAAGCGTGGCCATGCTCGCCCGTCAGCTAGGCATTGCTCGCACGACGGTGACGTCGCGCCTGGCCCGGCTGGAAAAGGCCAGAGTGATCACCGGTTATGGCGTGCGTCTTGGTCAGCGTGTGGTCGATGGTGGCTTGCAGGCGTACGTCGGGATCAAGGTGCAGCCGCGTTCCGGCAAGGACGTGTTGCGGCGTTTGAGTGCGATGGCGCAGGTGCAGCAGTTGTGTGCAGTGAGTGGCGAGTTTGATTATGTGGCGTGGTTGCGCACCGACTCGCCGGAGCAGCTCGATCAGTTGCTGGATCAGATTGGCAGCGTCGATGGGGTGGAGAAGACCACGACGTCGATCATTCTGAGCAGCAAGATTGATCGGGGGCAGCCGGTTTAAGATTTTGATCGAGCTTCTGGGGTGAATTTCAGAGCCTCTTCGCGAGCAGGCTCGCTCCCACATTTTGGTCGGTATGCAGCCTGCAATCGTCAGTCTGCACAACAATCAGGCAAAACGACGACACATTGCGTCTTATTAACGCGCTCCACGCTCCCTAGAATGGCTGACATCTTTTCCTATACTCAGACGCGAATCCTGCGTCGGGTCGCCAACAAGGTCAGCCATGAACAAGAACAACCGCCATCCTGCAGACGGAAAAAAACCTGTCACCATTTTCGGTCCGGACTTTCCGTTCGCGTTTGACGACTGGATCGAGCATCCCGCCGGGCTGGGGAGCATTCCTGAGCAGCACCATGGCGCTGAGGTGGCGATTGTCGGGGCGGGCATTGCCGGTCTGGTGGCTGCGTATGAACTGATGAAACTCGGTTTGAAGCCAGTGGTGTACGAGGCGTCGAAACTCGGCGGTCGTCTGCGCTCGCAAGCCTTCAACGGTACCGACGCCATCGTCGCCGAGCTTGGCGGCATGCGCTTTCCAGTGTCCTCCACGGCGTTCTATCACTACGTGGACAAGCTCGGCCTCGAAACCAAGCCTTTCCCCAACCCGCTGACCGGTGCTTCGGGCAGTACCGTGATCGATCTGGAAGGCGAAACCTATTACGCCGAAAGCCTGAAGGATCTTCCTGCTTTGTTCCAGGAAGTCGCTGACGCCTGGGCAGATGCGCTGGAAGCCGGTTCGCAGTTCTCCGATATCCAGCAAGCCATTCGCGATCGCGATGTGCCGCGCCTGAAAGAGCTGTGGAACAAGCTGGTGCCGCTGTGGGACGACCGGACCTTTTATGACTTCGTCGCCACCTCGAAAGCCTTCGCCAAATTGTCGTTCCAGCATCGCGAAGTGTTCGGGCAGGTCGGTTTCGGCACCGGCGGCTGGGATTCGGACTTCCCCAATTCGATGCTGGAAATCTTCCGCGTGGTGATGACCAATTGCGACGATCACCAACACCTGGTGGTCGGTGGCGTCGAACAGGTGCCACAGGGCATCTGGCGCCATGTGCCGGAGCGCTGCGTGCACTGGCCGGCCGGCACCAGCCTGAAATCCCTGCACCGTGGCGCACCACGTTCCGGTGTGAAGAAAATTGCTCACGCACCGCAAGGCCGTTTCGCCGTTACCGACAACAACGGTGACACCCGCGAATACGCCGCCGTCCTGACAACCTGCCAGAGCTGGCTGCTGACCACTCAGATCGAATGCGATGAAACCCTGTTCTCGCAGAAGATGTGGATGGCCCTCGACCGCACGCGCTACATGCAGTCGTCGAAAACCTTCGTGATGGTCGACCGGCCATTCTGGAAAGACAAGGATCCGGAGACCGGCCGCGACGTGATGAGCATGACCCTCACCGATCGCCTGACCCGTGGCACCTATCTGTTCGACAACGGCGACGACAAGCCGGGGGTGATCTGCCTGTCGTACTCGTGGATGAGCGACGCGTTGAAAATGCTCCCGCATCCGGTGGAGAAACGTGTTGAGCTGGCGTTGAACGCGCTGAAGAAGATCTACCCGAAAGTCGACATCGCCGCGCGGATCATCGGCGATCCGATCACCGTGTCGTGGGAAGCCGATCCGTATTTCCTCGGTGCCTTCAAAGGCGCCCTGCCCGGCCATTACCGCTACAACCAGCGCATGTATGCGCACTTCATGCAGGACGACATGCCGGCCGAACAGCGCGGGATTTTCATCGCCGGCGACGACGTGTCGTGGACACCGGCGTGGGTCGAAGGCGCAGTGCAGACTTCGCTCAACGCGGTGTGGGGCATCATGAAACATTTCGGCGGATCCACACATAAAGAGAACCCCGGCCCGGGTGATGTGTTCAAAGACATCGGCCCTATCGCCCTGCCCGAGTAAGAGGATTCCCCGATGCGCGTAGCCGTTTACCAATGTCCACCGCTGCCACTGGACCCCGCCGCCAACCTGCATCGCCTGCATCAAGTAGCGATGGAGGCCAAAGGCGCCGATCTGCTGGTGCTGCCGGAGATGTTCATGACCGGCTACAACATCGGCGCCGAAGCGGTCAGCACGCTGGCCGAGGTCTATAACGGTGAATGGGCGCAGCAGATCGGCCGGATTGCCAAGGCTGCGGGTCTGGCGATCGTCTACGGCTACCCCGAGCGCACCGCCGACGGGCAGATCTACAACGCCGTGCAACTGATCGACGCCCACGGCGAGCGCCTGTGCAACTATCGAAAGTCGCATCTGTTCGGCGACCTCGATCGGTCGATGTTCAGCTCCGGCGAAGCGGAGTTGCCGGTGGTTGAGCTGAACGGCTGGAAGCTCGGCTTCCTGATCTGCTACGACCTGGAGTTTCCGGAAAACGCGCGGCGCCTGGCCTTGGCCGGCGCCGAGCTGATCGTGGTGCCGACGGCCAACATGATTCCGTTCGATTTCGTTGCCGATGTCACCGTGCGTGCCCGCGCCTTCGAAAACCAGTGCTACGTGGCTTACGCCAATTACTGCGGACATGAAGGCGATATCCAGTATTGCGGGCAAAGCAGCATTGCCGCGCCGGACGGCAGCCGTATCGCCCTGGCAGGTCTGGACGAGGCGTTGATCGTCGGCGAACTGGACCGACAACTGATGAACGATTCACGCCAGGCCAATCGCTATCTCAGCGATCGCCGCCCGGAGCTTTACGGCGCGCTCAACCGCCGCTAATCCGCTAGCATGGGCACTTCACTGTTCTGGAAGTGCCCATGCCCGCGCCGACTCATCCCCGCCCCCACTCTGAAACCCTGGCCAACGGCCTGCGCGTGACCCTGCGCCACGTGCCCGGTCTCAAGCGCAGCGCTGCCGCGTTGCGCGTGGCGGCCGGCAGCCATGACGTGCCATTGGCATGGCCGGGGCTGGCGCATTTTCTTGAGCACTTGCTGTTTCTCGGCACCGAGCGTTTTCCCACAGACGAAGGGCTGATGGCCTACGTGCAACGTCACGGCGGCCAAGTGAATGCCAGCACCCGTGAGCGCACCACGGATTTTTTCTTCGAGTTGCCTGTGTCGTCCTTCAGCGCGGGGCTCGAGCGTCTGTCAGACATGCTCGCCCGGCCACGGATGAATCGGGACGATCAACTGCGTGAACGGGAAGTGCTGCAGGCGGAATTTGTCGCCTGGTCGCAGGATCCGACAGCACAGCAGCAGTTTGCCCTGTATGAAGGTTTACCCGCGCAGCACCCGTTGCGCGGTTTTCATGCGGGCAATCGGGACAGCTTGCAGGTCGAATCGCCTGGGTTTCAGTCGGCGCTGAAAGATTTCCATCAGCGCTTTTATCGAACCGGGCAAATGAGCCTGAGTCTGGTCGGGCCACAAAGTATCGATGAGCTTCGGGAGCTGGCGCAGCAATTCGCAGCAGTGTTGCCGGTTGGGGATAAAGTTGCCCAGGCCGCACCGCCACCGTTGGCAGTGAAAAGTTATCAACAGGTCGGCGCTCACACGAACCTGTTATTTGCTTTCGACGCGTTGCCCGAGTCATCCGCCGAGGCGATGGCTTTTCTCTGTCATTGGTTGAATAGCGCAAAACCTGGTGGATTGCTCGCATACCTGCATCAACAGAGTCTGGCTGACAGCCTGAAAGCCACGCCGCTTTACCAGTTCGCCGGCCAAGCGCTGCTGCATCTTCAATTCAATGCTGGCGGCGACCGCCTGGATACCATTCGCGAACACCTGCTGGAATGGCTGAGCTTCTTCGCCCGTCAGGACTGGACGCCGTTGCGCGAGGAATACGCCGCCCTGCTTCAGCGCCAGCAGCAAGTCAGCGGCGCGTTGCAACTGGCGCGCCTAGACATTGAGCAGCAAGCATTCGTCCTGTCCGAATCCGGCGCTGCCGCACTTGAGCACATCCTTCGCGAAATCGGCGTTGTGGATAACTTCAGCGATCATTGGCATCTGCCCGCCGCCAATCCTTTTCTGCGAGCCAGCGAGCCACTGGCAAACGCCGGGCTGATTCGCGGCCAGACCAGCGCCCACCGTGGCCTGCGCACCTTCGCCCAGGATCGCTCGCGCAGTCGCCGCGAGCGATCGCCGATGCAGTTCAGCCAGGCGCTGCCGGACAACAGCGATGAGGGCGCGATTTACCTGCGCTGGCAGGTCGAGACGACGGCCAGCGCCGATCTGCGCTCAAGATTGCAGCGCAGTTTGCGCCAGACCCGACAGGATGCGTCCGAAGCCGGAGTGGACTTGTCTTTCAGCGCCGCAGGTAACCAATGCCTGCTGAAAATGACCGGACTACAGGAACCGATGCCCAGCATCCTCGAGCATGCGCTGAAATGTCTGACGATGATCGACGCCGATTCGCCGCGCGACGAGGTGCAGATACCGTCGATGCCGATCCGCCAACTACTCGAAGCGTTGTCAGAGAAATGCCTGCCCACGATTGAAACCAGCGATGACGCCAATCAGCTGTGGACAACTTCGCGCTGGGACGGCCTCGCTCTAGGCCTTAACCAACAAACCCAGTCAGCCTTGGGCCTGGCGCTGAGCCGCATTCCCGGCACACCGGACAATCAGCTACCGGTGACACCGATCGCCCAAGGCAAGTACCACTGGAGCCAGATCAACACGGCCTCCAGCGAACACGCCTTGCTGCTGATCTGCCCGACTGCCAGCAGCGACATCGCTGATGAAGCAGCGTGGCGCCTTCTGGCTCAGTTGTACCAGACGCCTTTCTATCAGCGCCTGCGTGTCGAATTGCAATTGGGGTACGCCGTGTTCAGCGCGCTGCGTCAATTGCACGGCAGGACCGCGATTGTGTTTGGCGTGCAATCGCCGACGACTTCGGCCGCCGAGTTGCTCGAATATATTCAAGAGTTTTTCAACGGCATTCCCGCGCTGATCGAAACGTTCGATGAAGCAAGCCTCGAGCAACAGCGTCAAAGCCTCGCCGATCAGTTCGACGACACCACACTGTCCACCAAGGATGCCGCCGAACTCCTCTGGCAAGGCAAACTTGCCGGCCATTCGTCGGATTACCGGGAGCAGTTGGTCACGGCGATCCGGCAACTCGATCGCCAGGCTTTGCTGGCCGCTGCGCAACGCCTGATCAATGCCGAGGGCGGCTACCATTGCCTGGCCAATGAATCGATGCCGGGCACACCGTGGCAAGCGACAAACTGATCATTACCGAGGCTGCAAGGAGCTTTCTCAAAGATTCACGGGTCACGGCGTTGAAATTTTGAGTAACATAGCCGCCTAACTAATTGGAACATCACCGCGCTGCCGTGGACTATAACTATGGATAGCGCTATCCCAACCCTCAGAAGGAGACATCTCATGGCCTGGACCAAACCTGCTTACACCGACCTGCGTATCGGCTTCGAAGTCACCATGTACTTCGCCAGCCGCTGAGTTCTGCCTAGGCAGAATCGCAGTGCAACGCCTCGGCTCGCCGAGGCGTTTTATTTTCCGCGTTGAAATGATGGAGCGTTCATGTTCGTCCAGATTCTGGGTTCGGCCGCCGGTGGCGGTTTTCCGCAGTGGAACTGCAACTGCGTCAACTGCGCAGGTTTTCGCGACGGCAGCCTGAACGCCAAGGCCCGCACCCAATCGTCCATCGCCATTTCCGATGACGGCGTGAACTGGGTGCTGTGCAATGCCTCGCCGGACATCCGCGCGCAACTGCAAAGCTTCGCCCCGATGCAACCGGGCCGGGCCCTGCGCGACACCGGCATCAGCGCGATCATCCTGATGGACAGCCAGATCGACCACACCACCGGCCTGCTCAGCCTGCGCGAAGGATGCCCGCATCAGGTCTGGTGCACGGACATGGTTCAGGAAGACCTGAGCACCGGTTTTCCCCTGTTCAAGATGCTCACCCACTGGAACGGCGGGCTGGACTGGAACCGTATCGAGCTCGACCAGAGCTTCACCGTAGCCGCCTGCCCGAATCTGCGTTTCACCCCGTTGCCGTTGCGCAGCGCCGCGCCGCCGTATTCGCCGCACCGTTTCGATCCGCATCCGGGCGACAACATCGGTTTGATCGTTGAAGACCTCAACACTGGCGGCAAGCTGTTCTACGCGCCGGGACTGGGCAAGGTCGATGCGCCGTTGCTGGAAATCATGGCGGGCAGCGATTGCCTGCTGGTCGACGGCACGCTGTGGGATGACGATGAAATGCAGCGCCGTGGCGTCGGCACCCGCACCGGTCGCGAGATGGGCCATCTGGCACAGAACGGCGCCGGCGGCATGCTCGAAGTGCTGGAGCAGTTGCCCGAGCAACGCAAGGTGCTTATCCACATCAACAACACCAACCCGATCCTCGACGAGGATTCGCCGGAGCGTGCCGAACTGGCGCGGCGTGACGTTGAAGTAGCGTACGACGGCATGAGTATTGTGTTGTAGCGACCGGCCTCTTCGCGAGCAAGCTCGCTCCCACATTGGCTCTGTGGCGTACACAAAACCTGTGGGAGCTGGCTTGCCAGCGATGACGTCCTGACAGACACCAGAGATTTCCAGGGTTGTTTCCGGAGAACAGACATGACCGACACCCCGCTGTCCCCCGCCGAATTCGAAGCGGCCCTGCGCGCCAAGGGCGCCTACTACCACATCTACCACCCTTACCACGTGGCGATGTACGAAGGCCGTGCGACCCGCGAGCAGATTCAGGGCTGGGTCGCCAACCGCTTCTACTATCAGGTGAACATTCCCCTGAAGGACGCAGCGATCCTCGCCAATTGCCCGGATCGGGAAATCCGCCGCGAGTGGATTCAGCGCCTGCTCGACCACGACGGCGCACCCGGTGAAGATGGCGGCATCGAAGCCTGGCTGCGTCTGGGCCAGGCTGTTGGCCTCGATCCGGACCAATTGCGCTCCCAGGAACTGGTGCTGCCCGGCGTGCGTTTCGCCGTCGATGCCTACGTCAACTTCGCCCGTCGCGCCAGTTGGCAGGAGGCCGCCAGCAGCTCGCTGACCGAACTGTTCGCGCCGCAGATCCACCAGTCGCGTCTGGACAGTTGGCCGCAGCATTACCCATGGATCGACCCGGCCGGTTATGAATATTTCCGCACCCGCCTCGGTCAGGCGCGGCGTGACGTCGAACATGGGCTGGCGATCACCCTCGAGCACTACAAGACCCGCGAAGGCCAGGAGCGCATGCTGGAAATTCTCCAGTTCAAACTGGACATTCTTTGGAGCATGCTCGATGCCATGAGCATGGCCTACGAACTGAACCGTCCGCCGTATCACAGCGTGACCGAACAACGGGTCTGGCATAAAGGAATCATCTTATGAGTTTCGACCGCAGCAAAGTGCCGAGCTGGCGCCCGGGCTATCGCTTCCAATACGAGCCGGCGCAAAAGGGTCACGTGCTGCTCTACCCTGAAGGCATGATCAAACTCAACGACAGCGCCGCACTGATCGGCGGCTTGATTGATGGTGAACGCGATGTCGCGGCGATCATTGCCAAACTCGACGAGCAGTTCCCCGGCGTGCCCGAGCTCGGTGACGACATCGAGCAATTCATGGAGGTTGCCCGTGCGCAGCACTGGATCGAACTTGCCTGATTCGTCAGTGCAAGTACCGCCGAAACCTGAAGTCGGCCTGCCCCTTTGGTTGCTCGCCGAGCTGACCTACCGCTGCCCGCTGCAATGCCCGTATTGCTCGAACCCACTGGATTTCGCCGAGCAGGGCAAAGAGCTGACCACCGAGCAATGGATCAAGGTGTTCCGCGAAGCGCGGGAGATGGGCGCGGCGCAATTGGGCTTTTCCGGGGGCGAACCGCTGGTGCGTCAGGACTTGGCCGAACTGATCCATGAAGCGCGGCAGCTGGGTTTCTACACCAACCTGATCACCTCCGGCATTGGCCTGACCGAGCAGAAAATCAGCGACTTCAAAAAGGCCGGGCTCGATCACATCCAGATCAGTTTTCAGGCCAGCGACGAGCAAGTGAACAACCTGCTCGCCGGTTCGAAAAAGGCCTTTGCGCAAAAGCTGGAAATGGCTCGCGCAGTCAAGGCCCACGGCTATCCGATGGTGCTGAACTTCGTCACCCATCGGCACAACATCGACAAGATCGACCGCATTATCGAACTGTGCATTGCGCTGGAGGCCGACTTCGTCGAACTCGCCACTTGCCAGTTCTACGGCTGGGCGCAGCTCAACCGTGTTGGCCTGCTGCCGACCAAGGAGCAACTGGTGCGCGCCGAACGCATCACCAACGAATACCGGGCCAGGCTGGAAGCCGAAGGGCATCCGTGCAAGCTGATTTTCGTCACTCCGGACTATTACGAAGAACGCCCGAAAGCCTGCATGAACGGCTGGGGCAGCATCTTCCTGACCGTCACCCCGGACGGCACCGCCCTGCCCTGCCATGGTGCCCGCCAGATGCCGGTGCAGTTTCCCAACGTGCGCGATCACAGCATGCAACACATCTGGTATGACTCGTTCGGCTTCAACCGTTTTCGCGGTTACGACTGGATGCCCGAGCCGTGCCGCTCTTGCGACGAGAAAGAAAAAGACTTCGGCGGCTGCCGCTGCCAGGCGTTCATGCTCACCGGCGACGCCAGTAATGCCGACCCGGTGTGCAGCAAGTCCGAACATCACGGCGTGATCCTCAAGGCCCGCGAAGAAGCCGAGACCGCCACTCAAACCATCGAACAATTGGCCTTTCGCAATGAACGAAACTCACGCCTCATCGCCAAGGGCTGAGCCTTTCAGCGCCGCCCAGGCCGTCGCCGCCGGAACCGACTTCGCCGAACTGCAGCTCGGCGCCCATGGCGTGTTCTGGAATGAATACCGCCCCGAGGATGCCGCGTGCCGAATCTGGCATTGGCGCGATGGCGCAGCGAAACGTCTGACGCCGGACGGTTTCAGCGTGCGTAGCCGCGTTTACGAATATGGCGGTGGTGCGTTTTGTCTGGCGCCTGACGGGGTGGTTTTCGTCAATGAAGCGGATCAGCAGATGTATCGGCAGGCGCTGGATGGCGAGCCGGTTGCGCTGACGTCGACTGACTGCCGCTACGGCGATCTGCAATTCGCCGCTGGCCGGGTATTGGCGGTTGAAGAGCAGCAGGATCGGCATCGCCTGGTGGCAATTGATCTGGCGACCGGTACGCGACAGGTGCTGGCCGAGGGTGCGGATTTTTATGCGTCACCAACGCTCAGCCCCGATGGCCAGCGGCTGGCGTGGATCGAGTGGAGTCGCCCGCATCAGCCGTGGACCTCGACGCGCTTGATGGTCGCGCAAGGCGATTTTTCTGCGCCTCGCTGTGTTGCCGGTACGCAGATGGAGGAGTCGATCCAGCAGCCGCGATTCGACGCTGATGGGCGGCTCTATTGCCTGACGGACCGTGACGGCTACTGGCAGCCGTGGGGCGAAACGACCGATGGCCTGAAAGCGCTGGCCAGCGTCGCGGCCGATCACGCGCCCGCGCCGTGGCAGCTAGGCGGCTGCACGTGGCTGCCTGTCGGTGATCAATTTTTAGCCAGTTGGAGCGAGGATGGTTTCGGTCGCCTGGCCCTTGGAAGTGAAGATTTCAGCGGTGACTACAGCCGCTTCCGCCACTTGGCGATGGATCAACAATTCATCTATTGCATCGCTGCATCGCCGACCAGCCCGTCGGCAGTGATCGCCATTGATCGTGTGTCGCATGCCGTGAAAATCCTCGCTGGCGGCGTGGCTCCATTGCCTGCCGAACGCATCAGCCGTCCGCAGACCTTGCGTTATCCGAGCGGCTCCGGCGAGGCGCACGGTTTCTTTTACCCGGCCATGAGCGGTGAAGCGAAACCTCCGCTGGTGGTGTTTATCCACGGCGGCCCGACGTCGGCGTGCTATCCGATACTCGACCCGCGCATCCAGTACTGGACGCAGCGCGGCTTTGCTGTCGCCGACCTCAACTATCGCGGCAGCAGTGGCTATGGTCGCGAATATCGCCAAGCGCTGCATCTGCGCTGGGGCGAGGTGGATGTCGAGGATGCCTGCGCGGTGGTCAGCTATCTCGCTGGCCAAGGTTTGATCGATGGTGACCGCGCGTTCATTCGCGGCGGCAGTGCGGGTGGCTACACAACGCTGTGTGCGCTGGCGTTCAGACAGGTTTTCCGCGCAGGCGCCAGCCTCTACGGCGTCAGCGACCCGGTCGCGCTGGCCCGGGCCACGCACAAGTTCGAGGGCGATTATCTGGATTGGCTGATCGGCGATCCCGAAGGAGATGCCGAACGCTATGCCTCCCGCACGCCACTGCTGCACGCAGACAACATTCGCGTGCCGGTGATTTTCTTTCAAGGTGAACTGGACGCGGTGGTCGTGCCGCAACAAACCCGCGACATGGTCGCGGCGCTGGAGCACAACGGCATCCCGGTCGAGGCGCATTACTACCCTGACGAACGCCACGGCTTCCGCCGCGCGGCCAACCAGGCACATGCGCTGGAGCAGGAGTGGACGTTTTATCGGCGGGTGATGGGGCTAACTGACTGAGCCCTCACTTTGAGACTGCGTCGCTCCAATCGCGGGCAAGCCCGCTCCCACAGGTTATTTGGTGTACACAAAAATTGTGATCACTCATAACACTGTGGGAGCGGGCTTGCCCGCGATAGCTATTGATCAGACGCCACTGGACTCAACGCTTGGCGATGATATACACCGCATGCACGATCCCTGGAATGTAGCCGCACAGCGTCAGCAGAATGTTCAGCCAGAACGCCCCGCCAAACCCGACCTGCAGAAACACGCCCAGTGGCGGCAACAGAATAGCGATGATGATACGAATGAAATCCATGGGGCAGCTCCTGAATGGGGGTTGGCTCACTTGAGCCATACAAGCTAATCGACACGCGCCGTTCGTCAGGGTTCATTACGCTTGCTATTTGATCGCCAGCACCACAAAAAAACGCCCCACGCCAAAAGAATCAGGCGTGGGGCGTGCGTTATACCGCGAGACGGTTCGGGTAATCGGTTGGGGCTGCTCAGCTCACACGGCAATGCCCTTGCGACATTGCACTTGGGCGGTGCGCACTCGCGAGAAGGCGCGGCCCAGGCGCAGGAGCATTTCGTCGATGTTGGCTTTGCTGACAGTGAGGGCCGGGGTGAAGCGCAGGCAGTCAGGCTGCGCGGCGTTCAATATCAGGCCTTCGTGAAGTGCGGCATGGACGACGGCGTCGGCGCATTCGTCGGACAGCGTCAACCCGTAAAACAGGCCTTGGCCGCGCAACTCGCCGTGGCCGTAGCGGTGCGCCAGTCGCGCAAGGCCTTCGCGCAAATGCTGGCCGCTGTCGTTAACCTGCTGGAGAAAGCTGCGGTCATGGATGCTGTCGAGCACTACCAGACCGGCCGCCGTCATCAATGCGTTGCCGTGATGGGTGCCGCTCAGCTCGCCGATGGCGAAACAACAGGCCTTGCCTCGCGCCAGCAAGGCCGCCAGCGGCAAGCCGCCGCCGAGGCCTTTGCCGAGCACGACGATATCGCCGCGAATACCGTAGGACTGTTCGGCGAGCAAGCTGCCGCAGCGGCCGATACCGGTCTGCACTTCGTCGAGAATCAGCAGAATGCCCAGTTCACGGCACAGTCGCTCGACCCCTTTGAGGTAGTGCCCGGTCGCGGGAATGACCCCGGCATCGCTCTGGATCGGCTCCAGCATGATCGCAACGGTCTGCGCGTCCACCGCCGCATGCAGCGCCGGCAGGTCGTTGAATGGCACTCGATCAATCGTCGCCAGACTGCGGCCATGACAACCCTGCTCAGCCATGATGATCCGCGAGGCGCCGCCGCGATGCAGCTGCCCCCATTTGCGCGCCAGTTTGATCGCCGCCTCACAAGCCTCGCTGCCACTGTTGAGCAGATACGCCTGTTCGCTGGACGTGCTGGCGCACAGACGCTCGGCGAGGCTGAGCATGCCGCGATTGTGCAGATTGCAGCCTGGATTGATCAGCGCCTGGGCCTGATTGGCGATGGCTTTGACCAGCGCCGTGGGGCTGTGGCCAAGGCTGTTGGCGCCGCCGGCCTGGGAAAAGTCGAGGTAGGCGCGATCGTTGCTGTCCCATAGCCATGAACCCTGGCCGCGAACGAACACTTGTTGCGGCCGATCGACGCTGGGCATCAGGCGTTGGGCATTGAGATGGTCGGTCATAGCGGATGGCCCCGCCTCGAAGCAGAGGTCATCCAGACTCGGCGTCTGACGCCGCAAACTGAACAGATTCATGCGGAAAAACCTCGCTGGAGGTTTTTTGAACTGCCTATGTAATCACGAACGAAGCAAATGGAACTCGTCACGCTTTCTGGCCCTGCAAGCCTTGTGAATGCGGTTAGACTAGGCGCGCAAACGGCTTCAGGCCATTTCGATTTCTCAGCCATTTCGATAAGCGCTACTTATGGATTTCAAACAACTGCGTTATTTCGTCGCGGTCTACGAAGAAGGCCATGTCGGCCGTGCGGCTGAGCGCTTGTCGATCTCGCAACCGGCGCTGTCGCAACAGATCCGTCAGCTGGAGCAGAACCTCGACGTAACCCTGTTCGAACGCAGCAGTAAACGCCTGCTGCCGACCCTCGCTGCGCATACGCTGTACAACCACGCGTTGCCATTGCTCGATGGCTTGCAGCGGGCGCGCGAGGCGTTGGGTAGTTTCAAGGGTCAGGCACTGCGCACACTGGCGATCGGTGTGTTGCAAACGGTGCACACCAGCCTTGTGCCGCAGATGCTCGAGCGTGTGCGCAAGGCGCAGCCGCATCTGGTGGTACAAATCTATGAACTGACCGGGCTGGAAATCGAACGGCGTCTGCTCAATGGTTCCCTGGACATCGGCATCAGCTATCTGCCACCGCGCCAACCCGGTCTGCACGGTGTGTTGCTATACGAAGATGAACTGACGCTGGTCATCCCGGCGGACCATCCCTTGCGCGAGTTCAAGAAGGTCTCGATGCGCCAGGCTGCAGAGCTGCCCATGTTGCTGCTCGGCGAAGAGTTCCAGATCCGACAGATCTGGCAGGCACAACTGACCAGCCTCGGACGACGCCCGCAGGTGCAGGCCGAGCTGAACACTATGCTGGGGATTCTCGACAGCCTGCCGCACACCAGGCTGGCAACGGTGCTACCGGGACGTTCGCAAAAGGAATACGACGATGAAGATCTGCTGTGGAAACCGCTGAGCGAGCCACGGGTGCCGTTGCAAGTTGGCCTGGTGTGCCGTGATGTGCAACGCCAGCAGGCCTCGTTGGCATTGCTGCGGACATTGCTCGAAGAGGTGATCGATCGCGAAACCAAGCAGCCCCTCGATCCGCTCGCCTGAAACTTTTCTTCAGGCAAAAGAAAACCCCGCCGAAGCGGGGCTTTGCAGACTGTTTCCCTGACATCCATTTCACTCCGCCACCCTGGCAGAATCCTACGTGTCCGTGTTGTTTACTTTGCGCTTCCTGCGCGACGTCCATGAAATGTAGATTAGCCGTGGATCCAATATACGGATATGGGAGAACAGCAGCACGTCACGTAAGCAAATGCTTACATGACGTCTACAGGATCAAAACTGTGCCGCATCCAGCAGGAACAGCGACTCGCTACCGGCCTTGACCGACGCGCTCAATGAGTGGATACGCGGCAGCAGACGGGCGAAATAGAAGCGCGCGGTGCCCAGCTTGCTCGCGTAGAAATCCTCTTGCGCTTCCTTGCCCAGCGCGGCTTTGGCCATCAACGCCCACATGTAGGCGTAAGCGGTGTAGCCGAACGCTTGCAAATATTCGACCGAGGCCGCGCCGATTTCGTTCGGATTGTTTTTCGCCCGGTCCAGCAGCCACGCGGTCAACTCGTCGAGGGTGTCGACGGCATCGTTCAACGGCTTGGTGAACTCGCCCAGATCAGCACTGGCGGTTGCGGTGAAATGGCGGATCTCGTCAGCGAACAGCTGGTAGAACGCGCCGCCACTGCCAACGATCTTGCGCCCGACCAGGTCCAGCGCCTGAATACCGTTGGTGCCTTCGTAGATCTGGGTGATGCGCACGTCACGCACCAGTTGCTCCTGGCCCCACTCGCGGATGTAGCCGTGGCCGCCGAAAATCTGCTGGCCGTGGACAGTGGTTTCCAGACCCAGGTCGGTCAGGAAGGCTTTCGCCACCGGCGTCAGCAACGCCACCAGATCTTCCGCGCGCTTGCGGGTGGTCGCGTCTTCACTGAACTTGGCGGTGTCCAGTTGCATCGCTACATACGTGGAGAACGCACGGCCGCCTTCGTTCGAGGCTTTCATGGTCAGCAGCATGCGCCGCACGTCCGGGTGAACAATGATCGGGTCAGCGACTTTGTCCTTGTTCTGCGCACCGGTCGGCGAACGACTCTGCAGACGATCGCGCGCGTATTCAACAGCGTTCTGATAAGAGCGCTCGCCCGTGGCCAGGCCTTGAATACCAACACCCAGGCGCTCGTAGTTCATCATGGTGAACATCGCCGCCAGGCCTTTGTTCGGCTCGCCGACCAAATAACCCACGGCTTCGTCGAAGTTCATCACGCAGGTCGCCGAGGCCTGAATGCCCATCTTGTGCTCGATCGAACCGCAGTTGGCCGGGTTACGCGCACCGAGGCTGCCGTCGGCATTGACCATGAACTTCGGCACCAGGAACAGCGAAATACCTTTTGGACCGGCCGGCGCATCAGGCAGCTTGGCCAGTACCAGATGAATGATGTTCTCGGTGAGGTCGTGCTCGCCGCCGGTGATGAAGATCTTGGTGCCGCTGACCTTGTAGGAACCGTCGGCCTGAGGTTCGGCTTTGGTGCGAATGATCCCCAGATCGGTGCCCGCGTGCGGCTCGGTCAGGCACATGGAACCGGCCCAGATGCCGGCGTACATGTTCGGCAGGTACGCAGCTTTCAGTTCTTCGCTGGCATGGGCATTGATCGACAGGCAGGCGCCGGCGGTCAGCATCGGGTACAGACCGAACGCGAGGCTGGCGGAGTTGACCATTTCTTCGACCTGCGCCGACACGGCTTTGGGCATGCCCATGCCGCCGTAGGCCGGATCACCGCCGACGCCGACCCAGCCGCCTTCGGCATAAGTCTGATAAGCCTGTGGGAAACCGGCCGGGGTGGTGACGGCACCGTCCGCCCAATGGCAACCTTCCTCGTCAGCGGCACGACTCAGTGGCGCGATGCTTTTGCTGGTGACCTTGCCGGCCTCTTCGAGAATCGCTTCAACGGTTTCGGCGTCGACGGTCTCGGCCAGCGCCGGCAGCTCGGCCCAGAGTTTGGCGACTTCGAACACTTCATTGAGGACGAAGCGCATATCGCGCAGCGGCGCTTTGTAGTCAGCCATGGCAAACCTCGCAAGATCTAAACAGGTGGTTCGTGGAATGATGTTTTCGTTGATCCGGAGTGTACCTCAACAACTTTTGCGACACATAGGGTCAACCGGTGACTGATTTGTTATTTTTGGTCACCGGAAAAAGATCGCCGCGATCTTTCGATCTGCTCTACAAAGCAAACGCCTGCGCCGGCAAATTCATCAAACAATCACTGCCCGCCTCGATCGCTGCCTGATGCGCAGCCGTACGCGGCAACAAACGCTTGAAGTAGAACTCGCACGTCGCCAGTTTGCCCTTGAGGAAATCAGCCTCACCCTCGCCCGCCTCCAACTGTGCCTGCGCAACTAACGCTATGCGCAGCCACAGGTAGCCCAGGATGATGTATCCGCTGTACATCAGGTAATCCACCGATGCGGCGCCGACTTCGTCCGGGTTCTTCATGGCCGCCATGCCGACCTTCATGGTCAGGTCGCCCCACTGTTGGTTGAGCCCGTTGAGTTGCGCGACGAAGCTGCCCAATTGCGCGTGGTCGGCGTTCGCTGCGCAGAACTTGTGGACGATTTTGGTAAAGCCCCGCAGCAGCTTGCCTTGACTGCCCAGCACCTTGCGCCCAAGCAGGTCCAGCGCTTGAATGCCGTTGGTGCCCTCATAGATCGGCGCAATCCGGCAATCGCGCACCATTTGCTCCATGCCCCACTCACGAATGAAGCCGTGGCCGCCGAATACTTGCATGCCGTGATTGGTCACTTCCAGCCCGGTGTCGGTCATGAACGCCTTGCAGATCGGCGTGAGGAACGCCAGCAGGTCTTCGGCCTCCTGACGCGCATCGGCATCGCTGCTCAGGTGCGCAACATCGAGCATCTGCGCAGTGAAATAGGTC
This sequence comes from Pseudomonas sp. Irchel 3F6, assembly GCF_900187595.1. Taxonomy (NCBI): domain Bacteria; kingdom Pseudomonadati; phylum Pseudomonadota; class Gammaproteobacteria; order Pseudomonadales; family Pseudomonadaceae; genus Pseudomonas; species Pseudomonas sp. Irchel 3F6. The sequence continues at coordinate 556,999 of NZ_FYDP01000004.1, read as the reverse complement.
AGCGCGCGGTTGCCTTCGTTGAAGGCTTTCATGGTCAGCAACATGCGTCGCACATCGGGGTGAACGATGATCGGGTCGGCAGGTTTTTCCGGCGATTTGGCACCGGTCAGGGCGCGCATCTGCAGGCGGTCATTCGCGTACTTGATCGCGCCCTGAAAACTCGCCTCGCCCAGACACAGCCCCTGCATGCCAGTACCAAGCCGCGCATGGTTCATCATGGTGAACATGCAGTTGAGGCCCTTGTTCGGCTCGCCGATCAAGTAACCCGTGGCGGCATCGAAATTCAGCACGCACGTAGCAGAAGCCTTGATGCCCATCTTGTGCTCGATCGAGCCACAGGAAACGCCGTTGCGCTCACCCGCTTCGCCTGCTGCATCGGGCAGAAACTTGGGCACGATAAACAGGGAAATGCCCTTGGTTCCGGCCGGTGCGTCCGGCAGCTTCGCCAGGACCAGATGGATGATGTTGTCGCTCAGGTCATGCTCACCAGCGGAGATGAAAATCTTGCTGCCGGTGATCGCGTAGCTGCCGTCGGCCCGGGGCACCGCGCGAGTCTTGATGATGCCCAGATCAGTGCCGCAGTGCGCTTCGGTCAGGCACATGGTGCCGGTCCACTGGCCAGCGGTGAGTTTGCTCAGGTAGGTGTCTTTCTGCTCGGCGGTGCCGTGGGCGTGGATCGCCGACATCGCGCCGTGGGTCAGGCCGGGGTACATGCCCCAGGACGTGTTGCTGGAGCCGACCATCTCGCTGATCACCAGCCCCAGCGAACTCGGCAACCCTTGGCCACCGTAAGCCGGATCAGCCGCCAAACCGTGCCAGCCGCCCTCGACATATTGTGCGAAGGCCTGCTTGAAGCCTGTAGGCGTTGTCACCACGCCGTTGTCGAAATGGCAGCCCTCTTCGTCGCCGCTGCGATTGAGCGGTGCCAGAACGTTCTCGCAGAACTTCGCGCCTTCTTCGAGGATCGCGCTGATCATGTCCGGGCTGGCGTCATGCGCGCCGAGACTGGCGTAGCTGGAGTGGAAGTCGAAGACGTGATCGATCAGAAAGCGCATGTCGCGCAGGGGAGCTTTGTACTCGGGCATGGTGGCTTCTCCGTCAGCAGATTTGTTCAACCTACTGCTGGCCACCACGCGCGACAATCACTGTGCAGGCGCTGAATGCGCCGTCATCACTCAACCCGCAGCAGCGTCCATGCGCACCGCGCCACGGCGGTTCTGCCCGAACGCCATGACGCAGTTACGCCCGGCGCCCTTGGCGCTGTACAACGCCTGGTCGGCGGACTTGAGCACTTCTTCAGGGGTGCGCTGCTCGACACGTTCGGCGACGCCGATACTCACCGTCACCGACACCGCCGAAGCCCCAGAACCGCTACGGCGCTGGCGACCTTGCTGATCATCCTGCGGGCGGTTTTCCTGGTTGCGTAACTGAATGCTGTAAGACGCAATCGATTCACGGATCACTTCCAGGTGCGGCATGCACTCCTCAAGGGTCTTGCCTGCGAACACCAAGGCAAATTCCTCACCGCCGTAGCGATACGCCCTACCGCCACCGCTGATTTTCGACAGTTTGCTGGCGACCAGGCGCAGCACCTGGTCACCGACATCGTGGCCATGGGTGTCGTTGAATTTCTTGAAATGATCGACGTCGCTCATCGCCAGCACATAGTTGCGCCCCAGTCGCTGCATACGTTCGTTGAGCGCACGTCGTCCCGGCAGGCCGGTGAGCTCGTCGCGGAAGGCCATTTGGTAAGCCTCATGCGCAACGGCGGCGGCGATCATCAGCATCACCTGGCTGCACATGATGTTCAGGGTGAACGGCAGAATGAAGGTCTTCGGCAGCATCCAGAACACACCGAGCAAGCCAACCAGTTGCGCCGCGTGCAACGGGCGCGGGTTGCGCCAGTATTGCCAGGCCAGAAGCAGGAAGGCCGAGATGAACACCGGATAGGACAACTGGATGAGACTCATCCATGCCCCATGCAGCGCCGGCCAGCGGATCTCCGACAACCACAGCAGCAGCGCCTGTGGGTAACTTTGCTCCAGTCCCAGCGCCACGCTGCCAAATGCCAGCAGCACGGCAAAGCGCGCGACCATGTCCTGAAACAGATGGGTACGCTCCTGCCACGCCGCGAACAGCCCGAACAACAGCGGCAACAACAGGCAGACCAGATGAAACACCACCGCAGCGTCTTCGCGGACCTTGCCGTTGTCGCGGTAGAAATCGGTCTGGGTGTCCAGCAGAAAGTAGGCGATGTACACCGTGAGCATCAGAAACAGTTCGCGCTGACGTCGATACACCGCGCAATAAGCGCCACCGAGGAGCAGAACCAATGTCGGCAGGACGTTGAACAGCGATGTGAAGAATACGCTGAGGTCTTTGACGTACGCAGCCGCCAGCCCCGCAAGCAATAACAGCAGTGATGGCAGGAAATGGCTGAAACGTACAGCGGAAGAACGCGGCAAGGGTAAGCTCCGACCCGTCATAGCAAAGAGATGGCATTGTGCCTGCAAAGTGCGGCCAAGCCCATACAATGTGATCCAGATCACACACGGTCTCTGTAACGGCCGGAAGCTCGACTATCTGAGCGATCCGCAAACAAAAAAACCGCTGCCCCCTAACGGGAGCAGCGGTTTTCGTCAGACTGCGTTAAGGCTTAGTAGCCCAGCGCGAAGTCTTCTTCCTTCATGTCCATCAGGTTGCCAGCACCCGACAGCATAGTGGCCACGTGCGTACGGGTACGCGGCAGGATGCGCTGGAAGTAGAAGCGCGCGGTTTGCAGCTTGGCGGTGTAGAACGCCTCGTCGCTGGTGCCGGCAGCCAGTTTTTCCGCAGCCAGACGTGCCATGTCTGCCCAGAAGTAGGCCAGGCAGGCATAACCGGAGTACATCAGGTAATCCACGGAGGCCGCGCCGACTTCTTCGCGATCTTTCATGGCAGCCATACCGACCTTCATGGTTAGCTCGCCCCACTCTTTATTCAGTGCAGCCAGCGGCGCGACGAATTCCTGGACGGCTTCGTTGCCTTCGTTGGTCTGGCAGAACTTGTGGACGATCTTGGTGAAGCCTTTCAGAGCCTCGCCTTGAGTCATCAGCACTTTGCGGCCGAGCAGGTCGAGGGCCTGGATGCCGGTGGTGCCTTCGTACAGCATCGAAATGCGGCTGTCGCGAACGTTCTGCTCCATGCCCCACTCGGCGATGAAGCCGTGGCCGCCGTAGATCTGCACGCCGTGGTTGGCGGCTTCGAAACCGACTTCGGTCATGAACGCTTTGGCGATCGGGGTCATGAACGCCAGCAGTGCGTCGGCCTTCTTCTTCTCTTCTTCATCAACGCCGTATTTGACGATGTCGACCTGCTTCGCAGTGAAGTAGACCATCGCGCGGTTGCCTTCGGCGAACGCCTTCATGGTCAACAGCATACGGCGCACGTCCGGGTGGACGATGATCGGGTCAGCGGCTTTGTCCGGCGCTTTCGGGCCAGTCAGCGAGCGCATTTGCAGGCGATCACGAGCGTATTTCAGACCGCCCTGGAAGCCGATTTCGGCGTGAGCCAGACCTTGCAGTGCGGTACCGAGGCGAGCGGTGTTCATAAAGGTGAACATGCAGTTCAGACCTTTGTTCGCCGGGCCGATCAGGTAACCGGTGGCGCCGTCGAAGTTCATCACGCAAGTGGCGTTGCCGTGGATGCCCATCTTGTGTTCCAGCGAACCGCAGCTCACTGCGTTGCGCGCGCCAATGGTGCCATCGGCGTTTGGCAGGAACTTTGGAACGATGAACAGCGAGATGCCTTTGGTGCCAGCCGGAGCATCCGGCAGACGCGCCAGTACGATGTGGACGATGTTGTCGGCCATGTCGTGTTCACCGGCCGAGATGAAGATCTTGGTGCCGGAAACTTTGTAGGAACCGTCGGCCTGAGGCTCGGCCTTGGTGCGCAGCATGCCCAGGTCGGTGCCGCAGTGCGGTTCGGTCAGGCACATGGTGCCGGTCCATTCGCCGGAGACCAGTTTGGTCAGATAGGCTTCCTGCTGCTCTGGGGTGCCGTGCTCGGAGATGGTGTTCATCGCACCGTGCGACAGACCTGGGTACATGCCCCAAGACCAGTTGGCTTCGCCGACCATTTCGCTCACCGCCAGACCCAGCGACTCAGGCAGGCCCTGACCGCCGTGCTCAACGTCGTGCGCCAGGCTTGGCCAGCCGCCTTCGACGAATTGCTTGTACGCCTCTTTGAAGCCAGTCGGGGTTTTCACGCCGGACTCGCTCCAGGTGCAGCCTTCGATGTCGCCCACGCGGTTCAGCGGCGCCAGTACCTGCTCACAAAACTTGGCGCCTTCCTCGAGGATGGCGTCAACCATGTCCGGCGTGGCGTCTGCGCACGCTGGCAGGCTCTGATAGTGCGCTTCGTAGCCGAGCAGTTCGTCACGAACGAAGCGAATATCACGCAAGGGGGCCTTGTAGTCAGGCATAGCGATAAACCTCTGCTGATGTAACCGGGAATGAACGACCGTGTTGAATTGTTGTGACGGTCAAACAGTTGTTTGAAACATACGTTTACGCCGAAATCTTGTCAAGCATCGATCTTTTGCCGTTCGTCATCACGCTCTCCAAATGCCGGAGACGACAAATCGCCGCGACTTGATATAAGCCACGGGCGTTGTAAAAAGATTAGTTGAGCAAGAAGGACTTACACGAAAACGCCGCGACAGGGCGCGGCGTTTCGGGGTCTACAACAAATTCGATCAGGCGAAGGTATCGATGATCGTCCCGAGCACTTCGTCGGATGCCTTGGCCACCTTCACACCCAGCTCTGCCTGGATCTTGCCCTGCGACAGCTCGACGATATTGCTCGCCAGATCCGATTCTTGTGCGCGATCCACACCGCGCAGGCGATTGACCTGCACTTCGGACGACTGGCTGGTCACCGAACGTTCGATAGTGTTGTTGGCGATCTGGCTGGCAGCCTGATCGACGCGGTTCTGCCCGGACTGAATCGAGCTCAGCCCCGCATAAAAAGCTGTGTTACCGGAGATTTCCATAGTCGCTCTCATCCTTGCAAAGGATCAATGCTCGCCATTGAAGCAGACGCGCCAGCAAAACACCCGTCAAAAACACTAATGGCACAGTGCCTGTTCATAGCGAGAAACTTAATCGAGCAAGTCCAGTTGCAAATGCTCGGCCACCGCTTCGGCGCTCAACGCCTTGAGTTTCGGCACCCGGCCCAAGCACGGCGCGGGGATGCGCTCGGCCAGGGTCGCGAGGTTTTCCTCCAGCCGCGAAGTTTTCGGATCGATGATATTCGCCACCCACCCCGCCAATTGCAGACCATCGCGGGCAATCGCCTCGGCGGTCAGCAACGCATGACTGATGCACCCCAGCCTCACGCCCACCACCAGAATCACCGGCAGCTTCAGCGCAATCGCCAGGTCCGAGAGATTGTCCTGATCCGCCAACGGCACCCGCCAGCCGCCCGCGCCTTCGATCAGGGTGAAATCGGCGTTCATCGCCAGAATCCCGCGCATCGGCGCCAGCAGCGATTGCACCGTCAGCGCCACTCCTGCTTCGCGCGCCGCCAGATGCGGAGCGATCGCTGGCTCGAACGCCACCGGGTTGACCTGTTGATAAGTCAGCGGCAACGAACATTCGGCCAGCAGCGCCAGGGCGTCGGAATTGCGCAAGCCCTTGGGCGTGACGTCGCAACCCGATGCCACCGGTTTGCCCGCCGCCGTGCTCAAGCCTGCCGACCGCGCCGCATGGAGCAATCCGGCAGCAACGGTGGTTTTGCCGACATCGGTGTCGGTACCGGTGACGAAATAGGCTGCGCTCATAGAGGTTTCTCCAACACGGCGTATACCACCTGATACGTTGCCGGCAGCCCCGACGCCTGACGGAACCGCTCATACGCGTCGATCAGCCCGAGAATCCGCGCCCGTCCGGTCAAACCGCCCGGCCGCCCGGGATTCAGATTGTGTGCGCCCAACGCTTTCAACTCATGAGTCAGGCTGCGCACATCCGGGTAATGCAACACGTGCGGCTGATTCTCCAGCACCAAAATGCGCATGCCACTGCCGGCACATAACTGTTCATAGCGGGCGAACTCGCGGAAGCGATTGACGTGCACCAGCCCGTCGACCTGCTGCCAACTCTCACGCAACTCGAACAGCGTCCCTGTACAGAGACTAGCAAACGCAAAAATCCCGCCCGGTTTAAGCACGCGCAAGGCTTCGCCGAGCACCGCCTCGAAGTCGGCGCACCACTGCACCGCGAGACTGGAGAAAATCAGATCGAAGCTAGCATCCTGCAACGGCAGCCTTTCGGCATCGCCAGCGATGAAATGCTCAGCGCCACCCAGCGGCCGTGCGTGATTGAGCATGCCCTCGGCGATGTCCAGCGCGACACCGCTGCCCTGGGTGAAACGCGAGGCCAGCGCGCGGGTGAAGTAGCCGGTGCCGCAACCGAGATCGAGCCACCGCGACGGCATGAAACTCCCAGGCAAACGCTCAAGCAACTGTGTGCCGACGTCACGCTGAAACTCCGCGACACTGTCGTAACTGGCCGCAGCGCGGGAAAAAGACGCCGCCACCTGGCGCTTGTCGGGCAAGCCCTCAGGCAGCACAAGGGACAGATCAGTCATCAGCGCACTCATGTAGAAAAGCCTGGATCGCGCCCGCGACTCCATGCGGGTCTTCAAGCAGAAAAGCATGGCTGGCCTGTTCGATCAGACCAATTTCGATATCCGGCAACAGCGCGAACAATGCGCCGGCCGCTTCCGCCGGAACCAGCGCGTCCTGCCCGCCGAACAGATGAAACTGCGGCCCGCGAAACGCCTGCAACGCCTGGCGTGTATCCATCTGCGCGAGCAGCTCCAACCCTGCCATCAGCGCGGTCGGCGCGGTGGCCGGCGCGCCAGCGAGCAGCAAGCGCGACAAGCCGCGCGGGTCTGGTGAACCTTGCGCACATAGCAGAGCGAAGCGCTTGAGCGTGGTACGCGGGTCGGCCTGACAACCGGCAAGAAACGCATCGAAGGTCTCGCCAGGCATCGCGCTCGGCCACTGCTCATGGGCGACAAACGCAGGGTTGCTCGCCAGCGTCAGCAGCCCGCAGCACGCCTCGCCGCGTCGTGCCGCCAACTCAGACGCGAGCATGCCGCCCAGAGACCAGCCACCAAGCCAGATTTCCTGCGGAATGCGCGCATCGAGTTCGTCGAGCCAGTCTTCAAGATCAGCGGAGTCCAGCTCCGGCAGCGGTTCGATCTCGACTTGCAGATGTTCGTCGAGGCCGCGCAATGCTGCGGCCAGCGGTTCCAGCGGCGACACGCCGAGGCCCCAGCCGGGCAGCAGGATCAGACGATTACGCATGGCCTGGCTCCAATGACAATCGGGCGAAGCAATCTGCCAACCCTTCCAGCAACTGTTGCACCTGTGCCTCGCTGTGGGCGGCGGTCAGCGTGACGCGCAACCGCGCGCTGCCGGCCGGCACGGTCGGTGGACGGATCGCGGTCACCATCAAGCCGCGCTCGCGGAGCATTTGCGAGAGCCGCACCGCGCGGCCGGCATCGCCGATCATGATCGGCTGGATCGGCGTGAAGCTGTCCATCAGCTCCAGCCCGATCTGCTCGGCGCCGTGGCGGAACTGGCGGACCAGTGTCTGCAAATGCTCACGGCGCCAGTGTTCGCTGCGCAACAGCTCGAGGCTTTTCAGCGTCGCGCAGGCCAGCGCCGGCGGTTGGCTGGTGGTGTAGATGTACGGGCGGGCGAACTGGATCAGGCTTTCGATCAACTCTTCGCTGCCAGCGACAAAGGCCCCGGCGGTGCCGAAGGCTTTGCCGAGGGTGCCGACCAGCACCGGCACATCGTCCTGGCTCAAGCCGAAATGCTCGACGATACCGCCACCGTTGGCGCCCAACGGGCCGAAGCCGTGGGCATCGTCGACCATCAGCCACGCGCCTTTGGCCTTGGCCGCGCGGGCCAGCGCCGGCAGGTCGGCGATGTCACCGTCCATGCTGAATACGCCATCGGTCACCACCAGTGTGTTGCCGGTGGCTTTCTCCAGGCGCTTAACCAGACTTTCGGCGTCGTTGTGCAGATAGCGATTGAAACGCGCGCCGGACAACAGGCCCGCGTCCAGCAACGAAGCGTGATTGAGCCGGTCTTCGAGTACCGTATCGCCCTGCCCGACCAGCGCGGTGACCGCGCCGAGGTTGGCCATGTAGCCGGTGGTGAACAGCAGCGCACGTGGGCGCCCGGTCAGATCGGCGAGCGCTTCTTCCAGCGCGTGATGCGGGCTGCTGTGGCCGATCACCAGATGCGACGCGCCACCGCCGACACCCCAACGTTCAGCGCCGGCGCGCCAGGCTTCGATCACCTGCGGATGATTGGCCAGGCCCAGATAGTCGTTGTTACAGAAAGCGAGCAGCGGCAGGCCGTCCACCACCACTTCCGGCCCTTGCGGCGATTCGAGCAGCGGGCGGTGGCGATAAAGGTTGTCGGCACGACGGGCAGCAAGGCGTGCGGCGAGATCGAATGACATGCAGGCCTCGATTTTCAAATGACACAGATCCCCTGTGGGAGCGAGCCTGCTCGCGAATGGGCGTCACATCCAACATGGATATTCGCGGCCAAACCGCTTTCGCGAGCAGGCTCGCTCCCACAGGGGTTTTGCATTCCTTCAGCGCAATCCGTGCAGCTTTTAGATGGCAGCGTTATAGAACTGCTCGCTGCTCTTCTGCTCCACCAGCGCCTGCTCGATCGCCGCTTGGTGCACTTCATCCGCGTGCTCTTCGCGAGCCTCCGGCTGGATACCGAGGCGCGCGAACAGCTGCATGTCCTTGTCCGCCTGCGGGTTGGCGGTGGTGAGCAATTTGTCGCCGTAGAAAATCGAGTTGGCGCCAGCGAAAAATGCCAGGGCCTGCATCTGCTCGTTCATCGCTTCGCGACCGGCGGACAGGCGCACGTGGGATTGCGGCATGAGGATGCGCGCGACGGCGAGCATGCGGATGAAGTCGAACGGGTCGATGTCTTCGGCGTTTTCCAGCGGCGTGCCGGCGACTTTCACCAGCATGTTGATTGGCACCGATTCCGGGTGCTCCGGCAGGTTGGCCAACTGGATCAGCAGATTGGCGCGATCGTCCAGCGATTCGCCCATGCCGAGAATGCCGCCGGAGCAGATTTTCATTCCCGACTCGCGTACATAGGCCAGCGTCTGCAGACGTTCGCTGTAAGTACGGGTGGTGATGATGCTGCCGTAGAACTCCGGCGAGGTGTCGAGGTTGTGGTTGTAGTAATCGAGACCGGCCTTGGCCAGCGCTTCGGTCTGCTCCTGATCGAGACGTCCGAGGGTCATGCAGGTTTCCAGGCCGAGGGCTTTTACTCCTTCAACCATCTTCAACACATACGGCATGTCTTTGGCCGACGGATGTTTCCACGCTGCGCCCATGCAGAACCGCGTCGAACCAATGGCTTTCGCGCGGGCCGCCTCTTCGAGGACCTTCTGCACTTCCATCAGTTTTTCTTTTTCCAGCCCGGTGTTGTAGTGCCCGGACTGCGGGCAGTACTTGCAGTCTTCCGGGCAGGCACCGGTCTTGATCGACAGCAGTGTCGAGACCTGCACGCGGTTGGCGTTGAAATGTGCGCGGTGCACCGTTTGCGCCTGGAACAGCAAGTCGTTGAATGGCTGTACGAAGAGTGCTTTGACTTCGGCCAGAGACCAATCGTGACGCAGGGTGGCGGTGGTGCTCGCGCTCATGGGCAATTCCTTGGTTATGCTTGGCTGGCGCCGGGGGAAACGGAATACCCACAGGCGCTACACGGATGTTTGGCATATTTAAGGAAGAGCGATGCGCTGTCAACCGCAATACAAGGGACAGGTTTACATCTGTTTAAAAAACGTACAGACCTGTTTGCTGTGCGATGAGCCCGCAGAAGCACAAATGCCAATGTGCGAGGCCTGTGAAACCGAGCTGCCCTGGCTCGGCAGTCACTGCCAGACCTGCGCTTTGCCGCTGGCGGCGGATGGCCTGACTTGCGGCGAGTGCCTGCTAGAGCCTCCGGCCTTCGAGCAGGTCGCCGTGCCCTGGGTTTATGGCTTCCCCGTGGACAGTCTGATTACACGCTTTAAACACAACGCGAAATGGCCGTTTGGTCACCTGCTCGCCGACGTTCTCGGCCAATACCTGCAGCATCGCTTCGCCGAGGACTTGCCGCGCCCCGATGTACTGCTACCGGTGCCGTTGGCGAATAAACGCCTGCGTCGGCGAGGATTCAATCAAGCGGCGATGCTCGCGCGCTGGTTGAGTGTTTCGCTGGACTTGCCGTGCGAAGAACAGCTGCTGCGGCGAGTCATGGACACCGACGCCCAACAGGATCTCGATGCCAAGGCGCGCAAACGCAATTTGCGCAATGCCTTTGCGCTGGTGCCTGATGCGCAGGTCAGTGGCCGCCATTTCGCGCTGGTGGACGACGTCCTGACTACTGGAGCAACCGCTCAGGCATTGGCGCGGTTGCTGATGAATGCAGGTGCGGCGCGGGTTGATGTGTATTGCCTGGCCCGTACGCCGAAGCCCGGTACCTGAAGCGAATACAGATATCGTGTGGGAGCGAGCCTGCTCGCGAATGGGCATCACATTCAACAAAGCTGTTGTTGGTCAAACCGCTTTCGCGAGCAGGCTCGCTCCCACAGGGGGCTTTGCGTCAGGCTTGACTCATGCGCTTCAAGTGGCCAACGTCCATTTCATCGCCCGAGCCAGAAGCGTTCTGCCATGTCCCTGCCCACCCTGCTCTCCCAACACATCGTCCGCCGTCCGCAGCGCATTGCCCTGCTGCAACACATCGCCGAGCAAGGCTCGATCACCCGTGCGGCGAAAAGCGCGGGGCTCAGTTACAAGGCGGCGTGGGATGCGATCGATGAGCTGAACAACCTGGCGCAGAAACCCCTGGTCGAGCGCGTGGTGGGCGGCAAGGGTGGTGGCGGCGCCAGACTGTCCAGCGAGGGCCAGCGGGTGCTGCGCCTGTATCAGAAATTGCAGGCGTTGCAGGCGCAGGTGCTGGAAGCGGCCGAAGACGCCAGTGATCTCGACCTGCTCGGGCGCCTGATGCTCAGGACCAGCGCGCGCAATCAGCTGCATGGCACGGTAGCAGCGATTCAGGCGCAGGGTCGCAATGACTTGATCCGCCTTGAACTGGCCGAAGGCATTGCTCTGGAGGCGCAGATCACCCACGACAGCACCGTGCATCTGGAATTGCAGGTCGGTACCGAAGTGATGGCGCTGATCAAGGCTGGCTGGCTTGAGTTGCTCGGCGCCGATCAGCCGGCCACGCCCGGACACAATGTCCTGCGCGGCACCATCGAAGCCATCCTCGATGCCGAGGACGGTCCCAGCGAGGTGCGCATTTCCCTGCCCAACGGCCAGACACTTTGCGCCTTGGCCGAACCGCTGCACTTGCGCAGCCACAGGCTGGAGGTCGGCAATCCGGTGCAGGTGCAATGCGCACCATCTAACGTGCTGATCGGCACCCCGCTCTGATTAGCCCTTGCCACAAAAGCGTCATCGACCCGCATTAAGGTGTTGCCCATAACCAAGCAGGGAGCCTGATGTGAGCCTATTAGAAGAAAACCAATCCACTGATCTGGAAAAAATGGTCGGCCTCAGCCGTCGCGGTTTCATCAGCGCCGGTGCCTTGTGCGGCGCGGCGATGTTCCTCGGCGGCAACCTGCTGAGCCGCAGCGTCATGGCCGCCAGCGTCGGCGCCGGCAACAGCCGCCTGCTCGGTTTCGAGAGCATTCCGGCGGCGACCACCGACGCCATCAGCCTGCCCAAGGGCTACAAGTCTTCGGTGCTGATCAGTTGGGGCCAGCCGCTGCACAAGAACGGCCCGGCCTTCGATCCGAGCGGTAACGGCACCGCTGCCGCACAGGAAGTGCAGTTCGGCGACAACAATGACGGCATGAGCCTGTTCGCCTTCCCGGACGACAAGAACCGCGCGCTGATGGCGATTAACAACGAATACACCAACTATCGCTATCTATATCCGCATGGCGGCATGCCGCAGTCGGCTGAAGATGTGCGCAAGGCATTGGCCTGCGAAGGCGTGTCGGTGATCGAAGTACAGCGCAAGAACGGCCAGTGGCAATTCGTCCAGGGCTCGCGCTACAACCGTCGGATTCACGGTAACTCGCCGCTGCGCATCAGCGGTCCGGCCCGCGGCCACGACTTGATGAAAACCGCTGCCGACAAGCACGGCAAAAAAGTCCTCGGCACCTTCCAGAACTGCGCCAACGGCAAGACGCCTTGGGGCACCTACCTGACCTGCGAAGAAAACTTCACCGACTGCTTCGGCAGCAGCAACGCCCAGCAGCAATTCGATGCCGCGCAAAAGCGCTACGGCGTTGTCGCCAGCAGCAAAGACATCAACTGGCACCCGCACGACCCGCGCTTCGACATGGCCAAGAACCCCAACGAGCTCAACCGTCACGGCTGGGTGGTCGAGATCGACCCATTCGATCCGCAATCGACTCCGGTCAAACGCACCGCGCTGGGCCGCTTCAAGCATGAAAACGCCGCACTCGCCGAGACCGACGATGGTCGCGCTGTGGTGTACATGGGCGACGACGAACGTGGCGAGTTCATCTACAAATTCGTCAGCCGCGACCGCATCAACCATCGCAATCAGAAAGCCAACCGCGACATCCTCGATCACGGCACGTTGTATGTAGCCAAATTCGATGCTGGCGACGGCAACCCTGATCACCCGAAAGGCCGGGGCCAGTGGATCGAACTGACCCACGGCAAGAACGGCATCGACGCCAGCAGCGGATTTGCCGATCAGGCGGAAGTGCTGATTCACGCGCGCCTTGCCGCCAGCGTCGTCGGCGCAACACGCATGGACCGCCCGGAGTGGATCGTCGTCAGCCCCAAGGACGGCCAGGTTTATTGCACCCTGACCAACAACGCCAAACGTGGCGAAGACGGTCAACCGGTGGGCGGGCCGAACCCGCGCGAGAAGAACGTCTATGGGCAAATTCTGCGCTGGCGCACCGACCGCGATGACCATGCCTCGAAGACATTCGCTTGGGATCTGTTTGTGGTCGCCGGCAACCCGGGCGTGCATGCCGGGACGCCGAAGGGTGGCTCATCGAACATCACCCCGCAGAACATGTTCAACAGCCCCGACGGTCTGGGTTTCGACAAGGCCGGACGCCTGTGGATTCTCACCGACGGCGACTCGAGCAACGCTGGCGACTTCGCCGGCATGGGCAACAACCAGATGCTCTGCGCCGATCCTGCGACCGGTGAGATTCGCCGGTTCATGGTCGGGCCGGTGGGTTGCGAAGTGACCGGGATCAGCTTCTCGCCGGATCAGAAAACCCTGTTTGTCGGGATTCAGCATCCAGGCGAGAACGGCGGTTCGACCTTCCCCGAGCATCTGCCCAACGGCAAGCCAAGGTCTTCGGTGATGGCGATTACGCGCGAGGATGGTGGGATCGTCGGCGCCTGATAAACCCTCATCGCTGGCAAGCCAGCTCCCACAGGTCTTGCGCAAAACCTGTGGGAGCTGGCTTGCCAGCGATGGCATCAGCAATGACACCAACCACCTCCGCCGCCGCCATCTGCGCTACCATGCCGAGCCGGACGCAGCAGCCTGCTGCGCGCAGGAGTCAGCATGGCCCACCCGTTTGAAACCCTCACCCCCGATCTCGTCCTGGATGCCGTTGAAAGCATCGGTTTCCTCAGCGACGCGCGCATTCTGGCGCTCAACAGCTACGAAAACCGTGTGTATCAGGTCGGTATCGAAGACTCCGAGCCGCTGATTGCCAAGTTCTATCGTCCGCAGCGCTGGACCAACGAGGCCATCCTCGAAGAGCACCAGTTCACCTTCGAACTGGCCGACATCGACATTCCGGTGGTAGCGCCGCTGATTCATAACGGCGAAACCCTGCATGAGCACGCCGGTTTCCGCTTCACCCTGTTCCCGCGCCGTGGGGGCCGCGCGCCGGAGCCGGGCAACCTTGATCAGCTGTATCGCCTCGGCCAGTTGCTCGGGCGCATGCATGCGGTGGGCGGTACCAAGCCGTTCAAGCACCGCGAAGCCCTCGCGGTGCAAAACTTCGGCCATGCCTCGCTGAACACCCTGCTTGAGGGCAATTTCATTCCCAAGAGCCTGCTGCCGGCGTACGAGTCGGTTGCCCGCGACCTGCTCAAACGCGTCGAAGATGTCTACGCCGCCACGCCGCACCAGAACATCCGCATGCACGGCGACTGCCACCCCGGCAACATGATGTGCCGCGACGAGATGTTCCACATCGTCGACCTCGACGATTGCCGCATGGGCCCGGCGGTGCAGGACATCTGGATGATGCTTGCCGGCGATCGCCAGGAGTGTCTGGGGCAGTTGTCGGAATTGATGGACGGCTACAACGAATTCCATGATTTCGACCCGCGCGAACTGGCACTGATCGAACCGTTGCGCGCCCTGCGCCTGATGCACTACAGCGCCTGGCTGGCGCGGCGCTGGGACGACCCGGCATTCCCGCACAGCTTTCCGTGGTTTGGCACGGAGCGGTATTGGGGCGACCAGGTGCTGGCGTTGCGTGAGCAGCTGGCGGCACTGAATGAAGAGCCGCTGAAACTTTTCTGATTCAAACCTGAACCCTGTGGGAGCGAGCCTGCTCGCGATAGCGGACGGACATTCAACTTTGATGTTGGCTGACCCGACGCTATCGCGAGCAGGCTCACTCCTACATTTGTCCGGTGTTCACAAATTCACAACTCACTTGCAGACAAATCTCCTTACAATCCCTCCTTTGTCAGCTGCCTGAGCAAGGATTCTGCATGCAAGCCGCCAACCCGCGTCGCGGGTACATTCTGGGCCTGAGCGCCTACATCATCTGGGGCCTGTTCCCGATCTATTTCAAAGCCATCGCCGAAGTCCCGGCCGTCGAGATCATCATCCATCGAGTGCTGTGGTCGGCGCTGTTCGGTGCGTTGCTGCTGATGGTGTGGAAACACCCGGGCTGGTTGCGCGAGCTGCTCGACAATCCAAAACGCCTGGCGATTCTGGCCCTGAGCGGCACGCTGATCGCGGCCAACTGGCTGACCTATGTCTGGTCGGTGAACAACGGCCGCATGCTCGAGGCGAGTCTGGGTTACTACATCAATCCGCTGGTCAACGTCCTGTTGGGCATGGTGATCCTTGGCGAACGGCTGCGGCGCATGCAGTGGGTCGCGGTCGGTCTCGCTGCCATCGGCGTGGCGCAGCAGGTGTGGCAGGTCGGCAGCTTGCCGTGGGTGTCGCTGGCGCTGGCGCTGACTTTCGGCTTCTACGGTCTGATCCGCAAGCAGGCGCCGGTCAAGGCGTTGCCGGGGCTGGTGGTGGAAACCTGGATGCTGGTGCCGATCGCGATTGCATG
Organism: Pseudomonas sp. Irchel 3F6; assembly: GCF_900187595.1. Lineage (NCBI taxonomy): Bacteria > Pseudomonadati > Pseudomonadota > Gammaproteobacteria > Pseudomonadales > Pseudomonadaceae > Pseudomonas > Pseudomonas sp. Irchel 3F6. Next base: position 541,601 of record NZ_FYDP01000004.1, on the reverse strand, counting down.
GTTGCTGTTCAATCAGACTGCCACGAGTGTGCAGCCGGCCTTCTGGACCACCTCCGAAGCCTGGTGGCTCGTGGCTGCCGGCCCGGTGACGCTGGTGCCATTGGTGTGTTTCAACGCCGCCACCCGCCACTTGCCCTACACCACCATCGGCTTCCTGCAATACATCGCGCCGACGCTGGTGTTGCTGCAAGCCGTGCTGCTATTTGGCGAGCATTTGTCGTCCAGCACGCTGGTCGCGTTCATGTTTATCTGGGCCGGTCTGGCGGTCTACAGCGTTGATGCGTGGATAAGTTTGCGCCGACGCGCCTGATCAAAAAACGCACAAAGCTCCGCAGGCCACGGTTCTCGTGGCCTGCATCGTTCCTTCCCAAGCTTATCCACAGCGTGATCCCCGCCGTTTGTGCGCAAGTCACTGAATGTTGGCGGTTTTTTGATCAACGGGCGCAAAGCCACGGCCGGCGTGGCGTGGCGGTCTGTCTCTACAGGTTATCCACAGGCAGGTGCACGTTAAACCTGAATAACCCTGTCAACGTTTAAACCTCTGTGCGTAACACCAGTTCGACCATCAGATCATCGGCCAGGGTTTCCAGGCGCGCCTGCAACACATCCAGCGACAGCGTCAGTGGTACCGCGAGAATCGCCTCGGCGTGGAACAGCGGCTCGCTGCTCATCGGCGCCGGGCGCACTTCAGTTACCAGTCGCTCCAGGTTCACGCCCTGCTCGCTCAACAGGCGAGTGATATCACGAACGATACCCGGTCGGTCATTGCCGACCAGTTCCATGGCGATCGGTTTCCACGTGCAGGACTGCTCCACTCCGCTTTCGGCAATCAATACCCGAATGCCATGGGCCGACAGCGCTTGCAGGGCATCGACCAGTTCGTCGTAAGCCTCCGCCGGCACGCCCACGCGCAGAATCCCGGCGAACTGCCCGGCCATGCGTGACATGCGGCTTTCCAGCCAGTTGCCGCCGTGCTCGGCAATGCATTGGGCGATGCGCTCGACCTGCCCGGGCTTGTCCGGGGCGAAAACGGTGAGTACGAGATGGTCCATGGCGCAGCCCTCTTGTCATGACTTTTGTTATCGAAGGGCAAGTATAGGCAAGCGGCTTGATTCAGCCTGACCCAGTGCTGGCAGATGATGACCTGTGGCGAGGGGATTTATCCCCGTCCGGCTGCGCAGCAGTCGTGAGTCCTGCCAATTGGGTCTGCCAGCCGGACCGCAGGGGGCGGCTTCGCCACCCAAACGGGGATAAATCCCCTCGCCACAGATTCGCTCATCGCAAAGGGGGGGACGCCAAATCGCGCCATAGCAGTCAAACAGTAATTATGTGTACAACTTTCGATATTTAGCTGGAACAATCCAATGCTTTTTTGAGAACATCCCGTTCCGCGACGTGACCGCAATGCGTCATGAGGTCGCAGAACGACGTAATTAGTCTGATTTTCACAAGCGCAACTCATCATGTAGTATGCCGCAGCGCGCACTACATAACGCTGGATCGATGTCTGCCCAAGGTCCTTCGCAATCCTGAAAGCCCCGTCAGCAAGGCCTCCAAGCCGTTGATTGGTCCTAGCCCAGCCGCCAGCGATGGCATGTACTGGTCCGCAGGTTTGTGGTTTAAATGGCCGGAAGCTTCATTGTTAAATTGACGAGCTGAAAAGCGAAATAGCTGAGCAGAGTGAGGCAAGCAATGACTGAACACGTTCAAGTCGGTGGCCTGCAGGTCGCCAAAGTCCTGTTCGACTTCGTGAACAACGAAGCCATTCCCGGTACCGGCCTCACCGCCGAACAATTCTGGGAAGGTGCCGACAAGGTCATTCACGACCTGGCGCCGAAGAACAAAGCCCTACTCGCCAAACGCGATGACTTCCAGGCGCGCATCGATGCCTGGCATCAGCAGCATGCCGGCCAGGCGCACGATGCCGTGGCCTACAAAGCTTTCCTGCAAGAGATCGGTTATCTGCTGCCAGAAGCGGCTGATTTCCAGGCGACGACGCAAAACGTCGACGATGAAATCGCCCGCACCGCCGGCCCGCAACTGGTCGTGCCGGTGATGAATGCGCGCTTCGCGCTCAACGCCTCGAACGCCCGCTGGGGTTCGCTGTACGACGCTCTCTACGGCACCGACGCGATCAGCGAAGACGGTGGCGCGGAAAAAGGCAAAGGCTACAACAAGGTGCGTGGCGACAAAGTCATCGCTTTCGCCCGCGCCTTCCTCGACGAAGCCGCGCCACTGGCCGCAGGCTCCCACGTCGATTCGACCGGCTACAGGATCGCTGACGGCAAACTGGTCGTGACGCTCAAGGGCGGCAGCAACAGCGGCCTGCGCGATGACGCTCAGTTGATCGGTTTCCAGGGTGACGCCAACGCGCCGATCGCCGTTCTGCTCAAGCACAACGGCCTGCACTTCGAAATCCAGATCGACGCCAGCACCCCGGTCGGCCAGACCGATGCCGCCGGCGTCAAAGACATCCTCATGGAAGCGGCGCTGACCACGATCATGGACTGCGAAGACTCCGTGGCCGCCGTCGATGCCGACGACAAAGTGGTGATCTACCGCAACTGGCTCGGCCTGATGAAGGGCGACCTCGCGGAATCCGTGTCCAAGGGCGGCCAGACCTTCACCCGCACCATGAACCCGGATCGCACCTACACCGCGCCCAATGGCGGTGAAGTGACCCTGCACGGTCGTTCGCTGTTGTTCGTGCGCAACGTCGGCCATCTGATGACCATCGATGCGATCCTCGACAGCCAAGGCAACGAAGTACCGGAAGGTATCCTCGATGGTCTGGTGACCTGTCTGGCGGCAATGCACAACCTCAACGGCAACACTTCGCGGCGCAACACCCGCACCGGTTCGGTGTACATCGTCAAACCGAAAATGCACGGCCCGGAAGAAGCGGCGTTCACCAACGAGCTGTTCGGGCGTATCGAAGATGTCCTGCGCTTGCCGCGCAATACCCTGAAAGTCGGGATCATGGACGAGGAGCGCCGCACCACGGTCAACCTCAAGGCTTGCATCAAGGCCGCCAGCGAGCGCGTGGTGTTCATCAACACCGGTTTCCTCGACCGCACCGGCGACGAAATCCACACCTCCATGGAGGCCGGCCCAGTGGTGCGCAAGGCTGACATGAAGGCCGAGAAGTGGATCGGCGCCTACGAAAACTGGAACGTCGATATCGGTCTGAGCACCGGCCTGCAAGGTCGTGCGCAAATCGGTAAAGGCATGTGGGCGATGCCGGATCTGATGGCAGCGATGCTTGAGCAGAAAATTGCTCACCCGCTTGCTGGTGCCAACACTGCCTGGGTGCCATCGCCGACTGCCGCTGCGCTGCACGCGCTGCACTACCACAAGGTTGACGTGTTTGCGCGTCAGGCCGAACTGGGCAAACGTGCGCGCGCCTCGGTGGACGACATCCTGACCATTCCACTGGCAGTGAACCCAAGCTGGACGCCAGAGCAGATCAAGAACGAACTGGACAACAATGCCCAGGGCATTCTCGGTTACGTGGTGCGCTGGATCGACCAGGGTGTCGGTTGCTCCAAAGTCCCGGATATCAACGACGTTGGCCTGATGGAAGACCGTGCGACGCTGCGTATCTCCAGCCAGCACATCGCCAACTGGCTGCGCCACGGTATCGTCAGCCAAGAGCAAGTGATGGAAAGCCTCAAGCGCATGGCGCCGGTGGTCGACCGTCAGAACGCCAACGACCCGCTGTATCGCCCACTGGCACCGGACTTCGACAGCAACATCGCCTTCCAGGCGGCGGTCGAACTGGTGATCGAAGGCACCAGGCAGCCGAACGGCTACACCGAGCCGGTGCTGCACCGTCGTCGTCGTGAGTTCAAGGCCGCGAATGGTCTGTAATTTGCGCTGACGCTGGAAGTGAAAAAGGCCCTGATCGAGAGATCAGGGCCTTTTTGTTTGTGAGGTGGATTGGATTGTTGTGGTGGGCTTGAGATCCATCCCCCTCACCCCAGCCCTCTCCCCCAAGGGGTAGAGGGGAAAGGGAGCAGATTGGGGAAGTTTCAATTCCTGAGTTCGACTCATGAAATTCAGGTCGGTGTACCTCCAACATTCACCGCGGTCAGTCCCCTCTCCCTCTGGGAGAGGGTTAGGGTGAGGGGCTTCTAGGGCTCGATGCCCAATTCGTGTTTCACCAACTCAAGCAACTTCCCCGTATCAATCGGCTTGAGCAGAAAATCCACCACGCTCAAGTGCATCGCTTCGATCGCATCTTTCACGTCGGCATCGCCGGAGACGATGATGATCGGCATCGCTGCCCGCTCCGATTCGCGCACCAGGCGAATCAGCTCGAGGCCATCGACATTGCCCATGCGCAGATCGGTAATCACCAGCCCGATCGAAGGTTTTTCCTCAAGCATTTTCAGCGCGGTTTCACCGCTGGCTGCGGTCATGCAGCGAATGCCGTCTAGCGCGAGTATCTCCGACAACAGCTCGCGGGCGTCCTTGTCGTCGTCGACGATCAGGACACGCTGCGGCGGCAGATCAGGTTCGAGCATCACTGCGCTGAGCGCTTCTCGCTCGGCGTCGCTCAAAATATCGTGGTCGGACATGGCGCTCTCTAAATGTTCAAACAATCCCTGGCAAGTCGTCAGACATCACCGGACAGCGCTTCAATGTGCACTTCGTCGGAATTTTTTCCAAGTGGCTAGCGCAAGCTTTTCCGAGCTTTTGCGTAGGTTATTTCCGAAAATCGGCCAATGGTGGCAAAACCTAGACTTACGTCCAATGGGCACCCTGCCCGCCGGGGTCGACCATGGTGGCAACCCGACAACAACAATTCGAAAAAGACTGCGGTAATGGTTATGAGCAAAGCGGACGCCTTCACCCAGGCAGGGAAAACCGCAGTGTTGCAGAACATTCAGGGCACCCTGCAATTCCTCCAGCGCTTCCCGCCCTTCAATCAGATGGAACACGCCCACCTCGCCTATCTGGTGGAGCAATGTCAGCTGCGTTTTTTTGCCCAGGGCGAGAGCATCATCAAACCGGCTGACGGCCCGGTGGAGCACTTTTATATTGTCAAACAGGGTCGGGTGGTCGGCGAACGCCAGCACATCACCAAGCCCGGCACCGAAACCACCTTCGAAATCACCACCGGCGAATGCTTTCCGTTGGCCGCGCTGCTCGGTGAGCGCGCTACGCGCACCGAACACCTGGCGGGCGAAGACACCTTTTGCCTGCAACTGAACAAACTGGCGTTCATCAAACTGTTCGCCCTTTCCAGCGCCTTCCGCGATTTCGCCTTGCGTGGGGTGAGCAGCCTGCTCGATCAAGTCAACCAGCAAGTGCAACAAAAAGCCGTGGAAACCCTCGGCACCCAATACTCGCTGAACACTCGTCTCGGTGAACTTGCGATGCGCCATCCGGTGACTTGCAGTGCCGATACGCCACTGCGTGAAGCGGTGAAGCTGATGCACGAGCAACAGGTCGGCAGCATCGTCGCGGTGGATGAGCACAAGGCGCCGCTGGGGATTTTCACCCTGCGCGATTTGCGCCATGTGGTCGCCGAAGGTGTCGGCGATTTCAGCGACGCCATCGAACAGCACATGACTCGATCACCGTTTTATCTGTCGCCGGATCACAGCGCCTTCGATGCGGCGATCGCCATGACCGAGCGGCACATCGCTCACGTCTGTCTGGTCAAGGATCAACGCCTGTGCGGCGTGGTATCCGAGCGTGATCTGTTCTCCCTGCAACGGGTCGATCTGGTGCACCTGGCCCGGACCATCCGCAGCGCGCAACGGATCGAGCAACTGGTGACCTTGCGCGGCGAGATCGGCCAACTGGTCGAACGCATGCTCGCCCACGGCGCGTCGTCGACGCAAATCACCCACATCATCACCCTGCTCAACGATCACACGGTGTGCCGGGTCATCGAACTGACCCTCGCGGAAAAGGGCGACCCGGGTGTGCCGTTCAGTTGGCTGTGTTTCGGCAGCGAGGGCCGGCGCGAGCAGACGCTGCACACCGATCAGGACAACGGCATTCTCTTCGACGCGCGCGATGCCGCGCACGCAGCAGAAATACGCGGCAAGCTGCTGCCGATTGCCCAGCAGATCAACCAGAGCCTGGCGCAGTGCGGTTTCACTCTGTGCAAGGGCAACATCATGGCCGGCAATCCCGAGCTGTGTCTGTCGCGGGCCGAATGGGCACGGCGCTTTGCCGCGTTCATCCGCGAAGCCACGCCAGAGAACCTGCTGGGTTCGAGCATTTATTTCGACCTGCGCGTGGTCTGGGGCGATGAGCAAGGCTGCGAGCAATTGCGCCGGGGCATTCTCGATCAAGTCGCTGACAACCGTCTGTTCCAGCGCATGCTCGCCGAAAATGCCCTGCGCAATCGCCCTCCCGTTGGGCGCTTCCGTGAGTTCGTGCTGGCACGCAAGAACGGCGAGAAGGCCACGCTGGATCTGAAAATTCAGGGTCTTACGCCGTTCGTGGACGGCGCCCGCTTGCTGGCGCTGGCCAACGGCATCGACGCCAACAACACCCTCGAACGCTTCCGCCAATTGGTCGATAAACAAGTCATCGAGCCGCTCGACGGCGCGGCGTATGAAGAGGCCTATCACTTCATTCAGCAAACGCGCATGCAGCAGCATCAGCTCCAGACCCGGGAGAACCAGCCGTACTCCAACCGCGTCGATCCCGACAGCCTCAATCACCTTGACCGGCGCATCCTGCGTGAATCCCTGCGCCAAGCGCAACGCCTGCAGAGCAGCCTGAGCTTGCGGTATCAGCTATGAGCCTGTTTTCCTGGCTGCGCCCGTCAAGTCCCGTAATGTCGGCGGATCTACAGCAGCGGCTGGCGAATCTGCCGGCGCTTGCCGAGCTGAGCGAATGCAGCCTGCGTGAGCAGCGCTGGGTGGTGCTGGACCTGGAAACCACCGGCCTGAATATGAGCAAGGATCGGGTCCTGTCGATCGGCGCGGTGGTGATCGAGGACGGCGCGATCGATTTCAGTCAGCAGTTCGAGCGCACCTTGCAATGCCGCGAATTGAAGCTCAGCCCCAGCGTGCTGATTCATGGCTTGGGACCGAATGCGATTGCCGCAGGCAGCGACCCGGCCGAAGCACTTCTGCAATTGTTGGAATTTATTGGCGACAGCCCGGTGCTGGCGTTTCATGCGCCGTTCGATCAGCACATGCTCGGGCGCGCAGTGAAAGAACACCTGGGGCATAAGCTGCAGCATGTGTTTCTGGATGTGGCAGATATCGCGCCGTTTCTGTGTCCGCAGGCGCAGATTCGCGAGGCCGGGCTGGATGAGTGGATCGAGTGGTTCCGGCTCGAAGTGTTCGAGCGGCATAACGCCAGTGCCGATGCGCTGGCCACGGCGGAGTTGGCGTTGATCCTGTTCAGCCGCGCGCGGGCGCAGCAGATTTACAGTCCGTTGCAGCTGCAGCAGCGGTTGAGTCAGTGGAAGCGCAGGCAGCAGGCGCCGTCCTTTTAGAATCATTCAGATCAAAAGCCCCTCACCCCAGCCCTCTCCCGGAGGGAGAGGGAGCCGATCGTGGTGTCTGAAGCCTTATATCGACCTGAAAGACCGAGTCGATTGAGGAATCGCTGAAAATCGTTCAGGTCGATGTACCTCCAGAATATCCCCCGATCAGTCCCTTCTCCCTCCAGGAGAGGGCTAGGGTGAGGGGCTGCCCTTGATTCATCACCTGACCAGTGGCCAATTGCTAACCATTCCCACCTCTGCCAGAATCGCGAACTATTCTCGTTAGTTAACATTTCCCAATCGGTGATGTCCGGTGTCGTCAGTGCCCAACCCCCACAGTGAGCTCGTCGGTGCGATGTATCGCGACCATCGCGGTTGGCTGCTGGCGTGGTTGCGGCGCAATGTGGCGTGTCCGCAGCGTGCCGAGGACCTGAGCCAGGACACCTTCGTGCGCCTGCTCAACCGCGACCAGCTGCTGACGCCGCGCGAACCTCGGGCGTTTCTGGTGGCGATCGCCAAAGGCCTGTTGTTCGACTACTTCCGCCGCGCCGCGCTGGAACAGGCCTACCTCACCGAACTGATGCTGATCCCCGAAGACGAGCAGCCGTCGGTTGAAGAACAGCAAATGATCCTCGACGACCTCAAAGCCATCGATCGCCTGCTCGGCAAGCTGTCGACCAAGGCGCGCGCGGCCTTCCTGTATAACCGCCTCGACGGCCTCAGCCACGGCGAGATCGCCGGCAAACTCGGCGTGTCAGTGCCGCGCGTGCGGCAGTATCTGGCGCAAGGCCTGCGCCAGTGTTACATCGCCCTGTACGGTGAGCCGACATGACGGCGGCCAGTTCGCGCCCGGTGCCGGCGCATGTGCTGGACGCGGCGATTGCCTGGCAATTGACCCTCGACTCGAGCACCGCGCTGGAACGCGAGGAATTCGCCAAATGGCACGCGGCCCATGAAGAACACGCCCGCGCGTGGCGTCAGTTGGGCATGCTCGATCAGCGCTTCAGTGTCGCCAAAGGCCCGGCCCGAAGTGCGTTGCTGCAATCGCGCGAAGGCATTCGCCGCCGCGTGCGCAAACTCGGCAGCGGGCTGGCCAGTGTCGTGGTGATCATCGGGCTCGGGCTGTTTGTCAGCGAGCGCTATCTGCCGCCGGATTACTGGCTCGCCGATCAGCGCACCGCCACCGGTGAACAGCGCAGCGTGCGCCTGTCCGACGGCACTCTGCTCAACCTCAATACCCACAGCGCGGTCGACGTACGCTTCGATGACGAGCGCCGCTTGATCGTGCTGCAGGAAGGCGAAATCCTCGTCGAGACCGGCCATGGCGATGCGCGGCCGTTTATCGTCGAAACCCGCGAAGGCAGCATGCGCGCGCTGGGCACACGGTTTCTGGTCAAGCGCGAGGACGATGGCACCCGCCTGAGCGTGTTGCAGTCGGCGGTCGCGGCCCATGCCCAGGCCAACCCGCAAGAACAGATTCTGCGCGAAGGCCAGCAGGTGTTGCTGCGCAGTGACGGGCTGGGCTCGATTGCCGCCCTCGCCCCCGGCGCCGATGCCTGGACGCGCGGCATGCTGGTGGTGGACAACGCACGGCTGGGCGATCTGGTGCACGAGCTGGGGCGCTATCGTCGTGGCCATCTGGGCGTGGCGCCGGAAGTGGCCGATCTGCGCATTACCGGCAGCTTTCCTTTGCACGATACCGACAAGGCGCTGAGTGCTTTGCTGCCGACTCTGCCAGTGAAGATCGAGCGGCATACGCCGTATTGGGTCACCGTGGCGAAGGCTGATATCAAGCCTGAGTAATGCGTCGGCAGGAAAACCGCCTTCGCGAGCAGGCTCGCTCCCACATTGGCATGCGATCACCTGTGGGAGCGAGCCTGCTCGCGATGACGGCATCAGCCCCAACAACCTTTCCAGCAAAAAATAATTTCCACCGAGCCCTATCACTTTTCCAATCTCGTCCGGCACACAGGCAATTGAGAAATATTTCCATTCAGGAGCCGCCGTATGTCCCGTTCGCCAGACACCTTGTTGCGCCCCAGTCTGCTGGCTTTTGCCATCGCTTTCGGCACGCCGCTGATCAGCAGCCCGTTGCTCGCCGCTGAGCAAGCGTCCAGCGTGCGCGCCTACAACCTGCCGGCGGCGCCGCTGTCGACCACCCTGAACCAGATCGCCAGCCTGGGCGGCCTCGCCATGTCGCTCAATCCTGCGCTGGCCGCCGGCAAAACCTCGGCGCCGGTTAACGGCCAGTACGACGCCGCCGGGGCCCTGCGCGCGGCTTTGCGCGGTACCGGTCTGCAACTGGAACAGAGCAGCGCCGGCACCTACACCTTGGTGGCCGTGCCTGAAGGCACGCTGGCCCTGCCGGAAACTTCGGTCATCGGCGTGGAAAACTTCGAAAGCGCCTGGGGCCCGGTCGAAGGCTACACCGCGACCCGCACCGCCGCTGGCACCAAGACCGACACTGCGCTGGTCGAAGCACCGCGTTCGATTTCGGTGGCGACCCGCCAGCAAATGGACGACCGCAGCGTGCACAGCCTCGATGACGCCGTGCGCTACATGCCGGGCATCACCGCCAGCAGCTACGGCAGCGACACCCGTGCCGACTGGCTGCGCGTACGCGGTTTCGAGCCGACCCAATTCCTTGATGGCCTGCCGCTGCCCAAAGGCGTGTACGCCAACCCGAAACAGGAAACCTGGAACCTAGACCGCCTCGCCCTGCTGCGTGGCCCGGCCTCGTCGGTGTACGGCCAGACCCCGCCGGGCGGTTTGCTCGACATGGTCAGCCGCCGCCCGAGCGCCGAGGCCAGCAACGAAATCCAGCTGCAATACGGCAGCGACAACCACCGCCAGATCAACTTCGCCAGCACCGGCAAGATCGATGACGCCGGGCAGTTTCTCTATGGCCTCAGCGGCGTGGTGCGCGACAGCGGCACCCAGGTCGATCACGTCGACAACAAGCGCTACAACATCGCGCCGAGCCTGACCTGGAACATCGATGACGACACCAAACTCACTCTGCTGAGCCAGTTCACCCGCGACGACACCGGCATCACCAGCCAGTTTCTGCCCATTCAGGGCACCAAAATCAAATCGCCGCTCGGTGATATTTCCCATCACAAAAATCTCGGCGATCCGGATTGGGAATACTACGACCGCACCTACTACGCGTTGGGTTATGCCTTCGAACATCGGTTGAACGATGTCTGGCAGTTCAAACAGAACCTGCGCTACACCAAGTCGGACCTGTCGTTCCAGTCGCTGACACCCGGTTCCTACCCGTTCACCACCGTGGATGCAGAGGGCAACGTCGGCCGCACCAGCACCAGCGTCGACGAAGACATCAGCCAGTTTGCCGTGGACAACAACTTCCAGGCCGACTTCGCCACGGGTGAGATTCGCCATACCTTGCTGCTGGGTCTGGATCACCAGCGCAGCAACACCAACTACACCTCGATCTTTGGCGATGGTCTGCAAACCAACGTCAACAACCCGATCTACGGCCAGCCGATCGTACGTCCAGCACGCTCCACCGCGTTTTACGACTACAACCAGAAGACCTACCAGACCGGCCTCTACGTGCAGGACCAAATGGCCCTCGATCAGTGGCGCCTGACCCTCGGCGGCCGTGAAGACTGGGTGCACACCAGCACCCAATTCATCAACCAGAGCGACACCACCAACACCCAGCGTGACAAGAAATTCAGCGGCAACGCGGCGCTCAGTTACGTCTTCGATAACGGCTTCGTGCCGTACCTGTCCTACGCCGAATCGTTCCAGCCGACCACGGGCGCCGATGCCACCTCGACCGGCTCGCTCAAGCCAACCGAAGGCAAGCAGTGGGAACTGGGCATCAAATACCAGCCGCCGGGCAGCAAGACCCTGCTGACCGCCGCCGTGTATGACCTGACCCAGAAGAACGTCGCGGTGAACACCTTCGTCAACAACGTTTCGGTGACCAGCCAGACCGGCGAAGTGAAGGTCAAAGGCTTGGAACTCGAGGCCGTGTCGGATGTGACTGACAACCTCAAAGTCATCGCCGCCTACACCCTGGCCAAGTCCGAAGTGCAGAAAGGCATCGACAAGGGCAATCGTCTGCAACTGATGCCCAACCAACAAGCCTCGCTGTGGACCGACTACACCTGGCACGCCGGCGTGCTCGACGGTTTCGGCATTGGTGCCGGCGTGCGCTACACCGGCAACACCTACGGCGACAAGGCCAACACCTGGCTGGGCAAGGCTGACGCCTACACCGTGTTCGACGCCAGCGTGCATTATGATCTCGGCCGTCTGGACAACAGCCTCAAAGGTGCGTCGCTGGCGGTGAATGCGACCAACCTGTTCGACAAGGACTACATTTCCACCTGCGACAGCTTCTACTGCTACTACGGCGACCAGCGCAGTGTCGTCGCCAGCGCCACTTACAAGTGGTAAGCCAGTGAGCTGAAACAGGCCCTGTTCCCAGGCCGTCCGTACCGGACGGCTTTGGTGTTTTTGAAGGTCATGCAATGAAAAGTAAAACCATCCGCCGCTGGTCGTTCATCCACACCTGGACCAGCCTGATCTGCACGGTGTTTCTGCTGATGCTGGCGCTGACCGGTCTGCCGCTGATTTTCAGCCACGAGATTGATCACGCGTTGGGCAACGCCCCGGAACTGCGCGAGATGCCGGCCGACACGCCGCAACTCGACCTGCAGCAACTGGTCGATGCCGCGCAGAAACATCGCCCGGGCGAAGTCATGCAGTACTTCGGTTATGACGACGAAGAGCCGAACGCGGCGTTCGCGATTATGGCCAAGACTGCCGACACCGAGCCGAACTCTTCGCACACCTTCATGCTCGATGCGCGCACTGGCGAAGCGCTGGAAACCCCTTCGGCCAACGGTGGCTTGATGCTGTTCATCCTGCGCCTGCACGTCGACATGTTCGCCGGGCTGCCGGGCAAGCTGCTGCTGGCGTTCATGGGGCTGCTGTTTGTCGTGGCGATCGTCTCCGGCACGGTGCTGTACCTGCCATTCATGCGCCGCTTGAAATTTGGCACCGTGCGCCAGGACAAGTCGACAAGACTGCGCTGGCTCGATCTGCACAACCTGATCGGCGTCGTCACTTTGACCTGGTGCCTGGTGGTGGGCGTGACCGGGGTGATCAGCGCCTGCGCCGACCTGCTCATCGCCGCCTGGCGCAACGACGCGCTGACCACGCTGATCGCGCCGTATCGCGATGCGCCGCCGCTGACTCAACTGGCGCCGGCCACGCGGCTGCTCGACATCGCCGAGGAAGTCGCACCGGGGATGAAACCGGATTTCATCGCCTTCCCCGGCACCCGTTTTTCCAGCGAGCACCATTACTCGGTATTCATGAAGGGCGGCACGCACCTGACCTCGCACCTGCTGACGCCGGTGCTGATCGACGCCACGACCTTGCAGGTCACCGCCGTGGCCGAACGGCCGTGGTACATGGACGCCATGGGCATGTCGCAGCCGCTGCACTTTGGTGACTACGGCGGCATGCCGATGAAGATTCTCTGGGCGACGCTGGATGTGCTGACGATCATCGTGCTGGCCAGTGGTGTGTATTTGTGGGTGGTGCGGCGCAAGGCGGCCAAGCCTGTATTGGAAGCGGCGGAGGCCTCGGCATGAAGCCGCGTCAGTCGAGTTTCTGGAAGGTTTTCAGCACACCGATCGTGATCGCCTTGCTCAGTGCGGCGGGGCTGTTTGCGGCGTTGCTGGGGGATGGAATCTGGGATGCGTTGAGCTGGGTCGGGCTTGGCGTGCCGGCATTTCTGGCGATAAGAGGTTTACTGCCGCGACGCTGAGAATCCCTTGTGGGAGCGAGCCTGCTCGCGAAAGCGCCCAGACATTCAACATCAAAGTCGACTGTCACGACGCCTTCGCGAGCAGGCTCGCTCCCACATGGGTTCTGCGCCGGACGCGAGCAGGCTATGCTGCCCGATCATTGTCCTGATCGAGACCTTGCCCATGTCCGCCCCCAGCATGACCCTGTACCACAACACCCTGTCGCCCTTTGTCCGCAAAGTCATGGTGCTGCTGCACGAAACCGGTCAGCAGGATCGTGTCGCGCTGCAGGACTGCGTGCTCAGCCCGGTCAGCCCGAACCCGGCGCTGATTGCCGACAACCCGCTGAGCAAGATCCCTGCCCTGCGTCTGGCCGATGGCAATGTCATCCATGACAGCCGCGTCATCCTCGAATACCTCGATCAGCAGCACGTCGGCAATCCGCTGATCCCCCGTGAAGGTGCGGCGCGCTGGCGGCGCCTGACCCTGGCGTCGATGGCTGACGGGATCATGGATGCCTCGGTGATGGTGCGTTATGAAACTGTCCTGCGCCCGGTGGAAAAACACTGGGACGAATGGCTCGACGCCCAGCGCGACAAGATCCGCCGCGCCCTCGCCGTGCTCGAGAACGAAGCGATTGCCGAGCTGACCAGCCACTTCGATGTCGCGGCGATCAGCGTGGCCTGCGCACTGGGTTACCTGGATCTGCGTTTCCCGGACATGGACTGGCGTGCAGCCAATCCGCAACTGGCCAACTGGTATTTTGAAGTGAGTCAGCGACCGTCCATGGTGGCGACAATGCCCAAGCCCTGATTCTGCGGCGCCTGATCTGCCCCCATCGCTGGCAAGCCAGCTCCCACATTGAATCGGGACAGGCCGCTGACCTGTGTGTCGGCATATATCCTGTGGGAGCTGGCTTGCCAGCGATGGCACCACCTCGGTTCTGGCGGCAGCGCTGCAACAATCAGCGTCAGCAGAACCGCCACTTCCCTGCGCTCAGCCCTCAACCCGCTCATTGCATCGCCTCCACATCAAACTCCAGCGGCCTGGCCGACTTCAAACCAATCCCGTACCAGTCCAGTTTGCGCGTCAGCACCATGAACACCCCGAGCAGACCGAACAACATCAGCGAGCCCATCAACAGCGCGTAATCCTCGGCGCTGAGCAAGCCGTACAGCAAGCCATACAGCGCCGCCAGCCCCGCCGAGAAGCTCAAGCCATGCCGCGCGCTGCGCAGGACGTGGCTGACATAGAAGCCGATCAGCAACACGCAGCCACTCGCCGACAACAGATACGCCAGCGCAAAACCGATGTGTTCCGACAATGACAACAGCAGCAGGTAAAAGAACGCCAGCGCAACACCGACCAGGGCATATTGCACCGGGTGCACCGCCAGGCTCTTGAGCACTTCGAAGAGGAAGAAACCGGCGAATGTCAGAACGATAAACAGCAGCGCGTATTTGATCGCCCGGTCGCTCTTCAGGTACTGATCCACCGGATCAATGAAGCTCACGCCGAAGCTGCGCCCGTTGAGTGCATCACAGTCGCCAGCGACACAGCGCTCCATTGCCTCTTGCAGGTTGGTGGAGAAAAACGAGGTCTGCCAGTCGGCGCTGAAACCCTGATCGTTGATCTCGCGCTTGGCCGGGAGGAAGTTGCCGACGAAGCTGGGGTGCGGCCAATTGGCGGCGAGGCTGACGCTGCTGGTCTTGCCCACCGGCACCACTCGCAGCGAGCCGGTGCCTTGCAGGCGCAGGTCGAAACCGAAGGTCAGTTGCGTGGCTTTGCTGGCGTCGAGCGCCGGCAGAGTGACGTGTACACCCTCGCCGATCCAGGCCACTTCGCTGCCGGGCACGAAGTCCAGTTGCTGGCCGCCGAGCTCGAGTTTCAGCGCGTTTTCGATGCCGCGAATATCGCTGATACCCACAGCCAGGAACGGCGCGTCGAATTGGTAATCGGCAAAGTTCTCTTTGATGCCCAACTGCGCCGGCAGGGAAAAATGCCCATCGATGCGGTTGTCGGCGTGGAACAGTCGCGCCTCGTAAATGCCGCGTTTGCGTAGTTCGGTTTGCACCTGGCCGTCGAGTTCAAAACGCTCTGGCAGAAAGTACAGACGCCCGCGCGCTTCGCCGATCTCCTCGTAGCGCTTGTTGGTTTTCTCGTTGGTTTTCCAGGTGCGCACCACCTTGCGATATGGCACTACCATCACCGGCCCGGTCAGCTGCTGGCTGTAACTGGAGCTGCGCGCGATGTCTTCGAGCACACCGTCGCGCAGTTGCTGACGTTCGTCGATGATGCCGTCGATCATCAACAGCGGTATCAGCAACAGCAGGATCAACAAGGCAATCGCGCCGAGCTTGATGGTCAGATTCTTGTTCATGGGACTCTCCCTGTTTGGATGGGGGGAGTCTGCTGATGCGCTGTGGTGGGAGTGTGGGGGGAATATGGAGATTGTGTGGAGAATGCATTCTCCTGTGGGAGCGAGCCTGCTCGCGAAGGCAGCAACTGGGTCTCACGGCAAGCGCAATACCACCTCAACCCCGCCCTCGACATTGCCAATGCGCATCACCCCACCATGCAGCTTGACCACCTCCTCAACGAAGTTCAGCCCCAGCCCGGTGCTCTTGCGTCCGCTGTCCGGGCGCGGCAACGAGTAGAAGCGTTCGGTCAGGCGCGGCAAGGCGTAATCGGGAATCGGCGTGGTCTGGTTGAACAGGCGGAACTCGATCTGCTCGCCAACCCGCTCGGCACGCAAGCGCAGCAGGCCCTGCGCCGGGGTGAAATCCAAGGCGTTTTCCAGCAGATTGCCCAACGCCTGGCGCAGCAGAAACGGCTCGCCAATCAACAGCAGATCCTCGCCGATCGCTTGCTCGACGCGCAGTTGTTTGCCCTCGATCCGCGCGGCCTGCGCCTTGAGCAGTTCTGCGACCAACAGCGCCAGCGGTACTGCCACCCGTTCTTCCAGCCCTTGGCGCTGTTCGACCTGCGCCAGGTTGAGCAGGCGCTCGATCAACTGCTGCATCCGCGCGCTTTCGCTGTCGATGTTGCTGACAAAGCGCAAACGCTGGACGGGTGGCATATCGCTTTGCAGCAACTCCGCCGCACCCCGGATCGCCGCCAGCGGACTTTTCAATTCATGGGTCAGGGTGTGCACATAACGCTCGACGTAGGCCTTGCCTTCGAGCTGCGTGCGCATCTGCTCGACCGCAGTCGCCAGTTGCTCCAGTTCGCCGCCGCGATAATGCGGCACTTCCACGCGCCGGCCTTCGCTGACCGCTTGGGCATAACCGGTCAAACGGTGCAGCGCGCGGCTGAGCCACCATGAGAGCAAGGCGCCGAACAGCAGACCGAGGCCGATCAGTCCGGCGCCGTAAAACAGCAAACGCCGCTCGGTGCGATCGACGTAGGGTTGCAACGAACTGTTGGGCTTGGCCACGGTGACCACGCCGATGATCCTGCCGTTGTCGCGGATCGGCGCACCGACGTGCATCACCGACGAGCTCGGATCGTCAGGAACACTGCGGCTGGAGCGCGCGCCGTACTCGCCACGCAGGGTCAGGTAGACGTCGTTCCAGCGCGAATAATCCTGGCCGACCGCGACGCCGCTGGAGTCGAGCACGACGATGCCCTTGGCGTCGGTGACGTAGATGCGGTGGTTGACCTGATTTTTCGGCAAGCCCCAGATGGTCGCTTGCGGTTGGCGCTCGCCATAGGCGCGGAGCAATTGCGGCCAGCGGTTCTCGCTGAGGGTGCCGGCCTTGAAATCGTCGCGCAGGATTTCTGCCATCAGGTTGGCAGTGTCCACCAGCGTCTCTTCGGTGGACTGACGCACGCCGGGGCGGATTTCTTCCATGACCGTGTTGAGGACGAAATAACCGGTCAGGCCGACAAACAGCACGTACACCAGAAAGATCCGCAGCCCCAGCGACATCAGCTGTGTCCCGGGCTGTAGCTGTAACCGAGGCCGCGATGGGTCTGGATCGGCTCGGCCTCGGCGCGCACCAGGCGCAACTTGGCGCGCAGGCTTTTGATGTGGCTGTCGATGCTGCGCTCGTAACCGGCATCAGCGGCAACGCCCAGCGCATCAAGCAATTGCTCGCGGCTGAACACCCGCTCAGGTTGTTCGAGCAGGCATTGCAACAAGCGGAATTCATGGCGGGTCAGGCTCAGCGGCTGGCCGCGATAGCTGATCTGCACGCGTTCGGCATCGATGCGAAACAGCGTTGAGCCTGCTTCCAGGGTTGCGCGCGGCGCCATGCGTTTGAGGATGGCTTTGACCCGCGCCGCCACTTCACGCGGGCTGAACGGCTTGACCACGTAATCGTCGGCACCGATCTCCAGGCCCACCACGCGGTCGATCTCGGCGTCGCGGGCGCTGAGAAACAGCACCGGCACTTCCGTGAAGCGCCGCAGTTGCTTGCAAGTCTCGAAGCCGCTGATGTCCGGCAAACCGATATCGAGAATGATCAGGTCGGCCGGCGTCTGCCGCTGATGCTCCAGCGCCGCCGCGCCGAGGTTCAGCCACGTGGTGCTGAACCCCTCGCCCTGCAAGGCAAAAATCAGTGTGTCGGCTATTGCCGCTTCGTCTTCGACAATCAGGATGTGCGGCATGGCGTCCGAGCCCGTGGCAGTTAGTGCGCGAACGGTGCCCCAAGCCCGGGGTTACGTCAATCAGACCACTTAGCAGTCAGGCTTGTCGGCGGTGTAACGCCGCGCCGGGTTGACCGCCGCGCCGAACTCGCGCAAGGCCTTGGCGCCGATCAGCAGCGGATAGTTGAAGTGGCTGCGGTCGGTCAGGTTGACCTCGACGGTGCGCTTGACGTTGCCCAGGCAAAGTTCCAGATCGACCACCGGGCGCTTGGCGACATCGCTGCTGTCGCGCTCTTCATCGTCCTCGTCGGAACGGCTTTTGATCTTGCTGATCCGCGCGACCTTGTGCTCGAAAACCTTGTTGCTGGCGTCCTTGGTGGCGAGGCGAAAACGCACCCAGTCGTCGCCATCACGGGTGAAGGTCTCGATGTCCTTGGCCGACAGCGAGGCGGTCAGCGCGCCGGTGTCCATCTTGGCCTTGAGCACTTCGCCACCGATTTCCGGCAGCGCGATGTATTCGTAGCGACCGTACAGCGTCGGCTCGGCGGCCATGACCGGCAGCGCCACGAGAGCAAACAGAGCAAGGAGGGATTTCACGTAAGGGGCTTCCTTGGAAATTGAGGGCGGCAAACTGGGATTTTAGACACGCACCAAGTTATTCGTTCGCTTCTCGGCCCCCTTCGCGAGCAGGCTCGCTCCCACATTGAAATGCATTGCCCTGTGGGAGCGAGCCTGCTCGCGAAGAGGCCAGTGCATTCAGATCCAATCTTGAGCGAAGCATACCCGGCGAAAAGTGAAACATTCGTCAGCGCCGATTTGGCCTGTCGCGCGAAGCTGCTTATCATGGCTCGCCCCTGCCACTTCATAGAGTTGCTTATGCGCCGCCTGCTCACCGGCTGTTTCGTCACCCTGCTGCTGTTGCTCAACACCCTGGTCCTGATCGGGCCATTGATGGTGTTTGCCCTGCTCAAACTGGCCGCACCCGGGCGCTGGCGGGATTACGCATCGGGGGCGGTGATGTGGATTGCCGAGACCTGGGCCGAGATCGACAAGCTGATCTTCCGGCTGTGCATCCCGACGCAATGGGACATTCGCGGCGGCGACGATCTGCGCCGCGACACGTCCTATCTGGTGGTCAGCAACCATCAATCGTGGGTCGACATTCCAGCACTGATCCAGACCCTCAACCGACGCACGCCGTTCTTCAAGTTCTTCCTGAAGAAAGAGCTGATCTGGGTGCCGTTCCTCGGCTTGGCGTGGTGGGCGCTGGATTACCCGTTCATGAAGCGCTACACCAAAGCCTTTCTGGCAAAGAACCCCGAGCTGGCAGGCAAGGATCTGGAAATCACCAAAGCGGCGTGCGAGCTGTTCAAGCGCCAGCCGGTGACGGTGGTGAATTATCTGGAAGGCACGCGCTACACCCTGGCTAAAAGCACCCAGCAGGAATCACCGTTCAGCCACCTGCTCAAACCCAAGGCCGGCGGCGTGGCGTTCGTGCTGGCGGCGATGGGCGAACAGCTCGACGCGATGCTCGATGTGACGGTGGTGTATCCGCAGGAAAAAATCCCGGGCTTCTGGGACCTGATCAGCGGCAACGTGCCGCGAGTGATCATCGACATCAGGACCCGCGAACTCGACCCGACGCTGTGGCAGGGCGATTACGAGAAGGATCCGGCCTTTCGCCAACACGTCCAGAACTGGGTCAACCAGCTCTGGACCGAGAAGGATCAGCGCATCGTCGAGCTGCGCAACGAGCGCGGCTGACTCAAGTGCCGGTGCCGGTGCCCCAGATGCTGCCCAGGCTGCTCAACAGCGAACCACCGACGCCCTGCTGACCGAGATATTGCAGCAACACCGGAGCAAACTGGCCGATCATGCCGCTGTCCATGCCCAGCGCGCTGAACGCGTTGTTCAGGTCGTTAGTGTCTTTGACATTGCCCAGCGCATTTTCAAGACCTGCGGACTTGCCGGACGAACCGAGCAAAGCCCCGAGCGCCGCCAGATTGCCGCTGCCACCGGACAGTTTGTCGATGCCCGGCACTTCCTTGGCCAGTTGCGAGTAGTCGGTGCTGCTCAACTGATTCTTCGCCAGCCCGAGCATCGCACTGGTACCGCCAACAGCCTGCTCCGGCGTGACGTCCAGCGCACTCAGCGCACTCAACAAACCAGCGGTCTCCGAAGTCGGCGCTGCAGCGGCCGCCTTGTCACCACCCTGCATCCCCGCTACCGCACCGGCCACGTCGTTCAAACTGAACCCGGCAAACACCGGCCCGGCCGCCAGAGTCAGGAGCGATGCCAGGGCAAAACCGCGTGAAATCTTCATTCAGACATCCTCTTGTGTAAAAGCTGCCACCGGACAACGGCGACGAAACTGCCGATTTGACCGGGTATTGGGCGGCATGTTCCTCGCGGCGCATCCCCTTCTCTACGCACTCACCTAAATGAATTGTTCAATCGATGAATAGCCACTTCACTATTCGACTTCACACTGAAAACCCGACTATTTATTTCGATTGGAACTAACCAACTGTCAGATCTGACAGTTGGCAGTCATAACGATGCAAGTGAATATCTCCACTCCAATTACGTAACGGAGTACGAAAAGATGAAGTTGAAAATTGTCACTGGCGCCCTGCTTGGTCTGACCATGATGAGTACTGCCTATGCTGCAACCTGCCCAACGATATCAGTGACTCATGCGCAAGGCGCCGAAGATGTAACCTTCACTTCTGCCCGACTTAAAGATAAAGACACTGCTAATTCAGTTGTCATCTGCCGATACGAAGGTGAGGCAGACCTTGGCGTCTCGGCTGGCTACAGAAACGACACTCCGGTTCAAGCCACCGGTAGCAATTGGAACGGTGATGAGTGTGCAACCAAGGATGGTGACGCCCGCAAATGCGCCTTTAAATAACTGGTCGTGTTCAGAACAAAAAAGGGCAGCCCGATCGGCTGCCCTTCTTACATGGGTAGAACTTACGCCGCACTGAACAACTTATGCGGATCAATCACAAACTTCTTCGGCACGCCCGCATCGAACTCGCCGTAACCTTCTGGCGCCTGATCGAGGCTGATCACTTGCACGCCGACCACTTCGGCAATGTTGATGCGGTCCCACATGATCGCCTGCATCAACTGGCGGTTGTACTTCATCACTGGAGTCTGGCCGGTGTGAAAGCTGTGGGATTTGGCCCAGCCCAGGCCGAAGCGGATGCTCAGGCTGCCCATTTTCGCCGCGGCGTCGACGGCGCCCGGATCTTCGGTGACGTACAGGCCGGGAATACCGATCTTGCCGGCAACGCGCACCACGCCCATCAGTGAGTTGAGCACCGTGGCCGGGGCTTCGGCCTTGACGCCGTCGTGGCCGTGGCCGCGTGCTTCGAAACCGACGCAGTCAACTGCGCAGTCGACCTCCGGCTCGCCCAGCAGCGCGGCGATCTGTTCGTGCAGCGGGGTGTCTTTGGACAGGTCGACGACCTCAAAGCCCTGGGCCTTGGCGTGGGCCAGGCGGATGGTGTTGACGTCGCCGACAATCACCACCGCCGCACCGAGCAAACGTGCGGAAGCGGCAGCGGCCAGGCCGACCGGACCGGCGCCGGCGATGTAAACGCTGCTGCCCGGACCGACGCCGGCAGTAACCGCGCCGTGATAGCCGGTCGGGAGGATGTCGGAGAGGCAGGTCAGGTCGCGGATTTTCTCCATGGCCTTGTCGCGATCCGGCAGTTTCAGCAGGTTGAAGTCGGCGTACGGCACTAGCACGTATTCAGCCTGGCCACCGGTCCAGTCGCCCATGTCGACGTAACCGTATGCGCCGCCGGCACGGGCCGGGTTGACGGTCAGGCAGACGCCGGTGTGTTGCTCTTTGCAGGAACGGCAGCGCCCGCAAGCCACGTTGAACGGAACGGAGACCAAATCGCCGATCTTCAGGTTTTCGACGTCGGAGCCCTTTTCGATCACCTCGCCGGTGATCTCATGGCCCAGCACCAGACCGGTCTGCGCCGTGGTCCGGCCGCGCACCATATGCTGGTCGGAGCCGCAGATGTTGGTGGAAACCACTTTGAGAATGACCCCATGCTCGATCTTGCGACCGCGCGGGTCCTGCATTTTCGGGTAGTCGATTTTCTGTACTTCGACCTTGCCAGCGCCGAGATACACCACACCACGATTGCCAGACATGCTTTCACCTCGCTGTTGTTTTTATGGAACTGCGTTGCCCCGGTTGGGCAGCGCGTTGAGTGCTCGGGTATTGCTTGTTGGTCTTGCGTTGTTTGTTACGGCCCCTTCGCGAGCAGGCTCGCTCCCACATTGGAATGCATACCCTGTGGGAGCGAGCCTGCTCGCGAAAGCGATCTAGAGAACGACGGTTCTGTTGGCGTTCAAAAAAACTCGTCTTTCGATGTGATACCCAACCGCCCGCGCCAAGGTCAGGCCTTCGATATCCCGCCCTTTGGCAATCAGGTCTTCGGGGTAATGACTGTGATCCACCGCCTCGACGCCTTGGGCAATGATCGGCCCTTCATCGAGGTCGTTGTTGATGTAATGCGCCGTCGCGCCCACCAGTTTCACGCCCTTGTTGTAAGCCTGGTGATAAGGCTTGGCGCCCTTGAAGCCCGGCAACAGCGAGTGATGAATGTTGATCGCCTTGCCGTCGAGCTTGCGGCACAGCTCCGGCGATAGCACCTGCATGTAGCGGGCGAGGATCACCAGTTCGGCGCCGGCTTCTTCGATCACCTGCCAGACCTGACGCTCCTGCGCCGGTTTGTCGTTGGGGTCGAGAGGGAAATGGTAGTAGGGAATCTGGTGCCAGTCGGCCAACGGCTTGAGATCCGGATGGTTGGACACCACCGCCGCCACGTCCATCGACAACTGGCCGATGCGCTGGCGATAGAGCAAGTCGTTGAGGCAGTGATCGGCCTTGGAGACCATGATCACCACTTTCGGCCGGTAGTTCGGCGCGGTCAGCTCAAAGAGCATGCCGAACGCCTGCCCGCGCTCGGCCAAACCTGCGCGGAAGGATTGTTCGTCGAAGCCGTCGGGCTGACGGAATTCCACGCGGATGAAAAAGCGCCCCGAGAGGCGGTCATCGAACGAGTGGTGCTCGGTGACGTAACAGCCCTGCTCGAACAGAAAACGCGTGACCGCGTCCACCGTGCCGAGGACGCTGGGGCAGTCGGCGGTCAGAATCCATGTGTCTGGGGCGCGGCTCATGGTGCGGTGACTCCTGTTCGTTGTGCGGGGTGTCAGGTTTTTCCCTCACCCTAGCCCTCTCCCAGAGGGAGAGGGGACTGACCGAGTTGTTTTCTCGTATTACGCCGACCTGAAATATCCCGTCGAACTCAGGCTCGAAAAACACACAAATCTGCTCCCTTTCCCCCTCTCCCCCTCAGGGGGAGAGGGCTGGGGTGAGGGGGTGGCTTTTGATCTTCAGGCCTGAACGCTCAGCCCGTACTCGGCCGAAGCATCCTGCAACCACAACCACCAGTAATCCGAGAAGCTGCGACGGATCAGCAGTTCCCAGGTGTCTTCGGCCGTGTGGCGAATCATCAGCTGCGACTTGGCGAACACCGTGCCGACCGCTTTACCGACCGGGAAATTGTTCGGGTGCACGTCATAGCTGGTCGACTTCATCAGCACCTGGCGCACGTTCGGCCCGCTCAGTTCGAGGATCTGCTGGCCGCCGCTGACGTTGACGATGGCAATGTGCAGATCGCCCAGCGCTTCGCGCAGTTTCTGCTCGGCGGCGAATTCTTCACCGCTTGGCACGATCAGCAGCCACTCGTCCGGGCCCATCCACTGCAGGCTGGTTTCGCCTTTGACGATCACGCTCAGCGCACCGGGCAATTCAATGTCAAGCGCCTTGTGCACACCGGCCGCGAATGCGGCATCGTGGCCATCGCCACGAATGGTCAGGTGGCCGAGGAGTTTCTTTTCCCGCACGATCACGCCGGCGTTCTTGCGGCCCTTGCCGACCAGGCTGGCGAGGTCGGCATGGTGCAGCGACGACTCGGCACGGGCGCCGGTGGTCGGGCGTTGCTGGTAAACATTGGCTGTGGTCATAAAGCACCTTCTGAATTCTGTTGGTTCCTGTGGTTGCTGTGCCGCCGCCTTCGCGAGCAGGCTCGCTCCCACAGGGGAACGCGATCGAATGTGGGAGCGAGCCTGCTCGCGAATAGCCGCCCGCCCACCGCTCCCGAGGTTGTCAGATGTTCTGGCGATCACCCTTCGGATCGAAGAACACCGAAGAAACGATTTCCGCCTCGATCACGCTGCCATCGGCCAGCGGTGCGAACACCCGCTCGCCCATGCGCTTGAGACCGCCCTTGACCACACCCATGGCAAATGAATAACCGAGGGAGTTGTGCGCGTAGCTGGAAGTCACGTGGCCGACCATGGTCATCGGGATCGCCTGTTTGGTGTTGAACACCAGTTGTGCACCTTCCGGCAGCCATTTGGTCGGATCGATCGGCTTGAGGCCCACCAGTTGTTTGCGCTGATCCTTGACGCAATCTTCGCGGTTCATGCCACGCTGGCCGATCCACGAGAACGGTTTGGTGCGACCGACACACCAGCCCATGTTCAGGTCGTCCGGGGTCATCGAGCCGTCGGTGTCCTGGCCGACGATGATGAAGCCCTTCTCGGCCCGCAGCACGTGCATGGTTTCGGTGCCGTACGGCGTCAGGTTGTACTGCTTGCCGGCCTCGACGATTTTCTCCAGCACGCCCATCGCATAATCGGCCTGCACGTTGACTTCGTACGACAGCTCACCAGTGAACGAAATACGGAACACCCGCGCCGGCACATCGCCGACCAGACCTTCTTTCCAGGTCATGAACGGGAACGCTTCGTTGCTCAGATCAATGTCGGTCACGGCGCTGAGCAGCTTGCGGCTGTTCGGCCCGGACAGGGTCATGGTTGCCCAGTGATCGGTAACGGAGGTGAAGTACACCTTCATATCCGGCCATTCGGTCTGGTGGTACAGCTCCAGCCATTGCAGCACGCGAGCCGCGCCGCCGGTGGTGGTGGTCATGACGAAATGGTTGTCGGCCAGGCAAGCCGTCACACCGTCGTCGAAGACCATGCCGTCTTCCTTGCACATCAAACCGTAGCGAGCCTTGCCCACGTCGAGCTTGGTCCAGGCGTTGGTGTACACGCGGTTGAGAAACTCGCGGGCATCCGGGCCTTGAATGTCGATCTTGCCGAGGGTCGAAGCATCGAGCAGGCCAACGCTGTCGCGCACGGCTTTGCATTCGCGCTTGACCGCCGCGTGCAGGTCTTCACCGTTTTTCGGGAAGTACCAGGGACGCTTCCACTGACCGACGTCTTCAAACTCGGCGCCGTTCTTCACATGCCACGCATGCAGCGCGGTGTAGCGCACCGGTTCGAAGATGTGCCCGCAGTGTCGACCGGCCACGGCGCCGAAGGTCACCGGCGTGTAGTTCGGACGGAACATGGTGGTGCCCATCTGCGGGATGGTCACGTTCAGCGAACGGGCGGCAATGGCCAGACCGTTGACGTTGCCGAGCTTGCCCTGATCGGTGCCGAAGCCCAGCGCGGTGTAGCGTTTGACGTGCTCGACCGACTCGAATCCTTCACGGGTCGCCAATTCGATACCACCGGCAGTGACGTCGTTCTGGAAGTCGACGAATTGCTTCGGTGCACGCGCCGAGTTCTTCTCGTGCGGCACCTGGAACAGCGCAAGGGTCGGCTCTTCGAGACGGCTCAGGGCTTTCGGCAACACGCCTTCGACGGTCTGGAAACCGGCTTCGGCAGCAGCGCGCACGCCACCTTCAAAACCGTCGGCCAGCGAATCGCCGAGCGCGTAGACGCCATTGATGCCACCGACGCACACGCGCTTCTGCGGTGCTTCGCCCGGTACGAAACCGAGAATGTCTTCGCGCCAGACCGGTTTGCCACCGAGGTGCGAAGCCAAGTGAACCACCGGGCTGTAACCACCGGAGCTGGCCACCAGGTCGCAGTCGAGCCATTCGCCCGGACTGGTCACGGCGTGGGCCTTTACGTCAATCGCGGCGACGCGGGCAGCGGTCACACGCTTGCTGCCACGCACTTCGATGACGGCGCTGCCGGTGAGGATGCGAATGCCTTTGGCGCGCGCTTCTTCGACCAATGCACCGCGCGGATTGCTGCGCGCGTCGGCGATGGCGACGACTGGCAGACTGGCATCGAGCCAATCCAGAGCGACGCGATAGGCGTGATCGTTGTTGGTCGACAGCACCAGTTTTTTGCCCGGCGCTACGCCATAACGACGCACGTAAGTCGACACCGCGCCAGCGAGCATGTTGCCCGGCACGTCGTTGTTGCCGTAGACCAGTGGACGCTCGTGGGCGCCGGTCGCCAGCACCACGCGCTTGGCGCGGACACGGTGGATGCGCTGCCGCACCTGACCGATCGGCGCGCGGTCGCCGAGGTGATCGGTCAGGCGTTCGTGAATGGTCAGGAAGTTGTGGTCGTGGTAACCGTTGACCGTGGCGCGCGGCAACAGCAGCACGTCCGGGGTGTTCTTCAATTCAGCGATGACACTGGCGACCCATTCCATCGCCGGTTTGCCGTCGAGGCTTTCGCGCGAGTCGAGCAGGCTGCCGCCGAACTCTTCCTGCTCATCGGCCAGAATCACGCGGGCACCGCTGCGCGCAGCGGCCAGGGCGGCGGCGAGGCCGGCCGGGCCGGCACCGACGATCAGCACGTCGCAGTGCTGATTCATGTAGTCGTAGGTGTCCGGATCGTTCTCGGTCGGCGAACGGCCGAGGCCGGCAGCCTTGCGGATGTACTTCTCGTAAGTCATCCAGAACGATTGCGGGTACATGAAGGTTTTGTAGTAGAAACCCGGCGGCATCAGCTTGCCGCCGACCTTGCCGAGAATCCCCATCATGTCGTTGTTGACGCTCGGCCAGCCATTGGTGCTGGTGGCGACCAGGCCCTGATACAACGCCTGTTGCGTGGCGCGCACGTTGGGAATCTGCGTGGCTTCGGTAGCACCGATCTGCAGCACCGCGTTCGGCTCTTCGGAACCAGCCGCGAAGATGCCGCGAGGGCGCGAATACTTGAAGCTGCGGCCGATGATATCGACGCCGTTGGCAATCAGTGCGGCGGCCAGCGAGTCGCCTTCATAGCCTTTGTAGGTCTGGCCGTTGAAGGTGAAGCTCAGCACTTTGTTGCGGTCGATCCGTCCACCGTTGGACAGGCGATTGGTCTGGCTCATACCTTCTCTCCCAGCGCCGTCGTGGCTGTTTTCGCAGTGCCAGCCTTGTCGGTGAATTGCGGCTTCTCGCCGATCTTGTAGCTCTCGAGAATCTCGTAGGTCACGGTATCGCGAGTGACGTTGAAGTACTGGCGGCAACCGGCAACGTGGTCCCACAACTCATGGTGCAGACCGCGCGGGTTATCGCGGAAGAACATGTAGTCGCCCCACTCTTCATCGGTGCAGGCGTTGGGATCCAGCGGACGCGGGATGTGCGCCTGACCGGATGCATGGAATTCCTCTTCGGAGCGCAGTTCGCCGCAGTGAGGACAGAAGATATGCAACATGGGGATTTCTCCTGTTAGTGGGCAACCGCAGCAGCGCCGTGTTCATCGATCAACGCACCGTTGTGGAAACGGTCGATGGAGAAAGGTGCAGCCAATGGGTGCATTTCACCCTTGGCCAGACTCGCGGCAAACACGTTGCCCGAGCCGGGTGTGGCCTTGAAGCCACCGGTGCCCCAACCGCAGTTGAAGAACATGTTTGGTACCGGCGTTTTCGAGATGATCGGGCAGGCGTCCGGAGTGGTGTCGACGATGCCGCCCCACTGACGGTTCATGCGTACCCGCGAGAGCACCGGGAACATCTCGACGATGGCCTGGATGGTGTGTTCGATCACCGGGTACGAACCACGCTGGCCGTAGCCGTTGTAGCCGTCGATACCGGCGCCGATCACCAGGTCGCCCTTGTCGGACTGGCTGATGTAACCGTGCACGGCGTTGGACATGATCACGCTGTCGATAATCGGCTTGATCGGTTCGGACACCAGCGCTTGCAGCGGGTGGGATTCGATCGGCAGGCGGAAACCGGCAAGCTTGGCCATGTGCCCGGAGTTACCGGCCGTCACCACGCCGACGCGCTTGGCGCCGATGAACCCCTTGTTGGTTTCAACGCCGATGCACACGCCATTTTCCTTGCGGAAACCGATCACTTCGGTCTGCTGGATCAGGTCCACGCCCAAGGCATCGGCGGCACGGGCGAAGCCCCAGGCCACGGCATCGTGACGGGCGACGCCGCCGCGACGCTGCACGGTCGCGCCCATGATCGGGTAGCGGGTGTTTTTCGAGCAGTCCAGGTACGGAATCTCGTCCGCAACCTGCTTGGCGTCGAGCAATTCGCCGTCGACGCCGTTGAGGCGGTTGGCGCTGACCCGACGCTCGGAATCACGGATGTCCTGCAGGGTGTGGCACAGGTTGTAGACGCCACGCTGGGAGAACATCACGTTGTAGTTGAGATCCTGCGACAGGCCTTCCCACAATTTCATCGCGTGTTCGTAGAGGTGCGCCGACTCGTCCCACAGGTAGTTGGAACGCACGATGGTGGTGTTGCGCGCGGTGTTACCGCCGCCCAGCCAGCCTTTCTCGACCACGGCGACATTGGTGATGCCGTGCTCCTTGGCCAGATAGTAGGCCGTCGCCAGGCCGTGCCCGCCGCCGCCGACGATGACCACGTCGTAGACTTTTTTCGGGGTGGGGGTGCGCCACATGCGCTGCCAGTTTTCGTGGTGGCTGAGCGAGTGTTTGAACAGGCCGAAGCCGGAATAGCGTTGCATAGTCATTACTCCAAAACCGACTCAGCGATAAACCGGGAAGTCTGCGCACAGGGCCGAGACCTGCTGGGCGACATTGGCCTCGACATCGGCGTCGCCGAGGTTGTCGAGGATGTCGCAGATCCAGCCGGCGAGGGTTTCGCACTGGCTGACCTTGAAGCCGCGCGTGGTCACCGCCGGGGTGCCGATGCGCAGGCCCGAGGTCACGAACGGCGACTGCGGGTCGTTCGGCACGGCGTTCTTGTTCACCGTGATGTGCGCACGGCCCAGCGCGGCATCGGCGTCCTTGCCGGTCAGGCCCTGACGGATCAGGCTGACCAGGAACAAGTGGTTGTCGGTACCGCCGGACACAACATCGTAGCCACGCTTGATGAACACGCTGGCCATCGCCTGGGCGTTGTCGATCACTTGTTGCTGATAGGCCTTGAAGCCAGGCTCCAGCGCTTCCTTGAAGCACACCGCCTTACCGGCGATGACGTGCATCAGCGGACCGCCCTGGGCACCGGGGAACACGGCGGCGTTGAGCTTCTTCTCGATCTCTTCGTTGGACTTGGCCAGGATCAGCCCGCCACGCGGACCGCGCAGGGTCTTGTGCGTGGTGGTGGTGACCACATCGGCGTACGGCAGCGGGTTCGGGTACAGGCCGGCAGCGACCAGACCGGCGACGTGAGCCATGTCGACGAACAGCAGCGCACCGACCTTGTCGGCGATCTGACGGAAGCGCGGGAAGTCCAGAGTCTTCGAGTAAGCCGAGAAACCGGCAACGATCATTTTCGGTTTGCACTCGACCGCCAGACGCTCGACTTCGTCGTAGTCGATCAGCCCGGTGTCGGTGTTGATGCCGTACTGCACGGCGTTGTAGAGCTTGCCCGAGGACGACACTTTCGCGCCGTGGGTCAGGTGACCGCCGTGGGCCAGGCTCATGCCGAGGATGGTGTCACCCGGCTGGATCAGCGCCAGGTACACGGCGCTGTTGGCCGAGGAGCCGGAGTGCGGCTGGACGTTGGCATAGTCGGCACCGAACAGTTGCTTGGCGCGTTCGATGGCCAGCGCTTCGACTTTATCCACATGCTCGCAGCCGCCGTAGTAGCGCTTGCCCGGATAGCCTTCGGCGTATTTGTTGGTCAGGCCGCTGCCTTGCGCCTGCATGACGCGCTTGCTGGTGTAGTTCTCCGACGCGATCAGCTCGATGTGATCTTCCTGACGTTGCTCCTCGGCATTCATCGCCGCCAGCAGTGCATCGTCGTAACCCTGGATCTGGTCTTGCTTGCTGAACATCGCGTCTCTCCCAGCGGCATCTGTGCGCCATTCGTCTCGGTAAGGCACTGGCAATGATGGCAGTGCCCTTTGATGCGATGGTATGACCGGCACAGACAGCTCAAATGCCTGCGGACGCCACGCAAAGGTGCGTTTACGACATGGCTGGAAATGACCTCTTCGAAACGCCGCAGATCCCCTGTGGGAGCGAGCCTGCTCGCGAAGAGGCCGGCACATCCGACATAGAAGTTGGCTGGCAGACCGCTTTCGCGAGCAGGCTCGCTCCCACAGGGGTCAGGCGATGATTTGGCGGATGGCAAGCAGCAGGAGGAAATGCGCGGGATACAGCGCATATGCCCAGCGCCGCATCGGTGGTGGCTGCAGATGTCGCCCATGTCGCAACAAGAACATTCCCAGCATCGGCGCAAACATACATGTCGCCAGGCCGAGAATCGCCACGCTGTTGCCGAAACGCGCCGATTCGAGCAGCACCTGCCATTGGTTCGCCGCCAGACACACCAGCCCCGGCAACAGGCCGAAATACCAAGGTCGGCGGAACACCAGCAGCAGCGCCAACGGCAACAATACACCGAAGAAACCGAACATCAGTCGTTCTGAAAAAACCGCCGCAACCACCAGCGCGGCCAGCGCGAGCAACCGTGGCACCGACGCTGAGTCCTGCCAGCCGCGCGCCACCAGCAAGCCCAGCGCCAGCGTCGGCATCACGTTGAACGTGTCAGGGTCGGGGATATAAAAGCGATAAGGGATTTCGCTGATGGCGCTGAACAGCACCAGCCAGCCCAGATAGCGCCATTCCATCTTGCGCGAACCGTCCCGAGCCAGATTCGCCGCCATCGCCAGGCAAAACCACGGAAACGCCAGGCGACCTGGCACATACAGCCAATCGGCGGAGAAGCCGACATATCGCAGGTGATCGAGCAACATGCTCAGCAACGCCAGCCACTTCAGCAGATCCAGGGCACCGTCGCGTTGGCTCAGGTGCATAATCGGCCCATAAACTGGTAATTTTCCCCACCCGACATCGCATGTGCTCCCCGGAAGATCTTCGGTAAAGTGCGCATCCTCATTGACCACGAGCCTTCACAAGAGTCTCGATTACGGAAGCCGGCCATGACCGACAAGAGCCAACAATTCGCCAGCGACAACTATTCCGGTATCTGCCCAGAAGCCTGGGCCGCCATGGAACAGGCCAACCACGGCCACCAGCGCGCTTACGGCGACGATGAATGGACCGCCCGCGCGGCCGATCATTTCCGCAAACTGTTCGAAACCGACTGCGAAGTGTTCTTCGCCTTCAACGGCACCGCCGCCAACTCGCTGGCCCTGTCGTCGCTGTGCCAGAGTTACCACAGCGTGATCTGCTCGGAAACCGCCCACGTCGAAACCGACGAATGCGGCGCTCCGGAATTCTTCTCCAACGGCTCGAAGCTGCTGATCGCCGGCACCGAAAACGGCAAGATCACCCCGCAATCGATCCGTGAAGTCGCGCTCAAGCGTCAGGACATCCATTACCCGAAACCGCGCGTGGTGACCCTGACCCAGGCGACCGAAGTCGGCAGCGTCTACACCCCGGAAGAAGTCCGCGCCATCAGCGCAACCTGCAAGGAACTGGGCCTGCACCTGCACATGGACGGCGCACGGTTCTCCAACGCTTGCGCATTCCTCGGCTGCTCGCCCGCCGACCTGACCTGGAAAGCCGGCGTCGACGTGCTGTGTTTCGGCGGCACCAAGAACGGCATGGCGGTGGGTGAAGCGATCCTGTTCTTCAACCACAAACTGGCCGAAGACTTCGACTACCGCTGCAAGCAGGCCGGGCAACTGGCGTCGAAGATGCGCTTTTTGTCGGCACCGTGGGTCGGCATTCTGGAAAACGACGCCTGGCTCAAATACGCCCGCCACGCCAACCACTGCGCGCAACTGCTGGCAGAACTGGTCAGCGACATTCCCGGGGTCGAACTGATGTTCCCGGTGCAGGCCAACGGCGTGTTCCTGCAACTGTCCGAGCCGGCCATCGCTGCGCTGACTGCAAAGAACTGGCGCTTCTACACCTTCATCGGCAAGGGCGGCGCACGCTTCATGTGCTCCTGGGACACCGAAGAAGAACGCGTGCGCGAACTGGCGCGCGATATTCGCGAGGTCATGTCGGCCTGATTCCCCCCCTAGTTGCATTCCCATGCTCAGCACGGGAATGCAACCCAGAGGCTGCGCGTCGCAGACCTGCATTTTCAGAATCGGACTACACCAAGGCCTACAGAAAGCAAGAAAATCCCGCCATAGACTGCCCGCTCCCGATTCAAGGAGCGCACGCGATGGCAATTCCCGGCTACATGACGATCATGGGCAAGACCCAAGGGCTGATTTCGGCAGGCTGCTCAACGCCTGATTCGGTGGGCAACAGATATCAGGCGGCACACACCGATCAAATCATGGTGCTGTCGTACAGCCACAACCTCGCCAACCTCGACAACTCTCACCGAGCCACCCACGCGCCGGTCATTGTCACCAAAGTCGTCGACAAATCTTCACCGCTGCTGGCCCAGGCACTGGCCAACCGTGAAGAGATCGATTGCAAGATCAACTTCTACCGAACCTCCCCTCAGGGTCAGCAGGAAAAATACTTTTCTGTCTCGATCGACGGTGCGGTGCTCACCGAACTGAACCTGGATATGCCCCACGTCATTCTGCACAACGACGCGGAACCTCAGGAGCAGGTCGCCATTCGTTATCGTGGCATCAGCTGGGTGCATCACCTCGCCGGGACCAGCGGCCATGCCTCGTGGGGCGAAGAAGGTTGAGCGATCGGCGCCATGGTCTCAGCGACGTTCGACACGTTGCCGGCAAGCTGCTCGCACAGGCACAGACAGTCGGCTCACGTCATCTGGCATTCGGCAGTGCGCGCGTGCAGTTCAATCAGGAGGTCGCGCGCTTCGCCAAGGGCATTATCGATGATGTCGCCAGCGGCCGCCTTTCAGCGGACATGGGCCTTGACGCCTTTGCACAGGAACAGCGTCATCTTCTGAACCAATCCAGAGTTCTGGTACGCGGCACCAAAGGTGCCGTTCCTGAAGCGGTGAAAAAACGCCCGTTATCGATGCTCAGGCAGCCTGCCTCGCGCTCCGATCCAGACAGGTTGCTGCGCGCGATTCATCAGCAGAACCTCAGGGTGGCGCGCGTTAATAACAGCAGCACCGCGCGCAGCCCTCACCCCATCAACGACTTGAAGTTCTTCCCCAGCGAGCACTGGCCGCAAGATCGTCCGGCCCCATCGGAGCCGGGTTTTTACATCGTGCAGAAAAGTATTGTCGCCGAGAAGCTTGAGGCACAACTGCTCCCCTCCGCCAACCCGAATGTCATCGCCAGATTCAGAAGTTTGAATCCGACCCCGGACATGATTAAAGCCGGTTCGATGATCGTGCTGAGCGACCCTGACAATCAGCAATGCACATACGAGGAAGCATTGCTGATGCAGACCGCGCGTTTCGTCAGTGCGACGCTGGAACCGCTGACCGTGGAAGAAGCGGATTTCATGGCGCAGCACTATGGCGTGATCCAGACCGCACTCGCCTATGAATCAAAAGTGATCGGAGTCGTCACGGCCATGGCAGCCAATCATCTGGATGGCATAAAAAATGTTCTCGCAGATCTTGAGAAGTTGCATGTTCAAACGCTGGACGTAAAAGGCCACCGGGTCTCTGAAGAATTCATAAACAAGCGTGACCAATTACTCAAAAAGCTGGACGTCCAACTCAATCGGTTCACCCGGCAGAGTATTGGCATCCCCGATTACCCGAGCCTGAAGACCACTCTAGGCATTGATCATCCCTATCTTGTGCACCACTGGCGAAAAGCCGGCGGCATCGGCCAGAACCCAGGTTATGCCACGCATATTCGGGCAGTCAGCCAAGCATCACAGTACGTTAAATATGGCGGCTGGATCGGTACAGCGGTGGGTGGTGGCGCCTCCGCCTTAAAGGTGCAGGATGTCTGCATGCACGGAAGCGCGGAGGCATGTGAAAAAGTGAAGTTCACGGAGAGCGGAAGCTTTTTGGGTGGTGTGGGTGGCGGAATGGTTGCCGGCGCGCTCGTAAGCTTGACTGCCTCAACGATTTGCGTAGGCGCTGGCCTCCCGACAGGCGGGCTTGGCACTGTACTTTGCAGTGCGCTACTGGCAGGACTCGGAAATTATGCCGGCGGGACTTTGGGCGAGAAAGGCGGCGAACGGATCGCACAGAAAGTATACGAGGCTGTTAAATGACTCTTCGTACTTCAGAGAAAATATTCTTGTTGATTGGTATTGTAGACTTCGTCGGCATATTTACTTTGATAGGAGTGATGTTGTATGTCGCGAAAACAAAGACCGAAATCATATTGGACCATCTAACAAACAGTTCTATTTCGAGCAGACTGATAATGCTTTGGCACGGAGGTCCTTGGGGCAAAATCTACATGATGGGAGAAGTGTTCGACATCATGCGAAACCCTGAATTTTACATTCACACAGGAAAGCTTTGCGCGAAAGACTTCGAAAACTTCCCCAAAAAACTGAAAAAGAACCTGATTATTTTATACAAACTGGTTTTCATTTTTTTTGCAATTATGATGTGCCTGGGAATAAGCTCATCCGTAGATCAAATTAACAATATCGTAAAAGATCCAATTGTGATCATGACACTGGTGAGTTTCACAGGTCTTTTAGTGGTAAATGGAATTTTACTTTATACCGCCAAGAGAAGACTGGAAACGATCCTAAATAGCCTGAAACGCAGTTCAATCACATCGTCTTTGCTCATGTTATGGCAAGCGGGCCTGGGGGGACGTATTTATATGTTGGGTGAAATTTTCGGCATCCTCAAAAAACCCGCACGGTACATTTCCCAAGGCAAAGTCAGCGCAAGAGATGTTAAGAATTTCCCGCCAAAACTCAAACGCGACCTGCTCAAACTGAATAAATACCAGCAGATATTTGGCTTTGCCTTTGTGGGCTTCGGCCTGCTCGCTTTGTTCGGGCTGATTTGAAATTGCACTTTCCCGGTCGATCTCCTCATTGAGTAGATCGACCCAAGTTCATGCCTATTTAAAACTCAATCCGCACATCCCCCTTCGGCACGCTGCAGCACGACAGGATAAACCCTTCCGCCTCGTCGTCCTCGGTAATCCCGCCGTTGTGCTCCATCTCCACTTCGCCGCCCAGTTTCATCACCTTGCACGTTCCGCAAATGCCCATGCCGCATGCTTTCGGGATCATCAGGCCGAGTTTGGCGGCGGCTGCGTGTACGGTTTCGCCCGGGCCGACGCGGATGCTTTTGCCGGAGGCGGTGAATTCGACCTGGTGCAGATCCGCGGCGTCGATTTCCGGCGCATCGGCGGCTTGTTCGGCCTGTTCCACCGCGTCGGCGCGGGCCTCGGGTGGCGTGGCGCCGAAGGATTCTTCGTGGTAGCGCGACATGTCGTAGCCGGCCGCTTCCAGCAAGCGTTTGACCGCAGTCATGTACGGCGTCGGGCCGCAGCAGAACACTTCGCGTTCGAGGAAGTCCGGAACCATCAGTTCGAGCATCTTGTGGTTCAGGTAACCGCGATAACCGGCCCATGGCTCACCGAGGCCGTGTTTTTCGCAGATCAGGTGCAGGCTGAAGTTGTCGATACGCGACGCCATGTGCTCAAGCTCGCGGTGGTAAATGATGTCTTTCGGCGACCGGGCGCTGTGCACGAACGTCATGTCGACGTTGGCGTTGGTGTCGTAGAACCAGCGCGCCATCGACATGCACGGGGTGATGCCGACGCCACCGCTCAGATACAGGACCTTCGGGCTTGGGAAGTCGATGGCGTTGAACAGCCCGACCGGGCCGTGCACCGCCAGCTCCTGACCTTCATGCAAAGTGTCATGCAACCAGTTCGAGACCTTGCCGCCCGGCACGCGTTTGATCGTCACCGAAAAGCTGTACGGCACCGACGGCGAGCTGGAGATGGTGTAGGAGCGCATGATCGGCTGGCCTTCGATTTCCAGCTCCAGGGTGACGAACTGCCCCGGCTTGAAGAAGAACAGGATCGGCTGGTCGGCCATAAAGCAGAAGGTGCGCACATCCCAGGTTTCCTGGATGACTTTGACGCAACGGACAATGTGTCGGCCATTGGCCCAGGTCTGGGTGGTGACCGGATTCAGGAAGCTGTTGGACATGCTGTTCTCCACGGCCGACTGTCGGCCTCTTGTCGGCGATTCTGCGTATAGCGCAGACCGTGCGTTTACCTATCCGCGACATTGACATACTTATCGCGACCAGCCCTTGAACACCGGGGCTTGCGCGTCGGGAACAGATTGCGCCATGTCGCGCATGGATAAGGTTCCCCCCAGCGCCGGCCCCACACTCGCCCCAACACAAGACGACTTCTTTACACCTTGCGTAGCAACCGTTTTGCAGCACACCTGATCAGCCACTTTCGCCGGCCACGCAGAGGGCCATGAGGATTACATCGATGGACGTCACCGCAAAAATCAGCCTGGGCGATCCGCTGGAACCCGCACGCAAGGCCACCGCGCAAATGCTTCAGGAGCGCGAGCGCACTTTTTCGCTGCCACAGCCGTTCTACAGCGACGAGCGCCTGTTCGATATCGATATGCAGGAGATCTTCCAGAAGGAATGGTTGATCGCTGGCATGACCTGCGAGATCCCGGCCAAGGGCAACTACCTGACCCTGCAGGTCGGCAAGAACCCGATCATCGTCATTCGCGGCGCCGAGGGCGTGGTGCACGCGTTCCACAACGTCTGCCGCCACCGTGGCTCGCGCCTGTGCACCAGTGAAAAAGGCAAAGTCGCCAAACTGGTCTGCCATTACCACCAGTGGACTTACGAACTGGACGGTCGCCTGCTGTTTGCCGGCACCGAGATGGGCGCCGACTTCGACATGAAGCAGTACGGCCTGAAACCGGTGAACGTGAAAACC
Organism: Pseudomonas sp. Irchel 3F6; assembly: GCF_900187595.1. Taxonomy (NCBI): domain Bacteria; kingdom Pseudomonadati; phylum Pseudomonadota; class Gammaproteobacteria; order Pseudomonadales; family Pseudomonadaceae; genus Pseudomonas; species Pseudomonas sp. Irchel 3F6. The sequence continues at coordinate 504,732 of NZ_FYDP01000004.1, read as the reverse complement.
GCTGGCGGCTACATCTTCATCAGCCTGGCAGAGAACCCGCCGGCCATCGATGACTTCCTGTCGACGCTCAACCATTACATGGAACCGTACGACATGGAGAACACCAAGGTGGCGATCACCACCACCTTGATGGAAAAGGCCAACTGGAAACTGGTGCTGGAAAACAACCGCGAGTGCTACCACTGCAACGCATCGCACCCGGAACTGTTGAAAACCCTGCTGGAATGGGACGACGTCACCGACCCGCGCGCCGATCAGGCGTTCAAGGATCACGTCGCCGCCTCCGCCGCTGCCTGGGAAGCGGAAAAGATCCCTTACGCTCACGCCAGTTTCGGCTTGCGCAACCGTATCGTGCGTATGCCGCTGCTCAAGGGCACCGTGTCGATGACCCTCGACGGCAAACAGGGCTGCGCCAAACTGATGGGCCGCATCAAGAACCCGGACCTGGGCTCGATGCGCATCCTGCACCTGCCGCACTCGTGGAACCACTGCATGGGCGATCACATCATCGTCTTCACCGTGTGGCCGATCAGCGCCCAGGAAACCATGGTCACCACCAAGTGGCTGGTGCACAAGGACGCGGTGGAAGGTGTCGATTACGACGTCGAGCGCATGCGCCAGGTGTGGGATGCGACCAACGATCAGGACCGCCGTCTGGCTGAGGAAAACCAGCGCGGGATCAACTCCACCGCTTACCAGCCGGGGCCTTACTCGAAGACCTATGAATTCGGCGTGGTCAACTTCGTCGACTGGTACAGCGAGCGGATGTTGAACAACCTCGGGGCTGAGCCAGCGCCTTACCTCAAAGGCGTACCGGTTCAGTGCTGATCAAGAGCAAAAGATCGCAGCCTGCGGCAGCTCCTACAGGTGGAATGCATTCCCCTGTGGGAGCGAGCCTGCTCGCGAAGACGCCCTGACCCACGCTACATCTTCCAGCTGATCAATTTCCGATCAACCACCCTCGCACCCATACCCACCAAGCCCTCCAGCCTTCCGCAAACAAGTTATCCACATACCCGCCCACAGCAAATGGGGGTAACTGTGGATGACTCAAAAAATATCCTGCTGATTTGCAAAGAAAAATCGTGACTTATGCTGAATCGCGGTTTCTCAAAACAATTGATCGTTTTTTGATCACACTCGTACACAACACGTATTCAGAGGCCTGTAGCGGGTAGCGAACATGTTATCCACAGAAGCGCCAACAGAGATCGGGGACAACTTTCAATCTCCTGTGGAAAAACACCTGTGACTGGGGAAAAACCCTTCGCGTTAACAGCTCTTGGCCCCTGGGGATCACATTTGATCAATAATTGATCAAACCCATGTAAGGCCTGCTCCATATGGCGTACAGCTGATAGCGAACATCTTATCCACAGAAGCGCCAACAGAGATTGGGGGCAACTTCTCGATTTATACCGACGGAAAAGCCCGAGAAATCCGTGAGTTACGCTGATCGTTTTTTGATCTTATGGCTGAAAGGCTTGAATGGCGTGGGGTGCGCGGAAGGGCGAACACGTTATCCACAGCTTCGCCAACAGGGATTGTGGGTAAACAGTACAGATTGACGGTGGATGAATACCCCCTGTGGGAGCGAGCCTGCTCGCGAATGCGTCGGGTCAGTCGATGCATGTGCCGGCTGACAGTGCGCTTTCGCGAGCAGGCTCGCTCCCACAGGGGGTATTGCCTGAAGAGGTGACTAGCGGACAACGCCTTCTTCAATCAGCAACTTCAGAATCGCTTCAGCCCCAGCCTGCGCGGTAACGCCCTTGAGCACCTGCCCCCCGCCGCCACTGGCCTTGGCCGTCGCGGCCTTCATCCGGTCGGCGCCGCTCTTGGCCTTGATCACCTTCAAGCGCTTGGGCCGTGGCTTGGCCGGTTGCAGCGTGGCGACGGCCAACAATTGGTCCTCAACAACTTCAACGTCATCGGCGGCCAATTCGCCCCGTCGTGCCGGGCCATACGCACTCTGCCGAGGCTTCGGGGCGGCGTTATCCACAGTCGCCAGAAACGGCAGTTTCACCTTCAAGCGGCGTCGCTGCCCGCGCGGCAACGCTTGCAGGACCAGCGCCGAACCGTCATTGATTGATTCGACCTGCGCCAGGCCCACCACCAGCGGCCAGCCCAGACCTTCGGCCAGCAGGAACGGCAACATCCCCGAACCTTCCCCGGTTTCCGCCTGACTGCCGGTCAGCACCACTTGCGCCCCGGCGTCGCGCAGGTACGCGGTCAGCGCCGGCAAGGCATCGGCGCCAACGGGTTGTTCCAGCACATGCAGTTGTTCCAGGCCCATGCCCAGATAGGCACGCAGGGCCGGTTCGGCAACATCACCGGCATGCAGCACTTGCAGGTTATCCCCAGCCAATTGCAGGCCCAGTTCCACCGCGCGCGCATCCTGATCGGCGCGCCGTGGCCGACCTGAGGTCGGGTGAGCGCCGATTGAAACCAGACTGATAACGTTCGTGTTCATAGGGTTTCCTTACGCCGCATCGCGCTTGGCTTCGTTGCGGTAAGCCGCGACCGCTTCGATCAACGCTTGCAGAATCTCTGCGCTTTCGCCGATCACCGAGAGGTCGGCACGCTTGATCATGTCGCAACCCGGATCAAGGTTGATCGCCACCACCTTGTCGCAGGCGCCAATGCCTTGCAGGTGCTGGATTGCGCCAGATATACCCACAGCCACATAGACCCGCGCAGTGACCCAGGTGCCGGACGCGCCGACCTGACGATCCCGCGCCATGAAGCCGTCGTCCACCGCCACCCGCGAAGCGCCTTCGGTGGCGCCGAGGGCCGCCGCTGTTTCGTGGAACAACTGCCAGTCCTTGACGCCGTTGCCGCCGGAGAAAATGAATTCCGCTTCGGCCATCGGGATCACTGCCGGATCCACCGCCACGGCACCAAGATCTTCGATTCGCGACAAGCTGCGCGCGACGCTTGTGGATAACTCCACTGGCAACGCTTCGTGACGAGTTTCGCTGACCGGTTCTGCGCATTCGGCAGCGGCGAGAATCAACCGCGCCACCGGACGCGCCAGGTCTTGCAATCCGGCCCCGGCGCGGCCGATGCACTCCTGATCCTTGACCTGCCAGACCCGCGTTGCCGGGCGCTCGCCCAGTGCAGCAGCAAAGCGCCGGCCGAGTTCGCCGCCACCGCTGCGGCTGTCCGGCAGCAACCAGTGACGCGGGTTGAACTGGTTATCCACAGCGCGCAAACCCTGCACCCTTTGTTCCGGTGCATAACCGCTGAATTCATCGCCGTCGAGCAGCAGCAGGCGATCGACGCCAGCGGTTTCGAAAGCGCTTTCCTTGTGCTCGCCGAACACCACGGCGAGCACCGCACCATCGGTGCCGGCCAGTTGGTGAGCGAGGCCGAGCAGATCGCGGTCGTGGCTGCTCAGGCGACCGCCGACCATATCCGGCACCACGCTGATGTAGAACGCCGGGGCCGGTACCTGATGCAGCGGCAACTGCACTTCAACAGCAGCGGAACGTTTGACCGCCCCACCCTGCTGCGCGCCGCTGCGGTCAATGCGTTTGATGCCGTTGGGGCCGATAAAACCCATGCCGTGCAGATTCTTGCGGATGACGCCATTGGGACCCATCCAGCTGTGTTGCGCCGGTTGCATCGCCGCGTGCAGCGGATGCAGGCGGTTGCGCGCAATCCATTCGGCGCGCGGGTCGCGGCGGATAATGTCGCTCATCAGTGCACCTCCGCAGGTTCACGTTTGGCCGGCGTGGCAGGCTTGCTTGGCGCGGCGTCTTCGAGCAGCGCGTCGGCCACCAGTTCGGCGATGTCCTTGATCAGCGGACGCGGTTCGACCACGCCTTCGAGCATCGCCGTGCACTGTGGACAACCCACCGCCACCAGTTCGGCGCCGGTTTCGCGGATGTCTTCCATGCGCATGTCGGGGATGCGCTGCTTGCCCGGAATGTCGGTGATCGGCGCGCCGCCACCGCCGCCGCAGCAGCGTGAGCGGAAGCCGGAACGTTGCATCTCTTTGACTTCGATGCCGAGGGCACGCAGCACTTCGCGCGGCGCTTCGTACTCGCCGTTGTAGCGGCCCAGGTAGCATGGATCGTGATAGGTCACGCTATTGCCTTTGTGCTGCCCGAGGTTGAGCGAGCCGGCCTGAATGATCTCGGCCATGTAAGTGCTGTGGTGCTGCACCAGATAGTTGCCGCCGAAGGCGCCGTACTCGTTTTTCAGCACATGGAAACTGTGCGGATCGCAGGTGACGATGCGGTTGAAGCTGTATTTGGCCAACGTCTGGATATTGCGTTTGGCGAGCTGCTGGAACGTTGCTTCGTCGCCGAGACGGCGGGCCACATCGCCGCTGTCGCGTTCCTCAAGACCGAGTACAGCGAAGTCGACTTTCGCTGCCTTCAGCACTTTGACGAAGGCACGCAGGGTGCGCTGGTTGCGCATGTCGAAGGCGCCGTCGCCGACCCAGAACAGCACGTCGGTGGATTTCTTTTCGCTGAGCAGAGTGAGGTTCAGGTCCGCTGCCCAGTTCATCCGCCCGCCCGGGGCGAAACCGCCGGGGTTGTCGGTTGCAATAAGGTTCTCGAGAACTTCGGCACCCTTGTTCGGCGTCGCGCCTTTTTCCAGGGTCAGATGCCGGCGCATGTCGACGATCGCGTCGACGTGCTCGATCATCATCGGGCATTCCTCGACGCAGGCACGGCAGGTGGTGCACGACCACAGGGTTTCGGCATCGACCAGACCATTGACGATCGGTTGGTGCGGATTGCCGCCATGCTCGCCGATTGGTTTGCCCGGATACGGGCTGCCGGCGAACTTCGCGTCAGTGCCGCCGGCGAGGCCGACGACCATGTCCTGAATCAGTTTTTTCGGGTTCAGCGGCTGGCCGGCGGCGAAGGCCGGGCAAGCCGCTTCGCACTTGCCGCACTGCACGCAGGCGTCGAAACCGAGCAACTGGTTCCAAGTGAAATCCTTGGGTTTTTCCACGCCCAGCGGCGCATCGGAATTGTTTAGGTCCAGCGGTTTCAAACCGGTCGAGCGCCCGCCGCCAAACCGTTCCGGGCGACGGTGCCAGGCCAGGTGCAGAGCACCGGCAAAGGCGTGTTTCATCGGCCCGCCCCAGGTCATGCCGAAGAACAACTCCGACACGCCCCACAGCACGCCAACACCGAGGATGACTGCGAGCAGCCAGCCGCCGAAGTTTTCCGGCAGGATCCCGGCGACCGGCAGGGTCACCAGGAAAAACGACGCGGAGAAGGCCAGCAGGCTTTTCGGCAGGCGCATCCACGGGCCTTTCGACAGACGCGCAGGCGGATTGATCCGGCGCAGGTACATGAAGATCGCGCCGACGAACATCACCGCCGACATCAGCAGCAAGGCGTAGCCAAGGATGCGGTTATGCAGGCCGAAACCGTGCACCAAAATGGCCAGCACAATCGACGCCACCGCACCGCCCGCCGTGGCGACGTGGGTGTTGGCAATGTATTTGTCCCGCGCGACGACGTGGTGCAGGTCGACCATGTAGCGCTTGGGCATGGCCAGCAGACCGCCGAGCAGATCGACCTTCGCCGCCCGCCCCCGGCGCCACATGTTCATCCGCCGCAACGCGCCGAGGACAGCAAGGCCCAGGGCTGCGAACAACAGGATTGGAAGAAGGGTGTTCAACATGGTGAAGCTCCCACCAGACAGCCTGGAGAAACACGATCCGCTTTACTGTGGGAGCGAGCCTGCTCGCGAAAGCGGTGAGTCAGTCGACATCATCGTCAACTGACAGATTGCATTCGCGAGCAGGCTCGCTCCCACAGGGTTTGGTGCAAGCCGTCAGAAATCCTTGCACAACCGCAGTGCGTCGTAGATCGCGGCGTGTGTGTTGCGCTGCGCCACGCAGTCGCCGATGCGGAACAGCAAGTAGCCGTCGCCCGCTTCGCTCAGCGAAGGTTGCGGCTGGATCGCGAACAGCGCTTCGACGTCGATCTGGCCCTTGTTGCGCGAGCCGTCCTTGAGCGCGTAGTAGATTTCCTCGTCCGGGCGTACGCCGTTTTCGACGACCACCTGATCGACCACCCGCTCCTCTTTCGCGCCGGTGTATTCGTTCTCCAGCACCGCGATCAGCTTGTCGCCTTCGCGGTAGACCTTCTCCAGCATCATGTCGCCGGTCATGATCACTTCTTTCGGGTACATGCTGCGGTAGTAGGTCGGGAACGATGTGCCGCCGATGGCCACGCCCGGTTTGATGTCGTCGGTGACGATCTCGACCTGGCTGCCCTTGTCGGCGAGGAAGTCGGCCACCGACATGCCGGTGAACTCGCAGATGGTGTCGTAGACCAGCACGTTCTTGCCCGGCGCAACCTTGCCGTCGAGCACGTCCCAGCTGCTGACCACCAGCCCTTCGGCCGCGCCCCAGTGCTCGTTCTGCTCAAGGTACGGATGACCGCCGACCGCCAGCACCACCACGTCCGGACGCAGGTCCATGATGGTGTCGGCATCCGCCGCCGTGCCCAGGCGCAGATCGACTTTCAGCCGCGCCAGTTCCAGCTGGAACCAGCGAGTGATGCCGGCGATCTGGTCACGCTGCGGTGCTTTCGATGCGGTGGTGATCTGCCCGCCGATGAAGTCTTTTTTCTCGAACAGCGTGACGTCGTGGCCCCGCTCGGCAGCCACGCGTGCGGCTTCCATCCCGGCCGGGCCGGCACCAACGATCACCACTTTGCGTTTCGGCCCGGTGGATTTCTCGATGATGTGCGGCACGCCCATGTATTCACGGGAGGTCGCGGCGTTCTGGATGCACAGCACGTCCAGGCCCTGATACTGGCGGTCGATGCAATAGTTGGCGCCGACGCACTGCTTGATCTGGTCGATCTGGCCCATCTTGATCTTGGCGATCAGGTGCGGGTCGGCGATGTGCGCGCGGGTCATGCCGACCATGTCGACGTAACCGCCTTCAAGGATGCGCGTGGCCTGGTTCGGGTCCTTGATGTTCTGCGCGTGCAGCACCGGCACCTTGACCACTTCCTTGATCCCGGCAGCCAGATGCAGGAACGGCTCCGGTGGATAACTCATGTTCGGAATCACGTTGGCCAGGGTGTTGTGGGTGTCGCAACCCGAGCCGACCACGCCGATGAAGTCGAGCATGCCGGTGTCGTCGTAATACTTGGCGATCTGCTTCATGTCCTCGTGGGACAAGCCGTCCGGGTGGAACTCGTCACCGCACAGGCGCATGCCCACGCAGAAATCGTCACCGACCTCGGCGCGCACGGCTTTGAGGACTTCCAGGCCGAACTTCATCCGCCCTTCGAAGGTGCCGCCCCATTCGTCGGTACGCTTGTTGACGCGCGGGCTCCAGAACTGGTCGATCATGTGCTGGTGCACTGCCGACAGTTCGACGCCATCGAGGCCACCGGCCTTGGCCCGGCGCGCAGCCTGGGCGTAGTTGCCGATCACTCGCCAGATCTCTTCCGGCTCGATGGTTTTGCAAGTGGCGCGGTGCACCGGTTCACGGATGCCCGAGGGCGACATCAAGGTCGGCCAGTTGAAGCCGTCCCAGCGCGAGCGCCGGCCCATGTGGGTAATCTGGATCATGATCTTGGCGCCATGCTTGTGCATGGCGTCGGCCAGATTCTGGAAGTGCGGAATGATCCGGTCGGTGGACAGATTGACCGAACTCCACCATTCCTGCGGGCTGTCGATCGCCACCACGGACGAACCGCCACAGATGGCCAGGCCGATGCCGCCCTTGGCTTTCTCTTCGTAGTATTTGACGTAGCGGTCGGTGGTCATGCCACCGTCAGTCGCATAGACCTCGGCGTGCGCGGTGCTGAGCACGCGGTTGCGGATGGTCAGTTTGCCGATCTGGATCGGCTGGAACATTGCTTCGAAAGCCATGGCACGGTCCTCGGCTTACAACGGCTTGACGATGAACAGGCCGTCATCGTGGCCCTCTTCGGAGCCTCCGTAGACTTGTTCGGCCACAGTACGGATCTTGCTGCCACGGGCTTCGAGGATCTGATCCATGGCACCGGCGAACCAGCCGGTGAACATGTAGTCGACCTTGCGCCCGACCTTGCCGTAGACATAGACAAACGCCGAGTGCTCGAGCTTGACGCTGGCGGTGCCTTTGTCGAGGTCGATGTCCTGGATCTTGAACAGACCCCAGCCGCGCTGCGACAGGCGTTTCATGTAGTGCTCGAACACCGCGACGCCTTCCAGGCCGTGGCATTCGGCTTCCTTTTCACACCAGTGCCAGGCGGATTTGTAGCCGGCCTTGTAGAGGATCTCGGCGTAGGCTTCAGCGCCGAGCACTTCCTCGATGCCCATGTGGTTGTTGACGAAAAAGTGACGCGGCACATACAGCATTGGCAGGGCGTCGGAGGTCCAGACACCGGTCTCGCTGTCGACTTCGATAGGCAATTGCGGGGCGATCTTGGCCATGGAAACTTAACTCCAGAAAAATGATGGTTCAGTGTTGGCCGCGGCCCTCACCCCAGCCCTCTCCCGCAGGAGAGGGGGCAGATCGGCGGCGGTCTTGAGAAAGCGTTATTCGCCCCAGACGTTCTTAAGAACGCTTACCCAGTTCTCACCCATGATCTTGCGCACCACACGCTCGGAATGGCCGCGCTTGAGCAGGGTTTCGGTGAGATTGGGGAATTCGCCGACTGTGCGGATGCCCAGCGGGTTGATGATCTTGCCGAAGCTGGTCAGGCGGCGGGCGTAGCCCTTGTCGTGGGTCAGGTATTCGAAGAAATCCTGACCGTGGCCCTGAGTGAAGTCGGTGCCGATGCCGATGGCGTCTTCGCCGACGATGTTCATGGTGTATTCGATGGCTTCGGCGTAATCGTCGATGGTCGAATCAATGCCCTTGGCGAGGAACGGCGCGAACATGGTCACGCCGACGAAACCGCCGTGGTCGGCAATGAACTTCAACTCTGCGTCGGACTTGTTGCGCGGATGTTCTTTGAGACCCGACGGCAGGCAGTGCGAATAGCAGACCGGTTTTTTCGATTCGAGAATGACTTCTTCGGAGGTCTTGGAACCGACGTGGGACAGGTCGCACATGACGCCGACGCGGTTCATCTCGGCAACGATTTCGCGACCGAAACCCGAGAGGCCGCCGTCGCGTTCGTAGCAACCGGTGCCGACCAGATTCTGGGTGTTGTAGCACATCTGCACGATGCCAACGCCGAGCTGCTTGAACACCTCGACATAGCCGATCTGGTCTTCGAAAGCGTGGGCATTCTGGAAGCCGAAGAGGATGCCGGTCTTGCCCTGCTCCTTGGCGCGACGGATGTCGGCGGTGGTGCGCACCGGCATCACCAGGTCGCTGTTTTCACGGATCAGTTTCTGGCTGGCAGCGATGTTGTTCACGGTCGCCTGAAAGCCTTCCCACACCGACACAGTGCAGTTGGCCGCCGTCAGACCGCCCTTGCGCATGTCTTCGAACAGCTCGCGGTTCCATTTGGCAATGATCAGACCGTCGATAACGATGCTGTCGGCGTGTAGTTCGGCTGGGCTCATCAGGCGTCCCCTTATTGGCAATTCATGCGCCGAATCGTCTGCCGGCGCTTTGGGGCCAGCATATGCCTCGGTGCCGGGGCGACCGGGTGCAAAAACGACAGGGGAATTGCCGAAAGCGTCAATCCGCGACAAAGGGTCGTCGGCCGCCCTCCTCGGCTGGCTGTTCAAGCCCGCGCGCTTGCGCCAGAATCTGCCGCAGCCTGCACCTACCAACGGATTAGAGCGACCCCAATGAAATCAATAATCCTCGCCCTGGCACTGATTGCGACTGGCGCCCACGCCGCCGAAGAATCCGAGAACAACCCGTGCGACGCGGTGGAAAACGACATCCAGACCCTGGAATGCTCCGCCTACAGCCGCAGCACCGCCGAAGACCTGCTCAAAGACAACTACGCCAGCCTCAACGAACGCATGCAGACCGCGTACGGCAAGAACCCGACGCAACTGGCCGACATCACCGCCAAACTGAAAACCGCCCAGCAGCAGTGGTTGAAGACGCGGGATGCGGATTGCGCGGTGGAAGCGTTCCCGTCCACGGCGGGGAGCAAGGCGTTCACCATTGCGCAGAATGACTGTGTCGCGCGGATGAGTGATGAACGGTCGGAGTTTTTGGAGTCGATTGGGCAGGAGTGAGTGTTTTGAGCTGTAAGCTGAACCTCTTAAGCCAGTCTAAGGATTCCCATGAACATCTGCGGCATTGAAATCAAAGGCAGCGAAGCGATCATCGCCGTGGCGGCGCTCGATGGTTCGACGTTGAGCCACGTCCCTCTCGCCACGAAGAAGATTGCTCTGGATGACGACGACGAGGCGGCGAACGTGCGGCGGTTCGCGGCGCAGGTGGCATCGTTTGTGCGGGAGAACTCGGTGGACCGGATTGCGATCAAGAAGCGCAGCAAAAAGGGCGAGTTTGCCGGTGGGCCGACGACGTTCAAGATCGAGGGCGTGTTTCAACTGCTCGATGGTTGTGAGGTAACGCTGCTGTCGCCGCAGACGATCAATGCCCAGGCCAAGAAGCACAACTTTGACCTGCCCGGGACGTTGAACAAATATCAGCATGAGGCTTACAAGGCGGCGTGCTCGGCGTTGGTGAAGAAATAAGCCGATTCCCGAAATCACCTTGGAACCTGTGGGAGCGGGCTTGCCCGCGATGGCGGTGTGTCCGGCAATAACAATGTTGGATGTGCTGGCCTCATCGCGGGCAAGCCCGCTCCCACAGGGTTCTAGGGTGGTGCTGAAACCATTCACGCCTGCGCGGTACGCCGGTCTTCCCGGGGGCAGCGGGCGAAACGCGCGCGATAGCTGCGGGTGAAATACGACGGCGATTCAAACCCGCAGGCAATGCTGACTTCGAGCACGCTCATGTCGGTCTGGCGCAGCAACTGCCGGGCCTTTTCCAGCCTTAACCGCAGATAGAAATTGCTCGGCGTATCGTTCAGGTGCAGCCGGAACAAGCGCTCCAGTTGCCGCCGGGTCACCTTGATCGACTCCGCCAGTTGCAGCGTGGTCAGCGGTGGTTCGCTGTGCTGTTCCATCTCGCCGATCACCTGCACCAGTTTCTTGTTGCTGATGCCGTAACGCGTGGCGACTTCCATGCGCTGGTGATCCTTGCGCGGGCGTATGCGCCCGAGCACAAACTGCTCGCTGACCTGAATCGCCAGTTGCGGGCCGTGGGCCTGGGCGATCAGGTCGAGCATCAGATCAATCGAGGCCGTACCTCCCGCAGAGGTGATCCGCCGCCGATCGATCTCGAACAGCTCCTGGGTGACGCTGAGCTGTGGATAAGACTCCTTGAAGGCATCGATCGCCTCCCAGTGCAGGGTCAGGCGATGGCCGTCGAGCAGGCCTGCTTCGGCAAGGACGAAGCTGCCGGTGTCGATCGCACCGAGGGTTACGCCGTCCTTATCCAGCCTGCGCAACCAGTGTTCCAGCGTCGGCGTGATGAACTTCAGCGGTTCGAAGCCGGCCACCACCAGTAAGGTCGCACCTTTCTTCAGCGGCTCCAGCGCCGCATCGGCGTTGACCGACATGCCGTTGCTCGCCAGTACCGCGCCGCCATCGGCGCTGAGCACATGCCAGCGGTACAACTCGCCGCGAAAACGGTTGGCCACGCGCAACGGTTCGATCGCGGAAATAAAGCCGATGGCAGAGAACCCCGGCATCAGTAAAAAGTAGAAATCCTGGGACATGGGCGCACTCGGTTGGCGGGTCGCGTGGCTCGTTGATACGCCGATTATCGGCGGCGTTCAAGCGTGCAGGTCGCTACAGTGCAAATGCCAGTCGCCGCAGTGCGCTTTCACGGGTGCATAGCTGCGTAACTTGGCCTCACCGGCGCGCAGATGCCGGGAACGACAATAATCGAACTGCCGAGGAACCCGACATGAAACGACTGATCAGCAGCTGCGTTCTTGCACTCAGCGGTACCGCTTTTTTCAGCACCGGCGTAATGGCGGCCGAACCGGCCTCCTGCAAGAACGTACGCATGGGCGTGGTCAACTGGACTGACGTGATCGCCACCAGTGCCATGACCCAGGTCCTGCTCGACGGCCTCGGCTACAGCACCAAACAGACCAGCGCCTCCCAGCAGATTATCTTTGCCGGGATTCGCGATCAGCGCCTGGACCTGTTCCTCGGCTACTGGAACCCGCTGATGACGCAAACCATCACGCCGTTCGTCGAGGCCAATCAGGTGAAAGTGCTCGAAGCACCGAGCCTGAAAGATGCCCGCGCCACCCTCGCCGTGCCGACTTATCTGGCCGACAAGGGCCTGAAAACTTTCGCCGACATCGCCAAATTCGAGAAGGAATTGGGCGGCAAGATCTACGGCATCGAGCCAGGCTCGGGCGCCAACACGCAGATCAAAGCGATGATCGCCAAGAACCAGTTTGGCCTCGGTAAGTTCCAGCTCGTCGAATCAAGCGAGGCCGGCATGCTCGCCGCCGTCGATCGCGCCGTGCGCCGCAAGGAAGCCGTGGTGTTCTTCGGCTGGGCGCCGCACCCGATGAACGTCAACATCCAGATGACCTATCTGGCCGGCAGCGAAGACGCCCTCGGCCCGAACGAAGGCATGGCCACGGTGTGGACGGTCACCGCGCCGAAATACGCCGAGCAATGCCCGAACATCGGCCGCCTGCTGGCCAACCTGACTTTCACCGCCGAATCCGAGAGCCGGATGATGCAGCCGCTGCTCGATCACAAGGATGCCTTCGAATCGGCGAAGCAGTGGCTCAAGGATCACCCCGAAGACAAACAGCGCTGGCTTGAAGGTGTGACGACTTTCGATGGCAAACCGGCTGCTGAAAATCTGCAACTGACCAGCAAATAACCCCTCGATTGAAGAGCCCCTCACCCTGACCCTCTCCCACAGGGAGAGGGTATTTCAATCAAGCTTCGCAGCCCCGCAACGGGCTGCGGACAGACCCATCACGCCTGAAGGAAACGCACCATGAACCACGACGTCATCATCACCTGCGCACTTACCGGTGCTGGCGACACGACCGCCAAAAGTCCACACGTGCCGATCACCCCGAAACAGATTGCCGCTGCAGCGGTGGAAGCGGCCAAGGCTGGCGCCACCGTGGTGCACTGCCATGTGCGCGATCCGCAGACCGGCAAGTTCAGCCGTGACGTGGCGCTGTACCGCGAAGTGATGGAGCGCATCCGCGAGGCGGACGTCGACATCATCGTCAACCTGACCGCCGGGATGGGCGGCGACCTGGAAATCGGCGCTGGCGAGAACCCGATGGAGTTCGGCCCGAACACCGATCTGATCGGTCCGCTGACCCGTCTCGCCCACGTTGAACAGTTGCTGCCGGAAATCTGCACCCTCGATTGCGGCACGCTGAACTTCGGCGACGGCGACACCATTTACGTCTCCACCCCGGCGCAACTGCGCGCCGGCGCCAAGCGCATCACCGAACTGGGGGTGAAGGCCGAACTGGAGATTTTCGACACCGGGCATCTGTGGTTCGCCAAGCAGATGATCAAGGAAGGCTTGCTCGACAACCCGCTGTTTCAACTGTGCCTGGGCATCCCGTGGGGCGCACCGGCCGACACCACCACGATGAAAGCCATGGTCGACAACCTGCCCGCCGACGCGGTGTGGGCCGGCTTCGGCATCGGCCGCATGCAGATGCCGATGGCGGCGCAAGCGGTGCTGCTCGGCGGCAACGTGCGGGTCGGCCTGGAAGACAACCTGTGGCTGGACAAAGGTGTGCTGGCGACCAATGGCCAATTGGTTGAGCGCGCTACGGAAATCCTCAGCCGCCTCGGTGCCCGGGTGCTGACACCGGCAGAAGGCCGCCAGAAAATGGGCCTGACCCAGCGCGGCTGATCCATCACCCATTTCACCTGTAGGAGCTGCCGAAGGCTGCGATCTTTTGACTTTGATTTTTTAGAAGCAAGATCAAAAGATCGCAGCCTTCGGCAGCTCCTACAGGGCTCTTCGAACTCTTCAGGACATCACCATGCGCTTTATCACCGAAATCAAAACCTTCGCCGCTCTCGGTAGCGGTGTCATCGGCAGTGGCTGGGTCGCCCGCGCGCTCGCCCACGGCCTCGATGTAGTGGCTTGGGACCCGGCGCCCGGCGCGGAAGCGGCATTGCGCCAACGCGTGGCCAATGCGTGGGGCGCGCTGGAGAAAAACGGCCTGGCGCCGGGTGCTTCGCAGGATCGTCTGCGCTTTGTCGCGACCATCGAGGAGTGCGTGCGTGACGCCGACTTCATCCAGGAAAGCGCCCCGGAACGGCTGGAACTGAAGCTCGACCTGCACAGCAAGATCAGCGCCGCCGCCAAGCCCGACGCATTGATCGGTTCAAGCACTTCAGGCCTGTTGCCCAGCGAGTTCTACGAGAGTTCGACGCACCCTGAACGCTGCGTGGTCGGGCATCCGTTCAACCCGGTTTATCTGTTGCCACTGGTGGAAGTGGTCGGCGGCAAAAATACCGCGCCGGAAGCGGTGCAAGCAGCGATGCAAGTCTACCAATCCCTCGGCATGCGCCCGTTGCATGTGCGCAAGGAAGTGCCGGGCTTCATCGCCGATCGCTTGCTTGAAGCGCTGTGGCGCGAGGCGTTGCACCTGGTCAACGACGGCGTCGCGACGACCGGCGAGATCGACGATGCAATCCGTTTTGGCGCTGGTCTGCGCTGGTCGTTCATGGGCACGTTCTTGACCTACACCTTGGCCGGCGGCGATGCCGGCATGCGCCACTTCATGTCGCAATTCGGTCCGGCGTTGCAGTTGCCGTGGACATATCTGCCAGCACCGGAGCTGACCGACAAGCTGATTGATGATGTGGTCGATGGCACCACTGATCAGCTCGGTCGGCACAGCATTTCAGCGCTGGAGCGCTATCGTGATGATTGTTTGCTGGCGGTGCTTGAAGCGGTGAAGACCACCAAGGAAAAGCATGGAATGAGTTTCAGCGAATAGACCTTGCAGAGCGCTTCCGGCCCCTTCGCGAGCAGGCTCGCTCCCACAGGTAAACGCATTTCAATGTGGGAGCGAGCCTGCTCGCGAAGACGGCAGTCCAGTCATCATCAATGTTGGAACCGAGACCATGCCCCACCTCACCACCTACCAAACCACCATCATCCCCGACTGGGTCGACTACAACGGCCACCTGCGCGATGCCTTCTACCTGCTGATCTTCAGCTACGCCACCGATGCGCTGATGGACCGCCTCGGCATGGACAGCAGCAACCGCGAGGCCAGTGGCCATTCGCTGTTCACCCTTGAGCTGCACCTCAATTACCTGCACGAAGTGAAGATCGCCACTGAGGTGGAAGTGCGCACGCAAATCATCGGCCACGACAGCAAGCGCCTGCACCTCTACCACAGCCTGCACAAAATCGGCGATGAGCAAGCGCTGGCCGGCAATGAACAGATGCTTTTGCACGTCGACCTCGCCGGCCCGCGCTCGGCGCCGTTCAGCCCTGATACGTTGCATCGCCTGCAAGCCATCGTCGCCGATCAGACCGACCTGCCCGCTCCCGCTTACATCGGCCGCGTGATCGCGCTGCCACCCGCTCGGTAAATCCCCACTGCCAAGGAGCCGCCATGAACACCGCCGTCGCTGTTGCCGATTTTCGTACTTATCCGTTGATCAGCGCGCTCGGTGGCGTGCAGGGTCTGGCGGATCGCGTTGTCATCGAATGGGCTGACGGACGTGTCAGCCCGTTTCACCACATATGGCTGCGCGACAATTGCCCGTGTGATCAATGTGTCTACAGCGTTACTCGCGAACAAGTCTTCGAAAGCGTCGATGCCGCCGAGGATTTGCAACCGCTGGCCACGCGCATCGACACCGATGGCTGCCTGCGCATCGACTGGCAGGACGGTCACCTCAGCCGCTTCGATCCGGGCTGGCTGCGCGCACATGCCTATGACGATGAATCCCGCGCCGAACGCCTGGCGGGCAAATCGCAGCCCCGTTTGTGGCACAGCGATCTGCAGTTGCCGGTGTTCGACTACACCGCGCTGATGAACGACAACGCCGCGCTGCTGCAATGGTTGCTCGCCGTGCGCGACATCGGCCTGACCCAAGTGCGCGGCGTGCCCACCGAGCCGGGCTCGCTGAAGCTCATCGCGCAGCGGATTTCCTTCATCCGCGAAAGCAACTTCGGCGTGCTGTTCAATGTGCAATCCAAAGCCGACGCCGACAGCAACGCCTACACCGCCTTCAACCTGCCATTGCACACGGATCTGCCGACTCGCGAGCTGCAACCGGGGCTGCAATGTCTGCATTGCCTGGTGAATGATGCCGAGGGGGGCGAGAGCATTTTCGTCGATGGTTTTGCGATCGCCGACGCCTTGCGTCTGGAGGATCCGCAGCTGTTTGAGGCCCTGTGTGAAATACCCGTGGAGTTCCGCAACAAGGACCGGCACAGCGACTATCGCTGCCTGGCGCCGGTCATCGCTTTGGATGCGCTGGGCCGGGTGGCGGAGATTCGCATGGCCAACTTTCTGCGCGGGGCGTTCGATACGTCGGTGGCGCAGATGCCGTTGCTGTATCGCGCCTATCGGCGCTTGATTGCGATGACTCGCGAGACGCGATTCCGGCTGATGCAGCGGCTCAAGCCGGGCGAATTGTGGTGCTTTGACAACCGCCGCACGCTGCATGCGCGCAATGCTTTTGATCCAGCGACCGGGGCGCGACATTTTCAGGGCTGCTATGTCGACCGGGATGAGTTGTTGTCGCGGATTCTGGTGTTGCAACGTTGAACCGCGTCATCGTTCTTCGCGAGCAGGCTCGCTCCCACAGGGGTACGCATTCCAAAGTGGGAGCGAGCCTGCTCGCGAAAGCGTCAGCGGGAACAACTAATCTCTGACTGATTCACAAGCAAAAAAAACTCCGATCAAGCCGTGACAGGATCGGAGCTGAGGAGGGTACTGTTGAGGAGCTGCCAGTCGAGGGTGACCAAACCTTCGTGAAGCGAGCTGGGGCCAGTGTGCCTAGTCGACAATCCAGTCGGTTAGCCGAAAACGACCTGTTCATAGTCGTCCCGGCCACCGCGACAAAACGCCCTTGCCGCGTCCGGTCGGGGCCACCAGAATCGAGCCAAGACCTCCGTTGCCACAGAAGGATTTGCGTAATGATGTACGCCGATTTGATTGACCAGGAAGATCTGTTGGGCCAGCTCAAGGCCTTGGGTATTCAGGTGCCGAGCGGTACCACCGCCGAGCAGGCCTGTGAGTGCGCGGTGCGGGGCCTGGATAATGTTCGCGCATTCGAACTGCGCAAGATGGTCAAGGACATGTACACCAGCGGCGCCAGCATTCAGCCGGCGGTGCGTCAGGCGATCGACAAGCAGTTGTTGCCGGCCCTTGCGGATTACCAGCAGTCCCACAGCGCCTGAGAAACCCCTTCGCGAGCAGGCTCGCTCCCACCTGATCGTTCCCACGCTCTGCGTGGGAACGATCAGACTCGGTCTACAGCCTTACGCTGGCAAACGTCGACTCATTGCGCGCCTGACTCAGCGCTGACATCGGCCCCGACAGCGGCGACATCACGATGGCCTGCGGCAGCGGCAGCATGGCTACCTGCTGGGTGGTGTTGGAGCCGACGCGCTCGTCACGCGGCGGAATGCCGAAGTACTCGCGATAGCACTTGGAGAAGTGCGGCGTGGAGACGAAACCACACACCGACGCCACTTCGATGATCGACATCGGCGTCTGCTTGAGCAGCTGCCGGGCGCGGATCAGGCGCAGCTTCAGGTAGTAGCGCGATGGGGAGCAGTGCAGGTATTTCTGGAACAACCGCTCCAGCTGTCGACGCGACACCGCGACATACACTGCCAGCTCATCAAGGTCGATCGGCTCTTCCAGATTGGCCTCCATCAACGCGACGATTTCCTGCAGCTTCGGCTGATTGGTGCCGAGCATGTGCTTGAGCGGCACACGCTGATGATCCTGTTCGTTGCGGATGCGCTCGTAGACGAACATTTCCGAGATCGCTGCCGACAGTTCACGACCGTGATCGCGGCTGATCAGGTGCAGCATCATGTCCAGCGGCGCGGTCCCGCCGGAACTGGTAAAGCGGTTACGGTCGAGGGTGAACAGTCGTGTGCTCATGGCCACGCGCGGGAAAGCTTCCTGCATCGCCGCCAGACATTCCCAGTGCACGCTGCAATCGAAGCCATCGAGCAGACCGGCGCAGGCCAGCGCCCAACTGCCGGTGCACACCGCGCCAAGGCGCTTGGACTGGCGCGCCTGACTTTGCAGCCACGAGACGTGTTCACGGGTCACGGTGCGTTGAATGCCGATGCCGCCGCAGACAATCACAGTGTCCAGAGGCGGGGCTTTGTGCATGGAGGCGTCGGGAGTGATCTGCAGACCGTCACTGGCCCAGACCTGGCCGCCATCGACGGTGAGGGTGCTCCAGCGATACAGCTCGCGACCGGACAACTGGTTGGCCATGCGCAGCGGCTCAACGGCGGACGCCAGGGAAATCAGCGTGAAATTGTCCAGCAGCAGAAAGCCGATGGATTGAGGCGCACGGTTCTGGGGTTGGGCCCCGGAGTTGAACGACGTCATCGCGGTATCTCCTCACACAAAGCGGGTGGCGGCCTCAGGCGGAGGCTCTTGTTATTGCCCGCGTCTCACAGAGAAAGCAGGCTTTGTTATGACAGAGCAATTGCCGTGCCTGAAATTGGACGGCCATTCAATAACTCCTGAAAACGACCTCGCGACGCGTCTATACGAGACCTCGGAACACGCCATTTTGAAGTGCCATCAGGCGCCGTGACTGCCCTGCCGCGCAGCCTGTGAGCAGATCGGTAGCACTTGTGGGAACTGGCCTGCAGAGGATTTGCACAGAGTGTCACCGCAAGCACGGACGACGGACGGTCGATTAACGACTGACAAGTCACGACTGACAATGACGCTTGTCTGATTGCGACGCGCCAAAAGGTTGCGTGACTGGATCGGGATGTTCTTTTGTTGAGCAGTTTTGACTGGTCTGGCGTCTTCGCGAGCAGGCTCGCTCCCACACTGGAATCTGGGGTTCACAAATATTGTGTTCCTGGAGATCTATTGTGGGAGCGAGCCTGCTCGCGAAGAATCCACCTCGGTGTGGCTGGCTCAGCACTCAACCGCACTGACCGCCAAGCCACCGCGCGAAGTTTCTTTATATTTGTCATGCATATCGGCGCCGGTATCACGCATGGTGCGGATCACCCGGTCCAGCGAGATGAAGTGCTGCCCGTCGCCGCGCAGGGCCATTTGCGCCGCGTTGATGGCTTTCACTGCCGCGATTGCATTGCGCTCGATGCACGGCACCTGCACCAGGCCACCGACCGGATCGCAGGTCAGGCCCAGATTGTGCTCCAGGCCGATTTCCGCCGCGTTGCACAATTGCTCGGGCGTGGCGCCGAGAATCTCCGCCAGCCCTGCCGCCGCCATGGCGCAGGCCGAACCGACCTCGCCCTGGCAACCGACCTCGGCCCCAGAGATCGACGCATTCTTTTTGCAAAGAATGCCCACCGCCGCCGCGCCGAGGAAATAGTCAACGACATTGGCGTCGGTGACCGCTTCGCTGAACTTCATGAAATAGTGCAGCACCGCCGGGATGATCCCCGCCGCGCCGTTGGTCGGTGCAGTGACCATGCGCCCGCCGGCAGCATTCTCTTCATTGACGGCCAGGGCGAACAGATTGACCCACTCCATCGCGCTCAGGGTCGAGCCGATGACATTGGGTTTATTCAGCTCTTGCAGGCTGCGGTGCAACTTCGCCGCACGCCGCCGCACGTTCAAGCCGCCGGGCAGAATGCCTTCGTGCTTGAGGCCCTGCTCGACGCAATCCTGCATCGCTCGCCACAGCTTCATCAGCCCGGCGCGGATTTCTTCTTCACTGCGCCAGACCTTTTCATTGGCCAGCATCAGTTCGGCAACGCGCAGGTTGTGTTTTTTGCACAACTCGAGCAGCTCGACCGCGCTGGAGAAATCGTAGGGCAATTCGGTGCGATCCAGATCGACCACACCGCTGGCCGCTTGCGCCTCATCAACGACGAAGCCGCCGCCGACTGAATAGTAGGTGTCACGATGCAGCTCACCGAATTCGCCTTCGGCAACCAGGGTCATGGCGTTGGGATGGAATGGCAGGTTTTCGTCGATCAGGCGCATGTCCCGCGCCCACACAAACGGCACAGCCAGACGGCCATCCAATAAAAGCGTATGGGTTTCGCGCAGCGCCTGAATGCGCGGGCCGATCTGCGCCGGGTCGATTGCGTCCGGCCACTCGCCCATCAGGCCCATGATCACCGCGTTGTCGCTGCCGTGGCCGATGCCGGTGGCCGATAGCGATCCGAACAACTGCACCTCGATGCGCCGCACCTGCTCCAGTTGATGCTTGCCGCGCAGCGACTCGACAAATAGTGCGGCGGCGCGCATCGGGCCGACGGTGTGGGAACTGGAAGGGCCGATGCCGATTTTGAACAGGTCGAAAACGCTGATAGCCATTGCTGCGAAGCTCCTGAGAATACCGGTCCGGGCGGCAAAAGCGCCCGCTGGCGGAGCTGCTACGCTCAAGCTGCGATCCGCCGAATGCCGGCATCATCGGGCTTTTGTCGGCGCGCACGGCGTCTGACACCGACGCAGTCATGTCCAGCAGCGTCGTCACGTTTTCGCCCCGCAAATACGCCGTTTTTATGCAGTCGAGCAGGTCATCGGGGGCGGAAAAAAGCTGTAAGCGACGTCACCGACACTGGAAGCGACCATCCCTGTACTGGATACGACCCTCCCTGTAGGCGTCAGATTTTCACTGGTACATGATCGGGATGACTCGATTGCAAGGCGCTGCGGTAGAGCTGTCTCAAAAACGCCACCAACCGCAACCCATAAGTGCGGTGGTCCACAGTCGGAACACTGCCAAAAAAAACACCAAGGAGTCCATCCATGAAAGGTTCCCCGTCGTTGTTGTTGGCCGCCCTGCTGAGTCTGCCGTTACTGGCGCAAGCCGCAGAACCGGCACAGTGCAGCCTCGTTAACTTCTCCGATGTCGGCTGGACCGACATCACTGCAACCACCGCCACCACTTCCGTTGTTCTCAACGCCCTCGGCTACAAGACCAAAACCACCATGATCTCCGTGCCCGTGACCTACAAGTCGCTGGCCGACGGCAAGAACATGGACGTGTTTCTCGGTAACTGGATGCCGACCATGGAGAACGACATCAAGCCGTATCGCGATGCCGGCACCGTCGACACCGTGCGCACCAACCTCAAGGGTGCCAAATACACCCTCGCCGTGCCGCAAGCCCTGTATGACAAAGGCCTGCATGACTTCGCCGACATCGCCAAATTCAAGAAAGAACTCGACGGCAAGATCTACGGCATCGAGCCGGGCAACGACGGCAATCGGCTGATCCAGAGCATGATCGACAAGGATGCCTTCGGCCTGAAAACCGCTGGCTTCAAGATCGTCGAATCCTCCGAGGCCGGCATGCTCTCGCAAGTCGACCGGGCGCAGAAGCGCGACACCGCCGTGGTCTTCCTCGGCTGGGCACCGCACCCGATGAACAAGCGCTTCAAGATTCAATACCTGACCGGCGGCGACGACTTCTTCGGCCCCGATTTCGGCGCAGCCACCGTGGCGACCAACACCCGCAAGGGTTACGCCGAAGAATGCAGCAACGTCGGTCAGCTGTTGAAAAACCTGGAGTTCACCGTCGACATGGAAAGTGAACTGATGGGCAACATTCTCGACGACAAGATGAAGCCTGACGCGGCCGCCAAGGCCTGGCTGAAAAAGAATCCACAGGTGCTCGAAACCTGGCTCGCTGGCGTGACCACCATTGACGGTAAACCAGGCCTGGAGGCCGTGAAAGCCAAGCTCGCGCCTTGATTTGAGGGGCACCGCTTATGCCGGGCAGGCGTGCCTGCCCGGGCTGTTAATTTCCTTGCATGCGGACGTTCACTACCATGCTGATTGATCAGAAAATACCTTTAGGCCAGTACATCGCGGGCTTCGTCGAATGGTTGACGCAACACGGCGCCAACACCTTCGACGCAATCGCCGTGACACTGGAAACGATGATCCACGGCGTGACGTTTGCGCTGACCTGGTTCAACCCACTGGTGCTGATTGGCCTGATTGCCATCATCGCCCATCTGATTCAACGCAAGTGGGGCCTGACCGCGTTCGTGGTCGCCTCGTTCCTGCTGATCCTCAACCTGGGGTACTGGCAGGAAACCATGGAAACCCTCGCCCAGGTGCTGTTCGCCACCCTGGTCTGCGTGTTGATCGGCGTGCCGCTGGGCATCGTCGCCGCGCACAAACCGATGTTCTACACCATGATGCGGCCGGTGCTCGATCTGATGCAGACCGTGCCGACCTTCGTTTACCTCATTCCTACCCTGACCCTCTTCGGGCTGGGTGTGGTCCCGGGCCTGATCTCCACGGTGGTCTTCGCCATCGCGGCGCCGATCCGCCTGACCTACCTGGGCATCCGTGATGTCCCGCAAGAACTGATGGACGCCGGCAAGGCCTTCGGCTGCTCGCGTCGCCAATTGCTCTCAAGGATCGAACTGCCGCACGCCATGCCGAGCATCGCGGCGGGCATCACCCAGTGCATCATGCTGTCGCTGTCGATGGTGGTGATCGCGGCACTGGTCGGCGCCGACGGACTCGGCAAACCGGTGGTCAACGCACTGAACACTGCTGATATTGCGCTGGGCTTCGAAGCAGGCCTGGCAATCGTACTGCTGGCGATCATGCTCGACCGTATCTGCAAACAACCCGACGCCAAAGTAGGGGGTGACGCATGAGCATAATTCGCTTCGAAGACGTCGACGTAATCTTCTCCAAGGACCCGCGCGAGGCACTCAAGCTGCTCGATCAGGGCATGACCCGCAACGAGATCCTGAAGAAAACCGGGCAGATCGTCGGCGTGGAAAAAGCCACGCTGGACATCAACAAGGGCGAGATCTGCGTGCTGATGGGCCTGTCCGGCTCGGGCAAGTCGAGCCTGCTGCGCTGCATCAACGGCCTCAACACCGTGAGCCGCGGCAAGCTGTTCGTCGAGCATGAAAACCGCCAGATCGACATCGCGTCCTGCACGCCCGCCGAGCTGAAAATGATGCGCACCAAGCGCATTGCGATGGTGTTCCAGAAGTTTGCCCTGATGCCCTGGCTGACGGTGCGCGAGAACATCAGTTTCGGCCTGGAGATGCAGGGCCGACCGGAGAAGGAACGCAAGAAACTGGTCGACGAGAAACTCGAACTGGTCGGCCTGACCCAATGGCGCAACAAGAAGCCTGATGAGCTATCCGGCGGCATGCAGCAGCGCGTCGGCCTCGCCCGCGCGCTGGCGATGGACGCCGACATTCTGCTGATGGACGAACCGTTCTCGGCCCTCGACCCGTTGATCCGCCAGGGTCTGCAGGATGAACTGCTGGAACTGCAACGCAAGCTGAGCAAGACCATCGTGTTTGTGAGCCACGACCTCGATGAAGCACTCAAATTGGGTAGCCGCATCGCGATCATGAAGGACGGTCGGATCATCCAGTACAGCGTGCCGGAGGAAATCGTCCTCAACCCGGCGGACGACTATGTGCGCACCTTCGTCGCCCACACCAATCCGCTCAACGTGCTCTGCGGCCGCAGCCTGATGCGCACGCTGGACAAGTGCAAACGCATCAACGGCTCGGTGTGCCTCGATCCTGGCGGCGACTCGTGGCTGGACCTGGCCGAAGGCAACACCATCAAAGGCGCGCGGCAGAACGGCTCGGTGCTGAACCTGCAGAACTGGGCACCGGGGCAAGCGGTGGAAGGCCTGGAGCGCAAGCCAACGCTGGTGGACTCGAACATCGGCATGCGTGACGCGCTGCAGATCCGTTATCAGACCGGCAACAAGCTGGTGCTGCACGATAACAATCATGTGGTGGGGATTCTCGGCGACAGCGAGTTGTATCACGCGTTGCTGGGCAAGAATCTGGGGTAATGCGCCAGGTGGGATAAAAAAAGGGATCGCGGTGAGCGATCCCTTTTTGTTGGGTCAGGAATAGCCCCTCACCCTAGCCCTCTCCCAGAGGGAGAGGGGACCGATCGGGGGATGCTGCAGATCTGCACCGACCTGATCGTGCTTTACCGAATCCATAATCGACTCGATCTTTCAGGTCAATGTACAACGCCAGACACCTCAGTCGGCTCCCTCTCCCTACGGGCGGTCCGACGTTTCGGGAGGGCTGGGGTGAGGGTCAGCTTTTGACTTTAGCTATAAACCCGCCCCAACAACTGCCGATGGCTTTCGAACTGATCGAGCACATCCCGGGTAATCTGCTCCGGGGTGAAGCCCATCAAGTCATAATCCTGACTGCCATTGTGCAGATACACCTCAGCGCGGTAATAACGCTGACGCGCTTCATCGGACTGCGCCGATTCGGTCGGGGTCGCCAGATAACCATCCAGGCTCACTTCGTAAACGAAAGGGTTGCCCTCTTCCATCTCGACCCGCACGCCCATGCAACGCTTGGCCTTGCCCAGCAGCGTCTGCACTTCAATGCCCTGATTGCGCAATTGCGCTGCTGCATCTTCCAGCGCCGGGGTGACGTGCTTGTCCATGAAGCGCTGCACCACCGATTGGCTCGGCTGCAGATCCAGTTGCGTCAGGCGCTCACTGAAACCACGGCGTCCGCGCTCGGCCAGTTGTGCTTGCTCCTGTTCGATCTGCACGTCCTGGCGCATCGCCTTGTGCAGGCCGAACATGAAGCAGATCAGCACCACCGAGAACGGCAGGCCGGCCAGCACGACCATGGTCTGCATGGCTTCGAAGTTGCCGGCGAACAGCAGGCCGATGGTCACCAGCGTGATCACCACCGACCAGAAGATCCGCAGCCAGCGCGGCGCGTCTTCATCGACGTTACCGCCCTTGCAGGAAAGATTCGCCATCATCACCGCGCCGGAGTCGGCCGGGGTCAGGAACAGCACGAAGCCGACAAAGATCGACACACCAATCACGACTTTCGACGCCGGATAATGCTCAAGCAACTGATAGATCGCCATCGACGGCTGTTCCAGCGCCGTCTTGCCCAGCTCCACCGCGCCCTGATTCATCACCAGATCCAGCGCCGAGTTGCCGAAGATCGACAGCCACGCCAAGGTGAAGCCCAGCGGAATCAGCAGCACGCCAGCGACCAGTTCACGCACGCTGCGGCCACGGGAAATCCGCGCAATGAACATGCCCACGAATGGCGCCCAGGAAATCCACCAGGCCCAGTAGAACAGCGTCCACAGGCCCAGCCAGCGGTCGGACTTGGCGCTGTCGCCTTCATAGACGTAAAGGTCGAAGGTCTTCAGCACCACGCCGTTGAGATAGTCGCCAATGTTCTGCACGAAGCCGTTGAGCAGGTGCAGGGTCGGGCCGAACAGCAGGACGAAAATCAGCAGGCCGCTGAACAGCACGATGTTCAGGTTGGACAGACGACGGATGCCGTTTTCAACACCTGACACGGCAGCGATGGTCGCTACTGTGCTCATGACGATGATGACGATCAGCAGGTTGGTGTTGCTGTGCTCCATGCCGAACAGGTTTTCCAGCCCGGACGACACTTGCAGCGAGCCAATCCCCAGGTTGGTCACCAGGCCCAGCAGGGTCACGAACATGCCGAAGCCATCCACCGCGTGCCCGGCGGCGCCTTTGACCCAACGCTCGCCGACCAATGGATACAGCGCCGAACGCAACGCCAGCGGCTGGTTATGCCGATAGGCAAAATACGCCACGGCAAGGCCGACCAAAGCGTAGATCGCCCAGCCGTGCAGGCCCCAGTGCAGGAAAGTCAGTTGCACCGCCTGCCGCGCCGCCATATTCGTCGCCGAGGTGCCTTCCGGCGGATTGAAGTAGTGATCCAGCGGCTCGGACGCGCCGAAGTACAGCAGCGAAATGCCGATGCCCGACGAGAACAGCATCCCCGCCCAGGCGCCGTAGCTGAAATCCGGGGTGTCGTCCTTGCTGCCCAGTTTGAGTTTGCCGTACGAGGAAAACGCCAGACCGACCACGAACACCAGGTAGGCGGCGATCACCACCATGTAGTACCAGCCGAAGCTGCGCGACAACCAGGCCTGGGCCATGCCCAACATTCTGCCGGCCTCTTGCGGGGCGATGATCAGAATGGCGGTCAACAACAGAATCAGCGCGGTCGAGGTGTAGAACACCCAACCGTTGACCGTCACCTTCTCGGGCGGGGTCTTTATTAGCGAGGCAGAACTCATGGCACAAATGCTCCAGGCAGTGCGAGAGAAGAACACAAGGCATCACGGAACCCGACCAATCGGTTAGTTGGCAGCCGACCGGCGGGTGATATAAAGACACTCCGAAAAAAGCCCGAACCTGCCGAAATGGCGTTGCGTATTCGCTTTCGTGACCAGAGGCGACGGACGTTCATCCGAAACCTGGCCCCGAGCGTCTTGCCCTTTCAACACGTCCATCGAATCGCGAACCGCGCCATGCCCCGCGCAGGTTTCGAGCCGTTTCAGGTGTCGGTTTTTATCGTCATTACGCGTAGGAATTTTCTGTAGGCAGCGACGAATTGTCGCAGATCTTATTCTTTGTTGATTGAACGTTCAATCAAAACAAAATAGACTGGCCCTCAATCCGATCAGCGTCATTCGCCCCTCGGAAGGCCTAAGGAGATGTGCAAGATGCCCAAGGTCGGTATGCAACCCATCCGCCGCCAACAACTGATCGAAGCCACTTTGCAAGCGGTCGATCAGGTCGGAATGGGGGACGCCAGCATTGCGCTGATCGCCCGTTTGGCCGGTGTCTCGAATGGCATCATCAGTCATTACTTTCAGGACAAGAACGGCCTGATCGCCGCCACGATGCGGTACCTGATGACCGCCCTCAGCGAGAGCGTCACCGCGCGCCGTCAGGCGCTGGCAGATGACAGCCCACGGGCGCATCTGCAGGTGATCATCGAAGGCAACTTCGACGCCAGCCAGGTCAATGGCCCGGCAATGAAAACCTGGCTGGCCTTCTGGGCCACCAGCATGCACCAGCCGTCTTTGCACAGGTTGCAGCGGATCAACGATCACCGTCTGTATTCCAACCTGTGCTGCCAGTTCCGCCGTGTGCTGCCGCTCGAAGATGCGCGCAGCGCCGCCCGGGGTCTGGCAGCGTTGATTGACGGCTTGTGGTTGCGCGGCGCGCTGTCGGGAGACGCTTTCGACACGGCGCAGGCGCAACAGATCGCTTACGAATACATGGATTTCCAATTGGCCAAGAAGGTGAGCTAGAGCACACAGAAAATGCTCAGCCCCTGAACTCCACCGCAGCGTCATCGCGGTGGTCAACGCCAACCACCAATGCACTTGCGAGGACACTATGGCCCGTTTCGAACTGCAAAAACTCTACATCGATGGCGCGTACACCGACGCCGGCAGCGACGCCACCTTCGAAGCCATCAACCCGGCGAACGGTGAAGTCCTCGCACTGGTGCAACGTGCGACCAAAGACGACGTCGAGCGCGCCGTGGTCAGCGCCGAAAAGGGCCAGAAAATCTGGGCCGCGATGACGGCCATGGAGCGTTCGCGCATCCTGCGCCGCGCCGTCGACATCCTGCGCGAGCGCAACGATGAACTGGCCGCGCTGGAAACCCTGGACACCGGCAAATCCTTCTCCGAAACCAAGTACGTCGACATCGTCACCGGCGCTGACGTGCTGGAATACTACGCAGGCCTGGTGCCCGCCATCGAAGGCGAGCAGATCCCGCTGCGTGACACCTCTTTCGTTTACACCCGTCGCGAACCACTGGGCGTGGTCGCCGGTATCGGCGCGTGGAACTACCCGATCCAGATCGCCCTGTGGAAATCCGCTCCAGCCCTGGCCGCCGGTAACGCGATGATCTTCAAGCCAAGCGAAGTCACCTCGCTGACCACCCTGAAACTGGCGGAGATCTACACCGAAGCGGGCGTGCCGAACGGCGTGTTCAACGTCCTGACCGGCAGCGGCCGCGAAGTCGGCACCTGGCTGACCGAGCACCCGCGCATCGAGAAAATCTCCTTCACTGGCGGCACCGACACCGGCAAGAAAGTCATGGCCAGCGCTTCGGCTTCGTCGCTCAAAGACGTGACCATGGAACTGGGCGGCAAGTCGCCGCTGATCATCTGCGACGACGCCGATCTTGATCGCGCTGCCGACACCGCGATGATGGCCAACTTCTACAGCTCCGGTCAGGTCTGCACCAACGGCACTCGCGTGTTCGTACCGGCGCACCTGAAAGCCGCGTTCGAGGCCAAGATCGTTGAGCGCGTTGCGCGCATCCGCGTCGGCAACCCGGAAGACGAAAACACCAATTTCGGCCCGCTGGTCAGCTTCGCCCACATGGAAAGCGTGCTGGCCTACATCGAAAAAGGTAAGGAACAAGGTGCCCGCGTCCTGTGCGGCGGTGGTCGCCTGACCGACGGCGAATTCGCCAAAGGCGCATTCGTTGCGCCCACCGTGTTCACCGACTGCACCGACGACATGACCATCGTTCGTGAAGAGATCTTTGGCCCGGTGATGGCGATCCTCTCCTACGAAACCGAAGAAGAAGTGATCCGCCGCGCCAACGACACCGACTTCGGCCTGGCCGCCGGTATCGTCACCAAAGACCTGAACCGCGCCCACCGCGTGATTCATCAACTGGAAGCCGGTATCTGCTGGATCAACGCCTGGGGCGAGTCCGACGCAAAAATGCCGGTTGGCGGTTACAAGCAGTCGGGTGTGGGCCGTGAGAACGGGATCAGCTCGCTGAACAACTTCACACGCATCAAATCGGTACAGGTCGAGCTGGGCGATTACGTTTCGGTGTTCTAAGACCCGAGATTTGCATTGCTCGCGAAGGCCTCTTCGCGGGCAAGCCCGCTCCCACAGGTTTGGAGTCGTCCACCCAATTTGTGGCAGCCCCCAATCCCTGTGGGAGCTGGCTTGCCAGCGATTCGAGTGCACAGCACTCGCCAAGGTCCGACCTGACCACTATCAAAGAGGGTGCATTCAATGTCCCAAGAATTCGACTACATCATCATCGGTGCCGGCTCGGCCGGTAACACCCTGGCGACCCGTCTGACTGAAGACGAAGGCGTCACCGTTCTGCTGCTCGAAGCCGGGGGGCCGGACTACCGCCTCGACTTCCGTACCCAGATGCCCGCCGCGCTGGCGTTCCCGCTGCAGGGGCGTCGCTACAACTGGGCTTACGAAACCGATCCAGAGCCACACATGGACGGTCGCCGGATGGAATGCGGTCGCGGCAAGGGCCTTGGAGGCTCTTCGCTGATCAACGGCATGTGCTACATCCGTGGCAACGCCATGGACTACGACGGTTGGGCGAAACTGCCGGGCCTGGAAGACTGGTCGTACCTCGATTGCCTGCCGTACTTCCGCAAAGCCGAAACCCGTGACATCGGCCCGAACGATTACCACGGTGGCGACGGCCCGGTCAGCGTGACCACGCCGAAAGCCGGCAACAACCCGCTGTTCCACGCCATGGTTGAAGCTGGCGTGCAGGCCGGTTACCCGCGTACCGAAGACCTCAACGGTTACCAGCAGGAAGGCTTCGGCCCGATGGACCGCACCGTGACGCCGAACGGCCGCCGTGCTTCCACCGCGCGTGGCTACCTCGACATCGCCAAAAAACGCTCGACCCTGACCATCGTCACCCACGCCCTGACCGACAAGATTCTCTTTGAAGGCAAGCGCGCGGTCGGCGTGCGTTACCTGATCGGTGACGCTGAAGAACGTGTTGAAGCCAAGGCGCGCAAGGAAGTCCTGCTGTGCTCCGGCGCCATCGCTTCGCCGCAGATTCTGCAGCGCTCCGGTGTCGGCCCGGCGAAATTGCTGGAAAGCCTCGACATCCCGGTGGTCCACGATCTGCCGGGCGTCGGTGAAAACCTGCAGGATCACCTCGAGCTGTACCTGCAATACGCCTGCACCCAACCGGTTTCGCTGTACCCGTCGCTGCTTTGGTACAACCAGCCGGCGATCGGTGCCGAGTGGCTGTTCAACGGCACCGGCATCGGCGCCAGCAACCAGTTCGAGGCCGGCGGTTTCATTCGTTCGCGTCCGGAATTCGAATGGCCGAACATCCAGTACCACTTCCTGCCGGTGGCGATTAACTACAACGGCAGCAACGGTGTGAAAGAGCACGGTTTCCAGGCGCACATGGGCTCCATGCGTTCGCCGAGCCGTGGTCGCATCCAGGTCAAATCCAAGGACCCGCGCCAGCACCCGAGCATCCTCTTCAACTACATGGCCACCGAGCAGGACTGGCAGGAATTTCGCGACGGCATCCGCCTGACCCGCGAAATCATGCAGCAACCGGCACTCGATCAATACCGTGGTCGTGAAATCAGCCCGGGCATCGACGTGCAAACCGATGAGCAGCTCGACAAGTTCATCCGCGAGCACGCCGAAACCGCGTTCCACCCGTCCTGCTCGTGCAAGATGGGCACCGACGAGATGGCCGTGGTCGATGGCGAAGGTCGTGTGCACGGCATGCAGAGCCTGCGCGTGGTCGATGCCTCGATCATGCCGATCATCACCACCGGCAACCTCAATGCGCCGACGATCATGATGGCCGAGAAAATCGCCGACAAGATCCGTGGCCGCAAGCCGCTGCCGCGCAGCACCGCTGCTTATTACGTCGCGAACGGCGCGCCGGTCAAAGGCAAGCCGATGCGGGATATCACCCCGGTTACGCAGTAAGTCGTAGTACCGAGGCGCCGCCTTCGCGAGCAGGCTCGCTCCCACACTGGATCTGTGGCATTCACAAATCCCCTGTGGGAGCGAGCCTGCTCGCGAAGAGGCCCTCACAGCAACACACACTTCCCCGCTGCACAGTAAATCCCCCTACACCCCCTCTTCACTTGATCCTACCCCCACGCAGGCCTACTCTAGACCTCGCGCAACCGTTTCACCCCTCCCCGCTGTCGCCATGCCGCTACTCCATTACAAGGAGGTTCCCGAATGTTCGATTTCCACCCCCAGCTCAAGCAGCGCTTTGCTGCCTTGCGCACGGGCGCTGAATTTTTTTCCCTGCGATATGTGCGCGAGTCCGGGCAGTATCTATCGGTGCGCAAGAACGTCGCCGAACCGCCGAGTTTGAGCCGCGATGAAGGGGTGATGCTCACCGTCCGGGTCAATGGCGTCGAAGCCTATGCGGCGACCAATGACCTCTCGCAACAAGGCCTGCAAGCCGCTCTCGAGCGCGCTGAGCAACAGGCCCGCCGGCTCAAGCCGCACGCCTTGCTCGATCTGCGCGAGCAGCCGCTTTCCAGCGATCGCGCTGATTATTTTTCACCCAATCTCGAACAGCCCTTCCCATCCCTGAGCGAATGCTTCGATCTGCTCGGTGCGGAGTCCGCCTCGGTGCCCAAGGATGAACGCCTGGTCAATTGGCAGGTGAGCATCGGCATCACTAACGTCGAGCAGATCTACCTGAGCAGCGCCGGCGCCGAATTGCGCCAGGCCCAGCGCTTTGTCTATCCGAGCCTCGACGTCACCGCCTACGACGGCAACGACAGCCAGACCCGCAGCCTCGGCCGCGAGAACTTCGGCCAGCAGGGTGGCGCCGACGTCATCAGCCGTTGCGGCCTGGTCGGTGCCGGCCCGCAAGTCGCCGATCAGGCCCTGCAACTGCTGCTCGCGCCGAACACCCCGCAAGGCCCGCGCGACCTGCTGCTGATGCCCGATCAGATGATGCTGCAGATCCACGAGTCCATCGGTCACCCGCTGGAGCTCGACCGCATCCTCGGCGATGAGCGCAATTACGCCGGCACCAGTTTCGTCAAGACCAGCGATTTCGGCAGCCTGCAATACGGCTCGAATTTGCTCAACGTGACTTTCGACCCCGGCATCCCGGAAGAACTCGCCAGCTACGGCCATGACGACGACGGCACCGCGGCGAGCAAACAATTCCTGATTCGCGACGGCCTGTTGCTGCGGCCACTGGGCGGAGCGCTGTCGCAATATCGCGCCGGCCTCGATGGCGTTGCCAACAGCCGCGCCTGCGGTTGGAACCGGCCGCCGATCGACCGCATGGCCAACCTCAACATCGAACCGGGTGATCAAACGCTGGAGCAGATGATCGGCGGTATCGAGCACGGCATTCTGATGAGCACCAACCGTTCGTGGTCGATCGACGATGCGCGCAACAAATTCCAGTTCGGCTGCGAATGGGGCCAGTTGATCGAGAATGGTGAACTGAAAGGCGTGGTAAAAAACCCCAACTACCGGGCGATTTCCGCGCACTTCTGGAAGAGCCTGCGCGCCGTCGGCGATGCCAGCACCGTCAAGGTGCTGGGCACGCCGAACTGCGGCAAGGGCGAACCGAACCAGGTGATTCGCGTCGGCCATGCTTCGCCGGCCTGCGTATTCAGCAACATTGATGTGTTTGGGGGAGACGCCTGATGAGCATTTCGAAGCGTCAGTCCGACGCCTTCAAGGTCATGGTCAACTGGCTGCGCGACAGCGTGCGCGAGCCGGAACAGTTCACGCTCAGCTACGCCGCCGAAGCCTCGGCGTTCGTGCGCTTCAATCACGCCAAGGTGCGCCAGGCCGGGCAAGTGCAGCAGGCCAACGTCGGCCTGAAACTGATCAACGACGGTCGCCACGCCGACCTGCAGATCACCTTGTCCGGGGATCAGGAAGCCGATCTGCAACGGCTCGCCGAAGGCCTGCAACAATTGCGCGAAACCTTGCCGCTGCTGCCGCAGGACCCGTACTTGCTGCTCAATCACAACAGCTGGCAGAGCACGCACGTACAAGCGCATCCGCTGCCGGACACCGAAGATGTCGTCGGGCAAATCTGCGCCGCCGCTGAAGGTCTCGATCTGGTCGGTTTTTATGCTGCCGGTCCGATCAGCCGTGGCTTTGCCAGCTCCGCTGGCGCGTTCGGCTGGCATGAAGCCAACAGCTTCAATTTCGACTTCAGCCTGTTCCACGAAAACGGCGAAGCGGTGAAGGCCAGCTATGCCGGCCATGATTGGAGCGACGAGGGCTTCGCCCGGCGTTTCGCCCAGGCACGCGAACAGCTTGAGTTTCTCGGCCGACCGTTACGCACCCTGGCACCGGGGCAGTACCGCGCCTATCTGGCACCGGCGGCACTGGAAGAAATCATGGGCATGCTCAGTTGGGGCGGGTTCTCGGCGCAATCGATCGCCAGCAAGAGCAGCCCGTTGCAGAAGCTCTACGTCGGCGATCAGGCGTTCAGCCCGTTGCTGTCGCTGGACGAAAAAGTCAGCGAGTCCCTGAGCCCGGCGTTTTCCGCCGAGGGTTATCCGCGCAGCGATCTGCGTCTGATCATCGAGGGCAAGGCCGGCGATCAACTGGTGGGCTCGCGCAGCGCCGCCGAATATGGTCTGGCGGCGAACGGTGCGGGCGGCGGCGAGATGCCCAGTGCGTTGAACATGGCCGCCGGTGATCTGTCGCAGCAAGAGATCCTCAAGCAGTTGGGCACCGGGCTGTACATCAGCAACCTGTGGTACCTGAACTACTCGGATCAACCGGCGGCGCGCATGACCGGCATGACCCGCTTCGCGACCTTCTGGGTCGAGAACGGCGAGATCCAGGCGCCGGTCAGCACCATGCGCTTCGACGATAGCGCCTACAACCTGCTCGGTTCGCAGTTGGAAGCGTTGACCACCGAGCGTGAGCTGCTGCTCTCGGCGAGTACGTACAGCCAGCGCAATACCTCGTCATCGCTGTTGCCGGGGGCGCTGGTCAGCCGGTTGACCCTGACCCTCTGACGGCGATCGTTCCCACGCTCCGCGTGGGAATGCAGCCCGGGACGCTCCGCGTCCCAGCCAAAAGCGGACGCAGAGCGTCCGTTGAGGCATTCCCACGCAGAGCGTGGGAACGATCATCAAACAGACCACAAGAGGTTCCATGCCCAACCGCCCGCCTCTCGACGCCATCACCGCCCGCTGGTTGCCGTGGGTCGTCGCCATTGCGTTCTTCATGCAGTCCCTCGACGGGACCATCCTCAATACCGCGCTGCCGGCCATGGCCAGCGATCTGGCGGAAGACCCGTTGCGCATGCAGGGCGTGATCATCGCCTACATGCTCACCGTGGCCCTGCTGATCCCGGCCTCTGGCTGGATCGCCGACCGCTTCGGCACCAAGAAAATCTTCTTCGGCGCGATTCTGCTGTTCAGCTTCGGCTCGTTGCTCTGCGCGTTATCCAGCAGCCTGAGCATGCTTATCGGCGCACGGGTGATCCAGGGCCTCGGCGGTGCGCTGATGTTGCCGGTCGGGCGGCTGGTGGTGCTGCGTGCGTACCCGCGCTCGGAACTGGTGCGGATCATGGGTTTCATCACCATTCCCGGCCTGCTCGGCCCGCTGATCGGCCCGACCATGGGCGGCTGGATGGTGGAATACGTGACGTGGCACTGGATCTTCCTGATCAATCTGCCGGTCGGGGTGATCGGTTGCTACGCGGTGTGGAAATTCATCCCCGACCTGCGCGGCACGGAGCGCACCCGCTTCGATAGCCTCGGCTTTCTGCTGTTCGGCGCAGCGATGATCCTCATCACCATCGCCATGGAAGGTCTTGGCGAACTGCACCTGCCGCACCTGCGGGTGATGCTGCTGCTGTTCGCCGGCATGGCCTGTCTGGCGGCGTACTGGCTGCGCGCCGGGCATATCGAGAATCCGCTGTTTGCGCCTTCGCTGTTCAAGACCCGCACGTTCGCCGTGGGCATTCTCGGCAACCTGTTCGCGCGACTGGGCAGCGGTGCTCTGCCATTTCTGGTTCCGCTGCTGTTGCAAGTGGCGTTGGGCTATTCGCCGTCGCAAGCCGGGATGAGCATGTTGCCGCTGGCCGCTGCGGCGATGGTCGCCAAGTGGGTCGCGCGGCCGCTGATCGAACGCCTCGGCTATCGCATCGTGCTCACCGGCAACACCCTGGCGTTGGGGATCATGCTGGCGAGCATGGGCCTGGTCAGCGAGCAGACGCCGTACTGGCTGCTGCTATGCCTGCTGGCGGTGCTGGGGGCAATCAACTCGCTGCAATTCACCGCGATGAATACGGTGACGCTGATCGACCTCGACGATGCCAGCGCCAGCAGCGGCAACAGTCTGCTGTCGGTGGTCGCGCAATTGTCGCTGAGCCTCGGCGTGGCCTGCGCCGGCGCGCTGCTCGGCGGCTTCACTGCGAAGGTCGGCAACGATGGCGTGGAAACCGTACTCGGTGCGTTCCAGCTGACCTTCGTCACGGTCGGCGTGATGGCGATGCTGGCGGCGACGATCTTCTCGCAACTGTCGAAGGAAGACGGGCGCCGGGCGAAACGTCCACAAGAACACATCGAACACTGATTCTGCTGAAGGAGTTCTTTGACTTCTGTGGCGAGGGGATTTATCCCCGCTGGGTTGCGCAGCAGCCCCAAAAAGGTTGGATGCGGTCAGCCTGATGAATCGAGGTGGCAGGTATTGGG
Source organism: Pseudomonas sp. Irchel 3F6 (assembly GCF_900187595.1). NCBI lineage: Bacteria > Pseudomonadati > Pseudomonadota > Gammaproteobacteria > Pseudomonadales > Pseudomonadaceae > Pseudomonas > Pseudomonas sp. Irchel 3F6. The sequence continues at coordinate 469,342 of NZ_FYDP01000004.1, read as the reverse complement.
GGTGCTGCGCACCCCATCGGGGATAAATCCCCTCGCCACAGATAAATCCCCTCGCCACAGGTAATCCCTGCCTCGGGTTCAATCGCTGTTCGTCCAGAACTGTCGAGGAAACCAGCACGGGGCTGCTACACTGCGCGACATTTTGTTTTGCAGGCCAGTCCCGTGACCACCATCGCCACCGCTTTTAATACTCTGCCGCTGTCCGCCGCCATGCTGGCTAACCTCGAATCACTCGGTTATGCCCAGATGACGCCGATCCAGGCGCAGAGCTTGCCGGTGATCCTCAAGGGGATGGACCTGATCGCCCAGGCCAAGACCGGCAGCGGCAAGACCGCCGCGTTCGGCATCGGCCTGCTCAACCCGATCAACCCGCGCTACTTCGGGTGCCAGGCGCTGGTGATCTGCCCGACCCGTGAGCTGGCCGACCAGGTGGCCAAGGAAGTCCGCCGTCTGGCCCGCGCCGAAGACAACATCAAGGTCCTGACCTTGTGCGGCGGCGTCTCGTTCGGCCCGCAGATCGCTTCGCTGGAGCACGGCGCGCACATCATCGTCGGCACCCCGGGGCGCATTCAGCAGCATTTGCGCAAGGGTTCGCTGGTGCTCGATGGCCTGAACACGCTGATCCTCGACGAAGCCGACCGCATGCTCGACATGGGCTTCTACGACGCGATCGAAGACATCATCATCAAGACCCCGGAGCGCCGGCAGACTCTGCTGTTCTCCGCGACCTACCCGGTGGGCATCAAGCAACTGGCCTCGAAATTCATGCGCGATCCGCAGACCGTCAAGGCTGAAGCCTTCCACGACGACACGCAGATCGAGCAGCGCTTCTACGAGATTTCCCCGGAAGAGCGCATGAGCGCGGTGACCAAAGTCCTGCACCACTTCCGTCCGGCGTCCTGCGTGGCGTTCTGCTTCACCAAGCAGCAAGTGCAGGAAACCGTCGATCACCTGACCGCCAAAGGCATTTCCGCTGTTGGCCTGCACGGCGATCTGGAACAGCGTGACCGCGATCAAGTACTGGCGATGTTCGCCAACCGCAGCACCTCGGTGCTGGTCGCCACCGACGTCGCAGCCCGTGGTCTGGATATCGATGCGCTGGACATGGTGATCAACGTCGAGCTGGCGCGCGATTCGGAAATCCACATCCACCGCGTCGGCCGTACCGGTCGCGCGGGCGAGAAAGGCATCGCCATCAGCCTGGTCGCGCCGTCCGAAGCGCATCGTGCGCAAGCCATCGAACAACTGCAGAAAGCGCCGCTGAACTGGGATCAGATCGACAACCTCAAGTCCCAGGGCCTGGCGCCGCTGCAACCGCCGATGACCACCCTGTGCATCGGCGCTGGCCGCAAAGACAAAGTGCGCCCGGGCGACATTCTTGGCGCACTGACCGGCGAAGCGGGCATTCCCGGTGCGCAGGTCGGCAAGATCGCCATCTTCGATTTCCAGGCCTACGTCGCTGTCGAGCGCACCGTGGCCATGCAGGCCTTGCAGCGCCTGAACGACGGCAAGATCAAGGGCCGCTCGTTGCGCGTACGCATTCTGTAAGCGATCTTCCATCCATAGGAGATCCCCTGTGGGAGCGAGCCTGCTCGCGAATGCAATCTGTCAGTCGACATCATTGTTGAATGACACAACGCTTTCGCGAGCAGGCTCGCTCCCACAGTTTGTTTTGTAGCGACCCACCAAGAGGACACCGTTTTGCGCTCTACCGAAGTCGTGATCATTGGCGCTGGCGCGGCCGGCTTGATGTGTGCCCTGACCGCCGCCGGGCGCGGGCGTCAGGTGTTGCTGCTCGACCACGCGAACAAAGCCGGCAAGAAAATCCTCATGTCCGGCGGCGGTCGCTGCAATTTCACCAACATGTACACCGAACCGAGCAATTTCCTCTCGCAGAATCCGCATTTCTGCAAATCGGCGCTGGCGCGTTACACCCAGTGGGATTTCATCGGTCTGGTGGGCAAGCACGGTGTGCCGTACCACGAGAAGAAACTCGGCCAGCTGTTCTGCGATAACAAGTCCAGCGACATCCTCGGCATGCTCCTTGATGAATGCGATCAGGCCGGCGTCGAGCTGCACCTGGACACCTCGATCCAGACCATCGAAAAAACCGACAGCGGCTACCTGCTCGACACCACCCTCGGTCAGGTCCAGTGCCAATCGCTGGTGATCGCCACCGGCGGCCTGTCGATTCCGACCCTGGGCGCTACCGGTTTCGGTTACCAGGTCGCCAAACAGTTCGGCCATGAACTGCTGCCGACCCGCGCCGGGCTGGTGCCGTTCACCATCACCGACCAGCTGAAGGAGTTGTGCACAGAGCTGTCCGGCACTTCGGTGGATTGTCTGGTCAGCTGCAATGACCAGAGCTTTCGCGAGAACATCCTGTTCACCCATCGTGGCCTCAGTGGCCCGGCGATCTTGCAGATCAGTTCGTTCTGGGAGCCCGGCGACACGGTGGAGATCAACCTGCTGCCGGATCACGACGCCGCGAGCTGGCTGCAACAGCAAGTCGCCGAGCGTCCGAACAGCGAGTTGAAAACTTTGCTTGGCGAAATCTTCACCAAGAAGATGGCCAATCTGCTGGCGGACAACTGGTTTGTCTCCAAACCGATGAAGCAGTACACCCATGCTGAACTGGCGGAGATTGCCGAGAAGCTCGGCAGCTGGAAGGTTGTGCCGGCGGGGACTGAAGGCTATCGCACGGCTGAGGTGACTCTGGGTGGCGTCGATACCCGCGAGGTGTCGTCGAAGACCATGGAGTCGCTGAAAAGCCCGGGCCTGTACTTTATTGGGGAAGTGCTCGACGTCACTGGGCATCTGGGCGGCTTCAATTTCCAGTGGGCCTGGGCCTCGGGCTACGCTGCTGCGCAGTTCGTCTGACCGGAACAACACTCCCCCGTGTAGGAGCTGCCGAAGGCTGCGATCTTTTGATCTTGTTTTTACACATCAAAGTCAAAAGATCGCAGCCTTCGGCAGCTCCTACAGGGGGGGGGCGGGCGATCAAGGAACACTTTTTGCTGTCAGATGTGCTCGGCGCCATTGCGTCGGCGTCATTACTGGCTCAATTTAGCGGCATCGCCTCGGAAGGCCTTCGCACTTCATGTCCTCGACCTCGTTTCGTCAGTCTTTGCGGCGCCTGTGGGCGCTGGATAAATTCAGCTACAGCGTGCGGGTATTCATCGCCCTGACCGGCAGCATGGCGCTGTGCTGGTATCAGGATGAAATGGGCCTGCTGATCCCGTTGTTCCTCGGCATCATCGCCAGCGCCCTGGCCGAGACCGACGACAGTTGGCAGGGTCGTCTCAACGCCCTCGCGGTGACACTGGTGTGTTTCAGCATCGCCGCGCTGTCGGTGGAATTGCTGTTTCCCTACCCGATCATTTTCGCCGTGGCCCTGGCACTGGCCAGTTTCGGCCTGACCATGCTCGGTGCGCTGGGCGAGCGCTACGGTGCGATCGCCTCGGCGACGCTGATTCTGTCGGTGTACACAATGATCGGCGTTGATCAGCGCGGCGGCGCGGTCACTGATTTCTGGCACGAACCGATGCTGCTGGTCGCTGGTGCGGCGTGGTACGGCCTGCTCTCGGTGCTGTGGCAGGCGCTGTTTTCCAATCAACCGGTGCAGCAGAGCCTGGCGCGGCTGTTCCGCGAGCTGGGCCTTTATCTGAAGCTGAAATCTTCGCTGTTCGAGCCGATCCGGCAGATGGATGTCGAAGCCCGGCGGCTCGAACTGGCGCAGCAGAATGGCCGGGTGGTCGCCGCCCTGAACACGGCCAAGGAAATCATCCTGCATCGGGTCGGCAACGGTCGACCCGGCTCGAAAGTCAGCCGTTATCTGAAGCTGTATTTCCTCGCGCAGGACATTCACGAACGCGCCAGCTCTTCGCACTATCCTTACAACGCGCTGGCCGAAGCGTTCTTCCACAGCGACGTGCTGTTTCGCTGCCAGCGCCTGCTGCGCCAGCAGGGCAAGGCCTGCCGGGCCTTGGCCGAATCGATCCAGATGCGCCAGCCGTTCATCTACGACGCCAGTTTCGCCGAAGCCCTGAACGACCTGCATGCCTCCCTCGAACATTTACGCATCCAGAGCAATCCGGCATGGCGCGGCCTGCTGCGCTCGCTGCGCGCCTTGGCGGCCAACCTCGGCACCCTCGACCGCCTGCTTAGCGATGCCAGCAACCCCGATGCTCTGGCGGACGCCACCGACAGCAGCCTGCTCGACCGTTCACCGCGCAATCTCAAGGACGTATGGATTCGCCTGCGTACGCAACTGACGCCGACCTCGCTGCTGTTCCGCCATGCCCTGCGCTTGCCGCTGGCACTGAGCATCGGCTACGGCATGGTGCACCTGATTCACCCGTCGCAAGGCTACTGGATCATCCTCACCACGCTGTTCGTCTGCCAGCCGAACTACGGCGCCACCCGGCGCAAACTCGGCCAGCGGATCATCGGCACGGCCATTGGCCTGACGGTGGCGTGGGCGCTGTTCGATCTGTTCCCCAACCCGGTGGTGCAATCGTGCTTCGCCATCGCTGCCGGGGTAGTGTTCTTCACCAACCGCACCACCCGCTACACCCTGGCGACGGCGGCGATCACGATCATGGTGCTGTTCTGCTTCAATCAGGTCGGCGATGGCTACGGGCTGTTCCTGCCACGGCTGTTCGATACCCTGCTGGGCAGCCTGATCGCAGGTCTGGCGGTGTTCCTGTTCCTGCCGGACTGGCAGGGTCGGCGCCTGAACAAAGTGCTGGCCAACACCCTGACCTGCAACAGCATCTACCTGCGCCAGATCATGCAGCAATACGCCGCCGGCAAAAGCGATGACCTCGCTTATCGCCTGGCCCGACGCAACGCCCATAACGCTGACGCGGCGCTGTCGACGACACTGGCGAACATGCTCATGGAGCCGGGGCATTTCCGTAAGGAGGCGGATGTCGGCTTCCGCTTCCTGGTGCTATCGCACACGTTGCTCAGCTATTTGTCAGGGCTCGGCGCGCACCGTGAAACACAGTTGCCAGCGGAGGTGCGGGAGCATCTGATCGAAGGCGCCGGGGTGAAACTGGCGACCAGCATCGACGAAATCGCTCATGGTTTGGCGAGCAAGCAGCCGATTGCGATTCAGAGTGATGACGAGGAAGCGCTGGCCAATGAGCTGGAGCAGATGCCGGATGAAATCGATGAAGGGCAACGGTTGGTGCAGACGCAGCTGGCGCTGATTTGCCGGCAGTTGGGGCCGCTTCGGACGTTGGCGGCGCATTTGATCAAGGACACTGCCGAAATCAGCGGCGCCTGAGACGACGCGTTCGCGAGCAGGCTCGCTCCCACAGGGTATGCATTTCAAATTGTGGGAGCGAGCCTGCTCGCGAAGAGGTCATCAGCCACAAAGAAATTGCCGGATCACCCTTCACATTCCATGCCGCCGCAATAACTTCTCATAAGTCCCGTCAGCCTTCATCGTCTCGATCGCACGATCAAACCCGGCGACGATCTGCTCATGCTGCGGGTTCTTCAGACTGACCAGAATATGCAGGCTGTTCTCACTCAACGGCTTGGGTAAAAACTCCACCGAATTGCGTACCTTGGCCGATTCCCGTGCCAGGTAATACTTGGCCACGTACTCATCCTCCAGGGTCAGCTTGACCCGATCCGCCGCGAGCATGCGCACGCCCATGGCGAAGTTGTGCACAGGGACTTTCTGCATCGCCGTATCCGCATCGAAAGGGGCGGAATAGGCGTACCCGCGCACCACGGCAATCGGGTAAGTGTGCAGTTGCTCGAGGTTGCTGTAGTCGATGGGTGCGTCTTTGCGCTTGAGGAATCGGATGCGGTTGATCAGGTACTCACCGGAAAACTGACCGATCAGCGTGCGTTCGTCGTTGTACCAGGCGTTGACCAGTACGTCGTAGCGCCCCTCGCCAATCCCCAGCAATGCTCGCGCCCACGGCACTTGTTCGTAACCGCTGGCATAACCGGCGCGAGCCAGTGCGGTGCTGACAATGTCGGTGGCCAGTCCACCGTTGACCAGTGCATCGTCGGTAAACGGCGGCCAATTATCGAACGCCAGCCGCAGCTTCTGCGCCGCAGCATCCTGGCCCAGCACCAGCAGTCCGATCAAAGCAACGGCTTGAAGCAATCGCAGCATGCTTGAACATCCTCAGCGGGCAACCGCCCGACGTGGTTTCACGTCAAAACCAAAGGCCCCTTACCGGCAAAACCCAAGCATTGAACATTAGCTCATGGGAACCAGTGCGCAGTGCTCTTGAGCAGATTACACAAAGTCTCGGCGGCCGCGAGAAAGGAATGGTGGCATTTTGACCTTTATCACAGACTGTTGCGCCATACAGACATATGGCGCAGCTGCGCTTAGTATCGGGCGACATGGTCAAGGAATCGAAAAATGACAATCGAGTGGATCTGCAAACATCATCGCGATTTGGGCAAAGAGCAGTTGTACGCCTCGTTGAAGCTGCGCTCTGATGTATTCGTGGTCGAACAGAAATGCGCCTACCCGGATCTCGACGGCCAGGATCTGGAGGGCGATACCCATCACCTGATGGGCTGGGAGGATGATCAGTTGATGGCTTATCTGCGCCTGCTGGATCCGGAATCCCAAGGCGGCGACGTGGTGATTGGCCGCGTGGTGACCGCGCCCGCCGGCCGTGGCAAAGGGCTGGGCCACGCGATGATGGAACAGGCGCTGAAGCAGGCCGAAAAGCACTGGCCGCAGGTGCCGATCTATTTGTCAGCGCAGGCGCATCTGCAGGGGTATTACGGCAAGTACGGGTTTGTCGTGGTGGGTGAGGAATATCTTGAGGATGACATTCCACATATCGGCATGCGTCGCTCCTGAACACCCTTTCGCGAGCAGGCTCGCTCCCACAGGGAATGCACATCCATTGTGGGAGCGAGCCTGCTCGCGAAGGCGTCAGAACCGTCGGCGCAGGAGTCAAGGGTATTGCAGCACCGCTTTTATCTGCCGCAAATTGCGCTCGATCCACCCCCGATCAATCGCTCCCCATTCACGAATCCGATAGCGCCCGGCATGATTGCGTGCGCCCTCTTCCTGTTCGAACTCGCAGATGATGTCCAGATCGGCCAGCGCGGCAATCGTGTCCTGCGCCGTGCGTCGCGGCATGCCAGTGACTTCGGTCAGCGTCGGCACACTCGGCGCCAGGCCGCTATCGATGAGATATGCCACGTACAAACGGCGATAGAAACTGCTTTTGGTCTTGCTTACGTCCATCTAAACACTCCCACCGTTAAAAGATCGCAGCCTTCGGCAGCTCCTACAGAAGATCGCATTTCAACTGCAGGAGCTGCCGAAGGCTGCGATCTTTTGATCTTTACTGCATATCCCGCCACGTCAGGTACACACGCAGATCGAACTCGATCTGGTGATACCCCGGCAGCATGTGCTCGCACAGTTTATAGAACGCCTTGTTGTGATCCGATTCCTTGAAGTGCGCCAGCTCGTGCACCACGATCATCTTCAGAAAATCCGGCGCGGCGTCCTTGAACAGCGCGGCGATGCGGATTTCCTTGTTGGCCTTGAGCTTGCCGCCCTGCACCCGTGACACCGTGGTGTGCAGACCGAGCGCGCGGTGGGTCAGGTCGAGGCGGTTGTCGAACAGCACTTTGTCGATCGCCGGCGCATTACGCATGTACTGCTGCTTGAGATCCAGCGCGTAGCTGTACAAGGCCTTGTCGCTCTGCACGTCGTGTCGCCCTGAATAGCGCTGATTCAGGTATTCACCCAGACGCCCTTCGGCTATCAGTTGGCGCACCTGATCCTGCAATTGTGCGGGGTAGGCCTGGAGGTACTTCAACACAGTCATGGACGAGCGACGCGGTTCGAAAAAGGTCCGCCAGTGTAGCGAATTCAACCGGGCAGCGCGCTCCAGTCAAAGGGTTCGACGAAGCTGACCGCGTCTTCGGCGATCAACGGCCGCGCGACGAGGAAGCCCTGCACGTATTCGCAGCCATGGGCTTGCAGCCACTGATATTGCTCGAGGGTTTCCACTCCTTCGGCGATCACCAGCAGACCGTATTGCTTGCACAGGTCGATGACCATGCGCACCAGCGCCGCATCACGAGGCGAGTCCGGCAGGCGCGCGATCAAGTGGCGGTCGAGCTTCAGCGTGTCCAGCTCCAGATCGCGCAGATGCGCCAGCGAACACGGCCCCGAACCAAAATCATCCAGCGCCACGCGCACCCCGAGATGACGCAGCAGCCGCAGTTGCTTGCGGGTTTCGTCCGGGTCTTGCATCAACGCTTCTTCGGTGACTTCGACTTCCAGTTGCCGCGGTTGCAGCGCATGGCGTTCCATGACTTGACGCAATTCAGTGACCAGATTCGGCAGGCCGAACTGGGTATTGCTCAGGCTCACGCCGAGCACCAGATCTTCAGCGAACAAGGTTTCCCAGGCTTTACGCTGACCGGCGCCACGGTGATAGATCCAGCTGCCGAGGCGACTGATCAAGCGCGCCTCTTCCAGCAATGGCAGAAACAACCCCGGCGGCACATCGCCGACGCTCGGATGCTGCCAGCGCAGCAACGCCTCGAACCCACGGATCTGTCCGCTGCCGATCGCCACCTGCGGTTGATAGACCAGATTGAAATCGCGATTCTCGATGGCCTCACGCACGCTGTCTTCCAGCATCAGACGCGAGCGTGCGCGGCCGTTCATTTCAGGGTCATAGAAACGATATTGCTGACGCCCGGCGCGCTTGGCCTCGTACATAGCGATGTCCGAGGCGCGCAGCAAGCCGTCCAGATTGCGCCCGCAGTCAGGATAGGTGGCGATGCCGATACTGGCGCCAAGAACGATATCCAGACCTTCGATCTGCTGACACACCGATACCCGTTCGATGAGTTTTTCGGCAATCTTCGCCGCTTGCTCGGGGAATTCCAGATCCAGCAGCGCGGTGAATTCATCGCCGCCCATGCGCGCGAGAATATCGAACGGCCGCAGGCACGCTTTCAACTGTTCGGAGACCCAGCGCAACACGCGATCGCCGGCATCGTGACCGAGGGAATCATTGACCCGCTTGAAGCCGTCGAGATCAAGGTAGAGCAACACCCAACTGCTGTCGCTACGTTCGCCGCGCAACAGCAGGTTTTCGACGGTCTGGTAGAACCCGCGTCGGTTGAGCAGCCCGGTCAGCGGATCGGTTACCGCCTGGAATTCCAGTTGCTGGTGCAAGTGACGCACAACCGACATGTCCAGCACCGTCACCACCATCGCATGCTGCTCCGAGGACAGCGGCGCACAGGACAATGCCACCGGCACTTGCTGTCCGGGCGCCGTGCGCAGCAACGCATCGTGCAGACGCAGGGTTTCACCGCGCTGGTAGCCGGCGTAGAACTCGGAATCGGCCCACAGGGGAATGTGTGGCTTCTGCAGGAAATCGAGAAACTCCTTGCCTTGCAGATCCTTCACCGGCGCATTGAGCAACCGCGAAATCGCCGGGTTGGCGAAGCGGATCACGCCGTCCTCGCTCAACACCAGAATGCCTTCGGCGGCGTTGTCCAGCACCGAGGCATTGAAGGCGCGCGCCACTTCCAGGTCATGACTGAGGCGTTGCAAGGCACGGCGATTGCGCTGGTGCTCGAGCAGCGCCTGGACCTTGGGCTTGAGGATTTGCGGATCGAACGGCTTGAACAGGTAATCCACCGCGCCGCTGGCATAGCCTTTGATCACGGCGTCCTGAGATTGCTCGTTGGCGGTGAGGAAAATGATCGGCGTCAGCCGCGTGCGCTGGCTGCCGCGCATCAGCCGCGCGACCTCGAAACCGTCCATGCCGGGCATCTGCACATCGAGCAGGACCAGGTCGATGTCGTGTTCGAGCAAAAGGTTCAGTGCCTCGAAACCCGAGGCGGCGGTCATCACGTGCCAATCCTGACGCTGCAGCAACGCGCGCATGCTGATCAGATTTTCGGGGTAATCATCGACGATCAAAAGGACCGAGCTGCCTTCACCTGGCTGGGGTTGCGCGCATTCCATGCTGCCTCTCTTATCGGGACCGGTTGCCGGCAAAACCATAGACGTACTGAGCCTTCACTCTAGACGCGGATCAGTGAAAGCAGAAGCTGTCATCCCGCCATCATTTAAACAATGCTCAACCCAGCCGACTAACGGTCACCGCTACAGCCCCCGAAAACCGGGCGGGATGGCATTTCGACAGGACTTTGACGTCAAGCAATCGCCGGACGGGCATTAACAAAAATTGCCGCTACGCTTATAAAAACGCCCGAAAACGCGCGGGCTAGAGCTTCTGGCACCGGCGTTCCGGATGAATTGATTGGAAGAACCGTCATGATCGACCTCGCAACCTGGAACCTCAGCGTTCCTGTTGGCAGCCCGCCGTACACCGTTGAAACCTCGAAACTGGTGGATGGCTTCAAGGATCAGTACTTCCATTCCGACACCGGCACCCTGTTCTTCTGGTCCCCGGTGACTGGCTCGAAAACCGAAAACGCCATCTACCCGCGTACCGAACTGCGCGAAACCTACAGCAACGGCACCCTGCGCAACTGGTACTACCCGGACGCCGACAACCTGCTGCGCGCCACCCTCGCGGTGAACAAGGTGCCGAGCTCGGGCAAGATCGTCATCGGCCAGATTCACGCGTACGAAAGCCAGCGGCCGATGGTCAAGCTCGAATACCAGTACAAGGAAAAAACCCAGACCGGCAATCTGGTGATCAAAGTGCGCATGCGCCCGGACGACGCCGAAAGCCGCGTCATCACCCTCGCCACCGGCGTCAAGCTTGATCGCGAATTCAACTATCTCATCCACTTGAGCCCCGGCGGTGCGCTGGGCGTGAGTGCGGCGGGCTATCAGTGGGACTCCCAGATCAGCGCGACCTGGCGCGACAAGCCGCTGTACTTCAAGGCCGGCGTGTATGTGCAGGACAACACCGGCTATACCAGTGAAGGTGGGCAGGTGACGTTTACCAAACTGGATATTGATCACGACAAGTAGCTAGCCGCCAAAATGACAAACAACCCATAACTTGCAGACCACACTCGCTCCAATTGTAGGAGTGGGCCTGCTCGCGATAACGGTGTGTCATTCAATATTCATGTGTCTGAAACTCCGCTATCGCGAGCAGGCTCACTCCTGCAAGGGCTTCAGGGGTGGGCTGCGGACTGCGCCACCTCCAAATGCGGGCCGCTGCCTTGGCGAAATGTCGCGTATACGCGACTTTGAGTAGCAAATGTCACCGTAGCGGTACACCGCTTATCATTTATCAGCCTTTTCCTTTCTACCGCTTGATAAAGGATGACGCTTCAAACCCGAACCGACCGAGTCATTCAACGCAACCATGCGCCCGATGTCCCATTCGCGTTGCATCCTTGCAAACAATTCAACGTCTATCCGTGGTCGGTGAATCAAAAGCGCCTGACTCATTGCCTCGGCTATCCGGTCGACGATCAGTGCTGGCTTATCCACAGCGCAGTGTTTACGACCAAACTCAATCAACTGCTGACGATCCGGATAAGCTTTGGCCTTGTTCATCTTGATGGCGAGAGTACGGTCAACCAGCGATCGCCCGGTCCTGGGGTTGTAGTTCTCGTATACGGTTGTCGTCGTGACATCGTATACCGGCGCCAACTGCACCGTTTCAGAGGCCGCGGGGTGCGTGTAGGTCACCCCGAAGTTTTTCAAATGCGCATCGCCGTTACGCACCATGACCGAAAGACAGACGGATGAAAAAAATCGTTCCAGTTCTCGTATCGGGTCGGCATGCCTGCATACCTGACGGATCACTGCAGCAAGGGTTTCGTAGCTCTGCGAATATTTATAGTTGTCGTGGGGATCCTTGTTTAACCCCAGCAGCACCGCCATGTCTTCAAAGCCAAGGCGATCAGACGCTGTCAGATCAAAACGCTCCATGACAAACAGCTCACCGTTATCGGAAAGCCAGAAAGGCGGCGTGTACAGTCCAGCCAGCCGCGCTGCTTCCAGACACAGAAACTCGTTTTGAGCCAGGTGCTCATACTCTTCCGCTCCTGATTTGACGATAAGGTCGGAGCTGATCACTGTTTTTCGGCTACCAGTCAGTTTGTCCAGATCGGGCACCAGAACCTTGGGCTGAACACCTGAAATCCCCGATTCGAAGTAGGTTTCGACCAAAAAACCGAAAACATGCTGAGAGGTGTCCGCCGACAGGATCTCCTGCAGGCCGACCTGCGCACGAACAGAGCCTGAAGGTTCTACCGGATTCTCATACGTGAGGCGACCGATCTGATTACCGCCAATGACGGACAACAGGCGCATTTCATCCACTTGCATATGCTTGGCCATGCGCCGCTTGATTTGGTCGGCTAGATATCCCTCAGGCACATTCATATCGAAGATGGGCTGCAATACGCTGCTCACCGACGGTGTCGGGTCATAGGGCATGACCAGGGAAACTTCCTTGAGTGGCGACGCTGACTGGTAAGCGAATGAAAACTGCGAACCTTTGGACAACTCGCCGGAATGGCCCTGAGGCGTCATGACATTCAGTCGTTTCACCTTACTCATCATGCTCTACCAATTCGGCGAGTGATTTGAGATCGATTCGGTTATCGACAATCTCCAACGCCATGCCTAACGCGGCAATAACTCTAAACACCGTATAAAAAGCGACGTTTTCGCCTGCTTCTAGATCGATGATGGTTTTGCGGCTGCAATGAGCCCTATGCGCAAGCAGCGCTTGACTGTAGCCCTTGGCTTTGCGCAATTGGCGAATACGCTGGGCAAACGTTGCTGGATTATCGAGAAGCAAAATGTCACCCATATCGGACTTTAAATAGATTATTACCAGTAAAGTCCCCTTTAGGTGACATTTCAAGCAAAAGGATGCCGATGTCTTGTCACAACGCTTCCACCACAAAAAAACCCGCCTCTCGGCGGGTTTCTTTTTAATCAGCTCAACGCTCAGGCTCAGTTAACCTTGGCGTTCAACTCACCCTTCAGATAACGCTGGTACATCGCTTCCAGCGAGATCGGTTTGATCTTCGAGGCATTACCGGCAGTACCGAACGCTTCATAACGAGCGATACATACATCGCGCATTGCGGTCACGGTGGCGCCGAAGAATTTACGTGGGTCGAATTCGCTCGGGTTGGTGGCCATCAGGCGACGCATGGCGCCAGTGGAGGCCAGGCGCAGGTCGGTGTCGATGTTGACCTTGCGCACGCCGTGCTTGATGCCTTCGACGATCTCTTCAACCGGGACGCCGTAGGTTTCTTTGATGTCGCCGCCGTACTGGTTGATGATCGCCAGCCACTCTTGTGGCACGGAGGACGAACCGTGCATCACCAGGTGGGTGTTCGGGATGCGCTTGTGGATTTCCTTGATGCGGTCGATCGCCAGCACGTCGCCGGTTGGTGGCTTGGTGAACTTGTAGGCACCGTGGCTGGTGCCGATGGCGATGGCCAGGGCGTCGACCTGGGTGCGCTTGACGAAGTCAGCGGCTTCTTCCGGGTCGGTCAGCATCTGGCTGTGATCCAGAACGCCTTCAGCGCCGATGCCGTCTTCTTCACCGGCCATACCGGTTTCCAGCGAACCCAGGCAACCCAGTTCGCCTTCTACCGAAACGCCGCAAGCGTGGGCCATGGCCACGGTCTGTTGGGTAACACGGACGTTGTAGTCATAGTCGGTCGGGGTCTTGCCGTCTTCGCCCAGCGAGCCGTCCATCATTACCGAGCTGAAGCCCAGTTGAATCGAACGCTGGCAGACGTCAGGGCTGGTGCCGTGGTCCTGGTGCATGCACACCGGGATGTGCGGGAATTCTTCGATCGCGGCCAGGATCAAGTGACGCAGGAATGGCGCGCCGGCGTATTTGCGGGCGCCGGCCGAAGCCTGGACGATCACCGGGGAGTCAGTCTTGTCAGCGGCTTCCATGATGGCGCGCATCTGCTCAAGGTTGTTGACGTTGAAGGCTGGAACGCCGTAGCCGAACTCGGCTGCGTGGTCCAGCATCTGGCGCATGCTGATAAGTGCCATTGTGTGTGTCTCTCCCGGTTGAGGGTCGTTGATCGTGCCAGCCTGCCGAAGCGGCGGCGGCTATTCAAGTTAATGCAGATCGGGGGTTGAGGCCCGGTCTGGTGATTCGGTAAAGCAAATTCCAAGAACTACACAGATCCCCTGTGGGAGCGAGCCTGCTCGCGAAAGCAATCTTGCAGTCGCTGATGCAGTGCTTGCCAGGCCGCTTTCGCGAGCAGGCTCGCTCCCACAGTAGAACTGTGGTGTGTCAATTACTGCGCCTTGCAACCACGGCCAATCAGGTCATTGGTGGCGACCCAGTACACCAGGCCTTCGTCACCCTTGACGTGAAACGCCAGCATGCCGTCGCTGTACAGCGTGCCAGAGGCGCCCGGCTCTTCTTTCAGGCGATAGACCTGATCACCGCCGCCGAGGCGAACGTCGACTTCCTTCTGGCCGGCATCGGCGTAACGCCACAACACCTTGGCCTGACTGTCGCAGGTCCAGGTCGTCCAGTTGTCTGCCGGGGCCGACGACTGAAACAGGTTCAACTGCGCGCAACCACCCAACAATGCCAACGCCGCAACGGCGATCAAGCCTTTCATCCGTGTTCCTCGACTGACGACGCATGCCGCCAGCCCTGAGTTAAAGAGTCAGACCCGTCAAGGACAACCATGTTCCTTGACCGGGGTTTGCGTCTCGTATTTGTCCAGGCCGTCCGGGCCCGAGCGCTTGTTCAGCACCGGGTTGGTTTCGGCCTGCCAGTCGGCCTGATAACAGCCCTTCTGCGGCTCGCTCGGTGCTGGCGTCGCGTCAGCCTTCGGGGTGCTCCCGCAGGCCGCCAGCGTACCGGTCAGCAACAACAGCGCTAACGACTTGACCATGTGAACACTCCTTTGCCTGGCCAAACGGGCGGCCTCAGGCCTTGGCCCGGCTTTCCAGGACTTCAACGGCAGGCAGCACCTTGCCCTCGACGAATTCGAGGAACGCGCCACCACCGGTGGAAATGTAGGAGATCTGCTCAGCCACGCCATATTTATCGATCGCCGCCAGGGTGTCGCCACCGCCCGCGATGGAGAATGCCGAGCTTTCGGCGATAGCCTGGGCCAGCACTTTGGTGCCGTTGCCGAACTGATCGAACTCGAACACACCAACCGGGCCGTTCCACAGAATGGTTTTCGACGACTTCAGCAGCTCGGCGAAATTGGCTGCAGTTTGCGGACCGATGTCGAGAATCATGTCGTCAGCCGCCACGTCAGCGATCAGCTTGACGGTCGCTTCAGCGCTTTCGGCAAATTCCTTGGCGACCACAACGTCAACCGGCAACGGTACGCTGACTTTGGCAGCGATTTCACGCGCGGTGTCGAGCAGGTCCGGTTCGTACAGCGACTTGCCGACCGGGTGACCAGCCGCCGCGAGGAAGGTGTTGGCGATGCCGCCGCCGACGATCAGTTGATCGCAGATCTGGCTCAGGCTGTTCAGCACGTCGAGTTTGGTCGACACCTTGGAGCCGGCAACGATGGCTGCCATTGGCTTGGCCGGCGCGCCGAGGGCTTTGCCCAGTGCATCCAGCTCAGCGGCCAGCAACGGGCCGGCGGCAGCGACTTTGGCGAACTTGGCTACACCATGGGTCGAACCCTCGGCGCGGTGAGCAGTACCGAAAGCATCCATCACGAACACATCGCACAGGGCTGCGTATTGCTGGGCCAGGTCGTCGGCGTTCTTCTTCTCGCCCTTGTTGAAGCGTACGTTTTCGAACAGCACGATGTCGCCAGCCTTGACCTCCACGCCACCGAGGTAGTCAGCCACCAGCGGCACTTCACGGCCCAGCGCTTTGCTCAGGTAGTCGGCGACAGGTTTCAGGCTGTTTTCGGCGGAGAACTCGCCTTCGGTCGGACGGCCCAGGTGCGAGCAGACCATCACCGCCGCGCCTTTTTCCAGGGCCAGCTTGATGGTCGGCAGCGAAGCCAGGATGCGCGCGTCGCTAGTGACAACACCGTCCTTGACGGGGACGTTGAGGTCTTCGCGGATCAATACGCGCTTACCTTGCAGATCGAGGTCGGACATCTTCAACACGGTCATGGGTCGCACTTCCTACGGTTTTTTTGAAGTTGCTGTTTGCAGATAGTGGTCTGCTACGTCCAGCATTCGGTTGGCAAAACCCCATTCGTTGTCGAACCAGGCCAGGATGTTCACCAGTTTGGGGCCGGAAACTCGGGTCTGGCTGGCATCGACGATGGCCGAATGTGGGTCATGGTTGAAATCACAGCTGGCGTGCGGCAACTCGGTATAGGCCAGAAGGCCTTTGAGCGGGCCGCTGGTGGCGGCTTCGCGCAGGATCCGGTTGACCTCATTGGCGTCAGTCGCCGTGGCGGTCTGCATCGTGATGTCGAGGCAGGACACGTTGACTGTCGGCACGCGCACGGCTTTGGCCTGAATTCGCCCGGCAAGTTCCGGCAGCAGGCGCTCGATACCGCGCGCCAGACCAGTGGACACCGGGATCACCGACTGGAACGCCGAACGCGTGCGGCGCAGGTCTTCGTGGTGATAGGCGTCGATCACTGGCTGATCGTTCATCGCCGAGTGAATGGTGGTGATCGACACGTAATCCAGACCGATCGCCTGATCGAGCAGGCGCAGCAGCGGCACGCCGCAATTTGTCGTGCAGGAGGCATTGGACACCAGCAGTTCGTCGCCGGTCAGGCAGTCCTGATTGACGCCGTAGACGATGGTGGCGTCGACATCCGCTTCGCTGGCCATCGGCTGCGAGAACAGCACACGCGGTGCGCCGGCGTCGAGAAAACGCTGGCCATCGGCACGGGTGTGGTAAGCGCCGGAGCACTCAAGCACCAGATCGACGCCCAGCGACGCCCAATCGATGCCTTCGGGGGTGGCACTGCGCAGGACCTTCACGCAGTCGCCATTGATATGCAGACAATCGCCTTCAACCCGCACTTCGCCGGGAAAGCGGCCGTGGGTGGAGTCGAAGCGTGTCAGGTATTCGATGCTGGCCATGTCGGCCAGATCGTTGATCGCGACAATTTCAAACCCGGCCTTCGCGCCGCGCTCGAACAACGCCCGCAAGACGCAACGACCAATGCGGCCGTAGCCGTTGAGTGCAACTTTGTAGGGACGCGGTTGAGGCATGGGGTTCTCGATAGATTCGCTAACAACACAACCCCATGTAGGAGCGGCCCGAGCCTTCGGCAGCTCCTACAGGGGAACGCGGCAGCCAGGGCCACCGCATTCGTACTGCTTAGTCTTCCAGCAGCTCTTCAGCCTGACCCAGGATGTTTTCCAG
Source organism: Pseudomonas sp. Irchel 3F6 (assembly GCF_900187595.1). Lineage (NCBI taxonomy): Bacteria > Pseudomonadati > Pseudomonadota > Gammaproteobacteria > Pseudomonadales > Pseudomonadaceae > Pseudomonas > Pseudomonas sp. Irchel 3F6. Next base: position 452,063 of record NZ_FYDP01000004.1, on the reverse strand, counting down.
GGTGAAGCCAAACTCTTCGAACAGTGCCGAAGCCGGCGCCGATTCGCCGTAGGTGGTCATGCCGATCACGCGACCTTCCAGACCCACGTACTTGAACCAGAAGTCGGCGTGGGCCGCTTCGATCGCGATACGCGCGCTGACCTGCAACGGCAGAACCGATTGCTTGTAGCCAGCGTCCTGGGCATCGAACACGCTGGTGCAAGGCATGGAAACCACGCGCACCTTGCGGCCTTGCTCGGTCAGTTTGTCATAGGCCTGAACGGCCAGACCGACTTCCGAACCGGTCGCGATCAGGATCAGCTCAGGCTCGCCTGCGCAGTCCTTCAACACGTAGCCACCGCGGCTGATATCGGCGATCTGGGCAGCGTCACGTTCTTGGTGCTGCAGGTTCTGACGCGAGAAGATCAGCGCCGACGGGCCGTCTTTACGCTCCAGCGCGTTTTTCCAGGCCACCGCCGATTCAACGGCATCGGCTGGACGCCAGGTGTCGAGGTTCGGCGTGGTACGCAGGCTGGTCAGTTGCTCGATTGGCTGGTGCGTCGGGCCGTCTTCGCCCAGACCGATAGAGTCGTGGGTGTACACGTGAATCACGCGCTTCTTCATCAGTGCCGACATACGTACGGCGTTGCGTGCGTATTCCATGAACATCAGGAAGGTCGCGCCGTAAGGCACCAGACCGCCGTGCAGGGCGACGCCGTTCATGATCGCGGTCATGCCGAACTCGCGCACGCCGTAGTACATGTAGTTGCCGCTGGCGTCTTCAGCGCTGACGCCTTTGCAGCCTTTCCACAGGGTCAGGTTGGAGCCGGCGAGGTCAGCCGAACCGCCGAGCATTTCCGGCAGCAGCGGGCCGAAAGCGTTGAGGGTGTTCTGGCTGGCTTTGCGGCTGGCGATGGTTTCGCCCTTGGCGGCGACTTCGGCGATGTAAGCCGAGGCTTTTTCCGAGAAGTCGGCCGGCAGTTCGCCGCTCAGACGACGGATCAGCTCGTTGGCTTCAGTCGGGAATGCAGCGGAGTAGGCGGCGAAACGCTGATCCCACTCGGCTTCGACCGCGCGGCCAGCTTCTTTGGCGTCCCACTCGGCATAGATCTCGGCCGGAATTTCGAACGGGCCGTAGTTCCAGTTCAGCGCCTGACGGGTCAGGGCGATTTCTGCGTCACCCAATGGGGCGCCGTGGCAATCTTCCTTGCCCTGCTTGTTCGGCGAACCGAAACCGATGGTGGTCTTGCAGCAGATCAGCGTCGGTTGAGCGCTCTTGCGTGCGGTTTCGATGGCGGTCTTGATCTCTTCCGGATCATGGCCGTCGACGTTGCGGATCACCTGCCAGTTGTAGGCTTCGAAACGCTTCGGCGTGTCATCGGTGAACCAGCCTTCGACTTCACCGTCGATGGAAATGCCGTTGTCATCGTAGAAGGCAATCAGCTTGCCCAGGCCCAGCGTGCCGGCCAGGGAGGCGACCTCGTGGGAAATGCCTTCCATCATGCAGCCATCACCGAGGAACACGTAGGTGTGGTGATCAACGATGTTGTGGCCGGGACGGTTGAACTGCGCGCCCATGACTTTTTCAGCCAGAGCGAAACCGACGGCGTTGGCCAGACCCTGACCCAGCGGGCCGGTGGTGGTTTCGACGCCCGGGGTGTAACCGAATTCCGGGTGGCCTGGAGTGCGGCTGTGCAGTTGACGGAACTGCTTGAGGTCGTCGATGGACAGGTCGTAGCCGGTCAGGTGCAGCAGCGAGTAGATCAACATCGAGCCGTGGCCGTTGGACAGCACGAAGCGGTCACGGTCGGCGAACGACGGGTTGCTCGGGTTGTGCTTGAGGTAGTCGCGCCACAGCACTTCGGCAATATCTGCCATACCCATAGGGGCACCGGGATGGCCGCTGTTGGCTTTTTGCACGGCATCCATGCTGAGGGCACGAATGGCGTTGGCACGCTCACGACGGCTAGGCATCGCTGATCTCCTGGGTGTGAATAGACTGAAACGGAAAAAAGGAGGGCATTTTCCCTCACCCATGCGCCTCGGGGCAATGACAGATAGTCATCGGCAGGCGTTTTTCCAATCGATAGCACAGGTTTCGCTTGGTGAAACCTTTCCGCTATTCGTTTGTAGAGACTGCCGTCCGCCGAGAAGTGCCATTTATCGAGCAATATCAAAACTTTTTGATATTGACCTTGCGGTGCCTTGCCCCCGTCTCTAGACTGCCAGCCCTATGAACTTACGCGTGCCTTCCATTCGCCATGACGATTGCGACGAGCTGGCGGCCCTGTGCAAGGCCGGCGGCGATCCGCTGCGGCTGAATGTATTGCGCGCGCTGGCCAACGATTCGTTTGGCGTGCTGGAGCTGGCGCAGATTTTCGGCATCGGCCAGTCGGGCATGAGCCACCACCTCAAGGTGCTGGCGCAAGCCGATCTGGTGGCGACACGCCGTGAGGGCAACGCGATTTTTTATCGTCGTGCCCTGCCCCACAGCGAATTGCTCGGCGGCAAGCTGCACGCGGCATTGCTGGAAGAAGTCGACAATCTGGATCTGCCTGATGAAGTGCAAGCACGCATCGAGCAGGTTCACGGCCAGCGTGCCGCCGCCAGCCGGGACTTTTTCGCCCGGGTCGCGGAGAAATTCCGTGCCCAGCAAGATTTGATCGCAGGCCTGCCGCAGTACCGTGACAGCGTGCTGGCCCTGCTCGACAAACTGAACTTCGATGGTGCAGCCACGGCCATTGAAGTCGGCCCCGGCGATGGTGCTTTTCTGCCGGAACTGGCCCGTCGCTTTGGCACCGTAACCGCGCTGGACAACAGCCCGGCGATGCTCGAACTGGCGCGTCAGGTGTGTGAACGTGAACAGCTGGCTAACGTCAGCCTGCAATTGGCCGATGCATTGAACGGCACAAGCCTCAAGGCCCATTGCGTGGTGCTGAACATGGTCCTGCACCATTTCGCCGCTCCGGCCGATGCGCTCAGGCACATGGCCGATTTGCTGCAACCGGGCGGTAGCCTGCTCGTGACAGAGTTATGTAGCCACAACCAGAGTTGGGCCAGGGAGGCCTGCGGTGATCTCTGGTTGGGGTTTGAACAGGACGATCTGGCCCGTTGGGCCACCGCTGCGGGACTCGTTCCCGGGGAAAGCCTCTATGTAGGCTTACGTAATGGTTTCCAGATCCAGGTTCGCCACTTTCAGCGACCGGCTGGCGACACTCACCATCGGTAAATTCAGGAAAACATCGAGATGAGCGAATACTCCCTCTTCACCTCCGAGTCCGTGTCTGAAGGACATCCGGACAAAATCGCCGACCAGATTTCCGATGCGGTGCTGGACGCCATTATTGCCCAGGACAAACACGCTCGCGTGGCCGTGGAAACCCTGGTCAAGACCGGCGTAGCCATCGTTGCCGGTGAAGTGACCACCAGCGCCTGGGTCGACCTGGAGCAGATCGTTCGTGACGTGATTTGCGACATCGGCTACACCAGCTCCGAAGTCGGCTTCGACGGCGCGACCTGCGGCGTGATGAACATCATCGGCAAGCAGTCCCCTGACATCAACCAGGGTGTTGACCGCGCCAAGCCTGAAGATCAGGGCGCCGGCGACCAGGGCCTGATGTTCGGCTACGCCAGCAACGAAACCGACGTTTTGATGCCAGCGCCGATCACCTTCTCGCACCAGCTGGTGCAGCGTCAGGCTGAAGCACGCAAGTCGGGCCTGCTGCCTTGGCTGCGTCCGGATGCCAAGTCGCAAGTGACCTGCCGGTACGAAGGCGGCAAGGTTGTCGGCATCGACGCTGTGGTTCTGTCGACCCAGCACAACCCGGAAGTGTCGTACAAAGACCTGCGCGAAGGCGTAATGGAGCTGATCGTCAAGCACGTACTGCCTGCCGAACTGCTGAGCAAGGACACCCAGTTCCACATCAACCCGACCGGCCAGTTCATCATTGGCGGCCCGGTAGGTGACTGCGGTCTGACCGGTCGCAAGATCATCGTCGACAGCTACGGCGGCATGGCCCGTCACGGCGGCGGCGCGTTCTCCGGCAAGGATCCATCGAAGGTTGACCGTTCGGCTGCCTACGCAGGCCGTTACGTGGCCAAGAACATCGTTGCGGCCGGCCTTGCCGAGCGTTGCGAGATTCAGGTGTCCTACGCGATCGGTGTGGCCCAGCCTACGTCGATCTCGTTGAACACCTTCGGCACCGGCAAGATCAGCGATGACAAGATCATCAAACTGGTGCGTGAAGTGTTCGACCTGCGTCCATACGCGATCACCACCATGCTCGACCTGCTGCACCCGATGTACCAGGAAACCGCAGCCTACGGCCACTTCGGTCGCGCGCCGCAGACCAAGACCGTTGGCGAAGACAGCTTCACCACGTTCACCTGGGAAAAAACCGACCGCGCCGACGCCCTGCGTTCCGCCGCTGGCCTGTAATACCCTGGCTGCAAGAAAGCCCCGCACGGTTCGCGCCGTGCGGGGCTTTTTCATGCCTGACAGATTTTTGAGATCCCTGCGGGAGCGAGCCTGCTCGCGAAGGCGCCCGCTCATGCAACGTCAATTCAGAATCCGGAAACACCTCGAAAAACACCCCCGGTAACGCATTTCGAATCCTCACCTACCCTTCAAATATTACCCCCGAGCAAGGACGCTCAACGATGCTCTTCACACTGCGCCTGTTGCTGGCCTTCCTGCTGGCACTCATCACCCTTGTCAGCCAAGCCAACTGTCCGAACTGGGATCGTTCCCAAGCCCAACGCGAAATCACCACCCTGCAAAACCGGATCGACCAATGGGACGACGCCTATCACCGCGAAGGCCGTTCATTGATCAGCGACGAACTCTATGACCAGTCCCGACTGCGGCTGAAAGAATGGCAAGCCTGTTTCAACCAACCCTCATCCCCGCAGCCGTTGCACACCGCGTCCGGCCCGGTCACCCACCCCATCGCCCACACCGGTCTGGACAAGCTGCACAAAGCCGAAGACGTCGCCCACTGGTTGCGTGATCGCCAGAACGTCTGGGTGCAGCCCAAGGTCGACGGCGTGGCTGTCACGCTGATCTACCGCCAGGGGATATTGCAGCAGGCGATCAGTCGCGGTGACGGGGTCAACGGCCAGGACTGGACCGCCTCCGCGCGCAGGATTGCAGCCATTCCGCAACGGTTGAGGCAGCCACGGGATCTGCTGGTACAGGGCGAACTCTATTGGCGTCTGAATGCACATGTTCAATCACAGTCCGGCAGCGTCAATGCCCGCGCCACCGTCGCCGGGCTGATGGGGCGCAAATCCCTCGATGCCGAACAGGCCGCCGGGATCGGCCTGTTTGTCTGGGACTGGCCGCAAGGTCCTGTGCGGCTGCCGGAAAGATTGTCCGAACTTCAGACATTGGGGTTCGCCACAACCGAGCCCTATACCCAGCCCGTCACCCGATTCGAAGACGCGCAAAAATGGCGCGAGCACTGGTATCGCTCGCCACTGCCCTTTGCCAGCGACGGCGTGGTGCTGCGTCAGAGCCAACGGCCACCCGCCGAACGCTGGCAGGCTCGCGCGCCGTATTGGGCGATTGCCTGGAAATACCCGTTCGCCCAGGCATTGGCCGAAGTGCGCAAGGTCAACTTCAAAATCGGCCGCACCGGGCGGATCACGCCGGTGCTGGAACTGCTGCCGGTCAGACTCGATGACCGCGAAATCAAACGGGTCAGCGTCAGCTCGCTCAAGCGCTGGCAAACCCTCGACATCCGCCCCGGCGATCAGGTGGCAATCAGTCTGGCCGGGCTGACCATTCCGCGCCTCGACAGTGTCGTGCTGCGCACCAGCGAACGGGCGGACATCAACATCCCCGATGCTGGCGACTACCACGCCCTGAGCTGCTGGCAACCGACGCCGGGGTGTGAAAGCCAGTTTCTCGCGCGTCTGACCTGGCTCAGTGGCAAGCAGGGCCTGGCCATGCAGTATGTCGGTCGCGGCACCTGGGAGAAACTTTTGGAAACAGGCCGTCTGAAACACCTGCTGGATTGGCTGACCCTCGATGCATCAGAGCTTGCTAACATTGCCGGCCTCGGCGAGCGCAGCAGCGCACGGCTGATAGACAGTTTTCACGGCGCGCGGCAACAGCCGCTCGCTCGATGGTTGAAAGCGCTGGGCATGCCGCCGACCGGACAGGCACAACTGGACGATTCGTGGCAGGCCCTGGCACAACGCGACACTGAACAATGGCAGGCAGAAGCCGGTATCGGCCCGGGACGCGCGGCGCAACTGAGCGCATTCTTTCGTGACCCGCAGGTACTGGCTTTGAGTGACACCCTGAAAGCCGCCGGAATCGACGGCTTCTGAACCTGCAATCCCCGCCCGGCGGGAACCCAACGGCCGGCCAGACGCTCCAACAGCGCAGTGCCCTCCAACCCCGATTGCCTTTGCACATGGAGCTTTTATGAAATTTCTCGCACCGCTCGCCCTGCTTACTCTTTGCGGCGTCATGGCCGCCCCGGTCATGGCCGAAGAAGACGGCCCGGGCCTGACCGGTTGCGCTGCCAAGAAGCAGGGCATCATCAATCAGATCGAACAGGCCAAGTCGCGCGGCAACATGGAGCAGCAGGCAGGCCTGGAAACCGCACTGCGCGAAGTGAACGAACACTGCACCGACGCCGGGCTGAAGAAAGAGCGTGAGAACAAGGTGCTTGAGGCCAAGCATGAGGTGAGCCAGCGTCAGGCGGATCTCGACAAGGCCATGAAGAAGGGCGATCCGGAGAAGATCAACAAACGCAAGGAAAAGCTCGCCGAGTCGCGCAAGGAACTGCAGGAAGCGCTGGACGAGATCGATAAGTAACCCAAGCCCTGTGGTGAGGGGATTTATCCCCGTCCGGCGGCGAAGCCGTCGCAAATTCGACTGGTCGGTTCCGACTGAAAAAACTCGGTTATATGGTTTTTGGGCTGCTTCGCAGCCCATCGGGGATGAATCCCCTCGCCACAAGGTACTCAGCAGCCTCAGGAATCAATGATCGCGAAACTCTTTATGGCAAGCACTGCAGGCATCCTCGACTTTCTGCACTGCCGGTCCGAGATTGCTGGCCTTGTACGGCTGAACCTGACTGGCGACCACCAGTTCACCGGTAGCCGCTTCGAGGGCGCGGGCCAGTTGCTGAAAACGCGCCTGTTTCTGCCAGACATCGTCCTTGGCGCTGGTGTGATCTTCCTCGCGCACCTGCGGAAAATGCTTCCACGGTTCATGGGCCAACGCATCAAGTCTGACCGCGCCCTCGGCAAATTTCGGTCCGTCGAAGGCAATGCGCCCACGCAACATGCCGCCGAGGTCTTCGCTGGTCTTGAGCATCTGCTTGAAGATGGCCTTGCGCTGACCCAGCGGCGAATTCGGGTCGACGCCGCCACAGGCGGACAAGGTCAGACAGGCCAGCAATACAACAGCAATTGGTTTCAGAGTCATGATGGCTTCAGGTCGCGGAAATCGGCGGCCAGTATCCTCGGCTCACCGCCAAACACCAATAGCCCTATTAAAAATACGGGTTGGTCGAGCGCATGGAGCACTCGGCCAACCGGCACAGGAATCACTCCATGAACAGCCGCTTCACGGCCTGGCGTCACCCGCTTATCGTCACCCTCCCGATTCTGGCCATCCTTGCCGGTTGCACTGGCGGTGACAGCGCCAAACCGAAAACCCACGCACTGGCTACGTATTCCAGCGCAACTTGGGAAGCCTTGCCCGCGGTCTCCGATAGCGATCTGGTCGCAGGTTTCGGTTCCTGGCGCAGCGCGTGCACCCGACTCAAAGCCGACGCAGTCTGGGGGCCGACCTGCGCTGCGGCGGCGAATGTGCCGCAAAGCGCCGCCGAGATTCGTGCATTCCTCAAGCAGAATCTCGATGTCTACGGCCTGCGCGCCGAGAACGACAACCCCAACGGTCTGATCACCGGCTACTACGAACCGGTGTACCCCGGCAGCCTGACGCCCACCGCAACAGCAAACGTGCCGGTGTATGGCGTGCCGGAAGACATGATCATCGTCTCGCTCGACAGCATCTACCCGGAATTGAAGGGCAAGCGCCTGCGCGGCCGCCTCGAAGGTCGCGTGCTCAAGCCTTACGACGACGCGGCGACCATTGAATCCAAAGGTGTGAAAGCGCCAGTGGTCGCCTATCTGACTGATCCGATGAATCTGCAATTTCTGCAGATCCAGGGCTCGGGCCGGATCCAGACCGAGGACGGCAAACAGTTGCGCATCGCCTACGCCGATCAGAATGGCCACCCGTATCGACCGATCGGTCGCTGGCTGGTCGAGCAAGGCGAGCTGAAGAAAGAAGACGTGACCATGACCGCGATCAGCAACTGGGCCAAGGCCAACCCCACGCGCATTCCAGAACTGCTGGCCAGCAACCCGAGCTACGTGTTCTTCACCCGCAACCCGGACAGCAACGAAGGCCCACGCGGCTCGCTGAACGTGCCGCTGACCGCCGGCTACAGCGCGGCAGTGGATCGCAAAGTAATTCCGTTGGGCAGTCTGTTATGGCTGTCGACCACCAAACCGGATGGCACCCCGCTGGTCCGCCCGGTCGCGGCGCAGGACACCGGCGGCGCGATTGCCGGCGAGGTGCGCGCGGATCTGTTCTGGGGCACCGGCGATGCGGCCGGGCAACTGGCCGGGGACATGAAACAGCAGGGGCAGATCTGGATGCTCTGGCCTAAAGGAAAAGAGCTGCCGCAAGTGCCGCAGGTGGCTGACAAACCCTAAAGGCAAAAGATCGCAGCCTTCGGCAGCTCCTACAGGAGTATGCATTCCTCTGTAGGAGCTGCCGCAGGCTGCGATCTTTTGAGCCTGCTTTCAGATGGACACAAAGAAAAACGAAGCAATCAGCCCCATCCCGATAAACCACACCACCGAACGCAGTGCAGCCCAGTCAGCCAGGTAGCAAATGATGTACAGCAGGCGGCTGGTGATAAACAGCACGGCCAGCACATTGACCGTCACCAGCTCCGCAGTGCCGACCAGATGCGCAACGATCACCGCAGCGGCAAACGCGGGCGTTACTTCAAAGCTGTTCAGTTGCGCGGCGTGGGCGCGACGGGCGACGCCATCGACGCTGTCGAGAAAGTCCCGTGGATCGTAATTGTCCTTGAGGCGGAAACCGCCGGTGGCCTTCGCCACGATCGTGCACACGTACGGCAGGAAAATCGCGATCAACACACACCACAGAGCCACTGTCATAACGTCGTCCTTTTTTCGATTGGAGAAATTGGCGAGCGGTCAGAACTTCATCACCAGCATGCCGATCAGCACCTGCCCACAGGCTAAGAGCAGCGCCCGGCCGAAAGGTTCTTTCAGCTGGATATAACACGGCAATTCCAGTGAGCCGTCGATTAGTCAGATTATTGATTCGCCATGTGTCAGCAGCTGTTTATACTGCAACCCACCACGCCGTACTCAGCTGCACACCAAAAAACTCCAATAAAAGCTGCCTGCTCCGCTTTCCTCGAAAACGGTCGCTGGCACGCGTATGCCTGATCAAAGCGTCAAGACTACCGACAGAGACCTTGCGCATGCCCCTCGCTTTACTTGCACTCGCCGTTGCCGCATTCGGCATCGGCACCACCGAATTCGTCATCATGGGCCTGCTGCCCGACGTTGCCCGCGATCTGGCGGTGAGCATTCCTCATGCCGGGCTGCTGATCACCGGTTACGCCCTGGGCGTGGTGTTCGGCGCACCGATCCTGGCGATCGGCACCGCCAATATGCCGCGCAAAGCGACACTGCTGGGCATGACGCTGATGTTCATCCTCGGCAACATGCTCTGCGCGCTCGCGCCGAACTACGCGACGCTGATGGCGGCGCGCGTGGTCACGGCGCTGTGTCATGGCGCGTTTTTCGGCATTGGCTCGGTGGTTGCCGCCGGCCTGGTTGCGCCGAACAAACGCGCGCAAGCCATTGCCATGATGTTCACCGGCCTGACCCTGGCCAACGTGCTTGGCGTGCCACTCGGCACAGCGCTGGGCCAATACGCTGGCTGGCGCTCGACCTTCTGGGCGGTGTCGGTGATTGGCATTGTGGCGGCGTTGGCGCAATGGTTGTGGTTGCCCAAACACATCGCGATGGACAAGGCCAATCTCGCCAGCGAATTCAAGGTGCTGGGCAAGGCCAACGTCTTGTTGGCGCTGGGCATGAGCGTGCTGGCCTCGACCAGCCTGTTCAGCGTGTTCACGTATATCGCACCGATCCTGCAAGACATCACTGGCGTCAGCCCCCACGGCGTGACGGTGATGCTGCTGTTGTTCGGCGTCGGCCTGACAGCGGGCAGCATGCTCGGCGGGCGTCTGGCCGATAGCCGCTTGCTGCCGTCACTGGTCGGCGTGGCACTGGCAGTTGTGGTGATTCTGGCGGCGTTCAGCCAGACCAGCCGTGCGGTGATTCCGGCGGCGATCACCCTGGTGCTATGGGGGATTTTCGCCTTTGCGCTGTGCCCGATTCTGCAGCTGCTGATCATCGATCAGGCGCATGAAGCGCCGAACCTCGGTTCGACGCTGAACCAGAGCGCGTTCAATCTGGGCAACGCAGCAGGTGCCTGGATTGGCGGGCTGGTGGTGGCCAGCGGCGCGGATCTGGCGGACCTGCCATGGACCGGGGCGCTGGTCGGCGTGCTGACGGTGCTGACGGCGCTGTTGTTCATTTACCTGCAACGTCGGCAGGCGAGTGCGGTCAATGTGACTGGCTGATCGTGGTGTTTCAGATAGAGCCCTCACCCTAGCCCTCTCCCGAAGGGAGAGGGGACTGATCGGGGGATGCTCGATACCCACGCCGACTTGAACGTGCATTGCTGAATCCATAATCGACCCGATCGTCCAGGTCGATGCACCTCGCCAGACACCTCGGTCAGCTCCCTCTCTCTCGGGAGAGGGCTGGGGTGAGGGGGTTGTTGTTGAGCATGACGCGCCATTCGAATGTGCCCTCAGCCAACCCCGCCCCATCAAACCCCTGCGTCCAACCTCCGGTCGCGCTCCATTCACCCCTCATCCAAAGGACCCCGGATGCTTGAACTTGTCGCCGCTTTCATCTGCCTCACCACCCTCCTGACCTTCGTCAATTTCCGCTTTATCGGCCTGCCGCCGACCATCGGCGTGATGGTTACCGCCCTGCTGTTCTCATTGCTCCTGCAAGGCCTCAGCGTCCTCGGCTTTCCCGGCCTCGAAGATCGCGTGCAGCAACTGATCGGACAGATCGATTTCGGCGATCTGCTGATGAACTGGATGCTCTCGTTCCTGCTGTTCGCCGGCGCCCTGCACGTCAACCTCAATGATTTGCGTAGCTACCGCTGGCCGATCGGCCTGCTGGCGACCTTCGGCGTGTTGATCGCCACCGTGGTGATCGGCAGCCTGGCCTTCTACATTTTTGCCCTGTTCGGCTGGCACGTGAGTTTCCTCTACTGCCTGTTGTTCGGCGCGCTGATCTCACCGACCGACCCGATTGCGGTACTCGGAGTGTTGCGTACCGCCAACGCTTCGAAGCCACTGAAAACCACCATCGTCGGCGAATCACTGTTCAACGACGGCACGGCGGTCGTGGTCTTCACCGTGCTGCTGGGCATCGCGCAACTGGGCGAAACCCCGACCGTCAGCGCCACGGCCATGCTCTTCGTCCATGAGGCGATCGGTGGTGTGTTGTTCGGCGGACTGATCGGTTATCTGGTCTATCGGATGATCAAAAGCGTCGAGCAGCATCAGATCACCGTGATGCTGACCCTGGCCCTGGTGATCGGCGGTTCGGCGATGTCCACCGAACTGCACGTCTCGGCGCCGATTGCGATGGTGGTGGCCGGTCTGATCATCGGCAACCTCGGGCGCAATCTGGCGATGAACGACATGACCCGTCGCTATCTGGACGGTTTCTGGGAGCTGCTCGATGACATGCTCAACGCTTTGCTATTCGCGCTGATCGGCATGGAGTTGTTGCTGCTGCCGTTCAACTGGCTGCACATGGCCGCCGCAGGTCTGCTGGCGGTGGCGATTCTGTTGTCGCGCCTGCTTACCGTGGCGCCGGCGATCCTGCTGCTGCGGCGCTGGCGCTCAGTGCCGGCCGGCACCATCCGCATCCTCACTTGGGGCGGTTTGCGCGGCGGTGTTTCGGTGGCACTGGCGCTGGCGCTGCCGCTGGGCCCGGAGCGCGATCTGCTGCTGAGCATCACCTACATCGTCGTGCTGTCGTCGATCCTGCTGCAGGGCCTGACCATCGGCAAACTGGTCAAGCACGCGACGCGCAACGAGCCCGCGAGCGTGGCTGAGCCAGCCCACCACTGATCATTTCTTGATCGACTGCGGATCGGGCTTAACAGCCTGATCCGCAGATTCCTTCGGCGCACCGCTTTCGCTGCGAATCTGCGCATGGCTGATCAGCGCGAAGATAAAGCTGCCGCCGATGATATTTCCTGCCAGCGTCGGCCCGGCGAACACCGCCCAGAAATCACTCCACGGCAACTCGCCGGCAAACACCAGATAGGACACTTCCGCCGATCCGACGACGATATGGGTGAAGTCGCCCAGCGCCATGAAGTAGGTGATGAGGATGATGATCCACATCTTCGCGCTCTCCATGGAGGGGATCATCCAGACCATGGTGGCGATCATCCAGCCGGAGACGATGCCCTTGGCGAACATCTGACTGGCGCTGTGTTCCATGACCTTGCGGCCGATCTCGAGGAAGGCGACGTCGGTCTTGCTGTCGAAAATCGGCAGTTCCAGCATCACGTAGGCGACCAGAATCGTCCCGCAGAGGTTGCCGACCAGTACCACCGTCCACAGACGGATCAGTCGCAGGAAGTTCTTCAGCGTCGGCTTGGTCATCACCGGCAGCACGGCGGTCAAGGTGTTCTCGGTGAACAGCTGCTGGCGGGCAAGGATCACCGCGAGGAAACCGGCACAGTAGCCGAAACTGGCGATCACCTTGAATTCGTCTCCGTCGGGCAGGCGCGAATTGAGCAGGCCCATGCCCATCAGGGACAGGCCCATGGTCAATCCTGCCGCCAGCGCCGACCACCACAGCGCGGCAATGCTGCGCTCCAGTTCCTGGTCGCCCTGGGTGCGGATGATTTCATGCAGAACGGCCGCGCGCGGCGGCTGGCTCTTCTCGACTTCGTGCTGCTCCTTGGGCGAGAGGTCGGGGGTCTTTTCGCTGGTGGGGGTGGTCATGGCGTGGCAACCGGTGGGGGGCGATGTAGCTACGACCGTTGCGCTTGGGAATACGTTCTGTAGGCGCGGCGCAAATCTCTGGATGCACGCCAATCCAGGGTAGGAGCTGCCGAAGGCTGCGATCTTTTGATTTTCAGAAACAAGATCAAAAGATCGCAGCCTTCGGCAGCTCCTACAGGGCTCGCGTTACTCGCTGACGGCTTCGTCATCCTTGAACTGGTCTTTCACATATCTGATCTCGGTCCGCCCGTGCGGCGCCGGCAGGCCGTCTTCGCCGAGATTGACGAACACCATTTTCTCGACGGTGAGGATGCTCTTGCGGGTGATCTTGTTGCGCACTTCGCAGGTCAGGGTGATCGAGGTGCGGCCGAATTCGGTGGCGGTGATGCCCAGTTCGATGATGTCGCCCTGGCGCGAGGCGCTGACGAAGTTGATTTCCGAGATGTACTTGGTCACCACGCGCTGGTTGCCCAGTTGCACGATGGCGTAGATCGCCGCTTCTTCATCGATCCAGCGCAGCAGGCTGCCGCCGAACAGGGTGCCGTTGGGGTTGAGGTCTTCGGGTTTAACCCATTTGCGGGTGTGGAAATTCATGTTCACTCCTGAGCGCTTGCCGAAAGATGCGCCCATCTTGGCAGACTGATCAGTCAGGCTCCAGGCAGCTGCGACTATGGTCGCCATTGGCGATCTTCATCTGGCCGACAGAAACCCTTTGGAAGATCAGCCCGGGCGGCTATAATCGCCCCCGTTTCAAAAAACGGTAACGTTCATTGGCTACCGTTTTCCCGCCACCTGTCCGAGGGGCGCTGCAGCAGGTTCGACCTGTCAGGCTCGGATGGGGCGTTGACCGGCTCACGCCGGACACTAAACGCACAACGGCGCCCATTCGCATACATTACGAATGGAGGCTCTTCATGAGCGCTGTCAACACGCCTGCCGATTTTACCGATTACAAAGTTGCCGACATGTCCCTGGCTGCCTGGGGCCGTCGCGAAACCATCATCGCCGAATCGGAAATGCCTGCCCTGATGGGTCTGCGCCGCAAATACGCTGCCGAGCAGCCGCTCAAGGGCGCGAAAATCCTCGGCTGCATCCACATGACCATTCAGACCGCCGTGCTGATCGAAACCCTGGTTGCCCTGGGTGCCGAAGTACGCTGGTCGTCCTGCAACATTTTCTCCACTCAGGATCAGGCCGCTGCCGCTATCGCTGCCGCCGGTATCCCGGTGTTCGCCTGGAAAGGCGAGACTGAAGAAGAGTACGAGTGGTGCCTGGAGCAGACCATCCTCAAGGATGGCCAGCCATGGGACGCCAACATGATCCTCGACGACGGCGGCGACCTGACCGAGCTGCTGCACAAGAAATACCCGCAAGTGCTCGATCGCGTTCACGGCGTGACCGAAGAAACCACCACTGGTGTACACCGTCTGCTGGACATGCTGGCCAAGGGCGAGCTGAAGATCCCGGCGATCAACGTCAACGACTCGGTGACCAAGTCCAAGAACGACAACAAGTACGGCTGCCGTCACAGCCTGAACGATGCGATCAAGCGCGGCACCGACCACCTGCTGTCCGGCAAGCAAGCGCTGGTCATCGGTTACGGTGACGTGGGCAAGGGCTCGGCCCAGTCCCTGCGTCAGGAAGGCATGATCGTTAAGGTTTCCGAAGTTGACCCGATCTGCGCCATGCAGGCGTGCATGGACGGTTTTGAACTGGTTTCGCCGTTCATCGACGGTATCAACAACGGCACCGAAGCAAGCATCGACAAAGCGCTGCTGGGCAAGATCGACCTGATCGTGACCACCACCGGTAACGTCAATGTTTGCGACGCGAACATGCTCAAAGCCCTGAAGAAGCGCGCCGTGGTCTGCAACATCGGTCACTTCGACAACGAAATCGACACCGCTTTCATGCGCAAGAACTGGGCATGGGAAGAAGTGAAGCCACAGGTGCACAAGGTTCACCGCACCGGTGCCGGCAGCTTCGATCCACAGAACGACGATTACCTGATCCTGCTGGCCGAAGGCCGTCTGGTGAACCTGGGCAACGCCACCGGTCACCCGAGCCGCATCATGGACGGTTCGTTCGCCAACCAGGTACTGGCACAGATCTTCCTGTTCGGTCAGAAATACGCCGACCTGTCGCCAGCGCAGAAAGCCGAGCGTCTGACCGTTGAAGTGCTGCCGAAGAAACTCGACGAAGAAGTGGCCCTGGAAATGGTTCGCGGCTTCGGCGGCGTGGTCACCCAACTGACCAAGCAACAGGCTGACTACATCGGCGTCACCGTCGAAGGCCCGTTCAAGCCGCACGCCTACCGCTACTAACAGGCGCTGAATGCTCGCTCTCCCTGTGGGAGCGAGCTTGCTCGCGAAGGCGGCTTATCATTCAACATCCGTGTTGTCTGACCCAGCGCTTTCGCGAGCAGGCTCGCTACCACACGGGATTGCAGCGCCTCGAAGGTACTTGTTTCCAAGGGTATGACCATGTCCCAAGACCGTCGCTACAGCTTCGAGTTTTTCCCGACCAAGACCGATGCCGGGCAAGAAAAGCTGCTCGCCACTGCCCGCCAGTTGGCCACCTACAATCCTGATTTCTTTTCCTGCACCTACGGCGCTGGCGGTTCGACCCGTGATCGCACGCTCAACACCGTGTTGCAGCTGGAAAGCGAAGTCAAAGTACCCGCCGCACCGCACCTGTCGTGCGTCGGTGACAGCAAGGACGACCTGCGCGGCCTGCTGAACGAATACAAGGCTGCCGGCATCAAGCGCATCGTTGCCCTGCGTGGCGACCTGCCGTCCGGCATGGGCATGACCAGCGGTGAGCTGCGTCACGCCAATGAACTGGTGGAATTCATTCGTGAAGAAACCGCCGATCATTTCCACATCGAAGTCGCGGCTTACCCGGAGATGCATCCGCAAGCACGCAACTACGAAGACGATCTCGCCAACTTCGTGCGCAAGGCAAAGGCCGGTGCCGACAGCGCGATCACCCAGTACTTCTTCAACGCCGACAGCTACTTCTACTTCGTCGACCGTTTGCAGGCGCTGGGCGTGGATCTGCCGATCGTGCCGGGGATCATGCCGATCACCAACTACAGCAAACTCGCGCGCTTCTCCGATGCCTGCGGTGCGGAAATCCCGCGCTGGATCCGCAAGCAGCTGGAAGCCTACGGCGATGACACGCGAAGCATTCAAAGCTTTGGCGAACAAGTCGTCAGCGAAATGTGCGAACGCCTGCTGCAGGGCGGCGCACCGGGGCTGCACTTCTACTCGATGAACCAGGCCGAACCTAGCCTGGCCATCTGGAACAACCTCAAGCTGCCGCGCTGAAGGTTTTCCATGCGATAAAAAAGGCCCTCACCGGGCCTTTTCACTGAAAAGCACAAATGGAATATTGTCGTCGATGATCTGCGCGCAAACAAAAACACGCCCTCAACTGGTCTATCTGGTTTTCGGTGCCGAGACTTACCATCAGGAAGCTGTTTTCAGCATCGCCAGTGCTCTGGCGTGGTTGCGCGAGACACCGGATGCCCCGATCGATATCCAGGTCTTCAGCGACAATCCGCAACCCTATGCACATCTCCCCGTACGCGTTCGCCCGCTGGACGCCGAAACGCGCCAGAAATGGAGCGAGCCCCACGGTTATCATTTCCGCATCAAACATGTCGCTTTGCGCTCGGTACTTGAAGAGCATGAAACGGCGCTGTTGATCGACACCGACACGTTCTTCCACTGCTCGCCGCTCAAACTGTTCGAGCGGGTACAGCCCGGCACCCTGCTGTGCAATGACTACTACGCCCGCTATGGCGACAACAAGATGAGCCTGCTCTACCGCACGCTGTCGGCCACACTGCTGGACAAAGGTCTGACTGACGATCACATGCGCCTGCTCAACTCCGGCGTCATCGGCTTGCACCGCCAGGACGCTCACGTGCTCGACCGCTCCATCGCTTTGATCGATGAGCTGTTCCCGTCGGCACAGGGCGCCTACACCCTCGAAGAGTTCTGCCTGTCAGTGGCCGCCTACCGCACGCTGGACGTCAACAAGTGCCCGGATCTGATTCACCATTACTGGAGCCGCAAGCACCTGTTCAGGGCCAAGGTTCAGGCCTGGGTCGCCAAACATGGCGACAACCCGACCGGCGAGGCTGCACTGGACGACACCCGACGTGTATCACCGCAACTGCCTCGACCACCGCGACTGCAGCGGATGTTCTACAAGCTCGTCACGTTGCTGCTGCCGGCACATCTGCGTCAGTTCATTCGCGAAATCCTTTACGGCTGCTATGAACATCCCAACGAGTTCGATCAGGCGTGTGCAGCGGTCTGGTGGGACAAGGCACTGGAAAACCAGCAGCAACGCATCGGCAAGCCGGTTTGCAGGCACTTGCTCAGGGACTGGTTCAGTCGCGGCCTGGTCAAGCGGATCCTTGGTTCGCGTCACGCGAAGGTCCACCAACACCTGCTGAAAACCGCAAGCAAATAAGGCCATCGCGGCCATTGCGCCCGGGGTCTGCGCGAAACATGCATGCCAGAGCTTCTCATCAGGCGTTTCGCGTACTAACCTCAGGCCATGCCCCTTATTGCCCAACTGCTGAGCGTTATTCTTCTGACTTGCCTGAGCGTCGCCGCTCGGGGGGAGAAGTTGCGTATTGTCACCGAGCCGTGGGCGCCTTACGTCTACGAACAGGGTGGTAAAAACCTCGGTCTTGACTACGAAACCACCGCCATCGTGTTCCAGCGCCTGGGCATTGAAGTGGAATGGCAGTTCCTGCCGTGGAAGCGCTGCCTGTCGATGCTCGAGACGGGTCAAGCCGACGGTGCGCTGGACATCTTTCACAGCGCCGAACGCGACGCCACTCTGCTCTACCCCAGCGAACCGCTGTCCGACGTCGAATTCGTGATGTTCTACGCCAACGAGCGGCCGCATCCATTCAACACCCTCGAACAACTCAAAGGCCTGACCATCGGCACCTCGCCGGGTTATCTGTACAGCCCTGACTTCAGCCAGTCGGACCTGTTTACCCGTGAGCCGGCGCCAACTCATGAAGCCAATTTCGGCAAACTGGTGCGCGGGCGGATCGACCTGCTGATTACCGATCGCCGCGTCGGTCAGCATTTGCTCGATGAGCTGAATATTCGCGATCTGATCACGGAAAACCCGACGGTTATCAGCCGTCAGAGCCAGTTTCTTGCGGTTCGGCGCAATGCCGGTATGGACTTGCTGGTGCAGCGTTTCGGCGCCGAGCTCAAGCGTTTCAAGCGCGAACCGGCCTACGCCGAGCTCAGCGCGCGCTATGGTGCCGCACCTGTTGAGGGCGCACCAATGCGCTCGGCCACGGCCGGCGGCAAAACCGTTGAGCAGCAGGAAAGCAGCGCGCAGTGATTGCTCTGTTATACTCCGGCGTTCCCGCCAGGCTCACGCCCGGACGCCCGGAACCGTAACAGGCCTCTCGACCCGCTACAGCGCAGCTTCCAGCCCGCGCGAGCGCTCCTGACGTGCCTTCGGAACCGCCGCTGGACCGGACGGGATTGCGTCCTCTTAAACGTGATTCGCGCCAGGCAAGACTCCCATTGGGCCAAGCCCTAACTAAAACAGGATTACTCATGTCCTTTGCTTCCCTCGGTCTCTCCGAGGCTTTAGTCCGTGCCATCGAAGATGCGGGCTATACCGAGCCTACTCCGGTGCAACAGCGGGCCATTCCCGCCGTGTTGCAAGGTCGCGACCTGATGGTGGCGGCTCAGACAGGTACCGGTAAAACCGGCGGCTTCGCCCTCCCGATTCTGGAGCGGTTGTTCCCCAACGGTCACCCGGACAAATCCCAGCGTCACGGCCCGCGCCAACCGCGCGTGCTGGTCCTGACCCCGACCCGCGAACTCGCGGCCCAGGTGCACGAGAGCTTCAAGATCTACGCCCGTGACCTGAAATTCGTCAGCGCCTGCATCTTCGGCGGCGTCGGCATGAACCCGCAGGTCCAGGCCATGTCCCGTGGCGTCGACGTTCTCGTCGCCTGCCCGGGTCGCTTGCTCGACCTCGCCGGCCAGGGCAGCGTCGATCTGTCCCACGTGGAAATTCTCGTTCTCGACGAAGCCGACCGCATGCTCGACATGGGTTTTGTCCACGACGTGAAGAAAGTCCTCGCGCGTCTGCCGGCCAAGCGTCAGAACCTGCTGTTCTCGGCGACCTTCTCCAAAGACATCACCGACCTCGCCGGCAAGCTGCTGCACAACCCGGAACGCATCGAAGTGACGCCGCCAAACACCACGGTCGAGCGCATCGAACAACGCGTGTTCCGCCTGCCGGCCAGCCACAAGCGTGCGCTGCTGGCGCACCTGATCACCGCCGGCGCGTGGGAACAGGTACTGGTTTTTACCCGCACCAAGCACGGCGCCAACCGTCTCGCTGAATACCTGGACAAACACGGCCTGCCGGCTGTGGCAATCCACGGTAACAAGAGCCAGAACGCGCGCACCAAAGCCCTGGCCGACTTCAAGGCCGGCGAAGTACGCATTCTGGTTGCCACCGACATCGCTGCCCGTGGCCTGGACATCGATCAGTTGCCGCATGTGGTCAACTTCGAGCTGCCGAACGTCGATGAAGACTATGTGCACCGTATCGGCCGTACCGGCCGCGCCGGTCGTTCGGGCGAGGCGATCTCGCTGGTCGCGCCGGACGAAGAAAAACTGCTGAAAAGCATCGAGCGCATGACCAAGCAGAAGATTGCCGACGGCGATCTGATGGGCTTCGACTCCAGCACCATCGAAGCCGAGAAGCCGGAAGCCCGCGAGCGTCCGGACATCCGCAACCCGCGCAATTCCCGTGGCCCGCGTGGCGACGGTCCGAATGGCGGCGGCGGTGGTGGTGGTCGCAAGGACAAAGGCAAAGACAAGGGCAAGGAAAAACCGGCCGGTGAACGTGGCGAGCGCCCTGCCCGTCAGCAGAAACCGCGCGAAGGCACCCCGAGCCGCGAACAGCGCCCGAGCCAGCCACCGCGTGCAGCAGCTGACCGTGCCCCGGACGAGTTCCTCGACGACGATATCGATAACTTCGGTAACCGCGTCGACTACGTGCCGAAAGCCGCTCCTGCCGGCGGCCGTGGCCGTCGTCCGGGTGCACCGGCGCAAGGCGCTGGCGCACCCCGTGGCGGTCAGCCCCAGGGTCGCCAGAACGGTCCGCGCAACAGCAACGGCTCGAGCACCGGCACACCACCGGCCAAACGCAGCGGCCCGCGCAATGGCGCACCGCGTGATGGTCAGGGTCGTCGCGACGAATCCGCGCCGCGCAACCGCCGCCCGGCCCGTGACGATCAACCTCGCAGCGAACCGGCCGTGCAGAACCCGCGCAGCAACGGTCCGAAGATCATGCACAAGGAATCGAAAGCCGACCGCTTCCCGACGCCTGAGCAGCTCGATCAACTGCCAAGCCGCCCGCGTGGCGAGAAACCAGCCTTGCTGACCCGCAATCGCTGAGTTTTAACCCGCCATGAAAATGCCCCGACTCGAAAGAGCCGGGGCATTTTTTTACCTCGATTATCTCTGCCATACCGCAATACCCCTGTGGGAGCGAGCCTGCTCGCGAAGGCGGCGGGTCAGCTGAATCTTTGCCGATTGACACACCGCTTTCGCGAGCAGGCTCGCTCCCACAAGGAATAGCGTGTTATGACAAAAAAAACGCCCCCGACCTTTCGACCGGGGGCGTTTTCATGTGGCGGCGAAATTTATTTCGCTTTCACACCTTCGAACGAAACATACAGCTCGACCGCATCGGACTTCGGACCGAGGTCTTTCTGCTTGCCGAAATCGGAACGCTTGATGGTGGTGGTGCCTTCGAAGCCGGCACGGTAGCCGCCCCATGGATCCTTGCCTTCGCCCAGGAAGGTGGCCTTGACGACAACCGGCTTGGTTACGCCCAGCAGGGTCAGGTCGCCGGTCACGTCAGCGGTGTTGGCACCGGTGGACTTGACGCTGGTGGATACGAAAGTAGCCTTGCCGAACTTGCTGGCGTTGAGGAAATCAGCGCTGGCGATGTGCTTGTCGCGCTCGGCGTGGTTGGTGAACACGCTGGCAGTGTTGACGTTGAACTCGATCTTGCTGTCTTCAGGCTTGGCAGCGTCGAAGCTGAACTTGCCGTCGATGTCTTTGAAGGTACCGGTGATGTAGCTGTAGCCCAGGTGGCTGATCTTGAAGTCGACGAAGGCGTGCTGGCCTTCCTTGTCTACCACATAGTCAGCAGCCATTACGTTGGCGGACAGCACGGCAGAACCGATTGCCAGAGCGGCCAGAGTCTTTTTCAACATGCTTTCTTTTCCTTTGAGTCGAGGTTGAATTTCAGGCTTTGCGACCGAGCATTCGAGTGAGGGTCGCATCACGATCGATAAAGTGGTGCTTCAATGCTGCCAACGCATGGAGACCGGAAAAAATTACCAGTGCCCACGCCAGCCACAGATGAATCACCCCAGCGGTATCTGCCTGATCCGGTAGTCCGGAGAGCAGAGCAGGGACTTCAAACAGGCCAAACACCGGGATCCCGACACCGTCTGCGGTGGAAATCAGGTAACCGGCAATCATCACAGCGAACAGCGCCAGATACAGAAACCCGTGGCCGAATTTAGCGCCGATACGGGTCATGCGGCTGTAGCTTTGCAGCGTTGGCGGCGGTGGGCTGATGAAGCGCCACAGCACCCGCAACACCATCACACCGAGCAGCACCAGACCGATGCTCTTGTGCAGATCCGGCGCGTCTTTGCGCCAAGTGCTGTAGTAATCCAGCCCAACCATCCACAGACCCAGCGCAAACAGCCCGAAGACCGCCAGCGCCACGCCCCAGTGCATGAAGATGCTGACCCAACCATAGCGCGAAGAAGAGTTACGTAGCTGCATTGCCCAAATCCTGTGAGAACTGCGAACCAAGACTAGCGAGTTATCTATCGAATTAAAGCGAAAAATTTTGCTTTGAAATATCGATAAATACGATCAAGAGTCTGCGAGCGGGGTGTTAAGGAAGGATTAAAGGCGATTCCTGCGTGGAGCGCTTGTACAAATGACGGGGGCTGCATTGACCATCGTCGTCTCTGCACACGCAGACGGCGAAACTCGCCCCTGATAACTATGTACCGCTGATGCGCAATTCAAACCTGCTCGAATGATGCTTCTTTTCATTATTCAAACAGGCACGAAAACATGGCTCTGCGATATACGCCCTTTCAAGCAAGTGGTTCTTCTGTACTGCCGCCCAATCAAACGATGTCTGCGGGCCAATTCCTGCAATCCGAGAACGGTCGATTTCGTCTGATGCTGCAAAGCGACGGGAACCTCGTGCTCAAGGACGGTGAGGCGATCATCTGGATCGCCGACGCCAATCAACCTTACAGCGCAACTTTGCACCCGAAGAAGATGCGCGAGCCGCTGCAGTTTGTGATCAGCAACAGCGGCTTTCTTTATGACCCCTCCAGGCGACGATTATGGATCGCGGAAAGCACGCACAGCACCGACAAGTCGCTTTGGTACAACACATACATGACTGTGCAGGACGATGGAAACCTGGTGATTTACGACCAGCGCACGGGCAGTCTGCGCTGGGCGCGTTTCGGTTTCATTCCCGGGCGCCTGCGCAAACTCAAGCAAAAGTGGCTGAGGAAACTGCCGAACGGGACAGAATTCTTCAAGTGGGAGTTTTGACTGACAAGCCATTCATGGCCGATCAGTTATGAAGTACTGCCGGCGGTTGCAGGCATTCGGCACTGTAGGGATCTATGTGGCACTTGTGCGCCAGTTCAGAACCATAGCCGCCGGGGAAAAATTGCCCGTTGCTACATCCGGAAAGTGCAATCAAAACCAGTATCGCGATAAGCGTTTTCATAGCATGCCTCCAATTTTTTCCAGCATAAAATTGGCGCGCTGGCAGCCGCTATCACCTCATTCCGAGCATCTTGTGGGAAGGCTCCGGTACGCCGGTAAGTCCCGTAACCGGATGACGAAGGACTGAAACGCAGGGCAAAAAAAACGCGACCCGAGGGCCGCGTTTTCATGTGAACTAAGCCTTACTGCGCCTTGGTCTCGGTCGTTGCAGCAGGCTTGGCCGCTGGCTTCTTCGCCGGTTCAGCCTTCTTCGCCGCCGGTTTGGCCGCCGGCTTTTTCGTTTCGGTTTTGGCCGCAGGCTTCTTCGCTGCTGGCTTGGCCGCCGCTTTCTTCGCTGGCTCGGCTTTTACCGGGGCCGCTGGTTTCGGTGCTTCCACCGGCGCAGGTGCAGGTGCCGGGGTCGGCGCAGGCGCTGGAGCAACCGGAGCAGGTGCTGGCTCTGGCGCTTTCGCAGGCTCAGGCTTCTTCTCGTCATCCGAACCGCCGAACAGCTTGCTGAAGAAGTTGCCCTTCTTCGCCGCTACCGCACCCGCCGCGCCTGCCGCAGCTGCAGCCGGAACCACTTTGGCCGGTTCGAACGACTTGCCTGCCGCCAGATCTTCAACCTGGCTGGCCGCGCGCTGGCCGGTGCGCAGTGCGCCTTCCAAGGTGCCCGGGTACAAGGTGTCGGTGTGTTCACCGGCGAACGCTACGCGTTGCAGCGGACGTTCCCACAGGCGCCAGAACTTGCTGATCTGCCCCGGGCCGTAAGCCAGGTAGGCGCCGCCCATCGACGGGTCGGTGCTGTAGCGACGGATTTCATAACCGGTGAACGAGCCACGGGCCTGTGGGTAAAACGCGTGCAGACGGATCAGCACCTGATCGACCATCTGCTTGTCGCCGAACGCCTGCATCACACGGGCGTTATCGCCGGACAGGTTGATCACCACATTGGCGCCGCCCTTCAGCGCCGGCTCGATCCAGAGCATGCCCAGACCGGCATTGCTGTAGATCTCACCGGACATGCGCGACTTGCTTTCCCACACTGGCGTCTTGAACTTCAGCATGATCTGGTCGCGCCAGCCGTAGTTGGTGCCTTTGATCGCCGCCAGATGCTGGGCATCCAGCGCCGGGGTCAGGGCGATCTTGTTCAGCGCGCGCAGCGGTACCGCCAGCACAACGTAGTCGGCCTGATAGCCGACGCTGCCGACTTTGACGGTCACACCGTCCTTGTCCTGGATGATGGCCGAGACCGGCGAGCTGGTCTTGATGGTCTTGATCTGTTTGACGAAGGCCTGGGCCAGGACCTGGCTGCCGCCGACCAGACGCGAGGCGCGCAGGTCGCGGTCGGAAACGCCGCGATAGACGCGGTTCTGCTGAGCGAAATACAGCAGCGACAGACGCGAAGGCTCGTCGTAGTGGGTGCGAATGTCCTGGTTGATCAACTGACGCGCGGTGGCCGGCAGGTTCTGCTTGTCGAGCCAGCTCGATACGGTGATCTGGTCCAGTGCATGCAGGGTGGCGGTCGCTGCCGGGTTCTGCGGGTCGTCGATCGAGCGCGCCAGATCGTCGAGGGTTTTCTGGTAGCGCTTGAGCGCATCGGCGGTGGCTGGCTGCTTGGTGGCCAGATCAGCGGCGGAGAAATAATCGCCGTCGATCAGATAGCCTGGGGTACGGACGAATTCCGGCGCCGGCGTGGTGCCGAGCTTGAAGGTCGACACGTACTTGTTCAGCACCGGCTGGGTCTTGTCGTTGCCGATCCACTCGCTGGTGGCCATGCCCGAGCGCCCGCCCAGGCTCGGTTTGGCTTCCAGCAGGGTGACCTGCCAGCCTTTGTTCTGCAGTTCGTAAGCAGCGGTCAGACCCGACAGGCCGCCGCCGATCACGATCGCGGTTTTATCCTTGGCCAGCGCCGTAACGCTGAACAGCCCCAACATCACCAGCGCACAGGCGCGCAGCCAACCGACAGACATTCAGCGAACTCCGGAAAAACATGTGGGAAAAAGCAGTTTTGCGAGTCAGACGACTCAAAGAACCGCGAAGAATACGTTAGCCATCAAAACGCCGCCAGCGACGTCTATCGGCTCAGACAAAGTAGCTCAATCGACACAATGGGTTGTTCCCGCGCGATGCATTGCATAGGCTTGCGCGATTGTTCGCCCGCGCCTGACGCGAGCCGCCTCGAGGAGACTGTAAATGGGCCTGAATAACCAGTGGATGCAACGCGATCTCGCGGTGTTGTGGCATCCCTGCACCCAGATGAAAGACCACG
The DNA here is from genome assembly GCF_900187595.1 of Pseudomonas sp. Irchel 3F6. Lineage (NCBI taxonomy): Bacteria > Pseudomonadati > Pseudomonadota > Gammaproteobacteria > Pseudomonadales > Pseudomonadaceae > Pseudomonas > Pseudomonas sp. Irchel 3F6. The sequence goes on along the minus strand of NZ_FYDP01000004.1, from coordinate 426,789 downwards.
AACAGCTGCCGCTGATCCCGATCAAGCGCGGCGAAGGCGTCTGGCTCGAAGACTTCGAAGGCAAGCGCTACCTCGACGCAGTCAGTTCCTGGTGGGTCAACGTGTTCGGCCACGCCAACCCGCGCATCAACCAGCGCATCAAGGATCAGGTCGATCAACTCGAACACGTGATCCTTGCCGGTTTCAGCCACCAGCCGGTGATCGAGCTGTCCGAGCGCCTGGTGAAGATGACCCCGCAAGGCCTGAACCGGGTGTTCTACGCCGATAACGGCTCGTCCTGCATCGAAGTCGCGCTGAAGATGAGCTTTCACTACTGGCTCAATCGCGGCCAGCCGAACAAGAAGCGCTTCGTCACCCTGACCAACAGCTACCACGGCGAGACCATGGCGGCGATGGCGGTCGGCGATGTGCCGCTGTTCACCGAGACCTACAAAGCGCTGCTGATGGACACCATCAAAGTGCCGAGCCCGGATTGCTACGGCCGGCCCGACGGCATGAGCTGGGAAGAACACTCACGCAATATGTTCGCGGCCATGGAACAGACGCTGGCAGAGAATCATGACAGCGTCGCGGCAGTGATCGTCGAGCCGTTGATTCAGGGCGCGGGCGGCATGCGCATGTATCACCCGGTGTACCTCAAGCTGTTGCGCGAGGCCTGCGACCGTTACGGCGTGCACCTGATCCACGACGAAATCGCCGTCGGCTTCGGCCGCACCGGAACGATGTTCGCCTGCGAACAGGCCGGCATCCGCCCGGACTTCCTCTGCCTGTCCAAAGCCCTCACCGGCGGCTACCTGCCGCTGGCCGCGTGCCTGACCACCGACGAGGTCTACAGCGCCTTCTACGACGACTACCCGACCCTGCGCGCCTTCCTCCACTCGCACAGCTACACCGGCAACCCGCTGGCCTGCGCGGCGGCATTGGCGACCCTGGATATCTTCGAGCAGGACAACGTCATCGAGAACAACAAAGCCTTGGCACAGCGCATGGCCTCGGCGACCGCGCATCTGGTCGATCACCCCAACGTCTCCGAAGTGCGCCAGACCGGCATGGTCCTGGCCATCGAGATGGTCAAGGATAAAGCCACCAAAGAGGCCTACCCTTGGCAGGAGCGTCGCGGTTTGAAGGTCTTCCAGCATGCGCTGGAGCGTGGCGCGTTGTTGCGCCCGCTGGGCAGCGTGGTGTATTTCCTGCCGCCGTATGTGATCACCCCGGAGCAGATCGACTTCCTCGCCGAAGTGGCCAGTGAAGGTATTGATATTGCTACGCGTGACAGCGTCAGTGTTGCGGTGCCGAAAGACTTCCATCCCGGCTTCCGCGATCCGGGCTGATCTATTTCACTTAAGCTTCAGCGGTGAACGGACTACCGTCATCGCTGGCAAGCCAGCTCCCACAGGTCCTGCGCAAGTCCTTGTGGGAGCTGGCTTGCCAGCGATAGGGCCGCCAGACTTTTACACTTTTTACAGAGACCCCGCATGAGACTGTCCCGCTTCTTTATCGACGCCCCGCTGAGCACTGGCGAACACGAACTGCCGGAGGCCCAGGCGCATTACATCAGCCGCGTGTTGCGCATGGTCGAGGGCGATGCGGTGCAGTTGTTCGACGGTTCCGGCCATGAATTTCGCGGGTCCTTGGTGGACGTCGGCAAGAAGCGCGTGGTCGTGCAGATCGACGAGCAATTCGCCGGGCAAATCGAATCGCCGCTACAGATCCACCTCGGCCAGGGCCTGTCCCGGGGCGAGCGCATGGACTGGGCGATTCAGAAAGCCACTGAGCTGGGCGTGACGCAAATCACCCCGATCTTCAGCGAACGCTGCGAAGTGCGGCTCAAGGACGAACGCGCCGACAAGCGCTTGCTGCATTGGCGCCAGGTGGCGATCAGCGCCTGCGAACAGTGCGGGCGTTCACGGGTGCCGGTGATTCATCCGCCAGTGTTGCTGGCGGACTGGCTCAAGCAGACCGAAGCCGAATTGAAACTGGTGCTGCATCCGGTCGCAGAACCGCTGGTCAGCCATGCCAAACCGGCGACGCTGGCGTTTCTGATCGGACCGGAAGGTGGGTTGACGGATGGCGAAGTCGAGCAGGCCAAAGGCAATGGCTTCCACGCCGCCCGCCTCGGCCCGCGCGTGTTGCGCACCGAGACCGCGCCGGTGGTGGCGTTGGCGGTGGCCCAGCAACTGTGGGGTGACTTCTAAGGCCCCTTCGCGAGCAGGCTCGCTCCCACATTGGATCTAGGGTGTTCACAAAACCAGAGTTCACTGAAGATTTATTGTGGGAGCGAGCCTGCTCGCGAAAGCGGTGTTTCATTCAACGAAGGTGTTGGCTGACCTGACGCCTTCGCGAGCAGGCTCGCTCCCACAGGGATTGCATTTACAGGACATAAAACAGAATCGCCACAAAGTGCAGCAGACTTCCCGCGATCACAAACAGATGCCAGATGCCATGGGCATGCCGCAGGCGGTGATCCAGGGCAAAGAAGATAATCCCCACCGTATACAAAACCCCGCCCGATGCCAGCCAGGCAAACCCGGCTGTGCCCAGTGCGGCAATCAGCGGTTTGACCGCGACCAGCACGATCCAGCCCATCACCGCGTAAATCACGATCGACAGAATCCGTGCCTCTGAGCGTGGTTTGATCTCTTGCAGGATGCCGATCAGCGCCAGCCCCCAGACAATCCCGAACAGCGTCCAGCCCCAAGGCCCGCGTAACGTCACCAGGCAGAACGGCGTGTAGCTGCCGGCGATCAGCAGGTAGATCGAGAAATGATCGACCTTCTTCATGATCGCTTTCTTGCGCCCGCGCACGCTGTGATACACGGTCGAGGCGCTGTAGAGCACCAGCAAAGTGAAGGCGTAGATCGCCACGCTGACGATCTTCCACGGACTGCCGTCGAGGCTGGCAATCACCAGCATCCATACGCCGCCGATAAACGCGGCGATGGCTCCGACCAGATGGGTCCAGGCGTTGAGTTTTTCCCCGTGATACATGTATTGCTCACCTCACATTCGTTACCGCAGCGCGCAAGGCTCGGGCCTTGAGCGTAAAAGCGCAATGTTTCTGTTCAACCTCGCCTGCGCGGCCCGCAGGAATTGGGCACAATCGGCCGATACCAAAAAGAGTCCGCGCCATGCTGATCGACGAAGAATTGACCCTGAAAAAACTCGAGGTGTTCCTCGCCTTCATGCGCACCGGCAACCTCGCCCGCGCCGCCGCCGAACTGCAGACCAGCAACGTCAGCGTGCACCGCGCCATTCACTCTTTGGAAAATGCTCTGCGCTGCCCGCTGTTCAAACACGAAGGGCGCAACCTGACGCCGCTGGAAAGCGCTTATGTGCTGGAAGAACGTGCGCAGAAGCTGATCAACGACGTCGTCGACAGCGTGCGCCTGACCCGCGAAGCCGCCGGTTTCTCCGCCGAGCGCTTCAAGCTCGGCTCGCTGTATTCGCTGACGGTGAAAACCGTGCCGCAGCTGATCATGGGCCTGAAAATCCGCCGCAGCGAACTCAACATCGACCTGATCCTCGGCTCGAACATCGACCTGCTCTACAAGCTGAAAAACATGGAAGTCGACGCGATTCTGGTGTCGCTGGACGACAGCATCAACGACCCCGATTGCGAACAGATTGCGCTGTTCTCCGACGACATCTTCCTCGCCACCCCGGCGGATTCAAAATTCGCTCAGCGCAGTGAAGTCGATCTGGCGGAAGTGCGTGATGAAACCTTCATCACCCTGACCCAGGGCTTCGCCACGCATCAGGATGGTGTGCGGGTATTCAAGCAAGCGGGGTTCGAACCGAAGGTGGCGATGCAAGTCAATGACATCTTCACCCTGCTGAGCATGGTCAGCTCGGGGGTGGGGTACGCCTTGTTGCCGGGGCGGATTGCGGCGGTGTACGAGAATCGGGTGAAGCTGATTCCGTTGCAGGAGAAGTACCGGTTGCAGCAGCACATTGGCGTGGTGTTTCTGAAGGCCAAGGAGCGTGACCCGAATTTGCTGGCGTTGCTGGCAGAGTGTCGGATGTATGCCAATCGGCAGGCTGGGGTTTAGATCAAGATCAAAATCAAGAGCTACCCCCTCACCCCAGCCCTCTCCCCCAAGGGGTAGAGGGGGAAAGGGAGCAGATCGGGGGCTTTTTCAGAACCTGAGTTCGACTTAGAAATTTCAGGTCGATGTATAACGCCAGAACAACTCGGTCAGTCCCCTCTCCCTCCGGGAGAGGGTTAGGGTGAGGGCAGCTTAAATTGACTAACCCATCAACCCGCGCATCGCCAGAAACAACAGCGAAGGCCCAAGCAGACACCCGAGCGCGGTGTAGAACGCCGCCGTCAGGCAACCGTACGGCACCAGCTTCGGATCGGTGGCCGCCAGGCCTCCGGCAACGCCGCTGGAGGTGCCCATCAAGCCACCGAAAATTACCGCACTGCGCGGGTTGTTCAGGCCGATCATCGGCGCCACGAAGGGTGTCATCACCATCACCAGAATCGCCTTGATCAGCCCCGCCGCAATCGACAGAGCCATCACCTCGGAGCTGGCACCAATCGCCGCACCGGTCACCGGGCCAACGATATAAGTCACGGCACCGGCGCCAATGGTGGTCAGGCTCACCGCATCGGTGTAGCCGAACGCCATCGCCACGCCGACGCCGGCGACGAACGAGGTGCCAACGCCGACAAACAGCGCCAGCACACCGACGAATCCGGCGCGTTTGAGCTCATCGACACTGACGCCAAACGCCGTCGCCACAATCGCGAAATCCCGCAGCATCGCACCGCCGAGCAGGCCGATGCCGGACAGCAGCGGAATATCCACCACGCCTTTTTGCCCACCGGTCAGTGCGCCGCCGATATACGACAGCACCAGCCCGAGCAGAATGGCGATCGCCGAACCGTGCAGACGGCCCTTGGTGAAGGTGTTGGACATCCAGTAGGACACCCACATGGTCAGGCCGACAATCAAAAAGCCGCTGATCAGACCGTAGCCGGTGATCACTTTCATCATTGATTCGTACATGGCGATTACCCCGCAGTCTTGGCAGGAGCAATCGGCGTCTCTTGCTTGTTGCCCATGCGCGTCAGCACCGGCACCAAGGCAAAAGCGATCACTACGGCGAGGGTGCCGGCAAGAATCGCCATCGGGCCGCCCTTCAGCGCACCGTAGACATTCTGCTGTGCGGCCATGGCGACCACGATGGGGATGTAGATCGCGCTCCAGAACTCCACGCCCTGCTCGGTCTTGCCCTTGAGCCAGCCGCTCTTGTAGAGATAGCTGCCCAGGCCGATCAACAGCAGCATCGCAATACCGACACCGCCGACATTGGCCGGCACGCCGATCAGCTTGCCGAGCAATTCACCGACCCAGATACCGACCAGCGTGCAAAAGGCGAGAAATGCCACACCGTAAATAATCATTGTTGTAGTCCTCAAAGTGCATCGTCGAATGTTGTTTTTGTTGTTCGAAGCTTGAGTCGCGGCGGTTTTAGAGTTGGCGGCCACCCTCCTCGCGCAACAGCGCTTGCAGGGTATCGAGGCGGGCACTGTCGAAGGCAGTGACGGTGCCCTGCTCGAACACCCGGCGCGCCAGCCCGGTCAGCACCGCACCGGGCGGCAGTTCGATCTGTAGACGTACGCCGCGCTCGTAGGCGCTTTGCACGGTGCCGCGCCAGTCCACCACGCGGCACATGTTGAAAGCGAGGTCGTCACGCAGCGCTTCGACTTTGCTCACAGGGCGGGCGCGGCTGCCGCTTAGATAGCCGATCCGTGGCGTTTTAAGTTCGACCCTGGCGAAGGCCTCGGCGAGCTCCTGCGCCGGTTTTTCCAGCAACGGGCAGTGCGACGGCACGCTCACCGCCAGCCGTTTCGCCACTCCGGCGCCGCGACTGCGCGCCAGTTCGGCCACCGCTTGCATGGCCTTGTCGCTGCCGGCGACGACCACTTGGTTATCCGCGTTGATGTTGGCCAGATACACCGGCGCATCTTCGCTGTGCACTTGCGCCAGCAGCGTTTCGACGGTGGATAACTGCAAGCCGATGATCGCGGTCATGCCGTAGCCCTGTGGATAAGCCTGTTGCATCAGCTCACCACGCAGGCTGACCAGATGCAGCGCATCGCTGAAACTCAAGGCCCCCGCCACCACCGCCGCCGGGTAGGCGCCGATGGAGAGGCCGGCGACGTAATCCGCGCTCAGTTCATCCTGCAATAACTGCCGCGAAGCAGCGACACCGGCGATCAGCAGGCACAGCTGAACCGCTCGTGTCGTGCGCAATGCCTCGGCACAATCCAGCAGCAAGACATCCTCGCCGAGCACATTACTGGCCTCGACCAGCGTTTCCCTTGGCAAACGCTGGAGCATGCCCGCTTGCTGCGCGCCCTGGCCGGGAAACACCAACAGGCTGCTCACGCTGCCTGCTCCTGCGGGTTCCACGGATCCGTCACCAGACAGGCCCGATAAGCATTTTTCAGCAGCACTCGGGACGAACCGCTGGCCCATTCCCGCAACGCCACAGCGCCGAACGGCGTCTGCAATTGCATGTCGACCCGGCACGCAGTTTGATCAAAAAGCGCGACCAGTTCGCGCGCCTGATCACGGCCGATCATCTGCGGCGCACGCAGAATCAGATCGAGATCACTGGCCGCATGCATTGCTCTGAAACCACTGGCCAATTCAAACCCGACACTGCCGCTGACACCCCAGACCCAACCGCCATCGTCGAGCAGCGGTCGCAGCTGTTTCAGCGCCTGCATCACCGGCAAATCACGCGGGCTATCAAGGTGGCATAGCGTTTCAGGACTGACGCGCCGCGTAATTGAATCAACCGGCATGAACGCCGCCAAGCGCTGCTCACGCGAAACGCCGCGCACACCCACCGCGACAAAACCGGCAGCACTCAACGCCCGCCGCACCACCACCGGTTGCCCGGCCGCCAGCGCCACGATCGCCCACGCCGGCGCATCCGCCGGCAACTGCGCCGGGGTCATGCCCCAGAGCAGATCGTGGGCCAGGGGCAGGTTCACCACTGCGCCCTCAGCAGTTCGCGGACGCGGCTGGAGGCGGCACGATTACTCGCACCAAGGCGCCCTTTCAAATCACTGCTGGCCACGTCGTTGATCGCTTGCTTGAGGCACTCACTCACGCGCGTCAGATCTTCCGCCGTCGGTTGTTCGATCTGCTGCACCGAGAGGGTTTCCCAGAGCAGGCCGAGGCTGGCGTAGCTGTCGATGTCGTAGGCCATCGGCGGCACGCTCGAGGCCAGCGCTTCCAGTTCTTCAACACTGCGCAATGTCACCCGCGCCGCCGAGGCCTTGCCCATCGCGTGGACCATCACGCCGGGATCGCGCAAAGCAATCAGGCGATTGGCCTGATAACCGTGGGCGAGAAACGCACCCGACATGGCCTTGCCCACCAGCAGCGCAATCACCGGATGCCCGGCCAATCGCGCACGAGCATAACTGTCCGCCGCGCCGGCCAGCGCCTGATGAATGCCGAGGGCTTCTTCGCGCCGGCCATACGCCTGGCTCGGCACATCGACGATGGCGATGATCGGGCGCTTCTTCGCGTTGTCGCGATCGGCGCTGATCGCGTCATCCACAGCCTTGGCCAGACCCCAGCCTTCGAGCAGACCGACCTCGCCATTGCGGGCGCGGGAAAAACGATTGTCCGGGTCGGCGACCACCGCGATAAAGCGGCCGAGCTCAGCGTCGGCGACTTTCAACGACGGCGGCAAACCTTCGACGACACTGGCGCCAGCGCTGAGCGCATTGAACCAGTGCAAACCGCGCAATGAATAACCGCTCATGAGCGCTCTCCTTGATACAGATCGCGAACCACCGAAGGCTCGATTTGCTCGTTCGTGTCCAGGCTCGCCAAGCGTTGCAGGAACCACTCGGCGCGCTGACTGCGCGGCTGTGCCGGCAGGCCTTGCTGGAGCAATTCACCGACCTGCTGACGAATTTGCGCCACGTCATCGCCGACATAACGGTCCACCAGTCCGGTGTTGAAACGCTGTTCGCCGCCGGTCAGGCTCCAGATGAAGGGCCGGTCGCGGGAGTCGTATTCCTCGATCCCGGCTTCCTGTTCGATCACCTGCGGGCCGTTCAGGCCGAGACGTGCTTCCTGGGTCACCAGCAAATAACTGCACAGCGCTGCGGCGATCGACATGCCGCCGAAGCAACCGACACTGCCGGCGACCACGCCGACCACCGGTTGGTATTGCTGCAGATCGACAATCGCCGCATGGATATCGGCAATCGCCGCCAGCCCTAGATTGGCTTCCTGCAAGCGCACGCCGCCGGTTTCCAGCAGCAATACGGCGCGGGTGGGGATGCCGTTGCGGTTGTCTTCAGCGGCCAGTTCCAGCGCACCGGCAATCTTCGCCCCGCCGACTTCGCCAAGGCTGCCGCCCTGAAACGCACCTTCAATCGCCGCGATGACCACCGGCAAACCGTCGAGACTGCCCTTGGCGATCACCACCCCGTCATCGGCCTGCGGCACCACGCCCTGGCGCTCGAGCCACGGCGACATGACCCGTTGAAACGGATCGAGCAGTTCGCGAAAGGTCCCGGCGTCGAGCAAGGCTTGCGCCCGCTGCCGTGCGCCGAGTTCGACGAAACTGTGTTTGTTGAGCAGCGCTGCGCTGTCAGTCATGGCCGATCTCCTCGAAACCCTGTTCCAGACGCAAGCGCACTACCCCCGGTGTCGCGCCGAAATCGTGGATATCGATGGCCATCGCCGGCGGCGTGGTGCCGTCGAACATCCGCGCAAACAGGTGCTGCCAGCGCAGCTGCGCGCCGTTGACCGAGGTCTGCACGTTGATCGTCAGTTTGCCGGCCAGACCCGGTTCGATCAGCACTTCCAGATCCCCCGAGCCGACACAGCCGACCAGCGCACGCCCGCGTGGCGGCTGCCCGGCGGGGAATTCAAACGATAGGTTTTCCATCAAAACGCTCCCTGAACAATGCCGGCGCGCTCGATGCGATCGAGCAGCAATGTGGCGGCGAGCAGGTCGGCGGCGCCACCGGGCGAGGCATTCAATGCGATGAGTTGTTGATCGAGTTCGTGCAGGCGCCGACGACCGCTGAGGCTGGCGCTGCCGCCGGCATCAAGCACCGCTTGCGCGCCGGCCTGCATGGCGTGCAGGCCCGGTTCCCCGGCGCGGTAAAGCACGCAGGTGTCAGCCAGTTCGGTCATGATCGCCAGCAACGCATCGAGCCGGGCGTTCTGTTCGCCGTGGCCGTTGGCGCGGCTTTTATGCAGTTGCGGCAGGCCGCGTTGCAGCACGGACGGGAAGCCGAGTTGCGCTTCCTCGCGAGCACCGCGTGCGCCGTAACGCTGGGCGACTTGTGCGCCGTGGCTGAGCGGCGTCGGTGCGTAGCGATCGTCGAGCAGTGCCAGGCGTGCGGCGCACAGGGCGATGGATTTCGGTTGCAGCGCGGCGGCTGTCACCAACAGTCCCAATGCCCAGATCGCGCCGCGATGGGTGTTGACGCCGTTGGTGGTGGCGAGCATCGCCTGTTCGCCCTCGCGACCGATGCGGCCAATCGCTTCGCGCAACGGCACACCGACTTCGCCGATCTCCAGCGCCGCCTCGGCCATTTCCTTGAATGCCGGCCACAATGCCAGCGCCGACGCGTGCATCAGGCCCAGGTGCAGATCGGTGTGTGCGCCATTGCCGCGACGGTCGACCAGCGCCGGTTTCGGCGACAGATCGGCTTCGTCGATCAGCGCGTCCACCGCCAGATCGGCCAAGCGGTCAGCCAGGGACAGCGGTTTCGCTTGCAGGTTGAATGCGTGCATTACCAGCTCCTGAATTTGGCGGGCGGGTTGTACAGGCCGCCGGACCACTCGACCAGATCGGCCACGCTTTTCGCCGCGAGCAATTCGCGGGTGGCGTCGGTGCGGCGGATGCCAAGGTCTTCGGGCAAGGCGATCAGGCCTTCGCGGCGCATGCGTTCGGTGTCTTTCGGGTTGTGCCGCAGGCCGATGGCGGTAACCCCGGCGACCGCTGCGATCATCGCCTGGCGCTCTTCCAGCGAGCGCGCCTTGTACAGGTAGGCGATGCCTTCTTCGGTGAGCAGGTGGGTAACGTCGTCGCCGTAGATCATGATCGGCGCCAGCGGCATGCCGCTTTTCTTCGCCACTTCCACCGCGTCGAGGGTTTCGACAAAGGTCGGTTTGCCGCCCTCCTGGAAGGTCTCGACCATTTGCACCACGAGTTTCTTGCCGCGTTCGAGCATCGGTTGCGGCCCATCGGCGTGGCGCATGTCCAGCCACGCCGGGGTGCCGTGACGGCGGCCGCGCGGGTCGTGACCCATGTTTGGCGCACCACCGAAACCGGCGAGACGGCCCCGAGTCACCGTCGAGGAATGGCCGTCGCCGTCGACTTGCAACGTCGCGCCGATAAACAGATCCACCGCGTATTGCCCGGCCAGTTGGCAGACCATACGGTTGGAGCGCAGCGAGCCGTCGCGGCCAGTGAAGAACACATCCGGCCGAGCGGCAATGTAGTTTTCCATGCCCAGTTCGGTGCCGAAGCAATGCACGCTCTCGACCCAGCCGCTTTCGATCGCCGGAATCAGCGTCGGGTGCGGGTTGAGCGTCCAGTTGCGGCAGATCTTGCCTTTCAAACCGAGGGACTCGCCGTAGGTCGGCAGGATCAATTCGATGGCGGCGGTGTTGAAACCGATGCCGTGGTTGAGTGACTGCACATTGTGTTTTTCGTAGATCCCGCGAATCGCCATCATCGCCATCAGCACGTGCACAGGCTTGATGTGGCGTGGGTCGCGGGTGAACAGCGGTTCGATGTAGAACGGCTTGTCGGCGACCACAACGAAATCGACCCACGACGCCGGGATGTCTACGCGAGGCAGCTCGCTGACGTCATCGACCAATTGGTTGACCTGGACGATAACGATACCGTCGCTGAACGCCGCCGGTTCGATCAGTGCGGGGGTGTCTTCGGTGCTCGGGCCGGTGTAGATGTTGCCAGCGCGGTCGGCCATGAAGCCGGCCGAGAGCACAACGTTGGGGATCAGGTCCACGACGAGGCGGGCGTAGAGTTCGATGTACGTGTGAATGGCGCCGACTTCGAGCAAGCCATCTTCGAGCAATTGGCTGATGCGCAGGCTCTGGGTGCCGGCGAAGGAGAAATCGAGCTTGCGGGCGATGCCGCGTTCGAACAGATCAAGGTGCTCGGAGCGGCCGACGCTGGGCATGATCATGTGCAGATCGTGGAGCTTGGCCGGGTCGGCCTTGGCCAGCGAACGCGAGAGGAAATCCGCCTGCTTCTGGTTGTTGCCCTCCAGCACCACGCGGTCGCCGGGGTGGATCAGCGCTTCGAGCGCGGCGACGATCTTGTCGCTAGGCAACACCGCGCCATCGGCGAGCCCGCGCACCTTGTCGAGCCGGCGCTGCTTTTCGTCACGCCGCCGCGTCCAGCGCGAGTCGGGGGAAATTGTTGTTGTCATGCTCACTCCACGGGGTTCGCTGTCGTGGAGCCAAGTTAGGCGTGTGTGGTGAGGGCATCAATCAAGCTGGGTGGTGAATCATTACGCTGAGCGTAACGTTCAAAAGCTACCCTCACCCTAGCCCTCTCCCGGAGGGAGAGGGGACTGATTGAGGGATGCTTGGGAATGACGCTGACCTGAACCCGTTGTAGTGAATCCATAATCGACTCGGTCATTCAGGTCGACGTAGGACGCGAGACACCTCGGTCGGCTCCCTCTCCCTTTGGGAGAGGGCTGGGGTGAGGGGCTTTTGATCGTTCCCACGCTCTGCGTGGGAATGCCTCCACGGACGCTCCGCGTTCGGCTCTTGATGGGACGCGGAGCGTCCCGGGCTGCATTCCCACGCAGCGCGTGGCAACGATCAAGCGAAAGCCTTGGATCAGCGGGCCAATCCCGCATCCACCAGTAACTGCTCCAGCCCCAACAAATCCGGCACCTTCGCCACCTGCTCGCCGACCTGCACCGCCGCCTGCTCCAGCGCACACAACGGCACATCCACGTAACTCAACTGACTGTCGAGCTTGTACGACCGAGGAATCCCCTGCACCAACAGGGCGATGAATCTGAGCTGCGGCAAGCCGCCCAGCGCATTCAGGATGACGATCCGCGCCCGTTCGCCGATGACGATTTTCTGCCCGCAGGCCGATTCGAAACTGATCAGCGGAATCTGCCGCTCGCGCCACGTTACCCGGCCCAGGTACCACGGCGGCGTGTCGAGATCGAAGGCGCTGGCCTGGTAGTCGATCAGCTCGGCGATGGCGACATTGGGCAGGATCAGGTTGCGATCGGCCAGCGGCAGCAACAGCCCGGTGAGCTGGCTGGTGCGCGGGTTGTGCCGGTGCTCATGCATGTTTCTTGCTCCACTGGGCGATGCTCTCCAGCAACACCGATTCCTGATACGGCTTGCCGAGGTAGTCGTTGACGCCGATGGCCATGGCGCGGTCGCGGTGTTTCTGCCCGGTGCGCGAGGTGATCATGATGATTGGCAAGTGGCGCAGGCGTTCGTCGGCGCGCACCTGGGTGGCGACTTCGAAGCCGTCCATGCGCGGCATTTCGATGTCGAGCAGCATCAGGTCGGGCGTGTGTTCTTCGAGGAGCAGCATCGCATCGACGCCGTCCTTGGCGGTCAGCACGTTCATGCCGTGGCGCTCGAGCAAACGGCTGGTGACCTTGCGCACCGTCACCGAGTCATCGACGACCATAATCAGCAACGGCTTGTGCGGTTCGCTGTCGATCTCCGTGGGCGTCGGTTCCTGCGCCAGCCGCGCCTGCATCGCGCGGATCGGTGCGAGCAGATCCAGAATCAGCACCACCCGGCCGTCGCCGAGAATCGTCGCCCCCGACACGCCCTGCACCGCCGCGAACTGCGGGCCGAGGCTCTTGACCACGATCTCGCGAGTGCCGGCCATGGCGTCGACCAGCACGGCAATGTGGCGGTCGTTGCAATGCACCAGCAGCACCGGCAACGGCAGGTTCTGCCCGAGCAGTTTTGGCCGTGGCGCAGTCTTCAACAGCTCGCCGAGATAGCACAGCTCATACCGCTGGCCGCCGTATTGATAGCTCGGTGGATCGTGACGGAAATGCCCTTCCAGATCATTCGGCAACACGCGCACGATGCCTTCGATGGTGTTCAGCGGAATCGCGTACTGATCCTCGCCGCACTGCACCATCAGTGCGCGGTTGACCGACACGGTGAACGGCAGGCGAATGCGGAAATGCACGCCCTGCCCCGGCACCGAATCGATACTCATGCTGCCGCCGAGCTGACGCACCTCTTCGTGGACCACGTCCATGCCGACGCCACGCCCGGAAATCTGGGTGATTTTTTCCGCCGTGGAGAAACCCGGCTGAAGGATGAACTGCAACACGTCGCGGTCGCTGATCTCGGCGTCGGGCGCCAGCAAGCCGCGTTTGATCGCCTTGCGCCGCACGGCTTCCAGCGGCACCCCGGCGCCGTCGTCGCGGATGTCGAAAACGATGTCACCGCCTTCGCGGGACAGATCAAGGGTGATCTGCCCTTGCGCCGGTTTGCCTGCCGCCAGCCGCACATCGGCGGGTTCGAGGCCATGGTCGACGGCGTTGCGCAGCATGTGTTCCAGCGGCGCGGCCATGCGTTCCAGCACATTGCGATCCATCTCGCCATCGGCATTGCCGACGACAAAAGCGACATCCTTGCCCAGCTCTTCGGCGACCTGACGAACGATGCGTTTCAGACGCGGCACCATGCGTTCGAACGGCACCATGCGCGTACGCATAAGGCCTTCCTGCAGCTCGGTGTTGATCCGACCCTGTTGTTGCAACAGGTTTTCTGCGTCGTGATTGCGGCGGTCGAGGGTTTCCTTGAGGTCGAGCAGGTCCGAGGCGGATTCGAACAGCGCCCGCGACAATTGCTGCAACTGCGAATGGCGATCCATTTCCAGCGGATCGAAGTCTTCATAACCGAGGCGTTCGCCATCGACTTGCTGGCGGCTGAGAATGCGCCCCTGGGTTTCGGTGTCGAGGCGGCGCAACTGATCACGCATACGCTCGATGGTGGTTTCCATCTCGTTGAGGGCAATCTGCGCATCGTTGACCTGCTGCTCGATTCGCCCACGGAAGATCGAGGTTTCCCCGGCCAGATTGACCAGCTCATCGAGCAGTTCGGACGAAACCTTGACCATGTCCGCGCCAGCATCGGCGGCCGGTGGCGCAGCCTCGGGCTTGGCCACCGGTGCCGCGACCGGCGCCTCGACCGGCGCCGGCGGCGCCTCAACCTGCACCGGGTGACTGAAATTCTGGATCGCATTGATCAGCCGATCGGCCGGCGGGCACGGTTGCCCGGCGCGCACACCATCGAGCATTTGCGCCAGTCGGTCATGGCCGCGCTGCACCAGCGCGAACAGTTCGGCAGACGGTTGCAGCGCACCGCTAGAGAGGCTTTCGTAGAGAAATTCCAGCTCATGGGCGAGGTCGCCGATCGGGCCGATTTCGACCATCCGCGCGCCACCCTTGAGGGTGTGTAGATCGCGCAGCAGGGTTTCAATCTCCTGACGGTTACCCGGCTCGGCCTGCCAGCGCAACAGCGCGGCGCCGGAGCTTTCGATGATGTCGAAACCTTCTTCGAGGAAGATTTCCAACAGTTCCGGGTCATGCCCGGCGTTGTCGTGTTCGACCGCTGCGGGGGCAGATTCGCTGGCGGCCTGGCCCTGACGCAATTGACGGATCGCGTCGATCAGATCCTGCGCCGGGGTCAGCGCTTGATGCGCTTGCAGTTGCTCCAGCATCAGCGCCAAACGCTCGTGACTTTGCTGGAGCAAACCTTCGAGCACGACGCTGTGGCTGTAACGCCGATCGACCAGCCCTTCGTAGAGGTTTTCCAGCTCCTGGGCAAGGTCGCCGACGGCCTCGACTTCGGCCATGCGCGCGCCGCCATTCAGCGTGTGCAAGTCGCGCTGCAATGACGACAGCGGCGCGGCGTTGTCCGGATCCTTGCGCCAGCGCTGCAAGGCTTGCCCGGCGCTGTCGAGAATGTCCACCGCCTCTTCAAGGAAGATTTCGACGATCTCGTCGTCAGGCTCAAGGGCGGCAACCGATTGCTGCAATTGCGCGGTGGCGCTGCCCAGTTCGCGAATGTCCAGGGTGCGGCTGCCGTCGCTGCGGATCAGGCCCATCGCCGCCGGGTCGAGGCCTTCGTCGAGCAGTTCCTGCAAGGCACGAATCCGCTCCGGTTGCGCGGTGATTTCCTGGCCGGCAGCGAGTTCGTCGAGCATGTTGATCAGCGCTTCGTGGGCCAGTTGCGCCTCGTGGAAAAACCGCTCACTGACCGCCAGGCTGCTTTCTTCCACCGCGCCATACAGGTCGAGCAAAGCTTCGCAGAGGCCATCGACCGCCAGCAGATCGGCAAGGTGCGCGCCTTCGCCGAGGGTGGTCAGTTCATCGAGCAAGGCGCTGAGTTCCTGGCGCTCGCCGGGGTGTTGCTGCCAGCGCTGCAAGAGGTTTTCGGCGTCGAGGAGGATGTCCATGCCCTGGGCGAGGAAGTTGTTGATCAGTTGCGGATCGCGCTTGAGGCGCAGGCCGCTGTCAGCGCCATCGGAGCTGGCTTGCAGGCGCTCGGCGAGCAGCGCCTCGGTGCGTTTGATCAGCGACTGCGCACCGACAATCGGCGCCAGCGGATCGTGTTTGAGCTGACGCAGGCCGACGCGGAACAAGCCCTCGGCTTCGAGCAGTAGTTCGACCTCGTCCAGATCCAGCGGCAACTGGTGCGCCTTGAACTCGCGGGCCAGTTGATCCAGCGAAGCCGCCAGTTCGGCCATCGGCAATACGCCGGCCATCGAGGCACTGCCCTTGAGCGTGTGCAGCGCCCGTTGCAGCTCGTCGCTGGCCGGCAACGGCACCCGTTCGGCGGCCTGATCGAGGAAACGGTTGAGGCTGGCGAGGTGGGTTTCGGCTTCTTTGCGGAAGATTTCCAGCAGCAGCGGATCGAGCGCGGCGACGTCGTCGGTGTCTTCGGCAGCCAGCGGTTCATCGCCTTTGGCCAACGCGTGGGCCCGGGCGGCGAGTTGGTCGACATCGTTGCGCTGGCGCTGACGCTGGGTGGCGAATTCGTTGATCAGCTCGGGCAGCAGCAACAGCGTGTCGCCGAGCAATTGGCGCAGCACTGCGCCGGGCTCGACGCTTTGTTCGAGCACGCGGTTGAGCAGGTTTTCCACGGCCCAGGCCAGTTCGCCAAGGACCAACGCGCGGACCATGCGCCCGCTGCCCTTCAAGGTATGGAAGGCCCGACGCAGCTCAATCAGGGCGGCGCGGTCCTGGGGATTGGCGCTCCAGCGCGGCAGGTATTCGTGGAGGACCGCGAGGACTTCGTCGGTCTCTTCGAGGAATACTTCGCGCAGTTCATCGTCGACCGGTTCTTCATCGGTCGGCGGCGGCATCAGGCTGTCAGGGGTGTTGCGCGCCGGCGGGTTGAGCGCCGACACCGGGCTGGCCAGCACCTCGGCGAGCGACTGCACGACGTCAGGGTCGTCAAGGGTTTGCAGATTCTGCATGAGCTGCGCTTCGCTGGGGCTGAGTACCTCATCAAGCACCGGCACTTGCGCTTCGCCGGGCTGCTCGTTAGCGAAGAAGCCGAGGCTGGCGAGGCTGTTTTGCGCGACATCGAGCAGATGCTCGGCGGGCGCCTGCGGGTCGTCGCCAAGGCGTTCGAGGTAATACTCGAGGCTGCTGATCACATCGGCCAGATGATCGAGTTGTTCCCAGCCCGGTTCGTGGGCATCGAGCATCAAATGCTCGCGAATGAAACCGTTGCAGGCCTCGACCAGACTCGCCGCACGGGCCAGCGGAATCATCGCCAGCGCGCCGCGCACCTGCGTCAGCAGTTCGGGCAGCGGTTGCAGATGCTGGCGGTCCCAATCGGCGTCGATGTAATCGACGATCATGTCCTTGGCCTGTTGCAGGCAGATGCGCGCTTCCTTGATTACGATCTGATGGATCTGCGTCAGGTCGGTGGTCGGCAGGCGCGCGTCTTCGGCGCTTTGCGTCTCCACCGTGCCGACCATGCCGGCCAGCGTCGCTTCGACGTAGAGCAAGGCCCCGGCGACGTCCATGAGAATCGCGTCGTTCGGTTCGCGCTGGCCTTGGGCGAGGCTGAGCACCACTGCCAGTTGGTCGATGATGACTTTGCGCGGCTGGCCGAAACCCAGTACCGCGAGGGTGTCGGCGATCTGTCGCAGCGGCGCGAGCAGGCTGTCCAGATCCGAAGCGTGCTGGCGGTCACTGCGCACGAACAGATCGAGGCGCTCCTTGACCCGCACCAGCTCTTCGCACAGCGCCGCCAGCACCGAGCGCATGGCATCGCGGTCGGGGCCGGCGAGGCGCGCGCGTTCTTCATCGACCATCGCGCTGTCGGGCAACGCGTCGTCCAGGGAGTAGTGATCTTTCATGGTCAGCATCTGCCCGGTGGGATGTTCGGCTTTGGCAATATAGAACAACAGGCTTTTCAGCAGCTCGGCCGGCGCCGGTTGATTGAGCCCGACGATGCCCTGCTCGAGCAGGCGCTTGAGCTCTTGGTCGGCGTCCTTGAACAGGCTGCGCAGCGCCGGACTGTTGGCGATGACGCCCTCGCGCATGCCCTCGACCAATGCCGAGGCGATTTGCCACAAAGGGCTCAACGGCGCATCGCCGCTCAGTGCTTCGAGACGGCTGAAGACTTTGGCCAGATAGCCAAGGTGCGTCTGGTCGTCCTGTTCGCGCAGCAGACCGACCAGAGCCATTTGCAGCATCTGCCGCAGTTTGCGCAGTACGTTCGGCAGATCGGGCGGTTCCAGCGCGGCGAGTGCCCCGTCGCCGAGCGGCGCCAGCTCGGGCAGTGGCGGGCTGAACAGGCTGGTTTCCGCCAGCAGGCTTTCACCACGGGCGCTGCGCAGGTCGTTGATCAGCGGCAACACCACCAACGGCAGGTCGCGGCGGGCGCTCTGCACGCGGTCGAGGTAAAGCGGCAGTTGCCCCAAGGCTTGCAGCATCAGGTGCAAGGCTTCGTCGCGGTGTGGCACGCGTTGATGTTGCAGGGCTTCGACCAGATGCTCCATTTCTTCGGCAAGCAACGCTGCGCCGTAGAACTCGACCATTTGCAGGCTGCCGTGGACCTGATGAATGTAGGCCAGGCACTCGTCCAGCCCGGGGAAGGCCTGCGGATCGTCAAGCACGGCCTCGATCGCCTGATGCGCCAGCTTCAGCGTTTCGGCAATTTCGCCCTTGACCCATTCCAGGGCCACGTAGTCGTGCCGATCACCCATAACCACTCCACTCACGCTTTATCTGTCGCCGCCGGCAAGGTGAAACCGGACACCGAACGGCGCAACTGACTGGCCATTTTCGCCAGGTTGCCGATGCTCTCGGCGGTGGCCGTGGACCCCGACGAAGTTTGCGAGGTGATCTGCTGGATCACATTCATCGTCAGCGAGATCTGTCCGGCCGAAGAGGTCTGCTGCTGCGCCGCGTTGGAAATGCTCTGGATCAGCGCCGCGAGGGTCTTGGACACGCCTTCGATTTCTTCCAGGGCCACACCGGCATCCTGCGCCAGTCGCGCGCCGCGCACCACTTCGGTGGTGGTCTGCTCCATGGAAATCACCGCTTCGTTGGTGTCGGCCTGAATCGCCCGCACCAGGGTTTCGATCTGCCGGGTCGCGGCGGACGAACGTTCGGCCAGGCGCTGCACTTCGTCGGCAACCACGGCAAAACCGCGCCCGGCATCACCGGCCATCGACGCCTGGATCGCCGCGTTGAGGGCGAGGATGTTGGTCTGGTCGGCGATGTCATCGATCAGGCTGACGATGTCGCCGATTTCCTGGGACGACTCGCCGAGGCGTTTGATGCGCTTGGCGGTGTCCTGAATCTGTTCGCGGATGTTGTCCATGCCGTGGATGGTGTTGTGCACCACCTCGTTGCCTTTGTTGGCGATTTCCA
Source organism: Pseudomonas sp. Irchel 3F6 (assembly GCF_900187595.1). Classification (NCBI taxonomy): domain Bacteria; kingdom Pseudomonadati; phylum Pseudomonadota; class Gammaproteobacteria; order Pseudomonadales; family Pseudomonadaceae; genus Pseudomonas; species Pseudomonas sp. Irchel 3F6. The sequence goes on along the minus strand of NZ_FYDP01000004.1, from coordinate 407,849 downwards.
CGGAACGCTCGGCCACCGCCGACGATTCGGCAGCGTTGGCCGAGACCTGATCGATGGACTCGGCCATGTCGCTGATGGCTGTCGAGGCTTCGGAAATCTGCTGGGCCTGTTGCTCAGAGGCCTGGGCCAGATGCATGGCGGTGGCCTGGGTTTCCTGCACAGCGGCGGCAACCTGGCCGGCGGTGAGGTTGATGGTCGCCACCAGATCACGCAATTGGTCGACGGAATAGTTGATCGAGTCGGCGATGGTGCCGGTGAAGTCTTCGGTCACCGAAGCGGTCACGGTGAGGTCGCCATCGGCGAGGTCTTCGATTTCGTCGAGCAGGCGCATGATCGCGTTCTGGTTGCGCTCGTTCTTCTCGGCGGTTTCACGCAATTGGCGATTGGTTTCGCGGACCATGACCAGACCGATGAGGATGATCGAGGCCAGCGCCAGCAAGCCCAGCACATAGCCGCCAATGGTGTCGGTGTTGCGCCCGCCGGCCAGATGCTCGAACCCGGTGGCCAGATGCGAGGCTTCGTCGAGCAGGGTTTGCGACAGGGTGAAGATGTTGCTGGCCGACTCGCGCACCTTGAACAGCTCAGGCGAGGTTTCGAGGATTTCGTCCACGGAGCCGGAAACGAACTGGAACAGCTCGGAAATTTCGCTCAAACGCGCACGGGCGTCGCGGTCTTCGACCTGGCTGATTTTCAGCGCCGGGTTGCCTTGCAACATGCCGTTGAGCACCAGGCCGAAACGCGCGGCATCGCGGCCAAAGGCGTCGGCGGCCTGCTGTGAGTTTTCGTCACCGGCGAGCACGGTGTTGACCGCGCCAAGAATGCGTTCAGCCAACAGCGACTGCCGTTGCGCCATCGCCACCTGCGCCGCCGGAGCGCCGCGCTGGAGCAGGATTTCCACGACTTTTTCGTACTCGATCTGCAACTGCGGTACGGTTTCGGCCAGCGTTGCGGCGACCTGATGCAGCGACAGCACGGTCTGTTCGCTGCTGAGGATCGCATCGGTGTTTTTCAACAGGCGCTCCCAGTCCATCTGCACCGCGCGCATTTCCGGGCGCACCGCGACGGGTGCCGGTGGCAGGCCGGTGTTCGGGTCACCCTTCTTCAGGTAGCCCCAGCGCTGGGCAAAATCGTTGCGCGCATCACTGAGCAGTTTGAACGCCGCAGCCTTGCCCGCCGCCGCTTCGGTGGCGTTCTTGGCAATGCGTTGCGAAAGCACGCGCAGTTCGCCGGCATGGCCGATGTACTGCTTGTCGTAGTTCGCCTGGGTGTTGAGGTACGCGAAGTTGGCGAACAGCAGCATGATGAACACGATCAGTGCGATAAACAGCACGATGATCTGTGCGCGACTGCGCGATGCTTCCGCCGACTTGCCTGTTTTTGCTTTTGTCATCGGTCCTCGCCTATGAAACCTGCCATGGCCCTTGTGGGAGCGAGCCTTGTGACGAGGGGATTTATCCCCGTTCGGCTGCGAAGCAGTCGCAAAAATATCGCATGCGCTGACGGTGTCAGGCATTGCAGTTTTTGGGGCCGCTGCGCGACCCAACGGGGATAAACCCCTCGCCACATGGCCCGCGTCCACATGGGTTCTGCTGTTCGTGCTACAGAGCCACACCCATGAACACCGGAGACCTGGCCAGTGCGAACAGGCTGAACACCCGCCAGTTCTGTTCACGGCGGAAATAGCCTTTGACGAATTCGGCCTTGGAGCCCTGGCGCTTGCTGATCGACAGCGGCTCGAAACTGCCCTGTTCGAAATGCTGCAAGCCGATGACTTCGTCGACCATTACCCCGGCGAACACGTCTTCATGTTCCACCACCAATACCCGCCGTTGTTTGCGCAGCGGCGACAGCTCATGGCCGAAGAAGCCGCACAGGTCCATGATCGGCAGCAGCCGCCCGCGCAGATTGGCGACACCCTTGACCCACGGCTTGACCCCGGGCAACTGGGTGAAGCGCGGTTCATGCAGGACTTCGCTGACTTCGCCCATCGGCGCCACATACCAATGTTCGCCGAGGCGAAAGCCGATGCCGCTCCAGCGATCCGGGCGCGCCGCTTGCGACGGCAGGTCCGCTGCCAGCAGGCGGCAGCGCTGGTCGATCTGCCAGAGCAGTTCGAACGCGGTCAGCGATTCGTTCATGATCGCGCGATCAGCCGTTGAGTACGTTGTTCAGGGTCTTGATCAGGGTGTCTTCGTCGACCGGTTTGGTCAGGTAATCCTTGGCGCCCTGGCGGGTGCCCCAGACCTTGTCGGTCTCCTGATCCTTGGTGGTGATGATGATCACCGGGATGTGGCTGGTATCGGCATCCTTGGTCAACTGCCGGGTCGCCTGAAAACCGTTGAGACCGGGCATGACGATGTCCATCAGTACCGCGTCAGGTTTTTCCTGACGGGCCAGGGCCACGCCGTCGGCGCCGTTCTCGGCCTTGAGCACTTCATGGCCGTGCTTTTCGAGCATGCCGGTGAGTTTGTACATTTCAGTCGGCGAATCATCGACGATCAGGATACGTGCCATGGTCTTCCCCATTTTTCTGGTCGACTGCCGGCCCGCTGGCCGAGCGTCACTGTGCGTGTCTTACTGCGGCAAAACGGCGGCGAAGCCCGGAACATGGGCCTGGATCGCGTTGAGCAGTTCTTCTTTGCTGAACGGCTTGGTCAGAAATTGATCAGAGCCGACAATCCGCCCCTTGGCCTTGTCGAACAGACCGTCCCTGGACGACAGCATGATCACCGGCGTCGCCTTGAAGGCGCTGTTGTTCTTGATCAGGGCGCAGGTCTGATAACCGTCCAGACGCGGCATCATGATGTCGACAAAGATGATCCCGGGATGGTGGTCGGCAATCTTCGCCAGCGCATCGAAACCGTCGATGGCGGTGATCACTTCGCAACCGACATTCTTCAACAATGTTTCGGCGGTGCGGCGAATCGTTTTCGAGTCGTCGATCACCATGACCTTCAAGGCGCTGGACTGCTGTTCCATAAGAGGGTTCTACCGTCGCCTTTGCGAATCAAATTGTCCGTTTTGCTGTGAATAATGGCCTGAAACCCTTGAAACCCATGGGGCGGCGCGATCTGCCAGCCTTTTTAGCACAGTCTCCAGATGCAATCTATCGACGGGTTTTTCCTTGACCCGAAACCCGCCCGGCGCCACTCTGGCGGCACTTTTTCAATACCGATCCGGTAGCCAAATTTCGAGGAAAACCCAATGAGCGTTCGCGTCGGGATTGTCATGGACCCTATCGCCAGCATCTCCTATAAAAAGGATAGCTCGCTGGCCATGCTGCTGGCCGCGCAGAAGCGTGGCTGGGAACTGTTCTACATGGAACAGAAAGACCTGTATCAGGCCGAAGGCCAGGCGCGGGCGCGGATGAGCCCGCTGAAAGTCTTCGCCAACCCGGACAAATGGTTCGAGCTGGACGCCGAACAGGACAAGCTGCTGAGCGACCTGGACGTGATCCTGATGCGCAAGGATCCGCCGTTCGACATGGAGTTCGTCTACTCCACTTACTTGCTGGAACAGGCCGAAGCCGCCGGCGTGCTGGTGGTGAACAAGCCGCAGAGCCTGCGCGACTGCAATGAAAAGCTGTTCGCCACGCTGTTTCCGCAGTGCACGCCGCCGACCATCGTCAGCCGCCGCCCGGACGTATTGCGTGAGTTCGCCGATCATCACGGTGACGTGATCCTCAAGCCGCTGGACGGCATGGGCGGTTCGTCGATCTTCCGCCACACCGCCGGCCACCCGAACCTCTCGGTGATCCTCGAAACCCTGACCCTGCACGGCAAGCAGCAGATCATGATTCAGGGTTACCTGCCGGCGATCGTCGACGGCGACAAGCGCATTCTGATGATCGATGGCGAGCCGGTGGATTACTGCCTGGCGCGGATTCCGGCGCTGGGCGAAACCCGTGGCAACCTCGCCGCCGGTGGCCGTGGCGAAGCGCGTCCGCTGACCGAGAAGGATCGCTGGATCGCCGCCCAGGTCGGCCCGACCCTGCGCGAGAAAGGCCTGCTGTTCGTCGGCCTCGACGTGATCGGCGAGCACCTGACCGAAATCAACGTCACCAGCCCGACCTGCATCCGCGAAATCGACAATGCGTTCGGCACTGATATCGGCGGCATGCTGATGGATGCGATCGATAAAAAGCTGCAAGCGGCCGGCAAAAAGCCACAAGCTTGATGTACGTCACATGCAGCCTGTCGCTTGAAGCGTGAAGCCCAAGGCGCGAAACCAACATTGCGTTATCATGCGCAGCCTCTGAAAAACGCGATGTTGGTTTTCTTGTCATGACCCTCCCGTCCGATCTGCCCGCTGAACTCGCCCATCGTGGCGTGCGCCCGGCCGATCGCCTCGGTTTTACCCTGTTTCTCGCGGCGCTGATTCACCTGGCGCTGCTGCTCGGCGTCGGCTTCACCATGGTCGAGCCGCAGCAGATCAGCAAAACCCTGGAAATCACCCTGGCCACCTTCAAGGCCGAGAAGAAGCCGGAAAAGGCAGATTTTCTCGCTCAGGAAAACCAGGAAGGCAGCGGCACGCTGGACAAGAAAGCCCTGCCCAAGACCACCGAAGTCGCGCCATTCCAGGACAATCAGGTCAAAAAGGTCACCCCGCCGCCCGCCGCCAAGCCAGTGGTGCAGGAAGCCGCCCCGAAGGCAGCGGTGACCACCGTTGCGCCGAAACCGAAAAAGGCGCCGACCAAGAAAGAAGAAAGCAAAACCGAAGTCAAACCGACCGTCGACGCGCCGGTGTTCGACAGCTCGCAGTTGTCCAGCGACATCGCCAGCCTCGAAGCAGAGCTGGCCAAGGAACAACAGCTGTACGCCAAGCGCCCGCGCATCCACCGCTTGAGCGCGGCCTCGACCATGCGCGACAAGGGCGCCTGGTACAAGGACGACTGGCGCAAGAAGGTCGAGCGCATCGGCAACCTCAACTACCCCGAAGAAGCACGGCGCAAGCAGATCTACGGCAATTTGCGCCTGATGGTCTCGATCAACCGCGACGGTTCGCTGTATGAGGTGCTGGTGCTCGAATCCTCCGGCCAGCCGCTGCTCGATCAGGCCGCGCAGCGCATCGTCCGCCTGGCCGCGCCGTTTGCACCGTTTACCGGCGATCTGTCGGACATCGACCGCCTGGAAATCATTCGCACCTGGAAATTTGCCCGGGGCGACAAGCTCTCAAGCAATTAAGAGCAAAATCAAAAGATCGCAGCCTTCGGCAGCTCCTACAGTGGGCCTGCGTACACCCTGTAGGAGCTGCCGAAGGCTGCGATCTTTTAAAGCCTCAGCTTGTCAGTTCGCCCTTGCGACGCCACACTAGCGCTCATGAAAAACGTCAGCCCCAGCTACCTCAAGCATCACTTCCTGATCGCCATGCCACACATGGCCGACCCGAACTTTGCCCACACCTTGACCTACATCGTCGAGCACACGGCCAATGGCGCGATGGGGCTGGTGGTCAACAGGCCGCAAGACTTGAACCTGGCCGACATCCTCGAACAGTTGCGCCCGGACATCGAGCCGCCGGCACGCTGCCAGGATGTGCCGATCTTCATCGGCGGGCCGGTGCAGACCGATCGCGGTTTCGTCCTGCACCCGGCGGGCCAGACCTTCCAGGCCACGGCGCAGCTGGACGGCGACCTGGCCCTGTCGACTTCGCAGGACGTGCTGTTCGCCATCGCTGACGGCGTCGGCCCCGCGCAGAGCCTGATCACCCTCGGTTACGCCGGCTGGGAAGCCGGGCAACTGGAAGCCGAACTGGCCGACAACGCCTGGCTGACCTGCCCTTTCAACGCCGACATACTGTTCAACACCCGCAGCGAATTGCGCCTGGAAGCGGCAGCGCGGCACTTGGGCATCGATCTCAATCTGCTCACCAGCCAGGCAGGTCACGCCTGATGGCCCTGCGCCTGATTCTCGGCTTCGACTACGGCACCAAACAGATCGGCGTCGCGGTCGGCCAGGTCATCACCGGCCAGGCCCGCGAGCTGTGCACCCTCAAAGCACAGAATGGCGTGCCGAACTGGGATCAGGTCGAAGCGCTGATAAAGGAATGGAAACCCGACGCCGTCGTGGTCGGCCTGCCGCTGAACATGGACGGCACGCCCAGTGACATGTGCGTGCGCGCCGAGAAATTCGCCCGCCGCCTCAACGGCCGCTACAACCTGCCCTTCTATACCCACGACGAACGCCTGACCACTTTCGAAGCCAAGGGCGAGCGACTGGTGCGTGGCGGGCAGAGAGGCAGTTACCGCGACAACCCGGTGGACGCCATCGCCGCCGCCCTGCTGCTGCAGGGCTGGCTCGATGAAAACACTGCATTGTTTGAATCCTGACAAGCGCTTCGGCGCTTTTCTTTTGGTTATAAACCGAGCTTCGTCCGGCAGGACGCAGCGCGGATTCACGAAGGAGCAACCATGAGCCTGCCCAATCCCGCCGATCTGATCAGCCAGATGGCGACCCGCCTCAAGGCGCACCTTGCCCAGCGTGACATCAGCGAACCGCGTTACATCGGCATCCGCACCGGCGGCATCTGGGTCGCGCAGGCGCTGCTCAAGGAACTGAACAGCGATGCGCCACTGGGCACGCTGGATGTGTCCTTCTATCGCGATGACTTCAGCCAGAACGGCCTGCACCCGCAAGTGCGCCCGTCCGCCCTGCCCTTCGAGATCGAAGGCCAGCATCTGGTGCTGATCGACGACGTGCTGATGAGCGGTCGGACTATCCGCGCCGCCATGAATGAATTGTTCGATTACGGCCGCCCGGCCAGCGTCACCCTGGTCTGCCTGCTGGACCTGGACGCCGGCGAGTTGCCGATCCGCCCGAACGTGGTCGGCGCCACCCTGACCCTGGCCGGCAACCAGCGGGTCAAGTTGTCCGGCCCCGAGCCGCTGACGCTCGAACTGCAAGACGTCACCCTTTAATCCGCCCTATTGAGAGTCCCCCTCGCGATGACGCCTCTAGATACCAAGCGCCCGCTGCAGCTCAATGATCAGGGCCAGCTGCGCCACTTCCTCTCGCTCGACGGCCTGCGCCGCGAGTTGCTGACGGAAATCCTCGACACTGCCGACTCGTTCCTTGAAGTCGGCGCCCGGGCGGTGAAGAAGGTCCCGTTGCTGCGCGGCAAGACCGTGTGCAACGTGTTCTTCGAAAACTCCACGCGCACCCGCACCACGTTTGAACTGGCGGCCCAGCGGCTGTCGGCGGACGTGATTACCCTGAACGTGTCGACATCGTCGGCGAGCAAGGGCGAAACGCTGCTCGATACCCTGCGCAACCTTGAGGCCATGGCCGCCGACATGTTTGTCGTGCGCCACGGCGACTCCGGTGCGGCGCACTTCATCGCCGAGCATGTCTGCCCGCAAGTGGCGATCATCAACGGCGGCGACGGCCGGCATGCGCACCCGACCCAAGGCATGCTCGACATGCTCACCATCCGTCGGCACAAGGGCGGTTTCGAAAACCTCTCGGTGGCGATCGTCGGCGACATCCTGCATTCGCGGGTGGCGCGCTCGAACATGCTCGCGCTGAAAACCCTCGGCTGCCCGGACATCCGCGTGATCGCGCCGAAAACCCTGCTGCCGATCGGCATCGAGCAATACGGCGTCAAGGTCTACACCGACATGGCTGAAGGCCTCAAGGACGTCGACGTGGTGATCATGCTGCGCCTGCAACGTGAGCGCATGACCGGCGGCCTGCTGCCCAGCGAAGGCGAGTTCTATCGCCTGTTCGGCCTGACCACCGCACGTCTGGCCGGAGCCAAACCCGATTGCATCGTCATGCACCCGGGGCCGATCAACCGTGGTGTGGAGATCGAGTCGGCGGTGGCCGACGGCCCGCACTCGGTGATCCTCAATCAAGTGACCTACGGCATCGCGATTCGTATGGCCGTGCTGTCCATGGCCATGAGCGGGCAGACCGCCCAGCGCCAATTCGAGCAGGAGAACGCCCAGTGAAGTTCAGCATTCTCGGCGCACGCGTTATCGATCCCAGCAGCGGCCTGGATCAAATCACCGACATCCACGTTGAAGCCTGCAAGATCGTCGCCCTCGGCGCCGCCCCGGCCGGTTTCAGCGCAGTAGAAACCATCGATGCCCAAGGTCTGGTCGCCGCACCTGGTCTGGTCGATCTCAATGTTGCCCTGCGCGAGCCGGGTTACAGCCGCAAAGGCTCGATCGTCAGCGAAACCCGCGCCGCCGCTGCCGGTGGCGTGACCAGCCTGTGCTGCCCACCGAAGACCAGACCGGTGCTCGACACCTCAGCCGTCGCCGAACTGATCCTCGACCGCGCCCGCGAAGCCGGCAACACCAAGGTGTTCCCGATCGGCGCGCTGAGCAAAGGTCTCGACGGTGAGCAATTGGCCGAACTGGTGGCCTTGCGCGACGCCGGATGCGTGGCGTTCGGCAACGGTCTGGAGAGCTTCCGCAACAGCCGCACCCTGTGCCGGGCGCTGGAATATGCGGCTACTTTCGACCTGACGGTGATCTTCAACTCGCAGGATCACGATCTGGCCGAGGGCGGTCTGGCCCACGAAGGCGCGGTCGCCAGTTTCCTTGGCCTGCCGGGGATTCCGGAGACGGCGGAAACCGTGGCGCTGGCTCGCGATCTGCTGCTGGTCGAGCAAACCGGCGTACGTGCGCATTTCAGCCAGTTGACCAGTGCGCGCGGTGTGGCGCTGATTGCCCAGGCGCAGGCCCGTGGCTTGAAGGTAACGGCGGATGTTGCGTTGTATCAGCTGATCCTGACTGACGAAGCGCTGATCGACTTCAACAGCCTCTATCACGTGCAACCGCCGCTGCGCACCCGCGCCGATCGCGATGGCCTGCGTGAAGCTGTGAAGTCCGGGGTGGTCTCGGCCATTTCCAGCCATCACCAGCCCCACGAGCGCGACGCCAAACTGGCCCCGTTCGGCGCCACCGAGCCGGGCATCAGCAGTGTTGAGTTGCTGCTTCCGCTGGGGATGACGCTGGTTGAGGATGGTTTGCTCGATCTGCCGACGCTGCTGGCACGTCTCAGCGCAGGCCCGGCCGAAGCGCTGCGCCTGCCGGCGGGCAAACTGGCGGTGGGCGGTGCGGCGGATATCGTGCTGTTCGATCCGAAGTCATCCACGGTGGCCGGTGAACAATGGCTGTCGAAGGGCGAGAACTGCCCGTTCATCGGGCATAGTCTGCCGGGCGTGGTGCGCTATACGCTGGTGGATGGGCGGATTACGCACCAGGCTTGATAGCCAGTTGACCCCTTCGCGAGCAGGCTCGCTCCCACAGGTATTGCGATGATTCCTGTGGGAGCGAGCCTGCTCGCGAAAGCTTACTGAAAGGCGCCCCGATTCTGCGCGTTGCGCACCGACACCTGATCGTTCAGCGTCCAGAAGTCATACAGCACGCCAATAAAGAACAACCCGCCGGTCAGCAGATACAGCAAGCCGCTGATCCATTTGCCCTGATACATCCGGTGCACGCCGAACACACCGAGGAAGGTCAGCAGAATCCACGCGACGTTGTACTCGATCGGCCCGGCAGCAAAGCGCAAATCCGCTTCGCGATCCATCGCCGGGATCAGAAACAGGTCGATCAGCCAGCCAATCCCCAGCAAACCGAAGGTGAAGAACCAGATCGTCCCGGTCACCGGTTTGCCGTAGTAAAAGCGGTGCGCGCCGGTGAATCCGAAAATCCACAGCAGGTAGCCGATAACTTTGCTGTGAGTGTCTTTTTCTTTCACGCGGGGTAGCTGATAGCTGTTCATTAAGACCTCATTGCACTCGATAGATAAATATTCTTCATTTCTTTGTGACTTTTTTACAGGTGGCCGACGTATGGCAAATGTTACCGTTGCTAGCGCGAAACCCTTGTAGAACCTGACTTCTGTCGGACAATTGCGTACTTTTTGAGCGTTTTTGGTTCCGTAGCCGGCGGAATGAATCGATGAACGGCCTCGGAACGGCAAAAAAAGCTGTTATAAAGTTGCGCGCTATCACTTATGAGCCACGCCTAATGCGACCATTTTTCAAGACATGGCTGACTATTTGCCTATTAATGCCACTGGCCGCCCACGCCACCAATCGTGAGCAACGTCTTCCCAACGTCAACGGCTTCACCCCTAAATCCCATGCTTCGGCTCCCTCGAGCAAAAGCAGCAAGAGCAAGACCACCACGCTGAGCAGCAAGAGCCGCAGCAAGCTGGTGCCACCGATGGCGAGCAAGGAAAGCAGCAATGTGCTGAGCCGTGCGGTAAACGTCCTCGGTACACCTTATCGTTGGGGCGGCAGCAGCCCAAGTAAAGGCTTCGATTGCAGCGGCCTGGTGAAATACGCGTTCAACGACGCTACGTTCGACCTGCCACGCACCTCCAACGCCATGGCCAGCGGTCACGGCGAGAAAGTCGAGCGCAAGGATCTGAAGCCGGGCGATCTGATTTTCTTCAACATCAAGAGCCGTCGGGTCAATCACGTTGCCATCTACCTGGGCAACGACCGCTTCATCCACGCCCCGCGCCGGGGCAAAGCGGTGAGCATTGACACGCTGAACAAGCCGTACTGGGAAAAGCATTACGTCGTCGCCAAACGCGTGTTGCCGAAAGAACAACAGCAACTGCGCGTAGTCCAGCGCTAACACCATGCCGATCGTTCCCACGCTCCGCGTGGGAATGACTCAATGGACGCTCCGCGTCCGCTTCGGCAGGGACGCAGAGCGTCCCGGGCTGCATTCCCACGCAGAGCGTGGGAACGATCACTCCCTCAAAAATTATCCGGCGTACGCGCTTTCTCTCGCGCATGCTCGCGGCTGATCAGGCCCTTGGTCACCAGATCTTTGAGGCACATATCGAGTGTCTGCATCCCCAACGACCCACCGGTCTGAATCGCTGAATACATCTGCGCCACCTTGTCCTCGCGGATCAGGTTACGGATCGCCGATGTCCCGAGCATGATTTCATGAGCTGCCACCCGCCCGCCGCCGATCTTCTTGATCAACGTCTGCGACACCACCGCCAGCAACGACTCCGACAGCATCGAACGGACCATCGACTTCTCGTCGCCGGGGAACACGTCGACCACGCGGTCGATGGTCTTCGCCGCCGAGGTCGTGTGCAGGGTGCCGAACACCAGATGCCCGGTCTCGGCGGCGGTCAGCGCCAGGCGAATGGTTTCCAGATCACGCATTTCGCCGACCAGAATCACGTCCGGGTCTTCACGCAAGGCCGAACGCAGTGCGGTGGCGAAGCTGCGCGTATCGCGATGGACTTCGCGCTGATTGATCAGGCATTTGCGCGATTCATGGACGAACTCGATGGGATCCTCAATGGTGAGGATGTGGTGATGGCGATGGGTGTTGAGGTAATCGATCATCGCCGCCAGCGTGGTCGATTTGCCGGAGCCGGTCGGCCCGGTGACCAGCACCAGCCCGCGCGGCGCATCGGTGATCTTGCGGAAAACATCGCCCATGGCGAGGTCTTCCATACTCAGCACTTTCGACGGAATGGTGCGGAACACGGCGCCGGCGCCACGGTTCTGGTTGAATGCATTGACCCGAAAGCGCGCCACGCCGGGTACATCGAAGGAAAAATCCGTTTCCAGATTTTTCTCGAATTCGATGCGCTGGGTGTCGTTCATGATGTCGTAGATCAGCTCGTGCACTTGCTTGTGATCCAGCGCCGGCAGATTGATCCGTCGCACGTCGCCATCGACACGGATCATCGGCGGCAGGCCGGCCGACAGGTGCAGGTCGGAAGCGCCCTGTTTGGCGCTGAAGGCCAGCAGTTCAGTGATATCCATAGCGTCCCTCAATTCCAGTAGAATGCCGCGAACCTACAGACCGCCGGCGCCTCTTGATGTCCACGATAGCAGACAACATTCTTCAGGTTAGTTCGCGCATCCAGGCAGCGGCGAAAGCTGCGCACCGCGACGAAAACAGCATCCATTTGCTCGCCGTGAGCAAGACCAAACCCGCCCAGGCCCTGCGTGAAGCCTATGCCGCCGGGCTGCGCGACTTCGGCGAGAACTACTTGCAGGAAGCCTTGGGCAAACAGCTGGAGCTGGCCGACCTGCCCTTGATCTGGCACTTCATCGGCCCCATTCAATCGAACAAGACTCGCGCGATTGCCGAGCATTTCGACTGGGTGCACTCCGTGGATCGTCTGAAAATTGCCCAACGCCTGTCCGAGCAGCGCCCGGCCGAACTGCCGCCCCTGAACATCTGCATTCAGGTCAATGTCAGCGGCGAGGCGAGCAAATCCGGTTGCACCCCGGCCGATCTGCCAGCGCTGGCCGAGGCCATCAGCGCTCTGCCCCGGCTGAAATTGCGCGGACTGATGGCGATTCCCGAGCCGACCGAAGAGCGCGCTGAACAGGACGCTGCCTTCGCCGCCGTGCAGACATTGCAGGCGAGCCTCGCTCTGCCGCTCGACACACTGTCCATGGGCATGAGCCACGACCTCGAGTCGGCCATTGCCCAAGGCGCCACCTGGGTGCGGATCGGTACCGCGCTGTTTGGCGCCAGAGATTATTCCCAGTCTTGAACGTTTCCAGATAAGGACCACACATGAGCAACATACGTATTGCGTTTATCGGTGCGGGCAACATGGCGGCCAGTCTGATTGGCGGCCTGCGCGCCAAAGGTCTGGAAGCGGCGCAGATCCGCGCCAGCGATCCGGGCGAAGACACCCGTGCCAAGGTCAGCGCCGAACACGGCATCGAAACCTTCGCTGACAACGCCCAGGCCATCGACGGCGTCGATGTCATCGTGCTGGCGGTCAAGCCACAGGCGATGAAAGCCGTGTGCGAGGCGATTCGCCCATGCCTGAAACCGAATCAACTGGTGGTGTCGATCGCCGCCGGCATTACCTGCGCGAGCATGACCGCGTGGCTCGGCGAACAGCCAATCGTGCGCTGCATGCCGAACACCCCGGCGCTGCTGCGTCAGGGTGTCAGCGGTTTGTACGCGACCAGCGAAGTAACCGCCGAGCAGCGTCAGCAAGCCGAAGAGCTGCTGTCCGCCGTCGGCATCGCCCTGTGGCTGGAAGAAGAACAGCAACTGGACGCGGTCACCGCAGTGTCCGGCTCCGGCCCGGCGTATTTTTTCCTGTTGATCGAAGCGATGACCGCCGCCGGCGTCAAACTTGGCCTGCCACAAGAGATCGCTGAGCAACTGACCGTGCAGACTGCTCTGGGCGCCGCGCACATGGCGGTATCCAGCGATGTCGACGCCGCCGAATTGCGTCGCCGCGTGACCTCGCCAAACGGCACCACGGAAGCTGCGATCAAATCATTCCAGGCTGGCGGCTTCGAAGCGCTGGTTGAAACCGCACTCGGCGCCGCCGCGCACCGCTCGGCCGAAATGGCCGAACAACTGGGCAAATAAAGGAGCCTTACATGATCGGATTGAATACCGCAGCGGTTTACGTGCTGCAAACCCTCGGCAGCCTGTACCTGCTGATCGTGCTGCTGCGCTTCGTCCTGCAACTGGTGCGGGCGAACTTCTACAACCCGCTGTGCCAGTTCGTGGTCAAGGCCACTCAGCCGCTGCTCAAGCCTTTGCGCCGGATCATCCCAAGCCTGTTCGGCCTCGACATGTCGTCGCTGGTGCTGGCGATTCTGGTGCAACTGCTGCTGATGGCGCTGACCCTGCTGCTGACCTACGGCACCACCGGAAACCCGCTGCAACTGTTGATCTGGTCGCTGATCGGCGTCACTGCGCTGTTCCTGAAGATCTTCTTCTTCGCTCTGATCATCAGCGTGATTCTGTCGTGGGTCGCACCGGGCAGCCACAATCCGGGCGCTGAGCTGGTCAACCAGATCTGCGAGCCGGCGCTGGCACCGTTCCGCCGCTTCCTGCCGAACCTCGGCGGCCTGGATCTGTCGCCGATCTTCGCCTTCCTTGCGCTGAAATTGATCGACATGCTGGTGATCAACAATCTGGCGGCGATGACGATGATGCCGGAGATTCTGCGTTTGCTGATGTGAGGTCGGGGGATGGGCGCTCGTCTTGATGTCGGCGTCGCCTGCGCCCCTCACCCCAGCCCTCTCCCGAGGGAGAGGGAGCCGATCGGGTTGTTTTCAAGGCCTGAGTTCGACTCGATATCTCAGGTCAGCATCACTCTGAAGATCGCCGCGGTCAGTCCCCTCTCCCTCCGGGAGAGGGTTAGGGTGAGGGCCGCTTGCCGCTACCCCCCACGGTCTTTAGACTTACGCCTCATTTCAACGAGAGCAGGGTCGATGCCAACTGCCTTTCCCGCCGATTCTGTTGGTCTGGTAACGCCGCAAACCGCGCATTTCAGCGAACCGCTGGCGCTGGCTTGTGGCCGTTCGCTGGCCGCTTATGACCTGATTTATGAAACCTACGGCACGCTGAACGCCCAGGCGAGCAACGCCGTGCTGATCTGCCACGCGCTGTCCGGTCATCATCACGCCGCTGGTTATCACAGCGTCGACGACCGCAAGCCCGGTTGGTGGGACAGCTGCATCGGCCCCGGCAAGCCGATCGACACCAACAAGTTCTACGTGGTCAGCCTGAACAACCTCGGCGGCTGCAACGGCTCCACCGGCCCGAGCAGTATCAACCCGGAGACCGGCAAGCCGTTCGGCGCCGATTTCCCGGTGCTCACCGTGGAAGACTGGGTGCACAGCCAGGCGCGTCTGGCTGACCTGCTCGGCATCGGCCAGTGGGCAGCGGTGATCGGCGGCAGCCTCGGCGGCATGCAGGCGTTGCAATGGACCATCACCTACCCGGATCGCGTGCGGCACTGCCTGGCCATCGCCTCGGCGCCTAAATTGTCGGCGCAGAACATTGCCTTCAACGAAGTCGCGCGTCAGGCGATCCTCACCGATCCGGAATTCCACGGCGGCTCGTTCCAGGAAGCCGGCGTGATCCCCAAGCGCGGGCTGATGCTCGCGCGCATGGTCGGCCACATTACCTATCTGTCCGATGATTCCATGGGTGAGAAATTCGGCCGTGGCCTGAAGAGTGAAAAGCTCAACTACGACTTCCACAGTGTCGAGTTCCAGGTCGAAAGCTATCTGCGTTATCAGGGCGAAGAGTTCTCCGGGCGCTTCGACGCCAATACCTATCTGCTGATGACCAAGGCGCTGGACTACTTCGATCCGGCGGCGAACTTCGACGATGATCTGGCGAAAACCTTCGAAAACGCCACAGCCAAGTTCTGCGTGATGTCGTTCACCACCGACTGGCGCTTCTCCCCGGCGCGCTCGCGGGAACTGGTGGATGCGCTGATGGCCGCGCGCAAGGACGTCAGTTATCTGGAAATTGACGCACCGCAGGGCCACGACGCCTTCCTGATTCCGATCCCGCGTTACTTGCAGGCGTTCGGCAATTACATGAACCGCATTTCGTTGTGAGAAAGCCATGAGAGCTGATCTGGAAATCATCCAGGAATGGATCCCCGCCGGCAGCCGCGTCCTCGACTTGGGTTGCGGTGACGGCGAGCTGCTGACCTGGCTGCGCGACAACAAGAACGTCACCGGTTATGGCTTGGAAAACGACGCCGACAACATCGCCGAGTGCGTGGCTAAGGGCATCAACGTCATTGAGCAGGATCTGGACAAAGGCCTGGGCAACTTCGCCAGCAACAGTTTCGACATCGTCGTCATGACCCAGGCCCTGCAAGCGGTGCATTACCCGGACAAGATCCTCGACGAAATGCTCCGGGTCGGCCGTCAGTGCATCATCACCTTCCCCAACTTCGGCCACTGGCGCTGCCGCTGGTACCTGGCGAGCAAGGGCCGCATGCCGGTCTCGGAATTCCTGCCTTACACCTGGTACAACACGCCGAACATTCACTTCTGCACCTTCGAGGATTTCGAAGAGCTGTGCCGCGAACGTGACGCCAAGGTCATTGATCGGCTTGCCGTGGATCAACAGCACCGCCACGGGTGGGCCAGTAAGCTATGGCCTAATCTGTTAGGTGAAATCGGTATCTACCGCGTCAGCAGTCCGCAGTTGGCGGACGCCCGAGTCGCGGTCTGAGCCAGGGCATTTGAAGGAGCACGAACATGAGCCGTCTAGCGTTGCTGTTATTCACCGCCTGCCTGAGCGCCAGCACCATGGCGGCGGACGTCATCAAAGGTGAGCGCAAGGAAACCTTCGGCGACATTACGGTGCACTACAACACCTTCAACTCGACGTTCCTGCAACCGGACATCGCCAAGGCCGCCGAGCTGATCCGCAGCAAGAACCAGGGCGTGATCAATGTTTCGGTGGTCAAGGACGGCAAACCGGTGATCGCCAGCGTCACCGGCACGGTCAAGGACCTGACCAGCAACAGCGTGCCGCTGAAATTCCGCCAGGTCACCGAACAGGGCGCGATCTACTACATCGCCCAGTACCCGGTGCCGCAGCAGGAAACCCGCACCTTTGAAATCAAGGTGCAGAACGGCGACAAGATCAACACCATCAACTTCAACCAAGAACTCTTTCCCGGCGAATGATGAACATCAAGCAGCTCGTACTGGCCAGCCATAACGCCGGCAAACTCAAAGAACTTCAGGCCATGCTCGGCGACTCGGTGCAACTGCGCTCGATTGGCGAATGGAGCAAGGTCGAGCCGGAAGAAACCGGCCTGTCGTTCGTCGAGAACGCGATTCTCAAGGCGCGCAACGCCGCGCGTATTTCCGGGCTGCCGGCACTGGCCGATGATTCCGGGCTGGCGGTGGATTTCCTTGACGGTGCGCCGGGTATCTACTCGGCGCGTTACGCCGACGGCCAGGGCGATGCGGCGAACAACGCCAAACTGCTCGATGCGCTGAAGGACGTACCGCAAGCCGAGCGCGGCGCGCAGTTCGTCTGCGTGCTGGCACTGGTACGCCACGCCGATGATCCGCTGCCGATTCTCTGCGAAGGCCTGTGGCACGGGCGCATCCTCACCGCTGCCAGCGGCGAGCACGGCTTCGGTTATGACCCGCTGTTCTGGGTGCCGGAGCGCGACGTGTCCAGCGCCGAACTCAGCCCGGCCGACAAGAACCAGATCAGCCACCGCGCCCGTGCAATGGATCTGCTGCGCCAGCGTCTGGGCTTGAAATGACCACTGATTCTTCCGCGTCGTCGCTGATTATCGGCGGCGCCGCGTCCTCGCCTCGGGCGCCGCTGCCAACTCTGCCGCCGCTGGCGCTGTACATCCACATTCCGTGGTGTGTGCGCAAATGCCCGTATTGCGATTTCAACTCGCACACCGCCAGCCCGGTGCTGCCGGAGCAGGAATACGTCGACGCGCTGCTGGCCGATCTCGATCAGGATCTGCATGCGGTGTATGGCCGTGAGCTGACTTCGATTTTCTTCGGTGGCGGGACGCCGAGCCTGTTCAGCGCCGAAGCCCTCGGGCGTTTGCTGAAGGGCGTCGAACAGCGCATCCCGTTCGCCGCTGACATCGAAATCACCCTTGAGGCCAATCCGGGCTCCTTCGAGCAAGAGAAGTTTGTCGCCTATCGCAAGCTGGGGATCAATCGGCTGTCGATCGGTATCCAGAGCTTTCAGCAGGAAAAGCTTGAGGCCCTCGGCCGCATTCACAACGGTGACGAAGCCGTGCGTGCGGCGGGCATGGCGCGACAGGCCGGGTTCGATAACTTCAACCTGGACTTGATGCACGGTTTGCCCGATCAGTCGCTGGACGATGCCCTGAGCGATCTGCGCCAGGCCATTGCGCTGAAGCCGACGCACATTTCCTGGTATCAACTGACGCTGGAGCCGAACACGGTGTTCTGGAATCAGCCGCCAGTGCTGCCGGAAGACGACACCCTGTGGGACATTCAGGAAGCCGGTCAGGCGCTGCTGGCCGAGCACGGTTACGCGCAATACGAAGTGTCGGCGTATGCCCAGGCCGGTCGACCGGCGCGGCATAACCTTAATTACTGGAGTTTTGGCGACTTCATCGGCATCGGCGCCGGCGCCCATGGCAAGTTGAGCCACCCGGACGGGCGCATCGTGCGCACATGGAAAACCCGCCTGCCGAAGGATTATCTGAACCCGGCGAAAAGCTTTCAGGCCGGCGAGAAATCGCTGAGCAATGACGAGATGCCGTTCGAGTTCCTGATGAACGCCCTGCGCCTGACCGCCGGGGTCGAATCGCGCCTGTATCCGGAACGCACCGGCCTGTCGCTGGACACCCTCGCCGAAGGCCGGCGCGAGGCCGAACAAAGCGGCCTGTTGCAGGTCGAACCGTCACGCCTGGCGGCGACCGAACGCGGCCAACTGTTCCTCAACGATTTGCTGCAACAATTTCTGAACTGACTTCAGCTCAAAGGGAAAACGCATGGATTTGATACTCGACCTGCTGGCCACCGTCTCCCGCTGGAGCCGCAGCAATCTCTCGGAAATCGCCCTGGCGCTGGTCGGTTGCCTGCTGGTGCTGTTCGGCGCTGACTTCAAAGGCTGGGTCGAGCAACGCCTGGGCAGCATCGCCGGCGCCCTGCGCGTGCCCCTGATGGCCCTGCTCTGCCTGATCGGCAGCGGCGCCGCGCTGATCTACGCCACGCCGTGGGTGATCAAAGGCCTGAGCCAGTTCAACAACTACAGCCTGGCGCCGGTGCTGCTGGTGGTACTGGTGTTGATCGGCGTCGTCGCCGACCGCCGCTGACCCCGCAAGCACCCCGAAACGAAATGTGGGAGCGAGCCTGCTCGCGAAGGCGTCTCGACATCCAACATCATCGTTGATCGTCAGACCGCTTTCGCGAGCAGGCTCGCTCCCACAGTTGATTGCAATGAAAGGGAAGTTCATGAGTAAAAAACTACTGGATGAGACGAGCAAATTTCTTAGCTTCGTGTTGCGTCACGAGCCTCAGGCGATCGGACTGAATCTGAATTCGGAAGGCTGGGCAAATATCGAAGCACTGATCAGCGGCGCGGCGCGTGATGGCAGGCATTTAAGTCGTGAGCTGATTGAAAACGTCGTGACCAGCAGTGACAAGAAGCGTTTTACGATTTCCGCTGATGGCCACTGTATACGCGCTGTTCAAGGCCACTCGACGAAAAGCGTTGATCTGCAATTCGAGCAGAAACAGCCACCGCAAACGCTCTACCACGGAACAGCGACGCGTTTTCTCGACTCGATCCACGAACAAGGCTTGATTCCAGGACAACGCCATCAGGTGCATCTGTCCGACGAGATCGCCACCGCGTCGGCCGTGGGTCAACGCTACGGAACGCCAGTCGTTCTGAAGGTTGCCGCGAAGCAGATGGAAGAACAGGGCTTCAAGTTCTATCAGGCCGAAAATGGCGTCTGGTTGACAGAGCAGGTGCCCGCTCGATTTCTTGCCCCCCTGTAATCTCCTCATACACAAAACAATTGTGGGAGCGAGCCTGCTCGCGAAGGCGTCTTGACATCCAACATCATCGTTGAACGTCAGACCGCTTTCGCGAGCAGGCTCGCTCCCACAGTTTTTTTTGCGTGATGCTTAAGCGATCTTTTCGAACTTCAGATCCCACACGCCATGGCCAAGGCGTTCGCCACGGCGTTCGAACTTGGTGATCGGGCGTTCGGCCGGGCGTGGGACGCATTTGCCGTCTTCGGCAAGGTTGCGGTAGCCCGGGGCGACGTTCATCACTTCCAGCATGTACTCAGCGTACGGCTCCCAGTCGGTGGCCATGTGCAGAATGCCGCCAACCTTCAACTTGCTGCGCACCAGTTCGGCGAACGAGGCCTGGACGATGCGGCGCTTGTGGTGGCGGCTCTTGTGCCACGGATCCGGGAAAAACAGCATCAGGCGATCGAGACTGTTGTCGGCGATGCAGCGGTTGAGCACTTCGATCGCGTCGCAATCGTAGACCCGCAGGTTGGTCAGCCCTTGGGTCAGCACGCCATTGAGCAGCGCGCCGACACCCGGACGGTGTACTTCAACACCGATGAAATCCTGCTCTGGAGCAGCAGCGGCCATTTCCAGCAGCGAGTGGCCCATGCCGAAACCGATTTCCAGCGAGCGCGGCGCCGAGCGGCCGAACACCTGGTCGTAATCGACCGGCGCATCGGCCAGCGGCAGCACGTACAGCGGCGCGCCCTGGTCCAGGCCGCGTTGCTGGCCTTCGGTCATGCGCCCGGCGCGCATCACGAAGCTCTTGATGCGGCGGTGTTGGCGCTCGTCGCCTTCGTCCGGCTGGACAGGCGTGTCGTTCGATTCAGTCATCAATGGCTCTTACTTGATCAGACCATCCAGCGGCGAAGAGGCGCTGGCATAGAGTTTTTTCGGCATGCGGCCGGCGAGGTACGCCAGGCGACCGGCGACGATGGCGTGCTGCATGGCTTGCGCCATCATGACCGGTTGCTGGGCGTGGGCGATGGCCGAGTTCATCAGTACAGCGTCGCAACCCAGTTCCATGGCGATGGTCGCGTCGGAAGCGGTACCGACGCCAGCATCCACCAGCACCGGGATCCTGGCTTCTTCGAGGATGATCTGCAGGTTGTACGGATTGCAGATACCCAGACCGGAGCCGATCAGACCGGCCAGCGGCATCACGGCGATGCAGCCGATTTCCGCCAGTTGCCGGGCGATGATGGGGTCATCGCTGGTGTAGACCATCACGTCGAAGCCTTCCTTGACCAGGGTTTCAGCGGCCTTGAGGGTTTCGATCACGTTGGGGAACAGGGTTTTCTGGTCGGCCAGCACTTCCAGCTTCACCAGATTGTGGCCATCGAGCAGCTCACGCGCCAGGCGGCAGGTGCGCACGGCTTCGATGGCGTCGTAGCAACCGGCGGTGTTCGGCAGAAAGGTGTAGCGATCTGGCGACAGCACTTCGAGCAGGTTCGGCTCGCCTTCGATCTGGCCCAGGTTGGTGCGGCGTACGGCGAAGGTGACGATCTCGGCACCCGAGGCTTCGATGGCCTGGCGGGTTTCTTCCATGTCACGGTACTTGCCGGTACCGACCAGCAAACGCGACTGGTAAGTACGACCGGCCAGTACAAAAGGCTTGTCGCTACGAACGATGCTCATGGGGAATCCTCTTTAAGGGTGAGGGTCTTGCAGAATTCTGTGCCCTTGCGGGCCGGGCGATCAGCCGCCGCCGATGGCGTGGACCACTTCGACGTTGTCGCCGTCGTTCAACGTAGTGTCGGCATGCTGGCTGCGCGGGACGATGTCCAGATTGAGCTCGACCGCCACCCGACGTCCGGCCAGATCCAGACGGGTGATCAGGCCCGCAACGGTTTCACCGTCGGGCAGTTCAAAGGACTCACCGTTCAACTGAATGCGCATGCACAACGCCGCCATCATTTTTAGGGGCTGGCATTCTAGCCCGATCATGACCTAAAGGTCAGTACCAAGCGTCAAGCGGTTAGCTGCAAGCGCCAGGCGGCGAGGCCGAGGCAAACCCAACCGATGAGAAACGCGAGGCCACCAAAAGGGGTAATGATGCCGAGCTTGCTGATGCCGGTGGTGGTCAGCAGATACAGGCTGCCGGAGAACAACACAATGCCGACGGTGAAGGACACGCCGGCCCAAGTGACCAGCCGCCCTGGAATCTGCGTGGCCAGCAGCGCAACGCCGAACAGTGCGAGCGTGTGCACCAGTTGGTAGGTGACGCCAGTGTGGAAGATCGTCAGGTATTCCGGCGTCAGACGGTTTTTCAGGCCGTGGGCGGCAAACGCGCCCAGCGCAACACCGGTGAATCCGAAAAAAGCAGCCAGCATCAAAAAGCCACGCAGCATGGGGAACTCCAGTCAGACGCCATCGGCAGGGTCTGTATAATGGCCCGCTCCACGGGTTCGGCCAAGCCATCTCTATGCTGCGTTCAATTTTCCGTCGTCTCACGAAGGCTCTGCTCTGGTTCGCCGGCGGCAGTGTCTTGCTGGTGCTGGTGTTTCGCTTCGTGCCACCGCCGGGCACGGCGCTGATGGTCGAGCGCAAGGTCGAATCCTGGGTCGACGGCGAGCCGATTGACCTGCAGCGCACCTGGAAACCGTGGAACGAGATCTCCGATGACCTGAAAGTGGCGGTAATTGCTGGCGAAGACCAGAAATTCCCCGAGCACTGGGGCTTCGATCTGCGCGCGATTCAGGCTGCTCTGGCCCACAACGAACTGGGCGGTTCGATTCGCGGTGCCAGCACCTTGAGCCAACAGGTGTCGAAAAACCTCTTTCTGTGGTCGGGCCGCAGTTATCTGCGCAAAGGCCTGGAAGCGTGGTTTACCGCGCTGATCGAGGTGTTCTGGCCCAAGCAGCGAATTCTCGAGGTGTACCTGAACAGCGTCGAGTGGGATGACGGCGTATTTGGCGCTGAAGCGGCGGCCCGCCATCACTTTGGTGTGAGCGCAAAGTCATTGTCGCGTCAGCAGGCGAGTTATCTGGCTGCCGTACTGCCCAATCCACGGGTGTGGAGCGCGAGTCATCCGACCGGTTATGTATCGCGCCGGGCTGGGTGGATTCGGCAGCAGATGAGTCAGTTGGGCGGAGACAGTTACTTGCTCGGGCTGAACGATTCGCGGCGGGCGCCTTGGGCTGAATAACACCGAAATTCCAATGTGGGAGCGAGCCTGCTCGCGAAAGCGGTGTGTCAGCTTGCATTGATGGCACTGATAAACCGCTTTCGCGAGCGGGCTCGCTCCCACAGGGATTTGTGTTGAAACAGAATGAAAACGCCCCGATCATCGCTGATCGGGGCGTTTTTTATTGCTGATCTACCGGTTACGCGGCGATCGACAACTTGAGCTTGTTCATCGCGCTCTTTTCGAGCTGACGGATTCGCTCGGCCGACACGTTGTACTTCTGCGCCAGGTCGTGCAGCGTGGCTTTCTCTTCCGCCAGCCAGCGCTGGTAGAGGATGTCACGGCTGCGCTCGTCCAGCACTTCCAGTGCTTCGTGCAGGTTGGTGTTGGAGTTGTCGCTCCAGTCGGCATCTTCCAGTTGACGCGCCGGGTCGTACCGGTGGTCTTCCAAGTAGTTGGCCGGAGACTGGAAAGCACTGTCGTCGTCGGCTTCGGCAGCCGGGTCGAAGGCCATATCATGGCCGGTCAGGCGACTTTCCATCTCGCGCACTTCACGTGGTTCGACGCCGAGGCTTTCCGCCACACGGTGGACTTCCTCGTTATTCAGCCACGCCAGACGCTTCTTCTGGCTGCGCAGGTTGAAGAACAGCTTGCGCTGGGCCTTGGTGGTCGCGACTTTCACAATGCGCCAGTTGCGCAGGATGAACTCGTGAATTTCCGCCTTGATCCAGTGCACGGCGAACGACACCAGACGCACACCCATTTCCGGATTGAAACGCTTGACGGCCTTCATCAGGCCAACGTTACCTTCCTGGATCAGGTCAGCCTGAGCCAGACCGTAGCCGGAATAGCTACGGGCAATGTGTACGACAAAACGCAGGTGGGCGAGCACCATCTGCCGAGCCGCCCCCAAATCCTGCTCATAGTAGAGACTCTCGGCCAGTTCACGCTCCTGCTCCGGCGTCAGCAATGGAATGCTGTTGACGGTGTGCACGTAGGCTTCCAGGTTCGCACCCGGAACCAACGCATACGCAGGTTGCAAAGAATTGGTCATACGAAAAAACCTCCCACTCACATACTCGTGCCTCTCGGCACTGCGAAAAATTGACCGGGAACTCAGGTACAAGTTCCCATAAAAACCGCAAGGTCAATCACGCGCAAAAAAGATTCTACTTCGGCGCCAGCTCCCTGAGATGACGTGCGACTGCAATCCATGCACCGATATAACCCAACAGCACCGCGCCAAGCAAGAGCGACAGACCGTCGGCCACTGGCACACCGGCCAGGGCGAAATCACTGCCGTACAAGCCGGCCAGTCCGACCACCGCATCGTTCAGCCAGTTCAGGCCGAACGCCAATACGCCCCAGGACAACAGCCCTGCACCGAAGCCATACAACGCGCCCATATAAAGGAAAGGGCGGCGCACATAACTGTCAGTGCCGCCGACGAGTTTAATCACTTCTATCTCGGTGCGGCGGTTTTCAATATGAAGACGAATGGTATTGCCTATCACCAAAAGTAATGCAGACACCAAAAGCACCGTCAGACCGAAGACAAAGCGGTCGCCAAGCTTGAGGATGGCGGCCAGACGCTCGACCCAGACTAGATCAAGTTGCGCCTGTTGTACCTTCGGCAGCTCGGAAAGTTTTTGTCTTAATGCTTCGAGTGTCGGCTTGTCGACTTCGTTCGGTGTCACCAGCACCACACCCGGCAAAGGGTTGTCAGGCAGCTCACGCAGGGCTTCGCCCAGGCCGGATTGCTGCTGGAACTCTTCCAGCGCCTGATCGCGGCCGACATATTCGGCATCAGCGACGCCCGGCATGCCTTTGATCTGCTCACGCAGCGCTTCGCCTTGTTCCGGGCTGGCGTCGAGTTGCAGGTACAGGGAAATCTGCGCCGCGCGCTGCCAGGAACCGCCGAGACGTTCGACGTTATTGAGCAACAGCGAAAGCCCCATCGGCAGACTCAACGCCACGGCCATCACCATGCAGGTGAAGAAGCTGCCGATCGGCTGTTTGCCGAGACGGCGCAGGCTGTCGAGCAGGCTGGCGCGATGGCTTTCGATCCAGGCGCGAAACAGCGTGGCGAAGTCCGGGCCGTCGTCATCGTCGTGCTTTTTCTTTTTCTGCGGTTGCGGATCGGCGGCCTTCGGGGCCACGCGCTCGGAAACCTTAGGACTGCGTGTCGCACTCATACCCCGGCCTCCCCGTCGCCGATGAGGCGGCCGCGTTGCAGGGTCAGCATGCGATGACGCATGCGCGCGATCAGTGCCAGGTCGTGACTGGCGATCAGTACGCTGGTGCCCAAACGGTTGATGTCTTCGAACACGCCCATGATTTCGGCGGCCAGACGCGGGTCGAGGTTACCGGTCGGTTCGTCCGCCAGCAGCAAGGCCGGGCGGTGGACGATGGCGCGGGCAATGCCGACGCGCTGTTGCTGACCGGTGGACAGGTCGCCCGGGTACAGATCGGATTTATCCGACAGCGCCACGCGCTCCAGCGCCGAATCGACGCGCTTGGCGATCTCGACCTTGGACAGGCCGAGGATCTGCAGCGGCAAGGCGACGTTGTTGAACACCGTGCGATCGAACAACAACTGGTGATTCTGGAACACCACGCCGATCTGCCGACGCAGAAATGGAATCTGCGCATTGCTGATAGTGCTCAGGTCTTGCCCGGCGAGCAGCAATTTGCCGCTGGTCGGCCGTTCCATTGCCAGCAACAGGCGCAACAGCGTGGATTTACCGGCACCGGAGTGGCCGGTGACAAACAAGAACTCGCCACGACGGACTCGAAAGCTCAGCTCATGCAAGCCGACGTGACCGTTCGGGTAGCGTTTACCGACCTGTTCGAAACGAATCATGAACGCTCCCGCTCGGCAAACAGTGCCTGGACAAAGGGTTCGGCTTCAAAGGTACGCAAATCGTCGATGCCTTCACCGACGCCGATGTAGCGAATCGGCAGGCCGAATTGCTTGGCCAGGGCGAAAATCACCCCGCCCTTGGCAGTGCCATCGAGCTTGGTCAGCGCCAGGCCGGTCAGTTCGACGGTCTGGTTGAACTGCTTGGCCTGGTTGATCGCGTTCTGGCCAGTGCCGGCGTCGAGCACCAGCAGCACTTCATGCGGCGCGTCGGCGTCGAGCTTGCCGATCACCCGGCGAACCTTTTTCAGCTCTTCCATCAAGTTGTCTTTGGTGTGCAGACGACCGGCGGTGTCAGCGATCAGCACGTCGATGCCACGGGCCTTGGCCGCTTGCACGGCGTCGAAGATCACCGAAGCGGAATCGGCGCCGGTGTGCTGAGCGATCACCGGAATCTTGTTGCGCTCGCCCCAGACCTGCAATTGCTCCACGGCCGCTGCACGGAAGGTGTCGCCGGCCGCCAGCATGACCTTCTTACCCTCCAATTGCAGCTTCTTCGCCAGCTTGCCGATGGTGGTGGTTTTGCCGGCGCCGTTGACGCCTACCACCAGAATCACGAACGGCTTGTTCTGCGAGGCGATTTTCAGCGGTTGTTCGACCGGTTTGAGCATTGCGGCCAGTTCGGCCTGCAGGGATTTGTACAGGGCGTCGGCGTCTGCCAGTTCCTTGCGTGCAACCTTCTGGGTCAGGCGCTGGATGATCTGCGTGGTGGCTTCAACGCCGACGTCGGCGGTGAGCAGACGGGTTTCGAGGTCGTCGAGCAGGTCATCGTCGATGGTCTTGCGCCCGAGGAACAGGCTGGCCATGCCCTCGCCGATGCTGGCGCTGGTCTTCGACAGGCCTTGCTTGAGGCGGGCGAAGAAACCGGCTTTGGTTTCTTCGGTGCGCGGGGTTTCGACTGGCGCTTCTACAGGGACTTCGACCGGCACGACCGGAGCGACCGGAGCGACAACCGGCGCAGCGGCAATCGGTGCAGGCTCCGACGGCGGGACAACCGGGGCGGCGGGTTCAGAAATGACCGGCGCAGGCTCGACAACCGGTTCAGGCACAGGCTGCGCAGGCACCTCGGCAACCGGCGCAGGAATCACTGGCGTCACATGCGGCGCCGCTTCTTCAACAAGCGCGACCGGTTCTTCTGCCACCGGCAAGGTCAGCCACGGCTCGCCGGCGGGCGTCAGCGGCAGTTCGGGAGCGGCGGGCGCTTCCGGCTCGGCTTCAGCATCCGGTTGCAGCACCGGCTCGGCGATCGGCAGCACAATCGGCGCCGGCTCTTCTTCTATTACAGGTGCAGGCGCAGGGGCCGGCTCAGGAATCGCGGGCGGCTGTTCGACGACGGGTTCCTGCGGTTTCTTCCGCAGCCATCCGAACAGGCTTTTCTTCTCGCCAGCCGCAGCTGGGCTCTTCTTGTCGTCGTTGGAACCAAACATGGAGGACGGCTATCTCACGGTAGCGACGCGCCAACAGGGCGCCCCGGCAAATAAATATTCGATGCAGAACAGACTGTGTTTCACCCAGCTTGTTCACGCGCAACATTTTGTCGAGGCACCGAAGGCACCTCAAGGATCGTATTAACGTTGATCTAAACCGGCAAAGATCAGCGAAAACGCGGAGTTTAGTGGGAAAAACACAGCTTTTCGCCGCAAACCTATACAGCCTTATCAAACCCTGAAGCCTGATAGGCGTGGCCGCCAGTAAAACGGATCAGTATCCTAGGGCGTGTCATTGATCATTACCAGTACCGCGTGGCCGCCTGAAAACGGGCCAGACAGGGCGCAGGCCGCAGGGAATGTGCTTTCCTTGCCAAGGGCTGCAACGCAGTATGGCCCGTTTTCAGGCGCCACCCGGAGGGCCGGGCCTGATAGTGTGCAGGGCTGCGTTGCTCGGAGTTTATTTGGAACAACCAAACCACACTCCTCGCGCCTTGCCCTGCACACTATCAGGCGCCGGCGCGGTACTGGTAATGATCAATGACACGCCCTACCTCTCGCCCGCTGACGCTAAGACCAAGCGGGCAGCCCAACAGGTTGAAAAACGAATGAATGCTCTAGCCCGCCGCGCTGCTGGCCTGCTGCTCAGCGCAGTCTGCCTGCCCCTTTCGGCCCTGGCGGCCGACCCGCAACCGACCCATGAATTCACCCTCGACAACGGCCTCAAGGTCGTCGTGCGCGAAGACCATCGTGCGCCGGTGGTCGTTTCGCAGATCTGGTACAAGGTCGGCTCCAGCTACGAGACTCCGGGGCAGACCGGTCTGTCCCACGCGCTTGAGCACATGATGTTCAAGGGCAGCGAAAAAGTCGGCCCCGGCGAAGCCTCGCTGATCCTGCGCGACCTCGGCGCCGAAGAGAACGCGTTCACCAGCGACGACTTCACTGCTTATTACCAGGTGCTGGCCCGTGACCGTCTCGGCGTGGCGTTTGAGCTGGAAGCCGACCGCATGGCCAATCTGCGCCTGCCGGCCGACGAGTTCGCCAAGGAAATCGAAGTCATCAAGGAAGAGCGCCGCCTGCGCACCGATGACAAGCCGATGTCCAAGGCCTACGAGCGCTACAAGGCCATGGCCTACCCGGCCAGCGGTTATCACACGCCGACCATCGGCTGGATGGCTGACCTCGACCGTATGAAAGTCGAGGAACTGCGCCACTGGTACCAATCCTGGTACGCGCCGAACAACGCCACGCTGGTGGTGGTCGGTGACGTCACTCCGGACGAAGTGAAAACCCTCGCCCAGCGCTACTTCGGCCCGGTCGCCAAACGCGACGTGCCACCGGCGAAAAAACCGCTGGAACTGGCCGAGCCCGGCGAACGCCAGATCACCCTGCGCGTGCAGACCCAACTGCCGAGCCTGATGCTTGGCTTCAACGTGCCGAGCATTGCTACCGCTGAAGACAAACGCTCGGTCAACGCCTTGCGCCTGATCTCCGCGCTGCTCGACGGCGGCTACAGCGGGCGCATCCCCACGCAGCTGGAGCGTGGCGAAGAGCTGGTCTCCGGCGGCTCGTCGGACTATGACGCCTACACCCGTGGCGACAGCCTGTTCACCCTGTCGGCCACGCCAAATACGCAGAAGAAAAAGACCATCGCCCAGGCCGAAGCCGGCTTGTGGAAACTGCTTGAGCAACTGAAAACCACCGCGCCGTCTGCCGAAGAGCTGGAACGCGTCCGCGCTCAAGTCATCGCCGGCCTGGTCTACGAGCGTGACTCGATCACCAGCCAGGCCACCGCGATCGGTCAACTGGAAACGGTCGGTCTGTCGTGGAAGCTGATGGACACCGAACTGGCCGATCTGGAAAGCGTGACCCCGCAAGACATCCAGAACGCCGCGAAAAAGTATTTCACCCGCGAACGTCTCAGCGTCGCCCACGTCCTGCCTTTGGAGACGACTCATGAGTGAGCGCAAAACCCCACGCCTGATGCTGCTTGGCCTGATTGCTGTCGCGGTGATCGGCTCGGCGGCTGTGTATCTGTCGCCCGGCGCTGACAGCCACGCCAGCGAAGCCTTGGATAACGCCAAGTCCAGCCAGAAATTGCAATCGCTGGCCGAACTCGATGGCAAGGCCCCGGCCAGCCGCAAGCTCGATGTGCAGACCTGGAACACTGCTGAAGGCGCGAAAGTGCTGTTCGTCGAAGCGCATGAGCTGCCGATGTTCGACATGCGCCTGATCTTCGCCGCTGGCAGCAGCCAGGACGGCAACGCGCCCGGCCTCGCGGTGCTGACCAACGCCATGCTCAACGAAGGCATCGCCGGCAAAGACGTCGGCGCCATCGCCCAGGGCTTTGAAGGTCTCGGGGCCGACTTCGGCAACGGTGCGTTCAAGGACATGGCGCTGGCCTCGTTGCGCAGCCTGAGCGCAACTGAGCAGCGTGAACCGGCGTTGAAGCTGTTCGCCGATGTGGTCGGCAAACCGACCTTCCCCGCCGATTCCTTCGCGCGCATCAAGAACCAGCTGCTCGCCGGTTTCGAATACCAGAAACAGAACCCCGGCAAACTCGCCAGCCTGGAGCTGATGAAGCGTCTGTATGGCGATCACCCGTACGCGCATTCCAGCGACGGCAATCCGCAAAGCGTGCCGAAGATTACCGTCGCGCAATTGCGCGAGTTCCACGCCAAGGCCTACGCCGCCGGCAATGCTGTGATTGCACTGGTCGGTGACCTGTCGCGAGCCGAAGCCGAGGCGATTGCCAATCAGGTTTCCTCGGCCCTGCCGAAAGGTCCGGCGCTGGCGAAGATCGCTGCGCCGCAGGAGCCGAAGGCCAGTGTCAACCACATCGAGTTTCCGTCGAAACAGACCAACCTGATGCTCGCGCAACTGGGCATTGATCGCGATGATCCGGATTACGCCGCGCTGTCGCTGGGCAACCAGATCCTCGGCGGCGGTGGTTTCGGTACGCGCCTGATGAGCGAAGTGCGCGAGAAGCGCGGCCTGACCTACGGCGTGTATTCGGCGTTCAGCCCGATGCAGGCCCGTGGGCCGTTCATGATCAACCTGCAGACCCGCGCCGAGATGAGCGAAGGCACCCTGAAACTGGTGCAGGACGTGCTCGCCGACTACCTGAAAACCGGGCCGACACAGAAAGAACTCGACGATGCCAAGCGCGAACTGGCCGGCAGCTTCCCGCTGTCTACCGCGAGCAACGCCGACATCGTTGGCCAGCTCGGCGCGATGGGCTTCTATAATCTGCCGCTGAGCTATCTCGACGATTTCATGCGTCAGTCGCAGAGCCTGACCGTAGAGCAGGTCCGTGATGCGCTGAACAAACACCTGAGCACGGAGAAAATGGTCATCGTCACCGCTGGCCCGACCGTGCCGCAAAAGCCGTTACCGGCCCCATCTGATAAACCTGCCGAGCAACCGCTCGGGGTTCCGGAGCATTAATGGCCACTCGAGCACCGAAAAAACCTGTGCAAAACGTGCACAACGGCGTCAATCAGCTGCGCATCATTGGCGGCCAGTGGCGCAGCCGCAAGCTGAGCTTCCCCGACGCACCGGGCCTGCGCCCGACCCCGGATCGCGTGCGTGAAACCCTGTTCAACTGGCTCGCGCCCTATGTCGAAGGGGCGAAAGTGCTCGACCCGTTCGCCGGCAGCGGCGCGCTGTTTCTCGAAGCGCTGTCCCGAGGCGCGGCCACGGCCCAGGCGCTGGACGCCAGCAACGTTGCGGTTTCCAGTCTGAAGGAACACCTCGGCACCTTGCGTTGCAGCAACGGCCAAGTACAAACCGCCGACGCGCTGCGCTACCTGGAAACCCAGGCCGCGACGCCGTTCGATCTGGTGTTCCTCGACCCGCCGTTCAACCAGAACCTGTTGCCAGCGGTTTGTACTTTGCTGGAAGAGCGCCAATGGCTGGCGGCCGATTCGTGGATCTACACGGAAAGCGAAACAGCGCCATCGACGCTGGGCCTGCCGGGCAACTGGCGCCTGCATCGTGAACAGAAATCCGGTCGTGTGTATTACGCGTTGTGGCAGCGCAGCGCCTGAACCATCCGCACTGCGCTTTAGCGTGCGGTAGATAGTTACCGCACCCAGTGCCTCGCAGTCCGCCACAGTGGTTGCCGCAATCTGCGTTAACCACTGAGGATTTCGCGTATGGATACGCTCTGCAGCCGGATGCTGCTTTTTCTTGGCCTCGCGCCGTTCATGACGCTGGCCGCCACGCCCCCCGCCGACTCATCAATTCACCCTGGAAAACGGTTTGCAGGTACTGGTGCGCGAGGATCACCGTGCGCCGCTGGTCACTTCGCATTTGTGGTTCAAGGTCGGCTCGGCAGACGAGGCGCCGGGGCAAGCCGGGCTATCGCACGTTCTTGAACACATGCTCTACAGAGGCAGCCGCAAGACCTGCGCCGGTGAGGCTTCGCGTCTTTTGGAGTCCCTGGGTGCCGAAGAAAATGCCTTCACCGCCGAGGACGTCACCGGCTACTACCAGACCTTGTCGCCGCGCTATCTGGGCGTGGTTTTCGAGCTGATGGCCGACCTGATGACGACTGCTGATTTGCACGTCGACGACCTGAAAACCGAACTGGCAGTCATCCGCGAAGAGCGCCAGTTGCGCATCGACGACGATGTCGACGCCGCTGTGCTGGAACACTTCACCAGCCAGGCGCATGTCGCCAACAGCTATCGCACGCCAGTCATCGGCTGGATGCACGACCTGCAGCAAGTGGACGCCGAGGAACTTCGCCATTGGTATCAAAGCCGTTATGCGCCGGGCAACGCCGTACTGGTGATCGTCGGCGATGTCACGCTCGCACACGTGCAGCCGCTGGCCGAGCGCTATTTTGGCGCGCTCGCAAATCGTCCCGTGCCGCGCCTGTTACGGCCCGTGGAGCTGAAAGTGCCGGGCGAGCGCAAACTGACCTTGCAGCGCAATGTCCCAGCAGAGCGGTTGCTGATGGCTTTCAATCTGCCCGGACTGGCCACGGCCAAAGACCTGCACACCGTGCACGCCCTGCGCCTGATCAACGCGATACTCGGCGGCGCACATGGCGCGCGCCTGCAAAAGAAACTGATTTTCACCGACCGCGTGCTCAATCGTGTCGACACTCACTACGACGAACGCACGCGCGGCGACAGCCTGCTGCTGTTGACTGCCGAGCTGGCCGATCCGCCGCTGACCGATCTTGAAGGTGCGCAAGCGCGGGTGTGGGAGCAGATCGAAACGTTGCGCACCACACCACCGTCGCCGGAAGAGCTCGAGCGGGCACGCACGCAACTGATCGCGCAGCAGGTGTATGCCCGCGATTCGATTCAGGAACAGGCGCGTCAGCTGGCCAGGTTCCAGGCCATCGGCTTGCCTTGGCGAATACTCGATGAAGATGCCGCTGCATTGGCGAAAGTGACGCCGCAACAGATCCGCGAAGTGGCCGCCACGTGGCTGATACCCGAGCGTCTCAGCGTTGCCCAAGTGCGCAAGGTGGACGTCCGATGAGCAGGTCCTCAAGGCGCACGGGGTTGGTCCTGATGTGGCTGTCGGCTGCGGCGGCTTGCGCTGATGGTCAGCCTGAACAAGCGCGGACATCGCGCCTGCAATCGCTCAGCGAAGTCCAAGCGCTGGAAATCAAGCCGCGCGCATTGCAGATCAGGGGCTGGAAAACCCTGACCGGCACCAAGGTGCTGTTCGTGCGCACGAGCGATCTGCCGATGTTCGATATTCACGTCAGCTTCGCCGCAGGCAGCGCCCGCGACGGTAGCCTGCCGGGCCTGGCTGCCACGACCTTTTCCATGCTCAATGAGGGTATCCCCGGCAAGGATTTGTCCGCCATCGTCGAAACCTTCGACGGGCTCGGCGCGCAATGGGAAATGGATATCGATCACGACCGCGCCGTGTTCTCCCTGCGCAGCCTCAGCGATCCGGCCAAGCGCCTACCGGCGATGGATCTGTTGACGCGAATATTCAGCGAGCCATCGCTCAGCGCCCAGCGCCTGCCGCCAGTGAAAGACGAACTGCGCGCCGCGCTCATCGCAGAGCAAGGCGATGCCGCGGGTCTGGCCTCGCAGAGCATCAAGGCACTGCTTGCGCCGGACAGCCCCTACAGCCTTCCGGTGTATGGCACGCAATGGGGCCTCAATGCCGTGACCCGGGCCGCCGTGGAGGATTTCCATCGCCGCTATTACGCTGCCCGACATGCGCAAATCACCCTGGTCGGCGACCTCACTCTGGACCAGGCACAAGCGATCAGCCTGCAGATCAGCAATGCCCTGCCCAAGCCTCCTGACGCGCTGGTATCTTCAGCAATGGCAACACCCGGAAACGTCCAGTCCAGTCACCTGGAACTGAATCAACTGCAGACCCACATTGCCTTTGCCCAAATCAGCGTGCCGCGACGACATGCCGATCACACCGCCTTGTACGCCGCCAGTCAGATTCTCGCCGGAGGCAGCAACAGTCGGTTGATGAATGAACTGCGGCACAAGCGCGGACAGGTTTATGACGTGTATGGCGCCAGCGTCAATTGGGCTGGTGGCGCCGGGTTGCTGACCGTCACCTTGCAGACCGGTAGCTCCATGAGCGACAGCACCGTCGCTTTGGTGCGCTCGATGCTCAATGATTTTCTTCGGCAAGGGCCGACCGCCCCGGAACTCGAGCACCTCAAGCGCAGGCTGGCCAACAGAAATGTGCTCACCAGCGCCAGCAACCGGCACATTCTGGCCAGACTCGTGGAGATCAACCGCTACGACTTGCCGCTCGATCTGGATTACACAATGCAACAAGTGCAGAAGCTGACGGTGGACGACATCAAACTCGCCATGAACCGTCACTTGTCTGTTGATCGCTGGGTGTCGGTTACGGTCGGCCCCAGTGTCGAGCAACAGCCACTGCCTGGACCGGAGGTTGCGCCGATCGGTCAGGCTGAAGAGGACATGTGTCGCGCCGACCCGGGCTTTGTGGCAAGTTAGGCGCTTTCGTTGAGAAGCGATAGCCCGCCCTGTGCGCCGGTCGCTTTACGCAAGACCTGTCGAGATTTGCCGTGCAATCACCGTCCCCGCTTCCCGCCTCGCGTTTCGTTCCGGCCTTCGGCCTCGGCAATCCGCATCTGCAAACCCTGTGGGGGCCGCTGTGGCGCAAGACCGTGCACATCGAGCGCGAACGCGAACGCCTGTGGCTCGAGGACGGCGACTTCCTCGACCTCGACTGGCACGGCCCGCACAGCGCCGAGGCGCCGTTGGTACTGGTGCTGCACGGTTTGACCGGCTCATCCAATTCGCCCTATGTGGCGGGCATTCAAAAGGCCTTGGCCGAGCAGGGCTGGGCCAGCGTGGCGCTGAACTGGCGCGGTTGTTCCGGCGAGCCGAATCTGTTGCCGCGCAGCTACCACTCCGGCGCCAGCGAAGACCTTGCCGAAGCCATCCAGCACCTGCGCGCGAAACGACCGTTGGCGCCGTTGTACGCGGTCGGCTATTCACTGGGCGGCAACGTGCTGCTCAAACATCTTGGCGAAACCGGCAGCAACAGCGGCGTGCTCGGCGCAGTGGCGGTGTCGGTGCCGTTCAGGCTCGACCAGTGCGCAGACCGGATTGGCCAGGGATTTTCGCGGGTTTACCAGGCGCATTTCATGCGCGAAATGGTCGCCTACATCAAGAACAAGCAGCGCCAGTTCCAGCATGACGGACGCGAAGACGGCCTGGCGAAACTGGCCGCGCTCGGCTCGCTGGAAAACATGCGTACGTTCTGGGATTTCGACGGCCGGGTCACCGCGCCGCTGCATGGTTTCACCGATGCCGAGGATTACTACCGCCGCGCCTCGAGCCGCTACTACCTCGGCGAGATCCGCACGCCGACGCTGATTATTCAGGCAGCGGATGATCCGTTCGTATTTCCCCACAGCCTGCCGCAAGCCGATGAGTTGTCAGCCTGCACCCAGTTCGAATTGCAAACGCGTGGCGGTCATGTCGGTTTCGTCGACGGCTCGTTTCGCCAGCCCGGGTATTACCTGGAGCGGCGCATACCACAATGGCTGGCCGCACTCGGTCAATGAACGCCGCATATCCCTTGCAGGAGTGAGCCTGCTCGCGATGGCGGTGGGTCAGTCTGGAAATTCAATGCCTGACAGGACGCCTTCGCGAGCAGGCTCGCTCCCACAGGGATTTGTGTCGGCATGAAAATGCATGGCACAACCTGGTTCAATGTGGGAGCGATCCTGCTCGCGAAAGCGGTGAGTCAGGTGGCATTTAACTCACAGACACACCGCCATCGCGAGCAGGCTCACTCCTACAGAGAGATCGCTGGGTTTATTCGCCCGTGGCAATGCTGCGCGACGGTTCGTTGATCCACTCGCTCCACGATCCGGCATACAGCGCACCCAGCGGATAGCCAGCCAGGCACAGTGCGAACAGGTTATGGCACGCCGTCACCCCGGAGCCGCAGTAGGCGACCAGTTCCGACGGTGAGCGATCACCCAGCTTCGCCGCAAAGCGCTGCTTGAGCTGCTCCGCCGGCAAAAAACGTCCATCACTGCCGAGGTTGTCGGTGAACGCCGCGCACTGCGCGCCGGGAATGTGCCCGGCGACCGGATCGATCGGTTCCACTTCGCCCTTGAAGCGCGGCAAGGCGCGGGCGTCGAGCAGGGTCAGGGTTGGCTGGCCGAGACGTTGTAGCAGTTGCTCGGCGCTGAGCAGCAGGCTCATGTCCGGCTGACCGCTGTAGTGGCCCGGAGTCATGCTCGGCGGATCCAGGCTCAGCGGCAGGCCGGCCGCGTGCCAGGCCTTGAGCCCGCCGTCGAGAATGAACACGCCGTCGCGCTTGCCCAGCCATGCCAGCAACCACCACGCCCGCGCCGCATACGCACCCGGGCCGTCGTCGTACAAAACCACATCGCTGTCGTTGCTGATGCCCCAGGCTTGCAGGCGCTCGATCAACACCGCCGGCTCGGGCAACGGATGACGTCCGGTCACGCCCTTCTCGACTTTACCGCTCAGATCCTGCTCCAGATCGGCGAAACTCGCCCCGGCAATGTGCCCTTCGGCGTAGCTGCGCTGGCCGTAATCCGGATCTTCGAGGGCGAAACGACAATCGAGAATCACCAGCCCCGGCTGCTCTTTGCGAGCGTCCAAAGCTTGTGGGCTGATCAACTGCGCAATCGACATAACGGGCTCCTGTGGAATTCGGCTGAACGGTTTATTTCACGTCTTCAAGGGCCTGCGCCAGCGGCACATAGAACTCGTCGAACAGTGCGTTGACTTCATCCCGCGCCTGATCGGTGACAAACCCTGCCTCAAGCACCAGCACCTGATACACGCCACGCTTCACGGCCTGTTCGCTGAGGTGGTTGGAGTTTTCCCGGGTGGTGCACAGAAAACGCACCCACGACGTCAGGATGATCCACGCATTGAGGGTCAGCGATTCGATCTGCACACGGTCCATTTTCAGGATGCCGGCGGCGACGAAGCCTTCGTAGATCGCTGCGCCCTGGATCACGCAGCGCTGGGAAAAGCGCCGATAGCGCGCGGCCAGTTCCGCATCGCTGTCGAGCAGATGCTCAAGATCGCGATGCAGAAAACGGTAACGCCACATGGCCGAGAGCAGTTCCTTGAGATAGAAACGCTTGTCCTCGACGGTCGCCGGGCGACCCTGAGGCGGACGCAAAAAGCTGTCCACCAGGGCTTCGTACTCACTGAACAACACGGCGATGATCGCCTGCTTGTTGGGGAAGTGGTAGTACAGGTTGCCCGGAGAAATCTCCATGTGCGCGGCGATGTGGTTGGTGCTGACGCTGCG
This sequence comes from Pseudomonas sp. Irchel 3F6, assembly GCF_900187595.1. Classification (NCBI taxonomy): domain Bacteria; kingdom Pseudomonadati; phylum Pseudomonadota; class Gammaproteobacteria; order Pseudomonadales; family Pseudomonadaceae; genus Pseudomonas; species Pseudomonas sp. Irchel 3F6. The sequence continues at coordinate 371,311 of NZ_FYDP01000004.1, read as the reverse complement.
CTCGCCCTGCTGATTGAACAGCTCCAGGCTGTTCTGAACGATGCGCTCGCTGGTTTTTATTCGTGGGGCCATGGCTTGAGCTTTAATTCAGAGTGCGTAGACGGCGCATCTTACGACCTAACCGGAAATGGATAAAACCTTGCCGTGCACGGAAGTCGTTTGACTTTCTAGAGCTTAGACTCTAAAAAGTGCCCATTACAATAAAATCCGGAGCCCGCGATGACTGCCGACATTGCCTACCTGCAAACCCTGCAACAGCCTCTTGAAACCCTCGATCGGCAGTTCCAGGCACAACGGGCCGCGTACGCCGCCAACCCGATGCCGCCGGCCGCACAACGTCAGCAATGGCTCAAGGCTTTGCGCGATCTGCTCAGCGCTGAACGGCAGACATTGATCGACGCGATCAGCGCCGATTTCAGTCACCGCAGCGCCGACGAAACCCTGCTCGCCGAACTGATGCCGAGCCTGCACGGCATTCACTACGCCAGCTGTCACCTGAAAAAATGGATGAAGCCGTCGCGGCGCAAGGTCGGCATGGCCTTCCAGCCTGCTTCGGCAAAGGTTGTTTACCAGCCGCTGGGCGTGGTCGGTGTGATCGTGCCGTGGAACTACCCGCTGTATCTGGCCGTAGGGCCGATGGTCGGCGCCCTGGCGGCGGGCAATCGGGTGATGCTCAAGCTCAGCGAATCGACCCCGGCCACCGGCCTGTTGCTCAAAGAGCTGCTCGCGCGGATCTTTCCCGAAGACCTGGTTTGTGTAGTGCTGGGCGAAGCGGATGTCGGCGTAGCGTTCTCGCGTCTACCGTTCGATCACTTGCTGTTCACCGGTTCCACCAGCGTCGGCAAACACGTCATGCGCGCTGCGGCGGAAAACCTCACGCCGGTCACCCTGGAACTGGGCGGCAAGTCGCCGGCCATCGTCTCCAGAGACGTACCGCTCAAGGACGCCGCCGAACGCATCGCCTTCGGCAAAACCCTCAACGCCGGGCAGACCTGCGTCGCGCCCGACTATGTGCTGGTGCCGGAAGACCGCGTCGGCGCCTTCGTCGAGGCCTACCGTCAGGCTGTGAAAGGCTTCTACCCGACACTGGCCGACAACGCCGACTACACCGCGATCATCAACGAACGCCAGATGGCCCGACTGAACGGTTACGTCAGCGACGCGACCAGCAAGGGCGCGCTGCTGATCCCACTGTTCGAACAAGGCCAGGGCCGACGCATGCCGCACAGCGTGCTGCTCAATGTCAGCGATGAGATGACGGTGATGCAGGACGAGATTTTCGGCCCGTTGCTGCCGATCGTGCCCTATCGCGATCTGGAGCAGGCATTCGCTTACATCAATCAGCGGCCTCGTCCTCTGGCTCTTTACTACTTTGGCTACGACAAACGCGAACAGCATCGCGTGCTGCACGAGACCCATTCCGGCGGCGTATGCCTGAACGACACCTTGTTGCATGTCGCTCAGGACGATATGCCCTTCGGTGGCATCGGCCCCTCGGGCATGGGCCATTACCACGGCCACGAAGGTTTCCTGACCTTCAGCAAGGCCAAGGGCGTGCTGATCAAACAACGCTTCAACGCGGCCCGGCTGATCTACCCGCCCTACGGCACATCGATTCAGAAACTGATTCAGAAGCTGTTCATTCGCTAAACGTTCGTCGACGCCGGGTAATAAAAACAATGCACCCAAGCCTGACCGAAACACCTGCCCTGTCGCGCCGTGGCCTGCTGAAATTCAGCCTCGGCGCCAGCGCGTTTCTCGCCACCGCCGGCCTTGGCGCCAGCCTCACTGGCTGCTCGTCGAGCGTCAGCGCCAACGGTTTCGTCAGTTTGCGCGACGGCGATCTGCTGTTCCTGCGCGCGCTGATCCCGGTGATGCTCGACGGCGCCGTCGCCGCCGGGGAAATGCCCGCAGCGCTAGACGGCACGCTGAAGTCGCTGGACTACAGCCTCGATCACCTGTCGCTGGAAATGCTCAAGCTCACTCGGCAACTCTTCGATGTGCTCGGCATGGCCGTGACCCGTGGCCCGCTCACCGGTATCTGGGGCAGTTGGGAAAACGCCAGCCCTGAAGCGATGCGGCATTTCCTTGAACGCTGGGAGAACAGTTCACTGAGCTTGCTGCGCATGGGCCATAGCTCGTTGCAGCAGATGGTGATGATGGCCTGGTACACCCGCGCCGAGTCCTGGGCTCACTGCGGTTATCCCGGTCCGCCGAAGGTCTGAAACCAGGGCGCGGCCTTCGCGAGCAGGCTCGCTCCCACATTTGAAATGCATCCCCCTATGGGAGCGAGCCTGCTCGCGAAGGGGCCTGCTGCATCACCTCAGCATCCAGAATAATAAAGAGAACCTGACCGATGCCCGTACCCGATCCCTTCCGCGAAGGCCTCGCCCGAGGCTGGAAAACCTACAACGGCGCGCAACTGAGCGACGACCTCATCCTCGAAGCCGACGTGGCGATCATCGGCAGTGGCGCCGGCGGCGGCACCACGGCGGAGATCCTCAGCGCGGCCGGCTACAAAGTCCTGCTGATCGAAGAAGGCCCGCTGAAGACCAGTTCGGATTTCAAGCTGCTCGAAGACGAGGCTTACAGCAGCCTCTACCAGGAAGGCATCGGGCGCATGAGCAAGGACGGCGCGATCACTATCCTGCAGGGCCGCGCGGTCGGCGGCACGACGCTGATCAACTGGACCTCGAGCTTCCGCACACCCGAGCCGACCCTCGAACACTGGGCCAGCGAGCACAACGTCAAAGGCCATAGTCCGGCAGAGATGGCGCCGTGGTTCGAAAAAATGGAGCAGCGCCTCGGCGTCGCGCCGTGGATGGTGCCGCCCAATGCCAACAACGATGTGATCCGCAAAGGCTGCGAGCAACTCGGCTACAGCTGGCACGTGATCCCGCGCAACGTGCGCGGCTGCTGGAATCTGGGCTATTGCGGCATGGGCTGCCCGAGCAATGCCAAGCAATCGATGATGGTCACGACCATCCCGGCGACGCTGGAAAAGGGCGGCGAGCTGCTGTATCTGGCGCGGGTGGAGAAACTGCTGATCAGTGGCGACAAGGTTACCGGGCTGCATTGCGTGGCGATGGACCAACGCTGCGTCGAGCCGACCGGGCGCAGCATCAGCGTCAAGGCGCGGCATTATGTGCTGGCCGGCGGCGGCATCAACAGCCCGGCGCTGTTGCTGCGCTCCGACGCGCCGGATCCGCATGAGCGCATAGGCAAGCGCACCTTTCTGCACCCGGTGAACATGTCCGCCGCGCGTTTCGCCGAGGTGGTCAATCCGTTCTACGGCGCGCCGCAGTCGATCTACTCCGACCATTTTCAGTGGAAGGACGGCACCACCGGGCCGATGGCTTTCAAACTCGAAGTGCCGCCGCTGCACCCGGCGCTGGCCGCCACACTGCTCGGCGGTTTCGGTCAAGAGAACGCGCAACACATGGCTGATCTGCCGCACACCCACGCGATGCTGGCGCTGCTGCGCGATGGCTTCCATCCGGACAGCAGCGGTGGCTCGGTGGAGCTGCGCGGTGATGGCTCGCCGGTGCTCGACTATCAGGTTTCGCAATACGCCTGGGACGGTTTGCGCCGGGCCTTTCACGTGATGGCCGAAATCCAGTTCGCCGGCGGCGCGCAATCGGTGATGCCGATGCACGCCGACGGCCGCTATGTGAAGACACTGGCCGAGGCGCGCTCAATGATCGATGGACTGAGCCTGGAGCTGTACCGCACGCGACTGGGCAGTGCCCACGTGATGGGTGGTTGTGCGATGGGTGAAGATCCGAAAAGCGCGGTCGCTGACAGCCTCGGCCGCCATCATCAACTGAGCAATCTGTCGATTCACGATGGCTCGCTGTTCCCCACCAGCATCGGCGCCAACCCGCAGTTGTCGGTGTATGGCCTGACCGCACAACTGGCGACAGCCTTGGCTGACCGACTGAAAAATCCATGAAAAAGCAGAATATTCCCATCGTCTATAGTGCTTTCTTACCCAACAGGCGACTTGGCCGACCGGGAAGGCTGCGATACCATCCGACTCCCCAACGGACTCCCGCCAGGACGACGCGATGAACCGAGTGTTGTACCCAGGTACCTTCGACCCTATTACCAAGGGCCATGGCGATCTGGTCGAACGCGCCTCGCGCCTGTTCGATCACGTGATCATTGCGGTCGCCGCCAGCCCGAAAAAGAACCCGCTGTTCCCGCTGGAACAACGGGTCGAACTGGCTCGCGAGGTCACCAAACACCTGCCTAACGTGGAAGTGGTCGGTTTCTCGACGCTGCTCGCGCATTTCGCCAAAGAGCAGAACGCCAATGTGTTCCTGCGTGGTCTGCGTGCGGTGTCGGACTTCGAATACGAATTCCAGCTGGCCAACATGAACCGCCAACTGGCACCGGATGTGGAGAGCCTGTTTCTCACGCCGTCGGAGCGTTATTCGTTCATTTCCTCGACGCTGGTGCGGGAGATTGCCGCGCTGGGCGGCGATATCAGCAAGTTCGTCCACCCGGCCGTGGCCGACGCGCTGACCCTGCGCTTCAAGAAGTAGGAGCTGCCGCAGGCTGCGATCCTTTCGTTTTTGGATCGCAGCCAAAGAGTGCCCTTGATCGCCCCCGCGTGCACTGCGAGCTTCAATGCGGCACAATTGCGCGCATTGATTTATAGCGCCCGGGCCTGCCGCCCCGGCTGGAGTTAGCATGTCCCTGATCATCACCGACGATTGCATCAACTGCGACGTCTGCGAACCCGAGTGCCCGAACGCCGCCATTTCCCAAGGCGAAGAGATCTACGTGATCGACCCGAACCTGTGCACCCAGTGCGTCGGCCACTACGACGAGCCGCAGTGCCAGCAGGTCTGCCCGGTGGATTGCATTCCACTGGACGAAGCCCATCCGGAAACTGAAGAACAGTTGATGGAGAAGTACCGCAAGATTACCGGCAAGGCCTGATCTCTTCAGTGCCCGTCCGGCCCTCTTCGCGAGCAGGCTCGCTCCCACATTTGCAATGCATTCTCCTGTGGGAGCGAGCCTGCTCGCGAATGGGCCATCAGCCACACCCCTGAAACCCGATCAGCTCACTCGCGCTGCTCGAACCCCTCCCCCGTACACCCCAGACACCGCACAAACGCTGCTTTCGCCGGGTCTACCACCAGCGCCTGACCGGCATCGCCAACACCGCCGCCGAGCGCGGTAAACGGCAACGACACCACAAACGCTCCCGCACCGATCACCGTGGCCACCACCAGCAAAGGTCGGGCAATCAGCAGGTCGCCAAGCATGGCGTACGCCGGGGGATTCTGGATGGTGTATCGCGGGTCACCGCTGCCGTTTTCCGAGGCCTGAACGGCCAAGCTGGAACACAACAGCAGCGTGACGAAGAAGACTTGCAGGAGTTTCATGGCACGATCCTTCGGGCTGAACAGTGAGACTTCTCACTATAGACCCAAGGATTTTTTCAGGTCTGGCAGCGCGGGCAAAACACGCTGGCACGCTGACCGAGCTTCACTTCGCGCAATCCGGTGCCGCAGACCTTGCAGAGCTGTCCTCCCCGGCCGTAGACAAACAGTTCCTGCTGGAAATAGCCGGGCTGACCGTCGCCGCCAATGAAATCGCGCAATGTCGTGCCGCCACGCTCAATGGCGGCGGCAAGGATGCGTTTGATCTCGATCGCCAGTTTCAAGTAACGCCCGCGGGAAATGCTCCCGGCTTCGCGGCGCGGGTCGATGCCGGCGGCGAACAGCGCTTCGGTCGCATAGATATTGCCCACCCCGACCACCACCGCGTTGTCCATGATGAACGGCTTGACCGCCATCGAGCGCCCGCGTGACAGCTTGAACAATCTTTCGCCATCGAACAGATCGGTCAGCGGCTCCGGTCCGAGGCGAATCAGCAGTTCGTGATTGAGCGGGTCGTTGCTCCACAGCATCGCGCCGAACCGTCGCGGGTCGGTGTAGCGCAGGGCCAGACCCGATTCCAGTTCGATGTCGACGTGCTCGTGCTTCAACGCCGGCAACCCGGCCTCGACCAGACGCAGATTGCCCGACATGCCCAGATGGCTGATCAGTGTGCCGATCTCGGCGTTGATCAACAGGTACTTGGCGCGCCGCTCCACCAGCACGATGCGCTGCCCGGACAGGCGCACATCGAGGTCTTCGGGGATCGGCCAGCGCAGGCGCCGGTCGCGGACGATGACGCGGCTGACACGCTGGCCTTCCAGGTGCGGGGCGATCCCGCGACGGGTGGTTTCGACTTCCGGCAGTTCAGGCATGGTGTCCTCGGATCAATGCGCGCCGAGGTCGCGAATCGTTTGTTTGAGTGTTTCGAAGTCGTAGTCCGACAGACCGACGTAATCGAGCACCAACGGGCCGACCGCGTTCCACTCGAAATCTTCGGTCTGGTTGCCCAGCACCCGATACGAGGCGCAGATGTGCTCGGCCATTTTCAGAATCGCCAGCAAATTTTTCAGCTGGCTGTTCTTCGACGATTCGTCGCTGAAAATCGCCAGCGCGTTGTGGTGGTTGGCGATGGCGGCGCTGACATGCTCCGGCAGGCGCCAGGACTTGGCAGTGTAGTAACCGACCACGGCGTGATTGGTGTTGAACACACGGTTTTCCGTATCGACCACACGGCATTCCGGGCTGGCGCTGGCATAGGCCTCTTCCAGTACGGTCATGTAGTTGGGGAAACGCTGCAGCATCAACGGTACGCCGCAATCGTGGAACAGCCCTAACGCATAGGCTTCGTCACCGGCCTGGGTGCCGATGCGCTTGGCCAGGGTCAGGCATGTCATCGCCACGTCCTGCGCGGTGTCCCAGAAACGGTTGAGGGTGACGATGGTGTCGTCGTTCATCTCGCCCTTGATCGACTGCGCGTTGATCAGGTTGATGATCGAGCGGCTGCCCAACAGGTTCACCGCACGCTGGATCGAGGTGATCTTGTTGCTCAGGCCGTAATACGGCGAGTTGACGATTTTCAGCAGCGCGCCGGACAGGCCGGGATCCTGGGAGATCAGCTTGGCGATCACCTCCAGGTCCGGGTCGGGCATGTACTGCTCCATTTGCAGATCCACCATGATCTGCGGTTGCGCCGGCACACTGATGCCTTGCAGCGATTGTTGAATCTGTTCGGTGGTCAGCTCTTGGGACATAAGTACACACTCCGGGGCAGGCGGCGATTCTAACCGCTGAAACGGCAGGGCGACACACCGATGGGCACATCGTCGGAACTTTCATCTGTGCCCAGGCTTCGGAATCTGTAGGGCGCATCGGACCTCAACGGTCCGCTGCGAAGGCAAAATCTCCACAGACTCAGGAGCTTACCGATGGCAACTTCCCTCAATGGCAAACGCGTCGCTATTTTGGTTACCGATGGTTTCGAACAGGTCGAAATGACAGGCCCCAAGGATGCTCTGGAGCAGGCCGGCGTGCAGGTCGATATCCTTTCCGCCGAGGCTGGCACGGTGAAAGGCTGGAACCATGACAAACCGGCCGACGACTTCCCCGTCAGCAACACTTTCCAGGCTGTGAGCGTCGATCAATACGATGCCGTGCTGCTGCCGGGCGGTGTGCAGAATTCCGACACCATCCGTATCGATCAGGATGCCCAGCATCTGGTCAAGACTGCCGCTTCGGCGGGCAAGCCGATTGCCGTGATCTGCCACGGCAGCTGGTTGCTGATCTCGGCAGGACTGGTCAATGGCAAGACCATGACCAGCTACAAAACGGTCAAGGACGATCTGGTCAATGCCGGGGTCAACTGGGTCGACCAGGAAGTGGTCAAGGACGGCAACCTGATCAGCAGCCGCCAACCGGATGATGTGCCGGCGTTCAGTCAGGCCCTGATTGACGCACTGGCTGCATAAGAGCTGAAATCGCTTTCGCGAGCAGGCTCGCTCCCACAGGTGAATGCATTCCAAGTGTGGGAGCGAGCCTGCTCGCGAAGGGGCCATCCGCTTTTCATCGCAGGCCAGACCGGAGCACGCGTCAACACGCTATACTCCCGCTCTTTTTTCCGGAGCGACGTCATGTCCCTGCCTAGCCTGCGCCTCAAAGCCAACGCCGACCGTCGCCTGCGCAACGGCCACTTGTGGGTCTACAGCAACGAAATCGACGTGGCCGCCACGCCTCTGCACGGCTTCAAGGCCGGCGATCAGGCGGTGCTCGAAGCCGCTGGCGGCAAGCCGTTGGGCATCGTCGCCATGAGCCCGAACAACCTGATCTGCGCGCGTCTGCTGTCACGCGACATCAAACTGGCACTCGACAAGTCGCTACTGGTGCATCGCCTGAATGTCGCACTGTCGTTGCGCGAGCGTCTGTTCGACAAACCATTCTATCGTCTGGTCTACGGCGACTCCGACCTGCTGCCGGGTCTGGTGGTCGATCGCTTCGGCGACATTCTTGTGGTGCAGATCGCCTCGGCGACCATGGAAGCGCACAAGGACGACGTGATCGCCGCGTTGACCCAGGTGCTCAAGCCAAGCGGCATTTTGTTCAAGAATGATTCCGCCGCCCGCGACGCCGAAGGCCTCAACCGTTATGTCGAAACCGTGTTCGGTCTGGTGCCGGAGTGGGTCGCGCTGGAAGAGAACGGCGTCAAGTTCGAAGCGCCGGTCATTCAAGGGCAGAAAACCGGCTGGTTTTACGATCACCGCATGAACCGCGCGCGCCTGGCACCTTACGCAAAGGGCAAACGCGTACTTGATCTCTATAGCTACATCGGTGGCTGGGGCGTGCAGGCCGCTGCGTTCGGCGCCAGCGAAGTGTTCTGCGTCGACGCCTCTGCATTCGCCCTCGACGGCGTCGAGCGCAATGCCGCGCTGAACGGCTTCGCTGACAAGATGACCTGCATCGAAGGCGACGTCTTCGAAGCCTTGAAGGAACTCAAAGCCAGCGAAGAGCGCTTCGACGTGATCGTTGCCGATCCGCCGGCCTTCATCAAACGCAAGAAAGACATGAAGAACGGCGAAGGCGCCTACCGTCGTCTCAACGAGCAAGCCATGCGCCTGCTGACCAAGGACGGCATTCTGGTCAGTGCTTCGTGCTCCATGCACCTGCCGGAAGACGATCTGCAGAACATCCTGCTGACCAGCGCCCGTCACCTGGACCGCAATATCCAGATGCTCGAGCGTGGCGGTCAGGGTCCGGATCATCCGGTGCATCCGGCCATCGCTGAAACCCGTTACATCAAAAGCATCACCTGCCGTCTGCTGCCCAACAGCTGATTGCGCTTGAACACCGGGGAGCCAATGAGCTCCCCGTTTTTTTTGCGCGCCCTCCCCCCGTTTTTTCACACTCGACATGAGTGTACTGCCCTCTTCCTACAACTTCTTTCTCGCTGCCTTGCAGGAAGTTTCGTCATGCCTGTCAATCATGGAAATTAAACCTACACAGTAAGCCTCCTGCAAAAGATCACTCCGACAAAATTACTGGAATATTCCTACTTAATATCCGCTTGCCAATATTCGATTACAAACTAATATGAAGTTGTCGCAACGAAGCGACTCAACTACCAACGAACAAGGAGTTCACATCATGAAAACCATTTATCTCGAAACAGACAAACTCGCCAACCTGGCCTTTCTGGTTGCAGCCACCGGCCGCTAAGTAAGCCTGGACGCCGGAGAGTGCCGGCACTCTGGCGTCCATCAGACTTTTTCCCGAGTGACCTGAGCCCATGTATATCAATCCTTTTCTTTTTATATTGCCGCGCCCGCCTGGACAAGTTGTCTGGAACTACAAGAACCACACTCAACACGAACTTGATCTTGATTACTCCCATCGCCTCGCCAGACTTATACACAACCCTGAATTATTTGATCCGAACAACATAATAGACACACAACTTCTGGACGCAGGAATTCTGACAACTTCCAAAATAGACAGCCCGAATTGGGGCTGGGATGAATTGTCGAAGATCTATCACATCGGCACACAAAACATACCTAGCGCACATACGCCTCGGAATATCCACGAGTGGTCCAGGCAATATCTGGCGCACTGCAGCGAAGTGCTGGCGAAGCCAGAACCTGCAGACACCCGGGCGCGGCGATCAGTGCAGCCCCTGATTACCCTGCCCGTACCGGGCGCCATTGATGATGACAGCCTGACTCAGGCCCTGATGAGGCGCAAAACCTGTCGTTCCTACACCGGTGCAGCGGTGACACTGGATGAGGTTGGCACGCTGCTGTATTTGACCCTCGGCTATCTTCCCCCACGCGACAATGCCCACGACGATCCGGTCGCACCTGGTCTCGAGGCACGCCGAAGCTGCCCGTCCGGCGGCGGACTGAACGCCTGTGAGGGATTTGTCCTGGCGCAAAATGTCAGCGGACTGGAACCCGGCATCTACGCCTATCACCCTGCCGAACACGCCCTGAGTCGGATCAATGCGCTGCCGGATCCGGAGCTGGGTCAATTGCTCGGCGGCCAGCATTTCATCAACAACCTGCCACTGGGCGTGTTCATCACTGCAAGGTTTGATCGTCTCTGGTGGAAGTACGAGCACTCGCGTGCCTATCGCATGGCCTTCATCGAAGCCGGTCATCTCTCGCAAACCTTTCAACTGGTAGCGACGACGCTGGGGTTGAACACCTGGTTGACCGGCGCATTTGCCGACGCACAGATTGAAACCCTGCTCGGCATCGCGGACAGCGCCGAGCAACCGTTGTTCTTCGTCGGCTGCGGACAAAGCGATGGCCAGGCCATGTGCCAGGAAATGCGTGATCTGCTCAGCGGAGCACAGTCATGATTCCCACGGCTATGGACGAAAGCGAAGCCCCGGTGTCATGGTCGCTCAAATTCACGCTTCCAGGCTGGGAGAACCGTGCATCGGTACGCAGCAGTGTCCACGACTATCGATTACCGGGCGATGTCGAGCAGCAATTGCAAACCCGCTACTGGTTACCCCCGGCCTTTGTGCCCTATCTGGCGCATCCGGCCATCCAGGCCAAAGGTCGCGAAACCCTGCACCGCCTTACCGCCAATCATCTGGTGTATTTCCTCGACTACACCACCCTGCTCGAACACCGCATCGTCAACCGCGCGGTGGAAGTCATCGTGCACCGCGAACTGCCCATTTATATACCGCTACCGATGAAACATGCGGCACTGCAGCTGTATACCGACGAGGGCTACCACGCGCTGTTTTCCAACCAGATTGCCGAGCAGATCGCTGCGCTCTACGGCATCACCCGGCGACCGGTCATTCCGAAGCGGATCAGCCGCATGAACGCTTTGATCGCGCGCACGCCGGAGAAAAACCGTGCATTGGCCTGGTTCCTGCTGGGATTTGTCTCGGAAACCATCATTGCCCGCGAGTTGCTGGAGGTCTGCCGCGACACGCTGGTATCCAGTGTGAGTGACATGTTGCGTGATCACCTTGCCGACGAAGCCCGGCACAGCCGCTATTTCGCCGAAGCCTTCCATTACTTCTGGATTGCGATGAACAGTCGTCAACGCCTGTTCGCCAGCAAGACCCTCGTGGAGATCATTTCCATCTTCTTCGAAGCAGATGAAGGCTGGCTGCAACAAAGCCTGCGTTCGGCCGGTATTGCCGAGATCGACGTGATGGAGATTGTCGGCGGCACGGCAACGGTGCAGGCCAACCGCGCTCGTGCACGCGTTGGCTGCAAACCTACGGTGGAGGCCTTGCACAAGGCGGGCTTCTTTGCATTGCCCCACAACCAGACACTTTTCGCCAAAGCAGGATTGATCGATGGATAAACACAGCCGTGTAGCTACCCGCCGGCAACAACGCGGTGCCGTCAGCCTGTTGTTGGCGATGATCCTGCTTGGCGTGTTTCCGCTGGATGTGCTGCTGCCTTCCTTTCCGGCATTGGCAGCTCACTTTGGCCGATCGTCTAACGACATCGCGCTGTCGATCAGTCTGTTTGCCGTGGGCATCGCATTTGCCCAGTTATTGATCGGCCCGCTGTCAGATGTGATCGGGCGCAAAGGTCTGCTGCTTGCCGGCATGAGCGTGTCGCTGCTCGGCGCACTGGGCTGCGTGCTGAGCAATGACTACACGCTGTTCCTGATTTTCCGGGTGATGCAGGCGCTGGGATGCGGTTGCTTCGTGCTGTCCCAGGCACTGGTGCAGGATCTGTTCGAAGGCAACGAGCGTGATCGCCTGCGGATCCTGATGGTCACCGCAACGGGCATCTTCATTTCGGTATCACCATTGGCGGGCACGTTTCTGCAGGCCACGCTCGGCTGGCGCGGCAGCTTCTGGGTCTTCATCGCCCTGGCCGCAGCAGTTCTGATCAAGACCTGGCGATTGCTCGACAACAGCCGTCCTCCTCATGACGCCAATCGTCTGGGCTTCATCCAGTCCTATCAGCGCGTCCTGGGCAATTTTGAATTCGTCGGCTGCTGGCTGATTTCCGCCTTCGCTTTCGCCTGCCACTTTTCCTTCATTGTCATTTCGCCGCTGATCTTCATGGAGCAGCTGCAGATGGCACCTTACGATTTCGCCTTGATCCTGCTGATTTACGGCGCCGCCTATGTCTTCGGCGGCGTGCTCGCCAGCGTGCTGAACCGGCATATCAATGCGCAACAGCAGATTTTTACCGGGCTGAGTCTGATCCTGCTCTCGGGACTGGTAATGCTCTATCTGGCCGCCAATCATGATTTGTCAGCTGCGACGGCGCTGATTCCAATGCTCATCTGCACGGTGGGCACGACCATTTCCCGGCCACCGGCTACCTCCCGCGCCATGAGCCTGTTCGCCGAAAATGCCGGCGCATCGGCGTCCGCCGGCAGCACCATCATCTTTATCTGTGGCGGGCTGGTCAGCGCCTTGATCAGCCTCGGCCCGGCCAACCTGCAAGCGACGCTGGGTTACGGCTTCGTGGTGTTGAGCGGCGTATCGCTGTTGCTCAACAGCGTGATTGGCCGTCGCGTCAGCAACCTGCGCAGCAATCCGGTGATGCCGGGAGGCGACCACTGATCCTGCCAGTCGTCATCCCGCGTGCCTCTTCAGCGGGGGAACAACGCTTTGCGCCATTCCCTCGCGACGCCAGCGGTGTAGAATCGCCTCATTCATCGCCATTCATCCCCGGCGGGTTTATGAGCTCAGGCTGAGACCAGCGGCGATCCCGCAACGTCATCGGCAGCTTCCGGACACACGGCCATTTTTCGGGTGTTTCAGAGGTCAACAGAAGCTCACTCCCCTTTAGTACGTGATTAGCCGCCCGGAGTGCTCCATGCCAGATTACCGCTCGAAAACATCCACCCACGGCCGCAACATGGCCGGCGCCCGCGCACTGTGGCGCGCCACCGGCATGAAAGATGACGACTTCAAGAAGCCGATCATTGCCATCGCCAACTCGTTCACCCAGTTCGTCCCGGGGCATGTGCACCTGAAGGACCTGGGTCAACTGGTCGCCCGCGAGATCGAACGCGCCGGTGGCGTGGCCAAGGAATTCAACACCATCGCCGTCGATGACGGCATCGCCATGGGCCACGACGGCATGCTGTATTCGCTGCCGAGCCGCGAGATCATCGCCGACTCCGTCGAGTACATGGTCAATGCCCACTGCGCCGACGCTATCGTGTGCATTTCCAACTGCGACAAGATCACCCCGGGCATGCTGATGGCCGCGTTGCGCCTGAACATCCCGGTGATCTTCGTTTCCGGTGGCCCGATGGAAGCGGGCAAGACCAAACTCGCCTCCCACGGCCTCGACCTCGTCGACGCCATGGTGATCGCCGCCGACTCCAGCGCTTCTGACGAGAAAGTCGCCGAGTACGAGCGCAGCGCCTGTCCGACCTGTGGTTCATGCTCCGGCATGTTCACCGCCAACTCGATGAACTGTCTGACCGAAGCACTGGGTCTGGCCTTGCCGGGCAACGGTTCCACTCTGGCCACTCACAGCGACCGCGAACAGCTGTTCCTGCAGGCCGGTCGCACCATCGTCGAGCTGTGCAAGCGTTACTACGGCGAGAACGATGACTCCGTGCTGCCGCGCAACATCGCCAACTTCAAGGCGTTCGAGAACGCGATGATGCTCGACATCGCCATGGGCGGTTCGACCAACACCATCCTGCACTTGCTCGCAGCCGCCCAGGAAGCCGAGATCGATTTTGACCTGCGCGACATCGACCGTCTCTCGCGCAGCGTGCCGCAGCTGTGCAAAGTCGCACCGAACATCCAGAAGTACCACATGGAAGACGTGCACCGCGCCGGCGGCATTTTCAGCATCCTCGGTTCGCTGGCCCGTGGCGGCCTGCTGCACACCGACCTGCCGACCGTACACAGCCGCAGCATGGAAGAAGCCATCGCCAAGTGGGACATTACCCAGACCAGCGACGAAGCCGTGCATCACTTCTTCAAGGCAGGTCCTGCGGGCATTCCGACCCAGACCGCGTTCAGCCAGTCGACCCGCTGGGAAACCCTCGACGACGACCGTGAAAACGGCTGCATCCGCAGCTTCGAGCACGCCTATTCGAAAGAAGGCGGTCTCGCCGTGCTGTACGGCAACATCGCGCAGGACGGTTGCGTGGTGAAAACCGCCGGAGTCGATGAGTCGATCCACGTCTTCGAAGGCAACGCGAAAATTTTCGAAAGTCAGGACAGCGCCGTGCGCGGCATCCTCGCTGACGAAGTGAAGGAAGGCGACATCGTCATCATTCGCTACGAAGGCCCGAAAGGCGGCCCGGGCATGCAGGAAATGCTCTACCCGACGTCCTACCTGAAATCCAAAGGTCTGGGCAAAGCCTGTGCGCTGCTCACCGACGGGCGTTTCTCCGGCGGTACTTCCGGCCTGTCGATTGGTCACGCTTCGCCAGAAGCTGCGGCCGGCGGCGCGATTGGTCTGGTGCAGGATGGCGACAAGGTGCTGATCGACATTCCGAACCGCTCGATCAACCTGTTGGTCAGCGACGAAGAACTGGCGGCACGCCGTGCCGAGCAGGACAAGAAAGGCTGGAAACCGGTCGAGGTGCGTCCACGCAAAGTGACCACCGCGCTCAAGGCCTATGCCCTGCTGGCGACCAGTGCCGACAAGGGCGCGGTGCGTAACAAAGCGATGCTCGACGGGCTGTAACCGTCAAATCGTCGATGCAAAAATGCCCCGCCATGTGCGGGGCTGATCGTTCCCACGCTCTGCGTGGGAATGTCTCAAGGGACGCTCCGCGTCCAGTGACGCGGAGCGTGGGAACGATCCAAAACAAGATCAAAAGATCGTAACCTTCGGCAGCTCCTACATGCGATCGTGGCTTACTGGATGTCTTCCGGTTTGACGATCACCCAGTTCTTGTCCGCCGTCACCGGCAAGCCTTCCTTGGCCTGCGCCGCCGCGTGCCTGGCCATCATGCCGTTGATTTGCGTCATGTACTTGTCCTTGCGGTTGATCCACAAGTGAATGCCGCCCTTGGCCACATCGACATCGTGGAACAGCATGTAACCGTCGCTCGTCGGGGTATCGCCGCCGACCAGTACCGGTTTTTTCCATTCATCGATATAGGTCAGGATCGCTGCGTGCTTGCCGGCCATCCACGTTGCCGGGGTCCACAGGTACGGCGTCAGCTCCAGGCCGAGGTTGGCCTTCTCGTCATATTTGCCAGCAGTGATCTGTTTGCGCGCAGTGGTCAGCTCGCCGGTCTTCTGATCCTTGAGCAGCAGTGAAACGCCAATGACGTTCTGCGGTTTGACGTTGTAACCGTACTTGGGATCCGCCGCGACCATACGCACCAGTTCCTCGGAGGCGGCGGTCATCACGTAGACCTCGATGCCGTTCTCCATCAGCTTGTTGTACAGCTCCTGCTGGCCAGTGAAGATCTTCGGCGGATTGACATCGAGCTTCTTCACCACATCGCCTTCGTAATACGTCGCCGGCACCGGTTTGCCCGAAGCCATCAGCTCGTCAACGTAGCCCTTGAGTTCCTTGAGGGTGAAGCCAGAGAATACCTGCGCCACCCACGGGTAGCAGACCATGTCGTCGACTTCGCAGAGCCGGTAGTAATAACTGAACAGGCTTTCCTTGTGCTCGGCGGTGTCCTTGAAGGGCATCAGTTTCAGCGAGGGGTCGAGCTTGTCGCGGGTAATAAGGCCTTTGTTTTCCATGAACGGCAGCAAGGATTCTTCGAGGTCGTAGCGGTAACTGGTGTTGTCCATGTCGAACACCGCGTAATTACCCTTGTTGGCGTTGGCGGCAATCATCGCGTCCAGCGCCTTGGCCTGATCCGCCGGCCAATGCTTGAGGTCCGTGGCCAATGCCTGGCCAGCAAGGCCAGCCGCCAGTGCCATAGCCAACAACGTGCGTGCAATTCTCATAGCGCTACTCCCCGATGCAAAGAGTTCGACGCTAACAAATCATTGTGACAAGCCTCGCCTGTCAGCGACCGCTTACGTCCCCTGCGCGTCAGTTGCATTGCCGACAGCGACACGCGCTTATTCCAAAAACGACGGTTGCCCAGCCATTTTGGTATTAAATCATTGCAAATCAAGCTGTTAGGCTTGCCGGTTCGCAGCAGCCCCGGATGGCTGTTGGCACAGTCTTTACTGGAGTTCTCATGAATCTACCGCTGATTCTCAACCTGCTGGTGTTCCTCGCCCTGCTCTTCGGTCTGGCGCAGACCCGCCACACTACCTGGAGCCTGGCGAAAAAAGTCCTGCTCGCACTGGTCCTCGGCGTGGCGTTCGGCGTCGCGCTGCACACGATTTACGGTGCCGGCAATCCGGTGCTGAAAGCCTCGATCGGCTGGTTCGATCTGGTCGGCAACGGTTACGTGCAGTTGCTGCAAATGATCGTGATCCCGCTGGTGTTCGCTTCGATCCTCAGCGCCGTCGCCCGCCTGCACAACGCCTCGTCGCTGGGCAAGATCAGTTTCCTGACCATCGGCACGCTTCTGTTCACCACCGCCATCGCGGCGTTGATCGGCATCGGCCTGACCAACCTGTTCGGCCTCAGCGCTGAAGGTCTGGTTGCCGGCACCCAGGAAATGGCACGCCTGCAAACCATTCAGAACGACTACGCCGGCAAGGTCGCCGACCTGAATGTGCCGCAATTGCTGCTGTCGTTCATTCCGCAGAACCCGTTCGCCGACCTGGCCCGGGCCAAGCCGACCTCGATCATCAGTGTGGTGATCTTCGCCGCATTCCTCGGGGTTGCCGCGCTGCAACTGCTCAAGGACGACGTCGAGAAAGGTCAGAAAGTGATCAACGCCATCGACACCCTGCAAGCCTGGGTGATGCGTCTGGTGCGTCTGGTGATGAAGCTGACCCCGTACGGTGTGCTGGCGCTGATGACCAAAGTGGTCGCCGGTTCCAACCTGCAGGACATCATCAAGCTCGGCAGTTTCGTCGTGGTCTCGTATATCGGCCTGGGCCTGATGTTCGTCGTGCACGGCGTGCTGGTGTCGGCCGCCGGGATCAACCCGCTGCGCTTCTTCCGCAAGATCTGGCCGGTGCTGACGTTTGCTTTCACCAGTCGCTCCAGCGCGGCGACCATCCCGCTGAGCATTGAAGCGCAGACCCGTCGTCTGGGCATTCCGTCGTCAGTCGCCAGTTTCGCTGCCTCGTTCGGTGCGACCATCGGCCAGAACGGGTGTGCCGGCCTGTACCCGGCGATGTTGGCCGTGATGGTGGCACCAACGGTCGGCATCAACCCGCTGGATCCGCTGTGGATCGCGACGCTGGTAGCGATTGTCACGTTGAGTTCGGCCGGTGTCGCCGGAGTGGGTGGAGGCGCGACGTTCGCCGCACTGATCGTGCTGCCAGCGATGGGCCTGCCGGTGTCACTGGTGGCGTTGCTGATTTCGGTCGAGCCGCTGATCGATATGGGCCGCACCGCGTTGAACGTGAGTGGCTCGATTACCGCAGGGGCGATTACCAGTCAGGTCATGCAGCAGACTGATAAAGCGTTGCTGGATGCCGATGAACACGCAGAGTTGGCCCAGGCTTAAGCTTCTCAGCGACTGAGCGGGCCTCTTCGCGAGCAGGCTCGCTCCCACACTGAAATGCGTTCCCCTGTGGGAGCGAGCCTGCTCGCGAAGCTGTTAGGCTTTCTCCCAAACCTCAAAGCTATATGCAGGTTTATCGCCCTCTGCCGGATTCGGTACATCCGACACCAGCTTCCATTCGCTCAGATCAAACTCCGGAAACCACGCATCCCCTTCCGGGCTCAGCGCTACGCGGGTCAGGTACAGCCGATCGGCCTGCGCCAGCCCTTGCGCATACAACTGCGCGCCGCCAATCAGCATCAGTTCATCAACGCCCTGGGCTTTCGCCCATTCCTCGGCGCGGGCCACGGCGGCTTCCAGCGACGGATAGACCTCGGCGCCTTCGAGCTGCAGATCAGGCTGACGGCTGACCACGATGTTCAAGCGCCCCGGCAGCGGCCGGCCGAGCGAATCCCAGGTCTTGCGACCCATGATGATCGGCTTGCCGAGCGTGGTCGCCTTGAAGTATTTGAAGTCCCCCGGCAAGTGCCAGGGCATGCTGTTGTCGACGCCGATCACGCGGTTTTCACCGAGGGCTGCGATCAGGCTGAGGGGCAGTGATTTAGTCATGCCGGCGAGGATACCAGAGCCGCGCTTACCCCGATAAGCGCCACAGCGGTTATGCTCAGCGCTCGATTTAGCGACGGGACGCCGCGTGACTGAACTGACTCCACTGCAAAACCTCTGGCTCAGCGAAACCATCCGCCTGCGCGAAGAACACGCGGGGCCGCTGGACGATCTGGAAGCCAATCGTCTGGCCCGCGCCGCTGGCGGCGATCTGCCGAGCCGCATTGCACGCCGGGCGCTATGGCTGGCCGAGCGCGACGGGCTCACCGCCGCCCTCAAGCACTGGCTGCAAGGCGCGCGTCTGGCGCTGGTGCTGTTGATGATTTTCGCCGTGCTCAGCGGCGCCGGCCTGGCTTTCGCCGCACTTGGGCAGACGCCGGTGAATGTGTTCTGGGCGCTGGGCAGTCTGCTCGGGATCAATCTGATTTTGCTGCTGAGCTGGGCGCTGGGTTTGATTTTCGCTGGCGAACACGGCGCCACCCTCGGGCGCTTGTGGCTGTGGCTCAGCGAAAAATTCGCCCGCGATGCCAAAGCCGCGCAACTGGCGCCCGCCCTGCTGTTGCTGCTGCAACGCAAGAAACTCAACCGCTGGGCACTCGGCACTTTGGTCAATGGTCTGTGGCTGCTGGCGATGCTCAGCGCGCTGATCCTGTTGCTGACGCTGATGGCCACGCGGCGCTACGGCTTTGTCTGGGAAACCACGATCCTCGGCGCCGACACCTTTATCCATGTCACCCAGGCCCTTGGCTATCTGCCGGCGCTGCTCGGCTTCAATGTGCCGACCGAGGAAATGATCCGCGCCAGCGGCGACGGCGCACTGGATATTGAAAGCGCACGACAAGCCTGGGCGACCTGGCTGGTCGGTGTGCTGGTGGTCTACGGCGTGCTGCCGCGCCTGCTGCTCGCGCTGTTCTGCCTGTGGCGCTGGAACAGCGGCAAAGCCGTGCTGCGCCTGGATCTGAACCTGCCCGGCTACGCGCAACTGCGCGAAAGGCTGATGCCAACCAGCGAGCGCCTCGGCGTCAACGACCCGGAGCCGGCGCAACTGCATCGCATCGAAAGCAACGTCGGCGAACGCGCCAGTGAAGGCGCGCTGCTGGTGGCGATCGAGTTGGACGAACAGCGTCCGTGGCCACCCGCGCTGCCGAAAAACGTCAGCAACGCGGGCATCCTCGACAGTCGCGAATCGCGGCACAAACTGCTCGAACAACTCAGTCGCTTCCCGCCGGCGCGGCTGGCCATCGCCTGCGATCCACGACGTTCGCCGGATCGCGGCAGCCTCGCGCTGATCGCCGAACTCGCGCGCAACGCTGGCGCCACTCGCATCTGGCTGCTGCAAGCGCCGCCTGGCGAAGCGCTGGACGGGCAACGTCTGGGTGACTGGCACGCGGCGCTGCAACAACTGGACCTGCCGTTTGCCGATTGCGCGCCGATGAACTGGCTGGAGAGCGGACATGACTGATGCACGCAAAGCCCCGCTGAAACTCGCGGTGGTCGGCCACACCAACGTCGGCAAGACCTCGCTGCTGCGCACGCTGACCCGTGACGTCGGCTTCGGCGAAGTCTCGCATCGGCCGAGTACCACCCGGCATGTCGAAGGCGCGCGGTTGTCGGTGGACGGCGAGCCGTTGCTCGATCTGTACGACACGCCGGGGCTGGAAGATGCGATCGCCCTGCTGGATTTTCTCGAGCGTCTGGAACGCCCCGGCGAACGCCTCGACGGCCCGGCACGACTGGCGCGGTTTCTCGACGGCAGCGAGGCGCGCCAGCGTTTCGAGCAGGAGGCCAAGGTACTGCGACAACTGCTGGCCTCCGATGCCGGTCTGTATGTGATCGACGCCCGCGAACCGGTGCTGGCCAAGTACCGCGACGAACTGGAAGTGCTCGCCAGTTGCGGCAAACCGCTGCTGCCAGTGCTGAATTTCGTCAGCAGCGCCAACCATCGCGAACCCGATTGGCGTGAAGCGCTGGCGCGGTTGGGGCTGCATGCGTTGGTACGTTTCGACAGCGTCGCGCCGCCCGAGGATGGCGAGCGGCGCTTGTACGAGAGCCTCGCCCTGCTATTGGAAAACGCCCGGCCGCAACTGGAGCGGTTGATCGCCGACCAGCAGGCGCAGCGCCTCGCCCGTCAGCAAAGCGCCGCACGCCTGATTGCCGAATTGCTGATCGACTGCGCTGCGTGCCGGCGCAGTGTGGTCAGCGAAGCCGAGCAGGAACAGCAGGCGATCAGCGAACTGCGCAAAGCCGTGCGCCAGCGCGAGCAGAAGTGCGTTGAGGCGTTGCTCAAGCTCTACGCGTTTCGCCCGCAGGACGCGGCGGCCAGTGACTTGCCGCTGCTCGACGGGCGCTGGGGCGATGATCTGTTCAACCCGGAAACCCTGAAGCAACTCGGCGTGCGCGTCGGCGGCGGCATTGCTGCCGGTGCAGCGGCCGGGGCTGGGGTGGATTTGCTGGTCGGCGGGATTACCCTTGGCGCGGCGGCGTTGGCCGGTGCGATCGCCGGCGGTGCGCTGCAAACCGCGCGCAGTTATGGCAGTCGCCTGCTCGGCAAAATCAAAGGCCAGCGGGAATTGACAGTGGATGACGCCGTGCTGCGCCTGTTGGCGTTGCGCCAGCGCCAGTTGCTGCTGGCCCTGGATCAGCGCGGGCATGCGGCGATGGACAGTATTCAGGTGGCCACGCCTCTGGACAAGACCTGGCGCGAAGGCAAGTTGCCGGAAGCGCTGAACAAGGCGCGCGCGCATCCGCAGTGGTCGTCGCTCAATCCGCAGGCGAAGTTGAATCAGGCGGAAAGGCAGGAGCAGGTTGAGGCGTTGGTTGATCGGGTGCTTGAGCTTTAGATCGCTACCCCCTCACCCCAGCCCTCTCCCGGAGGGAGAGGGGGCCGACTGTGTTGCTCTTGGGTCATACACCGACCTGAGATATCCAGTCGAACTCAGGTTTGAAAAGCATGGAGATCAGCTCCCTCTCCCTACGGGAGAGGGCTGGGGTGAGGGCTGCAATCACTCAGCCGACAACAATTTCTCAGCCTTGCGCTTTAACACACTCAGATCCACCAGCGGCACTGCAACCTCCTTCGCCAACTCATCCCAACACCGCATGCGCAAACTCAGCGCACATAACGGATCAGCCGCAAACGTATCCGCCTCAGCCTCGCTCATTACCCCGCCCTGATATTCCAGGGTGCGCCGACTCGCCTCACTCAACCGCGCGTAATAGCCCGGCTCGCGTAAGGTCAGATAGCGCTTGGCCTGGACGTGATATTCCACCAGTCGCGCCAGCCGTTCGCTGAAACCTGCCTCACGCAGATAATCGGCCCCGAGCCGTTCATGGCTGACCACGCCATAACCGCCCATGTTTTCCGCGCCCTCGGCACACAAATGGCCGATGTCATGAAAGAACGCCGCCAGCACCACTTCATCGTCGCAGCCTTCAGCCATAGCCAGTTCTGCGGCCTGGGACATGTGCTCGAGCTGCGACACCGGTTCGCCGATGTAATCGCTGGCGCCGAAGCGTTCATACAGGCCGAACACCCGGGCGATCACCTGTTCGTGATTCATGCCTCCTCCAGTAATTGCGCGATGTTGCGTTCGGCCAGCGCCGGGCCGACGCTCATGCCGACGCCGGTGTGCATCAGCGCCACGCTCAGGCCCGGTGCCGGGCGCAGGAAAGAAAACGGACCAGGCCCACGAGCACCATAGACGCCCTGCCAGCGTTCGACCACTTGCACCCGGCAGCCCAGCGTCTGCTCGGCGAGTTCGAGCATCCAGTTATCGACCTGCTCGGCGTTGAACGGTGACGCATCGCTGCCGTAATGATGCGAATCGCCGATGATGAGTTCGCCATACGGCGTCGGGCTGATCAGCAAGTGAATGCCGTTGGCGTGCAGGTGCGGTTGTTCACGGAGAATCTGCGCCTGCACCGCTGCGGCTTCCGGCAAATCGGCGAAGGCGCCGTAGTGCACGCAGCTCAGGCCGGTGAGCACGGCGTGTTGCAGATTGAGATCGACCTGCGGTTTGGCCCGCAGCATTTGCAAACGACAGATCTGCGGATTGAGCGCGGCAATCGGCTCGGCCAGCAGGGTCTGATAATCGTGGCCGGAGCAGACGATGATCTGCTTGCCGGTAAAACTGCCAGCGGTGCTGTGCAGATGCCCCGGCTCGACACCGCGCACCAGCGTGGAAAAGTGAAACTCGACGCCGAGGTCACGGCGCAAATAATCGATCAGCGCCGGAATCGCTTCGCGCGAATACAACTGCTGATCATCGATACCGTGCAACGCGGCGCGGTGATGGCTGAACTGGCCGCCATAGAGATCACGCAACGCCGCGCCGCGCAGCAGCTCGACGTTGTAGCCATGCTCGACCGCGCGGTCGGCGCAGAAGACTTCGAGCAAGTATTCTTCGGCCGCGCTGCGGGCGAACAGGTATGAGCCGTTGCGCTTGATCTGCAGGCCGGCAAGTTGCGCCCAGTCGCCCCAGATTTCGCGGCTGGCCCTGGCCAGGTCGAGCATGGTGCCGGGCGGCTGACCGGTGACCAGTGCCTGGCCGAAATTGCGCACCGAAGCGCCGAGGGGCGTGGCGGTGCGTTCGAATACCGCGACTTTGAGGCCGCGTTTGGCGGCGGCATAGGCGTGGGACAGACCGAGGATGCCGGCGCCGATGATGAGCAGGTCTTGGTGTTGTGTCATGTAGAGGTGCTCTGAATGAGAAACCGCTTTCGCGAGCAGGCTCGCTCCCACAGGGGACAGCATTGCAACTGTGGGAGCGAGCCTGCTCGCGAAGGGGCCTTGTCAGTCGATAAAGATCTTACTTGGCGACAACTTTCTCGGACTTGCCGTCATACCGCTTGCGCCATTCAGCCAGGATCTCGTCGCGATTCTTTGAGGCCCAGGCAAAGTCGTTCTTGATCAGGCGCTGCTCATAGTCGGCTGGCAATTCGGTTTGCGGCTTGGCAATCCCCGGCTGGGCGAGCACGGCGAAGTTCTCTTTGTACAGATCCATCGCCTTGGCGCTGGCAGAGAAGTCCGCCAGTTTCTTCGCTGCCTCTTCATGCGGCGTGCCTTTGATCACCGCCGTCGCTTCGATCTCCCAGCCCAGACCTTCCTTCGGCAGGATGATGTCCAGTGGCGCGCCCTGGCGTTTCAGCTGTACGGCTGGATATTCAAAGGAAATCCCGATCGGAAACTCCCCCGCCGCCGCCAGTTTGCACGGCTTGGAACCGGAGTGAACGTACTGGCCGATGTTCTGGTGCAGGCCGTCCATATACGCCCAGCCCTGCTTCTCGCCGAAGGTTTGCAGCCAGGCGCTGACGTCGAGGAAACCAGTGCCGGACGACGCCGGGTTGGGCATGACGATCTTGCCCTTGTACTCAGGCTTGGTCAGGTCCTGCCAACTGACCGGTTTGCTCAGACCCTGCTTCTCAGCCTCGACGGTGTTGAAGCAAATGGTCGCGGCCCACACGTCCATACCGACCCAGGCTGGCGGGTTGGCGGCATCGCGGTAGTTTGCACCGATCTTGCCGAGATCCTTCGGCGCGTAGCTTTGCAGCATGCCTTGCTGGTCGAGGATCGCCAGGCTGGAAGCGGCCAGCCCCCAAACGGCGTCAGCCTGCGGACGGGCCTTTTCGGCGAGCAGTTTGGCGGTGATGATCCCGGTGGAATCGCGCACCCATTTGATCTCGACGTCCGGGTTGGCCTTTTCGAAAGTTTCCTTGTAGGACTTCAGCTGTTCGGCTTCGAGGGCGGTGTACACCGTCAACTCGGTTTTTGCCGCGAAGGCATTCAGGCTGAAAGTCGCGAGCACAGCAGCGGCCAGGGCCATAGGCTTGAACATGAGCGTTTTCCTGTAGATGAGTTGATCGGGTTTGCAATCAGTGACCGGGCGCGGTTTGCCGCCAGGCCTGGGAGCGGCGCAACAGGCCGCGCGAAGCCCACGCCAGCAGCAGCGACACGCCGGCCGAAGTGAACAGAATCAGGGTCGACATCGCCGCCGCGCCGCCAACGTTGCCGGCATCGTCCATGTTCAGCACCGCCACCGCCGCGAGGATGGTGTCGGGGCTGTAGAGGAAGATCGCGGCGGAAACCGTGGTCATTGCCGAGACGAACAGGTAGCGCACGATGTCCAGCAGCGCCGGCAGGCAGATCGGCACGGTCACGCGCAGGTAATGCCGATACAGCGGCGCCTTCAGCGACAGCGCAGCGGCTTCAAACTCGGCGTCGAGCTGGCGCAGCGCGGTGGTCGCGGTCATTTGTGCGGTGGTCAGATAGTGCGCAATGGTGCAGACAATCAGCAGCGTCATCGTCCCGTAGAGCACGTGCAGCGGATTACCGCTGAGGTTGAAGAAGAAGACATAGCCGAGACCCAGCACCAATCCCGGCACCGCCATCGGCACGAAGCTGAGCATGCGCAAAGCCAGGTTCAGCCCGCGCTGAGTGCGGGTTTTCTCCATCAGATAGGCGCCGGTAAAAATCAGCACGCTGCCAATCAGCGCCGTGCCCAGCGCCATCTTCAGACTGTTGCCGTAGGCGAGCCAGCCACCGCCGGCGGTTTCGTTGAACTGATAGTGGTTGAGCGACAGCGACAGGTTGTACGGCCAGAACTTCACCAGCGACGAAAACACCGCCATGCCGAACACCAGCAGCAGCGCGGCGCAAATCAGCAAAACGATCACCAGATAGCAGCCGTCACGCAGCCTGGACGGCAGCGGTTTGAACACCTGCGCGCGTCCGCTCATGGAGTCGCCATGGCGGCGACGCAACCAGGCATCGACACCGAAACTGAACAGCGCCGGCAGCAACAGCACCATGCCGATCAACGCGCCGCGACCGAATTGCTGCTGGCCGACCACGGCTTTGTAGGCTTCCAGCGCCAACACTTGATAGTCGCCACCGACCACCACCGGCACGCCGAAATCGGTGATGGTCAGGGTGAACACCAGACAGAACGCGGCGAACACCGCCTGACGGGTCGCCGGCCAGGTGATGCTGCGAAACGCCTTCGCAGGGCTGGCGCCCATGCTCGATGCGGCATCGAAAAGCCGCGCATCGGCCAGCGACAATGCCGAGAGCAAAATCATCAGCGCATGGGGAAAGGTGTAGATCACCTCGCCCAGCACAATGCCCCAGAACCCGTAGATATTGTCCGAGAGCAACCCACGCAGCATGCCCTGATTGCCGAACAGATAGACCAGCGCAATCCCCGGCAGCATCGACGGCGCCATCAGCGGCAGCAGGGAGATCCCGCGCCAGATGCCTTTGCCCGGAATCAGCGTGCGTTGCAGCGCGTAGGCAAACAGGTAGGCCAGCGGTACGACAATGGCCGCAACGCTGAGGGACACTTTCAGGCTGTTGCCGAGCAACCAATGGAAATTGGCACTGGTCACCAACTCTTTCGCCGCGAGCCAGCCACCGCCCTGCCCGGCGTCATTGCTGAAGCCGCGCCAGAAGATCGCCAACAACGGCAGCAGCACCGCGAGGCCGAGCAACACCAGCAGAACGACTTTGCCGCCGAGCACGAACAGGCGATCGCCGATCTCGGCTTTCGAAGACTGTCGCACCTGCTTGTGCGGTAGCGGCAGCGCGAGGTTGCTGTTCATCAGGCGAACACCTGCAAACTGCGCGGCGGCAAGGCGACCATGATCTGCTGGGCGCCGAGGCGCGGCATGGCTTCTGGCGCGATTTCGGCGAGCAGCGCGTGGCCCGGCAATTGATCAAGTTCGAAGCTCATCCGGCAGCGGTTGCCGAGAAAAGTGATTTCGCGAACCCTGGCCGGGAACAGGTTCTCTTCGTGCATCAGCGGGTTGACGTTGATCGCCTCCGGGCGGCAGAACAGTCGACCCGAAGCGCCGTGTACGCTGCCCTCGGCCAGGCGCAGATTCATCCCGCCGACCTGGGCGTGACTGTCGCTGCTGCGCTGGAACGGCAGCCAGTTGCCCTGGCCGACAAACTCGGCCACGAACGGCGTGGCTGGACGGTTGTAGATTTCCTGCGGCGTGGCGTACTGCTCGACGCGGCCGTTGTTCATCACGGCGATGCGATCGGCCATCAACATCGCTTCGTCCTGATTGTGCGTGACCATCAGCGTGGTGATGCCGAGGTTGCGTTGCAGCTGACGCAGCTCAGTGCACAGATGCTCGCGCACCCGCGCGTCGAGGGCCGACATCGGTTCATCCAGCAACAGCAGCGACGGTGCCGGCGCCAATGCGCGAGCCAGCGCGACCCGCTGTTGCTGACCGCCGGACAGTTGGCCGGGGTATTTTTTCTCACTGCCAGTGAGGCCGACCAGTTCCAGCATCTGGCCGACACGCCGGCGCACTTCATCGCGCCCGCTGCCGGCGAGGCCGTAGGCAATGTTCGCCTCGACCGTCAGATTGGGGAACAGCGCGTAGGACTGGAACAGAATCCCGTAATCCCGCGCTTGCGGGGCAAGGTGCGAGACATCGCGATCGCCCAGGTACAGCTCGCCACTGTCCTGCTGCTCCAGCCCGGCGATGCAGCGCAACAACGTGGTCTTGCCACAGCCCGACGGGCCGAGCAGGCACACCATTTCGCCGGCGGCGACATCAAGGGAGACGTTATCCAGCGCAGTGAACGCGCCGAAACGCTTGTGCACGCCGCGCACTTTCATCGGCGCGCCGGGGTTGGTCAGGGCAGTTGCGATGGCAGGATTCATGGACGGACCTCAGCAAACGGATGAGGCCAATCCTAGAGTTGTAATGCGTCCGTCATGTGGCAGCGAGGCAAAAACGGCTGATAGTGGTATTCGGGGATTTTGGTTCACTGCAGATCGTTCCCACGCTCTGCGTGGGAATGCCTCATCGGACGCTCCGCGTTCGGCTTTTGGGACGCAGAGCGTCCCGGGCTGCATTCCCACGCGGAGCGTGGGAACGATCATTACGCAGGAGACATCTCTTGGGCCAGGCCAAGAAACGCCGCTGGCAACCGCGCACCCTTGCGCTCTTTGAGGCAATACAGATACTCCGGAATCTGCGGCGCATTCTCGATGGTCAGCACGCGCAACTGCGGATCATGCGGCACTTCCTGACGCGCAATGATGCTGATGCCGATATTGCGCAGCACCGCTTCGCGGATCGACTCACGGCTGCCGATTTCCAGCAGCGGCCCGAAGCTCACTCCGGCGCTGGCCAGCAACTCTTCGGTGAGGCGCCGCGTGGTCGAACCCGGCTCGCGCATCAACAACGTATGCCCGGCCAGCGCGTTCAGCGTCACATGTTCCTGCGCGGCCAACGGATGATTGCGATGCACCGCCAGCACCAGCGGATCGGTGCCGAGTACCCGGCGAATCAACCGCGCATCGTCGAGCAGCTGTGACGACGCCGCGACATCCACGCGGTAATCCTCCAGCGCTTCCAGGACCTGCTGCGAGTTGCCGATTTCCACCGACACTTCCACCTGCGGCAAACGCTCGCGGAAGGTCTTCACCAGATCGAGGATGTAATACGGCGCCGTCGCGGCAATGCGCAGCGTGCCCTGCACCTGACCGCTGTTGCGCAGGAAAAACTCGATGTCCGCCTCTTGCTGCAACAGGGTCTTGACCATCGGCAGCAAGCGCGCGCCTTCGTCACTGACGCTTAAGCGGCGCCCGCCACGGTAGAACAGTTCCACCGAATACTGACTCTCCAGATTGCGGATTTGCGTGGTCACGGTCGGTTGGCTGAGGCCGAGTTTTTTCGCCGCCAGCGTAATGCTGCCCAGGCGGGCGACCATGTAAAACGCTTTCAGCTCGGCACTCAGCACAACCATCCCTCACGTTTATTTGCGCAGCAGGCGCAAACCGTTGAACACCACCAGCAGGCTCACACCCATATCGGCAAACACCGCCATCCACATGGTGGCAAGCCCGGCAAAGGTTACCGCAAGAAATATCGCCTTGATCACCAGCGCCAGTGCGATGTTCTGTTTCAGGATGCTCGCGATGTCGCGCGACAAACTGATGAACGCGGGGATCTTGCGCAGATCGTCGTCCATCAGGGCGACATCGGCGGTTTCGATCGCGGTGTCGGTGCCGGCGGCGGCCATGGCGAACCCGATCTCGGCGCGGGCCAGTGCCGGGGCGTCGTTGATGCCATCGCCGACCATGCCGACCCGGTGGCCCTGCTTGTACAGATCTTCGATGGCTTGCAGCTTGTCGGTCGGCAGCAAGTCGCCACGTGCCTCGTCGATCCCGACCTGGGCGGCAATCGCTTGCGCGGTGTGGACGTTGTCGCCGGTCAGCATCAGGGTTTTCACGCCGAGTTCATGCAACTGACGAATCGCTTCAAGGCTGGTTTCCTTGACCGTGTCGGCCACGGCGAACAGTGCCAAGGGGCCTGCGCTGTCGAGCAGCAGCACCACGGATTTGCCCTGTTTTTCCAGCGCGAACAGCTTCTCTTCCAGCTGCGGCGAGCACAGGCCGAGCTCTTCGACCAGACGATGATTGCCCAAGTGATAAGTCTGGCCGTTGATGTCGCCTTTAACGCCCCGCCCGCCCAGCGAGGCAAAGTTATCCACAGGCAGTGCGGCGAAGTTTTTATCCACAGCGGCATTGGCAATCGCCAGCGACACCGGGTGATCGGAGCGACCGGCCAGCGCAGCAGCAATTGCCGGAGCCGTGGCGTCGGCGGTCGGGTCGAGGGACAGGTAATCGGTCTGCACCGGCTTGCCGTGAGTGATCGTGCCAGTTTTATCCAGCGCCAGATAATCAAGCTTGAAGCCGCCCTCCAGATACACGCCGCCCTTGACCAGAATGCCCTTGCGCGCCGCCGCCGCGAGGCCACTGACGATGGTCACCGGTGTGGAAATCACCAGTGCGCACGGGCAGGCAACCACCAGCAACACCAGCGCGCGGTAGATCCAGTCGAACCACGCCGCGCCCATGAACAACGGCGGGATGATCGCCACGGCCAAGGCGAAGACGAAGACCGCCGGGGTGTAGATTTTCGAGAATTGATCAACGAAACGCTGAGTCGGCGCCCGCGCGCCCTGGGCCTGTTCGACGGCGTGAATGATCCGCGCCAGGGTCGAATTGTTCGCCGCAGCGGTCACCGTGTATTCCAGCGAACCGGCCTGATTGATGGTGCCAGCGAAGACTTTGTCACCGACGGTTTTTTCCACCGGCAGGCTTTCGCCGGTGATCGGCGCCTGGTCGATGGTCGAGCTGCCGCTGACCACCGCGCCGTCCAGCGCGATGCGCTCGCCGGGTTTCACCCGCACGCGGGCGCCGAGATCGACGCTTTTCACCTCTTGTTCGCGCCAGTTGCCGTCGGCCTGCAAGACCGTGGCTTGCTCGGGGGTCATCTGCATCAAGCCGCTGATCGCATT
Source organism: Pseudomonas sp. Irchel 3F6 (assembly GCF_900187595.1). Classification (NCBI taxonomy): domain Bacteria; kingdom Pseudomonadati; phylum Pseudomonadota; class Gammaproteobacteria; order Pseudomonadales; family Pseudomonadaceae; genus Pseudomonas; species Pseudomonas sp. Irchel 3F6. The sequence goes on along the minus strand of NZ_FYDP01000004.1, from coordinate 341,488 downwards.
GCGTGCACGATCCAGCGAGCGTGCCTCGATCAACTCGGCGACGGTGAAAAGGAACATCACCATCGCCGCTTCCGGCCACTGGCCGATGAGGATCGCGCCAGTCACGGCGATGCTCATCAGCGCATTGATGTTGAGGTTGCGGTTCTTCAGGGCAATCCAGCCCTTTTTATAGGTGCCGAGGCCGCCACTGAGAATCGACACCAGCGCAACGATTGCCACCACCCAGTCCGGCGCGGCGCTGGTGAAATGAATGACTTCGGCGCCCAGCGCGGTCAAGCCGGACAGCGCCAATGGCCACCAGTGTTTTTTCACCGCTGCCGGTACTGGCGCGTCGACACCCGCCTCCAGCGGCTCGGCGTGCATGCCGAGGGACTTGATCGCTTCGGTGATCGGCTCGGTGCCCGGCAGATTGTGGGTCACGCCAAGTACGCGGTTGATCAGGTTGAATTCCAGTTGCTGCACCCCGGCCAGTTTGCCGAGTTTGTTCTGGATCAGCGTCTGCTCGGTCGGGCAGTCCATTGCCTCGATGCGGAAGCTGCTCAGGCGCGCGTCGGCGCTGGTCTTTTCGCTCAGTTGCACCCGCGCAGGTGCGGCGGCTTTTGACGAGCAGCAGGAATCGCCGCCATGCGCATGTTTATGCACGGGCTGCAATTTATGACTGTGATCGTGACCGTCGCCGGGCTTGTGGGTGTGCAGGGAATCGCTCATTGGTCGCGTCCATGAAGGTGCCTGTTGCCAAGTAAAGACCCTGTAGCCACTATAGGGTCAAGCACCCTTTTGGAGATGGCGGTCATGAAGATCGGCGAACTGGCGAAACTCACCGACTGTGCGGTTGAAACCATCCGCTACTACGAGCGCGAAAACCTCCTGCCGGAACCGGCGCGCAGCGACGGCAACTACCGCGTCTACACCCAGGCCCACGCCGAGCGCCTGACCTTCATCCGCAACTGCCGCACCCTCGACATGACCCTCGAAGAAATCCGCAGCCTCCTCGCCCTGCGCGACAGCCCGCAGGATCAGTGCGAGAGCGTCAATGCGCTGATCGACGAACATATTCAGCATGTGAAGGCGCGGATTGATGGCTTGCTGGCCTTGCAGACACAACTGCTCGACCTGCGCCAACGCTGTGGCGAAGGGCCGGAGGCGGATCAATGCGGGATCTTGCAGCGGCTGGAGGTGAGTGGCGGGGTTGTCGCGACCGAAGTCGAACACTCCCATGTGGGCCGCAGCCACGGCCACTAAGCACACCGCAAAAACAAATGTGGGAGCGAGCCTGCTCGCGAAAGCGGTGTATCAGTCGACACATCTGTGACTGACACGCCCTCTTCGCGAGCAGGCTCGCTCCCACAGGGATATTGCGGTGTGGTTTAGACCGCCATCGGCGCGGTCATTGGTGGGTGGTGCTCGTAGCCTTCCAGCGAGAAATCGCTCGGTTCCACCAGCTCCAGCCACTCCGGCTGATATACACCAGTCTTGGCAAACTCCGGCACGCGGTCGGAGATTTTCAGTTTCGGCATGGCAAACGGCTCGCGCTTGAGCTGTTCGTTGAGCATGTCCAGGTGGTTTTCGTAGACGTGCGCATCGCCGATGAAATAGGTGAACCAGCGCGGCGTATAGCCGGTCAGGCGACCGATCAGGCTCAGCAGTGCGGCGCCTTCGGTGAGGTTGAACGGCGTGCCCAGTCCCAGATCGTTGGAACGGATGTAGAGGGTCAGAGAAATCTCTTTGGTCTCGACATTCGGGTGGAACTGGTACAGCAGGTGGCATGGCGGCAGGGCCATTTCATCGAGCTGGGCGACGTTCCAGCCGTGGAACAGAATGCGGCGGCTGCCCGGATCCTTGATGATCGTGTCGACGCACTGGCGTACCTGGTCGATCGCCTTGTACAGCACGACGTAGGCCTGGCCGTCTTCTTCGCCCTGAGCGATCTGCTTGTAGCCGTTGCTCAGGGTCTGTTCGATGGCAGCGGTGTTGCTCAGCGGGATCTGCTTGTACGCCGGCCACTTGCGCCATTGCACGCCGTAGATTTCACCGAGGTCGTCGTCGCCCTGACGGAACGGGTTGGCCAGCCACTGCGCGTTTTCGTTGGCGTTCTGGTCCCAGACCTTGCAGCCCAGCGCGCGGAATTCAGCGGCGTTGTTCACGCCACGCAGAAAGCCGCACATCTCGCCGATGGCCGATTTGAAGGCCATTTTGCGCGTGGTGATCGCCGGGAAGCCTTCCTGCAGATCGAAACGCAGCATCGCTCCCGGGAAACTGATGGTGTTGATACCGGTGCGGTTGGCCTGTTTGGTGCCGTTCTGAATGACGTGCGAGACCAGTTCGAGATATTGCTTCATGAGGTACCTGTGTCCTTGGAGCCCCGGCGTCGCGCGCCGGGGTTCGTAGTTTAAGCCGTCGGCGCGAGCGGCGCTGCCGGGGCGCGACGATAGGCCAGCCAGATCAGCAACAGCCCGCCGACAATCATCGGCACGCAGAGCACCTGACCCATGGTCAGCCAGTTCCACGCCAAGTAGCCGAGCTGAGCATCCGGGACGCGGACGAACTCGACGATGAAACGGAAGATGCCGTAGAACAGCGCGAACATGCCGGAGACCGCCATGGTCGGGCGCGGTTTGCGCGAGAAGATCCACAGGATCAGGAACAGCGCCACGCCTTCGAGGGCGAACTGATACAGCTGCGACGGGTGGCGCGGCAACTGCGCCGGATCGCTGAACGGCGGGAACACCATCGCCCAAGGCACGTCGGTCGCCTTGCCCCACAACTCGGCGTTGATGAAGTTGCCGATGCGCCCGGCGCCCAGGCCGATCGGCACCATCGGCGCGACGAAGTCCATCAGCTGGAAGAACGACTTGCCATTGCGCTTGCCGAACCACAAGGCCGCGAGCATCACGCCGATGAATCCGCCGTGGAACGACATGCCGCCCTTCCACACTTCGAAAATCAGCGTCGGGTTGGCCAGGTACGCGCTCAGATCATAGAACAGCACGTAACCCAGACGGCCGCCAACGATCACGCCCATCGATAGCCAGAACACCAGATCGGAGAGTTTCTCCTTGGTCCAGGTCGGGTCGAAGCGGTTGAGCCGGCGCGACGCCAACAGCCACGCGCCGCCGATGCCGATCAGGTACATCAGACCGTACCAGTGGATTTTCAGCGGACCGATGGCCAGGGCCACCGGGTCGATCTGCGGGTAAGGCAGCATTGCGACTCCTTGTTAGAGTTGAAAGCAAAATTCCCGGGTGACGCTGCCACCTCAGGATTAAGCCAGGATTGCCACGCGGTCAGAGCAGAAAGCTCAAACCCACGCAGAACAGCAAAGCGGCGAACAGCCTTTTCAGCAAGCGCGGCGACAACCTGTGCGCCAGACGCGCGCCGAGCCGAGCGAAGACCATGCTGGTCAGGGCGATGCCCAACAATGCCGGCAGATAAATAAAACCGAGACTATGGGCCGGCAACAACGGATCGTGCCACCCCAGAATCATGAAACTTAACGCGCTGGCCAAGGCAATCGGCAGGCCACAGGCCGACGAGGTCGCCACGGCCTGCTGCATCGGCACGCTGCGCCAGGTCAGAAACGGCACGGTCAGCGAGCCGCCGCCAATACCGAAAATCGCCGAGGCCCAGCCAATCACCGTACCGGCAGCGGTCAGACCGAGTTTGCCCGGTACCGTTCGGCTGGCCTTGGGTTTGACGTCCAGCGCCAGCTGCACGGCGATCACCAGGGCAAATACGCCGATGATCTTTTGCAGGTTCGGCCCGGAGATCGCTTCAGCAGTCAGCGCCCCGAAACCGGCGCCGAGCAGAATGCCCACGGTCATCCAGCGAAAAATCGCCCAGCGCACCGCGCCGCGACGGTGATGTTCACGCACGGCGTTGACCGAGGTGAATATGATCGTCGCCAGCGACGTCCCTACCGCCAAATGCGTAAGAATCGACTGATCGAAGCCCTGCAAAGTGAAGCTGAACACCAGCACCGGGACGATGATGATCCCGCCGCCAACGCCAAACAGCCCGGCGAGCACGCCCGCACAGGCACCGAGCGCCAGGTAGAGCAGAAATTCCATGACCGTCTCCAGCACGCATCGGCAAAACAGGAGCGGCATGTTAACGGATGCGCAGCCTTCTGCTCCACTGGCGATGGATGCACGGACGCCGGATGCGTAGAGTGGGCAAAAAACACACAAGGACCACCTTATGTGCCTGATTGTTTTCGCTTGGCGCCCGGACCATGCCCAGCCGCTGATCGTCGCGGCCAACCGCGACGAATTCTACGCCCGCCCCAGCCTGCCATTGGCGCCGTGGCCCGAGGCGCCGCACGTACATGCCGGGCGCGATCTTGAGGCTGGCGGCACCTGGCTGGGGATCGGCGCCAACAGACGCTTCGCCGCGCTGACCAATATTCGCGATCCGCAACAGCCACCGGCGACCAAATCCCGGGGCGAGCTGGTGGCGCGGTTTCTCACAGGTGATCTGTCAATTGATGATTATTTGAGCGATGTAGTGGCCCGTGCCGCCGAATATGCCGGGTTCAATCTGCTGCTGGGCAATGCCCATGAGTTGTGGCATTTCAATGCACGAGCGTCAGAGCCGGTGATGTTGCAGCCTGGAGTTTATGGGTTATCCAACGCGGGGCTGGATACGCCGTGGCCGAAACTGCTCAAGGCCAGGGCGGCGTTGAGCGCGGTACTGGATGATCCGCAGCCTGAGCGCTTGTTGACCCTGCTCAGCGATGCACAGACCGCCCCCGAGGCGGAGTTGCCGGATACCGGGGTGGCCATGGCGACGGAAGCATTGTTGTCGAGCGTGTTTATTGCCAGCCAGAGTTATGGCACGCGGGCGAGTACAGCGTTGGTTGTGCAGGCGGACGGAACGCGGCGGATGGTGGAGCGCAGTTTTGGGCCGTATGGCGGGCATCTCGGGGAAGTTGAGGTTTGTGTCTAACAGCAGCCCCTCACCCCAGCCCTCTCCCGGAGGGAGAGGGGGCCGACCGAAGTGCCTTGCGGTATACATCGACCTGAGAGATCGAGTCGATTATGGATTCAGCAAAGCACTTACAGGTCGACGGAGTTCTGCAGCATCCCCCAATCAGTCCCCTCTCCCTCTGGGCGGTCCGACGTTTCGGGAGGGCTAGGGTGAGGGGCCTTTGATCTTTAGAGAGCCTTGGTCACCACCGGCGAATTCATCTTGGCCAACCCGAGATTCTTCAGCGCCAGTTGCAGCGAGCTGTGGATAACCTGCGGGTTATCGATCTTCATCAGTTCGGCCAGCATCTCCTGGGCCTTGCTCAGGTTCACCTGACGCAACATCCACTTCACCTTCGGCAGGTTGGTGGCGTTCATCGACAGGCTGTCGAAACCCATCGCCATCAACAGCACCGCCGCCGCCGGATCACCGGCCATCTCGCCGCAGATGCTCACCGGTTTGCCTTCGGCGTGGGCGTCAGTGACCACGGTTTGCAGGGCTTGCAGCACCGCCGGGTGCAGATAGTCGTAGAGGTCGGCGACGCGCGGGTTGTTGCGGTCTACCGCCAGCAGGTACTGGGTCAGGTCGTTGGAGCCGACCGAAAGGAAATCGACCATCCGCGCCAGTTCCTTGGTCTGGTACACCGCTGCCGGGATCTCGATCATCACGCCGATCGGCGGCATCGGCACGTCGGTGCCTTCGTCGCGCACTTCGCCCCAGGCGCGGTGGATCAGGTGCAGGGCCTCTTCGAGTTCGTGAGTGCCGGAGATCATCGGCAGCAGAATCCGCAGGTTGTTCAGGCCTTCGCTGGCCTTGAGCATCGCGCGGGTCTGCACGAGGAAGATTTCCGGGTGGTCGAGGGTGACGCGGATACCGCGCCAGCCGAGGAACGGGTTGTCTTCCTTGATCGGGAAGTACGACAGCGATTTGTCACCGCCGATGTCGAGGCTGCGCATGGTCACCGGTTGCGGGTGGAACGCGGCGAGCTGTTCGCGGTAGATCGCCAGCTGTTCCTTCTCGCTCGGGAAGCGCTGGTTGATCATGAACGGCACTTCGGTGCGGTACAGGCCGACCCCTTCGGCGCCACGCTTCTGCGCCCGCGCCACATCGGCGAGCAGGCCGGTGTTGACCCACAGCGGCATGCGGTGACCATCGAGGGTCACGCACGGCAGGTCGCGCAGGGTGTCGAGGCCCAGCGCCAGTTGTTTCTCTTCTTCGACGACTTCGGCGAACTGCTTGCGCAGCACTTCGCTCGGGTTGGTGTAGACCTCGCCACGGGTGCCGTCGACGATCATTTCGATGCCGTCGACCTTGGCGTACGGCAGATCGACCAGGCCCATCACTGTCGGAATGCCCATGGCTCGGGCGAGAATCGCGACGTGAGAGTTACCCGAACCGAGTACCGAAACCAGACCGACCAGCGTGCCTTCCGGCACCTCGCCGAGCATCGCCGGCGTCAGCTCTTCGCTGACCAGAATGGTTTTTTCCGGGTAGACCAGATTCTGCTGGCGCTCTTCCTGCAGATAGGCGAGCAAGCGGCGGCCAAGGTCTTTGACGTCCGAAGCACGCTCGCGCAGGTAGGCGTCGTCCATCAGTTCGAAACGGTTGACGTGCTCAGTGACCACCTGACGCAGCGCGCCCTGAGCCCACTGCCCCGTTTTGATCACCGTGGTGATTTCGCTGCCCAGCGAGGCATCGTCGAGCATCATCAGGTAGACGTCGAACAACGCGCGCTCTTCCGGGCGCAGTTGGGTCGCGAGTTTGGCGGACAAGGCGCGCATGTCGGCGCGCACGCCTTCGATGGCAGTCTTGAACAGCGCCAGCTCAGCGTCGATGTCGGTGATGGTCTTGTCCGGCACCACGTCCAGGTCCGCCGGCGGCAGCATCACCACGGCGGTACCGACGGCAGCACCCGGCGAACCCGGTACGCCGACGAACTTGGCTTCCTGAATGCCCTTGCCCTGCCGGCCCAGACCACGGATCGAACCGGTGGCCTCGGCGTGGGCGATTACACCAGCAAGCTGCGCGCTCATGGTCACGAGGAAGGCTTCTTCACCTTCGTCGAACTGGCGGCGTTCTTTCTGCTGGATGACCAACACGCCGACGACGCGGCGGTGGTGGATGATCGGTGCACCGAGGAACGAGGCGTAACGCTCTTCACCGGTTTCGGCGAAGTAGCGATAGCGCGGGTGAACCGAAGCGTTTTCCAGGTTCAGGGGTTCTTCACGCGTGCCGACCAGACCGACCAGACCCTCGTTGGGGGCCATGCTGACCTTGCCGATCGAGCGCTTGTTCAAGCCCTCGGTGGCCATCAGGACGAAGCGATTGGTTTCCGGATCAAGCAGGTAGACCGAGCAGACCTGGCTGCCCATGGCCTCTTTGACGCGCAACACAATAATCCCCAACGCCGCCTTGAGATCCTTGGCGGAGTTAACTTCCTGGACGATCTTGCGCAGCGTATTGAGCATGGCTCGGGGTCGAACTCCGTCGTCAGTCGCGCGCTAAAAGGCGCGGGGCAAGCTCTTTGAGAGCGCGTCGATACACCTCGCGCTTGAATGTCACCACCTGGCCCAACGGATACCAATAGCTGACCCAGCGCCAGCCATCGAACTCCGGTTTACCGGTCAGATCCATCCGCACCCGCTGCTCGTTGGAGATCAGGCGCAGGAGGAACCATTTCTGTTTCTGGCCGATGCACAGCGGTTGGCTGTGGGTACGCACCAGGCGTTGCGGCAAACGATAGCGCAACCAGCCCCGGGTACAGGCCAGTATTTCAACATCTTCACGTTCCAGGCCAACTTCTTCGTTCAGCTCGCGGTACAAGGCGTCTTCCGGCGTCTCCTCGGGGTTGATCCCCCCTTGCGGAAACTGCCAGGCGTCCTGATTGATACGGCGAGCCCATAGCACCTGGCCGGCGTCATTCGTCAGAATGATCCCGACATTGGGGCGGAAACCATCGGGGTCGATCACGGCAACAACCTCGCAAACGCATGTCGCCGCATTGTTCCACAAAGCTTGATCAGGCGGCAACGAAGGTTCCTACCTTATGTGCACTCTTGTGAAAAGACCGTATTCTTGTCGCCTTTTTACTGACTTTTCAGCGGGTAACTGCAATGCGCCTGGCTCTATTCGATTTGGACAACACCCTACTGGGCGGCGACAGCGATCACGCTTGGGGCGATTATCTGTGCGAGCGCGGCTTCCTCGACCCGATCGCCTACAAGGCGCGCAACGACGAGTTCTATCAGGATTACCTGGCCGGCAAGCTGGACAACGCCGCCTACCTGAACTTCTGCCTGGAAATTCTCGGCCGCACGGAAATGGCCGTGCTTGAGCAATGGCACAGCGATTACATGCGCGACTGCATCGAGCCGATCGTGCTGCCCAAGGCACTGGAGCTGCTGAAGAAGCACCGCGATGCCGGCGACAAACTAGTGATCATCACCGCCACCAACCGTTTCGTGACGGCACCGATCGCCGTGCGCCTGGGCGTGGAAACCCTGATTGCCACCGAATGCGAAATGATCGACGGCCGCTACAGCGGGCGCAGCACCGACATCCCGTGCTTCCGCGAAGGCAAGGTCACGCGCCTCAATCGCTGGCTGGAAGAGACCGGCTATTCGCTCGAGGACAGCTATTTCTATAGCGATTCGATGAATGATCTGCCGCTGCTGGAGCAGGTGGCGAATCCGGTGGCGGTGGATCCGGATCCGAATCTGCGGGCCGAGGCCGAGAAGCGTGGCTGGCCGGTGATTTCGTTGCGCGACTGAGATTGCTATCGCTGGCAAGCCAGCTCCCACAGGGTTCTCAGTGTCCACTTAATCTGTGTTCACTGAATACCCCTGTGGGAGCTGGCTTGCCAGCGATGGGGGTCAACTCGGCCTCAAGCCTTAAACCGGCTTGGCCCCCATCAACGCCGCTATGGCGACAAATCCGACGCCGCTGACAATCGCCAGCGCCAGATTGAATGTGCGATTGCCCACCCCGCTCGTCCACAACCGATCCAGCCGGACCAGCAGCCAGACCGCACTGAACGTGGCCACGGCGTAGATCACGCTGGATCCCAGAATCCACAATTGGCCCAATGGCCAGCCCACCAGGTGCACCAACCACCAGCCGGTGAAAGGCATGCTGAGCATGCCGATCAGCATCAGACACCAGATGAACAGCCACGGACGGCGCATCGTACTGGCCGGCCCTTCGCTGCGATTTCGCCAGGTCAGGGCGGCGAGCCCCAGCCCGCTCGCGAGGATCACCACGGTCGCCGCAACGTGGAGGACTTTCAGGGTGGTCAGGGTTTCCATGTCGTTCTCATCCGTAGATCCATGCCCATCAGCGTAGCCGCTCAGCCAAGAAACAGCTGATAGGCCGGGTTGTCGCTTTCATCCCAGTATGGATAGCCGATTTCCACCAGCGCCGCCGGCACCAGATGACGTTCGTCATGCGGCACTTGCAAGCCGGCGACCACACGCCCGTCCGCCGCGCCGTGGTTGCGGTAGTGGAACATCGAGATGTTCCAGCGCCCGCCGAGCTTGTTGAGGAAGTTGAACAGCGCGCCCGGGCGCTCCGGGAATTCGAAGCGCAGCACCACTTCATCGACCACCTGCGCGGCGCGGCCACCGACCATGTGGCGAATGTGCAGCTTGGCCAGCTCGTTGTCGGTCAGGTCGAGCACCGGAAACCCCTGCTCGGTCAGGCTCGCCAGCAAGGCGCTGCGCGGATCGTTGTCCGGGTGGGTCTGCACGCCAACAAAGATGTGCGCTTCGCTGCCGGTGTTGTAGCGGTAATTGAATTCAGTGATCTGGCGCTTGCCGATGGCTTCGCAGAACGCCTTGAAGCTGCCGGCCTTTTCCGGAATGGTCACGGCGATGATCGCTTCGCGACCTTCGCCCAGTTCGGCGCGTTCGGCGACGTGGCGCAGGCGGTCAAAATTGACGTTGGCGCCGGAGTCGATGGCGACGAAAGTCTGCCCGCTGACGCCACGTTGCTCGACGTACTTCTTGATTCCGGCCACGCCCAGCGCGCCGGCAGGTTCGGTGATCGAGCGGGTATCGTCGTAGATATCCTTGATTGCTGCGCAGATCTCGTCGGTGCTGACGGTAATCACTTCGTCGACGTAATCCTTGCAGATCTCGAAGGTGTACTGGCCGATCTGCGCCACCGCCACGCCGTCGGCGAAAATGCCCACGGCCGGCAGAACCACGCGCTCGCCCGCTGCCATTGCCGCTTGCAGGCAGTTGGAGTCGTCCGGCTCGACGCCAATTACCTTGATGTCCGGACGCAGGTATTTCACGTAGGCCGCGATACCGGCGATCAGGCCGCCACCGCCGACCGGGACGAAAATCGCATCCAGCGGCTGCGGGTGCTGACGCAGGATTTCCATGGCCACGGTGCCCTGCCCGGCAATGGTGTGCGGATCGTCGTACGGGTGGATGTAGACGTAGCCTTTTTCATCGACCAGTTTCAGCGAATAGGCCAGCGCTTCCGGAAACGAGTCACCGTGCAGCACCACTTTGCCGCCGCGCGAACGCACGCCTTCGACTTTGATTTCCGGGGTGGTCTTGGGCATGACGATGGTGGCTTTGACGCCCAACACTTTCGCCGCCAGAGCCAGACCCTGCGCATGATTGCCCGCCGACGCGGTGACCACGCCACGAGCGCGCTCTTCGTCGCTCAATTGCGTCAGCTTGTTGTAGGCGCCGCGAATCTTGAACGAGAACACTGGCTGCAAGTCTTCGCGCTTGAGCCAGATGTCATTGCCCAGCCGCTCGGAGAGCTGGCGGGCGTTCTGCAGCGGGGTTTCTACGGCAACGTCATAAACGCGCGAGGTGAGGATCTTTTTGACGTACTGTTCGAGCATCGGAAAGCATCACTGGCGATTGGGCGGGACCAGCGAGTCTAACCCGCCTTTTGCCGAGGCGACCACACTAAACAGGTGGTTTTAAGGTCTGGAAACCCAATCTTGAGTGAGCACCGTTGTGGTGAGGGGATTTATCCCCGCTGGAGTGCGAAGCGCTCCCCTGCTTTTTTTCAGTCACACCGCGTTCCTGGGTTTTACGACGACTGCGTCGCCGAACGGGGATAAATCCCCTCGCCACAGCTTGTTTCCCCCTGTACCACCGCGAGGCCTATAATGCCGGCCTTTCTGCCCAACCCTTGCCCGCTTCCGGAGCCCGCATGACCCAGGATCAACTCAAACAGGCCGTGGCCCAGGCCGCCGTCGACTTCATCCTGCCGAAACTCGACGACAAGAGCATCGTCGGCGTCGGCACCGGCTCCACCGCCAACTGCTTCATCGACGCCTTGGCCCAGCACAAGGGCGCGTTCGATGGCGCCGTTGCCAGCTCCGAAGCCACTGCCGCGCGCCTCAAGGGCCACGGGATTCCGGTGTATGAGCTGAATACCGTCAGCGATCTGGAGTTCTACGTCGACGGCGCCGATGAGAGCGATGCGCACCTGAACCTGATCAAGGGCGGCGGCGCGGCGCTGACCCGCGAGAAGATTGTCGCCGCTGTGGCCAAGACCTTCATCTGCATCGCTGACGCCAGCAAACTGGTGCCGGTACTCGGCGAGTTCCCGCTGCCGGTGGAAGTCATCCCGATGGCCCGCAGCCACGTTGCCCGCCAACTGGTCAAACTGGGTGGCGACCCGGTCTACCGCGAAGGCGTGCTGACCGACAATGGCAACATCATCCTCGACGTGTTCAACCTGCAGATCACCAACCCGGTGGAGCTGGAAGCACAGATCAATGCCATCGTCGGCGTGGTCACCAACGGCCTGTTCGCCGCGCGTCCGGCGGATCTGTTGTTGCTGGGCACCAGTGAAGGCGTGAAAACCCTGAAGGCTGAGTAAGCCGGACTGCCCACACTGGTGTGGGCAAATGAAATACCTGTGGGAGCTGGCTTGCCAGCGATAGCGGCCTGTCAGTCAACAATGATGTTGAAAGTGATGGCCTCATCGCTGGCAAGCCAGCTCCCACAGTGTTTTGGGGTGTTGGTTAGGGCTGTGCCGGTTTCTTGAACACGTAAAACAGATTCGGCTCGCTCACCAGGTACAACGTGCCGTCATCATCCATTGCAATTCCCTCCGCCTGCGGCACGGTTTTCTGCAAACCCTGGCGCCCGCCGCTGATCGACATGGTGCTCAACGGGCGCCCGTCGACATCCAGTTCGATAATCAACCGCGACTCGTCCGACAGCGCCAGCAAGTGCCCGCTGCGCTCGTCGTACTGCAGACTCGACAGATCACGCACAAACATTCCGGCATCGCGCTTGGGGTTGTTGATCACGTGCACCGCGTAGGTCTTGTCCGGTTTGAAATGCGGGAAGCCGTGGACTTCGTAGATCAGCATCGGGTCGCGTTCTTTCGCCACGAACAGCCGCTTGCCCACAGAATCATAAGCAAGCCCTTCGAAACCCTTGTTGCCGGACATGTGCACGCCAAGGGTCATTTGCTCGGCATCCTCGGCATCGAGAAAAGTGGTGTCGGCCTCGAGGTGGATCTTGATCAGGCGTTGCTGACGCTCGTCGGTGATCACGTAGGTGTCGGCACTGATGTACTCGACGGCTTCCGGATCGCCAAACCCCACCAGAGCGATGCGCCGCAGAATCTTGCCTTCCAGGGACAATTCGACCAGTTCGGAATTCTTGTTGGTGACCGTGAACAGACTTTTGCGCACCGGATCGTAGGTCAGCGCCGAGACGTCATCGTCGAGCCCCTCGATCGGCCGCGCCTCGATCGTCACCCGATACTGGTCGAGCCCGATCGCCTCGCTGCTCACCGGTTGCCACAGCGTGTGCAGGTTGAACCAGGCGCGCTCGAACAGACGCAGGTATTGGCCGATCGCGATCAACGCAATCAGGACAATCATCAACAGGACGAGAATCAGCGGTTTGGGGCGGGCAAGTCGACGCATTCAGGCAGGCTCGGATTCATGACAGGCCGATGAAATATCACGCCTGTCTGAACTGAAGCTTAATGGCCACTTGCCTCAGATCACAAGCCAAGCGCCGTAGGAGCTGCCGAAGGCTGCGATTTTTTGACTTTCATAAGCAAGATCAAAAGATCGCAGCCTGCGGCAGCTCCTACAGGGAAGGCATCACCGGTGTTTTTCGAATCGGTAGAACAGGTTCGGCTCGCTGACCATGTACAGCGTGCCGTCCGCATCCATGGTCATGCCTTCGGCGCGGGGAATGGTGTCTTTCAGACCGTTGAAATTCCCAAGCAACGTCATGAAGCTGACTTGCTTGCCATCCTCGTCGAGTTCAAGCAACAGGTGTGAATCCGCCGACAGCACCAGCAGATGGCCAGTGCGCGGATCGACAGCCAGCGCCGACAGGTTGCGCAGATCCAGCTGATCGCTGGCCAGCTTCTGCTTGTCGCCCTCCAGGGTCTGGCCGCCATCGCTTTTCCAGGTGAACAGCGCCGGTGGGCGTTCCTCCCCCAGAATCAATCGCTGATTGCGCGGATCCCACGTGATGGCCTCAAACGCCTTGTTCTGATCTTTCGACGGCCCGAGGTCGTATTTCGGGAAATCGGCGATGTTCAGCTCACGAGTCGCGGCGTCGATCTTGACGATCGACAAGGTATGCTCACGCTCATCGACAATGGCCAGCAAGCCGTTTTCCATGACCGTCAGGCCTTCCGGATTGCTCCAGCCCACCAGCGGCATCTTGCGCAACACGTCGCCCTGAAGCGTCAGCTCGACCAGGAAGGCATTCTTGCCCATCACCGCAAACAGGGTCTTGGTCTGCGGGTTATAGGCCAGATCCGAAGCTTCGTCCTTTTCCATGCCCGGCAGCGGCTTGGCATCGATCACCACCTGATAATCCGGCAGCCACACACTCTCCTTTTGCTCGGCCTTGCTCTCGAAGCGCTCCAGCACCCACAGCACGCCGCGATCATCCCAATGCATGGCGAACGCCAGTCCATAGGCTGCGGCGATGACCAGCAACAGCCAGACATACCAGCGCAGGACGAAGCGCGAACGGGAGGGGGATTTCTGCTGAGTTCGAGATGCCATCGAGGGATGCGTTCCGTTAATTCAGGCCAAGGGTAATAGCACAAAGAGGCCGGCTGAGACGCCAGAATCGCGGGAATTATCCAGAGAGGATGTGAAAAAAACGGGAAATGGCGGGATTGGCGTGTGCGTTTGCCAGCAACACAATTGTGGCGAGGGGATTTATCCCCTCACCACAAAGCTCACCCCCTGCAAGGGCTTCTGCGGTTAGCGCACGCTGCTGCTGAAGCTGCTCGCCCCCGGCAGTTCGAGGACGATTTCATCGCCGACGTTCAGCGGGCCGACGCCCACTGGCGTGCCGGTGAGGATCACGTCACCGGCCTGCAGCGAGAAGCAGCCAGCCATGTGCTGGATCATCGGCACGATCGGGTTGAGCATCGCGCTGCTGTTGCCGTCCTGGCGCACTTCGCCGTTGATGGTCAGGCGGATGCCGATGTCGGTCAGGTCAGCGAAGGTGCTGCCGACCACGAACGGCGCGATCACCGCCGCGCCGTCGAACGACTTGGCGATTTCCCACGGCAGGCCCTTGGCTTTCAGCTCGGCTTGCTTGTCGCGCAGGGTCAGGTCCAGCGCCGGGGCAAAACCGAAGATTGCGTCGAGGACTTCTTCACGGCTCGGTTTGGTCGACAGCGGCTTGCCGATCAACACAGCGATTTCCGCTTCGTAGTGCACCGAACCGCGCTCGGTCGGAATGCTGAAACCGCCTTCCAGCGGCACCACGCAACTGCCCGGCTTGATGAACAGCAGCGGCTCGGTCGGCACCGGATTGTCCAGTTCCTTGGCGTGTTCGGCATAATTGCGGCCAATGCATACGACTTTCCCGATCGGGAAGTGAATGCGCGTGCCGTCGACGTACTGGTGCTGATAGCTCATTTACCGACTCCTGCCTTTATTGATTCAACAGAGATTACCGATCAAACCGGGAAAATCTTGCCCGGGTTCATGATGCCGTTCGGGTCGAACACTGCCTTGACCGCTTTCATGTACTCGATCTCGGCCGGCGAGCGGCTGTAGGTCAGGTAATCGCGCTTGGTCATACCGACGCCGTGCTCGGCCGAGATCGAGCCGTTGTACTTCTCGACGGTTTCGAACACCCACTTGTTGACGGTGGCGCACTTGGCAAAGAACTCGTCCTTGCTCAGGTTTTCCGGCTTGAGAATGTTCAGGTGCAGATTGCCGTCGCCGATGTGGCCGAACCAGACGATTTCGAAATCCGGGTAGTGCTCGCCAACGATCGCGTCGATTTCGCGCAGGAACGCCGGTACTTTCGAGACGGTAACCGAGATGTCGTTCTTGTACGGCGTCCAGTGGGAGATGGTTTCGGAGATGTACTCGCGCAGCTTCCACAGATTGTGCAGCTGGGTTTCGCTCTGGCTCATCACACCGTCGAGTACCCAGCCTTGTTCGACACAGTGCTCGAAGGTTTCCAGCGCGCTGTTGGCCACTTCTTCGGTAGTCGCTTCGAATTCCAGCAGGGCGTAGAACGGGCACTCGGTGTCGAATGGCGCCGGCACGTCGCCACGGCCCATGACCTTGGCCAGCGCCTTGTCGGAGAAGAATTCGAACGCCGTCAGGTCGAGTTTGCCCTGGAAGGCATGCAGCACCGGCATGATCGAATCGAAATCGGCGGTACCGAGGACCATCGCCGTGAGGTTTTTCGGCGCGCGATCAAGGCGCATGGTCGCTTCGACGACGAAACCGAGGGTGCCTTCGGCGCCGATGAACAGCTGACGCAGGTCGTAACCGGTGGCGTTCTTGATCAGGTCCTTGTTCAGTTCCAGCACATCGCCCTTGCCGGTGACGACCTTCATGCCGGCCACCCAGTTGCGGGTCATGCCGTAGCGAATCACTTTGATCCCGCCGGCATTGGTGCCGATATTGCCGCCAATCTGGCTGGAACCTGCCGAGGCGAAATCGACCGGATAGTACAGGCCGTTTTCTTCGGCGACGTTCTGCAGATGCTCAGTGACCACGCCCGGCTGGCACACGGCGGTGCGATCGGTGAGGTTGACGTCGAGAATCTGGTTCATGTAATCGAACGAAACCACCACTTCACCATTGGCCGCCACCGCAGCGGCGGACAACCCGGTGCGCCCGCCGGATGGCACCAGCGCAACCTTGTGAGTGTTGGCCCAACGCACCACGGCCTGCACTTGCTCGATGGTCTTGGGAAACACGATGGCGCTCGGTGCCGGGGCGAAGTGCTTGGTCCAATCCTTGCCGTAAGTGTTCAGGGAGTCGGCGTCGGTGAGGACTTTGCCAGGCTCAACCAGGGTCTTCAGTTCATCAATCAGCGCAGGATTGGTCATCGACAGAACTCTCGAACAATTCATGGTCATCCTGAGAACGCTTCACGTCGCAGGAATGAGTGTTTAGCGGGGTGGCTATGCTAGCATACCGACCCCGCAGGACAGTGCCCAAGGCCAGATCCGCGGTGACGGCTTTGTTGCCGTGCGGGTCAGCTCCAGGCTGCTCCCTCCCTGCCATTTTTCTCCGGGATACAGGTTTACGCAGATGAGCAAGACTTCTCTCGATAAGAGCAAGATCAAGTTCCTTCTTCTCGAAGGCGTCCACCAATCGGCTGTCGACGTCCTCAAGGCGGCGGGCTACACCAGCATCGAATACCTGACTGGTTCCTTGCCGGAAGCCCAGCTCAAGGAAAAGATTGCTGACGCTCACTTCATCGGCATTCGCTCGCGCACGCAACTGACCGAAGAGATCTTCGATCACGCGAAGAAACTGGTCGCGGTCGGCTGTTTCTGCATCGGCACCAACCAGGTTGACCTCAGTGCGGCCCGCGAGCGCGGTATTGCCGTGTTTAACGCGCCGTACTCCAACACCCGTTCCGTAGCCGAGCTGGTACTGGCCGAAGCGATCCTGCTGCTGCGCGGCATCCCTGAGAAAAATGCCTCCTGCCACCGTGGCGGCTGGATCAAGTCCGCTGCCAACTCGTTCGAGATCCGTGGCAAGAAACTGGGCATCGTCGGCTACGGCTCGATCGGCACGCAGCTGTCGGTTCTGGCTGAAGGTCTGGGCATGCAAGTGTTCTTCTATGACACCGTGACCAAGCTGCCACTGGGCAACGCTACGCAGGTCAACAATCTGCACGAGCTGCTGGGCATGTCCGACATCGTCACCCTGCACGTACCGGAAACCGCCGCCACTCAGTGGATGATCGGCGAGAAGGAAATCCGCGCCATCAAGAAGGGCGGCATCCTGATCAACGCTGCACGTGGCACCGTGGTCGAGCTCGACGCCTTGGCGGACGCGATCAAGGACAAGCACCTGATCGGCGCGGCCATCGACGTGTTCCCGGTGGAGCCCCGCTCCAACGACGAAGAGTTCGAAAGCCCGCTGCGTGGCCTCGACAACGTGATCCTGACCCCGCACATCGGCGGCTCGACCGCCGAAGCGCAAGCCAACATCGGTCTGGAAGTGGCGGAGAAACTGGTCAAGTACAGCGACAACGGTACCTCGGTGTCGTCGGTCAACTTCCCGGAAGTGGCCCTGCCGGCTCACCCTGGCAAGCACCGCCTGCTGCACATCCACGAGAACATCCCGGGTGTGATGAGCGAGATCAACAAGGTCTTCGCCGAAAACGGCATCAACATCTCCGGTCAGTTCCTGCAGACCAACGAGAAGGTCGGTTACGTGGTGATCGACGTCGATGCCGAATACTCGGAGCTGGCGCAAGAGAAGCTGCAACACGTCAACGGTACTATCCGTAGTCGGGTGCTTTTCTAAAAGCCTACAAGCGGCAAGTGAAAGCGCTTTGCCTTTACTTGCCGCTTGCAGCTAGCCACTTGAAGCTGAATAAAAAAGGGAGCCCCGAAAGGCTCCCTTTTTTTATTTCACGTTGACCGTGATTTTTTCCGAAACGATCGATGGGTCGAACGGCATGTGGCCGCTGTCGCCGAGGATCAGTTGCAAGGTGTGCTTGCCCGGGGCCAGTTTGATCGTGGCTTCGGTCTGCGCCTTGCCGAAATGCATGTGGTGAGCGTCAGTCGGAATCGGCGCGCCTTCGGCCGGCAGGTCGTCGACGTCGATCAGCAGGTGATGGTGGCCGGTGTTCCTGGTGGTGTCACCCGCCGGGGCCAGCGCGACGTTCTTGACGCCGAACTTGACCTTGAATTCCTGCGAGACGGTGGCGCCGTCCTCGGGAGAAACGATGAACACTTCAGCATCCTTCGGCGCTGGCGTCGCCGCACTGGCCAGCACCGAAACACCCATCAGCACACCGGCCAACGCTGCACGAGACATAAAGCTTTTCATTTTCTTCTCCAGTTTTTCCGTAAAATCCGCACGGTCATGACAACTTCATGACCATTCGTTGTCGAAGGCACTCGACAACCATAGCAAAGCGAGCCTGAATCAGAGCGTCGCGATAATGATTTCAAAGGAGTGACCATGCGCTTGCTGCCTGGCCTGATCTGCCTGCTACCCCTTCTGAGCCCGCTGGCTCACGCCGAACTGATTGATGACGTCAACGACCGTGGCGAGCTGCGCATAGCCCTTGAGGCTAATACACCGCCCTTCAATTACAAGGAAGGCGACACCCTCACGGGGTTCGAGGTCGAGCTTGGGCAACTTCTGGCCCAGGAGCTGGATGTACGCGCCGACTTCATCGTCACCGACGAGGGCGACCTGCTCCAAGGCGTTGAAAGCGGCAAATACGATGTCGCGCTCAACCACATAGCACTGACACCCGAACTCAAGGATCGTTTCGACTTCAGCGAGCCGTACGGCGAGGTCGACGGGCAATTGCTGGCGAAGAAGGACGAGACGCCGCGGCCGCTGGTGCTGGTGCAGGCGTTGACCGAAGCGAAGCCGAAAGCGGCAGCGCCGGTCGAGTTGGCGATCCCGTTTCAGAAGGGTAATCCGGCATTTCAGGCCAGCCTCAAGAGCGCGCTGGAACGGATCAAGGCGGATGGGCGGTTGGCGGCGCTGTCCGAGAAGTGGTTGAAACCGTAAGAGCCCCTCACCCTAACCCTCTCCCGGAGGGAGAGGGAACTGATCCGGGGATGCTTTAGAGGTACGCCGACTTGGGATTGCTATACCGAATCCGAAATCGACTGATCATGGCTTTGTCGAATCCCTGGTCGCCAAGGTCTTTCAGGTCGATGGACAGCGCCAGACACCTCGGTCGGCCCCCTCTCCCCCCGGGAGAGGGCTGGGGTGAGGGCAACGATGGCGGATCAGTCCAAAGCCGCCAGAGTCACCGCCGCCTCAACCAGCTCAAGTTCACTGAAAACCCGAACCCCATGACGCTTGAGCAACGCCGCCGTCACCCCTTCGCCACTGACTTTGACCCCACTGAACGTGCCGTCATACGTCAACAGATTCCCGCAAGAGGGGCTGTTGGCCTTGAGCACCGCCACCCGAATGCCGTGCTTTTGCACCAGTTCCAGCGCTTGCCGCGCCCCCTCGAGAAATTGCGCGCTGACATCCTCGCCATCGGTAGTGATCACAGCAGCAGTGCCATCCAGCACCTCACCGCCCTGCCCGCCGGGAATCTCCGCCGCCGCCCGCGGCGTCGGCAATCCACCGGCCACCTCCGGACACAACGGCACTACCCGCCCTTCTTCGATCCACTGCTCAAGCAGATCAAACGGCCCGCTCGCGCCACCGTCATAACGCACGCGATGGCCCAGCAGGCAGCGACTGACCAGGATCTTTTCCATGTTCAGAACGGCTCGTTGCCACGGCGACGGAACCAGCCAGTCAGCGACAGCCGTTCGCGCTGGGCCGGCAATACTTCGTGAGGCACTTCGCCGGAGAGAAACACCGCTAGGCAGCCGCCGGTCGGCTGCACGTCGTGCACGCGCTCATCGCCCAGGTACATGCGCAACTGTCCGCCGTCCTCCGGCAGCCAGGCGTCGTTGAGGTAGATCACGGCCGAGACCATGCGCCGGTCATCATCGCGAAAGCGGTCGAGATGCTTGAGGTAGAACGCGCCGGGCGGGTACAGGGCGAAATGGCATTCGAAATCTTCAAGCCCCAGAAACAAGCCACGATTGAGTGCCTCGCGCAGCCTGTCCATCAGGCTCAGGTAGCGGTCAGTGGCGTCGGCCTGACCCGGGTCGATCCACTGGATGTGATCGCCGCGAATACCCTCGCGAATCTCCGAAAACGGCCCGCGACCGACCGCCGCCGGCGCCAGCTCACCCTCGGCTTCACGTTTACGGCACTCAGCCGCCAGCGCCCGGGTCAGATCGGCGGGCAGGAAGATGTTCTGCTGCGACCAGCCGTGTTCGGCCAGGTCGTCGACAATGCGTAACAGCAGCGGGTGTTCAGAGGATATCGGCATGGCGCGCATAGTATGCCGACGGCGATAAATCCGACAGAGCCACGCAGCGCCTTGCTAGGAATTCTCGACAAGTACCGGCACCGCACGGACAATAGTCCGCTGCTGACAGGAGTCCCTATGCGCCGTTTGCTTTTTTCACTGTTGATGTTCTGCGTATTGCCCGCCTGGGCGGACGGCCACGATCAGTTGTACAACGTCGCCGGCTGGCCAGAACAACGCGCGCATTTCAACGATGCCCTGAGCGCCGCCCAGCAGCGCTATCAGAACAGCCTGCCGCCTGCGGTATTTCAGGCGCTGGTCAACAACAGCAATCAACGCTTTGCCGCGCAGGCCATGGATCAGCGTGCCGAAGCGCAACTGCGGCAGAAACTCGCCGACCCGAAACCAGCGCTGACCTTCTTCCAGTCACCGCTGGGCAAGAAAATCGTCGCCGCCGAATTGCTCGCAACCCGTCGCGATCAACTGGCAAAAAATGCCCAGGGCCTGCCGAAGATGCAGGCCAGCGACAGTCGCTTGCTGATCATCGGCCATCTCGCTCAGGCCCTGCCGGCCCGTGAGGCTGGCGCCGAGGTCAGCCTGGCGATTGCCGGCGTGGCAGCGGACAGCTTGAGTTCGATGATTCCGGGATTGCTTGGCGGCGGTCAGGCGCAGGGCATGTTGAATGGTCAGCGCCAGCGGCTGATGGATCAGATTGGCGCCGATCTGAACAACACGTTGCTCTACGTCTATCGCGATTTGTCGGATGAAGAGCTGGAAGAGTTTGCGACGTTTGCCGAGTCGACCGAGGGCAAGGCTTACTACCAGGCGGCACTGGCGGCGATTCGGGCGGGGTTGGCGGTCGGCCAGTGATGTTCGTTACCTGAAAGATCGCATTCGCGAGCAGGCTCGCTCCCACAGTTGTAACGCATTCCCCTGTGGGAGCGAGCCTGCTCGCGAAGAGGCCCTCCCAGGCACTAGAGATTCCGGCCCCTGATCCGCTTGCTCAAGAATTCGAAATACTCCTCACGCATCTCCGCCGTTTCATTGGCCAGGTGATGCCGTGCCTCGGCCAACAGCAGAATCTGCGGCCGGTCGAACTTCCATTTCAACACCTGCAGATTGTGCTGCCAGTCGACAGTCATGTCCGCCTGCCCCTGAATGATCAGCGGCCGTCGCGGACTTTTTTTCGCGTGCTCGACGCGGATGATCCAGCGCGACAGCGCGCCCACCCATTTCGTCGGCAGACGTCTTGGCTGCAACGGATCGGCCAGCAGAAACGGCAGAAAATCCGGATCGTTGGAGTTCTCGCTGAAGCGTCGCGCCACACCGCGTACAAACGGCCGCAGCAGGTAATAACTCAGCTGCGACCAGCCCCACGCCCTTGGTCGCACCAACGGCGCCAGCAGAATCACCTGCCCCTGCGCCGGGCTGTTCTCGCCATAATTGAGCAGATGATCGACGACAATCGCGCCACCGGTGCTTTGCCCGCACAAATGCCAAGGCTGCGGCAGCGCGATCGAGTTCGCTTCAGCGAACAGCGCCTGCAACACGTCCTGGTATTCAGCGAAATCACGAATGCTTGCCCGTGGCCCGCTCGACAGACCATGGCCCGGCAAGTCGCAGGCGATCACGGCGAAATCCTGATCCAGCGCCCACTCGATCACATGCCGGTACAGGCCGATGTGGTCGTAATAACCGTGGAGCAGAAACAGCGTCGCCTTGACCTTCTCCGGCCACCAGCAATGGCTGACCAGCTCGTAGCCATCGACTTCGAAACGACCCATGCCGCGCCAGACATCGCGCTCGGCGAAGTCGGTCTTGTAGAAGCGCTGATAATCCTTCGCCTCATCCGATAACGGCTGCCACTCGGCCAATGGCTTGAGGCTCGCGCGTAAATGATCGGGGTCGAAAGTATCAGGCATGCGGACATTCCAGAGCGGGAAACGGACTTTATCGGCCTGCGATATTCATCTCTAGAGGCAGACATGGCAAGCTAGCCGGCCTTTCGAGGATCGAAAACCATGCGTTCGCCCTACCGCACCGCACTGTTCGCCAGCCTGCTCGCGCTGATCTGCGCCGGGGTGCTATGGGCGGCGTATGACTGGTTTCAGGGCCGCTATCTGCGCGCGTTCAGCGAACATACGGCGGTATTTTCCGGTGACCCGCTGCGCCTGCCGGACAACCTCGCCGGGCCGGGAAATATCCGCCTCGTGCACTTCTGGGACCCGGCCTGTCCGTGCAATGTCGGCAATCAACAGCACCTGAGCGAGATGGTCGAACAGTTCGGCGCGCGTGGAGTGGAGTTCTTCGCCGTGCAAAAGCCCGGCAGCCACGGCCAGTTGCCCGCCACCCTCGCCAGCCTGAAAACCATCATCGTCCTGCCCGGCGCCGAACAGATCCCCGCCAGCCCTGCCGTGGCGATCTGGGATCGCAGCGGCAAACTCGCCTACTTCGGCCCGTACAGCGAAGGCTTGACCTGCAACTCCAGCAACAGCTTTATCGAACCGATCCTGCATGCCCTGACGGAAGATCGCCCGGTCAATGCTACCCACACCTTGGCGGTGGGTTGTTATTGCCCATGGCCGGCGGACGCGAAGTAAGGCATTCCGGACTTTTCAAGGACAGCGCTGCACCGCACAGATGCTCTGTGCTAAATGTTTGCAGCCCGACGGGTGGCCTTCCCGCCTGCACAAGGAGTCACCATGAAGCGTGCGTTGATCGTCGTTGCCCTGCTCATCGTTGTCCTGCTCGGCGCCGCCGGCGGGTATATCTACAGCAAGCAGCCGACGCGCCAGGGCCAGGTCGAGCTGCGCAACCTGCAAGGCTCGGTGACCGTGCGCTATGACGAGCGCGGTGTGCCGCATATCCGCGCCGAGAACGAAACCGACCTCTATCGCGCCCTCGGTTATGTGCACGCGCAGGATCGTCTGTTCCAGATGGAAGCCATGCGCCGCCTCGCCCGGGGCGAGCTGGCCGAAGTGCTCGGGCCGAAACTGCTCGACACCGACAAACTGTTTCGCAGCCTGCGCATCCGCGAGCGCGCGGCCAGTTACGTCGCCAGCCTCGACAAGCAGTCGCCGGCATGGAAGGGCCTGCAAGCCTATCTGGATGGCATCAACCAATATCAGGACACCCACGCCGCGCCGATCGAGTTCGACGTGCTGGGCATCCCCAAACGGCCGTTCACTGCCGAAGACAGCATCAGCGTCGCCGGTTACATGGCCTATAGCTTTGCCGCCGCATTTCGCACCGAGCCGCTGCTGACCTACGTGCGCGATCAGCTCGGCGCCGATTACCTCAATGTGTTCGATCTCGACTGGCTGGCCAAAGGCGTTCTGGCCACCGATCACACCCGGCACGCACCGGCCCTCGCCGCTGGCGACTGGCAGGACCTCACCGCCCTCGCCCGCCTCACCGCCCTCGCCCGCCTCAGCGAACAGGCGCTGCTCGACAACGGCCTGCCGCAGTTCGAGGGCAGCAACGCCTGGGTGATTGCCGGCAGCCGCAGCCAGAGTGGCAAGCCGTTGCTGGCCGGCGATCCGCATATCCGCTTTTCGGTGCCGTCGGTGTGGTACGAGGCGCAGCTGTCGGCGCCGGGTTTCGAGTTGTACGGCCATCATCAGGCACTGGTGCCGTTCGCGTTTCTGGGACACAACCTCGATTTCGGCTGGAGCCTGACCATGTTCCAGAACGACGATCTCGACCTGATCGCCGAGAAGGTCAACCCGGACAACCCCAATCAAGTCTGGTATCGCGGTCAGTGGACCGAGATGCTCGTCACCGAACAACAGATCAATGTGAAGGGGCAGGCGCCGGTGACCCTCACCTTGCGCCAGTCCCCGCACGGCCCCATCGTCAACGATGCCCTCGGCAGCGCTGCCGGCAAGACCCCGATCGCGATGTGGTGGGCGTTCCTCGAAACACCTAACCCGATCCTCGACGGCTTCTACCAGCTCAACCGCGCCGACACGTTGGCCAAGGCCCGCGCGGCAGCGGCCAAGGTGCAGGCGCCGGGCCTGAATCTGGTGTACGCCAACGCCAAAGGCGATATCGCCTGGTGGGCCTCGGCCTTGCTGCCCAAACGTCCGGCCGGGGTGCAACCGGGCTTCATCCTCGACGGCAGCACGCCCGAAGCGGACAAGGACGGCTACTACCCGTTCAGCGCCAACCCGCAGGAAGAGAACCCGGCGCGCGGCTATATCGTCTCGGCCAACTTCCAGCCCGTGTCGCCGACCGGCATGGAGATCCCCGGTTACTACAACCTTGCCGATCGTGGTCAGCAGCTTGACCGTCAGCTCAGCGACAACCGGGTGAAGTGGAGCAACGAGGCCAACCAGCAACTGCAACTGGGCACGGCGACCGGTTACGGCCCGCGTCTGTTGGCGCCACTGTTGCCGGTGTTGCGTGAGGTGGTGAGTGATCCGGCGCAGCTGAAACTGGTCGAGCAACTGGCGCAGTGGCCCGGCGACTATCCGCTGAATTCGATCAGCGCGACGGTGTTCAACCAATTCCTCTACGACCTTGCCGACGCGTCGATGCGCGATGAGTTGGGCAATGAATTCTTCGAGACACTGCTGTCGACGCGGGTAATCGATTCGGCGTTGCCACGCCTGACGGCCAAGGCGGACTCACCGTGGTGGGACAATCGCAGCACGCCGGCCAAAGAAACCCGCGCCGATGTCGTGCGCACGGCGTGGGCGGCAAGCATGGCGCATCTGAAACTGACCCTCGGCGATAACGTGGCCGGTTGGCAGTGGGGCGCGGCGCACACCCTGACTCACGGCCATCCGCTGGGGCAGCAGAAGCCGCTGGATCGCCTGTTCAACGTCGGCCCGTTCGCGGCGCCGGGCAGCCACGAAGTGCCAAACAACCTCTCGGCGAAGATCGGCCCGGCGCCATGGCCGGTGACCTATGGACCGTCGACGCGGCGTCTGGTGGATTTTGCCGATCCGGTCCATAGCCTGACGATCAATCCGGTCGGCCAGAGTGGCGTGCCGCTGGACAGTCACTATGACGACCAGGCCGAGGCGTATGTGGAGGGGATTTATGTGCAGGCGCATTTCAGCGAGGAAGAGGTGCTGGCGAATACGCGCAGTACGTTGAAGCTGCTGCCTGCGCGGGCTGCGCGATAGATTGATGCAATCTGCACCGGCCCTTTCGCGAGCAAGCTCGCTCCCACAGGAGATTGCATTCCAAATGTGGGAGCGAGCCTGCTCGCGAAAGCGCTGTGTCAGCCGGCATCTGAGTCGACTGACACTCTGTCTTCGCGAGCAGGCTCGCTCCCACATTTACAACCAGGTTGGCCGCAGGGTTGAGGCCAACCTGATATTGCTTAGGCCGCTTCCGGCGCTGGCGCGCGGCGTGCGTCCGGTTGTTTCCACGAATCGGCGGCGCTTTCTTCGATGGCTTGCTGGATGGCTTTCTTGCGTGCTTCTTCGGCGCGGCGGCTGAAGAACCAGACGAGGAAGGTCACCAGCGACACCGCCAGCAGAATGAGACTGGCCACGGCGTTGATCTCCGGCTTCACGCCCAGGCGCACGGCCGAGAACACTTCCATCGGCAGCGTCGTCGAACCCGGGCCGGACACGAAGCTCGCCAGCACCAGGTCATCCAGCGACAGCGCGAACGACATCATGCCGCCCGCCGCCAGCGATGGTGCGATCATCGGGATGGTGATCAGGAAGAACACCTTCCACGGCCGCGCGCCCAAGTCCATCGCCGCCTCTTCGATCGACAGGTCCAGCTCACGCAAGCGCGCTGACACCACCACCGCCACATACGCGGCGCAGAACGTGGTGTGGGCGATCCAGATGGTGACGATGCCGCGCTCCTGCGGCCAGCCGATCATTTGGGCCATGGCCACGAACAGCAGCAACAGCGACAGACCGGTGATCACTTCCGGCATCACCAGTGGTGCGGTCACCAGGCCGCCGAACAGCGTGCGGCCCTTGAAGCGGGTGATACGGGTCAGCACGAACGCTGCCAGGGTACCCAGTGCCACCGCCGCCACGGCGGTGTAGCAGGCGATTTCCAGCGAGCGCAACACCGAGCCCATCAATTGCGAGTTGTCGAGCAGGCCGACGTACCACTTCACCGACCAGCCGCCCCACACCGTCACCAGTTTCGAGGCGTTGAACGAGTAGATCACCAGGATCAGCATCGGCAGATAGATGAACAGCAGACCCAGTACCAGCATCAGGCTGGAGAAACGGAAGCGCTTCATTCTTTACCCTCCATTTCCTTGGCCTGACTGCGGTTGAACAGAATGATCGGCACAATCAGGATCGCCAGCATCACCACCGCCAGCGCGGACGCCACCGGCCAGTCGCGGTTGTTGAAGAATTCTTGCCACAGCACTTTACCGATCATCAAGGTTTCCGGGCCGCCCAGCAGTTCCGGGATCACGAACTCGCCGACCACCGGAATGAACACCAGCATGCAGCCGGCAATGATGCCGTTCTTGGACAGCGGAATGGTGATTTTCCAGAAGCTGTTGAAGGTGCTCGAACCCAGATCCGACGCGGCTTCCAGCAGACTCTGATCATGCTTCACCAAGTTGGCGTACAGCGGCAGGATCATGAACGGCAGGTACGAATAGACAATCCCGATGTACACCGCCAGGTTGGTGTTGAGGATCTGCAGCGGCTCGTCGATCAGGCCCATGCTCATCAGGAAGCCGTTGAGCAGGCCGTTGTTGCTGAGGATGCCCATCCACGCGTACACGCGGATCAGGATCGCCGTCCAGGTCGGCATCATGATCAGCAGCACCAGCACCGTTTGCAGCTCCTTGCGCGCGCTGGCGATGGCGTAGGCCATCGGGTAACCGATCAGCAGGCACAGCACGGTGCTGATAAAGGCCATTTTCAGCGAGCCGAGATAGGCGGCGATGTACAGTTCGTCGTCGCCAAGCAACGCGTAGTTGCCCAGGTTCAGCAGCAGTTGCAGCTTCTGCTCGGCGTAGGTGTAGATCTCGGTGTACGGCGGGATCGCCACGTCGGCTTCGGCGAAGCTGATCTTCAGAACGATGAAGAACGGCAGCATGAAGAACAGGAACAGCCAGATGAACGGCACCCCGATGACCAGCTGCCGGCCATTGGGGATGATTCGGTTTATACGGCGTTTGAATTTGCGCATGTTCATGAGCGAAGTACCACGCCGCTATCGTCTTCCCACCACACGTAGACCTGATCGCCCCAGGTCGGACGCGCGCCGCGACGTTCGGCGTTGGCGACGAACGACTGCACCAGTTTGCCGCTCGGCAATTCGACGTAGAACACCGAGTGCCCGCCCAGATAAGCGATGTCGTGGACCTTGCCGCTCGACCAGTTGTACTCGCAGGTCGGCATGTCGGCGGTGACCAGCAGTTTTTCCGGGCGAATCGCGTAGGTGACCGACTTGTCCTGCACCGAGGTACTGATGCCGTGGCCGACGTAGATCTGCCGGTCGAGGTCCTTGCAGGTGATGGTCGCGTGGCCTTCGGCGTCGTCGATCACTTCGCCTTCGAAGATGTTGACGTTGCCGATGAATTCGCAGACCAGACGGCTGGTCGGGGTTTCGTAGATATCGATCGGGCTACCGATCTGCGCGATCCAGCCCAGGTGCATGATGGCGATGCGCTCGGCCATGGTCATGGCCTCTTCCTGGTCGTGAGTCACCATCACGCAGGTCACACCGACGCGCTCGATGATTTCCACCAGTTCCAGCTGCATCTGCGAACGCAGCTTTTTGTCCAGTGCGCCCATCGGTTCGTCGAGCAGCAACAGCTTCGGCCGCTTGGCCAGCGAACGGGCCAGGGCCACGCGTTGACGCTGGCCGCCGGACAGTTGATGCGGCTTGCGCTTGGCGTACTGGCTCATCTGCACCAGCTTGAGCATCTCGGCCACGCGGGCGTCGATCTCGGCCTTGGGGATCTTGTCCTGCTGCAAGCCGAAGGCAATGTTCTGCGCCACGGTCATGTGCGGGAACAAAGCGTAGGACTGGAACATCATGTTGATCGGACGGTCGTACGGCGGCATGTCGGTGATGTCGACGCCGTCGAGGAAAATCCGCCCTTCCGTGGGCCGTTCGAAGCCTGCCAGCATCCGTAGCAAGGTGGATTTGCCCGATCCCGAACCGCCGAGCAGAGCAAAAATTTCGCCCTTCTTGATTTCCAGGGACACGTCGTCCACGGCAATCGTCTCGTCGAACTTCTTCGTGACCCGGTCGATTTTGACCAGCACCTGTTTTGGTGTCTGGTCGCCCTCGAGGGCTTTCTTGTAGGCGCCGGAGGCAACTGCCATTTACGAAACTCCCAACAGAAGCAGCAGTTCGCCCCGCAAGACGAACCCTGGATAGTTTGTGCGTTATTTGCCCGACTTGACCTTGGTCCAGCTACGGGTCATCAAACGCTGAATATTGGCTGGCAACTCGGTCGACACGTAGGTCTTGTCGAGGACTGCTTGCGGTGGGTAAACCGCTTCATCGGTGCGAATGGATTGTTCCATCAGCTTGTCCGAACCCGGATTGGGGTTGGCGTAACCGACGTAATCACTGACCTGGGCGATCACCTCAGGTTTCAGCAAATAATTGATGAAGGCGTGGGCCTCTTTGACGTTGGACGAATCCTTGGGGATCGCCAGCATGTCGAACCACAGCGCGCCGCCCTCTTTCGGAATCGAATAGGCGATGTTGACGCCCTTCTTGGCTTCCTCGGCACGGTTCTTCGCCTGGAAGATATCGCCGGAGAAACCGATGGCCACGCAGATGTCGCCGTTGGCCAGATCGCCGATGTACTTCGACGAATGGAAATAGGTCACGTAGCGACGCACCGCGAGCAGCTTGGCGGTGGCCTTTTCGTAGTCCTTGGTGTTGGTGCTGTTGGCGTTCAGGCCCAGGTAATTGAGCATGGTCGGCATCATTTCGTCAGCCGAATCGAGGAACGCGACACCGCAGCTGTGCAGCTTCTTGATGTTTTCCGGCTCGAACAGCACGGCCCAGGAATCGATCTTGTCGATACCCAGCACAGCTTTGACCTTGTCGACGTTGTAGCCGATGCCGTTGGTGCCCCACAGATACGGTACGGCGTAGAGGTTGCCGGGATCGTTCTGCTCCAGGCGCTTGAGCAGCACCGGGTCGAGGTTGGAATAATTCGGCAACTGCGCCTTGTCGAGCTTCTGGAACGCGCCCGCCTTGATCTGCTTGCCAAGGAAGTGGTTCGACGGCACGACCACGTCGTAACCGGTGCGCCCGGCGAGCAGCTTGCCTTCCAGGGTTTCGTTGGAGTCGAAAACGTCGTAGACCGGTTTGATCCCGGTCTCTTTCTCGAAGTCGGCCAGAGTCGATTCGCCGATGTAATCGGACCAGTTATAAATATGCACCGTACCGGCAGCCTGGGCTCCGACAGCGATTGTCAGGCCGGCAGCGGCCAGCAGGGCTTTGCGCAAAGAAGAAAATACAGGCAAGTGGAGGTCCTCTAAATTGATTGGGCCCAAGTTGCCCCGCGCTGCATGACAGCCATGGCTGCCCGACAACAAAACCGGCGCGCAACTTACCCTCGAAAAACCGATCCAGCAAAACTTTCTGTCATTTAATTATCCGCTGGCCGCCGTCGCGACGACGACGGCCAGTGGTTGTGGCGACAAACCGGCTTATTTGCCCGATTTGATCTTGGTCCAGCTGCGGGTGATCAGACGCAGTGTGGCGGCGTCCAGATCGCTGATCGCATAGAGCTGCTTCTTCACTTCAGCCGAAGGATAGATGCTCGGGTCGCTGGTGATGTCCTTGTCCACCAGAGGCGTTGCCGCCTTGTTGCCGTTCGGGAAACGCACGGCGTTGGTGATGCCGGCCATCACTTGCGGCTCCAGCAGGTAGTTCATGAACTTGTAGGCGGCTTCGACGTTTTCGGCATCCTTGGGAATGGCGACCATGTCGTAGAAAGTACCGGCGCCTTCTTTCGGAATGGTGTAGGCCAGCTTGACCTTGTCACCGGCTTCCTGAGCGCGGGTCTTGGATTGCTCCAGGTCACCCGAGTAACCGACGGCGACGCAGATGTTGCCGTTGGCCAGGTCCGAGATGTACTTGGAAGAGTGGAAGTAGGCGACCGAAGGACGGATCTTCAGGAACAGGTCTTCGGCAGCTTTCAGATCAGCCTTGTCCTTGCTGTTGGTCGGCTTGCCCAGATAGTGCAATGCCGCCGGAATCATTTCGGTCGGCGCATCGAGGAAGCTCACGCCGCAGCTTTTGAGCTTCTCGATGTTTTCCGGCTTGAACACCACGTCCCACGAATCGATCTTGTCGATGCCCAGCGCGGCCTTGACCTTGGCCGGGTTGTAGCCGATGCCGATCGAGCCCCACATGTACGGGAAGGCGTGTTTGTTGCCCTGGTCGCTGGCATCGCCAACGGCCTTGAGCAGGTCTTCGTCGAGGTTTTTCCAGTTTGGCAGCTTGGACTTGTCCAGCTCCTGGTAAACGCCGGCCTTGATCTGCTTGGCGAGGAAGTTGTTGGAAGGCACCACGATGTCGTAACCGGACTTGCCGGCCAGCAGCTTGGCTTCCAGGGTTTCGTTACTGTCGAAGACGTCGTAGACGACTTTGATCCCGGTGGCTTTTTCGAAGTTGGCCACGGTGTCCGGCGCGATGTAGTCGGACCAGTTGTAGACGTGCAGCACCTTGTCGTCCGCGTGCACCGCACCCGCCATCATGCCCGCCATGGACAGCGCGAGCAGAGTCTTGCCAGCTAGCTTTTTACCTAATGCCTTCATGCGTCATGCTCCAAATTTTTCTTTTTTGAACCACTTTGTTCAGCGGCCGAACCCGGACAACTGGAACCGCGGCTAGTCTGGCAAGATCCGAGGCGGTCTTTCAACAAAAGACCGGCCTTTCTGACAGCTTTGAGCGAGTGCGCCGCAGCTCCCCCGCCCAAAGCCTAGCACCTAGGCCTGCAGCGCATTGAGGGTCAGGTCCAGACACTTGCGTGCTTTTGTAACCAGCTCATCGATCTCGGCTTTGCTGATCACCAGCGGCGGCGCGATGATCATGGTGTCGCCGACTGCGCGCATGATCAGGCCGTTGTCGAAGCAGAACTGCCGGCAGATCATGCCCACGCCCTTGCCTTCGTAACGCTTGCGCGTGGCCTTGTCCTGCACCAGCTCGATCGCCCCCAGCAGACCGACGCCGCGAACTTCACCCACCAACGGGTGATCGTTCAGCTCGCGCAGACGTTTCTGCAAATACGGTGCCGTTTCGTTGTGGGCGTTCTCGATAATTTTTTCGTCGCGCAGGATGCGGATGTTTTCCAGGCCCACCGCTGCTGCCACCGGGTGCCCGGAGTAAGTGAAGCCGTGGTTGAAATCGCCGCCTTCGTTGAGCACGGCCACCACCGAATCACGCACGATCAATCCGCCCATCGGGATGTAGCCGGAGGTCAGGCCCTTGGCGATGGTCATCATGTCAGGCGCAAGGTCGTAGAAATCGCTACCGAACCACTCACCGGTACGGCCAAAGCCGCAGATCACTTCATCGGCAACGAAGAGGATGTCGTACTTGGCGAGGATTTCCTTGATGCGCGGCCAGTAGGTGTCGGGCGGAATGATCACGCCGCCGGCACCCTGAATAGGCTCGGCAATAAAGGCACCGACGTTGTCGACGCCGACTTCGAGAATCTTCTCTTCGAGCTGATTGGCCGCCCAGATGCCGAACTCTTCCGGCGACATGTCACCACCCTCGGCGAACCAATACGGCTGGGCGATGTGGACGATGCCCGGAATCGGCAGGTCGCCCTGCTCGTGCATATAAGTCATGCCGCCGAGGCTCGCGCCGGCCACGGTCGAACCGTGATAACCGTTCTTGCGGCTGATGATGACTTTCTTGTTCGGCTGGCCTTTGATCGCCCAGTAGTGACGGACCATGCGCAACATGGTGTCGTTGCCTTCAGAGCCGGAGCCGGTGAAGAACACGTGGTTCATGCCTTCTGGCGCCACGTCGGCAATCGCCTTGGCCAGTTCCAGTGCCGGCGGGTGGGCAGTCTGGAAGAACAGGTTGTAGTACGGCAGCTCGCGCATCTGTTTGGCGGCGGCATCGGCCAGTTCATCGCGACCGTAACCGATCGCCACGCACCAGAGGCCAGCCATGCCGTCGAGGATCTTGTTGCCTTCGCTGTCCCACAGATAAACGCCCTTGGCGTTGGTGATGATCCGCGGGCCCTTCTCTTTCAGTTGCTTGAAGTCGCTGAACGGGGCCAGGTGGTGATCGCTGCTCAGCGCTTGCCACTCACGGGTTTGCGGGTTGTTGCTGGTCATGCCAATTCTCCTTGTTATCGGTGAAGGCGCGACGGCTGGCCGCCGCGCCCGGCGTATCAGACGGCGAAGAGCAGGTACTCACGCTCCCACGAACTGATCACGCGCTTGAAGTTTTCATGCTCGGCGCGCTTGACCGCGACGTAGCCGGTGATGAAGGTCTTGCCGAGATACTTCTCGATGGTCGCGCTGTTTTCCATACGCTCCAGCGCGTCTTCGATGGTCAGCGGCAGGCGCAGGTTGCGGCGCTCGTAACCACGGCCGACCACTGGCGCGCTCGGGTTCAGGCCCTCAACCATGCCGATGTAACCGCAGAGCAGGCTCGCGGCGATCGCCAGGTACGGGTTGGCGTCGGCGCCCGGCAGACGGTTTTCCACGCGCCGGTTCTGCGGGCCGGCATCCGGTACGCGCAGGCCGACGGTACGGTTCTCTTCGCCCCACTCGACGTTCACCGGTGCCGATGTGTCCGGGAGGAAGCGGCGGAACGAGTTGACGTTCGGCGCGAACAGCGGCAACAGCTCGGGGATCAGCTTCTGCAAGCCACCGATGTGGTGCAGGAACAACTGGCTCATGGTCCCGTCTTCGTTGGAGAAAACGTTCTTGCCGGTCTGAATGTCGATGATGCTCTGGTGCAGGTGCATGGCGCTGCCCGGCTCGCCGGTCATCGGCTTGGCCATGAATGTCGCAGCGACATCGTGCTTGAGCGCGGCCTCGCGCATGGTGCGCTTGAACACCAGAATCTGATCGGCCAGCGACAGGGCATCACCGTGACGGAAGTTGATTTCCATCTGCGCGGTGCCGTCTTCGTGGATCAGCGTGTCGAGGTCCAGCTCCTGCAATTCGCACCAGTCGTAGACGTCTTCGAACAGCGGGTCGAATTCGTTGGCCGCTTCAATGGAGAACGACTGCCGGCCGATTTCCGGACGGCCCGAGCGGCCGATCGGCGGCTGCAACGGATAGTCGGGGTCGTCGCTGCGCTTGGTCAGGTAGAACTCCATTTCCGGCGCCACGATTGGCTGCCAGCCCTTGTCGGCATACAGCTTCAAGACTTTCTTGAGGACGTTGCGTGGCGACAGCTCGATCGGGTTGCCTTGCTTGTCGTAGGTGTCGTGGATCACCTGCGCGGTCGGCTCGATGGCCCACGGCACCAGGTACACGGCGTTCTGGTCGGGGCGGCAGATCATGTCGATGTCGGCCGGGTCGAGCAGTTCGTAATAGATGTCGTCTTCGACGTAGTCGCCGGTCACGGTCTGCAGCAGCACGCTCTCCGGCAGACGCATGCCTTTCTCGGCGATGAACTTGTTGGTCGGCGAAATCTTGCCCCGGGTGATCCCGGTCAAGTCGCCGATCATGCATTCGACTTCTGTGATCTTGCGGTCTTTCAACCAATCGGTGAGCTGGTCGAGGTTGTTACTCATAAATGCCTCTGGGCTGAGTCTCCTGACGCGATGTCAGGCAATTTTGACGCTTGCGGCGTCGCGTTAAAGGGGGCTTGCTCGCGCAGTGCCGGCTTACGCCTGGCACCGCGCATAGACAATGAAAGAGGAGCTTACCTGCCCTTGACGCTGGCGTTGCATTTCCCGTGCACTTTGCAAACGTGCAGAATCAAAAGCACGGCGCCAAGTGCGGCACGGGCTTTGAGCGGGAAAGAGTTCTATAGTGGAAGGAGACGCCATAAAGCGGATGCTGTGCCCGACGTCCAGAATATCGGACGCTGCCGTTTTGCCGGATGTTGACGAGAGTCTCGTCGACAGGCTGCGCGCCTTGCTGGCTGCGCTACGGACGGATTGATCGCCACTGATGTGATGAGCATGCAGACCGGACTGTTGCGAGCAGTCGGTGATGCCGATTAACGGCAGGCGAGACATGAAGCACCCCGGTATTATTGCTGTTATGGGTTTGACCGGAGCTTAGCCTTGTTCATTTTTTTACACAACACCCCCGTAAAAAATACAACACGGCCTGCTCAAGCCCGCAGCTGAGCAACGTTCAAGGTTTGAAAAAACGCCCCAAAGTGCCCCATAAATGCCCTTCAAGCGCTTTTTCGGGGCAAAAAAGGCCTCGCTTGACTTCGGCAGGCCGTTCGGGTTGACTGAAACCAGAAAAGATCAATGATTGATATTTTTAACAACAAAGGTGTTGCATCATGTCGGTACCCCCGCGTGCCGTTCAGCTTAACGAAGCGAACGCGTTCCTTAAGGAACATCCTGAGGTTCTGTACGTTGACCTTCTGATTGCGGATATGAATGGTGTGGTGCGCGGCAAGCGCATCGAACGCACCAGCCTCCACAAGGTTTACGAGAAAGGCATCAACCTGCCGGCCTCTCTATTTGCTCTGGATATCAACGGCTCCACGGTGGAAAGCACCGGTCTGGGCCTGGACATCGGCGACGCCGATCGTATCTGCTATCCGATCCCCGATACCCTGTGCAACGAGCCATGGCAGAAGCGCCCGACCGCGCAGCTGTTGATGACCATGCACGAACTCGAAGGCGATCCGTTCTTCGCCGATCCCCGCGAAGTGCTGCGCCAGGTGGTGACCAAGTTCGACGAGCTCGGCCTGACCATCTGCGCCGCCTTCGAACTCGAGTTCTACCTGATCGACCAGGAAAACGTGAACGGCCGTCCACAGCCGCCACGCTCGCCGATCTCCGGCAAACGCCCGCACTCGACTCAGGTCTACCTGATCGACGACCTCGACGAATACGTCGACTGCCTCCAGGACATTCTGGAAGGTGCCAAAGAGCAAGGCATCCCGGCCGACGCGATCGTCAAGGAAAGTGCCCCGGCGCAGTTCGAAGTGAACCTGCACCATGTCGCCGACCCGATCAAGGCCTGCGACTACGCGGTCCTGCTCAAGCGTCTGATCAAGAACATCGCCTACGACCATGAAATGGACACCACCTTCATGGCCAAGCCGTATCCGGGCCAGGCGGGCAATGGTCTGCACGTACATATTTCGATTCTGGACAAAGCCGGCAAAAACATTTTTGCCAGCGAGGATCCCGAGCAGAACGCCGCGCTGCGTCACGCGATCGGCGGTGTGCTCGAGACCCTGCCGGCGCAGATGGCTTTTCTCTGCCCGAACGTCAACTCCTACCGTCGCTTCGGCGCGCAGTTCTACGTACCGAACTCGCCATGCTGGGGCCTGGACAACCGCACCGTGGCGATTCGCGTACCGACCGGCTCTGCCGATGCCGTACGTATCGAGCACCGCGTGGCCGGCGCCGACGCCAACCCGTACCTGCTGATGGCTTCGGTACTGGCCGGCGTGCACCACGGCCTGGTCAACAAGATCGAACCGGGCGCGCCTGTCGAAGGCAACAGCTACGAACAAAACGAGCAGAGCCTGCCGAACAACTTGCGCGATGCCCTGCGCGAGCTGGACGACAGCGAGGTGATGGCCAAGTACATCGATCCGAAGTACATCGATATCTTCGTCGCCTGCAAGGAAAGCGAGCTGGAGGAGTTCGAACACTCCATCTCCGACCTTGAGTACAACTGGTATCTGCATACCGTTTAAACGGTTTGCAGCTTCAAAAAAACGCCGTTGGCTGACTCAGCCAGCGGCGTTTTTTTATGTCCAACCACAAAACCTGTGGCGAGGGGATTTATCCCCGTTGGGTTGCGAAGCAGCCCCAAATCCATCCCACTCGGTGTGTCAGGAATACCCGGCTCTCAGGGTTTACGACTGCTGCGCAGCCGAACGGGGCGGTGCGACGTTTCGCTAAATCCCCTCGCCACAGGGTACTGGCAGACAACACCTGAACCGCCTCGTACAATGCCCGCTGCCCCGCAGGAGACTTCCATGACGCGTCCCGCCACCGTCCGCAAACCCCGTGCCCGCAGTCAGGCGCGGATCGATTCGATCCTCGATGCCGCGCGCACGTTGCTGGCGGCGGAGGGCGTGGCCAGTCTGTCGATTTACAGCGTGGCCGAGCGCGCGCAGATTCCGCCCTCCTCCGTGTATCACTTTTTCGCCAGCGTCCCGGCGCTGCTCGAAGCGCTGACCGCCGATGTCCACGCAGCCTTCCGCGCTTGCCTGCAAGCACCGATCGATCATGATGCCTTGCGCGACTGGCGAGATCTGTCGCGACTGGTCGAACAGCGCATGCTCGAGATCTACGATCAGGATGCCGCCGCACGGCAATTGATTCTGGCGCAACATGGCCTGACCGAAGTCACCCAGGCCGACCGCCAGCACGATCTGGAACTGGGCGACCTGATGCACAAGCTGTTCGACCAGCATTTCGAGTTGCCGAGGCTGCCGGACGATGTCGATGTGTTTGCCCTGGCGATGGAACTGGGCGACCGGGTCTATGCACGTTCGGTGCAGCAGCACGGGCAGATCACCCCGCGCATGGCCGAGGAAGGGATGCGCGTGTTTGATGCCTATATCGGGTTGTACCTTCCGCCGTATCTACCCAAAAGAAATCTCTAGCGCATGCACCGGCCCTTTCGCGAGCAGGCTCGCTCCCACATTTGAAATGCGTTCCCCTGTGGGAGCGAGCCTGCTCGCGAAAGCCGCGCCGCCGAATCCGCGACAGGCACAAAAAACCCCGCAGGGCTCACACCCTCCGGGGTTGTTTTTTGCTCACCGGCTCACAACTTGGCGATGGACACCTCGGTGGATTTCACAAAGGCGATCACCTCACTGCCGACCACCAGCTCCAACTCTTTCACAGAACGGGTGGTGATCACCGAAGTGACGATGCCCGAAGCGGTCTGCACGTCGATTTCCGACAGCACGTCGCCGAGGACGATTTCCTTGATCGAGCCTTTGAACTGGTTGCGCACGTTGATGGCTTTGATAGTCATGGCATTGATTCCTGTCGTTGATAAAGGTGTTATTGCGCCCAGCGCAGTTGCGTAGGCAGGGGTGAAACGGGTTCCGGCGCCGGCGGTTCGCCGGGCAGGGACAGAACACGGTTGAGCACTTCGGTTTCCAGTGCGGCGAGGCGATGCGAGCCACGCACCCTGGGGCGCGGCAGTTCGACGTGCAGGTCGAGGCCAACTTCGCCGTCCTCGATCAGGATCACCCGATCGGCGATCGCCACCGCTTCACTGACGTCATGGGTCACCAGCAGCACGGTAAAACCGTGTTGCTGCCAGAGCCGTTCGATCAGTTGCTGCATCTCGATGCGGGTCAGGGCATCCAGTGCGCCGAGCGGTTCGTCGAGCAGCAGCAGACGCGGCTGGTGAATCAGCGCCCGGGCCAACGCCACGCGCTGCTTCTGGCCACCGGACAATGCTGCCGGCCACTCATTGGCGCGATCTGCCAGGCCCACTGCTTCCAGTGCATCCAGCGCTTGCTGGCGCCAGTTGCCCTTGAGGCCGAGACCGACGTTGTCGATGATCTTTTTCCACGGCAGCAGCCGCGCTTCCTGGAACATCAGCCGCGTATCGTCGCGCGCCTGGCTGAGCGGCGCGGAACCGGCCAGCAGCTCGCCGCCAGTCGGTTGATCGAGGCCGGCGAGCAGGCGCAAAAACGTGCTCTTGCCACAACCGCTGCGCCCGACCACGGCGACAAACTGCCCCGCCGGAATGTGCAGATCGATGTCGCGCAACACTTGGCGTGAGCCGAAGGTTTTCTGCAGGTTGCGCACCGCCAGCGGTATCCCGCGCAGCAGGCGTGGAGGTTGTTGAGCAGTCATGCCGCACCTCCCTTGGCAACCTGATAGGCCGGATGCCAGCGTAGCCACACGCGCTCAAGTCCCCGCGCGGCGAGGTCGGCGAGTTTGCCGAGCACCGCGTAAAGCAGGATCGCCAGCACCACCACGTCGGTCTGCAAGAACTCGCGGGCGTTCATCGCCAGATAGCCGATACCGGAGCTGGCCGAGATCGTTTCAGCGACGATCAACGTCAGCCACATGAAGCCCAGGGCGAAGCGCACGCCGACCAGAATCGACGGCAACGCACCCGGCAGAATCACCTGCCAGAACAGGCTGAAACCGCTCAGACCATAACTGCGCGCCATCTCCACCAACGCCGGGTCGACGTTGCGGATGCCGTGGTAAGTATTGAGGTAAATCGGGAACAAAGTGCCCAGCGCCACGAGGAAAATCTTCGCTGACTCGTCAATGCCGAACCACAGGATCACCAGCGGAATCAGCGCCAGGTGCGGCACGTTGCGGATCATCTGCACCGAGCTGTCGAGCAGGCGTTCGCCCCACTTCGACAGGCCGGTGATGAAACCCAGCACCAGACCGATGCTGCCGCCGATGGTGAAACCGAGTGCTGCGCGCCAGCCGCTGATCGCCAGGTGTGTCCAGATCTCGCCGCTGCGCACCAGACTGACACCGGCTTCGATCACCGCCACCGGTGCCGGCAGAATCCGCGTCGACAACCAACCGGCCGACACCGACAACTGCCACACCGCCAGCAGCAACACCGGCAACGCCCAAGGCGCGAGGCTGTGGATAAATTTGTTCATGGCCGCGCCTCAGCTCTGCGACGCGGCTTTGGGCAGGATGTCGTTGGCGACCATCTCGCCGAACGGGCTGACATAACCGGCGCTCTTCGGCAGTTCCGGGCGCTCGACGTCGAGGTGTGGGAACAGCAACTCGGCCACGCGATACGATTCTTCGAGGTGTGGA
This sequence comes from Pseudomonas sp. Irchel 3F6, assembly GCF_900187595.1. NCBI lineage: Bacteria > Pseudomonadati > Pseudomonadota > Gammaproteobacteria > Pseudomonadales > Pseudomonadaceae > Pseudomonas > Pseudomonas sp. Irchel 3F6. The sequence goes on along the minus strand of NZ_FYDP01000004.1, from coordinate 302,350 downwards.
TAACCGGAGAAGATGAAGGTGTCGATGCCCAGATCCGCATATTCCTTGACCCGCGCTGCCACGGTCGGGCCATCGCCGACCAGCGCGGTACCGGCACCGCCGCGCACCAGACCGACGCCGGCCCAGAGGTTCGGGCTGACTTCAAGGTTGTCGCGGCTGCCGCCGTGCAGCGCGGCCATGCGTTGCTGGCCGACCGAATCGAAGCGCGCCAGCGAGGCCTGGGCACGCTGGATGGTGTCGTCGTCCAGGTGCGAGATCAGCCGATCCGCCGCCTGCCAGGCTTCGGCGTTGGTTTCACGGACGATCACATGCAGGCGAATGCCAAAGCGTACGGTGCGGCCGAGCTTGGCAGCTTTGGCACGCACTTGTGCGATCTTCTCGGCCACCGCGGCCGGCGGCTCGCCCCAGGTCAGAACCATCTCGACCTGCTCGGCCGCCAGATCCTGCGCCGCTTCCGAAGAGCCACCGAAATACAGCGGCGGACGCGGTTGCTGGATCGGCGGATACAGCAGCTTCGCGCCTTTGACGCTGATGTGCTCGCCGTCGTAATCGACGGTTTCGCCTTCCAGCACACGGCGCCAGATGCGGGTGAATTCCACCGAGGCTTGATAGCGTTCCTCATGGTTGAGGAACAGACCGTCGCCGGCCAGTTCTTCCGGGTCACCACCGGTGACCAGATTGAACAGGGCACGCCCGCCGGACAGACGATCCAGCGTCGCAGCCTGGCGCGCCGCGACCGTCGGGGAAATGATCCCGGGGCGCAGGGCGACGAGGAATTTCAGACGCTGGGTCACCGGAATCAGCGAGGCCGCGACCAGCCATGAGTCTTCGCAGGAACGCCCGGTGGGTATCAGCACACCGCCAAACCCCAGACGATCCGCCGCTTGCGCGACCTGTTGCAGATAACCGTGATCAACCGCGCGGGCGCCTTCGGCGGTGCCAAGGTAATGGCCGTCGCCGTGGGTCGGCAGGAACCAGAAGATGTTGAGGCTCATGGAGTGGTCTCCTTGTGGATTCGAATTACTGGGCTTGGGAGCTTTGGGCCACAGCGGCCGGCGGGGTCCAGATCACATCCTTGATGCTCAACGGCTTGGGAATCAGCTTGAGCTGGAAGAACGTGTCGGCGATTTTCTGTTGCGCAGCGACCACTTCCGGGGTCAGGAACAGCGCGCCGTAGCCCTGGCGTTTCACCGAGGTCAGGGTGATGTCCGCCGGCAGGCCAAGCAGTGGCGCGACCTGTTGCGTCACGTCTTCGGGATTGGCTTTCGACCATTCACCAACCGCGCGCACCTCTTCGACGAGGGTCTTGATCACCTCGGGATTTTTCTGCGCGTAAGGTTTTGTGGCCAGATAGAACTGGTGGTTGTCGACGATGCCTTTGCCGTCACGCAGGGTGAGCGCTTGCAGTTGTTTCTCGGCAGCGGCCTGATACGGATCCCAGATGACCCAGGCGTCAACGCTGCCACGTTCGAACGCAGCGCGGGCATCGGCCGGCGGCAGGAACACGGTCTGAATATCGCTGTACTTGAGGCCGGCGTCTTCCAGCGCGCGCACCAGCAGGTAGTGGACGTTGGAGCCTTTGTTCAGGGCGACTTTCTTGCCTTTGAGATCGGCCACCGATTTGATCGGCGAGTCTTTCGGTACGAGGATCGCTTCGCTGTTCGGTGCTGGCGGTTCATAGGCGACGTAGAGCAGATCCGCGCCAGCGGCCTGGGCGAAAACCGGTGGAGTTTCGCCGGTCACGCCGAAATCGATCGAGCCAACGTTGAGGCCTTCGAGCAGCTGCGGGCCGCCGGGGAATTCCGTCCATTGCACGTCGACGCCTTGCGCCGCCAGACGTTTTTCCAGCGTGCCTTTGGCTTTGAGCAGCACCAGCGTGCCGTACTTCTGATAACCGATCCGCAATGTCTCGGCTTGAGCTTGGGTGATGGCGCCGAAGGTGACAGCCGCAGCAAACAGAGCGACCAGACCACGACGCAAAAATACAGTGCGCATAGCGCTCTCCTTTTTGCTGTTGGGTTGTGGCTGCACCTGCTTGCCCGTTGGCGGGCGAGTAAGGCCAGTACTTCAAATTTCGATGAGGCTTAAATGCTCCAGCGAGCACTCAACAAACGTTCGTTCAGCAGGCCTGGCTCCAGCGGTTTCGGCCGGCGCGCCATGGCGCCGATGAACTGATCCAGGGCCTCGTGTAACCGTTGCTCCAGGGCAGGCGCCAGTTGCGCGGCGGCACTGCCTTCGCCATAAGCGATCTGGCTGTCCTCGGCGAAAATACCCTGAAGCATTTCCTGCGCTTTGAGTGCCGACAGCACGGGCTTGAGGGCGTAATCGACCACCAGCATGTGAGCGATGCTGCCGCCCGTGGCCATCGGCAAGACAATCTTGTGGTTCAAGGCACGCTCGGGGAGCAGATCCATCAGGGTCTTCAGCGCACCGGAAAACGAGGCCTTGTAAACCGGCGTGGCGATCAGCAGGCCATCGGCGTTTGCGATCTGTTGCAACAAGTCGAGGACCTTCGGACTGTCGAAGCGCGCGTGGAGCAGATCCTCGGCCGGGAAGTCCCGCACCTGATAACTCACCACTTCCACCCCTTGCTGTTGCAACCAGCGTTGCGAACGCTCCAGCAGCACCCCGGAACGGGAGCGCAGGCTGGGGCTGCCACCGAGTGAGACGACCAGCATTGCAGATTCCTTTAAGCGTTACAGGCGATTCGCAGGCTGCGATCTCGCTTCAATGGCAGTGACCTTACCAGCTGATTTATATATCCATAAATCATATTTATTCATTTGGTTATGCGTTTAAGAAATATGAAGATAAGCAGAATCCAGGCGAAAAAAAAGGCCGTCGAAACGGCCGAAATTCCCCTGCGTTGTGATTCTGGATTCTCAAGTGCCTGGACTGACGCCTTCGCGAGCAGGCTCGCTCCCACAGGGGAATGCATTGCAAATGTGGGAGCGAGCCTGCTCGCGAAAGCGGCGGTGACTGCACCACAAATCTTATTTGTTCGGCTGCGGCGTCAGGCGCAGGTACGGCTTCACCGCGCGATAACCTTTGGGGAAGCGCTGCTTTATCTCGTCCTCATCCTTGAGCGACGGCACGATCACCACTTCTTCACCGTCCTGCCAGTTAGCCGGTGTGGCGACTTTGTAGTTGTCGGTGAGTTGCAGCGAGTCGATCACCCGCAGAATCTCGTGGAAATTACGCCCGGTGCTCGCCGGGTAGGTGATGGTCAGACGGATCTTCTTGTTCGGGTCGATGACGAACAGTGAACGCACGGTCAGCGTGTCATTGGCGTTCGGGTGGATCAGGTCGTAGAGATCGGAGACCTTGCGATCGGCATCGGCCAGGATCGGGAAGTTGACGATAGTGTTCTGGGTTTCGTTGATGTCCTCGATCCACTTGTGGTGCGAGTCCACCGGGTCAACCGACAGCGCGATGGCCTTGACGCCGCGTCGGCTGAATTCATCCTTGAGCTTGGCGGTGAAACCCAGCTCGGTGGTGCACACCGGAGTGAAGTCCGCCGGATGGGAAAACAGCACGCCCCAGCTATCGCCCAGCCATTCGTGAAAACGAATCTTGCCGGCGCTGGAGTCCTGTTCGAAATCGGGGGCGATGTCGCCGAGTCTGAGGCTCATGGTGCTGCTCCTGATGAGGGATGGGAGGCAACAACTGTAGCTCGGGATCGATCAGCGTGAAAAAGAATAAATAACTAGATATCTAGATCATTAATGAATATTAAACATCTGTTCATTGGACACCGACCCGCATCGCGACGAACATCCAACGCAAGGTTCGAGAAGGCCTTGAGTTGCAGCAAAGAGGGAAATCGAGAAGGGCTTACGGGGGTGAGCCTGACTCGAAACGCAAAAGCCCCGTCCGGCGCGATGCCGGACGGGGCTTTTTTTTGCTTCAGTTGCTCGAGCGCTATTACAGCAGCGGGATCGAGTAGCTGAGGATCAGGCGGTTTTCGTCCTGGTCGCGTTGACCAGCGATGTCGGTGCGCCACGAAGCGTTTTTCCACATGAAGCCGACGTTCTTCAACGGGCCTTCCGGAACCACGTACGCCACGGTCAGATCGCGTTCCCACTCGGAAGCGCCATTGGAGGTTTGCACACGACTCGCGTAGGTATCGACATTGTCGCCACGCAGGTAAACCATGCCTGCGGTCAGGCCAGGCACGCCAACCTTGGCGAAGTCATAGGAGTAACGTGCTTGCCAGGTGCGCTCGCCGGCACGGTTGAACTTCTGGATCTGCATGTCGGTGATGGTGTAGTTCGACGAACCGTCGCCCTGGTTCAGCCAAGGGAAGTCGCTGCTGCCGTTGCTCACCTGATAGCCGCCACCAAAGGTGTGACCGGCAACGGTGTACAGGAACAGGCCGCTGTACAGATTGTTGTCGACCTTGCCTTTGCCGTTACCCAGCGAACTGTTGCCGTAGGCACCGTTGCTGAAATAGGCAGATTCATCGCCATTACGGCCGTCGTCGGAGCTATTGAAGTAACGGAAGTCGGACTTCAACACACCTGGACCGATCGACCAGTTATGCACCAGACCCAAGAAATGCTGCTTGTAGAAGTTTTCCAGATTGCCGTAGTAGTACTGGGCAGTCAGGTCCTTGGTGATTTTGTAATCACCACCGGCGTAGATGAACTTGTTGCTGTTCGCGGTGCGTGCGTTTGCACCACCGATCGACAGCTGTTCATTGTTGCTGGAGTTACGACCTTTCACGTGCTCGATCTGGCCACCGACCAGAGTCAGGTCCTTGATCTCGCCGGAAGTGATCTGGCCACCCTGCCAGGTTTGCGGCAGCAAACGACCGTCGTTGGTGACGATGACCGGGTTCTTCGGCTGCAGAGTACCCAGCTTCAGTTCGGTCTGGGAGATCTTCGCTTTGGCTGTCAGGCCCAGGCTGGAGAAGTTATCAACTGCCTGACCGTTGGATTCGCTTGGGAAAACAGTGCCGCCGTAAGCAGTGCCTGGGGTGCCGTTGGAGGCAACGTTACCGTTGGTGCCGCCGCCCGAATCCAGACGTACGCCCAACAGGCCGATGGCATCGATACCGAAGCCGACAGTGCCTTGGGTGTAACCGGAAATGAAACGCAGATCGAAGCCTTGGCCCCACTCTTCGTTGCGGCTTGGTTCGGCAGTGCCGTTACGGTTGTCAGTGTTGATGTAGAAGTTACGCAGACCCAGAGTAGCCTTGCTGTCTTCGATGAAACCGGCGGCGCCTGCCTGCTGCGCCATAACCCCAACGGCCACAGCCAGGGCCAAGGTGGACTTGTTCATGTATCGCTCCTCTCGTTCTAATTCTTGTGTTCCTGGTTCGGGGTCGATTGGCCCTGAATCCTAAGATCCCCGATTAGCGCCAGACCGTGACTGCCAAGTCAATCGTAACCTTGTATGTCTACGACCATCGTCTAATCGCGAGTGATTTGGTCCCTGCAGCGTAAAGACTTCCTGATAATCCCAAAAAGAATTTATTCGTTCTTTTTCATGCCATTCAGGTATATGGCCCATTAATGGCCATCCGCGCCGGGAAACAGCGTATCGGCGCCTAAGCTCATTCCTAAATGGTATTTGTTGACCTTTTTTTAGATCGATTAGCTTTGCCGTGCTCCCAACACGGCAAATCCCATCGAAAAGGCGACGCATCATGGCGAAACGCGCACTATCAAGTCAATTTGTTACAGTTTGTGTGTCGGCACTGTTTTCTTTTTCCACACATGCCGCCGGTCTGACGGTCGGTTACCAGACCGGGATCGATCCGAGCAAAGTGCCGCAGGCCGATGGTGTCTATGAAAAAACCATCGGCGAGAAGATCGACTGGCGTCGTTTCAACAGCGGCCCGGAAGTCGTCACTGCCATTGCTTCTGGCGACGTACAGATCGGCAACCTTGGCTCAAGTCCCCTGGCAGCAGCTGCTTCACGCAATCTGCCGATCGTGGCGTTCATCGTTTCGGCACAGATCAATGCCGCCGAAGCATTGGTGGTGCGCAACGGCAGCGGCATCGACAAACCGCAGGACCTGATCGGTAAAACCATCGCCACACCGTTCGTGTCCACCTCGCACTACAGTCTGCTTGGGGCGCTGAAGCACTGGGGCCTGAATACCTCGCAAGTCAAAGTGGTCAACCTGCAACCGGCGGAAATCGCCGCCGCGTGGAAGCGTGGCGACATTGACGGGGCCTTTGTCTGGTCGCCGGCGCTGGGCGAGATCCGCAAGACCGGCAAGACCCTGACCGACGCCGCCCAGGTCGGCCAGTGGGGTGCGCCGACCTTTGAGGTGTGGGTGGCGCGCAAGGACTTTGCCGAGAAGCATCCCGAGATCGTGGCCAAGTTTGCCAAGGTCACCCTGGAGTCGTTCGCTGATTACGCCGCACACAAAGACAGCTGGACGGCCGACTCGGTGCCTGTGCAGAAAATCGCCAAATTGACCGGTGCCAACGCAGCAGATGTGCCGGAACTGCTGGCCGGATCGGCGTTCCCGGATGCCAAGGCGCAGCAAAGCACGGCGCTGCTGGACGGCGGCACCGCCGAGGCCATTGCCGAAACGGCGAAATTCTTGAAGGAACAGGGCAAGGTCGAGACAGTGCTGGCGGATTATTCGCCGTACGTCAGCGCCAAATTCATCACTGACTGAATGCAGAAAGTGGCGAGGGGATTTATCCCCGTTGGACTGCACAGCAGTGCCCCAGCGATTCCAAGTGAAACCACAGGGGGCCGCTACGCGACCCAGCGGGGATAAATCCCCTCGCCACAGACCTCGCTGTTGTTCAGAGGGTCTTTTCGAAGATCTTCGAATTGCGCTGATAGTTGTACAGCGACGCCCGCGCCGCTGGCAGGCGTTCCACGCTGCTTGGCTCGAAACCGCGCTCGCGGAACCAGTGCGCGGTGCGCGTGGTGAGTACGAACAGGGTTTTCAAACCCTGCGCCCGCGCGCGGGTTTCGATGCGTTCGAGCAACTCGTCGCCGCGTCCGCCGTGGCGGTATTCCGGATTCACCGCCAGGCACGCCAGTTCGCCGGCATCGGAATCGGCAATCTGATACAGCGCCGCACAGGCGATGATCATGCCTTCGCGCTCGACCACGCTGAACTGCTCGATCTCGCGCTCCAGCACTTCCCGCGAGCGGCGCACCAGAATGCCTTGCTCTTCCAGCGGACTGATCAGGTCGAGCAAACCGCCGACGTCTTCAATCGCCGCTTCGCGCACCAGTTCGAACTGCTCTTGCGCCACCAGCGTACCGCCACCGTCACGGGTGAACAGTTCGGTTAGCAATGCGCCGTCTTCGGCGTAACTGACGATATGACTGCGCGCCACGCCGCCACGGCAGGCTTCGGCGGCGGCATCGAGCAATTCCGCTTGATAGTTGCTCATGCCCAGACGCTGCAAATGTGCCGGCACTTGTTGCGGGCGCAGTTCACGTACCAGTTTGCCGTTCTCGTCGATCAGGCCGAGCTCGGCGCCAAACAACAGCAGCTTGTCCGCGCCCAGATCAATCGCGGCGCGGGTGGCGACGTCTTCGCAGGCAAGGTTGAAGATTTCGCCGGTCGGCGAATAGCCCAGCGGCGACAGCAATACGATCGAGCGCTCGTCGAGAAGGCGGTTGATGCCCTTGCGATCAACCCGACGCACTTCACCGGTGTGGTGATAGTCGACACCTTCCAACACACCGATCGGCCGCGCGGTGACGAGGTTGCCGCTGGCCACGCGCAGGCGCGAGCCCTGCATCGGCGACGAAGCCATGTCCATCGACAGCCGCGCTTCGATGGCGATGCGCAACTGGCCGACCGCATCGATCACACACTCCAGCGTCGCGGCATCGGTGATGCGCATGCCGTGATGGTAATGCGGGGTCAGGCCACGGGCGGCGAGGCGGGTTTCGATCTGCGGGCGCGAGCCGTGCACCAGCACCAGACGCACGCCAAGACTGTGCAGCAAGACCAGGTCGTGGACGATGTTGCCGAAATTCGGATGCTCGACGCCGTCGCCGGGCAGCATGACGACGAAGGTGCAATCGCGGTGGGCATTGATGTATGGGGACGCGTGGCGAAGCCAATTGACGTATTCGGGCATGAACCTGGGCCTGTAATAAAGAGCAGCCGAAAAAAGGGGCGAAACGAAAAACGCACAGCGGGCTGATGGTTATCGTCGGAACAGGCTTGGCGACACGCGCGCTCTCCTCATGAATACGGGTTGGGGTGCAGGCAATTTACCGGGTTGATGCAAGACATCTAACCCTGTGGGAGCGAGCCTGCTCGCGAAAGCGGTGGATCAGGTTCATCAATGGCGACTGACAAAACGCTTTCGCGAGCAGGCTCGCTCCCACACAGGGCCGTCATCGTTCGTCTGTCGTCAGGCAGTAATGTTCAATCAACTGCCGAATCAGATGCACGGTAGGCTGCAAACGTGACATTTCAAGGTACTCGCCGGGTTGATGCGCGCAGGCAATGTCGCCGGGGCCGAGGACGATGGTTTCGCAGCCGAGGCGCTGAAGATAAGGCGCTTCGGTGCCGAACGCTACTGCTTCGGCGCGATGGCCGGTGAGCTTTTCAGCGATGCGCACCAGTTCGGCATCTTCGGACTGCTCGAACGGCGGCACTTCCGGGAACAGCGGTTTGTAATCGATTTTCACCTTATGCCGCTCGGCCACCGGGTTGAGCTTGCGCAGGATTTCCGCGCGCAGCAGGCTCGGGTCCATGCCCGGCAGCGGCCGCAGGTCGAATTCCAGCGAGCACTGGCCGCAGATGCGATTGGGATTGTCGCCGCCATGAATGCAGCCGAAGTTCATCGTCGGTTGCGGCACGCTGAACTGTGGGTTGCTGAATTCACGCTGCCACAACAGACGCAGACCGCGCAGTTCGCCGATGGCATCGTGCATCGCTTCAAGGGCGCTGTGGCCCAGGCGCGGATCCGACGAATGGCCGCTCTGCCCGAGGATGTCGATGCGCTCCATCATGATGCCTTTGTGCATGCGAACCGGCTTGAGCCCGGTCGGCTCGCCGATCACCGCCGCGCGGCCCAGCGGCTGCCCGGCCTCGGCCAGTGCGCGGGCGCCGGACATCGAGCTTTCTTCGTCGCAGGTGGCGAGGATCAGCAGCGGTTGCTTGAACGGCTGATCGAGCAGCGGCCGCACGGCTTCGATGATCAGCGCGAAGAAGCCCTTCATGTCACAACTGCCCAGCCCGACCCAGCGACCGTCGACTTCGGTGAGCTTCAGCGGGTCGGTCTGCCACAACGCGTCGTCATAAGGTACGGTGTCGCTGTGCCCGGCCAGCACCAGGCCGCCGGGGCCGCTGCCGATACTGGCAAGCAGATTGAATTTGCCGGGGCTGACCTGCTGGATATCGCAGCTGAAACCCAGGTCACCGAGCCAGCACGCCAGCAGATCGATGACGGCGCGGTTGGACTGGTCCAGGTTCGGTTGGGTGCAGCTGACCGATGGCGCGGCAATCAGCGCGGCGAACTGGTCTTGCATGGACGGCAATGGCATCACTGACTCCAGGTCCCGGATTGAGGCCCACTATAGAACCATCCGGCGCGCGGAATAAACCGCCGCAGGGCGTAGGAACTTTGACTCCTGTACACTGCACGGCCTTGGCAGCCACACATTCCCCCGGCTGCGCTCCCGATTCTGGATGTTCCGGCCATGCAAAAAGAAACTGAAATCAAACTCCGCGTCAGCCGCGAAACCCTCGCTGCCCTGCGCGAGCACCCGCTGCTGAAGAAACGCAACAAAAGTGGCTGGGAACGCCGTGAGTTGATGAACCAGTACTTCGACACCCCCGAGCGCGACCTCGCCCAGGCCAAGGTCGCCCTGCGCCTGCGCAAGGACGGTGACGAAGTGATTCAAACTCTCAAGACCCGCGGCCAGAGCGTCGCCGGTCTGTCCGAGCGTAACGAGTACGACTGGAAACTGCCGAAAGCCAAGCTCGACGTGAAGAAACTCGACGGCGAATGCTGGCCCGAGTCGCTCGCCGAGCTGGACAAGAAAACCCTCAAGCCGATCTTCACCACCGATTTCGTCCGCGAGCGCGCCGAAATCGCCTGGGGCCGTGGCAAGACCAAAGTGGTTATCGAGGCCGCGCTGGATCTCGGCCACGTAGTGGTCGGCAAACAGAAAGAAGAAATCTGCGAACTGGAACTGGAATTGCGCGAAGGCGAGCCTGCCGCGTTGCTGGAACTGGCTGCCGAACTGGCCGAAACCCTGGCGCTGATGCCATGCGATATCAGCAAGGCCGAGCGTGGTTATCGCCTGCACGACGCCAACAGCTACTCGCTGAGCCTGCCAGCGCCGCAGCTGACCAGCGAAACCCGTCTCGACGACGCCTTCGCCGCGCTGAGCTGGCATCTGCTCGGCAGCAGCCAGCGTCTGGCCGAACAATATCGCTTCAACGGCCACTGGCGTCTGCTGCAGGACTGGGTCGAGAACCTCGCGGAAATGCGCGCCCTGCTCAGCAGCCTCGGCCAGGCCGCGCCGCGTCAGTCGACCCACGATTTGCGCGTGGCCCTCGATGCCTTGCTGGAAGACTGGCGTCCACTGGTACAGGTCGGCATCGAAGACGAAGACGTGCGCAAGGCCGCGCCCGAGCAGTTCCTCGAAGAGCTGGAAGACCCGCGCTGGGGCCAGTTCTCGCTGCACGCTTCACGCTGGCTGCTGGCCCGCACCTGGACCGCCGACCGCAATACTCGCGGTAATCGTCAGGGTGACGCGCAACTGCACAGCTGGCTGCCGCGTCTGCTCGGCGAAGAAGCCACTGCTCTGCAGCTGCAACGCTATCAGCAGCAGCCGGAAGATCTTGCTGAACAACTGCCGCGTATCGAACGCATTCAGGTCTGGTTGCACCATGCGCGCAACGTGCTGGACATCCCGGAAATGGATCGCCTGTACGGTGAGCTGAACAAACTGGCGCAACTGGCCAACGAGCCGACCATCACCGACGAACTGCTCGATGCGCGCAAGCATCAGGCAATTGCGGTGTACCAGAACCGCGCCTGGAAAATCCTCCTGCGCAGCTAAACACCTTCCCACCTGATCGTTCCCACGCTCTGCGTGGGCACGCCTCAATGGACGCTCTGCGTCCGCTTTGGGACGCAGAGCGTCCCGGGCTGCATTCCCACGCGGAGCGTGGGAACGATCAAGCAGGGTCTGCTGCGCAGCCCAGCGGGGATAAATCCCCTCGCCACAAAGGCCATCCGCACTAGACCGGCAGGCTGGTGGTGGACTTGATTTCAGAAAGCGCCACGATCGAATTCACTTCCTGTATCCCCGGCACCAGCGACAGCTTTTCGAAAAAGAACCGCTCGTACGCCTCAATGTCCGCCGCGACTATGCGCAACATGAAGTCCACCGCACCCATCAGCACATAACACTCCAGCACTTCCGGAAAGCCGCGAATCGCCTCGGTGAATTCAGTGAAGTTCGAACGCCCATGAGCGTTGAGTTTGATCTCGGCAAAGATCTGCGTGTTCAGGCCGATCTTCTTGCGATCCAGCAAGGTCACCTGACCGCGAATAATGCCCTCCTCCTTCATCCGCTGAATCCGCCGCCAGCACGGCGATTGCGACAAGCCGACCTGCTCGGCGATCTGCGCGCTCGACAGCGAAGCGTCTTCCTGGAGCAAGGCGAGGATCTTGCGGTCGTAGGCGTCCAGCTCGCTGTGCATAAAAAATCCTCAAAGATCAGCTTTCACGAATCAACTCTTTCGATAAATCCGTTCAGACGCCGATCATAGCCAAGAAATACCCCGCACCGAATGTAAAAATTTCTCCAGTGATTTTGGAGACTCGCCATGCCGCACCTTGAAGCCGTGAACAGCACCCCCACCCGCGTCGATGTCTGGAACGTCAACAACGCTCACTGCCTGGCGCAGTACCGGATCCTCGCCGAGGCCGAGCCGGATCTGCTGGTGCGGGTGCTGAATCTGTTCGCTTTGCAGTTTCTGACGCCGGAGCAGGTCAACGTCCAGCGCCAGGACGATCTGCTGTCGATCGACCTGCTAATGGGCGGCCTGAGCTGGCATCGCGCGCAAGTGATCGCGGGAAAACTGCGCAACCTGATCAGCGTCTGCGCGGTGGACCTGCACAACGCCGACGCCGCGTGGCAAGCGCCCGCCCAGGCTGCCGGCTGACAAATCCGGCAACGGCTTCGTCGGGTAGTGGCCCAACGGTCAGCAGAGCCACGACTATCCTTTTGCGCATGACGCTTAAAAAGGAAAGCCGCATGTCCGTTCAATTTGTCACTCAGGACCGCTGGCTGGACCTCAACGATGTATTACGGGAACTGGTCGCCCAAGGCTTCATCTGCCAGGACGCGGCGGAACAGGCGCTCAATGCCCGCCGTCGCCATGCTGCTCACGGGCAGATGCATCCGCTGGAATTCATCGCCAGCCAGCAACTCGACGACCTCAGCCGTCCGGGCAAATATCTGGATCTGGAAAGCCTGACCCTGTGGCTGGCGCAACAGGCCGGTCAGCCGTATTTGCGCATTGATCCGCTGAAAATCAATGTCGCGGCGATCACGCCGCTGATGTCCTATGCCTTCGCCCAGCGCCACAAGATTCTCGCCGTCGCCGTGGACCGCGATTCGGTCACCGTGGCCAGCGCTCAGCCCTACGTCAGCGGTTGGGAAGCCGACCTGACCCACGTGTTGAAGCTGCCGATCAAACGCGTTGTGGCCAACCCGGTCGACATCCAGCGCTTCAGCGTCGAATTCTTTCGTCTGGCCAAATCGGTCAGCGGCGCCAGCAATGCCGACGCCCAGGGCGGCAACCTCGGCAATTTCGAACAACTGCTCAATCTCGGCGCCAGCGACCAGGAACCGGACGCCAACGACGCGCACATCGTCAACATCGTCGACTGGCTGTTCCAGTACGCCTTCCAGCAGCGCGCCAGCGACATCCACATCGAACCGCGCCGTGAGCACGGCACCGTGCGCTTTCGCATCGACGGCGTGTTGCACAACGTCTATCAATTCCCGCCGCAGGTGACCATGGCGATTGTCAGTCGCCTGAAAAGCCTCGGTCGCATGAACGTCGCGGAAAAACGCAAACCCCAGGATGGCCGGGTCAAGACCAAGACCCCGGACGGCGGCGAAGTGGAGTTGCGTTTGTCGACCTTGCCGACGGCGTTCGGCGAAAAAATGGTCATGCGGATCTTCGACCCGGAAGTGCTGCTGAAAAATTTCGACCAGTTGGGTTTCAGCGCCGACGACCTGCGGCGCTGGCAGGACATGACCCGCCAGCCCAACGGCATCATTCTGGTCACCGGGCCGACCGGTTCGGGCAAGACCACCACCCTGTACACCACGCTGAAAAAACTGGCGACGCCGGAGGTCAACCTCTGCACCATCGAGGACCCGATCGAAATGGTCGAGCCGGCCTTCAACCAGATGCAGGTGCAGCACAACATCGAACTGACCTTCGCCGCCGGGGTGCGCGCGCTGATGCGGCAGGACCCGGACATCATCATGATCGGCGAGATCCGCGATCTGGAAACGGCCGAAATGGCGATTCAGGCCGCACTCACCGGCCACTTGGTCTTGTCCACCCTGCACACCAACGATGCACCGAGCGCCATCAGCCGTTTGCTCGAACTCGGTGTGCCGCATTACCTGATCAAAGCCACCGTGCTCGGCGTTATGGCTCAGCGTCTGGTGCGCACCTTGTGCCCGCACTGCAAGGCGCCACTGACGCTCGAGGATGAAGACTGGCAAACCCTGACCCGGCCCTGGCAAGCGCCGCTGCCGAGCAATGCGCAGCGAGCGATCGGTTGCCTGGAATGCCGCGACACCGGCTATCGCGGCCGCGCCGGGGTCTACGAAATCATGCAACTGAGCGACAGCCTCAAAGCGCTGATCACCCCGGATACCGACCTCACCGCGATCAGGCGTCAGGCATTCAAGGAAGGCATGCGCAGCCTGCGCCTGTCCGGCGCGCAGAAAGTCGCGGCGGGGCTGACCACGGTGGAAGAAGTGCTGCGGGTGACGCCGCAAAGTGAGTTGAAATAATTCAGCACGGAACTGGATCGGGGGATCGGCTATCCAACGCCGTAGTCAATCCCAGGAGTCACCTCATCATGCGTCTCAAACTTGCTGTCGCCACCTTGGCCCTGCTGTCGCTTCCCGTTGGTTCGGCCATGGCGGACAGCTTTTGGCGTAACGTCATCTCCTCCGGTGCCACCACCGGCTCGACCTACCTGACGTTCAAGGATCACAAGCTGATCGTCGCCGCCCAGGACGACGCCGGCAGCTTCGTCGCCAGCGACGGCGGCATCCGTGGCCCGTACCTGGAAGCAGCCATGCAGAAAGTCCGCGCCGACAACCCGGGCCTGCAGGCTTCGGACATGGAACTGGCGAACGCGATTCTGGCGAAGAACGCCGTGGCTTCCGAGTAAGCCTCGCACCCTCAAAAATGCCGCTCGATCGAGCGGCTTTTTTTTTTGCGCCAGAATCAAAAGATCGCAGCCTTCGGCAGCTCCTACCTTTGGAATGCATTCCTACTGTAGGAGCTGCGATCTTTTGATCTTCAGCGGTAATCATCCACCGGCACGCAGGCGCAATACAGATTTCGATCGCCGTAGACGTTATCCACCCGATTCACCGCCGGCCAATATTTGTGCAATCGGGTGTGCGCATCCGGGGTAATGCCCTGTTCGATGCTGTACGGCCGTTCCCAGATCCCAGTGACATCGGCCAGCGTATGCGGCGCGCGTTTGAGCGGGTTGTCTTCGCCCGGCCAGTTGCCCTTCTGCACTTCATTGATCTCGGCGCGAATGCTCAGCATCGCCGCGATGAAGCGGTCGAGCTCTGCCTTGGACTCGCTCTCGGTCGGCTCGACCATCAACGTACCCGGTACCGGGAAGGACATGGTCGGCGCGTGGAAGCCGTAATCCATCAGACGCTTGGCGACGTCCTCCTCGCTGATGCCGGTCTGAGCCTTCAGTGGGCGCAAATCAAGAATGCATTCATGCGCCACCCGGCCGTTGCGCCCGGCGTAAAGCACCGGGAATGCCCCGGATAGATGCTGCGCCAGATAATTTGCCGCCAGAATCGCCACCTCGCTGGCGTCCGCCAGTTGCGGGCCCATCATGGCGATGTACATCCAACTGATCGGCAAAATGCTCGCACTGCCCCACGGTGCTGCGCTGACTGCGCCGTTCTGCGCCAGCGGCCCGTCAATCGGCACCACCGGATGGTTGGCGACGAACGGCGCCAGATGCGCACGAACGCCGATCGGCCCCATGCCCGGCCCGCCGCCGCCATGGGGAATGCAAAAGGTCTTGTGCAGGTTCATGTGCGACACGTCGGCGCCGATGTCCGCCGGTCGGGCGAGACCAACCTGGGCATTGAGATTGGCGCCATCCATGTACACCTGGCCGCCGTGCTGGTGGATCACTGCGCAAATTTCGCTGATGCCCTCCTCGTAAACGCCATGGGTCGACGGATAGGTCGCCATCAGGCACGACAACCTGTTCCCGGCCTCGGCGGCTTTCAGCTGCAAATCATCCAGATCGACGTTGCCCGCCTCATCGCATTCGACAATGACAACACGCATTCCGGCCATCTGCGCCGAGGCCGGGTTGGTGCCATGGGCCGATGACGGAATCAGGCAGATATCCCGCGCGCCCTCCCCCCGGCTCTCGTGATATTTACGGATCGCCAAAAGCCCGGCGTATTCGCCCTGGGCGCCGGAGTTGGGCTGCATGCAGATCGCATCGAAACCGGTAATCGCGCAGAGCCAACGCTCAAGCTCTTCGATCATCAGCGTGTAACCGACAGCCTGCTCCCTCGGCACAAACGGATGCAGATGGGCGAACTGCGGCCAGGTGATCGGGATCATTTCGCTGGTGGCGTTGAGCTTCATCGTGCACGAGCCCAGCGGGATCATCGATTGGTTGAGCGCCAGATCCTTGTTTTCCAGCTGTTTGAGATAACGCAGCATCTCGGTTTCGCTGTGGTGAGCGTTGAACACCGGATGTTGCAGGTACGGCGTGCTGCGCTGGAGTTCGTCGGGAATTCCCGAGGCGATGTCCTCCGCATCAAGCGCATCAACGCTCAGGCCGTGATCGGCGCCGAGCAGCACGTCGAACAGTTTTGCCACGGTGTATTCATCACAGGTCTCATCCAGACTCAGACCGACGCGGCCGCGACCGAGAATGCGCAGGTTGATCTGCGCTGCCTGAGCACTTTCGATGATCGCCGTTTGCGCACCGCCGACCTCCAGGGTCAGGGTGTCGAAGAACTGCTCGTTGAGCCGTTTGATACCGTTGCGCTCGAGTCCCGCCGCGAGGAGGCAGGTCAGGCGATGCACGCGCTGGGCGATACGCTTCAAGCCTTCGGGGCCGTGATACACCGCGTAGCAACTGGCGATATTGGCCAGCAATACCTGCGCTGTGCAGATGTTCGAATTGGCTTTCTCGCGGCGGATGTGTTGCTCGCGGGTTTGCAGGGCCATGCGCAGCGCGACGTTGCCACGAGCATCTTTCGATACACCGATAATTCGTCCCGGAATCGCCCGTTTGTATTCTTCACGACTGGCGAAAAACGCCGCGTGCGGGCCGCCATAACCCATCGGCACACCGAAACGCTGGGACGAACCGAACACCACGTCGGCACCCAACTCACCCGGCGGCGTCAGCACCAGCAGGCTGAGCAAATCAGTGGCGACGCAGGCCAGGGCCTGTTGCGCGTGCAGGTGGTTGATCAAGGGTTTGAGATCGCGGATTTCGCCGTGGGTGTCGGGGTATTGCAACAGCGCGCCGAACACCTCGTGCTGCGCCAGGTTATCCACCGCGTCGACGACCAGCTCGAAGCCGAAACCTTCGGCGCGGGTCTGCACCACGGAGAGGGTTTGCGGATGGCAGTTTTCATCCACAAAAAACAGATTGCTCTTCGACTTCGCCACGCGCCTGGCCAACGCCATGGCTTCGGCCGCTGCGGTGGCCTCATCGAGCAGCGAGGCGTTGGCCAGTTCCAGGCCGGTGAGGTCGATGGTCAGCTGCTGAAAATTCAGCAGGGCTTCGAGCCGGCCCTGGGCGATCTCTGGTTGATATGGGGTGTACGCGGTGTACCAGCCGGGATTTTCCAGCACGTTACGCAGAATGACGGTCGGCGTGACGGTGCCGTGATAACCCATGCCGATCAGGCTGGTGAACAGCTGATTCTGCTCGGCATAACCGCGTAGTTTCGCCAGCGCAGCCTGTTCGTCGAGTGCCGGCGGCAGATCCAGTGCGCGATTGAAGCGAATCCCCGGCGGCACGGTCTGCTCGATCAGCTCGGCACGACTGCCCAAGCCCAGGCTGTCGAGCATCGCCTGCTGCTCGGCGGCATCCGGGCCAAGGTGGCGGCGCAGAAAGGCTTCGGGATCGCGTAACTGGCTCAGGGACGGCGACTGGGACATGACGGGCTCTCCTGGCTGGCGCTTGGCGTCAATCGACACGGTCAAACCAGCATAGCAGGCGAATTTTCAAGATCACGCCGCCCCTGTGGGAGCGAGCCTGCTCGCGAAAGCGGTGTTTCAGAAACCTTGGCATTGACTGATATGGCGCTTTCGCGAGCAGGCTCGCTCCCACAAAGGGATATTCGTCGCCCATAAAAAAGCCCCGACGAATCGGGGCTTTGGGTGTTGCCGGCAACTTACTCGCCGATTGCAGCCTTGTACCCAGCAGCATCCAGCAGCTTGTCCAGCTCGGCCTTGTCGCTTGGCTGGAGCTTGAAGATCCACGCGCCGTACGGGTCATTATTCAGCTCTTCTGGCGAGTCGGTCAGCGCCTCGTTGATCGCGATGACTTCACCGCTGACCGGGGCGTAGATGTCGGAGGCGGCTTTCACCGACTCGACCACGCCGGATTGATCACCGGCGGCGAACACCTTGCCGACTTCGGTCAACTCGACGAACACCACGTCGCCCAGCGCTTCCTGCGCGTGATCGCTGATGCCCACGGTGACGGTGCCGTCGGTTTCCAGACGCGCCCATTCATGACTTTCGGCAAAACGCAGTTCGGCAGGGATATCGCTCATCTTCGGTTCCTCGGAAATTGGTCAGCGGTCATGCCCGCCAGAAAAGGTTAGATCAAGGTTTTGCCATGGCGCACGAAGGTCGGTTTGACCACCCGTACCGGGTACCACTTGCCACGGATTTCCACTTCGGCGCGGTCGGCGGTTGCCATCGGTACACGCGCCAGGGCAATCGATTTGCTCAGCGTAGGAGAGAAACTACCACTGGTGATCTCCCCTTCGCCAACATCGGCGATGCGAACCACTTGGTGAGCGCGCAAAACCCCACGTTCCTCCAGCACCAGACCGACCAGTTTGTGCGCCACGCCGGCGGTTTTTTCCGCCTCCAGCGCCGCGCGGCCGATGAACTGCCGCGAGGCCGGCTCCCAGGCGATGCTCCAGGCCATGTTCGAGGCCAGCGGTGAAACGTCCTGATGAATGTCCTGACCGTACAGGTTCATTCCGGCCTCGACACGCAAGGTGTCGCGAGCGCCAAGGCCGATCGGCGAAATACCGGCACCGACCAGGTCGTTGAAGAAACCCGGCGCCTGATTGGCCGGCAGGCAGATTTCCAGGCCATCCTCGCCGGTGTAACCGGTACGCGCGATGAACCAGTCGCCGTCGATGGCGCCTTCGAAAGGTTTGAGTTGCTGGATCAGCGTGGCGCGCGACTGGGTGACCAGTTCGGCAATCTTGTGCCGGGCCTGCGGGCCTTGGATGGCAAGCATCGCCAGCTCGGCGCGCTCGTGCAGTTGCACGTCGTAGGCGCCGAGCTGGGCGTTCATCCAGGCCAGATCCTGATCGCGGGTCGAGGCGTTGAACACCAGCCGGTACGCGTCGTCGAGGCGATAGACGATCATGTCGTCGACGATGCCGCCGCGCTCATTGAGCATGGTGCTGTACAACGCCCGGCCGGGGCGGTGCAGACGTTCGACGTCGTTGGCCAGCAAATGCTGGAGCCAGGCCTTGGCCTGGGCGCCGGTGACATCGATCACGGTCATATGGGAAACATCGAACACCCCGCAATCGCGGCGCACTTCGTGGTGCTCCTCGACCTGCGAGCCGTAATGCAGTGGCATGTCCCAACCGCCAAAATCGACCATCTTCGCGCCGAGCGCGAGGTGCAGGTCATACAGAGGCGTACGCTGTCCCATGGGTTTCTCCTTCCGGGCGTGGCGAGGGTGCGGACCGCCGCTATACGGCTGAAAGCCTTGATGGATAAGGCTTGCAGCCGATTCCAGCGCACGGGTCTGTCAGACGAACCGCACCGAATGCCGCGCATTGTAGCCGCATGATGTAGGACTGACGACTAAGTGTTTCGATGCGCCGAACGTCGAATCAATCCGATCACCGGCAACAACCCGACCAGCACCAGCGTCAATGCCGGCAATGAGGCGCGCGCCCATTCGCCTTCGCTGGTCATTTCAAAGATGCGCACCGCCAGCGTGTCCCAGCCAAACGGGCGCATCAGCAGGGTCGCGGGCATTTCCTTGAGCACATCGACGAACACCAGCAACGCGGCGCTCAACGTGCCGGGCAGCAAGAGCGGCAGATACACTTTGAAAAACAGTCGCGGCCCACTGACACCCAGGCTGCGTGCCGCTTCAGGCAAAGATGGCCGTATACGCGCCAGACTGCTTTCCAGCGGCCCATAGGCGACGGCAATGAAGCGCACCAGATAAGCCATCAGCAACGCCGCGAGGCTGCCGAGCAGCAACGGTTTGCCGGTACCACCGAGCCAGGCGGAGAGCGGAATCACCAGTTCACGATCCAGATAACTGAAGGCAAGCATGATCGACACCGCCAGCACCGAACCGGGCAAGGCGTAGCCGAGATTGGCCAGGCCGACCCCGGAGTTGATGGCTGGGGTCGGTGCCAGGCGCCGGGCAAACGCCAGCAACAGCGCAACGCTGACGGTGATCAGCGCCGCCATCGCGCCCAGGTACAGCGTGTGCAGAATCAGTCCGGCGTAGCGCTCGTCCAGATCGAAACGCCCACGCTGCCAGAACCACACGATCAGTTGCAGCACCGGGATGACGAAGGCGCAGGCGAACACCAATCCACACCAGCCTGTCGCCGCGAAGGCCTTGATTCCCCGCAGGTGATACAGCGCCTTCAGCCGAGGCCGCTCGTTGCTGGCCCGATTCGCCCCGCGCGCGCGGCGCTCGCCGTACAGCACCAGCATCACCACCAGCAGCAACAGACTGGCCAGTTGCGCAGCGCTGGGCAGGCTGAAGAAGCCGTACCAGGTCTTGTAGATTGCCGTGGTGAAGGTGTCGAAATTGAACACCGACACCGCGCCAAAATCGGCGAGGGTTTCCATCAGCGCCAGCGCCACGCCCGCGCCAATCGCCGGACGCGCCATCGGCAGCGCAACCCGCCAGAACGCCTGCCACGGCGACTGGCCCAGCACCCGCGCCGCTTCCATCAAACCTTTGCCCTGAGCCAGAAACGCGGTGCGCGCCAGCAGATAAACGTAGGGATAAAACACCAGCACCAGCACCACGATCACCCCGCCGGTGGACCGTACCCGAGGCAGGCGCAGGCCGCTGCCGAACCATTCGCGCAACAGGGACTGCACGGGGCCGGCGAAATCCAACAGGCCGACGAAGACGAACGCCAGTACATAGGCAGGGATGGCGAAGGGCAGCATCAGCGCCCAGTCGAGCCAGCGCCGACCGGGAAATTCGCAGAGGCTGGTCAGCCATGCGAGGCTGACACCCAGCAGAATCACGCCGACACCGACGCCGAGGATCAGCGTCAGGGTATTGCCGAGCAGACGCGGCATCTGGGTTTGCCACAGGTGCGACCAGATCTGCTGATCGATGGTTTGCCACGACAGCAGCAACACGCTCAGGGGCAACAACACCAGCGCGGCGATGGCGAAGACGATGGGGTACCAGCGGCGTTGGGCGGGGTGGGCCACTTTTGGGTCTCTGGAGGGATTGGGGTGTTCTTGGAATGCGTATTTCAGGTTGGGATTGCTGCCCTCACCCTAGCCCTCTCCCGGAGGGAGAGGGAACTGACCGAGGTGCTCATGCAAACTACATCGACCTGAGATATTGAGTCGAACTCAAGTTTCGAAAACAACACAAGTTGGCTCCCTCTCCCTCCGGGAGAGGGCTGGGGTGAGGGAGCGATCTTAGATCAACAGTTACACGAAACGCCTCAGTTCCACCCCGCCCGATCCATCATCCGGATCGCCTCGGCCTGACGTTTACCCGCCACCTCAACCGGCAACGTATCAGCAACAAACTTGCCCCACGCCGCCACTTCTTCCGATGGCGCCACCGCCGGGTTGGCCGGGAATTCCTGATTCACATCAGCAAAAATCTTCTGCGCCTCAGGCGTGGTCATCCATTCGACCAGCGCCTTGGCCGCTTCCGGGTGCGGTGCATGTTTGGTCAGGCCGATGCCCGACAGGTTCACATGCACACCGCGATCGGCCTGATTCGGCCAGAACAGTTTCACCGGCAATTCAGGCTTCTGCTTGTGCAGGCGACCGTAGTAGTAGGTGTTGACGATGCCAACGTCACACTGCCCGGCGTTGATCGCTTCCAGCACCGCAACGTCATCGGAGAACACGTCAGTGGACAGGTTGTTGACCCAGCCCTTGAGGATTTTCTCGGTCTTCTCGGCGCCGTGGACTTCGATCATGGTCGCAGTCAACGACTGGTTGTAGACCTTCTTCGCCGTGCGCAGGCACAAGCGGCCTTCCCAATTCTTGTCGGCCAGCGCTTCGTAGGTGGTCAGTTCGCCCGGTTTCACCCGCTCGGTGGAATAGGCGATGGTCCGCGCGCGCAGGCTCAGGCCGGTCCAGGCGTGGCTGGACGAGCGATATTGCGCGGGAATGTTGGTGTCGATGGTTTTCGAGGTGAAAGGCTGCAGAATACCCATCTGCTCGGCCTGCCACAGGTTGCCGGCATCGACGGTGAGCAGCAGATCGGCGGTGGCGTTTTCACCTTCGGCCTTGATGCGCTGCATCAGCGGCGCTTCCTTGTCGGTGATGAACTTGATCTTCACCCCGGTCTTGGCGGTGTAGGCATCGAATACCGGTTTGATCAGCTCATCGATACGCGACGAGTAAACCACCACCTCATCGGCGGCCTGGGCAGTGGTGCTGCCGATCAGGGTCAAGGCCAGTGCGGTCAGAAGACGCTTGGGTGCCAACATGGGAGGGGTCTCACGGTCGGGAAAGGTGGGCCAAATGATAAGGACTCACATTTACCACCACAATCGAACACTGGGGGAAGGCGTTACCAGATGTTGCACGGCTCAAAACTGCGGTAAGTGGGCGGACGCTTTCGCGAGCAGGCTCGCTCCCACATTGGAATGCATCTCAACAGTGGGAGCGAGCCTGCTCGCGAAGGGGCCATCAGCCTCAATGAGGCGGTCAGGGCTTTGCCAGAGCTGGAAGATCCCCGGTCAACCCCAGCGCCTCGCGCACAAACAACGCTTTCGCCTCGGGCATCTGCTCGACCAGTTTCAACCCGGCATTGCGCAACCAGCGCAGCGGCAGGGGGTCGGCCTGGAACAACCGCTCGAAGCCTTCCATCGCCGCCATCAGCGCCAGATTGTGTGGCATGCGCCGGCGCTCATAACGGCTCAATACTTTGACATCCGCCAGTCGCTCACCGCGCTGATGCGCTTGCAGGAGCACTTCCGCCAGCACGGCGGCATCGAGGAATCCAAGGTTCACACCCTGCCCCGCCAAGGGGTGAATGGTGTGCGCCGCATCACCGATCAAGGCCAGGCCCTCAGCGACGTAGCGCTTGGCATGGCGCTGACGCAGCGGCACGCACAGACGCGGATCGGCGCTGATCACTTCACCGAGGCGCCCTTCGAACGCTCGCTCCAGCTCAGCGCAAAACGCAGTCTCCTCGAGCGCCATCAAGCGCTCGGCTTCAGCCGGTGTGGTCGACCAGACGATCGAGCACCAGTCCTGCTGACCATCACGCTCCAGCGGCAAAAACGCCAATGGCCCGTGATCGGTAAAGCGCTGCCAGGCGGTTTTGCGGTGCGGCTGGCTGCAGCGCACGCTGGTGACGATGGCGTGATGCAGATAATCCCACTCGCGAGTCGCCACGCCGGTCAGACGGCGCACAGCAGAATTGGCGCCATCGGCCGCGATTACCAGCGGCGCGCGCAAGGTGCGGCCGTCGGCCAGGGTCAGCAGCCAGTCATCGCCGGAGCGACGCATCTGTTCCAGCCGCGCAGTGGCGAGCATGCCCAGGTCGCAGTCATGCAAACGCTCGAGCAGCGCATCCTGGACCACGCGGTTTTCGACGATGTGGCCGAGCACATCGGCATGCACGCTGCTCGCCGAGAAATGAATCTGCCCGGTGCCGCTGCCGTCCCACACGTGCATGTCGGTGTACGGGCTGCTGCGCCGCAGGACGATGCCGTCCCAGACACCGAGGCGCTCGAGAATACGCTGGCTCGCCGCCGACAATGCACTGACGCGCGGTTCGAACGCCGCTTCGGCATCGAAGGGTTTGACACTCAGCGGGCTACCGTCGAGCAACAGCACTTCCAGCCCACTGTCCTGTAACGCCAGCGCCAGGGCGCTGCCGACCATTCCGGCTCCGACAATGAGCACATCTGCGCGCATTTCCATGCTTTAGGCCTGTCTCGCTTGCGGCTTGAGCCGCACGTAAAGGGTTTTACCGACCCGCGCCACAAGGTTGCCGGCGCCGTCATGAATGTCGACCTGCAACTGCGGCAGGTATTTCTCGCCGTTGGCGGTCTGCCGGCGGATCTCGTCGAGCAGGGTCTGGTCGATGTTGAACCGGGCGAATACCGGGCCTTTGCCCGGCGCAATGAAATCGATGTCGGCGGCCTTGTCCCAGACGATGTATTTCGGACCGAGGTTTTCCATGAGCATCAACATGAAGAACGGGTCGACCATCGAATACAGACTGCCGCCAAACTGGGTGCCGACGTAGTTGCGGTTGTACCAGCCCAACCCCATGGACACCTGCACGTCGCGAAAGTCATCGCTGATGTGCCGCACCCGCACACCCGCGCCGAGATACGGCGGGTAGCAGGTCATTACCCAACGCATCAGTCGTGCCTTGCCGAATTTCTTGCTCAGCCACTCAAGCATCCGGACGGGTTCCCAGGCCCATCGCCTGCCGGGCGAACCAGCGTTTGGCTGGCGGCAGCAGGTCGAGACCGAGCAGGCCGAGATTGCGCCCCAGCGACACCAGCGGCTGGGTGCTGCCGAACAGACGCGTGACCTGATCGGAGAAGCCCACCGTCAGGTCCTGATCGAGGCGCTGCCGTTCGCGATAGGCCTGCAACGTGGCGAAGTCGCCCAGCGGCTTGTCGCTGGCCAGCAGCGCGGCAGCCAAGGCGTCGGCGTCACGCAGCGACAGGTTGAAGCCCTGGCCGGCGATCGGGTGCAGGCTGTGTGCGGCGTTGCCGAGCACGGCCAGATGCGAGCGCACCTGTTCTTCAGCTTCGATCAGTGACAGCGGATAAAGATGCCGTGCGCCGACCTGTTTCAAAGTGCCGAGGCGGTAACCGAATACGCCTTGCAGCTCGCTGAGAAAATCACGCTCGCTCAATTCAGTCAGACGCTGCGCGTCCATGCCCAGCCGCGTCCACACCAGTGCGCAACGATTGTCCGGCAGCGGCAGCAGGGCCATCGGCCCCTCATCGGTAAAGCGCTCGAAGGCCATGCCGTTGTGCGCTTCGCTCGGGGTGATGTTGGCGATCAGCGCGCTCTGGTTGTAAGGGCGCTTGCGCACGTTGATGCCCAACTGTTCGCGCAAGCCGGAGCGGCCGCCATCGGCGAGCACCGCGAGATCGCATTCCAGCGTGGTTTCATCGTTGAGGGTCAGGCGATAGCCATCGGCCAACGGCTCCATGCGCGTGACTTCCGCCGGGCAGCGCCACGTGATCACGTCTTTGTCGAGGTGCTGCCACAGGCACTGGCCGAGCCAGGCGTTTTCCACCACGTAACCGAGCGCAGGAACCCCCTCTTCCATCGCGGACAAACGCGCGGTGGAGAAACGGCCACGGTCGGAGACATGAATCTGTTTGATCGGCTCGGCGCGGCGGGAGATTTCCTGCCACACGCCCAAGCGCTGATAAATCTGCCGCGAGCCGAACGACAACGCCGAGGAGCGGGCGTCGTAGCTCGGCTGCCAGCTGTCGCCGGGGGCGAACGGTTCGATCAGGACGATCTTCCAGCCCTGCGCTTTGGCCCCGGCCTGCAACGCCAACGCCAGACTGGCGCCGACCAGACCGCCACCGATGATTGCCAGATTGACTCGACTCATGCTGCGTGTGTCCTTGCTTGTGCCATCAGCGCTTCGATCTCGGCGACGGTTTTCGGCACGCCGCTGGTGAGGATTTCACAACCGGATCGGGTCACGACCACGTCATCCTCGATGCGCACGCCAATGCCACGCCATTTCTTCGCCACGTTCTGATTGTCTGCCGCGATGTAGATGCCAGGCTCCACGGTCAGCGCCATGCCGACCTCCAGCACACGCCATTCGCCGCCGACCTTGTACTCGCCGACGTCATGCACATCCATGCCCAGCCAGTGGCCGGCGCGGTGCATATAAAAAGCCTTGTAGGCTTCGCTGGCGATCAACTCGTCAACCTCGCCCTGCAACAAGCCAAGCTTGACCAGACCTGCGGTGATCACCCGCACCGTGGCTTCGTGCGCCTGGTTCCAGTGCTTGTTGGGGGCGATCTCGGCGAATGCCGCTTCCTGCGAAGCCAGCACCAACTCGTAGATCGCCTTCTGCTCTGGCGAGAACCTGCCATTGACCGGCCAGGTGCGGGTGATGTCGCTGGCGTAGCAATCGATCTCGCAACCGGCGTCTATCAACACCAGGTCGCCGTCCTTGAGCAGCGCGTCATTCTGCTGGTAATGCAGGATGCAGCTGTTGCGCCCGGCGGCGACGATCGAACCGTAGGCCGGCATCTTCGCCCCGCCCTTGCGGAATTCGTAATCCAGTTCGGCTTCGAGGCTGTACTCGTGGAGCCCGGCCCGACTGGCTTGCATCGCGCGGATGTGGGCTTGCGCCGAGATCCGTGCGGCTTCGCGCATCACCTTCACTTCTGCCGCCGATTTATACAGGCGCATGTCGTGCAGGAGGTGATCCAGGGCAACGAATTCATTCGGCGGCTGCGCGCCGAGGTGCGCCTTGGAGCGGATCACGTTGATCCAGTCCATCAAATGCCGATCGAATTCAGGGTTGCTGCCCATCGCCGAATACACCCGGTCGCGGCCTTCGATCAGGCCCGGGAGGATGTCGTCGATGTCGGTAATCGGAAAGGCGTCGTCGGCGCCGTACTCGCGGATCGCGCCTTCCTGCCCGGCGCGCAGGCCATCCCACAATTCGCGTTCGGCGTTGCGTTCACGGCAGAACAGGATGTACTCGCCGTGCTCGCGGCCGGGCATCAGGACGATGACGGCCTGTGGCTCGGGAAAACCGCTGAGGTACTGGAAGTCGCTGTCCTGACGATAGACATGCTCGACGTCGCGGTTGCGGATGGCCACCGCGGCGGCGGGCAGGATCGCGATGCTGTTGGGTTCCATCTGCGCCATCAGGGCCTTGCGGCGACGGCTGTATTCCGCTTTGGGGATATGGGTCATGGGCAGATGGCTTTCCCTGGCTCGCGATTAATGCAGCGAAGGTTTGGCGGCTGGCGGCACATCGGACTTCTTGGTTTCCGAGAACAGCAGCAACGGCGCGACGCGCAGGTATTCCATGACTTCCATGTAGTCGGATTCGCCGTCTTCGGATTCCTCCAGCGCGTCCTGCACCTGGGAAATGGCGGCCAGATCCTGCAGCACTTCGGTGGCTTCGGTGCTGAGCATGCTGCTGTCGCGGCAGTTCAGGCCGAAACCGCTGAGGAAGCCCTGGCACCATTCGCCCAGTGCAGCAGCGCGGTCGGCCAGCGGTGCATCGTCGGTCGGCAGCAGCAGCACGACAGTGACGTCGTCGCCGGTCAGCTCGCCTTTGACCATCTCCTGCAGGCCGATCAGGGCGTTGCGGACGTTGTCCTGGATATCGCCTTCGAGCAGTTCGGCGGCGTCGATCAGCCAGCCTTCGTGATCGAAGCCGGCCCCGGCGCAACTGCGCCCGAGCAGCACGCCGTGCAGTTCGGCAGGCGAGACGTTGTGGCCGCTGGCAGTCAGCAGGGTGGCAAAGGCTTGGTACGGGGAATTCGCAATGGTCATGGGCAGCTAGGCGCCAGACGGCGCTATGTCTAGAATGAAGGCCTTGTATCCTACATCGACAGCCCCGCCAAGACCATTAAAGGCTGTCCGCCAGTCACCACCCATCAGACGAACACGTGGACCCAATGGAAGACACCGACCTGCAAGCGCTGATGGCCAGACTCGAACTGCTGATTGGCCGAGTCGAGCAACTTAAGAGTCAAAACGCACTCTTACTAGCTCAGGAAAAAACCTGGCGCGAGGAACGCGCTCACCTCATTGAAAAAAACGAAATCGCCCGGCGTAAGGTCGAATCGATGATTTCGCGCCTCAAGGCCCTGGAGCAAGACTCATGAGTTCAAGCAATAGCGTTACCGTGCAGATCCTCGACAAAGAGTATTCGATCATCTGCCCGCCGGAAGAACGCAGCAATCTGGTCAGTGCCGCCCGCTACCTGGACGGCAAGATGCGCGAGATCCGCAGCAGCGGCAAAGTCATCGGCGCCGATCGCATTGCCGTGATGGCCGCGCTGAACATCACCCACGACCTGTTGCACAAAGAAGAGCGCCCGGACATCCAGGCCAGCGGTTCGACCCGCGAACAGGTGCGCGACTTGCTCGATCGTGTCGATCTGGTCCTGGCCGACGATCAGAACACCGTCAAGGGCTGATTCGCCTGACAGCTTGAGGTATACTCGCGGCACTCCCTGGGGTGCTTGCCAGTTGACGATGTCCCGGAGCCGATTCGCACTACCCTGGAAGTTGCACGTTGGGCTGGTGTGCATGTCCGCTAGACGGAAAGCCTTAAAGTCTACTGCTTCTTCCACCTTGAACTTTCGGGTTCAAGGGCTGAGTTGACAGCGGTTCATCCGGGGAGCCTGATTCGAAATCCGATGTCGGTGTATGCCGACATCGGATTTTTTATGCGTACGTTTTTGCATCCACCTGCCGAAGCCGAACCATGACCGAACCCGCGCTGCTGCCCCGCCCGCAACTCCGCCGCCTGCTGCGCAAGGCGCGCCGCGCACTGACGCCGGGCGAACAACGCCAGGCTGCCAAAGGCCTGTTCCGGCAATTGGCCCAGGACCCGCACTTTCGCCGGGCAAAACATATCTCTCTGTATTTGCCCACCGACGGTGAAATCGATCCGCGCCTGCTGCTGCGCGAAGCCCAGAGTCGCGGCAAGGCAACTTATCTGCCGGTACTCAGCGCGTGGCCACGAACGAAAATGGTCTTCCAGCGCATCCGCCCCGGCGAAAAGCTGATCCCCAATCGTTTCCGCATCCTCGAGCCCCGGGTCAATCTGGCTCGGCAACGCAAGGTCTGGGCGCTGGATCTGGTGCTGTTGCCGCTGGTAGGGTTTGACGATGTCGGCGGGCGCCTGGGCATGGGCGGCGGATTTTATGATCGCAGCCTCGCCTATCTGGCCCGGCGCAAGAACTGGCGCAAGCCGACGCTGCTGGGCCTGGCCCATGAGTGTCAGAAGGTCGAGCGTTTGGCGCAGGCGAGCTGGGATGTCCCGTTACAAGGCACGGTCACCGACAAGGCGTGGTATTTCGCAGAGTAGACGCCGCATGGAACAGCGGCGTCGAAGAGACAGGTTCAGCGTTTGAAAGCGGTCGACTGTTGCACCTGTTGCGCCACTTCAATCGGCGCGTCGGTCTTGTTCGCCCACAGGCTCTGCGCGTAACCGGTGGTTACCACGCCCAAGCCAAACAAAATTACCAAAGTCCATAGCAAATCCGGTTTGCGTTTCATCGATTGCCCCCCTCAAGGCACATCATCACGATGACAGCAGCGGTTTCCGTTCGTAGGCCGTGCAGCAGCGTCAAGCTTTAAAGGCCGGCATTTTGCGGCAACGTGAACCTGTGCGCAAACGCTGACGTCAACCGACTGTCGGTTTGTCATAAAATTGCCCGACAACCTGCCCAATGACCGCTTCAGGAGCACACGACATGGCCTACTGGCTGATGAAATCAGAGCCCGACGAACTCTCGATCAAGGGCCTGGAAAAGCTCGGCAAGGCGCGCTGGGACGGGGTTCGCAACTATCAGGCACGCAACTTCCTGCGGGCGATGGCGGTCGGTGACGAGTTCTTTTTCTACCATTCCAGCTGCCCGGAGCCGGGGATTGCCGGGATTGGCAAAATTATCGAAGCAGCGTATCCCGATCCGACGGCGCTGGAGCCGCAGAGCCATTACTTCGATCCGAAGGCCACAGCGCAGAAGAATGCCTGGAGCGCCATCGACGTGGCGCACGTCGAAACCTTTGCGCGAGTCTTGAAGCTCGACTACCTGAAACAGCAGACCGCGCTGGCAGAAATGCCACTGGTGCAGAAAGGCTCGCGGCTTTCAGTGATGCCCGTCACCGCTGAACAATGGGCCGCAGTGCTCGGCCTGCGCTGAGAACTGCCAAGTCACACCGTGGTGGCAGACAAAAGGGTCTAGGCTTGACGCTCATTTGACTGACATCAAGCGCCCCCAGCGCTTGAACCGTCAGAGTGGACGCCACAGCCGCAGGATGCCCCCATGTCGACGCACCGCCGTTCCTCACTGTTATTTGCCGGATCGCTCATAGCCTTGCTGTTGGCCGCTGGCGGCTTCGGTTACTGGAAGTCGATGAGCAGCCGCCTGCCCGAGGGGCTGTCGGCCGGCAACGGACGACTTGAGGCCACCGAAGTGCAAATCGCCAGCAAGACCCCCGGTCGCCTCGCCGAGGTGCTGGTCGATGAAGGCGACAAGGTCACTCAAGGCCAACTGCTGGCCCGCATGGACACCCGCACCCTTGAAGCCCAGCGCAACCAGGCCGAAGCCGAGGTGTTGCGCGCCCGGGAAAACCTCAACGCCGCCCAGGCCAACGTGCAGTTGCGTCAGAGTGAGCTACTGCTGGCCCAACAGGAACTCGGGCGCTCTGAGTCGCTGTTCAAGCACGGTTTCGTCAGCGCTCAGGTCATCGATCAATTGCAGTCGCGCATCGGCACCGGCAACGCTGCCGTGACGGCGGCCCGCGCCCAAGTGTCGGCGGTCGCTGCAGCGATCGGCGCAGCCCAGGCGCAGGTCGCTCAACTGACCAGCGAAATCGACGACAGCAGCCTGCGCGCGCCGATTGACGGCGTGATCCAGTTACGCATGGCCGAACCCGGGGAAGTGCTGGGTGCCGGTGGCCGCGTCCTGCTGTTGATTGACCCCAACGATCAGTACATGAACCTCTACTTGTCCGCCTCGGTGGCCGGGCGTCTGGCGGTGGGCGATGAGGCCCGGGTACTGCTCGATGCCCTGCCCGACAAGCCCTTGCCAGCGAAAATCAGTTTTGTCGCCGGCAAATCGCAGTTCACCCCCAAGGAAGTCGAAACCCGCGACGAGCGGCAAAAACTGGTGTTCCGCGTCAAACTGCGCTTGACCCAACCCAGCGCCGTACCGCAAGCCAAGCCCGGCATGCCCGGTGCCGGGTATGTGCGCACCGCGCCGATCGCCTGGCCGGCCAATCTGCAATGAGCAGCCTCGCGGTCCAGGCCAATGCTATCGCGCACCGCTACGGCAAACAGCAAGCACTGAGCGATATCACCTTCAGCCTGCCAGCCGGCACCCGTTGCGGTCTGATCGGCCCCGATGGCGCGGGCAAGTCCAGCCTGCTGGGGCTGATCGCCGGCGTGAAGGCCTTGCAGCAAGGGCAACTGGACGTCCTTGGCGGGCCGATCCAGCAGCGCCACCACCGCGACACGCTGTATGCACGCATCGCTTTCATGCCGCAGGGATTGGGCGGCAACCTGTATCCAGAACTGTCGATCCGCGAAAACATTCAGTTCTTCGCCACGCTGTTCGGCCTGTCGAAGGCCGACAGCGAACAACGCATGCGCAATCTGCTGCTTGCCACCGACCTGCTGAAGTTCGCCGAGCGCCCCGCCGGCAAGTTGTCCGGCGGCATGAAACAGAAACTCGGACTGTGCTGCGCGCTGATCCACGAACCGGATCTGTTAATCCTCGATGAGCCAACCACCGGCGTCGACCCGCTCTCACGACGGCGTTTCTGGGAGCTGATCGACGACGTGCGGCGCCAGCGCCCGCAACTGACCCTGCTGGTCGCCACCGCGTACATGGAAGAAGCCGAACAGTTCGAGCATTGCCTGATGCTCGACAACGGCAAATTGATTGCCACCGGTCTGAGCCGTGAACTGGCGGCCGTCACCCCCAGTGGCAAACTTGATGAGGCGTTCACCCATTTCCAGGGTGACAGCCAGCATGACGCCAGGCCGCTGGTGATTCCGCCACGTAGCAGTGGCAGCAGCGACACCGCCATCGAGGCCCACGACCTGACACTGCGTTTCGGCGACTTCACTGCGGTCGATCACGTCAACTTCGCCATCGGTCGCGGCGAAATTTTCGGTTTTCTCGGCTCCAACGGCTGCGGCAAGACCACCACGATGAAAGTCCTGACCGGGCTGATGCCGGCCAGCGAAGGCCGCGCGACACTGCTCGGCAACCCGGTAAATGCCAAGGATCTGGCCACACGCAAACGGGTCGGTTTCATGTCCCAGAGCTTTTCGCTGTATGGCGAACTCAGTGTGCGACAGAACCTTGATCTGCACGCCCGGCTGTTCGACTTGCCCAAAGCCGAGAGTGCGCCACGCATCGATGCCCTCATTCAACGCTTCAACCTGCTCAGCGTCGCCGATCAGCCGTCCGGCGCCCTGCCTCTGGGGCTGCGTCAACGCCTGTCGCTGGCGGTTGCGGTGTTGCATCGTCCGGAAGTGCTGATCCTCGATGAGCCGACCTCCGGCGTCGACCCGGCAGCCCGTGATGACTTCTGGCGACTGTTGATCGAACTGTCTCGCGAGCAAGGCGTGACGATTTTTCTCTCCACCCACTTCATGAACGAAGCCCAGCGCTGCGACCGCATTTCGCTGATGCACGCCGGCCAAGTGCTGGCGTGCGACACCCCGGCAGCGCTGCAACGTCAGTTCGCTGGAGAAACGCTGGAAGCCGCTTTCGTGACGTGCCTGGAACAGGCTCAGGGCATTGCGCAGTCGCCGCCTGCCAGTGAATCGCCGACCGCGCCAACGACCGCCACGCCGCCGCTCCAGCAGCGCGGTTTCAGCCTCGGTCGCCTGCTGGCGGTGGCCAGCCGCGAAGGCAAGGAGCTGCTGCGTGACAAGGTGCGCATGG
Organism: Pseudomonas sp. Irchel 3F6; assembly: GCF_900187595.1. Lineage (NCBI taxonomy): Bacteria > Pseudomonadati > Pseudomonadota > Gammaproteobacteria > Pseudomonadales > Pseudomonadaceae > Pseudomonas > Pseudomonas sp. Irchel 3F6. The sequence goes on along the minus strand of NZ_FYDP01000004.1, from coordinate 270,014 downwards.
CGTTCGCCCTGGCGGGGGCGATTTTCATGATGGTGATTTTCGGCTACGGGATTTCCCTGGACGTGGAAAACCTCGCGTTTGCCGTGTACGACCAGGACCAGACACCGCAGAGCCGAACCTATCTGGAGGCCTTTCGCGGCTCGCGTTACTTCGATGAACGGCCAGCCATCCATGATGCACAGGAATTGCACCGACGCCTGCAACGCTCGGAGATCAAACTTGCGCTGGAAATCCCCCCCGGTTTCGGCCGTGACCTGTACGCCGGACGCCAGCCCGCGGTGGCGGCATGGCTGGATGGCGGCATGCCGTTTCGCGCCGAGACCAGCCGCAATTATGTCGAAGCGGTGCACTTGGCCAACCTGCAACAGTTGGCCGAACAGAGCAGTCTCGCCATCAACCATCAGGCGGGCGCCAGCCTGGAAACGCGCTTTCGCTACAACCAGGATGTGGTCAGCGTCAACGCCATCGGCCCCGGCGTCATGGCGCTGATACTGGCGTTCATTCCAGCGATGCTCACCGCACTCGGCATCGTGCGCGAGAAAGAACTGGGCTCGATCACCAACTTCTACGCCACGCCTCTGACCCGCCTGGAGTTTCTGTTGGGCAAGCAGGCGCCATACCTGCTGGTCAGTCTGATCAACCTTGCGCTGCTGGTGGCAATGAACCGCTGGCTGTTTGGCGTGCCGTTCAAGGGCAGCCTGCTGACACTGGCGTTTGGCGGCCTGCTCTACGTGCTGGCGACCACCAGCATGGGTCTGCTGATCTCGGCCTTCACCCGCACACAGATCGCCGCGATCCTCGGCACCATGATCATCACCAGCCTGCCGACCATCCAGTTCTCCGGGCTGATCGTGCCGCGTTCTTCGCTGCAAGGTGCGGCTGCGGTGATGGGCATGCTGTTTCCGGCAGGACATTTTCTCGATATTGCCGTGGGGACGTTCACCAAGGCGCTGGACTTGCGGCAGCTGTGGCCACAATGCCTGGCCCTGTTCGGCTTCTTCGTCGGGTTCACAGGGTTGAGCCTGATCATGCTGAAAAAGCAGGAGGCCTGATGCACAAGTTCGCGCACATCCTGCGCTTGGGACTCAAGGAACTGACCAGCCTGCGCCACGACAGCGTGTTGTTGCTGTTCCTGTTCTACGCCTTCACCGTGGCGATCTACATGCCCGCCGCCGGTTCGGTAATCGGCGTGCACAACGCCAGCGTGGCGATCGTCGACGAAGACCGCAGCGCCCTCTCGCGCCAGTTGGCCCAGGCCCTGCAACCGCCGGAGTTCCAGACGCCGGTGCTGCTGCCTTACCCGCAACTGGATCAGGTGATGGACAGCGGCCAGTACACCTTCGTGATCAACATTCCGGCGGGGTTTCAAACCAACCTGCTCGCGGCGCGGCGACCGGCCATTCAGGTCAACGTCGATGCCACCGCGATGAGCCAGGCGTTCATGGGCGCCGGTTACATCGGCCGGATCTTCCAGCGTGAACTGCAGGCCTACGGCGGTCAGAGCGATGCCGCGAGCAAGACGCCGATTTCGCTGACCACCCGCGCGCTATTCAATACCAACCTGGAGGGTGGCTGGTTTCTGGCGGTGATCCAGATCGTCAACAACATCACCATTCTGGCGATCATCCTCACGGGCACGGCGCTGCTGCGCGAACGCGAGCACGGCACGCTCGACCATTTGCTGGTGCTGCCGCTGACGGCGCTGGAAATCATGCTGGCGAAAATCTGGAGCAACCTGCTGGTGGTGGTGCTGTGCACCTGGCTGTCCGTGGAGGTGGTGGTCAAAGGCGCACTCGGCGTGCCGCTTTCCGGCTCAATGAGCCTGTTTTTGCTGGTGACTGCGGTTTATCTGTTTGCCAGTACCGCGCTGGGCATCTTTCTGGCGACACTCGCGCGCTCGACGCCGCAGTTCGGCTTGCTGGCGATTCCGGTGATCATCCCGATGCTGCTGCTGTCGGGCGGCAGCACGCCACTGGACAGCATGCCGCACTGGCTGCAGTGGGTCATGCAGGGCTCACCGTCCACGCATTTTGTCAGCCTCAGCGCCGCGATTCTGTTTCGCGACGCCGGGCTGAGCGTGGTCTGGCCGGAGTTGCTGGCGCTGACTGCCATCGGTCTGCTGTTCTTCGCCATCGCCCTGGCACGCTTTCGCAAAAGCCTGGCGTCCTGAAGAGCAGCAGCCAACGTATTTACTGAATGATCAGGTTGTTGAACAACAGATCTTCAACAACAGGCTTGCCGGTCTCGTCATTCATGACCTGCTGGGTCTGCTTCAACGCTTCCTGACGCAGCTTTTCCTTGCCCTCGATGCTGCCCATCGCCTCGGTCGACTGCTGAGTGAACAACGCCACCAGCTGATTGCGGATCAGCGGCTCGTTGGCCTTGACCAGTTTGGTCGCCTCCTCACCAGTCACACGCAATGCCACATCGGCCTTGTAGACCTTGAGCTTCGGCGTGCCGTCGAGGCCATAGTTGCCGACGAACGGCGGGCTCAGGGTGATGTAATTGACCTTCGGCGCCTCGCCTTCTTTGGCTTCTTCGGCCAGTGCTGCCACAGGCAGAGACAGGGCCAGCAACAACATGATCCACGCTTTCACAATTCGCTCCTTATCCGGTTTGCGGCCTAGCATAACGACCCGCCGCGCAAGCACAAGCTTATGGCTGACTATCAGGGCCGGGCATGCTCGTTGACCCGTTGATTCACACACCTACACTTATCGGCCATCACTCCCAAAGGAATAGCCCTGATGAAAGCCGTGCTGTGCAAAGCCTTCGGCCCTGCCGAATCGCTGGTGCTGGAAGACGTCGCCAGCCCTGTCGCGAAGAAGAATGAAATCCTGCTGGACGTGCACGCTGCCGGAGTCAATTTCCCGGACACGCTGATCATCGAGGGCAAATACCAGTTCAAACCGCCCTTCCCGTTTTCGCCAGGCGGTGAAGCGGCGGGCGTGGTGCGCGAAGTCGGGGAAAAGGTCAGCCATCTGAAAGTCGGCGACCGGGTCATGGCGCTGACCGGTTGGGGCAGTTTTGCCGAGCAGGTGGCGGTCCCGGGCTACAACGTCCTGCCGATTCCGCCGTCGATGGACTTCAACATTGCCGCTGCATTCAGCATGACCTACGGCACGTCGATGCACGCGCTCAAGCAACGCGCCAACCTGCAACCGGGCGAAACCCTGCTGGTGCTCGGCGCGTCGGGCGGCGTCGGCCTTGCCGCTGTGGAGATCGGCAAAGCCATGGGCGCCCGCGTGATCGCCGCCGCCAGCAGCGCCGAGAAACTCGCGGTGGCCAAGGCTGCCGGCGCCGATGAGCTGATCAATTACAGCGAAGCCAGCCTCAAGGAGGAGATCAAGCGCCTCACCGACGGCCAGGGCGCCGACGTGATCTACGACCCGGTCGGCGGCGACCTGTTCGACCAAGCCATCCGCGCCATCGCCTGGAACGGCCGCCTGCTGGTTGTCGGCTTCGCCAGCGGACGCATCCCGGAACTGCCGGTCAACCTCGCCCTGCTCAAGGGCGCGGCTGTACTCGGCGTGTTCTGGGGTTCTTTTGCCCAACGCCAGCCCCAGGACAACGCAGCCAACTTCCAGCAGCTGTTCAGCTGGTTTGCCGAGGGCAAACTCAAACCGCTGGTGTCGCAGGTGTATCCGCTGAGCAATGCCGCGCAGGCAATCGATGATCTCGGTCAGCGCAAGGCTGTGGGCAAGGTTGTCGTTCAGGTTCGTTAACAACATGGAGCGATCCGGAGCAACCATCCGGATCGCTTTGGCGTTGAGGTCTGCCTCTCCCATGCGCAAAACCGCAGAAACCCACCCGAGCCACCATTCCCTCAGCGCCGCGTACTTGTCTCAGAGCGACATGTTCAGAAAGGAACGTTCATCTGCCCAAATTTCCGCTGTTTTGCCGACGTGAAGCGATGCTATTTTCGGTAACGAAACTGTAACATTCGCATCCGCAGTCAAAACAAGAAAACTGGAGCTCTTGAATGTTTGCTTTCTTTCGTCCTGCCGCACATCAGGCTCCATTGCCTGAAGAAAAAATAGACAGCACCTACCGCCGCCTGCGCTGGCAGATCTTCGCCGGTATCTTTATCGGCTACGCCGGTTACTACCTGCTGCGCAAGAACTTCTCCCTCGCCATGCCGTACCTGATCGACGAAGGCTACAGCCGTGGCGACCTCGGCCTGGCGATGTCGGCGATCGCCATTGCGTATGGTTTGTCGAAGTTCCTCATGGGCCTGGTGTCCGACCGTTCCAACCCGCGCTTCTTCCTGCCGTTCGGTCTGCTGGTCTCGGCCGGGGTGATGTTCATTTTCGGTTTCGCGCCGTGGGCAACGTCCAGCGTGACGATGATGTTCATCCTCCTGTTCATCAACGGCTGGGCGCAGGGCATGGGCTGGCCGCCGAGCGGGCGGACCATGGTGCACTGGTGGTCGCAGAAGGAACGCGGTGGCGTGGTGTCGGTGTGGAACGTGGCGCATAACGTCGGCGGCGGTCTGATCGGCCCGCTGTTCCTGATCGGCATGGGCCTGTTCAACGACTGGCACGCGGCGTTTTACGTCCCGGCAGCAGTCGCACTGGGCGTAGCGGTATTCGCCTTCATCACCATGCGTGACACTCCGCAATCGGTCGGCCTGCCGCCGATCGAGCAGTACAAAAACGACTACCCGGAAGGCTACGACGCCAGCCACGAAGACGAATTCAGCGCCAAGGAAATCTTCGTCAAATACGTGCTGCGCAACAAAATGCTCTGGTACATCGCTCTGGCCAACGTTTTCGTCTACTTGCTGCGCTACGGCGTGCTGGACTGGGCGCCGACGTACCTGAAGGAAGCCAAGGGCTTCACCGTGGATAAAACCTCGTGGGCCTATTTCTTCTACGAGTGGGCAGGCATTCCGGGCACGCTGCTGTGCGGCTGGATGTCAGACAAGATCTTCCGTGGCAACCGTGGTCTGACCGGCATGGTGTTCATGGCCCTGGTGACTGTTGCGACCCTGGTTTACTGGCTGAATCCGGCCGGCAATCCGATGGTCGACATGATCGCCCTGCTGTCGATCGGCTTCCTGATCTACGGCCCGGTGATGCTGATCGGCCTGCAAGCGCTGGAACTGGCGCCGAAGAAAGCCGCCGGTACTGCAGCGGGCTTCACCGGTCTGTTCGGTTATCTGGGGGGTTCGGTCGCGGCCAGTGCGGCGATGGGCTACACCGTTGACCACTTCGGCTGGGATGGCGGTTTCGTGCTGCTGGTCGGCGCTTGCCTGCTGGCGATGGCCTTCCTTGCGCCAACGCTGTGGCACAAGCAAGTCGCCAGTCAGAGCCGTGAAGCGGTCGCCTGATCGCTGTGTGATTTACAGCGCTTGAGCCGCGCCTCCAGATTTCGATCCGGCATGGCGTGGCTGCGCAGGGCGTGCGCGGTCTGCTCGACATAATCGCGAGTGGTGCCGTAACGCCCGCTGGCGCTGGCGAACACCTGGCTGAGCACATGATCCGGCAAGTTGCCGGCATAGCTCGGCAGGTGGCGCTCCAGAACGAATCCCAAAGCCTGCACCTGAGTGCCATCTTCGAGCCGGCAATTGAGCCAGTGTGGGCGATACGAGGGAAACGGCATCTCGCGTTTCCACAGGGCGTACAGCGCGGTATCGAGATTGTCTTCCGGCAAGCGGTAGGCAAAACCGCTGCATGAACCGCCGCGATCCAGACCGAACACCAGACCGGGCATTTCCGGGGTACCCCGATGCTCGTGGGACCACAGGTACAAGCCGCGATGATAGCCATGCACGCGACCGCGCATGCGCTCAACCGCCGTGCATTCCGGCCGCCAGATCAGCGAGCCATAGGCGAACAGCCACACCGGCCCGCCCTTGTGGCGTGCCATGGTTGATTGCATGGAAGCGAGAAGTTGTTCGTGCGTCAGCTGCGGCCCAAGATCGAGCCGCGGAGGGTAAGCCAGGTTCAGAATTGCGTTTTCAATGGCGCTCATGGCGAATAGCGTTCAGCTCCCCGCGGGTGAAGAATTACTTAATAGAACGCACCGTTGTAACAATAAGGCACATATGTTTTAAGGCAAATTAAGTGCCACTGATTAATTGCCTGATTCATATATAACCTAGCGATATTTACTGTTTAGGGTAAATACCGATCGGCTATATACCAAGTTATAAGTCTCAGGAGCGCGGCGCGTAGGCGAACACATCAGCGCGCATCTGATGCGCATCCATCCCCGCCTCGACCAGCGCGTCCAGCGTGCCGTAAACCATCGCCGGCGAACCGCTGGCATAGACATGCAGCGGCTTCAGATCGGGGAAATCCTCGCAAACCGCTTCGTGCAACATCCCGCAGCGCCCTTCCCAGCCGCACTGGTCGCTGACCACTTTGTGCAGGAACAGATTGGGCAGCTTCAGCCATTCGTCCCAGTGCTCGATCTGATAAAAGTCTTCTGGACGGCGTACGCCCCAATACAGATGCACTGGATGCTTGAAGCCTTCGGCGCGGCAATGTTCGATCAGGCTGTGAATCTGGCCCATGCCGGTGCCGGCGGCGATCAACACCAGCGGACCGTCGGGTAGTTCCGCAAGATGTGTGTCACCGAACGGCAACTCGACACGCACCAGCGGGTTGCGTTGCAGCTGCTCGATCAGGCTCAACGCACTGGTTTCGCGCGCCAGCACATGGATTTCCAGATCACGTCCGCCGTGGGGCGCCGAAGCCATGGAGAACGCCGATTTCTCGCCGTTCTCACGCTCGATCATCAAATATTGCCCGGCGTGATAGCGCGGCGGCTTGCCCGCCGGTGCCCGCAGACGCACGCGCCAGGTGTCGCCGCCGACCTCGCGGCACTCGATGACCTGACACGATAGGCTGCGCACCGGCAATTCACCGAGTGCGAGCACGCCATCCCACAACAGCACGCAGTCTTCCAGCGGTGCGGCGATGCAGGTGTAGAACTCGCCATGGTCGTGGACTTTGCCGGCCTGCTCGACGCGGCCCTCCACCAGCAGCGCTGCACACACGTGGCAATTGCCGTTGCGACAGCTTTGCGGGCAGTCATAGCCCAGACGCCGCGCGCCGTCGAGAATCCGCTCACCGGGCTGTATCTCGAGCACTGCTCCGGAAGGCTGCAGGGTTACACGCATCAATCTATTCCTAACTGATTCCAGATGGCATCGATCCGTTGGGTGACGGCGTCGTCCTTGACGATCACGCGGCCCCATTCGCGGGTGGTTTCGCCCGGCCACTTGTGGGTGGCATCCAGGCCCATTTTCGAGCCCAGGCCGGAAATCGGCGAAGCGAAGTCGAGGTAGTCGATCGGCGTGTTGTCGATCATCACCGTGTCGCGCTTGGGGTCCATGCGCGTGGTGATGGCCCAGATCACGTCGTTCCAGTCGCGGGCGTTGATATCGTCGTCAGTGACGATAACGAACTTGGTGTACATGAACTGTCGCAAAAACGACCAGACGCCGAGCATCACGCGCTTGGCATGCCCCGGATACGACTTCTTCATCGTCACCACGGCCATGCGGTACGAGCAGCCTTCCGGCGGCAGGTAGAAGTCGGTGATCTCAGGGAACTGCTTCTGCAGAATCGGTACGAACACTTCGTTCAGCGCCACGCCGAGAATCGCCGGCTCATCCGGCGGCCGCCCGGTGTAGGTGCTGTGATAGATCGGCTTGATCCGGTGGGTGATGCGCTCGACGGTGAACACCGGGAAGCTGTCGACTTCGTTGTAGTAACCGGTGTGGTCGCCATACGGGCCTTCGTCGGCCATTTCGCCGGGATGAATCACGCCTTCAAGAATGATTTCGGCAGTGGCCGGCACTTGCAGATCGTTGCCACGGCACTTGACCAGTTCGGTACGGTTGCCGCGCAAGAGCCCTGCGAAAGCATATTCGGAGAGGCTGTCCGGCACCGGCGTCACGGCACCGAGAATCGTCGCCGGATCGGCGCCAAGGGCCACGGACACCGGGAACGGCTGGCCCGGGTGCTTCTCGCACCACTCGCGGAAGTCGAGAGCGCCGCCACGATGGCTGAGCCAGCGCATGATCACCTTGTTGCGGCCGATCACTTGCTGGCGGTAGATGCCGAGGTTCTGGCGCTCCTTGTTCGGGCCTTTGGTGACCGTCAGGCCCCAGGTGATCAGCGGGCCAACGTCGCCGGGCCAGCAGGTCTGCACCGGCAACATCGCCAGATCGACGTCGTCGCCTTCGATGACCACTTCCTGACACACCGCGTCTTTGACGACTTTCGGCGCCATCGAAATGATCTTGCGGAAGATCGGCAGTTTCGACCATGCGTCCTTCAAGCCCTTCGGCGGCTCCGGCTCCTTGAGGAAGGCTAGCAGCTTGCCGATCTCGCGCAGCTCGCTGACCGACTCGGCGCCCATGCCCATGGCCACGCGCTCGGGGGTGCCGAACAGATTACCGAGCACCGGAATGTCGTAACCGGTAGGCTTCTCGAACAACAGTGCCGGGCCTTTGGCCCGCAGCGTGCGATCGCACACCTCAGTCATCTCCAGCACCGGCGAGACGGGAATCTGGATGCGTTTCAACTCTCCGCGCTGCTCAAGCTGCTGCACGAAATCCCGAAGATCCTTGAATTTCATTGACGATGGCACCCTCAAAATAGGCGTACATCCTACCTGCTCTGAGGAGCAAACAGCAGCCCGTCATTGCTCGATTGTGGCCCCCGCGCTGCGGCGAAGGCGCAGGCCTCGAACTCGGGAGTGCGCTGCCGACGCCGCAATATCGGCCCATCAACAGATATCCGTGATGGGCGCGAGATTTTTCGGGGCAAAAAAAAACGCCCCCTCGCGGGAGCGTCCTTTGTTGAAACGCCAGCGTATTACTTGCGTTTCATCGACAAGAAGAACTCGTCGTTGGTCTTGGTCGTTTTCAGCTTGTCGACCAGGAACTCGATGGCGGCGACTTCGTCCATCGGGTGCAGCAGCTTGCGCAGAATCCACATGCGCTGCAGTTCGTCGTCGGCGGTCAGCAACTCTTCGCGGCGGGTGCCGGAGCGGTTGATGTTGATGGCCGGGAACACACGCTTCTCGGCGATCTTGCGATCCAGAGGCAGTTCCATGTTGCCGGTACCCTTGAACTCTTCGTAGATCACTTCGTCCATCTTCGAGCCGGTTTCAACCAGCGCGGTGGCGATAATGGTCAGCGAGCCGCCTTCTTCGATGTTACGCGCAGCACCGAAGAAACGCTTCGGCTTCTCCAGAGCATGGGCATCGACACCACCGGTCAATACCTTGCCGGAGCTCGGGATCACGGTGTTGTAGGCACGGGCCAGACGGGTGATGGAGTCGAGCAGGATCACCACGTCTTTCTTGTGCTCGACCAGGCGCTTGGCCTTCTCGATCACCATTTCAGCAACCTGCACGTGACGGGTCGGCGGCTCGTCGAAGGTCGAGGCAACCACTTCGCCGCGCACGGTGCGCTGCATTTCGGTCACTTCTTCCGGACGCTCGTCGATCAACAGCACGATCAGGTGAACTTCAGGATTGTTACGGGCGATGTTCGCTGCGATGTTCTGCAGCATGATCGTTTTACCGGCTTTCGGCGGTGCGACGATCAGGCCACGCTGGCCTTTGCCGATCGGTGCGCACAGGTCGATCACGCGACCGGTGAGGTCTTCGGTGGAACCGTTGCCGGCTTCCATCTTCATGCGCACCGTCGGGAACAGCGGCGTCAGGTTCTCGAAGAGAATCTTGTTTTTCGCGTTCTCCGGACGATCGAAGTTGATCGTGTCGACCTTGAGCAGGGCGAAATACCGCTCGCCTTCCTTCGGAGGGCGGATCTTGCCAACGATGGTGTCACCGGTGCGCAAGTTGAAGCGGCGGATCTGGCTCGGCGAGACGTAGATGTCGTCAGGGCCGGCGAGGTAGGAAGCGTCTGCGGAGCGCAGGAAGCCGAAGCCGTCCTGGAGAATCTCCAGCACGCCATCACCGGAGATTTCCTCGCCGCTTTTCGCGTGCTTTTTGAGCAGGGAGAAAATCACGTCCTGCTTGCGCGAACGGGCCATATTTTCTATGCCCATCTGTTCGGCCAATTCGAGCAGTTCGGTAATCGGCTTTTGCTTGAGTTCAGTCAGATTCATATAGGAATGACGTAATCATTTATGGAGGGGGGGAAATTAAGCTTTTGGCTTAATGAGGCCGCGCCGCGGAGAAGGCGACAGGATCGCGAACTAATTCGAAAAGGAGTGCGTCGGCGACGGCTAGCAGGGGGCATTGGAGAAACCAGTGCGGGGCCGAATGTACCACCTGAGTTTCGGAGCGTCTAGCCCTGAATACGCAAAAAGCCCCGCGATTTGCGGGGCTTTTTTTCAGCGTTTTACTGCGACGCTCAGATGTTGGCGTCGAGGAAAGCCGCCAGCTGCGACTTCGACAGTGCGCCGACCTTGGTCGCTTCAACGTTGCCGTTCTTGAACAGCATCAGCGTCGGGATACCACGCACGCCATGCTTGGCCGGGGTTTCCTGGTTTTCGTCGATGTTCAGTTTGGCGACGGTCAGCTTGCCTTTGTAAGTCTCGGCAATCTCGTCCAGAACCGGTGCGATCATTTTGCAAGGGCCGCACCATTCAGCCCAGTAGTCGACCAGGACAGCGCCTTCGGCCTTGAGTACGTCGGCTTCGAAGCTAGCGTCGCTAACGTGTTTGATCAGATCGCTGCTCATGGAATTCTCCAGGTTGTAAGCAAAAAAACGTGGCCCATCATAGCCGCCCTTCCCTTGTTCAGGAAGCCGCAGATGATTGAGTGTTGCTATGGCCCTTGATGAGTTTGGGTATAGCTCAACTCACGCCGTGGCGGGAGCGATGAAGGCGATTCCGGTGCGCAGGGCGGCGTTGCGCACGTGTTCCTGCATGGCTTTCTGCGCCGCCGCCGAGGCGCGGCGCGCCAGTGCGCGGAGGATCTTGCGGTGTTCCTGCCAGGTTTCCATGGCGCGCTCGGCGCGGATGAACGGCAGTTTCTGGCTCTCGAGAAAGATCTCGGCGCTGGCGGTGAGGATGCTCAGCATCGCCTGATTGCCGCTGGCGAGAAGGATGCGCCGGTGAAATTCGAAGTCGAGTTTCGCCGCTGCCTCAAAGTCGCCGAGCTTCAATTGCTCGCGCATGGCCGCAACGTTGTCTTCCAGCGCATCCAGATCGAACGTGCTCAACGTCACTGCCGCCAAACCTGCTGCAAACCCTTCGAGCGCATAGCGCAATTGAAAGATATCCAGCGGCGATGCCTGCGCCGCAAACGACCAGCCTGGCGCGTTGTCGCCGCGCGACAATTCGACCGGCGACTGCACGAACACGCCCTTGCCCGGCTGAATGCTGACCACGCCCAGTGCACTGAGCGACGACAGCGCTTCACGCAACGATGCTCGACTGACGCCCAGTTGCAGCGCCAGATCCCGTTGCGAAGGCAACGCGTCGCCGGCACCGAAGCCCTGTTCGGTGATCAGTTTGCGGATCGCTTGCAGCGCCACTTCGGGTACGGCGCGGGAGATCGAATTCATGATGTGCGGACGCGTCAGGGCCAAGGTGCGGCTAGTTGTAAAGCTATTCGTCGAGTCCGGCAAGTCGTGCCCCAGCGGGGTTCGGCGCGCACTGCCGATGCGCCATCGCAGTGCGAAAACCGAGTTGACTGTTCAGACCAGTAAGACCGAACCAAGCCGCTGATGCCGCGGCCTGCCGGGGCGAAATCCGCCTGTTGGCACGGCCCATGCTCTGTCCGATCGCAGCAACCACTTCCCGCCGATCCGGAGATTGTCCATGACCCAGCGTTACAGCGCCCTCCTCGCTTCCCTGTTTGCCGGCCTGCTGCTGTGCCAGGCCCCCGCTCACGCCGACGGTCTGGACGACGTGGTCAAACGCGGCACGCTGAAAGTCGCCGTGCCCCAGGACTTCCCGCCGTTCGGCTCGGTCGGCCCGGACATGAAGCCGCGCGGCCTGGATATCGACACGGCGAAGCTGCTCGCTGACCAACTCAAGGTCAAACTCGAACTGACCCCGGTCAACAGCACCAACCGCATCCCGTTCCTCACCACCGGCAAAGTCGATCTGGTGATCTCCAGCCTCGGCAAAAACGCCGAGCGTGAGAAAGTCATCGACTTCTCCCGCGCCTATGCGCCGTTCTACCTCGCCGTGTTCGGTCCGCCAGACGCCGCGATCACCAGCCTCGACGACCTCAAGGGCAAGACCATCAGCGTCACCCGGGGCGCCATCGAAGACATCGAGCTGAGCAAAGTCGCCCCCGAAGGCGTGACCATCAAACGTTTCGAAGACAACAACTCGACCATCGCTGCTTATCTGGCAGGCCAGGTCGATCTGATCGCCAGCGGCAACGTAGTGATGGTGGCCATCAGCGAGAAGAACCCCAAGCGCGTGCCGGCGCTGAAGGTGAAGCTCAAGGATTCCCCGGTCTACGTGGGCGTGAACAAGAACGAAGCGGCGTTGCTGGCCAAGGTCAACGACATCCTCAACACCGCCAAGGCTGACGGCGCGCTGGAAAAGAACTCGCAGACCTGGCTGAAAGAGCCGCTGCCGGCCGATCTCTGATCGACTGCGCGGGAGACGTTCATGGCTTATCAGTTCGATTTTATGCCGGTGGTGGAAAACACCGACCTGCTGCTGCGCGGCGCACTGTTTACCCTTGAGCTGACCGCCATCGGCGCGCTGCTCGGGGTCGGCGTGGGCATTGTCGGCGCGCTGGTGCGAGCGTGGCAGATCCGCCCGTTCTCAGCGATCTTCGGCGTCTACGTCGAGTTGATCCGCAACACGCCGTTTCTGGTGCAACTGTTCTTCATCTTCTTCGGCCTGCCGTCGCTCGGCGTGCAGATTTCCGAGTGGCAGGCGGCAGTGCTGGCGATGGTGATCAACCTTGGCGCCTATTCGACCGAGATCATCCGCGCCGGCATCCAGGCGATTCCGCGCGGGCAACTGGAAGCGGCTGCGGCACTGGCGATGACGCGCTTCGAAGCGTTCCGCCACGTCGTCCTGCTGCCGGCGCTGGGCAAGGTCTGGCCGGCGCTGAGCAGCCAGATCATCATCGTCATGCTCGGTTCGGCGGTGTGTTCGCAGATCGCCACGGAAGAATTGAGCTTCGCCGCCAACTTCATTCAGTCGCGCAACTTCCGCGCCTTTGAAACCTACGCGCTGACCACCCTGATCTACCTGTGCATGGCGCTGCTGATCCGCCAATTGCTCAACTGGTTTGGCCGGCGGTTCATTGCGAGGAGCAGCCAATGAGCGATTTCACTTTCTGGGACATCCTGCGCAACCTGCTCACCGGCCTGCAATGGACCCTGGCGCTGTCACTGGTGGCGTTCATTGGCGGCGGCCTCGTCGGCCTGCTGATTCTGGTGATGCGCATCTCCAAGAACACGCTGCCCAGCAGCATCGCCCGCACCTGGATCGAGCTGTTTCAGGGCACGCCCCTGTTGATGCAACTGTTTCTGGTGTTCTTCGGCGTGGCGCTGGCCGGGATCGAGATTTCGCCGTGGATGGCCGCCGCGATCGCTTTGACCTTGTTCACCAGCGCCTATCTGGCGGAGATCTGGCGCGGCTGCGTAGAGGCCATTCCCCACGGTCAGTGGGAAGCCTCGTCGAGCCTGGCGCTCAATCCGCTTGAGCAGTTGCGCTACGTGATCCTGCCGCAAGCGCTGCGCATCGCCGTGGCGCCGACCGTGGGCTTCTCGGTGCAAGTGGTCAAAGGCACAGCGGTGACTTCGATCATCGGCTTCACCGAACTGACCAAGACCGGCGGCATGCTCGCCAATGCCACGTTCGAACCGTTCATGGTCTACGGCCTCGTCGCCCTCGGCTACTTCCTGCTCTGCTACCCCTTGTCCCTCAGTGCGCGCTACCTGGAAAGGAGACTGCATGCCTCTGCTTAGAATTTCCGCCCTGCATAAATACTACGGCGATCACCACGTGCTCAAAGGCATCGACCTCAGCGTCGAGGAAGGCCAGGTCGTGGCGATCATCGGCCGCAGCGGCTCGGGCAAATCGACTCTGTTGCGCACACTCAACGGCCTGGAGTCGATCAACGACGGCGTGATCGAAGTCGACGGCGAATACCTCGACGCCGCCCGCGCTGATCTGCGCAGCCTGCGACAGAAGGTTGGCATGGTCTTCCAGCAGTTCAACCTGTTCCCGCACCTGACCGTCGGGGAGAACGTCATGCTCGCGCCGCAAGTGGTGCAGAAAGTACCCAAGGCCAAGGCAGCCGAACTGGCGCGCGAAATGCTCGAGCGAGTCGGGCTCGGGGAGAAATTCGATGCCTTCCCGGACCGTTTGTCCGGTGGTCAGCAGCAACGGGTGGCGATCGCCCGGGCTTTGGCGATGTCGCCGAAGGTGCTGCTGTGCGATGAAATCACCTCGGCGCTGGACCCGGAACTGGTCAATGAAGTGCTCAGCGTGGTGCGGCAATTGGCCAAGGAAGGCATGACGCTGATCATGGTCACCCACGAGATGCGCTTTGCCCGGGAGGTGGGCGACAAACTGGTGTTCATGCACCATGGCAAGGTGCATGAGGTGGGCGATCCAAAGGTGTTGTTTGCCAATCCGCAGACGGCCGAGCTGGCGAACTTTATTGGCACGGTGGAAGCGACAGCCTGAAGCAGCCTCATCCTGATCGTTCCCACGCTCCGCGTGGGAATGCAGCCAGGGACGCTCCGCGTCCCAAAAGCGGACGCAGAGCGTCCGGTGAGGCATTCCCACGCGGAGCGTGGGAACGATCAGGTTCGGGGTGCGCGCTCCGGCGGTTTGAGCCATGCGCGTTGGCGCCAGCGTTTGATCGTGGCACGATGTCGGGGTTATCGACCGAGACCCCCTGACCATGCCGCAATCCCAAGCCAAGAATCTGTCCCTGATCGCCGCAATCGACCTGGGCTCCAACAGCTTTCACATGGTCGTGGCCAAGGCCCAGAACGGCGAAATCCGCATCCTCGAGCGCCTCGGCGAGAAGGTGCAACTGGCCGCCGGCATCGACGACGCGCGCCAGCTCAACGAAGAATCGATGCAGCGCGGCCTCGATTGCCTCAAGCGCTTTGCCCAACTGATCAACGGTATGCCGCTCGGCGCCGTGCGCATCGTCGGCACCAACGCCCTGCGTGAAGCGCGCAACCGTGGCGAGTTCATCCGCCGCGCCGAGGAAATCCTCGGCCACACGGTTGAAGTCATCTCCGGCCGTGAAGAAGCGCGCCTGATCTATCTCGGCGTTTCGCACACACTCGCCGACACCCCGGGCAAACGTTTGGTCGCCGACATCGGCGGCGGCAGCACCGAATTCATCATCGGCCAGCGCTTCGAGCCTTTATTGCGCGAAAGCCTGCAAATGGGCTGCGTGAGTTTCACTCAGCGTTATTTCAAGGACGGCAAGATCACCCCGGCCCGCTACGCCCAGGCCTACACGGCGGCGCGCCTGGAGATCATGAGCATCGAGCACGCCCTGCATCGCCTGACCTGGGATGAAGCCATCGGCTCCTCCGGTACGATTCGCGCCATCGGCCTGGCCCTGAAGGCCGGCGGCCACGGCAGCGGCGAGGTCAACGCCGAAGGCCTGGCGTGGCTCAAGCGCAAACTGTTCAAGCTGGGCGACGCCGACAAGATCGATTTCGAAGGCATCAAGCCTGACCGCCGGGCGATCTTCCCGGCGGGCCTGGCGATTCTCGAAGCGATCTTCGACGCCCTCGAACTGCAACGCATGGATCATTGTGAAGGCGCGCTGCGTGAAGGTGTGCTCTACGACCTGCTCGGCCGCCATCATCACGAAGACGTGCGCGAACGCACCCTGACCTCGCTGATGGAGCGCTATCACGTCGATCTTGAACAGGCAGCGCGGGTCGAGCGCAAGGCCCTGCACGCCTTCGATCAGGTCGCCGTGGACTGGGAACTGGATGACGGCATCTGGCGCGAACTGCTCGGCTGGGCGGCGAAAGTGCACGAAGTCGGCCTCGACATCGCTCACTATCACTACCACAAGCATGGCGCCTACCTGATCGAGCACTCCGACCTGGCTGGCTTCTCCCGCGAGGATCAGCAGATGCTCGCGCTATTGGTGCGTGGGCATCGGCGCAATATTCCCAAGGACAAATTCGCCGAATTCGGCGATGACGGCATCAAACTGATTCGCCTGTGCGTGCTGCTGCGGTTTGCGATTCTGTTCCATCACATTCGCGGGACCCAGGCGATGCCACAGGTGGCGCTGCATGCCAATGGCGATCATCTCGACGTGGAATTCCCGGAGAACTGGCTGGATGAAAATCAGCTGACCCAGGCGGATTTCGGCCTCGAAGCGGATTGGCTGACGCGGGTTGGAATTGTCCTCACGGTGCACTGAGTAACTGGCTGGCACAAAAAAGGCGATCCGTTAGGATCGCCTTTTTATTGGGTTTGGCTTGAGAGCGGCGGTGTAGCTCTCCCCTCACCCCAGCCCTCTCCCGAGGGAGAGGGAGCCGATTTGTACTAGCGTTGAGGCCAGAGTTCGATCAGGTATTTCAGGTCAGTGTATGACGCAAGACACCTCGGTCAGTCCCCTCTCCCTCCGGGAGAGGGTTAGGGTGAGGGGCTTTTGACCTTCGGCACTTAACTGCTGACAGGCAATATCGGGCTGCCCAGCCGCTCCAGCAACGTCGCCTGGGCACTGCGCGGGTTCTGGTTGCCAGTGGGTGTGTTGCGGATGTAGCGGCCGTCCGACTGCAAACTCCAGCTGTGGGTGTTGTCGGTCAGGTACAGCTCCAGCTCCTTCTTGACCCGAGTCAGCAGCTTCTTGCCTTCCACCGGGAAGCAAGTCTCGACGCGCTTGTCGAGGTTGCGCTCCATCCAGTCGGCGCTGGAAAGGAACATCTGCTCGTCGCCGCCGTTGAGGAAGTAGAACACCCGCGTGTGCTCAAGGAAGCGGCCAATGATCGAGCGCACATGAATGTTGTGCGAGACCCCGGCGATGCCCGGACGCAGGCAGCACATGCCGCGCACCACCAGATCGATGCGCACGCCGGACTGGCTGGCCTTGTACAGCGCGCGGATGATCTTCGGATCGGTCAGCGAGTTGAACTTGGCGATGATGTGCGCCGGTTTGCCTTCGAGGGCAAACTGGGTTTCGCGGGCAATCATGTCGAGCATGCCCTTCTTCAGGGTGAACGGCGCATGCAGCAGCTTTTTCATGCGCAGCGTCTTGCCCATGCCGATCAACTGGCTGAACAGTTTGCCGACGTCTTCACACAAAGCGTCGTCGGAGGTCAGCAGGCTGTAGTCGGTGTAGAGCTTGGCGTTGCCGGCGTGATAGTTACCGGTGCCGAGGTGCGCGTAGCGGACGATTTCGCCAGCCTCACGGCGCAGGATCAGCATCATCTTGGCGTGGGTCTTGAAGCCGACCACGCCGTAGATCACCACTGCGCCCGCCGCTTGCAGACGGCTGGCAAGCTGCAGGTTGGATTCTTCGTCGAAGCGCGCGCGCAGCTCGATCACCGCCGTGACTTCCTTGCCGTTACGCGCGGCGTCGACCAGCGCATCGACGATCTCCGAGTTGGCGCCGGAGCGGTACAGGGTCTGGCGAACCGCGAGCACGTGCGGGTCTTTCGCGGCCTGACGCAGCAGGTCGACCACCGGCGTGAACGACTCGAACGGGTGCAGCAGGAGGATGTCCTGCTTGCTGACCACACTGAAGATGTTTTCGCTGTTCTGCAGCAGTTTCGGGATCTGCGGGGTGAACGGCGTGTATTGCAGCTCCGGATGACTATCGAGGCCAGTGATGCTGAACAGACGCGTCAGGTTGACCGGGCCGTTGACCTGATACAGCTCGGTCTCGCTCAGGTTGAACTGCTTGAGCAGGTAGTCCGAGAGGTGTTTCGGGCAGGTGTCGGCAACTTCCAGACGCACCGCGTCACCGTAACGCCGCGAGAACAACTCGCCACGCAGGGCGCGGGCCAGGTCTTCGACGTCTTCGGAATCGAGCGCCAGGTCGGCGTTTCGGGTCAGACGGAACTGGTAGCAGCCTTTGACCTTCATGCCCTGGAACAGGTCATCGGCGTGGGCGTGGATCATCGACGACAGGAACACATAGTTGTCGCCGGCGCCGCCGACTTCTTCCGGCACCTTGATGATCCGCGGCAGCAGACGTGGCGCCGGAATGATCGCCAGACCGGAGTCGCGCCCGAAGGCGTCGATGCCTTCGAGCTCGACGATGAAGTTCAGGCTCTTGTTCACCAGCAGCGGGAACGGGTGCGTCGGGTCGAGGCCGATCGGGGTGATGATCGGCGCGATCTCGTCGCGGAAATAGCGGCGTACCCAAGTCTTGAGCTTGGTTGTCCAGTTGCGCCGACGGATGAAGCGCACCTGATGCTTTTCCAGCTCCGGCAGGAGGATGTCGTTAAGGATCGCGTACTGGCGGTCGACGTGACCGTGGACCAGCTCGCTGATCCGCGCCAGCGCCTGATGCGGCTGTAAGCCGTCAGCACCGGCCTGTTCACGGGCGAAGGTGATCTGCTTTTTCAGCCCGGCGACCCGGATCTCGAAGAATTCGTCGAGGTTGCTGGAGAAGATCAGCAGGAACTTCAGCCGCTCCAGCAACGGGTAGGACTCGTCCAGCGCCTGTTCCAGCACGCGGATGTTGAACTGCAATTGCGAAAGCTCGCGGTGGATGTACAGGCTGCTGTCATCCAGGCCGGGAATGGTGATCGCCGGCACCGCCACAGCGGTTTCGGCAACCGGCGCGGGTGGCGCAGGCTCCAGTTCCGGCGGGGTTTCGGTGATTTGCTCGACCACCGGCTGAGCTTCTTTTACGGCAACTTCAGTGAGTCCTTCGGTATTCATGGAATGTTCCTGGGAGGGCTATTTCTGCTCTCGTAACAATTGAGCGGCACGAACGGCAAAGTAAGTCAGGATGCCATCTGCACCGGCACGTTTAAAGGCGGTCAGTGACTCGAGGATCACCGCTTCGCTCAACCAGCCATTCTGGATAGCGGCCATGTGCATGGCGTATTCGCCACTGACCTGATAGACGAAGGTCGGCACCTTGAAGGCATCTTTGACGCGAAAAAGAATGTCCAGGTAGGGCATGCCCGGCTTGACCATGACCATGTCCGCGCCTTCGGACAAGTCGGCACCGACTTCGTGCAGCGCTTCGTCGCTGTTGGCCGGGTCCATCTGATAAGAGGCCTTGTTGGCCTTGCCGAGGTTCGACGCCGAACCCACGGCATCGCGGAACGGGCCGTAGTAGGCGCTGGCGTACTTGGCCGAGTAGGCCATGATGCGCACGTTGACGTGGCCGGCAATTTCCAGCGCCTCACGTATCTCCTGGATGCGGCCGTCCATCATGTCCGATGGCGCCACCACCTGCGCGCCGGCTTCGGCGTGGGACAACGCCTGACGCACCAGCGCATCGACAGTGATGTCGTTCTGCACGTAGCCGTCTTCGTCGAGAATGCCGTCCTGACCGTGGGTGGTGAACGGGTCCAGCGCCACGTCAGTGATCACGCCCAGCTCCGGGAACCGCTCACGCAGGGCGCGAGTGGCGCGCTGGGCGATGCCTTCGGGATTCCACGCTTCGGCAGCATCGAGGGATTTTAGTTCAGGCGGCGTGACCGGGAACAGCGCCAGCGCCGGAATGCCCAGCTCGACCCATTTCGCCGCTTCTTCAAGCAGCAGATCAATGGTCAGTCGCTCGACGCCCGGCATCGAGGCCACGGCTTCGCGGCGGTTTTCACCGTCGAGCACGAACACCGGCAGGATCAGGTCATCGACCGTCAATACGTTTTCACGCACCAGCCGCCGCGAAAAATCATCACGACGATTGCGACGCAGACGAGTGGCTGGGAACAGACGATTGGCGGGGGTAAAGCTCACGGCAGACTCCTGAGCCCGGGCAAACGGGCGAGCGTGACAGTTATAGACGGCCATTATGACTAACAGATGACAGTTATGTGTGCTCTGTGACAGGTAGCCGCAATCCATTGTCGATGTAGGAAATGTTCACGTCGAGACACATTTGGACACTTTCATGAATGTGCCCGAAGGGTTAGGCTGCGCGTTCATTTCGCCAGCACCCAGACAATGCTCCAACAATTTCTGCACGACTTTGGCTACTTTGCCTTGTTCCTCGGCACGTTCTTCGAAGGCGAAACCATTCTGGTGCTCGCAGGCTTCCTTGCGTTCCGTGGATACATGGACATCAACCTGGTGGTGGTTGTGGCGTTCTTCGGCAGCTATGCCGGCGATCAGCTGTGGTACTTCCTGGGGCGCAAGCACGGGCGCAAATTGCTTGCGCGCAAGCCGCGCTGGCAGATGATGGGCGACCGCGCGCTGGAGCACATCCGCAAACATCCGGACATCTGGGTCCTGAGCTTCCGCTTCGTTTATGGCCTGCGCACCGTGATGCCGGTGGCGATCGGCCTGTCCGGTTATCCACCGGGACGTTACCTGCTGCTCAACGGTATCGGCGCGGCGATCTGGGCCACCGCATTGGCTGCGGCGGCTTACCACTTCGGCGCAGTGCTGGAAGGCATGCTCGGCAGCATCAAGAAGTACGAGCTGTGGGTGCTCGGCGCCTTGCTGATCCTCGGGCTGGGCCTGTGGCTGCGGCGCCGCTTCAAGAATGCGCAACTGGCAAAGAAAATCTATCAGGACGAGCAGCTCGCCAAGGCCGCCGAGGCAGAGCAGTTGCGCCAGGCCGAAGCGCCCCCTCCTGCCGGGCCGAAAACGCCAGCCGAATAAGCCATTCGCTGGCGGCTGCCACGCGCATTCCAGGCAAATAATGAACACCCCGCCGCCGTTGCGATCCATTGAGAGAGCGCTCTGTTCCCGCGCGCGCCAGCCATGCCCCTATGGCCACGCGCGACGATTTAAGGGACATTGAGCGCCATGAATCTGGAGAGAAGCCCATGAGCAAAAAAGTTGCAGTGATCCTGTCCGGCAGTGGCGTGTACGACGGCGCCGAAATCCAGGAAAGTGTCATCACCCTGCTGCGCCTCGACCAGCGCGGCGCACAGGTGCAGTGCTTCGCGCCAAACATCGCGCAATTGCATGTGATCAACCACCTGACCGGCGAAGAAATGCCGGAATCGCGCAACGTACTGGTGGAATCGGCGCGGATTGCCCGGGGCAACGTCAAGGATATCCGCGACGCCGATGTCGAGGATTTCGACGCACTGATCGTGCCCGGCGGTTTCGGCGCGGCAAAGAACCTGTCGAACTTCGCCATCGAAGGCGCCGGCTGCACCGTACAACCTGAAGTGCTGGCCCTGGCCGAAGCATTTGCCGAAGCGGGCAAACCGGTCGGGCTGATCTGCATCTCACCGGCGCTGGCGGCGAAAATCTATGGCCCGGGGGTGACTTGCACCATCGGCAACGACGCCGACACCGCTGCGGCCATGAACAAAATGGGCGCCACCCACGAAGAGTGCGCCGTGACGGAAATCGTCGAAGACAAGGCGCGCAAACTGGTCACCACCCCGGCGTACATGCTGGCGCAGACCATCAGTGAAGCGGCTTCGGGGATCAACAAACTGGTCGACCGCGTGCTCGAACTGACTCACGAAAACGACGCTTGACCCCTGCCTGCACCTAAACCCGAGTGTGGGAGCGAGCCTGCTCGCGAATGCGTTGTATCAGCCAACGTCAGGTTGTATGACACACAGCTTTCGCGAGCAGGCTCGCTCCCACAGGGATTGTGCAAGACTCAGGGCTTGCGGGTGAGCCGGGTGAGAATCCGATCCAGCGCATTGGCAAACGCCTGCTTTTCACGCTCGCCAAACGGCGCCGGGCCGCCGCTCATCTGGCCCTGCTCCCTCAGATCGGTGAACAGATTCCGCACCGCCAGCCGCTCGCCCATGTTCTGCGCATCGAACTCCTTGCCGCGCGGATCCAGTGCCGCCACGCCCTTCTTGACCAGCCGATCGGCCAGCGGAATATCGCTGCAGATCACCAGCTCGCCCGGCACGGCGTGCTCGACCAGATAATCATCCGCCGCATCCGGCCCGCTCGGCACCACGATCAGTTTGACGATGGCCAGCCCCGGCTTGGTCTGCGGCTGCCCGGCTACCAGCACCACTTCGAACTGGCGCTTGAGGGCGAATTTCACTACAAGATCCTTCGCCGCCCGTGGACAGGCGTCGGCATCAATCCATACACGCATGTTCTTGCCTCCAAAAAATTCGCGAGCAGGCTCGCTCCCACAGGATACGTACCGAACCTGTGGGAGCAAGCCTGCTCGCGAATATGAGCGCAGCGAATGCCTTTATGCAGCCGAAACCCGACGCTTCTCCGCCACCCAACTGCGCCCATACAGCACAGCAATCGCCACAATCGCCACCACCTGCGCGGTCAGCGAATAGGCATCGGCATGGATCCCCAGCCAGTCGAATTCAAAGAACGCGACCGGCCGTGTGCCGAAGATCCCGGCTTCCTGCAAGGCCTTGACGCCATGCCCGGCAAACACCACCGACAGCGCGCACAACAGCGCAGCGTTGATGCTAAAGAACAAGGTCAGCGGCAGTTTCGCCGAGCCGCGCAGAATCACCCAGGCCAGGCCGACCAGCAGCACCAGCGCCGTCGCGCCGCCGGCCAGCACGGCGTTGTGCCCGGCAGGACCGGCCTGCAGCCACAGGGTTTCGTAGAACAGGATCACTTCAAACAACTCGCGATAGACCGAGAAGAACGCCAGGATCGCAAAGCCGAAACGTCCACCGCCGCCGACCAGACTGCTCTTGATGTAATCCTGCCAGGCCGCCGCATGACGGCGGTCATGCATCCACACGCCGAGCCACAACACCATGACGCTGGCAAACAGCGCGGTGGCGCCTTCCAGCAACTCACGCTGCGAACCGCTGACGTCGATGACGTACGCCGCCAGTGCCCAGGTACCCAGACCTGCCAGCAGTGCCAGACCCCAGCCAACGTTGACACTGCGTACTGCCGATTGCTGACCGGTATTGCGCAGGAAGGCGAGGATCGCCGCCAGCACCAGAATCGCTTCCAGGCCTTCGCGCAGCAGAATCAGCAGGCCGGAGATGAAGCTCAGCGACCAGCTCAGACCATCGCTGCCCAGCAGGCCGGCGGATTCCTTGAGTTTGGCTTTGGCCGCGTCCAGACGCTGCTCGGCCTGCTCGACCGGCAGACCATCCTGCAATGACTGCCGATACGCCATCAGCGATTTTTCGGTGTCCTTGCGCACGTTGGCATCGACGTTATCCAGCGAGCTTTCGACCAGTTCGAAGCCTTCCAGATACGCCGCCACCGACAGGTCATAGGCCTGATCGTGTTCACCGGCGCGGTAGGCCGCGAGGCTTTTGTCCAGCGTGGCGGCGGTGTAATCGAGCAACTGCGCCGGACCGCGCTTGACCTGCGGCGGTTGCGCGCGCTGGGCACGGAACGTCGCCGCGACCTCTGCGCCCTCGGCAGCCTGCACCTCGGCCGGGGTCTGGCGGGCCAGGTCGGCGATGTTGTAGACCTTGTCGGACTTGGCGGCCGCCGCATCGGCGCTGAAGCCGGCGATGTAGGTGGCCAGATCCCAGCGCTGGCGATCATCGAGCTGATCGGCGAACGCCGGCATGTCGGTGCCTTCGACGCCCTGGCCGAGGGTGCTGTAGATCGCGTACAGACTCAGGTGATCCATCCGCGCAGCGTCGCGCAGGTTGGCTGGCGCAGGGGTCAGACCGACACCGGCCGGGCCGTCGCCAGCACCAGTGTCGCCGTGGCACACCGAGCAATTTTGCGCATACAGCGGCGCACCGCGTGTCGGGTCCGGAGTGATGATCGGTGCCTGGCTGACTTCATAAGCCACCGCCAGTTTCGCCCCCAGCTGTCGGGCCTGACGGGCGACATCAGCACCGTCCTGCTTCGCAGTGATGGCGGCGTGCAAAGATTCGACGCCCTGTTCCAGCGCGGCTTTTTCCGGTTTGGCTGGCAATGCAGTGATCAAGCCTTGCAGAACCTGGGTGAATTCCAGCTGCTCGCGGTATTCGCCATCGTCGATGACTTTGCCTGCCGCGACCGTCGGCGGGTAATCGGCACTGATGTAATCGAGCAGGTGCAACGCTTGCGGCGCGCCTTCCACGGTATCGGCCAGCAGCGGCAGGCTGCTCAGGGACAATAACGGGAACAGCAGCCAGGCCAGCAATCGGGACGAGGCAGTCATGAACGAATCTCAAATGGAAATGCGAAGTTACATATTGTTCACTTCGAAGACATTTCTCTCAAGCTTTGTCGGCGTTTCGCTTTGATTGGCAGGAAATACCCGGCAGACGGCAGCAGCGTTTGTCGCCGAGTATTGCCGCACTGCCCGCTGCCGATTGACGCTCGATCAAGATCGCAGCCATTTGCCACCATCCACTTTATACTGCCCGCCCCAGAGCATTTGCGCGCAAGGAATCAACCTCAATGCGGAGTCTTCCGTTCGTTTTGCTGCTTTGCGTCGCTGTTCAGTTGAGCGGTTGTGCCGCCTATCGCAACTACGATCTTGAAATGCAGCAGACCACCGAGCAAATGACCCGGGGCAATCTGACCGGGGCTCTGGCACTGGTGGAAATGAACAACCCGTGGGAAGACAAAGATCTGCTGTATTACCTGGAAAAAGGCGCGATCCTCAGCGCTGGCAGTGCCCTGCCCGACAGCCAGGACGCCTGGCGCAATGCCGACCGCATGATCTTCCAGCGCGAGGAAGCCAACCCGTCCGGCGCGATGAAATTACTGGCCCGTTTCGGTGATGAAATGGGCACGATGCTGGTCAACGACAAGCTGCGGCGCTATGAAGGCTACGATTACGAAAAGGTCATGTTGACTACGCAAATGGCCTTGAACCAGCTATCCGTCAATGACTTTGCCGGCGCCCGCGCAGACATCAGGAAAACCCACGAACGCGAAGCATTGATCGCCCGCCAGCGTGAAAAGCAATACGAAGCGGCCGAGGAACAGGCAAAAGCTCAAGGCAAAGTTCTCCATTACAAGGAACTGGAAGGCTACCCGGTCGCCTTGCTTGATGCGCCGCAGGTCGTTGAGCTGAAAAACGGCTATCAGAGTGCGTTCAGCCACTATCTGGCCGGATTCACCTATGAAGCCCTCGGCGAACGCGCCCTCGCGGCGGCCGGTTATCGTCAGGCGATCGAACTGCGGCCGGATATGCCCTTGCTGCAAAAGGCCCTGCGCAATCTCGACAAACCGCCAGCGAAAGCCGATGAAAGCGATGTGTTGCTGATTATCCAGAGTGGCCTGGCCCCGGCTCGCAGCTCCGTGCAGGTGCCGATCCCGGTTCGTCTGAACGAAACGCTGGTCATCATTGCGCCCATTTCATTCCCGGTGATGGTGCCGGACGCGGTCACACCCAACTTCAGCCATATCACCGTAGACGGTCGCAAACAGCCGTTGGTAGTGATCAATAGCGTGACCGATATGTCCATGCGCACACTGCGCGACGACATGCCGCAAATCATCTCGCGGGCGATGTTCCGTGCCAACATGGCCGCCATCGGTCAAGCGCAGGAAAACGAGCGCAACCCGGCGAAAGCCTCGTTGATCGTCACTCAGCATGATCCGTTCGAAGAAGCCGACACCCGCACATGGCGAGCGTTGCCGGACAAGACGCTGGTCGCCCGCCTACGCTTGAAAAAAGGCCTGCATACCTTCCGTTTTGCGCCTGCGTCCATCGACCACCCTTTTGAAATGCGCGTCGACCAGGACCGCCAGATTCTGCACCTGCGGGTATTCCGGGATCAGGTCTATACCGTCGGATCAGCCTTTGTACCGAATCAAAAACCCGCGTTGGATAAACCCGCTTCTGCGGAGAAGTGATGGCACAACATCTAGAAATGCACCCAAAAAGCTATTACATAGCCATCACCCCACGTTTATAATGCCGCGCCCTCGCCCAGCGAGCCGGCATCAAAAGCTCCTCACGCATGAGGAATTGGCAGGAGGCCAGCGCCGCCGTCGATAGGTCACACCAGCCCGACCAGCACACGCGGCTGCAAGTTTTTTACTCAGGGAAGAAGTACCCATGGCATTCCGCGCTCCCATGCTGCTCGCGCTCAGCGCCGTCACGCTGTTGTCCGGCTGCGCAGCGTTTCGCAACTACGATTCCGAACTGGCCCAGACCAATCAGCAACTGGCATCCGGCAACGTCGACGCGGCGCTGACCCTGCTGGAAAAGAACAACACCGGTACCGACAAAGACCTGCTCTATTACTTCGAGAAAGGCGAACTGCTGCGCGCCAAGGGCGACCTGTCAGGCAGCCAGAACGCCTGGGGCAGCGCCGATCAGGTGGTCGGTCAATGGGAAGACGCGGTCAAGCTCGACTCGGCCAAGTACCTGGCGCAGTTCGGCAGCTTCATCGTCAACGACAAGGTGCGTCGCTACGAAGGCTATGACTACGAAAAAGTCATGCTGACCACGCAGATGGCTCTGAACCTGTTGGCGGTCAACGATTTCGATGGTGCCCGCACGGCGATCAAAAAGACTCACGAACGCGAAGCAGTGATCGCTGACCTGCGCGACAAGGAATACCTCAAGAGCGAAGAACAGGCCGAGAAAGAAGGCATCAAGACCCAGTACAAGGATCTGCAGGGTTATCCGGTGGCCAGCCTCGACGCGCCGGAAGTGGTCGGCCTGAAAAACAGCTACCAGAGTGCGTTCAGCCATTACCTGGCCGGTTTCGTTTACGAAGCCCTGGGCGAGAAGGATCTGGCCGCGCCGGGTTATCGCAAGGCTGCCGAATTGCGCCCGAATACGCCGCTGCTCGAGCAGGCGCTGGTCAACCTCGACAAGCCTTCCAAATCCGATGACAGCGACATTCTCATCGTCGTGCAGAGCGGTCTGGCCCCGGCCCGTGACTCGATTCGCGTACCGCTGCCGCTGCCGATTTCCAACAACGTGGTGATCACCCCGTTGTCGTTCCCGATCATCAAACCGGACACCTCCACCGCGCCTTTTACGCAGATCGGCGTCGACGGCAAGCAGGTCGACCTGACCGCACTGAACAGCACCACCGCCATGTCCCGCCGCGCTCTGCGTGATGACATGCCGGGGATCATCGTGCGCACCACCGTGCGCGCGATCACCAAAGGCGTGGCGCAGAAGCAGATCAACGAAACCAATCCGCTGGCCGGTCTCGCCGTGGGTATTTCTTCAGCAGTGCTCGAAGGTGCCGATACCCGTACATGGCGCACCCTGCCGGACAACACCCAAGTGGTGCGTCTGCGCCTGAAAAAAGGTGAGCATCAGGTTACCCTGCCGAGCGCCGTCGGCGGCTCGGTGGTCAAGGTCACTGTCGACCAGCGCTACCAAGTGATCAGCCTGCGTGCCGTGGGCAACCAGGTATTCGCTGGCGGCATCGCTGCTCACGTAATGCCGAGCGCTGCCGCGACCAACGTCGCCAGCCTCAAACAACCTTAAGAACGGAGTCTTTGCAATGCGCTTGAAGATCATCGCCGTCGCCGCCCTCGCCTTGCTGACAGGCTGCGCTACCCCGCCACCGCCAGAGCCGGGCAGCGCCGCGAGCAAAGTCGTGGCCATGGGCCCGCAGAAACACATCGTCGTCGGCGCCATGCGCGTGGCTCGTGAAAACGGCTTCATGACCGTCAACGTGCAGTTGAGCAACACCCTTAACAGCAACAAGATTTTCTACTACCGCTTCGCCTGGCTCGGCGCCGAAGGTTTCCCGGTTGCCGAAGAAGAAGTGTGGAAAAGCCAGATGATGTACGGCGCCCAGACCAGCTTCATTCAGGCCATCGCCCCGACCCCGAAAGCCGTGGATTTCCGTCTGGAAATCAAGACGCCTTAAGCCCGCCACCCTATTTCTGATTGAGAGAGCTTTCTCATGTTTGCACGCTTTTCCTGCATCGCCGTCATCGCCCTGCTCGCCTCCGGTTGCGCCAACACCTCGCCGACCCTGGGCAGCAAGAACATCAGCTACGGCGACACCAAGGCTGTTGAAACCGTGACCAACGAATTCGGTTCGACCGACCTGCAAATGATCGCCGAGTCGATGACCCGCTCGCTGGCCCAGTCCGGCATTCTGCAGGGCCGTCCGGTGGTTCAGGTCTACGATGTGAAGAACAAGACCAGCGAGTACATCGACACCCGCGAAATCACCACCAGCATCAAGACCCAGCTGATGAAGACCGGTGTCGCGCGCTTTGCCAGCGACAACAATGCAATGCAGAGCCAGGTTGACCAGCTCAAGCTGCAAAACCAGAGCGGTCTGTACAAGAAAAGCACCGTGGCCAAGACCGGCAACATGGTTGCCGCCAAGTACCGCATCGAAGGCTCGATCAGCTCGATCGTCAAGCGCAGCAGCGACTACAAGGACGTCTTCTACAAATTCAGCCTGCAGTTGATCGACGTCGAAAGCGGTCTGGCCGAGTGGATGGACGAAAAAGAGATCCGCAAAACCACGGAGCGTTAATCGATGCGCACATGGATTGGCATGATGGCCCTGGCTTGCGCGTTCAGCGCGCAGGCGGCCCCGAAAGTGGCGGTGACGGATCTGGCGTATCAGGAGCGCGTGGAGCAATACATCCACATCGTTTCGGCGCAGAGCAATCACCGCGAGAGTTACTACAGCGCCAGCGGTTCTTCGAGCTACAACGAGATCGAAGCGACCACCAGCTATATCGAACAGGGTGAGTTGCGCAAATTCACCGGCGACATCAAGGGTGAAATCCTGCGTACCGGCATGTTCCAGCTGGTGCAGGGCACGCCGTATACCGCCTCATCCAAAGGCGACGTGTATGACGTGATCAAGCGCATCAAGGCCGGCAACTTCAAAGGCGCCGACTACGTGCTGTTCGGCACCGTGTCCGACATCGATTTCACCCAGGACATCAACGAGCTGGCGCACACCGACAGCTACTCGGCAGTGCTGGGCCTGACGCTGGTGGCGGATTTCAGCCTGATCAATACCAAGACCTACGAGATCACCTCGGCCTTCACGGCGATGGGCGAAGCGCAGGACACCAAACTGGTGAACCATCGCGACATCAAGATCTCGCTGAACCGTCCGCGGGTGGTGCGTGAGGTGTCGAAGGCCTTGGGCGAAGACGTGGCCGGGCAACTGAGCATGCAACTCGGTGGCGGTGACGGTTATGAGCAGCCGCGTGAAGCGCCGCAGCGCAATAATCTGCCGCGTGATACGGCGCCGGTGATTTTACGCTGAGCCGATCTGAGGACTTTTGTGGCGAAGGGCTCTGTGGCGAGGGGATTTATCCCCGTTGGGTCGCGAAGCGGCCCTCGCTATTGATTCAAGACGATTGGGACTGCTGCGCAGTCCAACGGGGATAAATCCCCTCGCCACAAAAGCTCGCTTGCCCCGATGTCTCGGTAGAAATGAAAAAGGCGACCTCTTGAGGTCGCCTTTTTTCTGTCCGAGCGGTTTACGCCGCCGCTTTGCGCAACGTCGCCATGAACGCCGCCGCGCCAATGAATAACCCGGCAAAGGTGCGGTTCATGCGTTTCTGCTGCTTGGGCGTGCGCAACAGGCGCAGCACCTTCGACGCCAGTCCGGTGTATCCGGCCATGACAATCAGATCGACGAAAACCATGGTCACGCCGATCACCACATACTGAATCAGCAGCGGCGCATGGGGATTGATGAACTGCGGCAACACCGCGAGCATGAACACCAACGCCTTGGGGTTGCTGATGTTCACCAGAAAGCCGCGAAACACCAAAGCCAGCGGCTTGCCGATCGGCCGCACTGCGGCGTCATCGCTCATGTCCATGGGCAGCGCCCGCCATTGCTTGATCGCCAGGTAAACCAGATAGGCGACACCGAACCATTTGATCGCATGGAATGCTGTGGCCGAAGCGGTGAGCACAGCGCCAACACCCGCGCCGACAATCGCGATCTGCACCGCCAGACCGATCTGCAGGCCCAGTGCGTTCCAGTAGCCGCGCCAGAATCCGTACTGCAGACCGCTGGACATCGACGCGATGGCGCCCGCGCCCGGGGACAGGCTGATCACCCAGCAGGCGGCAAAGAATGCCAGCCATGTTTGAAGCTCCATCGCACACCTCGGCTGATGCTTGTGACAAATGCCTAAGCTAATGCGGCTTCGTGTGGATGACTACCAGTTTTTTGCTAAATATTGCGGGAAGCTGAGGGCCCCTTCGCGAGCAGGCTCGCTCCCACAGGGGGAACGGATTCCAATGTGGGAGCGAGCCTGCTCCGGGCGGCGTTCCGACGAAGGCGTCGGAACAGACGACGTAGAAATTACTTCTCAAACCCGCTGGAAGGAAACACATCGGTCCCGCGCCAACGCCGCACCGAACGCTGGAAGAACAGGCTGTTCGGCACCTGCACCATGGCGCTGCCGGTGCCTAACTCTTCGGCTTCGACCAGCGTGGTGTAGAGCAGATTGATCGCGATCACCCGGCCTTTGACGCCAGGCTTGTCGGTGGTATCCACCAGCTCGACTACGTCGCCGAGGCGGAACGGCCCGACGGTGAAGATCAGAATCGCGCAGAGCAGGTTCGACAGCACGCTCCACATGGCGAAGAACGCCACCGCCGCCACCGCGACAAATCCCGACAGCGCCGTCCACAGCACCGTGGCCGAAACGCCGAGGCGCTCGAGCACGAAAAGCAGCGCGCTGCCCATGATCAGCCAGCGCAACACGCCGCGAAGCGGCATCAGCAACTGCGGCGGAAACGGATAGCGCTCACCCAGGCGAGTGAGGCCTTTGGCGACGAAACGCTGGGTCAGGTAACCGGCCAGCAGAATCAGCAGAATCTGCGCGGTGAACCACAACGGTTCGACCCACACCGCCGAGAAAGGCAGCTTGAAGGCTTCCATCAGGACAACGCCTCCAGCTCCGCCTGCATGCTTTCCAGGGTTTCCAGCGCTTCCATCCAGGCTTCTTCCAGCTCGGCTTCACGTACCTTCAACTTGGCCTGTTCGGCGAGCAGATCACGCAATTCATTCTTGCGCGCCGGCTCGTAGATATCGCTGTCACCGAGGCTGGCATCGACCTTGGCCAGTTTCTCGTGCAGCTTGCCCAGCTCGGCTTCAAGCTTGTCGGCCTCGCGCTTGTGCGGCGCCAGTTGCTGACGCAACGCTGCCGCCGCCTGGCGCTGCGCTTTCTTGTCGGTCTTGTCCGGGTTGACAGGCGTGTTGCTGACCGGCGCATTGCGCTGACGGTATTCCACCAGCCAGCGCGCGTAGTCTTCGAGATCGCCGTCGAACTCTTCGACCTTGCCGTCAGCGACCAGATAGAAGTTGTCGGTGGTGCTCTTGAGCAAGTGCCGATCGTGAGAGACCACCAGCACCGCGCCGCTGAATTCCTGCAAGGCCATGGTCAGCGCCAGACGCATTTCCAGGTCGAGGTGGTTGGTCGGTTCGTCGAGCAGCAGCAGGTTCGGCCGCTCCCAGGCGATCAGCGCGAGGGCCAGACGCGCCTTCTCGCCACCGGAGAAATTCAGCACCGGCTCATCGATGCGCGCGCCCCGGAAGTCGAAGCCGCCGAGGAAATCGCGCAAGGTCTGCTCGCGCTCACCCGGCGCGAGGCGCTGCAAATGCAGCAACGGGCTGGCCTTGGAGTCCAGCGAATCGAGCTGATGCTGGGCGAAGTAGCCGACCACGGTGTTTTCGCCACGGGTCAGGCGCCCGGCCAGCGGTTCAAGCTCGCCGGCGAGGTTCTTGATCAGCGTTGACTTACCCGCGCCGTTCGGCCCGAGCAGACCGATCCGCGCCCCGGGGGTCAGTTGCAGCTTGACCTTCTCGAGGATGGTCTTGTCGCCGTAACCAAGGCGCGCATCGGACAGGTCGATCAGCGGACTGGAGATCTTGGTCGACTCGCGGAAGACAAAGTCGAACGGCGAATCGACGTGGGCCGCCGACAATTCTTCCATGCGCTCCAGCGCCTTGATCCGGCTCTGCGCCTGACGGGCCTTGGTCGCTTGCGCCTTGAAGCGAGCGATGTAGCTTTCCATGTGCGCACGCTGCGCCTGCTGCTTCTCGTAGGCCTGTTGCTGCTGGGCCAGACGCTCGGCACGGGCGCGTTCGAACGCGGTGTAGCCGCCCCGGTAGAGGGTCAGTTTGCGTTGATCGACATGGGCGACGTGATCCACAACTTCGTCGAGGAAGTCACGGTCATGGGAAATCAGCAGCAAGGTGCCCGGATAACTCTTCAGCCACTCTTCGAGCCAGATGATCGCGTCGAGATCCAAGTGGTTGGTCGGTTCGTCGAGCAGCAGCAGATCCGAAGGGCACATCAGTGCCTGCGCCAGATTCAGACGCATCCGCCAGCCACCGGAGAAATCGCCTACCTGACGATCCATCTGCTCATTGGTGAACCCAAGACCGGCGAGCAGCTTGCGCGCCCGCGCATCGGCGGTGTAACCGTCGGCGCTGTCGAGTTCGGCGTGCAGGCGCGCCAGTGCGGTGCCGTCATGGGCCTCCTCGGCGGCGGCAAGCTCGCGTTGCACCTCGCGCAGACGCAGGTCGCCATCGAGCACATAATCGACCGCCAGGCGCTCGAGGGTGTCGACCTCCTGACGCATGTGCGCAATGCGCCAGTCGGCCGGCAGCAGGCAGTCGCCCGAATCCGGGTGCAACTCGCCGCGCAGCAGGGCGAACAGGCTGGATTTGCCGGCACCGTTGGCGCCGATGAGGCCGGCTTTGTGGCCGGCGTGCAGGGTCAGCTCGGCGTCTTCTAGCAGACGTTGCGGGCCACGCTGTAAAGTCAGGTTCTGAAGTCGGATCATAATGGCGGCGGAGTCTACCAGCTTCGCTCACAACTGGCGCGAGTAGCACGATGTCCTCTGACCTGTGGAGCTTTGCCCTTGATGTCTACGCCCGCCCGGGTGTGGAAGATGCCTGCCTGCAATTGCAAACGGCGGGCGCCAATGTCTGCCTGCTGCTGTGCGGTTTGTGGCTGGAGCAGCGCGCGGTGGCCTGCGATCAGCCGCGCGTACGCTTGCTCAAGGCCTTGACCGCGCCATGGGATATCGAAGTGGTGCAGCCGCTGCGAACCCTGCGCCTGCAATGGAAAGCGCGGGCCGTCGACGATGCGGTGGTGGCCGGCATGCGCGAGCAGATCAAATCACTGGAGCTTGAAGCTGAGCGCACCTTGCTTTCACGCCTTGAAGGTGTGGCGCAGGAGTGGACGCGCAACGATGCAGGTTCGGTGACCTGGCTTGAAGACCTGGCCGGCAATGCCGCCAGCCTGAACCGCGACGCGCTGCAAGTGCTGCGCGTCGCGGCAACCGGCACTTAGGAAGCGCTGGTCGGGGTGCTGCTGACGTTCGACGAAGCGGCTGGTGCTGGCGCAGTCGAAGGGGTCGAGTGGGCGGCGGACGACGATGCCGACGCAGCTGGAGCAGCCGGGGTAGCGGCAGTGGCAGGCTTGGCCGCTGGAGCGGTAGCCGGTTTGGTCGCGGCTGGCTTGGCAGCTGCAGGCTTTTTCACCGCTGGTTTTGCGGCTGGCTTGGCGGCCGGTTTTGCAGCAGCGGTCGCAGGCTTGGCAGCAGGCTTGGCGGCCGGTTTCGCAGCGGTTTTTGCCGCAGGTTTTGCTGCCGATGTTGCGGCTGGTTTGGCAGCCGGTTTTACCGTCACTTTCGCAGCAGGTTTGGCGCCGGCCGGCTTGGCCGCAGTCCTGGCAGCAGGCTTCGCAGCGGCAGTCTTGGCAGCAGGTTTTGCTGCTGGTTTCGCTGCTGCTTTGGCAGCAGGTTTGGCGGCTGCGGTTTTCGCCGGTGCAGCTTTGCTCGCGGCCGGTTTTGCAGCGGCTTTGGCAGGAGTGGCTTTCACTGCTGGCTTGGCTGCAGCAGGTTTGGCTGCGGTGGTTTTAGCCGCCGGTTTTGCCGCGCTCGCCGCCGGCTTCTTCGCTGCAGTTTTCGCCGCTGGTTTGGCAGCCGCTTTCACTGGCGCCTTGGCCGCTGGTTTGGTGGCGGTTTTCGCAACAGCAGGTTTCGCCGCAGCGGTCTTCGCCGGGGCTTTGCTTGCAGCAGGTTTAGCAGCGATTTTCTTCGCTGGTGCTGCTGCCGGTTTGGCCGAACGCGACGACAGAACTTTGCCCACTGCTTCCTGAACGCGGCCAACACCCTGGGCCAGTTTCAGGCTTTCCTGAGCATCGCGCTTGAGTTGCAGAATGTAGCTGCGGGTTTCGGACTGACGATCTTTCAAAGCGTCCAGCAGGTCTTCGAGTTCTTTCACGGAAGACTTGGCTTTGTTCTGAGCCTTGGCTTTGCCGGCAGTGGCGGCGTCCTGCAACTTGGTGCGCGATTTGTGCAGTTTTTCCTGCGCCTTGCCACGCTGTTTTTCCAGCTTGGCGAGCAGTTTTTCAGCATCAGCCAAGGCTTGCGAGCAAGCGTTTTCCAAATGCTCGAGCAGGCTGCCCGACAATTGTTGGAGTAAGTGCAACGGAGTATTTACAGGCTTCTTGGTGGCCGACATGGTTTACCTCCTGGCTGACGTGAGTGCGGCTCATACTAGACCTCTGCTGATACCGCCGCTAGGGCATGTTGACAGTATCTGCACCGTTGCGTTGCACCGCAGCCGAAATGTTCTGCGCCGAGGAAAAAGCAGTTCACCGATGCAGACGTTTGCACTGGCATAATCCCCCGCATCTCAGGTCGGAGAGTGCCCATGTCGCGCTACTTTATTTTGTCCCTCTGCGTGTTTTTTTCGGCGGCGTATGCCGATGAAAAAACCACGGCGAACGATGCTCATGATCTGGCTTACAGCCTCGGTGCCAGCCTCGGCGAACGGCTGCGCCAGGAGGTGCCCCAATTGCAGATTCAGGCGCTGATCGAAGGTCTGCAACAGGCATATCAGGGCAAGCCACTGGCGCTGAGTGAAGCGCGTATCGAACAGATTCTGGCCGACCATGAATCGCAAAATGCCGAGCAGGCTTCACGGCAGTCGAGCGATGCTGCGATGGAAAACGAGCAACGCTTTCTCAGCACAGAAAAAGCCAAACCGGGGGTGAAGGAACTGGCCGATGGCATCCTCCTGACTGAACTGGTTCCGGGCACTGGCACCAAGGCCGGCCCGGACGGCAAAGTGCAGGTGCTGTATGTCGGCAAGCTGCCGGACGGCACCGTGTTCGATCAGAACACCCAGCCGCAATGGTTCAACCTCGACAGCGTGATTGCCGGTTGGCGCACCGCCTTGCAGAACATGCCGGTGGGGGCGAAATGGCGGCTGGTGATTCCATCGGATCAGGCCTATGGCGCCGACGGTGCCGGCGACCTGATTGCGCCGTTCACGCCTCTGGTTTTTGAAGTGGAGTTGCGTGGTGCGACGAGCTGATCAGGCATAAAAAAACGGTGCGCTTGCGGGCGCACCGTTTTTCATGAAGGACGTGGATCAGGCCTGAACCGAATATTCTTCCTTGTGTGCCGTGTGCAGCACTTCGATCAGGCAGTCTTCAAGTTCGAAACGCTCATGCAGCAAGCCGCCCAATTCCTTGAATTTCTCCGCAACGCATTTGCCTTCATCGCACAGGTCGTTGAACGCGAGCAGCTTCTCGGTAATGACGTCGATGCGCGGGTATATGGTCTCGGCGAGTTCCAGACCGCGCTTGTCGTTGAACGCCTTGGCTTCGCCAGTCAGCTGTTCATAGATTTCGAAGTGCCCCGCCGATACGTAATCGACCAGCACGCCGCAGAATTCCTGCAAAGGCTTGCGGCTCTCGGACAGCGACTCAGGCTGCGCACCGAGCTTGTCGTAGGCGCCGATCAGCTCTTCACGCTCCTGCAACCAGCGGTCGATCAGCAGATGAACCCCACCCCAACGTTCCTGAGCATTCTGACAACTTTCGAGCATGGCGATCTCTCTTCCCTTGTGGGTCATGCTGCTCTACACCCGCGCCCCTGTTCTGATTTGACTGGTGGACGATCGGGCAGAGCGTCATCGAGCAACATAAATCCAATGACACGTGCCGGCCAGATTATGCCCGCACGCCTATGGCTTCAAGGTACGCAGGAGATAAAGTTCATACAAGTGTTTAATCCCTGACCAGCAGGTGGTGCGACGCTTCGTCGCTGACCGGTCGTTGCAGAGCGCTCCAGATCAGACGCAACAACTGATAAACCGCAAGGATCGACACCCCGACAAAAAACAGCAGGCTCCATTCCGGGATGCTCAAATCGAACAGTGTCCAGGAGATGTCCGCACAATCGGCGCCGCCGTTGAACATCCGTTGCAAAGCGCAGATCCACGGCAGGTCGCTGAACAGTGACTCCACGGTCGGCGAGCATTTGACCAGTTGCAGCATGGAGTCACTCTGAATCAACACCTGCCGCCACGCAGCGGTGGTTCCCCCCAGACTGGCGCCGAGCGCAAACAGCCAGTACCACCATAAGCCAACGCGCCGGGGGCCATGCACCGCCGCCACGCCGCAGCCGATGCACAGCAATGTGAGGAACAACCGCTGCACCAGGCACAGACTGCAAGGCGTCAGTCCGACCGCGTATTCGAGGTAATAGGAAGCTCCCAGAGCAAAGGCCCCCGCAATGAAAGCCATGAAGAACAAGGAGCGTGAGCAGGCCAACGACATGGCTTTTCCGTAACAGTAGAGACAGACGGTTACGGTAGAGGAAAGCGTGTCAGCCTTTCAAGGCAAGGGCCTGGCGACAGTTCACCACAGGTGTAGGGAAAACCCGACAGGCTCGATAGGAAACGGTGAAGCGCTTTGTAGGACTTTGTCTGTAGAGCGCAAAGAAGGGGAATTTTCGGTCATCGAAGTTCACGAGGGAGCAACCTCCCTCGCCATTCATACCTTCGCCGGGACTGGCAGAGGCGCCGCCAGCAGGCGTTCATCAAGCAGCCCCAGACCTTCCTGGAACAACTGATTGCTGCGCTCGGTATCGCCAAGCTGTGCAAGCAGACGGGCCAACTCCGCACAGGTCTCCGGATTGCGCTGCACGCGCAGACTGCTTTCCAGATAGTCACGGGCCTTGCCCCAAAGGCTGGTTTGCAGACACAGGCGTCCAAGGGTCAGCAGCAGGCTCGGATCGGCCGGGTGCTCCTTGAGCCAGCCTTCGGCCGTCTGCAACTGACGCGCAGGATCACTGCCACGAACCAGACCATAAAGCCGCGCCAGATGGCTGTCGTATTTGCGCTTGAGCGCTGCTCGCAGGACCTCTTCGGCCTCGACCTGAGCGCCCAGCTGGCGCAATTGCTCGGCATAGGCCAGTACCAAAGGTGCTTCCTGACGCTGCGCCGAAGTCAGCTGTTCCCACGCCCGCTTGAGCGATTGCAGACCCACCGTACCGTCTTCTTCACGATGCGCTGCCAGCGAGAGGTTCTCACCCCAGGCGCGCCGTTCGAGCTCGGCCAGTTCTGCCGGCGGCAGCACTTTGTCCTTGCGCAACTCAGGCAGCAAACGAATCACCGCCGACCATTCGCCACGCTGCTGATGCAGACGTTGCAATTGACGCAACGTCTGCGCGCTGCGCGGATGCCGTTCATGCATTGCCTGCAAGGTCACCAGCGCACCGTCGGTGTCGCCACGGTCGGTTTGCAGTTGGGCGTGACTGAGGGCAATTGCCAATTCGGCTTGCGGCTGACGCTCCAGCGCGCGTTCGAGCAAACGATCACTTTCTTCGTACTGGCCCTGCTCGTTCGCCGCACGTGCGGCGCCGAGGTAATAAAGCAATGGTTGGCGCTCGGCTTCCGCCGCGCGGGTCAGATGCCGTTGCGCACTGGCCCAGCGACCTTCAGCCAGATCCAGCTGCCCGTGCTCGATCGCCACTTGCACGCGGCGGCTGCGATTGCGTCGCGACCACGGATTGACCACGCCGGTGGAGGTCATCACCAGCTCGACCAGTACCTTGATGCCCCAGAACAGCAGCCACAGCACCGCGATCACCGCCAGTGTCGCCCACAGGCTCGACTCGTAACGGAAGCTCTTGTACGCCACCAGCACGTAACCGGAATGCTCGGCAA
Source organism: Pseudomonas sp. Irchel 3F6 (assembly GCF_900187595.1). Lineage (NCBI taxonomy): Bacteria > Pseudomonadati > Pseudomonadota > Gammaproteobacteria > Pseudomonadales > Pseudomonadaceae > Pseudomonas > Pseudomonas sp. Irchel 3F6. Next base: position 232,153 of record NZ_FYDP01000004.1, on the reverse strand, counting down.
TCGCCAGGCCCAGCGCTGCCGTCGCGGCGATGACCAGAAACACGATTACATAGAGGCGCTTCATGGGGTCGCCTCCTGCGCAGCATTGGCGGCAGGCTTGGCGAACGGTTTCACCGATTCTTCAGCATTGACGTTACGCCGCTCCAGATACCCCTGCACCGCACTCAAGGTACCGGTCAGATCCGGCGTCTTGACGGTGACCGGCTCCTTGCTCAGCTCGGAGACCTGTTCGAGCATGACTTTGCTTTGCGGATTGTCCGGGTTGAAATTGCCCTTGAGCACATCGCGTGCCTCGGCCAGCGCCTGGGTGTACACCGCCGCCTGACCGTTGAGCGCCGCCCACTGCGCTTGCTCCAGCGCCAGGCTCAGGGCCAGGCGCACCTGGCTCAGGCTTTGCCCGGCCAGCAGCGGTTTGACGTTTTTGTCAGCGTTGAAATCGATGCGGATATAGCGCGACACCTTGTCCCACCACTGCGCCCAGCGACCGGCGCCATCGCCATCGGCGGTCAGCCCCAGCAGCGACTCGCCGCGATCCTTGTACTCCGGCGCCAGCTCGGTGAGGTCGATGACCTGATCGCGCAGCGCGCCGAGACGCAGGAACAGCCCGGTGCGATCCGGCTGTTCGGTGCTGCGCAAGGCGACCAGGGTTTTCGCCACTTGCTCGCGCGCGGCGAAGGAACCCGGATCGTTCTGCTCACGGAGAATTTCATCGGCGCCCTGCACCAGTGCCTGGGCGCTGCTGATGTCCTGCAGCGCTGAAAGGCGCAGGCTGGCCAGACGCAGCAAGTGCTCGGCCTCGGCCAGACGCCAGTCCTTGCGGCTGGCGCCGAGGACGGTTTCCAGACGTTGATTGAGGCGCTGCTGATCGCCCTGCAATTGCGTGACCAGACGCTGGCGCTCGGCGAGCTCGTCAGCACCGGGCAGCTGCGCCAGGCGTTCGGTCAGACGCTGTTCGTTGAGCTTCAGACTCTGCGCCTGATCGTTCAGCGCCTGCACCTGACTCGACTGTTGCTGCGTGTTGTTCTGCAGGTGGCGCACCTGCCAGACACCCCAGCCGCCAATGGCGACACCGGCGGCGCCGAGCAGCAGGGCGACAATTGCCAGTCCATTGCCTCGGCGCGGCTCTTTGGCCGGTGGTGGAGTTTCAACCTGGGCATCGAGCGCAGGCTGGACGTCATCTTTTGGCAAGGCTGTTTCGCTCACGTATCCATCCTTTGCATTAGAAAACGGCACGGGACATTCCCGTAACGCCGTCAGCAAAGCCGCGGCACTCGCGCCGCGGCAATCCACAACTGTTTGAGCCCCGGCGGCACGTGCCAGCTCGGCGACTCTCGGACTTGGAACAAACAACGGCAACGGCGCGATCTTCGGCCAGGCATCACCGGCCATCTGCCGCAGGTGCTCGAAACCCTGTCCACTGCTGACCACCAGCCCGTTCAAGCGTTCCGCTTCGATCCGCCGTGGCAGCTCGTTCAGCGGGTAGGCTGGCAGTTCACGGCGATACAACTCCAGATACTCGACACTAGCACCAAGCGCGCGCAGGCGCTCGGCGAGCAGTTCACGACCGCCCTCGCCGCGCAGGATCATCACCTGCGCGCCGGGCTGGCTGACCGCCTCGCGCAGACGCGGCAATTGCAGCAAGGCTTCACTGTCATCGCCGTCAACCGGAAAGCTCACATCGAGACCGTGTTCGCGAAGAATGCCTGCGGTCGCCGCGCCGACGCTGAACCACGGCATGCTCAATGGCGGCGCGCCTTCAGACTTGAGCAAGTCCACCGCGATCCGCGCCGCCGGTTTGCTGACCACGATCACTGCGCTGCAAGCGGGCAATCGCGAAATCGCTTGGCGAATAGTGTCAGAGACCGGCAGCGGAACAATGTCCAAAAGCGGCAGACAACTGCTGAAAATCCCGTGCCCGGCCAGCTGTTCGGCCAGCGCCGCGCAGTCGTCTGCCGGGCGCGTCAGCAGCAGGCGCCAGGCTGTCACTCGTGACCCGCCTCGCCGTAGACAGCTTTGAGAATGTCGTCAGCGCCTTGCTTGAGCAAGTCTTCAGCGACCTGCACACCCAAGGTTTCCGCGTCGGCACGCGGCGCCCGGGCTTCGGCACTGAGAAGCTTGCCGCCGCTCGGCTCACCGACCAGACCGCGCAACCACAACTGCTCGCCTTCAAGCACGGCGTAGCAGGCGATCGGCACTTGGCAGCCGCCGTTCAAATGTTTGTTGAGGGCGCGTTCCGCATTCACTCGCGAAGCGGTATCGGCGTGATGCAAAGGCGCGAGCAAGGCGTGGATTTCGTGGTCGGCGCTGCGGCATTCGATGCCGACCGCGCCCTGGCCACCGGCCGGCAGGCTGTCATCGACACTGATCGCCGAAGTGATGCGATCTTCGAAACCCAGGCGGATCAGGCCGGCAGCGGCGAGGATGATCGCGTCGTACTCGCCGGCGTCGAGCTTGGCCAGACGGGTGTTGACGTTGCCACGCAGGAACCGGATCTGCAGATCCGGGCGACGCGCCAGCAATTGCGTCTGCCGACGCAGGCTCGAGGTGCCGACGATGGCACCGGCAGGCAGCGCTTCAAGACTGGCGTAGGTGTTGGAGACGAAAGCATCGCGCGGGTCTTCACGCTCGCAGATGCAAAACAGGCCCAGGCCTTGCGGGAAGTCCATCGGCACGTCTTTCATCGAATGCACGGCGATATCAGCTTCGTTTTCCAGCAGCGCGGTTTCCAGTTCCTTGACGAACAGGCCCTTGCCGCCGATCTTCGACAGTGGCGAGTCGAGCAGCTTGTCACCGCGACTGACCATGGGCACCAGCGTCACCAGCAGGCCCGGGTGGGCCGCCTCGAGACGGGCTTTGACGTATTCGGCCTGCCAGAGGGCCAGCGCACTTTTACGGGTGGCGATGCGGATTTCGCGAGGGGACATGGAACAATCCGTACTGAATAGATACCGCGGATAATAACAGCTCAGTCAATTTCACTTTGACCTGAATCAGAACCGGCGCGGCCTCCCTGGCCTGCCATGCCGGGTAAAAGAACTCGAAAGGCCCGGCGAAGACCGGGTCACAGCCCCTGCATCATCTTGCGCACACCGGCAACATGCCGCCGACTGACAATCAGCGCATCGCCATTGAGGCCTTTGAGGAACAACTGGAAATGTCCCAGTGGTGTGCGTTGCAAGCGCTCGATGCGGTCGCGAGCGACCAGCGCGTTGCGGTGGATACGCACAAAGCGTTCGCCGAATTCGTCTTCGAGGGCTTTGAGGGGTTCGTCGAGCAGCACCTCGCCGGCTTCATGACGCAGGGTCACGTATTTGTGGTCGGCGATGAAGTAGACCACCTGATCCAGCGGAATCAGCTCGATGCCTTTACGGGTCCGTGCGCTGATGTGGCTGCGTGGGCCGTTGCCACTTTCGGCAGCGGGACGGGTCAGGGCCGAGAGTTGCGCCCGGTTGGGACGTTCAGCCCGCTTCAGGGCTTCATTCAAGTGTTCGGTTCGCACAGGTTTCACCACATAGCCCACGGCGCTGGCCTGCAGGGCTTCCACGGCAAATTCATCGGGACTGGTGCAAAACACCACGGCCGGCGGCGTCTCTCGTTCGCACAGTCGGGCAGCAACCTGCAGGCCATCGAGGCCCGGCATGCGGATATCGAGCAGCACGATATCCGGCTTGTGGCTGTCGATCAGCGCTAACGCCTCCTCGCCATTCGTGGCACTGGGCTCCAGGACTGTGTAACCCTCGAGCTCGCTCACCATACGGCTTAGGCGCTCGCGAGCCAGGGGTTCGTCATCAACGATCAGGACATTCATATTGCGCTGGATTCCTGCGTGAGTCTCGCACAAGGATAGCGTAGACAGGTGTAGTGACCTCCGTCACCGCGATCCACGCTAAGACTAGCCCGAGCGCCAAAAAGTGCCGTACGTCGGCCAGCAATATTTGCCAGCGTCCGGGTCGAACGGCTCAGAGCCCAGTGTTTCCTGCGTTTCTCGCGGTGGGTGACCGTTGTACAACTCACCCGCCCCCTCTTCTTATAGCCAGTGGCCGGACCTTTGCATGATCCGCATTCGCACCGACCCTTATGTCCACTGTAGACGTTCGTCGGAACGATATTGCTCAATCAAAAAATATCCTTTTGTAAATTCCTTGCAGACCGCGCCGGACATGCCTGACACATCCGCGAAAAAACGTATCGACCGGTGTCAGCGACAGGATTGGCAACCCTGTTATTATCCGCGCCAGCGTTTCACGCCATTTCTTCAAGCCGATACGAGCGAATTCATGAGCACTGACAAGACCAATCAGTCCTGGGGCGGCCGCTTCAGTGAACCCGTCGACGCCTTCGTCGCCCGCTTCACCGCCTCCGTCACTTTCGACCAGCGCCTGTATCGCCACGACATCATGGGCTCAATTGCCCACGCCACCATGCTGGCCAAGGTCGGCGTGCTGACCGATGCCGAGCGCGACAGCATCATCGATGGCCTGAAGACCATTCAGGGCGAAATCGAGGCCGGCCAGTTCGACTGGCGCGTCGACCTCGAAGACGTGCACATGAACATCGAAGCACGCCTGACCGACCGCATCGGCGTCACCGGTAAAAAGCTCCACACCGGGCGCAGCCGCAACGACCAGGTCGCCACCGACATCCGTCTGTGGCTGCGCGATGAAATCGACCTGATCCTCGCCGAGATCACCCGCTTGCAAAAGGGCCTGCTGGAGCAAGCCGAGCGTGAGGCCGCAAGCATCATGCCGGGCTTCACCCACTTGCAGACCGCGCAGCCGGTAACTTTCGGGCACCACATGCTGGCCTGGTTCGAAATGCTCAGCCGCGACTACGAGCGTCTGGTCGACTGCCGCAAGCGCACCAACCGCATGCCATTGGGCAGCGCCGCGCTGGCCGGCACCACCTACCCGATCGACCGCGAATACACCGCGCAACTGCTCGGCTTCGACGCCGTCGGCGGCAACTCGCTGGACAACGTTTCCGATCGCGACTTCGCCATCGAATTCTGCTCGGCCGCAAGCATCGCGATGATGCACCTGTCGCGCTTCTCCGAAGAGCTGGTGCTGTGGACCAGCGCGCAGTTCCAGTTCATCGATCTGCCGGATCGTTTCTGCACTGGCAGCTCGATCATGCCGCAGAAGAAAAACCCTGACGTGCCCGAACTGGTACGCGGCAAGACCGGCCGCGTCTTCGGCGCGCTGATGGGCCTGCTGACCCTGATGAAGGGCCAGCCGCTGGCCTACAACAAGGACAATCAGGAAGACAAGGAGCCGCTGTTCGACGCCGCCGACACCCTGCGCGATTCGCTGCGCGCGTTTGCCGACATGATCCCGGCGATCAAGCCGAAACACGCGATCATGCGTGAAGCGGCACTGCGCGGTTTCTCCACGGCGACCGACCTGGCGGACTACTTGGTGCCCCGTGGCCTGCCGTTCCGTGATTGCCATGAAATCGTTGGCCACGCGGTGAAATACGGCGTCGACACCGGCAAGGATCTGGCCGAGATGAGCCTCGAAGAACTGCGTCAGTTCAGCGATCAGATCGAGCAGGACGTGTTTGCCGTGCTGACCCTGGAAGGCTCGGTGAATGCCCGCGATCATATCGGCGGGACTGCGCCGACGCAGGTCAAGGCTGCGGTGGCGCGCGGTCAGGCCCTAATCGCCAGCCGCTAAAAGCCAAGAGCTTCGCGAGCAGGCTCGCTCCCACCGGGATTCTGGATGTTCACAAAATTGTGTTCACCACCGACTCAATGTGGGAGCGAGCCTGCTCGCGAAGGCGTCCTTCAGAGCGCTATATAATTCACTTTTTGGCAGCAATCATCGCCAAAAACGCCGGCATCGCCGCATCCTTGTCAGCGGCAATCTTCTGCACATGCGGATTCTGCTCTAACCGCTCCAGCAGCGCCTTCGCCTGCGGCATCTCGGCCAGCAGATCAATCCCGAACAGCTTCTGCCCGACCGCACAGGCCAGCGGCACGCTGTAGAGGAAATACAAATCGGCAATGCTCAGGCTGTCACCCGCCACATACGGGGCGAACTGGCCGTGGCGGCCGAGTGCCGCGAAGCCCAGCAGCAGCTCCGTCCGGGTCTTCTCTTTGATCGCCTCCGGCAACGTCATACCGAAAAACGCCTCGCCATAGCAGGCACGCCCCGGCAACTCGATGTACAACTCGATCTCCTTCGCAATCGCCAATACCTGCGCGCGCTCGAACGGATCGCTGGGCAGGAGCGGCGTGCCCTTTTGTGATTGTTCGAGGTATTCGAGAATGATCGCGGTTTCGTTGATATAACCGGCGTCGACGCCCAGCACCGGGACCTTGCCGCGCGGGCTGATCGCCAGTGACTCCGGGGTTTGCGCCGGGTAGAACGTCACCTCTTCGAAGGGCAGGCCTTTTTCCAGCAGCGCCAGTTTGACCATGTTGTAGTAGTTGCTGACAGCAAATCCGTAGAGCTTGAACATCACAGAGCCTCCAGGCCGTGCGGGGTGGGCAGTGCCTGTTTATAGATCGCCGCGACGTTTCCCGCCAGCAGCATCACGCCGCTGAATGCGGGTAAACTGGCGCCTTTCCCTGAGGAGCCTGCCATGAGCGAGCCGACAGATATCGTCAACGATGACGACGAAGAAGCATTCACCGAAGCGACGCTGATCGAAGCCATCGAGAACCAGATCGAAAGCGACACCCCCCCAGCGGCCAAGGCGACATTGAACAAGCTGACTCTGGTCGGTATGGAGCGCGAAGAGATCCTCAACCTCATGGCTCACGTGCTTGCCTATGAGATTGACGCGATGCTCGATGAAGACCGCGCGTTCAACACCGAATGGTATGAAGCGGCCTTGCGCGCATTGCCAGAGCTGCCACCGGAAAAGCTCTAAGATCAAAAGATCGCAGCCTTCGGCAGCTCCTGCACCAATCTTCTGTAGGAGCTGCCGAAGGCTGCGATCTTTTTTATGCGGACTACACTGGAATTCGCCTCAAGACAAAATCCCCTGATCCGAGCACTGGACATGCTGCACCAGCGGGTTCACCTTAGAGGCGCTGTCGTCCAATTCCTAGAAAGTCTGGAGTCCTTATGTCGCTTACCCCTGAGTTGGTTGCCGAACTGGAAGTCCTTGCACTCTTCAACCTGGACAGTTCCCAGGAAGGTCTGAAAATTCATCAGACCGCTGCCCCGAAACACATAGCCGCCGCCAAACGCCTCTTCGAAAAAGAACTAACCGACCAGCCCGATGGCGGTTATCTGACCAGCCTCGGCCGCGATGCCGCGCAAAACGTGCAGACCGTACTGACGATTCTGAGAGAGCAGGAAACCGCCTGACTTTTTCCGACTTTGCCCACGGAAACTCCTGCCACGGGATTTCCGCGGGCCAGCCTGATCACTGCCGATGAAAATCTGACGTCAAAAAACAAATTCAGCTTAAACCTCCTGCTGCGCAGAGGCTAAACTGCGGCCATTCCGAGACCCTCTACGTCCGAGCCTGCAAGCCGGTTTGAGCTGACATGACGCGCACCCACGAAATCCGCCCCGACCTGGACGAAGGCATCGACCGCAAGGTGCTCAGCCAACTGCGCGCCCGTTTTCTCAAACTCAATGAAGGCCGCCTCGGCCGCGCCCTCGAAGGTTTGTCGACGCGCCAGCAAAGCGTGCTGACGCTGTTGCCGCTGTTCTTTCACGTCAATCATCCGTTGCTGCCCGGCTATGTCTCGGGCAGTACGCCGGCCGGTCTCTCGAATTATGAGCCGGACGCCAATGCGCTGACCGAGGCGCAGCGCCTGACCCGCTCGTTTTCTTACAAACCGCGCCATGGCAGCAACCCGCCGCGACCGATTCACGGTTTGTTCCTGATGGGCAGCCTCGGCACGCTGGCACAGGCCGATCAGAGCGACATGGATGTGTGGGTCTGCCATGCCCCAGATCTGAGCGAAAGCGAACTCGCCGAGCTACGCAAGAAATGCCAGTTGCTGGAAACCTGGGCCGCGAGCCAGGGTGCCGAAGCGCATTTCTTCCTGATCGACCCGGCGCGCTTCGTCAAAGGCGAACGTGATGCTCAGCTCAGTTCGGAAAACTGCGGCAGCACCCAGCACTATCTGCTGCTCGACGAGTTTTATCGCACGGCGATCTGGCTGGCCGGGCGCACGCCGATCTGGTGGCTGGTGCCAGTCTATGAAGAAACAGCCTACGACGCTTACACCCACACCCTGCTGTCCAAACGCTTTATTCGCGCCGATGAAACCCTCGATCTCGGGCCGATGGCGACCATTCCGCCCGGGGAATTCATCGGTGCCGGGTTGTGGCAGTTGTTCAAAGGCATCGAGTCGCCCTACAAGTCGGTGCTCAAACTGCTGCTGACCGAGGTGTACGCCAGCGAACATCCGCAGGTGCAGTGCCTGAGCCTGCGCTTCAAGAAAGCCGTGTTCGCCAATCAGCTCGATCTCGATGAGCTTGACCCGTACATGGTCGTGTACCGGCGTATCGAGGAATACCTGCTCGCCCGCAACGAGCCGGAACGTCTTGAGCTGGTGCGCCGCGCGCTGTATCTGAAGGTCAACCGCAAGCTCACCGGCAACAGCCGCAGTCAGGGTTGGCAGCGCGCACTGCTCGAACGCCTGGCCGGCGAGTGGCACTGGGATCAGCGGCAACTGGCGCTGCTCGACAGCCGCAGTCAGTGGAAAGTCCGCCAGGTCAGCGCCGAGCGCCGCGCGCTGGTCAACGAACTCAACTACAGCTATCGCTTCCTGACCCAGTTCGCCCGCAGCGAACAGACTGTCAGCCTGATCAACAAGCGCGACCTCAATGTGCTTGGCCGTCGACTCTACGCGGCATTCGAGCGCAAGGCCGACAAGGTCGAGTTCATCAATCCGGGCATCGCCCCGGACCTGGCCGAAGACACCCTGACCCTGGTGCAGTCGCCGAACAAAAAGGAGCCGGGGCAGACCCAGTGGGGTTTGTACAACGGCAGCCTGACGGCGCTGGAGTGGGAACATTTCGCGCCGATCAAGCGCAGTCGCGAGCTACTTGAACTGCTGACCTGGTGCCACCGCAACGGCGTGATCGACAGCAGTACGCGCCTGGCCCTGCATCCGGGCACCAGCGACTTGAGCGAGTTCGAGCTGTTCAACCTGCTCGGCAGCCTGCAGCAGTGCATCGCCCTGCCCTTGTCCACCGTCGCCGAAGAGCCCTTGCTGCGCGCCGCCGTGCCCAGCGAAGTGCTGCTGCTGATCAACGTCGGCGTCGATCCGCTCAAGCATCACCGTGATCTGAATATTTTGATGACCACCGAACGCACCGACTCGCTGAGCTATGCCGGCGTGCGCGAGAACCTGGTGCTGACCCTCGATCAGGTCACGCTCAACAGCTGGAACGAAGTGCTGGTCAATCGTTTCGACGGCCCGCATGCGCTGCTCGACTGCCTGCGCGATTACCTCAACAACCTGCCGCGCGGCCCGGTGCAGCCGTCGCTGAAAGTGCGCTGCTTCTGCCACAACCGCGCGCAATTCATTGCCCGCCGCGTCGAAGAAATCGTCGACAACGCGCAGACCCTGTTGCTCAGTGACTTGAATCATCGCTACCTGATTCAGGTACAACAGCACTATCACGTGCTGGAGCTGGTGCCGGGTCAGGTCAACCATGTCGCCCTCGCCACCCTGCCGGCACTGCTCGATTATCTGGGCGAAGAACAACCGCGCTACAGCCCGCTGCACCTCGACCCGATGGCGCTGGAAGATCACGACCTCGCGCTGATCCTGCCGATGGGTCAGCCGGAGTGCATTCAGGTGTTCTATCGCATCAGCGAACAGCAGGCGGAGCTGTACGTGCTGGATGAATTCAATGCGCTGTGGCAACAGCAGCTGCCATACCACGACGAGCAGAGTCTGCTGGTGCCGCTGCAGCGTTTTCTGCAATCGATCCAGTACCGCCGTGAAGCGCAATTGCCGATGGACGGTGGCCCTGCGGGCAGCCCCGAGACTTTGTATTACCAGCTGTTGCCGTCAGGCCCGGGGCGCTCGCGCAGGGTCGAAACCCGACCGGCACCGCAGACGCCGGTAAACAAACCGTTCTACGACGTGCAGGCAATCATCGGCAAAGCCGCACCCGGTGAAGTGCAGGTCACCCTGTATTGCAATCAGCGGGAATTCAGCGAGCTGGAGCATGGCGACCAGTTGTTCAGCGTGGTCGCCCGGGAGATCGTCGAGCAGCGTCGCGAGACCGAGCGTTATCGCTGCTACATCACCGACCTCGACCTGTCGGGTCTGCTCGGTGACGGGCACAGTTCAAGCAATCTGTATCTGCGCTACAAGGCGGACCTGGAGCGCTCGTTGAATGAAGCGCTCGAACAGGTTTGAAGCGGGGATTTATTCGGGAAAGGCGCCGCCGTTGACCGGTTGCGATTCCACTTCCAGCAAGGTCAGTTTCAGCGATTTGCCGCCCGGCGCCGGCCAATCGATATGCTGACCGACCTTCAGGCCCAGCAGCGCACTGCCGACCGGCGCCAGAATGGAAATTTTGCCTTCGTCGGCGTTGGCGTCCTTGGGATAGACCAGCGTCAGGTGGTAATCCTTGCCACTGCCTTCTTCGCGGCAATGCACGCGGGAATTCATGGTCACGACATCGGCGGGCACTTCATCGTGGCCGACCACGGTATCGGCGCGGTCCAGCTCGGTTTGCAGCGCAATCACGCCCGGCGCAGCCTGGTCTTTGTCGCTCAGGCTGTCGATCAGGCGCTCCAGACGTTGCACGTCCAGACGGGTAAGGGTGATGGAAGGTGCGGTCATGATCCAGGCAGACTCCTTTCTTCTGCACAAAAAAAGCAAAACCCCGCCAAAAAAGACGGGGTTTTCACCGTGCCTCGGTGGTTTGAGGCGTTCGCGGACACTATCACAGCTCAAAAAATATACAAGTCACGCCCTTTTTTGCCTGGGTGAAACCCTTGTGGCGAGGGGATTTATCCCCGTTCGGCTGCGCAGCAGCCGTATAGATTTTGGGGCCGCTACGCGACCCAACGGGGATAAATCCCCTCGCCACAATATCAACAGGCTTGGGACTTTCGTGCGGTAGCCTGCTGGCAAATCACCCGGCGCCGCTGATCATCCGCCGAGCGCCACTCGCGAATGTCCTCAACGTGGCGCGCGCAGCCGAGACAGACTTTCTGTTCGTCCAGCCGACATACGCCCGTGCACGGCGAAGGCACCGCCGGGCTGACGTTGCTGTAGAGCGGTTTCGGCGGGCGAACAGGCGCTGCATCCGTCACGAATCACAGACCTTCGAAATCGAATTCGGCGCCAGCCTGCTGCTTTACGAGGCGCTGAAGCATTTCGCCCAATTGCTCTTCGCTCTTGTCGCACATCCAGCGCTCGCTTTCTTCGTCATAGTCGAAGTGGAAACCACCGGACACGGCCGCCAGCCACAGCTGACGCAACGGCTCCTGGCGGCTGAAGATCAGCTGCGAGCCATTTTCGAACTTGACGGTCAAGACACCTGCCGAGCTCTCCAGGTCGATATCCAGGTCGCTGTCATCAAAGATATCTTCCAGCGTCTGCTGGGTAGCATCGACCAGATCGTGGAAACGGGCTTCGGACAAACTCATTGCGGCAACCTCAAAAATGTCTGATCAGGCTCAAGCGCCGAAAGATACGGACGCTGCCGACCGATTGCAAAGATTAACGACCAAGCACCTGTCGGCCCATCCAGCACCGCCCCCGTGGGAGCGAGCCTGCTCGCGAAAGCGGTGTGTCAGGCAACGAGCCTGTTGAATTTGCCGACGCCTTCGCGAGCAGGCTCGCTCCCACAGGGATGATGCGCATCACAGGAGCCCCGCCGGACGGGAACCCCCTCGCATAGGCAAGCTGCCGGGTGGCCGGTATACTCCGGCGCAATTAACGCATTTTCAAGGATTTCGCCATGAAGCGCCTGATCTCTTCCCTTGCTGCGCTCGTCGCGGTTGCCTGCCTCGTTTCGGCCTGTGGTCAAAAAGGCCCGCTGTACCTGCCGGATGACGATCAGGACCCGGCCGAACAAGCCCAGTCTTCGCAGAAGCAGCCATCCAAGGCTCACAAGCACGACGTTTACTAAGGGATCGCCATGGACGCTTTTAACTACCGTGGCGGGGAGCTGTTCGCGGAAGGTGTGGCGCTGTCCGCCATCGCCGACCGCTTCGGCACGCCCACCTATGTCTACTCGCGCGCGCACATCGAAGCGCAATATCTGGCCTACGCCGATGCGCTGGCCGGTATGCCGCATCTGGTCTGCTTCGCGGTCAAAGCCAACTCCAACCTCGGCGTACTGAATGTCCTGGCCCGTCTCGGCGCCGGTTTCGACATCGTTTCCCGTGGCGAGCTGGAACGTGTACTGGCCGCTGGTGGCAGCGCCGACAAGATCGTTTTCTCCGGCGTCGGCAAGACCCGTGACGACATGCGCCGCGCCCTCGAAGTCGGCGTACACTGCTTCAACGTCGAGTCCACCGATGAGCTCGAGCGCCTGCAAGTAGTCGCCGCCGAGCTGGGTGTTCGCGCCCCGGTTTCGCTACGCGTGAACCCGGACGTCGATGCCGGCACCCACCCGTACATTTCCACCGGTCTCAAAGAGAACAAGTTCGGCATCGCCATTGCCGATGCCGAAGACGTGTACGTGCGCGCCGCGCATCTGCCGAACCTGGAAGTGGTCGGTGTTGACTGCCATATCGGTTCGCAACTGACCACCCTGCCGCCGTTCATTGATGCGCTCGATCGCCTGCTGGATCTGGTCGACCGCCTCGGCGATTGCGGCATTCACCTGCGCCACATCGATCTCGGTGGCGGCCTGGGCGTGCGTTACCGCGATGAGGAGCCGCCGCTGGCTGCCGACTACATCAAAGCCGTGCGCGAACGTCTCGACGGGCGTGATCTGGCGCTGGTGTTCGAGCCAGGCCGCTTCATCGTTGCCAATGGCGGCGTGTTGCTGACACAGGTCGAATACCTCAAGCACACCGAGCACAAGGATTTCGCCATCGTCGATGCGGCGATGAACGACCTCATCCGTCCAGCGCTGTATCAGGCATGGATGGACGTCACCGCGGTGAAACCGCGCGACAGCGCTGCACGCAAGTACGACATCGTCGGCCCGATCTGCGAAACCGGTGACTTCCTCGCCAAGGACCGCGAACTGGCGCTGGAAGAAGGCGATCTGCTGGCGGTGCATTCGGCCGGCGCCTACGGTTTTGTGATGAGCTCCAACTACAACACCCGTGGCCGTGCCGCCGAGGTGCTGGTGGATGGTGATCAGGTTTTTGAAGTGCGTCGCCGCGAAACCGTGGCCGAGCTGTTTGCCGGCGAAAGCCTGCTGCCGGAGTAACCCATGCTGCTGCGTTTTACCAAAATGCACGGCCTGGGCAACGACTTCATGGTCCTCGACCTGGTCAGCCAGCACGCGCACATTCAGCCCAAACACGCCAAGCAATGGGGCGACCGCCACACCGGTATCGGTTTCGACCAATTGCTGATCGTCGAAGCGCCGAGCAACCCGGATGTGGATTTCCGCTACCGGATCTTCAACTCCGACGGCTCGGAAGTGGAGCAATGCGGCAACGGTGCGCGCTGCTTCGCCCGCTTCGTGCTCGACAAGCGTCTGACCGCCAAACGGCAGATCCGCGTCGAGACCAAGGGCGGCATCATTGAACTGGACGTGCGTAACGACGGCCAGATCGGCGTGAACATGGGCGCGCCGCGCCTGGTGCCGGCAGACATTCCATTCCAGGCGCCGGCCCAGGCCAGCAGCTATCAGCTTGAAGTCGATGGCACCACGGTCGAACTGGCCGCCGTGTCGATGGGCAATCCCCATGCGGTCATTCGCGTGGACGACATCAACAGCGCACCGGTGCATGAACTGGGGCCGAAGATCGAGCACCATCCGCGCTTCCCGGCGCGGGTCAATGTCGGCTTCCTTCAGGTCATCGACCGCCATCGCGCGCAACTGCGTGTTTGGGAACGCGGCGCCGGGGAAACCCAGGCCTGCGGCACCGGCGCCTGTGCCGCGGCGGTGGCGGCCATCAGTCAGGGGTGGATGGATTCGCCGCTGTTGATCGACCTGCCCGGCGGACGCCTGTCCATCGAGTGGGCCGGCCCGGGCGAACCGGTATTGATGACCGGTCCGGCAGTGCGTGTATACGAAGGACAAGTGCGTCTTTGAGCGAGCAGAAATCATGACCGACAAGCCACAGGTACCCGCCCGACCAGCCGACGAATCAGCGTCCGAGAGCCTCGAGGCAGCCGCAGTTGCCGCCTACCTGGAGGCTCATCCGGACTTTTTCGTCGAGCACGAAGAGCTGCTGCCCTCGTTGCGCATTCCGCACCGACGCGGCGACACCGTGTCGCTGGTCGAGCGGCAGATGACCATCCTGCGCGACCGCAATATCGAGATGCGCCATCGCCTTTCGCATCTGATGGACGTGGCTCGTGACAACGATCGCCTGTTTGAAAAAACCCGCCGCCTGATTCTCGCGCTGATGGATGCATCGACCCTGGAAGACGTGGTCATCAGCGTTGAGGACAGCCTGCGTCAGGATTTCCAGGTGCCTTTCGTCAGCCTGATCCTGCTCGGCGACAACCCCGCACCGGTCGGCCGCTGGGTGACTCACGCCGACGCGCAAACCGCGATCGGTGGCCTGCTCACCGAAGGCAAAAGCGTCAGCGGCAGCCTGCGTGAACATGAGCTGGATTTCCTCTTCGGCGAAGAACAGCGCCAGCAGATCGGCTCGACCGCCGTGGTTGCCATCAGCCATCAGGGCATTCACGGCATTCTGGCCATCGCCAGCCGTGACCCGCAGCACTACAAGAGCTCGGTCGGCACCCTGTTCCTGAGCTACATCGCCGAGGTCATGGGCCGCGTGCTGCCACGGGTCAACAGCTCGCTGCGCTCGGTACGCTGACCATGGAACGACAACTGGACGCTTACTGCGAACATCTGCGCAGTGAGCGACAGGTGTCGCCGCACACCCTGTCGGCTTATCGCCGCGACCTCGATAAAGTCCTTGGCTGGTGCATCAAGCAGAACATCGGCAGTTGGGCCGCGCTGGATATCCAGCGCCTGCGCAGCCTGATCGCCCGGTTGCATGCGCAAGGCCAGTCCTCGCGCAGCCTCGCCCGCCTGCTCTCGGCGGTGCGCGGGCTCTATCACTACTTGAATCGCGAAGGCCTGTGTGACCACGACCCGGCCACCGGCCTGGCCCCACCGAAAGGCGAACGACGCCTGCCGAAAACCCTTGATACCGATCGTGCATTGCAGCTGCTGGAAGGTGCGGTCGAGGACGATTTTCTCGCCCGGCGCGATCAGGCGATTCTGGAGCTGTTCTATTCCTCTGGCCTGCGCCTGTCCGAGCTGACCGGGCTCAATCTCGATCAACTCGACCTCGCCGACGGCATGGTTCAGGTGCTCGGCAAGGGCAGCAAGACCCGGCTGCTGCCAGTCGGCGCCAAGGCCCGCGAAGCCCTCGAACACTGGTTGCCGCTACGCGCAATGACCAACCCGGCAGACGATGCCGTATTTGTCAGCCAGCAGGGCCGACGCCTTGGCCCGCGCGCGATTCAGGTGCGGGTCAAACTGGCTGGCGAGCGCGAACTGGGGCAGAACCTGCACCCGCACATGCTCCGGCACTCCTTCGCCAGCCATTTGCTCGAGTCCTCGCAGGATCTGCGCGCGGTGCAGGAATTGCTCGGCCACTCCGATATCAAAACCACACAGATCTATACCCACCTCGACTTCCAGCATCTGGCGGCGGTCTACGACAGCGCCCATCCCCGGGCCAAACGCATGAAAGGCGATGATTCATGAGCATTCAGTTGATCACCTTCGACCTCGACGACACCCTGTGGGACACCGCTCCGGTGATCGCCAGCGCCGAAACCGTGTTGCGCGAATGGCTGAGCGAGCATGCGTCGAACCTGGGCGCGGTGCCGGTGGAGCATTTATGGTCGATTCGCGAGCGTGTGCTGGCGGGCGAACCGGGACTCAAGCACCGCATCAGCGCGCTGCGTCGACGCGTGCTGTTCCATGCGCTGGAAGAAGCCGGATATGCCCACGGCGAGGCGTCGGATCTGGCTGACAAGGCTTTTGAAGTGTTCCTGCATGCGCGGCATCAGATCGAAGTGTTCCCGGAGGTCGAGCCGCTGCTGGAGCTGCTCGCCAATCATTACGCCCTCGGCGTGGTCACCAATGGCAATGCCGACGTGCGCCGGCTGGGGCTGGCGGATTACTTCAAGTTCGCCTTGTGCGCCGAAGACATCGGCATCGCCAAACCGGATGCGCGGCTGTTTCATGAAGCGTTGCAGCGCGGCGGTGTAAGCCCCGCAGCGGCGGTGCATGTCGGCGATCATCCTGGCGATGACATTGCCGGCGCTCAGCAGGCAGGCTTGCGCGCGGTGTGGTTCAACCCGACGGGCAAGGTCTGGGAGGCGGAGCGCTTGCCCGATGCCGAAATCCGCAGCCTGACCGATTTGCCAGCCGTTCTCGCACGCTGGAATGCCACCTCGAAATAATCCACAAACCCTGTGGGAGCGAGCCTGCTCGCGAATGCGGTGTGTCATCCAACATGTATGTCGGCTGACATGCCCTCTTCGCGAGCAGGCTCGCTCCCACAGGCGACTCCATTTGTTTTCAACGGATTTATTTCAGGCATGAAAAAGCCCGCAGCGACGGCGGGCTTTTTCAGCAAGCGAGCGACGCGCCTCAGATAGGGCGGCTGCCGTACTTGTTGTCCGGCTTCTTGGGCGGATCGGCGACCACGTTGGCCTCCACTTCCTGCACCTTGCCGCCGCGCGCAAGGAATTCTTCCATGGCCTTGGCCAGGGCGTCACGCTCCTTGTTCTTGGCTTCGATGCTCGGCAACTCGTCGACCGATACTGCAGCCTTGGCTTTGCCTTTGGCAGCCGGGGCCGGCGTGTCGTCACCGCCATCATCTTCGGCAACGTCTTCCGCTGCCGCTTCCAGGCCTTCCTCGGCCTCGTCTTCGTCGCCTACTTCGAGGTCGTCGTTTTCCAGATCATCGTCGCTCATGTTCTACCTCATGACTTGCCAAAAGCAGATTAGTTATAGACCAGCTTTGGCGACTGTCGAAGCCGCCGTTGAAAAATCTTCTGCCGCTGCCCGGCAGCGGCTCATGCCTGTTCACCGTGCAAGGTGGCGAGGACTTTACGGGCACCGCCATGCTCACGGTGCTCGCCCAGATAAATCCCTTGCCAGGTACCCAGTGCCAGCCGCCCTGCCGCAACCGGCAGACTGATCTGGCAACCGAGCACGCTGGCCTTGAAGTGCGCCGGGAGATCATCCGGGCCTTCGTCGTTGTGCTCGTAGCCGTCTGTTCCTTGTGGGATCAGGCGATTGAAAAATCGTTCGAAGTCGCGACGAACTGCCGGATCGGCGTTCTCGTTGATGGTCAACGATGCCGACGTGTGCTGCAGCCACAAATGCAACAGACCGACCCGACAGGTCTTGAGTTCAGGCAAGCCTGCGAGCAACTCGTCCGTCACCAGATGAAAGCCCCGGGGCCTTGCCCGCAGGGTTATCAGAGTCTGTTGCCACATACAGTTCTCCGCTCGTTCGGGGCGCATTCTAGCGTGCTCTGAAAAAAAACAAAGGCCCTAATATTCCTGCAGCGATGTAAGCGATTGCCCGCAGAAAAAGCCTCGTCGTAAAGACGACCAAAGCCGTAAGAAAAATCCTTTCAGCCGCACCTTGAATGACAAATCCCGGACAAAAAAATGCCCGGCGAACCGGGCAATTTTTTATCGCGCGTACTTACAGGTTGTAGCCGCGTTCGTTGTGTTGTGCCAG
This sequence comes from Pseudomonas sp. Irchel 3F6, assembly GCF_900187595.1. Classification (NCBI taxonomy): domain Bacteria; kingdom Pseudomonadati; phylum Pseudomonadota; class Gammaproteobacteria; order Pseudomonadales; family Pseudomonadaceae; genus Pseudomonas; species Pseudomonas sp. Irchel 3F6. Next base: position 214,355 of record NZ_FYDP01000004.1, on the reverse strand, counting down.
ATCGAGGCCGACCGACTCTTCTTCCTCGGTTACGCGCAGACCCATGACGGCGTCCAGCACCTTGAGGATGATGAAAGTGACGATCGCGGTGTAGATCACCGTGAAGCCGACGCCTTTGATCTGAATCCAGACCTGCGCGCCAATGTCAGTCACGGTGCCGAAGCCGCCCAGTGCCGGTGCGGCAAACACACCAGTGAGGATCGCGCCGAGGATACCGCCGATGCCGTGCACGCCGAAGGCATCCAGGGAATCGTCATAGCCGAGTTTGCGTTTCAGGGTGGTGGCGCAGAAGAAGCACACCACGCCTGCGGCCAGACCGATCACCAGTGCACCCATCGGGCCTACAGTGCCAGCGGCCGGAGTGATCGCGACCAGACCGGCGACCACGCCCGAAGCAATCCCCAGTGCGCTTGGCTTGCCGTGGGTGACCCACTCGGCAAACATCCAGCCCAGTGCCGCAGCGGCGGTGGCGATCTGAGTAACCAGCATGGCCATACCGGCAGTGCCGTTGGCGGCAGCAGCGGAACCAGCGTTGAAGCCGAACCAGCCAACCCACAGCATCGCCGCGCCCATCAGGGTGTAGCCGAGGTTATGCGGAGCCATCGGTGTGGTCGGGAAGCCTTTGCGCTTGCCCAGTACCAGGCACGCGACCAGGCCGGCGATACCGGCGTTGATGTGCACCACGGTGCCGCCAGCAAAGTCGAGCACGCCCCAGTCCCACATCAGGCCGCCGTTACCGGACCAGACCATGTGCGCGATCGGTGCATAAACCAGAGTGAACCAGATGCCCATGAAGATCAGCATCGCGGAGAACTTCATGCGCTCGGCGAACGCACCGACGATCAGCGCCGGGGTGATGATCGCGAAGGTCATCTGGAAGGTGATGAACACCGCTTCGGGGAACAGCGCCGCCGGGCCGGTGATGCTCGAAGGCGTGACACCGGCGAGGAACGCCTTGCCCATGCCACCGAAGAACGAATTGAAGTTGACGACGCCCTGCTCCATGCCGGTGGTGTCGAAGGCAATGCTGTAGCCATAAATGACCCACAGGATGCTGATCAGACCGGTAATGGCGAAGCACTGCATCAGCACGGAAAGAATGTTTTTCGAGCGAACCATACCGCCGTAGAACAGCGCCAGGCCGGGGATGGTCATGAACAGCACGAGCGCTGTCGAGGTGAGCATCCAGGCGGTGTCGCCGGAATTGAGGACTGGCGCTGCCACTTCGTCTGCCGCCATGGCGATGCCGGGCATTACGATGGACAACAGGGCGCCTAGCCCTGCGAATTTACGCAGAGTCATATTGTTTTCTCCTGGGGCGTTGGGTTTGTGGCGGCGCTTAGATCGCGTCGGTATCGGTTTCGCCGGTACGGATGCGGATCGCCTGTTCCAGATTGACCACGAAGATCTTGCCGTCACCGATCTTGCCGGTGTTGGCCGCTTTGGTTATCGCCTCGATAACCCGATCCAGATCCTTGTCGTCGATGGCCACGTCGATTTTCACCTTGGGCAGAAAATCGACCACATATTCCGCGCCGCGATACAGCTCGGTGTGACCCTTCTGCCGGCCGAAGCCTTTGACTTCAGTGACGGTAATGCCCTGCACGCCGATTTCGGACAGCGACTCGCGCACGTCGTCCAACTTGAACGGCTTGATGATGGCAGTGACTAGCTTCATGAAACTCTCTCCCGAATTGGTGGACTTGCCCCAGGAAAACAAACCCGTCTCAAGTCTAAGCGCAGTGCCTGGCTTTGTAACGCATCGTTGACGCCAGCTAACCGCATCAGACGAAACTCCCCGCTTCGTCTGCCGCACTGCATTCGTCACAGCGACTGCATCAGTGCATGGGTCGAGGGTGACTAAGCAGAAACCTTGCCAGCTCGGCAAAAACCCTGCATTTCAATCTCTTGGCCCCTGTTGCAAGCGCTCGGGCAGAAAAGCTTTTGCCGATACGCACAACAACGGTGCGCCACCGTCCGTCCCCCTGCGCGAAAAGCGTGCATCCGTGCAACGGGATTGACTATAGACACTGCGTGATACACTGCCGGCCATTGTTTCCAGGACATTTCCCATGCTCGCGCCCAAAGACTTCCTCGACGCCCTGAGCGGCACCGCCTCCCGCCTCTTCAGCGGCGACACCCCGCTGCCGAAAGCCGAAATGGAAAGCCAGTTCAAAATGCTGCTGCAAAGTGCCTTCAGCAAACTCGATCTGGTCAGCCGGGAAGAGTTCGATAGTCAGATGGTAGTGCTGGCGCGTACTCGCGCCCGCCTCGAAAGCCTCGAAGCCAAGGTTGCCGAGATGGAAGCGAAGCTGACACCGCCCGCTGAATAATTCGCGTCCCCTGTAGGAGCTGCCGAAGGCTGCGATCTTTTGATCTTCAGCCCTTGAACCATCCCCGCAACGTCCTACAACCTTAATGACCGCCGTCCGATTGCGCCAAAAAGCCCAGGTTTCTAAGCTATCTGATGCTGAATGTTCAGCAGAGGATTGGGCGACCCGGGCAGGGCCATGGTGGAAAAGGGCTTCGCGGATGCTGCAATCGCTATGAGCCCGCATGCCGGAGCTGGGCTCTGCGCAAATCGTAAGTCGACTGAAGATTCATCCATAACTCAGGCGTAGTGTTGAGCTGAATGGCGAGGCTGATTGCCAGATCGGCGCAGATCCTGAGCTGGCATTTCACAAGCTCTTCGATCTCGCTTTCGGGCCATTTCGTGGGCATGGCCAGATCCATGACGGTCATGCTCAACGGCTCCATGAATTCCTTATTCAGAACCTCGCCCGGAAGAATCGGGCGCATACCGCTGCGGTCCATTTTTTTTCGCCTCCAGAGGCTGCGTTGAGTGGCCAAAGTGGAACATCCGACTCCCGGTACAAGACCTTCACACCCCTTTCGCCAGCGTCCTACAAATATTAGGGCATGGCCCTACAAACATCAGCGTCTGCGCCTGATTCCGTGAGCTCTTCGCTGTGATTAGGCTGGTGGCTTTCGCCTGCGCTGGTCGATCCTATTCGTCGAGTTCCAGGCGATACACATTGATCGCCAGACACTCTGGTTCTGGATCCCTCTTGTCTGATTTGCTCAAGCTCAAAGAAAACACGCTGGTTCAGCATCCAGATGGTGGTTACATCTTTGGCACGATCCCCGATATGCCAAAATTCGGCTTGCCAGGCGGGAAGATTTATCTGCGGGTAGGTATTCACCGTCGAGCGAATAGTGGTTTTGGCGTAGTGCACATTTGGGAAGCCCATAGTGCCGATTTGCTCAAGCATGGTTGCCAGACTGCCGATGGGGTAGCAGCGATTGTTGCGAAAATGATCGTCCCGGGGGCGCAAATCTATTGTGAGTTCAAAGAACAACGATGTGGAAACAGGGTCGCGGTACTGAGGACATCTATGGGAACACTGATTCTTGAACCGCGACACGAGCGCGCCACAGGATTTGGTTACTTCGTGGTGACTTGGTACCCGCAAAAACGTGCACATGGCACGTTAGTGGGGCAGATACCACGAGCACCACCAAATCAGAAATAAAAAAAGGCGTCCGATGGACGCCTTTTAAGTATTTTTTGAGGAGTAGTCGCAGCGATTCTTTAGCTCCTGGCTTTACGGCCTTGGGTTCAGAATCCGACAGGCTAGCCCGTCGTCACTACTTCAGAGAAACCAGCTTTCTCTGCTGCCAAAAATGCGGGGGAGCTTTTGCTGGTGCCCAGTCCCGACGAATGCGCAGTTGCAGTCCTCGAATGGGAGGATCCTTCAATGCCGTGCGAGAGTCAACGCTCTAATTCAGGCAAGCAGTGACACCCATCGGGTCTGGATACGTCTTGTAAACCTCTATTTCAGCACCGAAACCCGGCTCAACTACCCTTCAAAAACCCGCATGAAGCGGCTCCCCGATTCAGCTCAAGGAACGACCATGTCCCTCTCCATTGTCCACAGTCGCGCCCAGATTGGCGTGGAAGCCCCCGCTGTTACCGTCGAAGTCCATCTGGCCAACGGTCTGCCGTCGCTGACCATGGTCGGCCTGCCTGAAGCGGCGGTGAAGGAGAGCAAGGATCGCGTACGCAGCGCGATCATCAATTCCGGGCTGCAATTTCCGGCGCGGCGGATCACCCTGAATCTGGCGCCGGCGGATCTGCCCAAGGATGGCGGGCGGTTTGATCTGGCGATTGCCTTGGGGATTTTGTCGGCGAGTGTGCAGGTGCCCTGTCTGACGCTGGATGAGGTGGAATGTCTGGGTGAGCTAGCACTGTCTGGAGCCGTGCGGCCCGTGCGTGGCGTGCTGCCGGCGGCACTGGCGGCGCGCAAGGCCGGACGGGCGTTGGTGGTGCCTCGGGCCAATGCGGAAGAGGCATGCCTGGCCTCGGGCCTCAAGGTGTTTGCCGTCGATCATTTGCTGGAAGCGGTGGCGCATTTCAATGGGCACACGCCGGTCGAGCCCTACGTTTCCGATGGTTTGATGCACGCTGCCAAGCCCTATCCCGACCTCAACGAAGTGCAGGGTCAAACAGCCGCAAAACGCGCATTGCTGATTGCCGCAGCGGGGGCGCACAACTTGTTGTTCAGCGGGCCTCCGGGAACCGGCAAGACGCTGCTGGCCAGTCGTCTGCCAGGATTACTGCCGCCGCTATCCGAATGCGAGGCGCTGGAAGTGGCAGCGATTCAATCGGTCGCCAGCGGGGTTCCCTTGACTCACTGGCCGCAGCGGCCGTTCAGGCAACCGCACCATTCGGCTTCAGGGCCGGCATTGGTCGGTGGCAGTTCGAAACCGCAACCCGGCGAGATCACCCTCGCCCACCACGGCGTGCTGTTTCTCGATGAGTTGCCGGAGTTTGATCGCAAGGTGTTGGAAGTTTTACGCGAGCCTTTGGAGTCGGGACATATCGTCATCGCGCGGGCCAAGGATCGCGTACGTTTCCCCGCGCGATTTCAATTGGTTGCCGCGATGAATCCGTGCCCCTGTGGATATCTTGGCGAACCCAGCGGCAAATGCTCGTGCACACCGGATATGGTCCAACGCTATCGCAACAAGCTGTCAGGGCCGCTGCTGGATCGTATCGATCTGCACCTGACCGTGGCGCGGGAGGCAACCGCGTTGAATCCGGCAGCCAAGCCCGGCGAAAACAGCGCCAGCGCTGCGGCTTTGGTGGCCGAGGCTCGCGAACGACAGCAGAAGCGTCAGGGCTGTGCCAATGCGTTTCTCGATCTGCCGGGATTGAAGCGGCACTGCAAGTTATCCACAGCCGATGAGACATGGCTGGAATCAGCCTGTGAACGGCTGACGCTTTCGCTGCGCTCGGCCCATCGCCTGCTCAAGGTCGCCCGCACTCTGGCAGACCTCGAGCAAGTCGATGCAATCAAGCGCGAACACTTGGCCGAGGCACTGCAATACCGGCCGGCGACACCTTAATGCTCGGTCAGATCAACCAGCGGCGTCTGGCGCACTTCGGTATCACGCCCGGCCTGAATCTCGGTCACGCGCTTCAAGGCGTTATCCACCGCAGCTTTATCCGCCAACAGGCTGTAGCTGATCTGGAACTGCTTGTGCTGTTTTGGGGCGATGGTCGGCACCAGATTCAACGGCCGCTGATAGCGACGGTTATAGGAAAAACTCGTCCCAGGCTCCAGCCCGGTGACGTAGCCCTGCCCCTGGGTGTCGGTGTTTTTCCACAGCGAGAACACCGGCAACTGCTCGGTGTTGAAGCCAACGGATACGCCGAGACTACCGGCCTTGTTGTGCAACACAGTCAAGGTGTCGCCCTTGGCGTCGGCGTAAGGCACGACGTTGTAGACGGTTTCGTCGTAATCCTTGGTTGGCCCGCGATAGGTCTGCCAGTCGGGCAGGTCACCCTTGGCCTTGTCGTTGAACGGCGATACCTGCTTCACCGGCGCAGCGAATTTTGCCCCTTGCTCAAGAAACGGCGTGCTGAAATTGCTGTGATACAGCGCCTGATATTCCTTCGCATAGTCGCCGTTGTTGGTCAGGGTGTCGTTAAGGGCGAAGCTTGCGCTGCCCGGTTCGGTGACCAGTTCGGTCGCTACCGAGAAATCGACTTTCTTGAATGCCTGCTCTTTCAGCTCGCCACGCAGCGTGATGGCATACGGCGGCTTCTCGTCGATGTGCAAAGTGACGGTGCTGGCCGGGATGTTGGCGGCGCGACCGTGCAGGGTCAGCAGTTCGCCGTTGTCCATGCCGGGATGGCCAACCCACTCGTAACCGCAACGGGTGACCAGCTCATTGAAGCCTTCCAGCCAGCCCAGACCACCGCGACCGTTGAGTTCGATGAACGCTGGGTTGACCACGTCCTTGACCGGCGAATCCCAGCCCATGCGCACGTCGCCCACCGAAGCCTGCAACACGTTCATGCCACGGGTTGGCACCACCGAGAGTTTCATCGTGCCGTTATCGATGTCGACGATGCTGACGCCCTCCTGACGACCGCCATGCAGAGTACGCAAGGTCACGGAAAACGGTTTGGCGGTTTTTACACCGAGTTGCTCACTGGTGATCGTCCGGTTTTTTGCCGGAGTGTTGGCGTCGAGCAGGACATAGTCCCAAGCCATGGCATGAGAAGCGGCAGAGAATGCGCCGAGGGCGACGAGGAGTTTGAGCGGGGTCATGGCAGCAGCCTTTATTGGAGTTGTGCCATTTTTATAGCGCTGCGGAAACGTTTCAGCAAGTGTAAAGAAGCGGTGGGAGAAAAGCATTCGCGAGCAGGCTCGCTCCCACAGGGACATCGGGCCTTCACAATATTTGTGAATTACGCCGACTACTGTGGGAGCGAGCCTGCTCGCGATAGCTGTTTCAAAGATGCATCAACGGAAGCGGTCAACCTCGGAACGCAGATCCGCCGCCAGCTTCTCCAGCTCTTTCGCGGTGACAGCCAGGTTCGACACCACCTCACGCTGCTCGCTGTTGGCCAAGGCGATGCTCTGCAAATTGCTGCTCAGCAACGTCGCAGTGCTGCTTTGTTCCTGAGTGGCGGTGGTGATCGCAGCAAACTGCTGGCCTGCCGAACGGCTCTGCTCGTCAATCCGCGCCAGCGCCGAGGCGACATTGGCGTTGCGCGACAGGCCTTCCTGCATCAGCACGTTGCCCTGTTCCATAGTGCTGATCGCGTTGCCGGTTTCCTGTTGGATGCTGTGGATCATGCTGGAGATTTCATCGGTCGCCTGACGGGTACGCGAGGCGAGGCTGCGCACTTCGTCCGCGACCACGGCAAAACCGCGACCTTGTTCACCGGCACGCGCGGCTTCGATGGCAGCGTTGAGTGCCAGCAGGTTGGTCTGCTCGGCGATCGAGGTGATCACACCGACAATTCCGCCGATTTCCTGAGAGCGCTGCCCCAGCGTGTTGATCACGCTGGCGGTGCTGTTCAGCGCACCGGCGATCTGCTCCAGCGACGACGACGCTTCTTCCATCGAGCTGCGGCCGATCTGCGTTTGCTGAGCGTTTTCCTGCGCCAGGCGCTGGGTCGCGCCCATGTTGTCGGCGATGTTCAACGACGTCGCGCTGAACTCTTCCACGGCGCCGGCCATGCTGGTGATTTCGCCCGACTGCTGCTCCATGCCTTCGTAAGCACCACCGGACAAACCGGACAGCGCCTGCGCACGGCTGTTGACCTCTTCCGAGGCGCGGCGGATGTGCTCGACCATGGTCGACAGCGCCTGGCTCATCTGGTTGAACGCGCGGGACAGCTGTCCGATTTCATCGTGGCTCGATACGTTCAGACGCACGCTCAGATCACCAGCACCCAAGGCCTCAGCCTGACGCACCAGATCGCCCAACGGCGCGAGTTTGCTGCGCAGCAGCCAGACCACGGAACCGACCGCAAGCAACATCGCCAGCAGGCTGCCGATCGCCAGTTGCGTACCGACGCTCCAGGTCACCGCGCGGATCTCGGCTTTCGGCATGCTCGCCACCACCGACCACGGACCACCTTCAAACGGCACGGCGATGCTGTAGAAGTCCTCGCCCTTGTCGCTCCAGAACTCACCCTTGCCCGGGGTTTTCACCAGGTTGTTGATGGTCGGGGCGGCTTGATCCAGGTTTTCGACGCCGGCAATCGGCACCAGCCATTTGTTCTGCTCGTCGAGCAGGGCCAGCGAGCCGGTCTTGCCAATGCGGAAGCGCTTGAGATTGGCGAACTGCGCGTTCTGCGCGTCGGTGTAATCGAAACCTACGTACAACACGGCGATGATCTTGCCGCCCGCATCGCGCACCGGTGTGTACTGCGACATGTAGTAGCGCTCGAACAGCAGCGAGCGACCGACATAACTCTGCCCCGCCATCAACTTCGCGTAGGCCGGGTTGGCATGATCGAGCACGGTGCCGATGGCACGGGTGCCGTCCTGCTTGCTGACGTTGGTGCTGACGCGAATGAAGTCTTCGCCGCTGCGCACGAATACCGTGGCCACACCGGCGGTCATCTGCTTGAACTCGTCAACTTCCTTTAAGTTGTTGTTCAGCACTTCGTTGCCCAGATGCAGACCCGGGGTCTGCACGCCGGCCACGGTCACTGGCTGATCAGGGTGCACACTCAGGCCACTGCCGAAGCGTTTTTCGAACAGACCGCTCAGGCGCAGGGTGCTTTCGCGCAGCGTACCGTGGAAGGTACTCAGTTGATCGGCCAGCAGCCGGGCCTCACTGGCCAGATGCTCTTCACGGGTGGCGAGGTTGGCGGAATCCAGCGAACGCAAGGCGAACACCGTACTGCCGCTGATGACTATCGCCAGTATCACAGCAAGGGCAAGACCCAGCTGCGAGGCGATCCGAGCACGAGGTTGAGACATGAACAGCTCCTGGCCGAGCCACCGAATCCTCCTTGATCGCGGTAATTGCCCGGAAAATATTCTAATAGTGGGGTGTAACGCGGAACCGGCACGACGGTTCCACATGCTCGTAGTCGGCGGTAAAACCGAATACTTGAGCGGATTGCGTGGGTATGGCGCAGTAGTGGCATTGTGCCGGCTCGAACGTTTCAGCTCAAGCGCTCTACCGCCGGCAATTGCATGGCGCGGACTTCGCCTTGGAGAAAATCGCTGAGGCGGCGCAAACGTTCACCTCCCGGGCGCGGTTTCGGCCACACCAGGTAATAATTCAGGCCACTGGCGACGGCCGTAGGCCACGGCAGGCTCAAGCGCCCCTGCGCAACATCTTCGGCAACCATCAACAGATCCCCCATCGAAACGCCGTAGCCGCGCGCCGCCGCGATCATGCCCAGCTCCAGCGTATCGAACACTTGTCCGCCCTTGAGCGAGACCTGATCGGACAGGCCCATGCGCTCCAGCCAACTGCGCCAGTCACGGCGATCCGGGGTCGGGTGCAGCAGTTCGGCGGTCGCCAGACGCGCTACATCCCAAGGTTGATCATTGAGCAGGTTCGGCGCGCCGACCGGGATCAATTCCTCGGGAAACAGCAGGCTCGCTTCCCAGTCCGGCGGGAAATGCCCGTCACTGAGCAACACCGCGCAATCGAACGGTTCGTTGTTGAAGTCCACCGAATCAATGTCCATCCACGCGCTGGTCAGTTGCACCTCATTGCCCGGCTGCAAATGGCGGAAGCGACTCAACCGCGCCAGCAGCCAACGCATGGTCAGGGTCGATGGCGCTTTCATGCGCAGGATGTCGTCCTCGGCACGCAAGGTATTGCAGGCGCGCTCAAGGGCGGCGAAGCCTTCGCGGATTCCGGGTAGCAGCAGCCGTGCCGATTCGGTCAGTTGCAGGTTGCGCCCGCTGCGATGAAACAGCCGGCAGGCGAAGTGTTCTTCAAGGGTGCGCATGTGCCGACTGACCGCGCTCTGGGTGATCGACAATTCTTCCGCCGCGCGGGTGAACGAGCTGTGTCGCGCTGCCGCTTCGAATGCGCGCAGGGCATACAACGGCGGAAGGCGTCGGGACATACAAAAAGCTCCAGTAGCGGGGATATAGCCAATCCGGCGGGTACGTTTCAGGATGAGTATTAATCATGCCACCCATCCTTTTTATCCCTTTGTGCAAAGCCTGCCAAGCGCCGAGAATCGACGCTCTTCTGCTTCCTCTGATATTTGGGTGGTGATGACCATGCAGCATCCTGTGCGTACCGAACTCTGGGCCATTCTGCGGCTGGCGGGGCCGCTGATTGCTTCGCAGTTGGCGCACATGCTGATGGTGCTCACCGACACCCTGATGATGGCGCGCCTCAGTCCCGAAGCGCTGGCCGGTGGCGGCCTCGGTGCGGCGAGCTACTCGTTCGTGTCGATTTTCTGCATCGGCGTGATTGCAGCGGTCGGCACACTGGTGGCGATCCGTCAGGGTGCCGGCGACATCATCGGCGCGGCGCGGCTGACGCAGGCCGGGTTGTGGCTGGCGTGGCTGATGGCCCTCGGCGCCGGGCTGCTGATGTGGAACCTCAAACCTGTGTTGCTGCTGTTTGGCCAGACCGAAACCAACGTCAACGCCGCCGGGCAATTCCTCATCGCCCTGCCTTTCGCCCTGCCCGGTTATCTGAGCTTCATGGCTCTGCGCGGCTTTACCAGTGCAATCGGCCGGGCGACGCCAGTGATGGTCATCAGCCTCGCCGGCACGGTGGCCAACTTCCTGCTCAACTACGCGCTGATCACCGGCATGTTCGGCCTGCCGCAGTTGGGTCTGACCGGCATCGGTCTGGTCACGGCGATTGTCGCCAACTGCATGGCACTGGCGCTGGCATGGCATATCCGTCGGCATCCGGCTTATGACGCTTATCCGTTGCGCGCCGGTCTGTCGCGGCCGAACCGGCAATACCTGAAAGAACTCTGGCGCCTGGGCCTGCCGATTGGCGGCACCTATGCGGTGGAAGTCGGGCTGTTTGCCTTTGCCGCGTTGTGCATGGGCACCATGGGCAGTACGCAAATGGGTGCGCATCAGATCGCCCTGCAGATCGTGTCGGTGGCCTTCATGGTCCCGGCCGGGATGTCCTATGCCATCACCATGCGCGTCGGCCAACACTACGGCGCCGGGCAACTGGTCGATGCACGGATGTCCGGGCGTGTCGGTATCGCTTTCGGCGCCGTGGTGATGCTCGGCTTCGCCCTGGTGTTCTGGCTGTGGCCGAACCAGTTGGTCGGCCTGTTCCTGGACCATAATGACCCGGCGTTTGCCGAGGTGATCCGTCTGGCGGTGAGCCTGCTGGCCGTAGCGGCGTGGTTCGAGCTGTTCGACGGCACGCAGACGATTGCCATGGGCTGTATTCGCGGGCTCAAGGATGCCAAAACCACATTTCTGGTCGGACTGGCTTGCTATTGGCTGATTGGCGCACCGGCGGCGTGGTGGATGGCGTTCCATTTGAACTGGGGGCCGACGGGCGTCTGGTGGGGATTGGCGCTGGGCCTGGCGTGTGCGGCGGTGAGTTTGACGCTGGCATTCGAATGGAAGATGCAGCGGATGATTCGGCGCGAGCCGCAAGCTCAAGGTTTCAACATCCCCCAGGCCGAATGAGGGTTTCCTTTGTGGGAGCGAGCCTGCTCGCGAAGACCGAGTGTCAGGCCCAGATCATCCAGCTGACATAACGCCTTCGCGAGCAGGCTCGCTCCCACGGGGATTTGCGCCGGCCGCAACAATTGTGATCAACCGACGATTTCCAGGGCCGGCTGCTGGTTCGATCCAGACGTCAGATATTCCACCAGCTCATCCAACGGCAACGGCCGGCTGATCAGATAACCCTGCACCTGATCGCAGCCGAACCCGCGCAACAACTCCAGTTGCTCCGGCGTCTCGACGCCCTCGGCGACCACTTCCAGATGCAGGTTGTGCGCGAGGTTGATCATCGCGTGCACCAGTTTGCGGTTCTCTTCGCGCTGTTCCATGCCGCCGACAAAACTCTTGTCGATCTTCAGCAAGGTGATGGGCAGGCTGTTGAGGTGCACGAACGACGAAAACCCGATGCCGAAATCGTCCAGGGAGAAGCGCACACCGAGGCGGCCGAGCGCATCCATGGTCTGTTTGACCAGATCGCTGCGCCGCATTACCGCGGTTTCGGTCAGTTCGAATTCCAGCCACTGCGCCTCGACGCCGCGCTCGGCAATCAGACGGCTGAGCGTCGGCAGCAACTGGCTGTCCTGAAACTGGCGGAACGACAGGTTGATCGCCATGTGCAGTGCCGGCAGACCCTGCTCGCGCAAGGCCTGCATGTCGCGCAAGGCGCGGGAAATCACCCAGTAACCCAATGGCACGATCAGACCGCTCTGCTCGGCCAGCGGCACAAATTCACTCGGTGGCAGCAGACCGCGCTCACCGTGACGCCAGCGCACCAGCGCTTCGAGGCCGACAATCTGGCCGTCCTCAAGATTCAGGCGTGGCTGGTAATGCAGTTCCAGCTCATCGCGGCGCAACGCCCGGCGCAGTTCACTTTCGAGGTCGGCCATGCTTCGTGCGTTGCGGTTGATGCGTTCGTTGAAGATATGAAAGGTGCAGCCCTGCGTGCTCTTGGCCTGCTGCATGGCGATATGGGCGTGCCACATCAGTGGATCGGCACCGCCATTGGCGCGGGCATGGGCGATGCCAAGGCTGGAGCCGATCAGCAGGCTCTCGCCGTCGACCCAATAAGGTTCGGCCAACGCCTCAGTGATGCGTTCGGCCATCCACTCGGCGCGTTGCGGCGCGCGGCGGGTATCGATCAGCAGAGCGAATTCATCGCTGCCCAGCCGTGCCAGTTGATCGCCGGCCTCCAGCTGACTTTTCAGCCGCGCGACGACTTGCAGGATCAAGCGATCGCCGGCCTGATGCCCGAGGGCGTCGTTGGCATGGCGAAAATTGTCGAGATCAAGATGGCCGAGGGCGAGACCGCGCCCGTCGCCCTCGGCAAGACGCGCAGTAAGCAGGGTCTGAAAGCCCTGGCGATTGGCGATGCCAGTCAGCGGGTCCTGTTCGGCGAGGCGCTGAAGAGTGTTTTCCAGCACGCCGCGTTCGCGCACATGGCGCAGGCAACGCTGGAGCATGCCGGCGTCGAGGGCGTCGAATACCAGCCAGTCGCTGACACCGACCGGCGCGGTGGCCGGTTCGTGCTCCAGCAGCAGAACGGTCGGCAGGCTGCAACGCCCGGGCGCCGGTTGCAACGCTGGCAGGGTCAGCAGTACCGCGTGGCGGTTGTCTTCGAACAGGCGGCTGACCGAATCCCAGTTCGGCGCGCTGATCAGCACCGCCGCGCTCCCCATCGGAGCCAGACACTCACGCAACAACGCTGTCCACGCTGGCTCTTCGGCCAGTAGCAGCAAACGCAAGGGTTCGACAGGCGTAGACAAGCTGACTCCCTAGACTCTGCAATGATGTAGGCGGGGCATTATGCCGGTGTGCTGAACAATGACCAATGCGTTGTCTGATGACAACGGCATCGAAACGTTATTTTGTGTCACGAATGAGAACATTAGCCGCAAAATCCCCGCGTATCCTGCGTGAAAGTAACAAAACCGGCAAATTTGAATCGCGTGTTGCGTCACAAGTCGGACAGAGCAGCACAAATCGCTGAGCCTGTTAAAATGCCGGCCCATTTCGTCAACGACTCCCGAATTTTCGTATGTCCCGACTCAATCCCCGGCAGCAAGAAGCCGTGAACTACGTCGGCGGCCCTCTATTGGTGCTCGCCGGTGCTGGCTCCGGCAAGACCAGCGTGATCACGCGCAAGATCGCGCACCTGATTCAGAACTGCGGCATCCGCGCCCAGTACATCGTCGCCATGACCTTTACCAACAAGGCCGCGCGCGAAATGAAAGAGCGGGTCGGCACCCTGTTGCGTGCCGGCGAAGGACGCGGCCTGACCGTCTGCACCTTCCACAACCTGGGCTTGAACATTATCCGCAAGGAGCATGCGCGGCTGGGCTACAAACCCGGTTTCTCGATCTTCGACGAGACCGACGTCAAAGCCCTGATGACCGACATCATGCAGAAGGAATACGCGGGCGACGACGGCGTCGACGAGATCAAGAACATGATCGGCGCCTGGAAAAACGACCTGATCCTGCCCGCCCAGGCCCTGGAAAACGCGCGCAATCCCAAGGAACAGACCGCCGCGATCGTCTACACCCACTACCAGCGCACGCTCAAGGCGTTCAACGCGGTGGACTTCGATGACCTGATCCTGCTGCCGGTAAAGCTCTTCGAAGAACACGCCGACATTCTCGAAAAGTGGCAGAACAAGGTGCGGTACCTGCTCGTCGACGAATACCAGGACACCAACGCCAGCCAGTATCTGTTGGTGAAGATGCTCATCGGCAAGCGCAACCAGTTCACCGTGGTCGGCGACGACGACCAGTCGATCTATGCCTGGCGTGGCGCGCGCCCGGAAAACCTGATGCTGCTCAAGGACGACTATCCGTCCTTGAAAGTGGTGATGCTGGAGCAGAACTACCGCTCCACCAGCCGCATCCTGCGCTGCGCCAACGTGCTGATCTCGAACAACCCGCACGAATTCGAAAAACAGCTGTGGAGCGAGATGGGCCACGGCGACGAGATCCGCGTGATCCGCTGCCGCAACGAGGACGCCGAAGCCGAGCGCGTGGCCATGGAAATCCTCAGCCTGCACTTGCGCACCGACCGCCCGTACAGCGATTTCGCCATTCTCTATCGCGGTAACTACCAGGCCAAGCTGATCGAATTGAAGCTGCAGCACCACCAAGTGCCGTATCGCCTGAGCGGCGGCAACAGCTTCTTCGGTCGTCAGGAAGTGAAGGACCTGATGGCCTACTTCCGCCTGATCGTCAATCCGGATGACGACAACGCCTTCCTGCGCGTGATCAACGTGCCACGCCGCGAGATCGGCTCGACCACCCTGGAAAAGCTCGGTAACTACGCTACCGAACGCAAGATCTCGATGTACGCCGCCACCGACGAAATTGGCCTGGGCGAACATCTCGACAGCCGCTTCACCGATCGCCTGGCGCGCTTCAAGCGCTTCATGGACAAGGTCCGCGAGCAGTGCGCCGGCGAAGATCCGATTTCGGCGCTGCGCAGCATGGTCATGGACATCGACTACGAGAACTGGCTGCGCACCAACAGCTCCAGCGACAAGGCGGCGGACTACCGCATGGGCAACGTCTGGTTCCTGATCGAGGCGTTGAAAAACACCCTCGAGAAAGACGAAGACGGCGAAATGACCGTCGAAGACGCCATCGGCAAACTGGTGCTGCGTGACATGCTCGAGCGCCAGCAGGAAGAAGAGGACGGTGCCGAAGGTGTGCAGATGATGACGCTGCATGCGTCCAAAGGGCTGGAATTTCCCTACGTGTTCATCATGGGCATGGAAGAGGAAATCCTCCCGCACCGTTCCAGCATCGAAGCCGACACCATCGAAGAAGAACGCCGCCTGGCCTATGTGGGCATCACCCGCGCCCGCCAGACCCTGGCCTTCACCTTCGCTGCCAAGCGCAAGCAGTACGGTGAAATCATCGACTGCGCGCCGAGTCGCTTTCTGGATGAGCTGCCGCCGGACGATCTGGCCTGGGAAGGCAACGACGACACCCCGACTGAAGTCAAAGCCGTGCGTGGTAATAGCGCATTGGCCGATATACGCGCGATGTTAAAGCGCTAGAATCGACTACTTTTTAATCTACCTTCGGCGCCCATCGCGCCACCAGAGGAAGCTGTTGTGGAAGCACTGCACAAAAAAATCCGCGAAGAAGGCATCGTGCTTTCCGATCAGGTCCTGAAAGTCGACGCTTTCCTGAACCACCAGATCGACCCGGCCCTGATGAAGCTGATCGGTGACGAATTCGCCGCGCTCTTCAAGGACTCCGGGATCACCAAGATCGTCACCATCGAAGCCTCGGGCATCGCCCCGGCGATCATGACCGGTCTGAACCTCGGCGTGCCGGTGATCTTCGCCCGCAAGCAACAGTCGCTGACCCTGACTGAAAACCTGCTCTCGGCGACCGTCTACTCGTTCACCAAGAAGACCGAAAGCACCGTGGCCATTTCCCCGCGCCACCTGACCAGCAGCGACCGCGTGCTGATCATCGACGACTTCCTGGCCAACGGTAAGGCCTCGCAAGCGCTGATCTCGATCATCAAACAGGCCGGCGCCACCGTCGCCGGTCTGGGCATCGTCATCGAAAAGTCGTTCCAGGGCGGCCGCGCCGAACTGGACTCGCAGGGCTACCGCGTCGAGTCGCTGGCTCGCGTGCAATCGCTGAAGGATGGCGTCGTTACCTTCATCGAGTAACCAGCGGCACCGAGTTTCCCCTGTGGGAGCGAGCCTGCTCGCGAATGCATTGTGTCAGTCACCCTGTTGAGTGAATGACACACCGCTTTCGCGAGCAGGCTCGCTCCCACAGTGGGTTCTGGTGTGGGCAGTTATTGCGCGGTAGCTTTGAGGCCTGTGAGCAGCAGGCGTTGGAAAAGGTCCTCCTTCAGGCCCTCCGGATTGGTCAGCTGCATCCGCTCAAGGTGTTCCGGGAACGTTGAGGCCTCCGGCGCATCCAGCGCTGCCTTGCCCAATTCCAGAATCTCAGTCAGCTTGAACTTGCTCTTCAGCCAGTTCAGCGCCCGCAGCAGATCCCGTTCGATCACAGTGAAATCACAGCCCAGCGGATACTCCGGAAACAGGTTCGGATGTCGCGCGGCAATCGCCTGCAAGCGTTGCGGTGTGTTATCGGCAAACCGTGGATCGATACGGAAATCCTTTGGCAGCTTGCCGACTTTCTGCGCCTGTTCGATCAGTCCCGGCTGGAAGCGAGAATCGCTGATGTTGAGCAGCGCTTCGATCACCGCTGCGTCGGATTTTCCGCGCAGGTCGGCGATGCCGTACTCGGTGACGACGATGTCGCGCAGGTGCCGCGGGATCGTGCAGTGGCCGTAGTCCCAGACGATATTGGAACTGACCTCGCCGCCCGATTCGCGCCAGCTGCGCAGGATCAACATCGATCGCGCGCCCTCCAGCGCATGGCCCTGAGCAACAAAGTTGTACTGGCCGCCAACCCCGCTGAGCACGCGTCCGTCTGCCAATTGATCAGCCACGCCGGCGCCGAGCAGAGTCATGGTGAACACGGTGTTGATGAAGCGCGCATCGATGCGCTGCAAGCGCTTGAGCTCTTCCTGGCCGTACAGCTCGTTGATGTAGCTGATACGGGTCATGTTGAATTCCAGCAGCTTGCTTTGCGGCAACTCGCGCAGCCGTTCATAAAAGCTGCGCGGCCCGAGGAAGAAGCCGCCGTGGACGCAGATACCGTCAGGCTGTGCCGCTTCATCTAGGCTGCCGGCGTTGGCCTGCTCTTGGGTCGGCACATCCGGATAGACCTTGCGCCGGATGATCCCGGCATCCGCCAAAACCAGCAGCCCGTTGACGAACATCTCGCTGCAACCGTAGAGGCCTTTGGCAAATGGCGCGGTGCCGCCCTCGCGCTGAATCAATTGCGCCCATTGGCTGAGGTTGATGTCATCGAGCACCGCCTGATAGCCGGCGTTATCGGCCTGCCGCGCGAGTAGCGCAGCAGTCAACGCATCCCCCATCGAGCCGATACCAATTTGCAATGTACCGCCATCGCGCACCAGCGCACTGGCGTGCAAGCCAATGAAATGATCCTGAAAGCCCACCGGCATATTCGGCGTGGAAAACAGCGTGCTGCTGTCCTTTTCGTCGATCAGCAGATCAAACGTGTCGATATCGACTTCCGCATCGCCGGGCATGTACGGCAGATCCGTATGGACCTGGCCGACCAGCACAATGGTCTCCCCCGCTTCGCGGCGCTTGGCGATCATCGGCAGCAGGTCGAGGGTGATGTCCGGGTTGCAGCTCAGGCTCAGACGATCGGGATGCTCACTGTTGCTGGCCAGCAGTTGCGCCACAAGGTTCAGGCCCGCCGCATTGATGTCGCGGGCAGCATGGCTGTAATTGCTGCTGACGTAATCCTGCTGCGCCGGCGCGCTGTTGAGCAGACTGCCCGGCTGCATGAAGAACTGTTGGATTCGGATGTTGGCGGGCAGGCTGTCATGCTGGAGATCGGCGAGAAAATCAAACTCCGGATAATCACCAAACACGCGTTCGACGAAAGGCTCGATAAAGCGCTTCTGCAACCCATCGCCCAGATTCGGCCGACCGAGGCACAGCGCGGTATAGATCGTCAGCTGCCGCTCGGGCAGGTCCTTGATGCGCCGGTATAGCGCGTTAACGAAGTGATTCGGCTTGCCCAACCCCAGCGGCAGGCCCATGTGGATGTGCGCAGGCAAACGCGCCAGCACGTCGTCCACCGCCTGTTCGATCGAACACAACTGCACCATCTGAAGCCTCCCGCCCGTTCTATTGATAGGGGTAGACCGAGATTGCCTTGAGTTTGCTGCAAAGGACAGTGTTTGGTTTGGAGGGATCAGGGCCTGAATGAATCGGAAACCAGAAACCACAGACACAAAAAAACCGTCCGAAGACGGTTTTTTCAAAGCCGGCGCTGATTACAGACCGGACATCTCTTTGATCGCGCCCTTGAGCTCTTCATCGGAGCAATCGGCGCAGGTGCCTTTTGGCGGCATGGCGTTGATGCCGGTGATGGCCTTGGCGAGGATGCCGTCCAGACCACCCTGATGATCGGCCCGCTCCTTCCAGGCTGCCTTGTCGCCGATCTTCGGCGCGCCGAGCAGGCCCGTGCCGTGACAAGCGTTGCAGTGCTTGGCGATCACGTCTTTAGGGGCCTTTGCTCCCCCGCCACCGCCAGCGGTAGCAGCCACTTCCATACCCTTGCATTCCTGCCCTTGAACACACACCTGGCCGACGGGCTCGAGGCGCTTGGCGATGTCGTCATTTGTCGCAGCTTGAGCGCTGACAGCCCAGAGGGCCAGTACGGTTGCTGGTGCGGCCAGCATTTTCATAATTAGGTTCACGCGTTCACCCTCAATGGTGGCTATTCACGCCTGCGGCCACGGTTCGCAGGCGGGCGCAAGTATAGCGGGTAGGCCGCCGTACTGAAACAACCCCATGGTTAGAGGGGTCTTGTTGCCCATCGGTAAAATGGTTCTGGGGCCTTTGCCGTATTGGCTTGGCGCCTTCTGCTTAGAAATTCGCCGGCGTGGCTGCGCTGATTAGTCGCGCCGGCACGTCGAACGGGTTACGGAAACGATGCGGCTTGGTACTTTCAAAATAGTAGCTGTCGCCAGCTTCGAGGATAAAAGTTTCCAGACCCACCACCAGCTCCAGGCGACCTTCAACCAGAATCCCGGTTTCCTCGCCCTCGTGGGTGAGCATTTCTTCGCCGGTGTCGGCGCCCGGCGGGTAGATTTCGTTGAGGAAGGCGATGGCGCGGCTCGGGTGGGCGCGGCCGACCAGTTTCATGGTCACGGCGCCGTCGGAGATGTCGATCAGCTCATTGGCCTTGTAGACGATCTGGGTCGGCTGGTCCTGCAGGATCTCTTCGGAAAAGAACTCGACCATCGACATGGGAATGCCGCCGAGCACCTTTCTCAGCGAACTGATCGATGGGCTGACGCTGTTCTTTTCGATCATCGAAATGGTGCTGTTGGTGACGCCCGCGCGTTTGGCGAGTTCACGCTGGGAAAGCCCTTTGAGCTTGCGGATCGATTGCAGTCGTTCACCGACGTCCAAGGCGGGAGCCTCCTGATGTTGTAAGAATATTGAGCGTTATCATGGCGACAGCGTTCAGTATTTACAACACTTGGCCCCCGCAGCGGCGTCAACCCTCGGAATAGAGCCTTGGCACACGTTTCAGGTTGCAGAAGATCTGATACGGGATGGTATCGGCCCACTTCGCCACATCGCTGGCGAGGATGTTTTTGCCCCACAGTTCGACGTTGGAACCGAGGCCCGCTTCCGGTATGTCGGTCAGGTCGATGCAGAGCATGTCCATCGACACACGCCCCAGCAGGCGGCTGAGTTTGCCGGCCACCAGCACCGGCGTGCCGGTCGGCGCCTGACGCGGGTAACCGTCGGCGTAACCCATGGCGACCACGCCGATGCGCATCGGCTTGTCGGTGATGAATCTGGCGCCATAACCGATCGGTTCGCCGGCCGGCAATTCACGCACGCTGATGACTTTTGATTCGAGGGTCATCACCGGTTGCAGGCGTTCGGCCACGGCGTTGACTTCTTCGAAGGGGGTCGCGCCGTAGAGCATGATGCCCGGGCGTACCCAGTCGCTTTGGATTTCTGGCCAACCGAGCACGGCTGGCGAGTTGCGCAGGCTGACTTCCGCCGCCAGACCCTGACGCGCCGCTTCGAACACCGCGACCTGCTCGGCGCTGCTTTGCGCATGCAGTTCATCGGCGCGGGCGAAGTGGCTCATCAGCACGATTTTCGCCACCTTGCCGCTGGCCAGCAGACGCTGATAGGCCGCTGGATAATCTTTCGGATGCAGGCCGACGCGATGCATGCCGGAATCGAGCTTGAGCCACACCGTGATCGGTTTGCTCAGGACTGCCTGTTTGATCGCTTCGAGCTGCCACAGCGAATGCACCACGCACCAGAAATCATGCTCGACGATCAACGCCAGCTCATCGGCTTCGAAGAAGCCTTCCAGCAGCAGTACCGGCGCGCGAATTCCGGCAGCGCGCAGCTCCAATGCTTCTTCGATGCAGGCCACGGCAAAACCGTCAGCCTCGGCTTCCAGCGCCTGAGCGCAACGCACCGCGCCATGGCCGTAGGCGTCCGCCTTGATCACGGCGAGCGCCTTGGCGCCGGTGACTTCGCGGGCAATTCGGTAGTTGTGGCGCAGGGCTTGGAGGTCGATCAGGGCACGGGCAGGACGCATGGCGGCAGACTTCTGGGCGGTCATGGGAAGAAAAACCGGCGCTGACTGACGACGTGAACCGCCAACAGCACCGGGAGAGGGATCTGTAAAACGTTATGGCAGCGCGGCGACGATGGATATCTCCACCAGAATGCTTGGCTTGGCCATCTTCGCTTCGACGGTGGCACGGGCCGGTGCGGCGCCTTTTGGCAGCCACTGGTCCCACACCGCGTTCATCCCGGCGAAGTGCGCTTCAATGTCGTTCAGGTAGATCGTCGCCGACAACAGATGCTGCTTGTCCGTCCCGGCCAGATCGAGCAGGCGCTCGATATTGGCGAGCACCTCGCGGGTCTGCTGTTCAATTCCGGCGTCAAAGTCGTCGCCGACCTGCCCGGCCAGATACACGGTGCCGTTGTGGCTGACGATCTGACTCATGCGCTCATTGGTGAGCTGGCGCTGGATTGACATGTTTTGCGGACTCCTGGGTCTGGTTGCCGTAACGGGAAATATCGAGGCCTTCGGCGCTGATCTGCGGCTTTTTCTTCGCCATCAGGTCGGCGAGCAAACGGCCGGAACCGCAGGCCATGGTCCAGCCGAGCGTACCGTGACCGGTGTTGAGGAACAGGTTCTTGAACGGCGTGGCGCCAACGATCGGCGTACCGTCCGGCGTGGTCGGACGCAGGCCGGTCCAGAAACTCGCTTCGGCCAGATTGCCGCCCTGAGGATAAAGGTCGTTGACGATCATCTCCAGGGTTTCGCGCCGACGCGGGTTCAGCGACAGGTCAAAACCGGCGATCTCGGCCATGCCGCCGACGCGGATGCGGTTGTCGAAGCGGGTGATCGCGACCTTGTAGGTCTCGTCGAGAATGGTCGAGGTCGGCGCCATGTCCGGATTGGTGATCGGCACGGTCAGCGAGTAGCCCTTGAGCGGATACACCGGGGCCTTGATGCCCAGCGGCTTGAGCAACTGCGGCGAGTAGCTGCCCAGCGCCAGTACGTAGCGATCCGCAGTTTCCAGCTTGCCGTCGATCCACACACCGTTGATGCGGTCACCGGCGTAATCGAGCCTCTGGATGTCCTGGCCGAAACGGAATTCCACACCGAGCTTGCGCGCCATTTCGGCGAGACGGGTGGTGAAGATCTGGCAGTCGCCGGTCTGGTCATTGGGCAGACGCAGCGCGCCAGCGAGAATGTCAGTTACGCCTGCCAGAGCCGGTTCGACGCGGGCAATGCCGGCGCGGTCGAGGACTTCAAAGGGCACGCCGGATTCTTTCAGCACGGCGATGTCTTTGGCGGCGTTATCCAATTGCGCCTGGGTGCGGAACAACTGCGTGGTGCCGAGGCTGCGGCCTTCGTAGGCGATACCGGTTTCGGCGCGCAATTCATCGAGGCAGTCGCGGCTGTACTCGGACAGACGCACCATGCGCTCCTTGTTCACCGCGTAACGGCTGGCGGTGCAGTTGCGCAGCATTTGCGCCATCCACAGGTATTGGTCGATATCAGCGGTGGCCTTGATCGCCAATGGCGCATGGCGTTGCAGCAACCACTTGATGGCCTTGAGCGGCACGCCCGGCGCGGCCCAGGGCGAGGCGTAACCCGGCGAGACCTGGCCGGCGTTGGCGAAACTGGTCTCCATGGCCGCAGCAGGCTGCCGGTCGACCACCACCACTTCAAACCCGGCACGGGCCAGATAGTAAGCACTGGCGGTACCGATGACGCCGCTACCCAAGACCATGACGCGCATTTTCAATCCCTCATCGCGGCTTTTCGCCGAACTGTTTGTTAGAGCAATGATGGGCGCAGTGTAAAAAAGAAATGCCAGTGCTTTTCACTATATAAGCACCTATATTTGGCGACAATTCTCGGCAAAAACCCTTTTCACGGAGGCGCATCCCCTATGCGTACCAACACTCAGACCAAACGTGAGCTGGACAAGATCGACCGCAACATCCTGCGCATCCTGCAGGCGGACGGGCGGATTTCCTTCACCGAACTCGGGGAAAAGGTCGGTCTCTCGACCACGCCCTGCACCGAGCGTGTGCGGCGCCTGGAGCGCGAGGGGATCATCATGGGCTACAACGCCCGGCTCAATCCGCAGCACTTGAAGGGTAGCTTGCTGGTGTTTGTCGAGATCAGCCTCGACTACAAATCCGGCGACACATTCGAAGAATTCAGACGCGCGGTGCTGAAGCTGCCCCATGTGCTGGAGTGCCATTTGGTCTCAGGAGATTTCGACTATTTGGTGAAGGCGCGGATTTCCGAGATGGCCTCGTACCGCAAACTGCTCGGCGACATTCTGTTGAAGCTGCCACATGTGCGTGAATCGAAGAGCTATATCGTCATGGAAGAGGTGAAAGAGAGCCTTTGCCTGCCGATTCCGGACTGATCACCGCAATGATCGTTCCCACGCTCTGCGTGGGAATGCAGCCCGGGACGCTCTGCGTCCCAAAGGCCGAACGCGGAGCGTCCGAAGAGGCATTCCCACGCAGAGCGTGGGAACGATCGCTTACACCAACACCTGCCGATTCGCCGCCATGTACTCGAAAATCTGCTTCTCGACCCGTGGATGTATCAACTCCACCGGCCGCCGCTCGTTCGGGCACGGCAGGGTCTTGGTCGTACCAAACAATCGACAGATCAGCGGCCGCTCTTCATACACCGTGCAGCCATTCGGCCCCAGGTGCACACAGTTGAGTTCTTCCAGCGCGGCATCCTGCTCGGCGCGGGATTTGCGCGGCAGCCGGGCCATTTCCTCGGGCGACGTGGTCACCGGGCCGCAGCAGTCGTGGCAGCCCGGCACGCAGTCGAACGTGGGGATCTGCTGACGCAAGTTGCGGATTTTCTGGCTGTTGCAGCTCATCGAAACGTTGACCAAAGTGGCGGGCTGATGATTGTGCCGCAAAAGTCCGGATCCAGACACCGCAGGCCGACCGATGTTGCCCACGTTCGGGCGCGCGGCTTATGCTCCGTCAAATTTTCTCGACACTCAGCCGTTGGATGATGCCCATGACCGCCCGCGCCCCGACCACCGCGAGCCAACCCCACGTTGCCTCTTATTACGCCGCCAGCAGCCTGCCGCAGCCTGACCATCCCGTGCTGCAAGGCGAGGTGGTGGCGGATGTCTGCGTGGTCGGCGGCGGCTTTTCCGGGCTGAATACGGCGCTGGAACTGGCCGAACGCGGTTTCAGCGTGGTGTTGCTGGAAGCGCACAGGATCGGCTGGGGCGCCAGCGGTCGCAACGGCGGGCAGTTGATTCGCGGTGTCGGTCACGGCCTTGATCAGTTCGCCAATGTCATCGGTGCCGAGGGCGTGCGCGAAATGAAACTCATGGGCCTGGAAGCGGTGGAGATTGTCCGCCAGCGCGTCGAGCGTTTCGGCATTGCCTGCGACCTGACCTGGGGCTACTGCGATCTTGCCAACAAGCCCTCCGATCTAGAAGGTTTTGCCGAAGACGCCGAAGAGTTGCGCAGCCTCGGTTACCGCTACGAAACCCGCCTGTTGCAGGCCAGTGAAATGCACACTGTGGTCGGCTCCAAACGATATGTCGGCGGCTTGATCGACATGGGCTCCGGGCATCTGCACCCGCTGAATCTGGCGCTGGGCGAAGCGGCAGCGGCTCAGCAACTGGGCGTGCAATTGTTCGAGCGTTCGGCAGTGACGCGCATCGATTACGGCCCCGAAGTGAAGGTGCACACGGCGCAGGGCTCGGTGCGGGCGAAGACTCTGGTGTTGGGCTGCAATGCCTATCTCCATGACCTCAACCCGCAACTGAGCGGCAAGGTCCTGCCCGCCGGCAGCTACATCATCGCCACCGAACCGCTGAGCGCAGAGCAGGCGCACAACCTGCTGCCGCAGAACATGGCGGTCTGCGACCAGCGGGTGGCGCTCGATTACTACCGGCTCTCGGCGGATCGACGTTTGTTGTTTGGTGGCGCCTGCCATTATTCAGGGCGCGATCCGAAAGACATCGGGGCCTATATGAAACCGAAGATGCTTGAAGTGTTCCCGCAACTGGCCGGGGTGAAAATCGATTATCAGTGGGGCGGGATGATCGGCATCGGTGCCAACCGCTTGCCGCAGATTGGCCGGCTCGCCGACCAGCCGAACGTGTATTTCGCCCAGGCTTATTCGGGCCACGGAGTGAATGCCACACACCTGGCCGGCAAGCTGCTGGCCGAGGCGATCAGCGGGCAGCATGGCGGCGGCTTTGATCTGTTCGCCAAGGTGCCGCACATCACCTTCCCGGGCGGCAAGCATTTGCGCTCGCCGTTGTTGGCGTTGGGGATGTTGTGGCATCGGCTGAAAGAGTTGGTCTGACGAATCAGGATCGTTCCCACGCTCCGCGTGGGAATGCATCCAGTGACGCTCTGCGTCACAGCGGACGCAGAGCGTCCGGGGCGGCGTTCCCACGCAGAGCGTGGGAACGATCTGTGGTATTCATATCCGCCAAAACGGCTTCAACCCCTCCTCCCTTGCCTGCTCCCGCGTCAACCCGACA
Organism: Pseudomonas sp. Irchel 3F6; assembly: GCF_900187595.1. Lineage (NCBI taxonomy): Bacteria > Pseudomonadati > Pseudomonadota > Gammaproteobacteria > Pseudomonadales > Pseudomonadaceae > Pseudomonas > Pseudomonas sp. Irchel 3F6. The sequence continues at coordinate 189,180 of NZ_FYDP01000004.1, read as the reverse complement.
TCCTTGAGCTGCTCCGGTGTCAGGCCGAGCAACGCCTTACGCGTGTGCAGACGATGCCAGAACAGCTCCCAGCGACTGAGGCCGGACGGCGCGTTACGCAGCAGATTGCGCGCGTGGTCTTTTTGCCCTGCCGCCAGTTCCTGACTGTGTAACGTCAGCCGCACATCGCTCAAGCCGTTCATTTTCGTTGCTCCTGTTTACTTGGGTAGCCAGAGATTCCATGATGCGCGGGCCAGCAAAACCATTACAGACTCAAAGAACCTGTATTAAATCCATACAGATTTGCCGATTCGCTGACTGAATGATCGATTTTTGCCGCATCTGTACTGGTTTTCACCGATACGCACCGAGGCCGCCATGACTCTGTATGTAAACCTCGCCGAATTGCTCGGCACCCGCATCGAACAAGGCTTCTATCGTCCCGGCGACCGCTTGCCGTCGGTCCGTGCCTTGAGCGTCGAACACGGAGTCAGTCTGAGCACGGTACAGCAGGCTTATCGCGTGCTTGAAGACAGCGGTCTGGCCACGCCAAAACCCAAGTCCGGCTATTTTGTCCCCGTCGGACGCGAGTTGCCGGAGCTGCCTGCGATCGGCCGCCCGGCGCAACGGCCAGTGGAGATTTCGCAGTGGGACCAGGTGCTGGAATTGATCCGCGCCGTACCGCGCAAGGACGTTGTGCAATTGGGCCGCGGCATGCCCGACGTCGGCTCACCCACCATGAAGCCGCTGCTGCGTGGGCTGGCGCGAATCAGTCGGCGGCAGGACATGCCCGGTCTGTATTACGACAATATCCACGGCAACCTCGAACTGCGCGAACAGATCGCGCGCCTGATGCTCGATTCCGGCTGCCAGTTGAGCGCCAGCGATCTGGTGATCACCACTGGCTGCCACGAAGCACTGTCCACCAGCATCCACGCGATCTGCGAGCCGGGCGACATCGTCGCGGTGGACTCGCCGAGTTTCCACGGCGCCATGCAGACCCTCAAAGGCCTGGGCATGAAAGCCCTGGAAATCCCCACCGACCCGCTCACCGGGATCAGCCTCGACGCCCTGGAACTGGCGCTGGAACAGTGGCCGATCAAGGCCATTCAGCTCACCCCAAACTGCAACAACCCGCTCGGCTACGTCATGCCCGAGTCGCGCAAACGCGCGTTGTTGACGCTCGCCCAGCGTTTCGACGTGGCGATCATCGAAGACGATGTGTATGGCGAGCTGGCCTATACCTACCCGCGCCCGCGTACGATCAAATCCTTCGACGAAGACGGCCGCGTGTTGCTCTGCAGCTCGTTCTCCAAGACCCTGGCGCCGGGGCTGCGCATCGGCTGGGTGGCGCCGGGTCGATATCTGGAGCGAGTGCTGCACATGAAATACATCAGCACCGGCTCCACCGCGCCACAACCGCAGATCGCCATCGCCGAATTCATCAAGGCCGGCCATTTCGAGCCGCACTTGCGGCGCATGCGCATGCAGTACCAACGCAATCGTGACGCGATGATCGACTGGGTGACGCGCTATTTCCCGGCCGGCACCCGCGCCAGTCGCCCGCAGGGCAGCTTCATGCTCTGGGTGGAGCTGCCGGAAGGTTTCGACACGCTGAAACTGAATCGTGCGCTGCACGATCAGGGCGTACAGATTGCCGTTGGCAGCATCTTTTCCGCCTCGGGCAAGTACCGCAATTGTCTGCGGATGAACTACGCTGCCAAACCAACAGCGCAGATCGAAGAAGCGGTGCGCAAGGTCGGCGCTGCGGCAATCAAATTACTCGCCGAGACCGACTGACCTTTTTTGCGCGCCCGGCGTCCAAATTGCCGACCTCAGCCGCCAACCGGAACGACCCTACGTGAGCTTCAGACAGCCCTTACTCGCTTTACTGATACTCGCCTCGTTCCTCAGCGGCTGCGCCAGCCTTGATGTACCGCGCGAACCGAGCCAGGCTTTGCCAGCTTCGCAATCCAGCTTCGGCCGTTCGATCCAGGCGCAGGCCGCGCCCTACAAGGGGCAGTCAGGGTTTCGCCTGCTCTCCGACAGCGGCGAGGCGTTTACTGCCAGGGCCGAGCTGATTCGTCACGCCCAGGTCAGCCTCGATTTGCAGTACTACATCGTCCACGACGGCATCAGCACGCGGATGCTGGTGGAGGAAGTGTTGAAGGCTGCCGACCGTGGCGTGCGCGTGCGCATCCTGCTCGACGACACCACCAGCGACGGCCTCGACCAGATCATCGCGACCCTTGCGGCACATCCGCAGATCCAGATTCGTTTGTTCAATCCGTTGCACCTGGGACGCAGCACCGGCGTAACACGCGCGGCCGGGCGACTGTTCAATCTGTCCGTGCAGCACCGGCGCATGCACAACAAGTTGTGGCTGGCGGACAACAGCGCGGCCATCGTCGGCGGGCGCAATCTGGGCGATGAATATTTCGACGCCGAACCCAACCTGAATTTCACCGACATCGACATGCTCAGCATCGGCCCGGTGGCCGAGCAGCTCGGACACAGTTTCGACCAGTACTGGAACAGCGCGCTGAGCAAGCCGATCGACGAATTCCTCTCCAGCCAACCGACCGCCGCCGACCTGCAAAACACGCGCACGCGCCTGGAAGAGTCGCTGGAAGAAACCCGCAAGCAGAACCACGCGCTGTATCAGCAGTTGATGAAGTTCACCACCGACCCGCGCATGGACATCTGGCGCAAGGAGCTGATCTGGGCCTGGAACCAGGCCTTGTGGGATGCGCCGAGCAAGGTCCTGTCCAAGGGCGAACCCGATCCGCATCTGCTGCTGACCACACAACTGGCGCCGGAACTGACCGGCGTCAGCAAAGAGCTGATCATGATTTCCGCCTACTTTGTGCCCGGCCAGCCGGGGCTGGTCTACCTGACCGGGCGCGCCGATGCCGGGGTCTCCGTGAGCCTGCTGACCAATTCACTGGAGGCCACTGACGTGCCGGCGGTGCATGGCGGTTACGCGCCCTATCGCAAGGCGTTGCTTGAACACGGGGTGAAACTTTATGAACTGCGCCGCCAGCCTGGGGATAACTACGGCAGCGGGCCGCGAGTGTTCTACAGCAAGTCGTTTCGCGGCTCGGATTCCAGCCTGCACAGCAAGGCGATGATCTTTGATCGACGCAAATCGTTTATCGGCTCGTTCAACTTCGACCCGCGCTCGGTGCTGTGGAACACCGAAGTCGGCGTCCTGGTCGACAGCCCGGAACTGGCCGAGCATGTGCGCGCACTGGCACTGCAAGGCATGGCGCCGACCTTGAGTTATCAGGCGAAACTCGAGGACGGCAAGGTCGTCTGGGTCACCGAAGACAACGGCCAGATGCACACCCTGACCAAGGAGCCGGGGAGCTGGTGGCGGCGCTTCAACTCATGGTTCAGCACCAACGTCGGCCTGGAGCGGATGCTGTAAGTCCGTCTGTTGATGATCCCTTGTGGGATGCGCTCAGGCTGCTTCCGCCGTTGTGCCAAAGGCGCCTTGGCGCAACAACAAAAGCACCAGGCCAAACGCCCCAGCCGCCATCAACAGCGGCAACGCATGCCCATTGATCCACTGACTGCCCGCCCCTGCCGCCAGCGGCCCGACCAGACAACCGACACCCCACAACTGCGCGATATGCGCATTGGCGCGAACCAGCGCATCGTCTCGATAACGCTCGCCAATCAGAATCAGCGACAGGGTGAACAAGCCGCCGGCACTGGCGCCGAACAGCACCCACAACGGCCAGATCAGCAGCGTGTCGAGCAACATCGGAATGGCCAGACTCGACAGCATCAACACCACCGCGCATCCGGCGAACAGCGTGCGCCGCGACAGGTAATCGGCCAACGCGCCGATCGGTAATTGCAGCAGCGCATCGCCGACCACCACGGTGCTGACCATGGCCAGCGCGATTTCGGCGGTGAACCCTTGTTGCAGGCAGTACACCGGCAGCAGCGTCAGAATCATCGCCTCGAACGCGGCGAACAACGACACCGCCCAGGCAATCGCCGGCAACTCGCGGGCGAAGCCCCACAGATCACCAAAGGTCACGCTGTTGGCTTCACTGCTCGGCGCCCCGCTGCGCCCCAGCAGCAGGAAAGGCGAGAGCGTCAGCAGACCGACCCCGACCCAGAAACCGTAATCATGCTCGGTACCGAGCGCACCCAGCAGCAACGGACCGGACAGCTGGCTCAGCGCATAGCTGCTGCCATACAGCGCTACCAAACGCCCGCGCCACTGCTCGACCACCAGCTGATTGATCCAGCTCTCGCCGAGGATGAACACGATGGTCAGGATCACCCCGATCAGCAGGCGCAGCAGCAACCAGATCGGGTAACTCGGCAGCAGCGCCAGCAGGCCGATCGACAATGCCCCGGCCCACAGGCACAGACGCATCAGGTTCGCCGTGCCGAAATACGCGGCGAGATGGCTGGAAATCTTCGCCCCCAGCAGCACGCCGATTGCCGGCATGGCAGCCATCACACCGATCGCGAACGAGCCGTAGCCCCAGCCCTCCAAACGCAACGACACCAGCGGCATGCTGACCCCCAGGGCCAGACCGACACTCAAGACAGACGCCAACACGGCGAAATACGTCGCCCACCGCATGCTCCACGCTCCTGTGGATATTTTTATATGCACCACAAAATCACTGTGGGAGCGAGCCCCTGTGGCGAGGGGATTTATCCCCGTTGGGTCGCGCAGCGGCCCCAAAACCTGCAACCACGATGTATCAGGTACATCGCGTGCAATGGTTTAGCGACTGCTTCGCAGCCGAACGGGGATAAATCCCCTCACCACAGAGGCTCGCTCCCACAGGGGATCTCTGTCTGGTTCGGGAGCCTGACTGAATCAGGCTCCTCTTAGCGGTTTACAGCTTGATCCACGTCGCCTTCAGCTCGGTGTACTTGTCGAAGGCGTGCAGCGATTTGTCGCGACCGTTGCCCGACTGCTTGAAGCCACCGAACGGCGCGGTCATGTCGCCACCATCGTACTGGTTGACCCACACGCTACCGGCGCGCAGGGCCTTGGCAGTCAGATGCGCCTTGGAGATGTCCTGGGTCCACACCGCTGCGGCCAGACCGTATGGCGTGTCGTTGGCAATCTGGATGGCTTCTTCGGCGCTGTCGAAAGCGATCACCGACAACACTGGGCCGAAAATCTCTTCCTGAGCAATCTTCATCGCATTGCTCACACCATCGAAAATGGTTGGCTCGACGTAAGTGCCACCGGTCTCCTGGAGGATGCGCTTGCCGCCGGCGACCAGTTTGGCGCCATCGCTATGGCCGGATTCGATGTACGACAGCACGGTGTTCATCTGCTGGGTATCGACCAGCGCACCGACGTTGGTCGCCGGGTCCAGCGGATTGCCCGGCTTCCAGGTTTTCAGCGCCTCGATCACCATCGGCAGGAATTTGTCCTTGATCGAGCGCTCGACCAGCAGACGCGAACCGGCGGTGCAGACTTCGCCCTGGTTGAAGGCGATGGCGCTGGCGGCGGATTCAGCGGCGGCCTGCAGATCCGGCGCATCGGCGAAGACGATGTTCGGGCTCTTGCCGCCGGCCTCCAGCCAGACGCGCTTCATGTTCGATTCGCCGGCGTAGACCATCAGTTGCTTGGCGATCTTGGTCGAGCCGGTGAAGACCAGCGTGTCGACGTCATTGTGCAGACCCAGCGCCTTGCCGACGGTGTGGCCATAGCCCGGCAGCACATTGAGCACGCCTTTCGGAATCCCGGCTTCAATGGCCAGCGCAGCGATACGGATGGCGGTCAGCGGCGATTTTTCCGACGGCTTGAGGATCACCGAGTTGCCGGTCGACAGCGCCGGGCCGAGTTTCCAGCAAGCCATCATCAGCGGGAAGTTCCACGGCACGATAGCGCCGACCACGCCCACCGGCTCGCGAGTCACCAGGCCCAGTTGATCATGTGGGGTCGCGGCGACTTCGTCGTAGATCTTGTCGATCGCTTCACCGCTCCAGCTCAGCGCCTGCGCCGCACCCGGCACGTCGATGTACAGCGAATCGCTGATCGGCTTGCCCATGTCGAGGGTTTCCAGCAGCGCGAGTTCTTCGGCGTGCTGTTTCAGCAGGCTGGCGAAGCGGATCATGGTGGCTTTGCGTTTGGTCGGCGCCAGGCGCGACCAGACGCCGGAGTTGAAGGTGGCGCGGGCGTTTTCTACAGCACGGTCAGCATCGGCGGCGTCGCAGCTGGCGATCTTGCCGAGCAAGCGGCCATCGACCGGGCTGATGCATTCGAAGGTTTCGCCGGAAACGGCGTCGGTGTATTCGCCATTCAGGAAGGCGCGGCCTTCGATTTTCAGATCGCGGGCGCGTTGTTCCCAGTCGGCACGAGTCAGGGTGGTCATTCGGGTGTCCTCCTCTTATTGAATACGAGCACCGCAAGCGCTGCGGCGCTGTTCAAGAATTCTGCCCGGCCAGCCTGCACTTTCGGCCCGAGGCACCCGCCACCCTAAACCAGCGACCGGGTTTGTTTCAATATATTTGACATAAGCTGGCCATACGGCCTTGCGGTGTTCATTTTAATAAACATAGACTTTGGCCCATTCCAGCCAACGCGCCGTCATTAACGGAGAAAACAACAATGAACATCCAGAACGTCGTCGACATCAGCCTCGCCAGCAGTGAAGCCGAGCGTTCTCGCCCGGACCCGGCGAAAGTGCTCAAAGGCGACCCTGAGCAAGCGGTGTTTCATCAATACGACAGCCCTTGTGGGCAAATGGGTGTTGGTGTGTGGGAAGGCGCGGTGGGCCAGTGGACGGTGAATTACACCGAGCATGAGTACTGCGAGATTCTGCAGGGGGTTTCGGTATTGCGTGACAGCGATGGCAATGCCAAGACCTTGCGCGTTGGCGATCGCTTCGTGATCCCGGCGGGGTTTCGCGGAACCTGGGAAGTGCTGGAGGCTTGCCGCAAGGTTTATGTGATCTTTGAACAGAAGGCTTGAGATGTTTGCTGGCTGATCGGCCCTCATCGCTGGCAAGCCAGCTCCCACAGGTTTTGTGCATGACACAGGTTCTGTGAAGACCGGCAATCAATGTGGGAGCTGGCTTGCCAGCGATAAGGCCTAACCGGTCACCGCAGAATCCAAGCAAAAAAAAGGCCCGTATCTCACGATACGGGCCTTTTTCGCAGTCAGGAAAAATCAATTACTTGATTTTGCCTTCCTTGTACATCACGTGCTTGCGAACAACCGGATCATATTTCTTGATCTCGATTTTGTCCGGGGTAGTACGCTTGTTCTTGTCGGTAGTGTAGAAGTGACCAGTACCGGCGCTCGAGATCAAACGAATCAATTCACGCATGATTAGCTCCCTTAAATCTTGCCATCGCGGCGAAGTTCGGCGAGCACGACAGTGATGCCACGCTTGTCGATGATACGCATGCCTTTGGCAGATACGCGCAGACGCACAAAACGTTTCTCTTCTTCAACCCAGAAGCGGTGATGCTGCAGGTTCGGCAGGAAACGACGACGGGTTTTGTTGTTTGCGTGGGAAATGTTATTCCCAGTCACCGGACCCTTACCGGTAACTTGACATACTCTCGACATGCCTCAGCCCTCTAAAACCACATGCCCAACCCGGCATGGGTTGGCCGCTTAATCTCTCAGTCATTTGGCGCCAGGCGCCGCGTTTCTTTAGAGGTCTTACCGGCTACACCTACAGTGAAGGAACCGGGCCCCTAGAAAAGAGCGCTGCTTTATACCAGAAAGACCGGGGTGCAACAACAATCGGTGTGCAATCAATCGGCAAAAGGGCGATTTTTTCCGCCGCAGACGCCTTGGACAAAGGCTGCGGCCAGTTTTGACCACTCGTCGCAGAAATCCCGTCCTACAGGCGATTCAGACTTTTCATCGGGCGGCCCACGCTCGAAACCGCGCAAGAGTGCGCCTGAAAATGCAAAAAGGGGATAGTCATTTGCAATTCAGAGCTCTAGGGTAGGACTTTTCCAGACTGCACTTGCAGATGGGCCTTCGATCTGTAAAGGAAACCGACCATGCGCCTCGCTGCCCTACCCCTGTTGCTCGCCCCGCTCCTGCTGAGCCCCCTTGCCCAGGCCGCCGCGTTGAGCGTGTGCACCGAGGCCAGCCCTGAAGGGTTCGACGTGGTGCAGTACAACTCGCTGACCACCACCAATGCTTCAGCTGACGTACTGATGAACCGCCTGGTGGATTTCGACACCGCCAGCGGCAAAGTCATCCCGAGCCTGGCCGACAGCTGGGAAGTCAGCACTGATGGCCTGACGTATGTATTCAAGCTACACCCGCAGGTGAAATTTCATACAACCGAGTACTTCAAGCCGAGCCGCGAGCTGAGTGCCGAAGACGTCAAATTCAGCTTCGACCGCATGCTCGACCCCGCCAACCCGTGGCACAAAGTCGCGCAGAGCGGCTTCCCGCATGCGCAGTCGATGCAGCTGCCAACCCTGATCAAAAAGATCGACGCCCTTGACCCGCTCACCGTGCGTTTCACGCTTGATCATCCGGATTCGACCTTCCTCGCGACCCTGAGCATGGGTTTCGCCTCGATCTATTCCGCCGAATACGCCGACAAACTGATGAAGGCCGGCGCCACCGACAAACTCAACAGCCAGCCGATCGGCACCGGTCCGTTCGTGTTCAATCGCTTCCAGAAAGACGCGGCGATTCGCTACAAGGCCAACCCGGATTATTTCCATGGCAAGCCTGCCGTCGACCCGTTGATCTTCGCCATCACGCCGGACGCCAACGTGCGCCTGCAAAAGCTGCGGCGCAATGAGTGCCAGATCGCCCTGTCGCCGAAACCATTGGATGTACAGGCAGCGCTGAAGGAACCGACACTGAAAGTCGAAAAGACTGACGCGTTCATGACCGCTTTCGTGGGCATTAACAGCCAGCATCCGCCGCTGGACAAGCCGGAAGTGCGCCAGGCGATCAACCTCGCCTTCGACAAGGCCAACTACATCAAAGCCGTGTTCGAAGACACCGCCGAGGCAGCCAATGGGCCATACCCACCGAACACCTGGAGCTATGCCAAGAACCTGCCGGGCTATCCGCACGACGTGGCCAAGGCCAAGGCGCTGCTGGCCAAGGCCGGCTTGAAGGACGGCTTCCAGACCACGATCTGGACGCGGCCATCGGGCAGCCTGCTCAACCCGAACCCAAGCCTCGGCGCGCAGATGCTGCAGTCGGATCTGGCCGAGATCGGCATCCAGGCAGAAATTCGTGTGATCGAATGGGGCGAGCTGATTCGTCGCGCCAAGGCCGGCGAACATGATCTGCTGTTCATGGGCTGGGCCGGTGACAACGGCGACCCGGACAACTTCCTCACCCCGCAGTTTTCCTGCGCAGCAGTGAAGTCCGGGACCAACTTCGCCCGGTACTGCAACGCCGATCTGGACAAGCTGATCAGCGCCGGCAAGACCACCAGCGAGCAAGGCGTGCGCACCAAGCTGTATGAGCAGGCACAAGCGCAGATCCAGCAGCAGGCATTGTGGCTGCCACTGGCGCACCCGACGGCCTACGCTTTGACGCGCAAGGATGTTCAGGGTTATTCCGTCAGCCCGTTTGGCCGGCAGGATTATTCCAAGATCAGCCTCAAATAACCTGCCTGACACACCGGTGGATGGAAACAATCTGTGGGAGCGAGCCCGCTCGCGAAAGCGGTCTTTCAGCAAACAATGATGCTGACTGATAAAACGCCTTCGCGAGCAGGCTCGCTCCCACAAGGTCCAGAATCGGCGCCGAGAACTACATCCAACCACACTCCGCCATCGACAGCGGCTCGCCGTCGCCGACGATGAAGTGATCGAGCACTCGCACGTCAATCAGTTCCAGGGTTTTCTGCAGGCGCTTGGTCAGCAGCCGATCTGCCTGACTCGGATCGGTGTTGCCGGACGGATGGTTGTGACACAGGATCACCGCCGCCGCGTTATTGGCCAGCGCCCGCTTCACCACCTCCCGTGGGTGCACGCTGGTGTTGTCGATCGAGCCGCGAAACAGCGCCTCGAAATTCAGCACCTGATGTTTCGAATCGAGAAACAGGCAGCCGAACACCTCGTGCGGCTCATGCCGCAGCATCGCCTTGAGGTAATCGCGGACGACCTGAGGGTTCTCCAGTGCCGGTTTCTGTCGTGAGCGCTCGGCCAGATGGCGCTTGCTCATTTCCTGCGCGGCTTGCAGCTGCGCGAACTTGGCGGGGCCGAGGCCCAGTTGTTTGCTGAATGCGTCCTGATCGGCCTCGAGCAGCAAACGCAGGCCACCGAATTGCGTCAGCAGATGTCTGGCGAGGTCGACAGCGCTTTTTCCGGGCAATCCGGTGCGCAGAAAAATCGCCAACAACTCAGCGTCCGAAAGACTCCCTGCGCCGTGTTCCAACAGCCTTTCCCGCGGCCGTTCCGCCGCCGGCCAATCGCGAATACTCATAGCACCTCCTTGTCTGTGGGCGCCGCTGTTCCGTAGCGGTCGCTGTGATATCGTAGCCCATCTTTTTGGCGGTCGATTCAACCCTGGGGAGGGGTATCGCGCCGCCGTCATCAACGAAATGAAAGGCAGACCTATGCAGCGGCTGTATCGGAAACGCATCGTTCTGGGCGTCGGCGGCGGCATTGCGGCCTACAAGAGCGCCGATCTGGTTCGCCGCCTGATCGACCAGGGTGCCGAAGTGCGCGTGGTCATGACCCATGGCGGCGCCGAATTCATCACCCCGCTGACCATGCAGGCCCTGTCGGGCCACCCGGTTCACCTCGACTTGCTCGACCCTGCCGCCGAAGCCGCCATGGGTCATATCGAGCTGGCGAAATGGGCCGATCTGGTGCTGATCGCCCCGGCCACCGCCGACCTGATCGCCCGTCTGGCCCAAGGCATTGCCAACGATCTGCTGACCACCTTGGTGCTGGCCACCGACGCCGTGGTTGCTGTCGCGCCAGCGATGAATCAGGCGATGTGGCGCGACCCGGCGACCCAGGCCAACCTGCAACTGCTGGAAAGCCGTGGCCTGAAGACTTTCGGCCCGGCCTCGGGCAGCCAGGCCTGCGGCGACGTCGGCATGGGCCGCATGATGGAGGCCACCGATCTGGCCCTGCTCGCCGCTGATTGCTTCCAGCGCCAGGCCCTGACCGGCAAGCATGTGGTGATCACCGCCGGCCCGACTCAGGAAAACATCGACCCGGTGCGCTACATCACTAACCACAGCTCCGGCAAAATGGGTTTTGCCCTCGCCGAAGCAGCCGTGGAAGCCGGCGCCCGTGTCACTTTGATCAGCGGCCCGGTGCACTTGCCGACGCCTGATCGCGTGACGCGGATCGATGTGGTCAGCGCCCGCGACATGCTCGCCGCCTGCGAATCGGCCATGCCTTGCGACGTGTTCATCTCGTCGGCAGCGGTGGCGGACTACCGCCCTGAAGTCGTCGCCCCGCATAAACTCAAGAAAGATCCTACGAGCGGTGACGGCTTCGTCCTGCAAATGGTGCGCAACCCGGACATCCTTGCCACTATCGCGACCCGTCCCGACCGTCCGTTCAGTGTCGGCTTCGCCGCCGAAACCGAACACCTGCTCGACTACGCTGCACGCAAGCTGAAGGACAAGAATCTCGATCTGATCGTCGCCAACGACGTCGCCAATCCGAGCATCGGTTTCAACAGCGAAGAAAACGCCTGCAGCGTCATCGACCGTGAGCTGCACGCCACGGTTTTCGCCCAGACCAGCAAGAGCAAGATCGCTCGCCAACTGGTCACTTTTATCGCCGAACGTCTGAACCAGGTTTAATTTACATGCACGCTTTGCAAGCCAAGATCCTCGATCCACGCATCGGTAGCGAATTCCCGCTGCCGCAATACGCTACGCCGGGCTCCGCCGGCCTCGACCTGCGCGCCATGCTGGAACAGGACATCGTGATCAAACCGGGTGAAACCGTGCTGATTCCCACCGGCCTGTCGGTGTACATCGGCGACCCGAATCTCGCCGCGCTGATCCTGCCGCGCTCGGGCATGGGCCACAAACATGGCATCGTGCTGGGCAATCTGGTCGGCCTGATCGACTCCGATTACCAAGGCCCGCTGATGGTCTCCTGCTGGAACCGCGGCCAGAGCGACTTCACCATGACCGTGGGCGAACGCCTGGCGCAATTGGTGCTGGTGCCGGTGGTGCAGGCGCATTTCGAAATGGTTGAAGAGTTTGTCGAGACCGAGCGCGGTACCGGTGGTTTTGGCCATACCGGCACCAAATAACCGGATAGAAATTATTGTGGTGAGGGGATATATCCCCTCGCCACAAAAAATGCGCTACATCGGCAGCAGGTTTTAACACCGTAAATCAAGGTTTTGCCGGCCGAAAGCCACGCCAGCCGGGGCGTCATGGCCCTTTCATAGCACGAACTCTCTGTGGAAAACGCCGTCATACCCTTCAGTTTGAGCCTGCCGTCGAATCTTTCGCCGGTCTGTCCCGCCCTTTTCGAGATGGAGCATGTCCACAGATGAGCACCCCCGCCAAGATCGCCCCGAAGCTGCCTGACAGCATTTTCCGCGCCTACGACATTCGTGGCACCGTGCCAGAATACCTCAACGGTGAAACCGCCTACTGGATCGGTCGCGCCATCGGCTCGCAGAGCCTGGCTCAGGGCGAACCGAACGTGTCGGTCGGTCGTGACGGTCGCCTATCCGGCCCGGAGCTGGTCGCGGAACTCATTCGCGGCATCGCCGAGAGCGGTTGCCACGTCAGCGATGTCGGCCTGGTGCCAACGCCGGCACTGTACTACGCCGCCAATGTGCTGGCCGGCAAGTCCGGGGTGATGCTCACCGGTAGCCACAATCCGTCGAACTACAACGGCTTCAAAATCGTCATCGCCGGCGACACCCTCGCCAACGAGCAGATTCAGGTGCTCCACGAGCGCATCAAGAACAATGACCTGAGCAGCGGCCAGGGCAGCGTCACTCAGGTCGAAATCCTCGACCGCTACAACACCGAAATCGTCCAGGACATCAAACTGGCCCGCCGCCTGAAAGTCGTGGTCGACTGCGGCAACGGCGCGGCCGGCGTGATCGCCCCGCAACTGATCGAAGCGCTGAACTGCGAAGTCATCCCGCTGTTCTGCGAAGTCGACGGCAACTTCCCGAACCATCACCCGGATCCGGGCAAACCGGAAAACCTCGTAGACCTGATTGCCAAAGTCAAAGAGACCAACGCCGATATCGGCCTGGCCTTCGACGGTGACGGCGACCGCGTTGGCGTGGTGACCAATACCGGCAGCATCGTCTACCCGGATCGCCTACTGATGCTGTTCGCTCGCGACGTAGTGGCGCGCAACCCGGACGCGGAAATCATCTTCGACGTCAAATGCACCCGTCGCCTGGTGCCATTGATCAAGGAATACGGCGGTCGGCCGCTAATGTGGAAGACCGGTCACTCGTTGATCAAAAAGAAAATGAAACAATCCGGCGCGCTGTTGGCCGGCGAAATGAGCGGGCACATCTTCTTCAAGGAGCGCTGGTTCGGTTTCGACGACGGCATTTACAGCGCCGCACGTCTGCTGGAGATTCTCAGCAAGGAAAAATCCACTGCTGAAGAGCTGTTTGCAACCTTCCCGAACGATATTTCCACGCCGGAAATCAATATCCATGTGACCGAAGAGAGCAAATTCAGCATCATTGATGCACTGCACGATGCTCAGTGGGGCGAAGGCGCCGACCTGACCACCATCGACGGCGTGCGTGTCGATTACGCCAAAGGCTGGGGCCTGGTGCGCGCATCCAACACCACACCGGTGCTGGTGCTGCGCTTCGAGGCCGATGACGAGGCTGAATTGCAGCGCATCAAGGATGTGTTCCACGCCCAACTGAAACGCGTTGCACCTGATCTCCAACTACCGTTCTGATCCACCCGGAGCCCTGAATGACCCTCGAACGCGAAGCCGCCGCCAACACTGCCAAGGTCCTGTCCGAAGCGCTGCCTTACATCCGACGCTATGTCGGCAAGACCTTGGTGATCAAATACGGCGGCAACGCGATGGAAAGCGAGGAGCTGAAAACCGGCTTCGCCCGCGACATCGTGCTGATGAAAGCCGTGGGCATCAACCCGGTGGTCGTGCACGGTGGCGGCCCGCAGATCGGTGATCTGCTCAAGCGCCTGTCGATCGAAAGCCACTTCGTCGACGGCATGCGCGTTACCGACGCGGCGACCATGGACGTGGTGGAAATGGTCCTTGGCGGTCAGGTCAACAAGAGCATCGTCAACCTGATCAACCGCCATGGCGGCAGCGCCATCGGCCTGACCGGTAAGGATGCCGGGCTGATCCGGGCAAAGAAGCTCACCGTCTCCCGCCAGACCCCGGAGATGACCCAGCCGGAAATCATCGACATCGGCCATGTCGGCGAAGTCGTCGGCATCAATACCGAGCTGCTGAACCTGCTGGTCAAAGGCAACTTCATCCCGGTCATCGCGCCGATTGGCGTCGGTGAGAACGGCGAGTCGTACAACATCAACGCCGACCTGGTGGCGGGCAAGGTTGCCGAAGCACTGAAAGCTGAAAAGCTGATGCTGCTGACCAACATTGCCGGCCTGATGGACAAGTCGGGCACCGTGTTGACCGGCCTGAGCACGCAGCAGGTCGACGACCTGATCGCCGATGGCACGATCTACGGCGGCATGCTGCCGAAGATCCGCTGCGCACTGGAAGCGGTTCAGGGTGGCGTAGGTAGTTCGTTGATCATCGACGGTCGTGTGCCGAACGCGATCCTGCTGGAAATCTTCACCGATACTGGCGTGGGTACGCTGATCAGTAATCGCAAGCGTCCCTGATCGCTGATACACCGGAGATCGCAGTCTGCGGCAGCGCCTGCAAATTTCGTTGATGCGAAATTTCTGTAGGAGCTGACGAAGGCTGCGATCTTTTTTGTGCGCGCAGGAAACGCCTGACTCGACACAGCGAAACGTCCGACATCCCTTCAGAACAAATCTCCATAGGATCTTCCCCTCATCCAACGGAGATCTTCCCATGCAAAAAAACAGCGTTCCTTACGGCAGTGACATTTCGGCTGGCACTTACGCCTGCGTGGACTGCGGCCGAGAGTATTCAGCCCCTTCGCAGACTTCGATGCCGCCCTGCCCTGACTTCACCGAAGCCTCTCACCCACTCAAGGGCTGGAAAGTGCTCACCGGCCAAGGAGATGCACCCCAGGATCCCTACCCAGCCGCCAGCGACAAATAACCGGAGCGGCGACTCATGCAGATCTCGTTCACGATCGACGCAGATGCTTTCGAGCAGGAACAAAAGGAACCGGTAAAAAAGACCTTGCGCATCGGCGACGCTGAAATCGCCCATGCGCTGGAGCGCATCGCCAAAGCCAGCCTGACCGAATACCTGAAAATGCTGGTTGAGGGCGGCATGCCCAGCCGGGCGGACGAAGCCAAACAGGATCGCCTGCTGTATCTGATTCAGAGTTACTTCGGGCAAACCCTGCCGACCGAATCGCAGATCTCGACGATCTTTCAGCTGACACAGAGCCAAAGCAAAACCCTGCTGAAAAACACCGTTTCGCGTTTTCGCAACCAGCTCGACGACATCCTGCAGCACAGCATGCGCGCCGTAATCCAGTCCGCCGAGCATGCGCAAAACGTGTTTCTGGTGGTGATCAGCTCGGACGTGATCCGCGATGAATTGAACATGCTCATCACCCAGAACGAGCCGACCTTCAAACCCATCACCAAACGCAAGGGCAGCGCCGGGCAATTCGAGATCAGCGAAGATTCCCACGCATTGCTCTGTGCAACGCTGGGTCTGAATGCCGTTCAGTGACATCGTCGCGGTCAGTGGCTTGCTGCTGACCCTGACCACGTTCATGTTCAATCTGGCATGGCCGGCGCTTAATGCAGCGTTGGCTGAGGATGAATTTCAAAAAGGTTCGCAGGGCCGAAAGCGCAGTCGAGACAAGGTGATGGCTGCTTTCTGCTGGCAAGCAGTGCCACTGACGTGCGCGTTTGTGGCGCTGTTTTACGTCAACTTGCCGGCTGCGGTTAGCATCATCGACAGCAGCACGCTGGATTTGTGGGATTTCGATGTGGATCGCACGTTGTACGTGATGGTGGTTGTAGCGCTGCTGGTGTTTGCGCTGGTCAATGCGGGACTGGCGCTGAGACTGCTGATCAAATGGCAAAAACTGCGTAGACCACTGTAGGAGCTGCCGAAGGCTCGGGCCGCGATCGGACGATCTTTTGATCTTGATCCTGAAAAACAAGATCAAAAGATCGCAGCCTTCGGCAGCTCCTACAGGTGCGTATCACACGCCAAATTGGGCGCGGTACGCTTCCACGGCTGGGAGGTGTTGCTTGAGCTGCGGATCGTCGGCGAGGAACTCCAACACCTGATTCAGCGAGACGATGCTGATCACCGGAATGCCGAAGTCGCGCTCGACTTCCTGGATGGCCGACAATTCGCCGTTGCCACGCTCCTGGCGGTTCAGTGCGATCAGCACACCGGCGGCCTTAGCGCCGTCCTGGGAAGCAATAATCTGCATCACTTCACGAATGGCGGTGCCGGCGGTGATTACGTCGTCGATGATCAAGACTTCGCCAGTCAGCGGTGCGCCAACCAGGCTGCCGCCCTCGCCGTGGGCCTTGGCTTCCTTGCGATTGAAGCACCATGGCAGGTCACGGCCGTGATGTTCGGCCAGCGCAACGGCGGTCGTGGCCGCCAGCGGAATACCTTTATAAGCCGGGCCAAACAGAACGTCGAAGGGGATGCCGCTCTCGGTGATGGCGGCGGCGTAGAAACGCCCCAGCTGCGCCAGGGCCGAACCCGAGTTGAACAGGCCGGCGTTGAAGAAGTAGGGACTGGTGCGCCCGGACTTCAGGGTGAACTCACCGAAGCGCAAAACGCCGCGATCGATGGCAAAACGAATGAAATCGCGCTGATACGCTTGCATGAAAAAAACCCCAAATACCACGGATTTAGCTAATTAGCTTGACGCCGTGTATCATACACGCACGCGATTTTTGGGGCCATTTATGCGGATCATCAGTGTGAACGTCAATGGTATTCAGGCGGCAGTCGAGCGCGGTTTGCTCAGTTGGCTGCAAGCCCAGAATGCCGACGTCATCTGCCTGCAGGACACCCGTGCCTCCGCCTTTGAACTGGATGACCCAGCCTTCCAACTGGATGGCTACTTCCTTTATGCCTGCGATGCTGAAGTCCCTGCCCAAGGCGGCGTGGCTTTGTATTCGCGGTTGCAACCGAAGGCTGTCATCAGCGGTCTCGGTTTCGAGACGGCCGACCGCTACGGGCGCTACCTGCAAGCAGATTTCGACAAAGTCAGTATTGCCACCTTGCTGTTTCCTTCGGGGATGAACGGCGATGAGGACTTGAACCAGAAGTTCAAGCTCATGGACGATTTCGGCAAGTACCTGGACAAACAGCGACGCAAACGTCGCGAGTACATTTATTGTGGCTCGCTGTACGTTGCGCAGCAGAAACTCGACATCAAGAACTGGCGCGACAGCCAGCAATCTCCAGGCTTCCTGGCGCCGGAACGCGCCTGGATGGACGAGATTGTCGGCAACATGGGCTATGTCGATGCGCTGCGCGAAGTCAGCCGCGAAGGCGATCAGTACAGCTGGTGGCCGGATAACGAACAGGCCGAGATGCTCAATCTGGGCTGGCGTTTCGATTATCAGATCCTGACCCCGGGCCTGCGTCGCTCGGTGCGCAGTGCACGCCTGCCGCGTCAGCCACGGTTTTCGCAGCACGCGCCGTTGATCGTCGACTACGACTGGACGCTGACCATCTAAGCGTCGTATCGCAGCCAAAGAAAATGCCCGCATCGTGAGATGCGGGCATTTTTTATGAACTGTGCTTCCTAGACCGCAGCGAAAAATGGCAAGGCCAGGTACAGCTTGATCACGATGACGTTAACGATATCGATGAAGAACGCTCCTACCATCGGCACCACCAGAAACGCGATCTGCGAAGGCCCATAGCGCTGCGTCACCGCTTGCATGTTGGCAATGGCCGTAGGCGTGGCACCCAGCCCAAAGCCGCAATGTCCCGCAGCGAGCACCGCGGCATCATAGTTGCTGCCCATCACACGGAACGTTACGAAAATCGCGAACAGCGCCATGACCAGCGTCTGCACGGCCAGAATGATGAAGATCGGCAATGCCAACGCCGCCAGATCCCAAAGCTTCAGCGACATCAGCGCGATCGCCAGAAACAGCGAGAGGCTGACATTGCCGAGCACGGAAACTTCACGCTCGAACACCTGATACAAGCCAAGTGCTGACAGACTGTTGCGCAACACCACACCTACAAACAGCACGCAAACAAACGTCGGCAGTTCGAACGCAGTGCCATGCAGAACGCCATTCAGAAGGTTGCCCGCGAGCAGGCTGACGGCAATCAGCGCCAGCGTTTCGACGAACGAAAACGGCGTGATCGAGCGTTCCTTGTTTGGCTGCTCAAAACCTCTTGGCAGTCGTGGCGCTTGTTGCGGATTGCAACCCGGCACTTGCACGCGCTTGATCAGCAACCGGGCAACGGGCCCACCAATCAGACCACCCAGCACCAGACCGAACGTCGCTGAGGCCAGCGCCAGCTCCGAAGCCGAAGCCAGGCCATATTTCTCGCTGAACACCGCGCCCCATGCCGCGCCAGTGCCGTGGCCGCCGGCCAGCGTGATCGAGCCCGTCAGCAAGCCCATCAAAGGGTCGAGCCCGAGCAGGGTTGCCAACCCGATGCCCATGGCGTTCTGCACCACCAGCAAGCCAATGACCGCCAGCAGGAAGATACCGACAATGCGGCCGCCCTTCTTCAGACTGGCAAGGTCAGCACTCAAGCCAATGGTGGCAAAGAAAGCCAACATCAGGGGGGTTTGCAATGATGTATCGAAGCGGACTTCAATGTCGAAAGTGCGCAATATCAACAGGAGCACGGCAACCACAAGACCGCCTGCTACCGGTTCAGGAATATTGTAACTTCGCAGAAAGCCGACACGCGTAACAAGTCCGCGTCCGAGCAGCAGTACTAAAGAAGCGGCCACGAGCGTGCCGTAGAAATCGAGCTCAATCATGTGGATTATTCTTGGCTAAGTATTCACGAGGCGAGCGTTTACCTGGGCTCGACGGGTGAACCGGCTGATTTTCTCAACACTGATTACTGGGGAATTCAAGTGCCATCGATGGCTTGAACATATCGGAATGTTTCAACCGAAACATTACATCGGGCAACTTTAACAACCAGCTCGCGCCAATAACAAGAACGGGAATAAGCACTGGACCGATCAGTTGTGACCAAAGATGTAATAGAGGAACATCAGCAAATAAATGCCAAACCGCACATCGTTAACAGACTAGTCCTACAACAAAAACCAATTATTAAGTTGCACAAATAAAAATACCCCGATAAGTCGGGGTATTTTCATATTGCGACACAACAGACTTTCACTTGATCAATCGCCAGGTGAACGGATATCTGTATGGGAAACCTTCGTTGGCTTTGACCCCTGCAATGATCGTCAGGACCAGTGCGGCGATCGCCAACAAACCAAACAGGAAGAAACCAATGATCAGCAGCATGAGCAGGAAGCAGATCATTGAGGCTATCGCCACCGTGATCTGAAAATTCAACGCCTCTTTGCCCTGTGCATCGATAAAAGGGTCTTTCTCGCGCTTCATCTGCCATAGGATCAACGGCCCGATCAGATTGCCGAACGGAATCCAGATCCCCAGCAAGGCGGACAGGTGACAGAACATTGCCCACTGGCGAACCTCCTGGCTCGGTTTGGGCAGCAACTCTTGCTCGTCACTCATCATGTCCTCCTTGTGGTCGAAAACCTCAGTCGGCCAGTGCAGCCTTCTGCAGTTCGAAGATCTCGTTCATGCCTTTCTTCGCCAGTTCCAGCATGGCGTTCAAGTCTTCAGGCTGGAACGGCGCGCCTTCAGCAGTGCCCTGCACTTCGATGAAACCGCCGGTGCTGGTCATCACTACGTTCAGGTCGGTTTCAGCAGCGGAATCTTCAAGATAGTCCAGATCCAGCACCGGCTCGCCCTGGTACATGCCCACCGAGACTGCACCGATCATCTGCTTGAGCGGGTCACCGCCTTTCAGGCCGCCGCGCTTCTTGATCACTTTCAGGGCATCGACCAGCGCAACCATGGCGCCGGTGATGGACGCGGTGCGAGTACCGCCATCGGCCTGGATCACGTCGCAATCGACATACAGGGTCACGTCGCCAAGCTTGGACATATCCAGCGCCGCGCGCAGGGAGCGGCCGATCAGACGCTGGATTTCGAGAGTACGACCGCCCTGCTTGCCACGGCTGGCCTCACGCTGGTTACGCTCACCGGTGGCGCGCGGCAGCATGCCGTACTCGGCAGTCAACCAGCCCTGGCCCTGGCCTTTGAGGAAGCGCGGCACGCCATTTTCGACGCTGACGGTGCAGATGACTTTGGTATCACCGAATTCGACCAGTACAGATCCCTCGGCGTGTTTGGTGTAGTTGCGGGTGATGCGGATCGAGCGGAGCTGATCGGCAGCGCGACCACTTGGACGTTTCATAGGGATACCTGTACTGAGGACGGAAAACTGCCGAGCATTATAGAGCCCTGCACCGCGAGTGGGCACTGGTTAAAACCGCCGGCCGACGACCGAAGCCCCTCGAGCGCGCATAACCGACGGGCTGCAGCGCTTTGTCACACCGTGTGTTTGGGCGCATTCGCCGCACTGCGCTACAATCCTGCGCCTTTGCTGCCAGTCGGCTTAAATTCATTGAAATCGCGCCTGCGAAACAGCGTTTCGCGCCGATCTGCATTGCGAGGTCACCGCCATGGTGCACAGCATGACCGCCTTCGCCCGCGTCGAGAAAGCCGGCGTTCAGGGCACCCTGAGCTGGGAACTGCGCTCGGTCAACAGCCGCTATCTGGAACCGCACCTGCGCTTGCCCGAATCGTTTCGCGACCTCGAAGGCGCCGTGCGTGAAGCACTGCGTCAGGGCCTGTCGCGGGGCAAACTGGAATGCACGCTGCGCTTCACCGAAGAAAGCACCGGCAAACCGCTGCAAGTGGACCGCGAACGCGCCGCACAACTGGTGGCCGCTGCGGAAACCGTTGCCGGGCTGATCAAGAATCCTGCTGCGCTGAATCCGCTGGAAGTGCTGGCCTGGCCCGGCGTGCTGGTGGCCGATGCGACCGACCCGCAAGCGCTGAACGCCGAAGCGCTGGCGCTGTTCAATCAGGGCTTGAAGGATCTGAAGGCTGGTCGCGAGCGCGAAGGCGCGGAGCTGGCTCGCTTGATCAACGACCGCCTGACTTCCATCGAAGAAGACGTGGTGACCCTGCGTGAACTGGTGCCGCAGATGCTCGCCACCCAGCGCCAGAAGGTCCTCGACCGCTTTGCCGACATGAAGGCCGAGCTCGACCCGCAGCGCCTGGAACAGGAAATGGTCATCCTCGCGCAAAAAAGCGACGTGGCCGAAGAACTGGATCGCCTGAGCACTCACATCATCGAAGTCCGCCGGGTGCTCAAGTCCGGTGGTGCCGCCGGGCGGCGTCTGGACTTCCTGATGCAGGAGCTCAACCGCGAGGCCAACACACTGGGCTCCAAAGCCTTCGACCCGCGCAGCACCCAGGCCGCCGTCAACCTCAAGGTGTTGATCGAGCAGATGCGCGAACAAGTGCAGAATATTGAGTAAGGCTACCCTGACATGACCCAACACACCGGCACCCTGTACATCATTTCCGCGCCATCGGGCGCGGGCAAGAGCAGTCTGGTCAAGGCGTTGACCGACGCCGACCCGGAGATCCGCGTTTCGGTCTCGCACACCACCCGCGCCATGCGCCCGGGCGAAGTGGATGGCGTGAACTACCATTTCGTGACCCGCGAAGAGTTCGTGAAGATGGGCGAGCACGGCGACTTCCTTGAACGCGCCGAAGTCTTCGGCAACTTCTACGGCACCTCGCAAAGCCGTTTGCAACAGACCCTGGACGAAGGTCACGACCTGATTCTGGAAATCGACTGGCAAGGCGCCGAGCAAGTGCGCAAGCTGATGCCGCAAGCGCGCTCGATCTTCATCCTGCCGCCATCGCTGCAAGCCCTGCACCAGCGCCTGACCAACCGCGGCCAGGACAGCGACGAGATCATCGACGGCCGCATGCGCGAAGCGGTCAGCGAGATGAGCCATTACGTCGATTACGATTACCTGATCATCAACGACGATTTCGCCCACGCGCTGGACGATCTGAAAGCGATTTTCCGCGCCAATCAGCTGCAACAGAAACGCCAGCAAGTGCGTTTCGGCAAATTGCTGGCTGAATTGCTCGGCTAAAACAGCACTTCCCAAAATGCCTGCAAGCGCTTTACATTGGTGCTTGCAGCGCGTTGAAGGGTCTGGTCAAAAAATCAGCGCTTCCCTAATCGCTGGTGATTTTTTAAACTGCTCAGTCCGCTCGCCCAACCGGGCAGCGCGCATATTGCATTCGCTCCGAGGAATACCATGGCCCGCGTAACCGTTGAAGACTGCCTAGAACACGTGGAAAACCGCTTTGAGCTGGTCATGCTCTCTACCAAGCGTGCCCGTCAACTGGCCACCGGCGGCAAAGAGCCATTGGTGCAGTGGGAAAACGACAAGCCGACCGTTGTCGCGCTGCGTGAAATTGCTGAAGGCCTGATGAGCTACGAGTTCATCGCCGAGCAGGAAATCGTCCAGGATGAACCGCTGTTCGCAGCGTTCGAGGACGAGTCGAACGAGGCCGTCTAAGCCTATGCCTGGTCGACGTAGCACGGCGCGGGGTCACAGCTTTCGGCAGGAATCATCATGCCGAGCATAGACGCCCTCGCCGATCGCTTATCGACCTACCTCGGCAACGACCAGGTCAACCTGGTCCGCCGAGCGTATTTCTACGCCGAACAAGCCCATGACGGTCAACGCCGTCGCAGCGGCGAGGCGTATGTCACGCATCCTCTTGCCGTGGCCAATATTCTTGCCGACATGCACATGGACCATCAGAGCCTGATGGCCGCGATGCTGCATGATGTGATCGAAGACACCGGTATCGCCAAGGAAGCGCTGCAAGCGCAGTTCGGTGAAACCGTGGCCGAACTGGTCGACGGGGTCAGCAAACTGACCCAGATGAATTTCGAGACCAAGGCCGAAGCCCAGGCGGAAAACTTCCAGAAAATGGCCATGGCCATGGCGCGCGACATCCGGGTGATCCTGGTCAAGCTCGCCGACCGCCTGCACAACATGCGCACGCTGGAAGTGCTGTCCGGCGAAAAACGCCGGCGCATCGCCAAGGAAACTCTCGAGATCTACGCGCCCATTGCCAACCGGCTGGGCATGCACGCGATCCGCATCGAATTCGAAGACCTCGGCTTCAAGGCCATGCACCCGATGCGTTCCGCGCGGATCTACCAGGCGGTCAAGCGCGCCCGGGGCAACCGCAAGGAAATCGTCAACAAGATCGAAGAATCCCTCGGTCACTGCCTCGCCATCGACGGCATCCAGGGCGAAGTCAGCGGTCGGCAGAAACACCTCTACGGCATCTACAAGAAAATGCGCGGCAAGCGTCGGGCCTTCAACGAAATCATGGACGTTTACGCGTTCCGGATCATCGTCGACAAGGTCGATACCTGCTACCGCGTATTGGGTGCTGTGCATAATTTGTACAAACCGTTGCCAGGGCGCTTCAAGGATTACATCGCGATCCCCAAGGCCAACGGCTATCAGTCGCTGCACACCACCCTGTTCGGCATGCACGGTGTACCGATCGAGATCCAGATCCGCACCCGCGAAATGGAAGAAATGGCCAACAACGGCATCGCCGCCCATTGGCTGTACAAATCCAGCGGTGACGAGCAACCGAAAGGCACGCACGCACGTGCCCGCCAGTGGGTCAAAGGCGTGCTGGAAATGCAGCAACGCGCCGGCAACTCGCTGGAATTCATCGAAAGCGTGAAGATCGACCTGTTCCCGGACGAGGTCTACGTGTTCACGCCCAAAGGCCGGATCATGGAGCTGCCAAAAGGCTCCACGGCGGTCGACTTTGCCTACGCAGTGCACACCGATGTCGGCAACAGCTGCATCGCCTGCCGCATTAACCGTCGTCTCGCGCCGCTGTCCGAACCGCTGCAAAGCGGCTCCACGGTCGAGATCGTCAGCGCCCCCGGCGCACGGCCGAACCCGGCGTGGCTTAACTTTGTGGTCACCGGCAAGGCACGCACGCACATTCGTCATGCGCTGAAACTGCAGCGCCGCTCCGAGTCCATCAGTCTTGGCGAACGCCTGCTGAACAAGGTCCTCAACGGTTTCGACAGCTCCCTGGAGAAGATCCCGGCAGAGCGCGTCAAAGCAATGCTTACCGAGTACCGCCTCGAACTGATCGAAGACCTGCTCGAAGACATCGGCCTGGGCAACCGCATGGCGTACGTGGTCGCCCGTCGCCTGCTTGGCGAAGGCGAGCAGCTGCCGAGCCCGGAAGGTCCGCTGGCGATTCGCGGCACCGAAGGCCTGGTGCTCAGCTACGCCAAATGCTGCACGCCGATCCCGGGCGACCCGATTGTCGGGCACCTGTCGGCGGGCAAAGGCATGGTCGTGCACCTGGACAACTGCCGCAACATCAGCGAAATCAGGCACAACCCGGAAAAATGCATCCAGCTCTCGTGGGCCAAGGATGTCACCGGCGAATTCAACGTCGAGCTGCGCGTCGAGCTGGAACACCAGCGTGGCCTGATCGCCCTGCTGGCCAGCAGCGTCAACGCGGCCGACGGCAATATCGAGAAAATCAGCATGGACGAACGCGATGGCCGCATCAGCGTCGTGCAGTTGGTGGTCAGCGTCCACGACCGTGTGCACCTGGCCCGCGTGATCAAGAAACTGCGCGCCTTGACCGGGGTGATCCGCATCACCCGCATGCGCGCATAACCTGCCTATTACAAGGAGTCCTACATGACCAAAACCGTCATCACCAGCGACAAGGCCCCGGCCGCCATCGGTACTTACTCCCAGGCGATCAAGGCAGGCAACACCGTTTACATGTCGGGCCAGATTCCTCTGGACCCAAAAACCATGGAATTGGTTGAGGGCTTCGAAGCCCAGACCGTCCAGGTCTTCGAGAACCTCAAAGCCGTGGCCGAAGCCGCCGGCGGTTCGTTCAAGGACATCGTCAAACTGAACATCTTCCTCACCGACCTGAGCCACTTCGCCAAGGTCAACGAGATCATGGGCAAGTACTTCGACCAGCCATACCCTGCCCGCGCCGCCATTGGCGTGGCCGCCCTGCCGAAGGGTGCGCAGGTTGAAATGGATGCCATTCTGGTCATCGAGTGATGCGCACGGCGCGGCCTTCACGCCGCGCCGACTGCTGCAAGAAAAGGTTTTGAAAGGATTTCACCATGCGCAAAGCGCTAGCTCTCTCGCTGCTCGCCCTGTTTCTCGGCGGCTGCGCCAGCGACCCTGCCGACCGTGACATCAGCGGCACCTGGATCAACCAGGTGGCGATCGATGCCGCCGCCAAGGGTGGTCCCCTGCGTGAAGCGCTGCAGGCTTACGGCCCGAATCTGGAGTGGGACGTCAACACCAAGGCCGGTCAGGCCCGCTATACCAACGGTTTTGAGAACGTCGAAGGACGGCTGCTGGGCGAAGAGTCCGGCGCCTGGAAAGTCGATTTCTACGGCAGCTCCGCCAGCGAACTGAAACGCGATGGCGGGCGCCTGCAGCAAGCTGCCAGCGACAACGAACCCGAACAAGTCTTCGATCGCGCACAGATCCCCGTGCCGGAAGGCGCGCCAATCGGTGCCAGCTTCGAACGCGCGCTCTACTCAGCATACCTGGGCGGCAACTGGATCATCGCCAGTGGCCAGGGTGAAGGCGGCACCGTGCAGTTCCAGGCCGACGGCCAGGTGACCGGCCTGCCGGGCGTTGACCGTTATGCCTTGTGCCTGGCTGGCGATTGCGCGTCCATGAGCAATGGCAACGACAGCATGTGGCTGCAACTCAATGGCCAGGGCAATAACTGGATCTTTGTGCGCAAGGGCAAGGAGCTGGAGATTTTGCAAGCAGTCAACGCTGCGCTGGCGGATGAGCAACCGCAGTTTGCCGCGGGTGAGCGCAAGTGGTTGCTGGAAAAACAGTAACCCGCTGAAAAGATCGCAGCCTTCGGCAGCTCCTACTTTGGAATGCATTTTCCTGTAGGAGCTGCCGAAGGCTGCGATCTTTTGCTTTTAGCGACCTTCCAGGATCGCTGCATAGCCTTCGCGGTAACTTGGATACTTCGGCACCCACCCCAACGCTTTCGCCCGCGCATTGCTGCAACGCTTGCTGCCGGTGCGCCGCACACTGGCGTCGTCCGCCCATTCAGTCACACCCAGGTACTCGCGCAACCAGCCCACCACTTCGGCCAATGGCGCAGGCGCGTCATCCACACCGATAAAGAGCTCGTCCAGCTTGACGCCCTCGCGGTCTTTTTCCAGCAAGAACGCCAGCAGCCCCGCTGCATCATCGGCATGAATACGATTGCCATACAGCGGTGGCTCCGTAGCCACGCGATAGCCGCGACGCACCTGAGTCAGCAGCCACTCGCGGCCCGGGCCGTAAATGCCGGTCAGGCGCAGCACGCTTGCCGGGATGCCGCTATTGAGCGCGACCTGCTCGGCTTCGAGCATCAAGCGACCTGAATATCCGGCCGCGACCGTCTCGGAGGTCTCATCCACCCATGCTCCGTCCTGCTGGCCGTACACGCTGCTGCTCGACACGAAGATCAGCCGCTCGGGCACTTGCCCATAGTCACCCAGCCAGCTCAGCACATTCTGCAAACCCTGCACGTAGGCCTTGCGATAGCCCTCTTCGTCGTGATCGGTGGCCGCAGCGCAATACACCAGATAATCGACAGCGCCTACCGGCCAGGTCGCCGGGCACTCTTCGCTGAACAGGTCGCCGGCGACGCCGATGACACCCTCCGGCAGCTTGGAAACGTCGCGGCGCAGGCCATGAACCTGCCAGCCAGCCGCCAGCAATTGCGTGGCCAGACGACTGCCGACATCACCACAACCGGCAATCAAAACAGAAGGCGCGGACATCAGAAAACTCCCATCAGAAAGGCACAGACTAGCTCTGGCACAGGACGAACGGCTAGCAATGAAGGAAAAAAAGTTACTCTATTACTTTTGTTAACAAGAATTACTTGCAATAATGCACGCCACTTTTGTTCTCGGCCTCACGAGGCCTGGAAGAGCAACAACGTTTTTCTATCTCAGGTCCGGCCAGCATGACACGTAATCAAACTCCCGCTTCGCCAACCACTCGACCTCGCGCCTGGAGCGCCGTCGCGGCTCTGTTGCTCAGCCTGATGCTGGCACCGACCGCCGCCTTCGCCGACGCTCAAGCACCCGCCACCCCAGCCGCCACCGAGCAGAGCGCACCCGCTGCCGCTCCGGCTGCACCAGCCGCCACCGATCCGGTGCAGGCTGTCGACGCCGCCGACGCACCTGAAGCCCTCGAAGCCGACAACACCTTGGGCATGGCCCACGACCTTTCGCCGTGGGGTATGTACCAGAACGCCGACATCATCGTGAAAATCGTGATGATCGGTCTGGCCATCGCTTCGATCATCACC
This sequence comes from Pseudomonas sp. Irchel 3F6, assembly GCF_900187595.1. NCBI lineage: Bacteria > Pseudomonadati > Pseudomonadota > Gammaproteobacteria > Pseudomonadales > Pseudomonadaceae > Pseudomonas > Pseudomonas sp. Irchel 3F6. The sequence goes on along the minus strand of NZ_FYDP01000004.1, from coordinate 161,614 downwards.
TGGACTATCTGGATCGCCAAAGGCTTCGAGCTGATGGGCGCCAAGCGTCGTCTGCGTGGCGAAATCGCTGCACTGAAAAAAGCCACCACCCTTAAAGAAGCAAGCGCCACGGCCGGCAAGGAAGGCACCCTCGCCAACCTGCTGGTGCACGACGCGCTCGAAGAGATGCGCCTGTCGGTCAACAGCCGCGAGAAAGAAGGCATCAAGGAACGCGTCAGCTTCCGCCTTGAGCGCCTCGTTGCTGCCTGCGGTCGCAACATGAGCAGCGGCACCGGCGTCCTCGCCACCATCGGTTCCACCGCACCGTTCGTAGGTCTGTTCGGTACCGTGTGGGGCATCATGAACTCGTTCATCGGCATCGCCAAAACCCAGACCACCAACCTCGCCGTTGTCGCACCGGGTATCGCTGAAGCCCTGCTGGCCACTGCACTGGGTCTGGTTGCGGCGATTCCTGCGGTGGTGATCTACAACGTCTTCGCCCGCTCCATCGCCGGTTACAAGGCGCAGGTCTCCGATGCCTCGGCAGAAGTCCTGCTGCTGGTCAGCCGCGATCTCGACCACCAGCCTGAGCGCAGCTCGCAGCCGCACATGGTTAAAGTGGGGTAATCGGCCATGGGCCTGCATTTGAAAGAAGGCGCAGACGACGATCTGGCCGAGAACCACGAAATCAACGTCACGCCGTTCATCGACGTGATGCTGGTGCTGTTGATCATCTTCATGGTGGCCGCGCCGTTGGCCACTGTGGACATCAAAGTCGACCTGCCCGCCTCGACCGCCAAACCGGCGCCGCGGCCAGAGAAACCGGTGTTCCTCAGTGTGAAAGCTGACCAGCGCCTGTTCCTCGGTGACGACGAAGTGAAAGCCGAAACCCTCGGCGCTACCCTCGACGCCAAGACTCAGGGCAAGAAAGACACCACGATCTTCTTCCAGGCTGACAAAGGCGTGGATTACGGTGACCTGATGAGCGTGATGGACAGCCTGCGCGCCGCCGGTTACCTGAAGGTCGGCCTGGTAGGTCTCGAGACGGCAGCCAAGAAATGATCACGACGCGCCATAAGCTGACGCGTTACAGCGGTAGCCTGGCCGTGGTGCTGGGCGTGCATGCGCTGGCCATCGCGCTGGCGCTGAACTGGACTGCCCGCCCGCCCATCGAATTGCCGCCGCAGGCAATGATGGTCGAGCTGGCCCCGTTGCCTGCCCCGCCACCGCCGGCTCCGCCGAAAGTCGTCACACCGCCGCAGCCACCGGCTCCGGTGGAAGAATTGCCGATTCCGAAACTGGCTGAAGCACCGAAAGCGGAAATCGCGGTACCCAAACCCAAGCCGAAGCCCAAGCCAAAACCGCCGAAGCCGGTCGAGAAAAAGCTGCCCGAGCCGCCGAAGGAAAAACCTTCTGAGGAGAAACCGGCCGATACCCAGCCGACCCAGGCACCGACGGAGAAATCCGCCCAGCCTGCACCGGGCCCATCGCCAGCTCAAGTGGCGGCCAAGGCCAGTTGGCAAGGCGCCCTGCTCACGCATCTGGCCAAGTACAAGAAGTACCCGCAGAGTGCGCAGTCGCGCGGCAAGGAAGGCTTGAATCGTCTGCGCTTCGTGGTTGATGGCGAAGGTAATGTGCTGTCGTTCGAACTGGTGGGCCGCTCTGGCAACGCTGATCTGGACCGGGCCACCCTGGACATGATCCGCCGCGCCCAACCGCTGCCAAAGCCGCCGGCCGACATGCTCAACAACGGCTCGATCGAAATTGTTGCGCCGTTTGTTTATTCGCTCGAACGCCGCCGCTAAGCAACACCGCAATACCTGTGGGAGCTGGCAAGCCAGCTCCCACAAGGTTCTCCGCCAGCCGAGAGAACCAAGCCAAGAGGCACCGAAAGGTGCCTTTTGCATATCTGCCAGCGGCAAACCGACCTCGACCGGTGTCGCACTCAGCCCGCAGTCTGATAACGTGCGTCTATCGATTGCAGCCGGTATGCTTGGCGCGCATCTTCATGGACGCTTGCTATGACCCTCACAGAATTACGCTACATCGTTACCCTCGCCCAAGAGCAGCATTTCGGCCATGCCGCCGAGCGTTGCCACGTCAGTCAGCCGACGCTGTCGGTGGGCGTGAAAAAACTTGAAGACGAACTCGGTGTGCTGATTTTCGAGCGCAGCAAAAGCGCCGTGCGCCTGACCCCGGTCGGCGAAGGCATCGTCGCCCAGGCGCAGAAAGTACTGGAACAAGCCCAGGGCATCCGCGAACTGGCCCAAGCCGGCAAGAACCAGCTGACCGCACCGCTGAAAGTCGGCGCCATCTACACCGTCGGCCCGTACCTGTTCCCGCATCTGATTCCACAACTGCACCGGGTCGCCCCGCAGATGCCGTTGTACATCGAAGAAAACTTTACCCACGTGCTGCGCGACAAACTGCGCAACGGCGAGCTCGACGCGATCATCATCGCCCTGCCGTTCAATGAAGCCGACGTGCTGACCCTGCCGCTTTACGACGAGCCGTTCTACGTGCTCATGCCGGCCCAGCATCCGTGGACCAAGAAAGAATCCATCGACGCCGGCCTGCTCAACGACAAGAGCCTGCTGCTGCTCGGTGAAGGTCACTGTTTCCGCGATCAGGTGCTCGAAGCCTGCCCGACCCTGACCAAAGGCAACGACGGCGCCAAGCACACCACGGTAGAATCCAGCTCGCTGGAAACCATTCGCCACATGGTCGCGTCCGGCCTGGGCATCTCGATCCTGCCGCTGTCGGCGGTGGACAGCCATCACTACGCCCCCGGCGTGATCGAAGTGCGTCCACTGACCGCGCCAGTGCCGTTCCGCACCGTGGCAATCGCCTGGCGCGCCAGCTTCCCACGGCCGAAAGCCATCGAGATCCTCGCCGACTCCATTCGCCTGTGCTCGGTGGCCAAGCCAGCGGCGCCGGTCACGGCCGGTTAAGCGAGCGTCATGACGGAGCTGTCGCAAGTGTCGGTGACGGCACTCAAGGGTGTCGGCGAAGCCATGGCCGAGAAACTGGCTAAGGTCGGCCTCGAGAATCTGCAGGACGTGCTCTTCCACTTGCCGCTGCGTTATCAGGATCGCACCCGCGTGGTGCCGATCGGCGCATTGCGACCGGGGCAGGACGCCGTGGTCGAAGGCACCGTCAGCGGTGCCGACGTGGTCATGGGTCGCCGCCGCAGTCTGGTCGTGCGCTTGCAGGACGGCACCGGCGGGCTGAGCCTGCGCTTCTACCATTTCAGCAATGCGCAGAAAGAAGGCCTCAAGCGTGGCACGCGGGTTCGCTGCTACGGTGAAGCCCGGCCCGGCGCCTCAGGCCTGGAAATCTACCACCCCGAATACCGCGCCATCACCGGCGACGAACCGCCGCCAGTGGATGAAACCCTGACCCCGGTCTACCCGCTCACCGAAGGGCTGACCCAGCAGCGCCTGCGCCAGTTGTGCATGCAGACCTTGACGCTGCTCAAGCCGAGCACCCTGCCGGACTGGCTGCCGACCGAACTGGCCCGCGACTACCAACTGGCGCCGCTGGCCGACGCGATCCGTTACCTGCACAACCCGCCCGCCGATGCCGACGTCGATGAACTCGCCCTTGGCCATCACTGGGCGCAGCATCGCCTGGCTTTCGAAGAACTGCTCACGCATCAACTGTCGCAACAGCGTCTGCGCGAAAGCATGCGTTCACTGCGCGCGCCGGCGATGCCGAAAGCCACAAAGCTGCCACCGAAATATCTGAAAAACCTCGGCTTCAACCCGACCGGCGCGCAACAGCGCGTCGGCAACGAAATCGCCTACGACCTCAGTCAGCACGAACCGATGTTGCGCCTGATTCAGGGTGACGTTGGCGCGGGGAAGACCGTGGTTGCCGCCCTCGCCGCACTGCAAGCGCTGGAGGCCGGTTACCAGGTTGCATTGATGGCGCCGACCGAGATCCTCGCCGAACAACACTTCATCACCTTCAAGCGCTGGCTCGAACCGCTTGGCATTGAAGTCGCGTGGCTGGCCGGCAAGCTCAAAGGCAAAAACCGCGTCGCCGCGCTGGAGCAGATCGCCAGCGGAACACCAATGGTGGTCGGCACCCACGCGCTGTTTCAGGACGAAGTACAGTTCAAGAATCTGGCGCTGGTGATCATCGACGAACAGCACCGCTTCGGCGTGCAGCAGCGTCTGGCGCTGCGGCAGAAAGGCGTTGGCGGGCGCATGTGCCCGCACCAACTGATCATGACCGCCACACCGATTCCACGGACGCTGGCGATGAGCGCCTACGCCGACCTCGACACCTCGATCCTCGATGAATTGCCGCCCGGGCGTACCCCGGTCAACACCGTGCTGGTCACCGACACCCGCCGCGTCGAAGTCATCGAACGGGTGCGCAGCGCCTGTGCCGAGGGGCGTCAGGCCTATTGGGTGTGCACGTTGATCGAGGAGTCCGAAGAGCTGACCTGCCAGGCCGCCGAAACCACGTTCGAAGACCTCACTGCCGCCCTCGGCGAATTGAAAGTCGGGCTGATTCACGGGCGCATGAAACCGGTAGAGAAAGCCGCCGTCATGGCCGAGTTCAAGGCCGGCAACCTGCAACTGCTGGTCGCCACTACAGTGATCGAAGTCGGCGTCGACGTGCCCAACGCCAGTCTGATGATCATCGAAAACCCTGAACGCCTTGGTCTCGCACAGTTGCACCAGTTGCGTGGTCGCGTCGGCCGGGGCAGCGCCGCCAGCCATTGCGTACTGCTCTACCATCCGCCGCTGTCGCAGATCGGTCGCCAGCGCTTGGGCATCATGCGCGAGACCAACGACGGTTTCGTCATCGCCGAAAAGGACCTCGAACTGCGCGGCCCCGGGGAAATGCTCGGCACCCGCCAGACCGGCCTGCTGCAATTCAAGGTCGCCGACCTGATGCGCGACGCCGATTTATTGCCCGCCGTGCGCGATGCAGCCCAGGCTTTGCTGGAGCGCTGGCCGACCCACGTCAGCCCATTGCTTGACCGTTGGCTGCGGCATGGGCAGCAATACGGCCAAGTGTGAGCACCGTCGCAGTTTGTGCAGGATCGTTCCTACAGAGCTGGTTATACTCCTGCCATTGTTTCAAAAACGGATACAGACCATGACCGAAGCTGCTCTCGTCCCCGAATCTCCGCAAGCTCCGTCTGTTATTCGGCTGCTGCTCAACAAGCTGGGCGTTGCCTACGAAGAAGTGCTCGACCACCACGGCCTCAATGCCTCGCGCAAAGTGCAGGCCGTGTTGCTGGACGACGCCGTGGGCGCGTTGATGGTGCTGTTTCCACAGAGCCAGTTGCTGGATCTCAATCGCCTCGCCGAACTCACTGGTCGCCGCCTCACCGCCGTGTCCACCGAGCGTCTGGAAAAGATGCTCGGCAAACACAACCTGAGCCTGCTCCCAGGCCTGCCGGCGCTGACGAGTTCGCCGTGCCTCTACGAAGAAAGCCTGCTGCGCGAGCCGAAGCTGCTGATCAACTCCGGCGAGCCGGGCCTGCTGCTGGAAATTAGCAGCGAAGACTTCAAATCGATGCTGACCAAGGCCAGCGCCGCCAACTTCGGCGAAGCCCTGAGCAGCATCCGCCCGAACCTCGACCGCCCGGACGATGACCGCGAGGAAATCACCCAGGCCGTGCAGGCGTTCACCGCACGCCGCATTCAGCAGCGTCTGGAAGCGACCATCGAGATTCCGCCGCTGGCCGAAACCGCGCAAAAAATCATCAAGCTGCGCGTTGACCCCAATGCCACCATCGACGACATCACCGGCGTGGTTGAAACCGACCCGGCGCTGGCCGCGCAAGTGGTGAGCTGGGCGGCGTCACCGTACTACGCCTCGCCGGGCAAGATTCGTTCGGTGGAAGACGCGATCGTCCGCGTGCTGGGCTTCGATCTGGTGATCAACCTCGCGCTGGGCCTGGCCCTCGGCAAGACCCTGAGCCTGCCGAAAGACCACCCGCAACACACCACGCCGTACTGGCAGCAGTCGATCTACACCGCCGCCGTCATCGAAGGCCTGACCCGCGCCATGCCGCGCGCCCAGCGCCCGGAAGCCGGCCTGACGTATCTGGCCGGTCTGCTGCATAACTTCGGTTACCTGCTGCTGGCCCACGTGTTTCCGCCGCACTTCTCGCTGATCTGCCGCCACCTGGAGGTCAACCCGCACCTTTGCCACAGCTACATCGAGCAACACCTGCTCGGTATCAGCCGTGAACAGATCGGCTCGTGGCTGATGCGCTACTGGGACATGCCGGATGAACTGGCCACCGCCCTGCGCTTCCAGCACGACCCAAGCTACGACGGCGCCTACGCCGAATACCCGAACCTCGTCTGCCTGGCCGTACGCCTGCTACGCAGCCGCGGGATTGGCTCCGGGCCGGATGAAGATATTCCGGATGCCCTGCTTGAACGCGTCGGCCTGAGCCGTGACAAAGCCAACGATGTCGTCAGCAAAGTGCTTGAGGCTGAAGTGCTGCTGCGTGAACTGGCTTCGCAGTTCAGCCAGGCCTGAAAAGCTTCGCAGGCAAGCCCGCTCCCACAAGATCGATGCGATCTTCAGGAGCGGGTGCGTTGCGGCCAACTGTTGATTATTGGCGTAATCAACCGCGGTACCGAATCACCCAGCCCTGCGGATTCGGGAAGCTTCCAATGAAATACCCTCCCACTACAATTCGGCCGTCCCCCATTACCGTCATGTCATGAAGAGCCTCCAGGACCCCGGCCTCGTCGAAGATGCTGAACCCTGTGCCGTTGAATGACAGGTCCAGTGTTCCGTCCGCCAAAAACTTCGCCGTGATCGCACTCGGATCATCGTCGGTGACTCCGATTCCGGTGTCGCCGCTGACGACGATTGAACCGTCAGGTCGCGCTACACAGCGCAACCATCTCAAACCTTGCGGGACAAAGTCGGAGAACAACGGTTTACCGTTATTGAATACGAGATTGTAGGAGCCTTTGGACGTGAGGACCGCAATCACTCCACGCATGCCACCGTCCCTTACGGCAGCCCCTGCAAGAACAATCTTGCTATCCACAATTGAAATGGCGGACAGGTGGATCTCATCCTCACCAGAGATGATCACGACTCCGTTACCGCTCTCGCCAAACTCCCTGTCGATCTTGCCGTTAGCGTCGAATCGAATGACGTAAGCGCCCGAAGATGGCCCGCTATAGCTGCCACCAACCACCACAGCGCCGTCAGGTTGATGCACGACCAGCTGCGCAGAACTGTGTTGGTATGCAATGCCAGCGAGCTCGACAAGCGCGAAACCCGTGCCATTGAACGTGGTGTCGTCGGAGCCATCCGCATTGAGCCGCATGACGATGCCGCTCACACGGCCAGTGTCGTCTTCGACGGAGCCGACCAGCAAGATTTTCTCGTCTTGCCGCAAGACATTGTCGCCATGACCCGCGCTCCCCATCTGCCCATAAGGAATGTAACGCACACCCTGGTCAGCAAAGTTGTGATCCAGCCGTCCATCTTTGTCTTGTTTCACGACAACCAGCCCGGCAGAAACATCAGGCCCATTGTTCTGGTACTCGGCACGAACGAGCCAACCGCCATCCGGGAACGGCGTCAACTCGAGCATCGAGTGCATATACAAACCGTCCTTGAGTGAAATCTCGACGAATCCGGTCTTTTCTTCACCAAAACCGAGGTCTAGTTGGCCGTCCTCCAGAAGCCGGGCGATCAGCGTTTCCAGGCCATCCTTGCGTCGACGAACAGCCACCAGCAACTTGTTGTCCGGCAGAGCCAATACCGCTCTTACGTCAAACTCAGACAATCCTCCAAGCGGAAATCTGACAATGCCGTTTTCGCCAAAAGACGGATCAAAATTCAGCGTGCCACTCGTCAGGTTTGCGCTTAGATAGCGAGTGATCCAACCATCCACCCGGGAAGGGTCAGAAAGGCTGGTGTGGGTCATGGACACCACTATCCGACCGTCCTCCATGATTGCCAGATCATGAGGAAACACTGGCCCCGCTACGTTATCGAAGAGCGTATAGCCAATACCGTTGAAGGCCGTGTCCAGCTTGCCGTCTGCGAGAAAGCGCGCGGTAATTACCGCGGAATCACCGGCTCCAACGACAATGATCGAGCCGTCGAGCTGTGATGTATGCCGCCACGTCAATCCGTCTGGCAGTAACGGGGAAAACAGAGGCTGGCCATTATTGAATACAAGATTGGATGCTCCACTGGCGTTCAGCACAACCACCAACCCGCCATGGACGTTCTTTTGCCAGGCGTCACCCACCGCAACGATCCTGCCATCACTTTCGCGCACCGAAACAGCGTTCAAAGAGCTCTCGCCATCCTCGTCGAAAATCAGCTTCGCCTGGCCGTTGTTGAAATCCTTATCCAGCTTCCCCGCTACGTCCAAACGTGCCAGAAAAACTCCGGAGGCTGTCTCACCACTCTGAAAAACGCCGCAAACCAATACTTTGCCATCGGCTTGAACAGCGATAGCGCCGGCGGTGTTCGAGGTGGCACCGACATCCACCAAGACGTACCCCGCGCCGTCAAATGATGGATCGAGCGAGCCGTTCGCCAAAAGACGCATCACGACGGGCGATGGCCATGGCTCATCGATCAGCAGGAAATGGAGCAGGACGATTTTGCCATCGGCCTGCTGAACTGCAGAGACGGTAGAGGCATTTGTAGCGGGGGACTTTTGGCTTGACTTCGCCCCTGCCGACGACGCAAGCGTGGAGCCCGGGATCTTGTAGAAAGAAAATAAACTCACGCCTTTATCGCCGAACGAATCGTCCAGCTCACCGTCGCCTTTCAAGCGGATCATTGCTTGGCCGGCATCGACGGCCTTCTGTGTGAAGTATTGAACGCGCACCAGCCAGCCGCCGTCCCGCAACGCATCGAGCCCAAACACGGTGCTGATGCTAGCGCCGTTCAAAGATATCTCGACGAAACCCGTCTCATGACTTCCGAAGGACTTGTCGAGCGTACCGTCTTCGTTCAATCGGGCGATGGCCAGCAGCGCGTCACTTCCTTCCAGAGGAAGAGCGACCAGCAACTTCCCGTCGGGAAGGGCCAAAACGGCCGCAGCCTCATGGCTCGCAATGCCCGGTATCGGTAATTTCAATAAACCATTCAGGGCAAAAGAGGGATCGGGGGTACCTGGCGTGGTCAAGTCCTGAGCCTGAGTCATGTTCTTGCTCCATCAAGTGCGTGGCGTCCTTTACGGGACCGGAGCTTGAGTAGAGCATCGCGAAGATGAGCAAAGCACCTGACAGAAATGACAGTTCGACCGTCTTTACAGGCCTGAATAAAGACTTTGCGAGCCAAAGAACGCACGATTCTTCATTGTGCTTCGCTTGAAGCCAACCCAAAAAAATCTCAAGCCTTGGCCTTTGCCTTCCTCGGCTTCAAATACTTCATCAACCCCTGAAACCACATCACCAGCGCCGGGTTGCCCTTGAGCTGGATCGACTTGTCCTGAATCCCCTGCATAAACGCCAACTGCTTGTTCTTCGCCTGCATCGTGGCAAAGCCATAACCCGCGTCTTTAAACGCAATCGCAAACGCCGGCTCCGGCACCACGCCAGACTTGCTGGTGATGCGCTGATCCTTGACCACGAAATGCCGCGCCACTTTCCCGTCCAGCGTCTGCAGCTGAAACACCAGATCCTTGTCACCCAACTGCTGCTGGAACGCAGGATTTGTCCGGCTGGCCTTACCCATCAACAAACCCATCATCCACAGGAGAAAACGAAATTTCATGCGCACAGCCTCAAAAGGAAAATGAACGGCCGAGGCAGTGTAAGGGATTCGGACGATAACGCCAGTATCTGAAGCTGTTGGAAGAGGATGCAGACCATTTCCCGCACGATGACCGCCAAGTCACGATTCAGCGCTCGCCCACTGATCGTTCCCCCGCTCCGCGTGGGAATGCATCCCGAGACGCTCCGCGTCTCACCACTCACCTTTCCTACACCTGTTGAAACACATCCCTGTAGGAGCCGGCGAAGCCTGCGATCTTTTGATCTTCCGCCCCGCGAATCCATGGGAAATTTCCTGCAAAGTGCGGGGCTGTCCATGAACTAGGCGAGCTTGAAGATCACCGATAGGCTTCCTGCGTCATCGGGTATTCGGTGACCAGATGTGCAAGTCCGAATTCGGGAGCAATTACTTCTTACTCCAAGGGATTTACACCGATGACCAATTCAACTACCAACACGGAGGACACCTCCCCCTACGAATCTTTCGATTCAAGAAAACTACATGAAGCCGCCGAACGCGCCCTCGATCACCAGTTCTGCAAACCCGACCTCCCTCAGGCCCCACGCCGCGAAGGCCTGTTCAGCCTGAACCCGGACATCGACGCCGAAGCCCTCCTGGCCAACGCCTCGGAAGACCTGCTATCCATCAGCATCATCGCTGCGGACCTTGCGGACGACATAGATGGCTCACGCCGCTCGGTTGCATTGGCATTGAGTAGGATGGCGGACGGGGTCAGATTGATGGTGGAAGGGACGCTTGATCACATTGAAGTGCGAAGCGTGGCGGCCAAGCCGTAGCGAGATTGGTGAATGAAAGAAAGGGGACGTTAAGTCCCCTTTTTGAATATTCCCTGCTTCACCACTGGCAACCTGTTTCAGGTTTCGAATCCACGTTGTAATCGTTTTCAAACGAATACTTCTTTGCAGATTTGTAATTCGTATACGTCATCGCATCAACCCGGCCACCCTGAGTGACCATCTGATACTCACCTGTCAGTGCGCCATCAACTACTTCAACCCAATTTGTCGTGTACTGGTAGGGCCGGCCATAGACCAATTCCTCTTGTTCAGTATTGCGATGAACCAGAGTGATGGCCTTCTTCGACTTGCTGTACTTGACGCCAGCACCGCTCCACTTGGCGACAGAGTCGTAATAGGTTCTAAATTCAAAATTTATGGGTTTGCCTTCGTAGGAACGGAAGCAAAATACCTCGGTCGTGACCTCGCTATGAGCCGCCAGAGGAACGAAAACGAGCAACGCGGAAATCAATGCAGACGAAAATTTCAAACCGAATATTCCTTTAGCGGTTCATGGGTACAGAACACACAGTTACAGCAACTCAACGAGTTCTTGTCACGCCTCGGGCGCCACAGCGCTGCGCTCACCCACCCTCGCCGGGATTTTCGAAGCTTTTCCCGCTTCAGACATTCGCGATGCGTATTGCTTGTACGCCGCCACCGCCCGCTCTTTATCGTTCACGGCCCAATAACTGTCAGCGAGATTCAGGTAAGCAACCGTCCTGTTTGGGTGGTTGGCAATCACTGCATTGAGCAACTCAATCGACTCAGCGTAGTAACCCGCCTCGCCGAGCAGAAAACCGAGGTCGTTGGACCAGCCGGGACGCTGCGGGTAGTAGTACTTTGCGACGATATAGCTATCCGGGGGACAAGTGTCATGCGAACCACCGCCCATCAACGCGTAGCTCATCGCATCCTTGAAGGAAGAGTCATCACCCTTTCGGTAGGCTGCCAGCGCCATATCCAGCAAATCAGCCGAATCGACAGTCATCAATTTCTTTCTAACGCCCTCAATACTGCCAGTACGAGCAACCTGCAGCTTCTGCAGCACTTCACGCCCATCGAAAGAAGCGAGAGTGATGGGGCCCAGTGTCTGCACCGGCAGCTCCACTACGCTAACAAGCGACCGGTCACAGGAGTCGTTGTTCGCCACTTCCAGCAGAGCTTTCAGCTCAAACTGCTTTGAACCTTTGTTGAAGGCGAACAACAGGTTGAAGTTGTAAACCGCGTTATCTTCCTCGCTGGTTGCCAGCGCGATGTAATCCCCAGCCTCAACGAACGGTTGCTTGACCACAGCTTCCTCAGCCTGAGGATCAATGACGGTCATGACGCCAGGGCGACCTTTGAGTACATGGACGCTGAAGAGAGCGGACGAGTACTGACTCTTGATCAGAGGCAGCGCCTTCGACGTATCGAGCAAAATTTCCTCATTACGTGCCTGCACCGGCGCGATCAACAACCGATTGGAGGCCTCGTCCGCACCCCCTGTCAGAACAAATACCTTTTGCCGTGATGCATCACCCAGCAAGCTAGCCGGAATTTCCTTCAGGACTTGTGGGGCAGCGAGTGCGTATGAAGTGATTAGCAGCCCAAGGCTCAACACGATAAAGCGGAAGAACATATTCACTGTCTCAGTCCCTGAATTTCAGATCGCTCAACGACGCGTTGCGGAATCTTCTGCGCTTTACCGGCGGCACTCATCGCGTCGCGGTACTCGCGGTAATAACGCTGCGCTTCTTCTTGCCGAGACATTGGTAGCGCTGAACAAACTGCTGATCATCAACACCCACTTAAGGCTGGCCATAGACGATCCTCTTCACCACCGGGCTTTCTGACATTAACTGTCTCTTCGTAACGCCATAGGCCTTGATCAGCTCTTCCCGAGATCCCTTCGAGCCAAAAGAGCGTTGGTTATTATCGAAGCTGTATTGCTCCAATCGCCCTGCTGTCGAGTAATACCCATGCCACTCCGCGCAGGCACCACAACCGCCATATCCGCCTATCGAAACAAGGCTGCCCTGGGTGCCTTCCACGCAATCCATCGCCACAACAACATTGCTCAACATTTTCGTCTTCGCACCGTCGGAAGTGAGTTGTAAAACTTTGCTGATATCGCGACGAAGCACTTTGCCGCCGATGTTGATGGTTTGGTCAGAGCAAACCGGGATGACGTGGGTTTGCGCACCATCCACCGTCACCGATCGGCAGGACGACACCAACACCACTTCAACACCGCCGCACTGCATGACATCGCGTTGGGTGTAAGCATCCGTCGGCGTGGCGAAGGCTGGGGAAGAGAACAACCATGCCAGGCTCCCGGCGAACAAAAGCTGATTCATTGAGAAATCCTTTTCGCCGTTAGCCGGCCTGTTGCTACGCCAAGCACTTCGCATAGCCGTCCGCAAACTTGGCATCGAATGACAATGCCACTGGCTCCTCCAACTCCGCCGAGCTATTGAGCAATACACGGGTAGCCGGGGTGTATTTGATCCAGCCAATCGTGCCGCTGCCGTCGGTGTCGAAAAGCAGCTGAGCGCGCACTACTTCACCGTCGTCCTCGTCGATCAGCAGGTTGACCTTGTCCTTGCCGACATAACGAAACGGAAAATCGCTGCTCCTGACAAGCTCAGTAAGGTAGCCGTAGCAACTCCCTTCACTGGCAGTCGCGGGCAGTGAATGAGGTAAAAGCGAAAGCGCAATCAGCACAGGCCGAATGAAAAACCAGTTCATCCACTCACTCCTCATCCATCGGCGACGATTCAACGTCGGTCATGCTCAGCAGCCGGAATTCGTTGCTCACAAACTCGTAGTAACGATCCCGGTTGCCGCTCTCCAAAGCATTCCCCTGCGCATCTTCTTCGCCGTCGAGCGTGATGCCGGACACGATAATCAAGCTGCTGTCGGGCTGGAAAACCATGCCGAACGAGCTGCCGTCGTAAGCATTCGGTAGACCACCAACGACTTCCCCAGTCTGAGCGTCCAGCACTTCGCCGCAAATGGCGCTGCCGCCACAGCCGAGCCTGTGCAGGATGTAATGGCCGGCGAAGTTGACCTTGCCTTTCAGGGCTTGCACCCGTGCCTGATCCATCATTGGGCTGCTGTTTTCTTGCGGCACCAGCTTATGGTTGGGGCCGGTGAAAACTGGCGTGACGGTGTAATCCTTGAAGGTTGGATCGGCAGCGAATGCCATGGACGCGGCAGCTAATATCAAGCTGCCGAGAAGAACCGAAAATCCTTTCACGTAGTAACTCCGTAAATGCAGCGGGGACCGTCGGCTTACTCAGCCTGCCCTTCATAACGCTGTGTCTGCGGGTCGAATTGCCACAGATGTGGCCGTGTCATGGCCTTTTCACCCTTGTAGCGAATCCGCCCGTGCCTGTCCCTGATGTAGGAGTAGATCTCGATGTCCTTGAACTTACCTCCCCCCTTGGGTGGGCCGTCCAGAACTTTGACCCCGGCGAAGTAATCGCCGCCCGAATACCTCAAATAACCACGGCACTGGATCAGGAAGGCAAATGTGCTATCCATTGATGAGCCAATGCCGACGCGGGAATTGAAGATGAAGTCTTCGATGCCATCGCCATTTAGATCGCCGCGAAAAACCACGTGGCCCGGATCGATAGAAAATTCTTTTCCATCAAGACTGGAAAGTATGTCTTCCGGATGTTCACCGCTTTGCGACCATTGCGATAAGAAATATTTTGAGTCAGTTTCCTGATTGCAAACATCTGCCGCCATAACCGCTATCGGCAACCAACTCACACATAACACCAGCAATCGTTTCACTTCGCATCCTTCGAATTGATCAATTCCAACTCACCATCCCGATACAACACCTCACACCCCACCCACGCGGGATCCACCTGCGGTATCACTGCCGACGGCTTGCGCAACTCGCGCAACAACGTCGAGCCATGCGACAAGCGCCCGCCCATTCGCGCAATCACCGCCTGCGCCGCTTGATAGTGCGCATGTCGCCCCGGATCGAGGGTGTCTTCGAGCAAAATATCCTCGCCCAGAATGCCCTGCACCTGCCCCGGATAAATCATGAACCCGGTGGCCTGCTCAGCACCTTCGCGACCGTCCTGCCAGAAGCTGCCGTCGCGGGTGCGCACGTCCGGATGCGGTGCGAACCAGTGCTCGCGATCCGCCAGCGGCATGGCGTGGTGCAGACGGAAGAAGATTCGCATGAGGTTGTCGCGATACCACTCGCGCACTTGCAGGTAGTAGCCACGCAGGCCCGGCAGGCCGCTCGAATGCGCGAAGCGGATCAGATTTGGCCATTGCGGGAATGGCTGTAGCGGCAGTTCGCTCGACGCAGGCCGAGGGGTGGCCGGATCGGTTTCCCACGGCAATCGATGCGAACTGTTTTCAAGGTTGTCGTAAGCGGTTGGCGGGCGGCCCAGCCAATCACCGCCGCTGCTCGCCAGCGCTGTGGCGATGCACAGATTGCCTTGCACCACGAACACGTAAAACCGGGTGAACCAGTCCGCGAGTTGTTGGCCATCGGCACTCTGGGCGACGAGTTCGGCCAGTTCCCGATCGAAGCGCTGCAAGCCGTTTTCAAGGTTCAGCAAATGGCTGCGAGCGCTGCGTTGCATGCGCAAAAACAGCGGCAACGAACGCAGCATTTTGAGCGGTTGCCACGGCAGATGCGGAGTCGCGCCGCCGACTTCACCGGCGTAGTTAGCGGCGCTGATGCCCCAGTCGGCCAGCCGGGCAAGAAACAGATCATTGTTGATATAGGACGCGCCGCCGAACACGGCGGTGAACGGCTCGTTGTCCTGCAACACCCGCGCATCCCAACGCGCCATGATCGCAGGGATACTCGCTGCCGCGCGGCGCTGGGCGTATTCCACCAGCACGCTCGGTTGCGGCGGCAGGATCTCGGCGATGTTGGCGGCGGTCAGGTGCCGGCGCCAGCCGTAATCGCTGATCGGCCGGTATTGCAGCAGCCACAGTTGTGAGCCGTCCCAGGCCCATTCGACATCGCCGGGCACGTAGTGGAACACGCGCAGTACGTCTTGCAAAAAGCGCCAGAGCAGGTCTTCGGTCAAACCGTGGGACGGCGTGAACGTGCCGCTGCGCCAGGCATCGCCGAGCCGCGAAAGCGTTGCCCGCGAGGGGCTGACGTGACCGTCGGCCAGCGATTCGAGATGGCCTTCCACCCACTCAAGTTCTACCGAGAGATGGCGCACGAAAGCGATGCCGGAAACGACCGGCGTGATGAAGCGCTGCACCACCACTTCCTCGACGCCCTCGGCCGTCAGTTCGGCGATGCGTTTCGGCACATTGGCGGTCGGCTCACGCAGATAAGTCGTGCTCAAACCGGCATTCGCCGAATCGGCCTGATCCTCGCCATAACTGGAGGAGCGCACCGCCCAGGTCACATCAGGTTGAGCAGCGAGAAATGCCGGCAGGCGCGGATCGCTGCAATCGTTGAGCGTCAGTGCTGCCGGTACCGCTTGCCCCGCCAGTTCAGCCAAGCGCAAACGCCCGCCCTTGGTGTGCGCGACAAACCCGCGCTCGCCCGACTCCAGCCACTGCGCGAACTGCGCGGGCGAGTCGATCCACGGGTAATGACCCCAACCAGATTTGAGGCTGATGGTCAGATCAGCGCGGGCGAGAATCGCCGACCACGCCGCCGCTTGCTCGATGCCGAGCACCGCGTCCTGATCGCCCCAGACCAGCTCGACCGGATCGGTGATCCACTCCAGCAGCGGCAGCGCAGTGTCGGCGCGAACCAGATCCCAGTGCGGTACGAACGCACGGCAGCGCGCATAACCGGCGCCCATGCGCTGGTACTGCGCGGGTGTCCAAGTCTGGTTGGAAAACTTGCGCGCGAACAGCGTGGGTTTGTTCGACAGCAGCCAGTGGATGGTCTTGCGGATCGGCAGCGGTGACATCAGCGCCGGTAACCGTCGCTGCCACAGAAACGCACCGACCGGCGCCAACAAAACGCTGCGGGAAAAGTGCCCGGACCGACGCTGCAACGCATGCAATACAAGCAAGGCATTGACCCCGACCGCCATGATCGCGCTGCCCTTCTGCGTCATCGCCAGCAAAGTCTGCGCGTAGTCCGCCAGATCCTCGCAAGGTGGCTGCGGGTTGGCGCCAAAGCCCGGCAACTCCAGCGGCACGACTTCGTAACGCTGGAAGTGCGGCAGCGCGTCGTCCCACCAATCGGCAGCGCTGCCGTTGCCGGCCAGCAGATACATCAAGGGTTTGCTCATGGACGATCCTCAGGTCAGATCGCGCAGAGCAGCGTCGAGAGTTGGATAACGGAATGTGTAGCCGGCCTCGGTCAAACGCTGCGGCACCACGCGCTGACCGTCGAAGAACAACTGCGCCATCTCCCCCGCCAATGCACGCACTGGCGCGGCGGGAATGTGCAACCACACCGGGCGCTTGAGGACCTTGCCGACCTGCTCGGCGAACGCGGCCTGACTGACCGTTTCGGGCGCGACCATGTTGTAGATGCCACGTAGAGTGTCGTCGTTGAAAGCCCGCGCGATCACCTGAAGCACATCGTCGCGATGCACCCAGCTCATGATCTGCCGACCGTCGCCCATGCGCCCGCCGAAACCCAGGCGTAACGGCATCAGCAGCGGCGTCAACGCACCGCCCGGGCCGAACACCACACCGAGACGCAGCACCACCTGACGCACGCCAAACTCGGTGGCCGGTTGCGCGGCGGCTTCCCAACGCGCGCAGAGTTCGGCCATGAAGCCATCGCCCTTGCTGGCGTGTTCGTCGAGGCTTTCGCTGGCATCGCGCACGCCGTAGAAACCGATGGCTGATGCTTGAATCCATAGCGTTGGTTTGTGCTTGGTGTGTTTCAGCCAGGTTATCAACGCTTCGGTGGTGCCGACTCGACTGGCGAGCAGTTGCGCCTGACGTTTGGGAGTCCAGCGCGGGCCGGCGACAGGGGCGCCGGCGAGATTGATCACTACGTCAAAGGCTTCGTCGTGGCTGAGCTCGCTGAACGAATGCACACAGCGAGCGCGGCCGTTGAACAGGTTGGCCGCGTCCAACGGATCGCGCGTTAGGACGCTGACCGAATGGCCGGCGTCTAGCAGTTGGTTGACCAAGGCTTCACCGATAAACCCGGTGCCGCCAGTGATCAGCACACGCTTGAAAGCGCCGCCGGCAAACGGGTTGGATTGGCTCGGAGTCTTTACTGAAGGGGAGTTTCGGCGGTCATGCCGATACAGCCAAAACAACGGTGGCAGTAAAACCAGCAACGCAAAACCGTCGAGCCACAGGTGCGACCAGACCTGTTGTTGCGCCGAGAGCCACATGTCCTGCGGCGCCCATAACAGGATGCCGGCAATCAACCAGCCCCAGACTGCCGGGGTTTTCAAGCGATTGCCCAAGTGCACCAGCGCGAGCATGTACAGCGAATAACTTTGCAGCGTCGCGCCGAACAGCGCGAGCCACCAGACTTGTTGTTCGTGGCCGGCGGTGGGAACCGCATCGGCATCCCAGAACGACAGTTCGAGGACTTGCAGGTAGCCATCGAGCAAGCCGGAGTCACCGGCCCAGGTCAGGGTAAGACCGGCGAGGATGTGCGTGATCGCAGCGGCATATAGCCAAAGCACCAACGCTGGGCGAAGCGAGGAAGAAGAGGCTGGCATTCCGTGTCCTGAGCGCGTTCCTTGGGGGTGGGGAGTTTAAAGGAAAATCGCGGTCGTCAGATGCTCAAGCGTTAAACGTTTTAGCGTGAGGGATTCAGACAAAACTTTTGCAAAAACCGCCTCAAACAGCCCCTCGAAATTCAAATGCAGTGGCTGGCTTTGATCGGCGCCGTGGCTGACGATCCCAATCGCCCCACGTTGAAGACGCCCAACTGGTCACCTTTGTCAGCCGCCATTTGATAACAGGCTAAAAGAAAAAGAGGACAGACCATAAAAGAAAAAAGGGACAGACCGCGTTTTTCGGGTAATTGCTAAAATCGTGGTCTGCCCCCATTTCACTGTCCCCATTTCACCCATGTCTCCATTTCACCCAAACGGGGCAGATTTACTCATGCTCAACGATAAAATAGCCATCGCACGAAACTAACAAAGCCGAACCCCCATGCGACTTCGAAATTTCATTTATCCTGCGCGGTAAAATATTTTTTAATACTTGCAGCGTCTTTATAACTGCAAACCACCTTCGCTCCAGAAACTAAGTCCTTTCCATCCTTGCAGTTTTCCAAAGCTGGATCAGATGGGTCACCTGTGAAATAGAGCAATGAAGCGTTTTCACCATCGACCCTGAGCGGAAGCTCCATGACTGAATACGAAAAACCATCAAACGCGGAGTCAGACAGCTTGCTCTTCACCAAGACATACATTGATTTACCGCGTCGCTCCGGAGATTTCCAATCGTAGAAGAAGACGGAGGCAATTTGATCACCCTCAACTTTCCAAACATATTTGAAAAATGTTTTATCTGAACCAATCGGAGAATAATATATTTCGGCGTCAGCAACATACTCTCCGTTCACCAGTTTTTTCAGACTATTTTTTAAAAAGAACACTGCAATCTTTTTTTCTCCTACTGAAGCCACGACCGCTGGATGAAACTCACTCAATGTAGGTGCCGCATCTGCTAACACATTGGATACGACCAAGCTTATGACCATCGCAAAAATGCAACGAATTTTAGACAGTTTCAAATATTTTTTCATTTTTATATATCCTCTGGAAATGCTTCCGACGTTCATCATAACTATCAGTATCTCTGTTAATAATACGAGTAACAGCATCTACGTTTTCGTCCGCATCACCCTTATCCGCTTCTACAAAAATATTGTTTTTAAGCCAGAAATAAACACCCGAACGAACAGAGTATTTAAACTGTGTATGCAAGATATCCGGCTGACCAACAAAATCAACTTCTTCATCCCAGAACGTTTTATGATAATCCTTAAAGGCTTGATAGTTTGCTCTACCCGTTAAATGTTTAAGACCTCTACCACGATATTTCCACCCCTCACCAGACGATATATTGCCGTTACCTAATTTCCCGCCATATGCTCGATTCGCTATCGCGATCTGATTTTCGTGAGACACATATTTATTAGATCCTGGATATCCATAAAGTGTTGCTTCATCAGGGTGATCCCTAAAATACTTAAATGTACCCTTTAGGCCAGGCACTCCATAGGTAAAGTCCTCTACCACCGCGCACTTCGATCCAATTTCCTGCCTTACCTGAGCAAAAAAGTGACTCAACCTCAACGGAGTATCTAATTTATATCTTTCACAGTTTTCATTTAGCTGGGTGGCAACTTCCGCCAATAAGACATCTTGTTCGGAGGTATTTTTTAGTCCTTCAAATACCCTTTTTAACATCTCGACGGTGATCTTTATTTTTCCGCGACTACCGATCTGATTACCAAGAAATGCAATTGGATGAAAATGCCATAAAACGCCATCACCTAAGCCTTTAGACTGTATAACTGAATCATCCCAAAATATTAAACTATCTATTCGTTCTTTTTCGTGATTTAGAACAGATGGGTAATTCTCCAGCAATGTATCCAGCCGCGCCCATTTGGAAGAGTCCGACTTAGATTTCCACTCCGTAGGGTGATATGCAATGAGCTTTGACCAATGATCCCTGAACTCAATATTCTTGAGTGCAATCGGGAAATCTTCGGGAGTGACTTTTTGATCTCTGTTACCAAATCGATCCAAGTCGTTATATAAGGTCTGGAAGAATTCTGGCATATCATCAGGATCCAGAAAACCATCAGAATTTGAATTTGATTCCTTAACGACGCGAAAGCCTAGTTTTTCCCAGTCGTGCTGAGCAATAAGCTCCGCCCCTTCTTTTTTGAGCAAACCCGATTTGCTTTCTGATTCATCAACTACGGTTACTTCGTACCACTCTTCAGGGTCCTTATAGATAACAGTTTTCCCAAGCTCCACAAAGGTTTCATTCGAAATTGTCACAACCCCAGTTAGAGGGGGCTTACTTTTCAAAGTTGTATTCGCTGGCAAGTGCAAGTATTGCTTTCCTTGCTTCACTGCTGCCTTGTTTTTCAAGAAATCCTCAATTCTCGGATCTGCCGAAAAAATTTCCACATGGACTTGATAACTTCTCGAAACCCCTCCATCAGGACCTGCCAATGTTTCATTTAAACCAAGAAAGCCGATTACGTCACCTGCCTTAATTGCCGTATCCATAGCTACGACCTTGTCAAACTCCGTAGGAATCAATCCAAGCAGTTGAACATAAGGCTTTTCAACACAAGCCCAAAAAGTTGCTGGGACAGGAGTGGAATGGCTTTTCAAACCGGTTGCAGTGCCAGAAGTACTTGGCACGAAGCAACATTCCGCCATTTTGTATGACTTAGAGCCAATCTTCAGGCTAAAAACTTTCCCACTATCAAATTCTATTACGCTATTTGTACAAAGTACTAAATCTTCGTTTTGCCCCAGACTATTTACCTGTCTCATTGCAGCCCCAGCTAAAGCGCCGTTACTCTGCGGTGAGGGGGCTACCCTTAAGGTAAGCCCAGAGCCGGTAACTATAGCTCTGACCTTGCCCTTCCAATAATCTGGCTTCTTTCGCTCCGGTGCAGTTATTGCTTTCCAGCTCGCACTGCCATCACCTCTTGGGTATGCAACACCGTTTTGCTTGTAGGCGAACCAGAAATCCTGTCCTGGCGTGCGTCCACCTACTGTACCTTTAATTAGTTTGCCTTTCGCGTGGATGTGATCAGAGTGCTCTTCAAGTATTTCAATTTGAGTTCCAGCAGAAATCGAACCGTATTCGATGCAGCCAGTCGCACCAGCAACATCGCTTCGAGCTTTAAACCCACTTGCGATCATCTTTATTTTCTGATGGCCCGTCTGTTCTGGTTCATCCGCGTACCTCTGGTATGGTAGCAAATGCATATACAGGCTATAAAATACGAGTTCATTACTAGTATTGGGCACGACCTCTTTATTAGGTGGTGATTTATAGTCGTGCTTGACAAGGCAGAATGAATTTGAGTACTTCAATTCCTCTGTAGTACTCGAACCTTCAAACTCAGTCTTTAAATAATCCTCATTCAACCGATAGGCTACGACGACACCATCTCCAATACAACGAATAGGTTCATCTCTCACACACTGCGGAGCAGTCTTATGCGTGATATGAATACCGCCATGCCAAAATCCATGATTCCCAAGTAAAAAGTTACCTGAGCTTTCACTCTCAAGTGCTTTAAAGATTTCTTCAGCATCCTTAAATTGCGATCCGTCCGCTTTTCTAAACGGGTACTGAAAATTCATTAATGGTGTAGATTCTACCGGTGCAGGTGCAGGTGCAGGTGCAGGTGCGGGCGCAGGTGCGGATCCTTCCCCCGTCCGAGTCGATTCCTTAACCCTTAGAAATTTTGTAGGGACTGGCCAAAAATATGCTTTGCTATAGGCACCAAACTTTGCAGTAGCTGGACCAGAGCTTTGCGCCCCAAAAAACTCACCATATTGAGAGTCCAGCGTACTATCATAGTGCTCTACGATACCCGTATGATTTAGCGTTTTATTATCTCGATTAGAGATTACGTTAATCCAGAGTACGATATCTCCTCGCCTCACATTAGCAGGACTAATTACATCATAGTATTGAAGTGCGGCTGCACTATTTAGCCCCGCCGTATTCTGGTAAGGAACTTGATATCCAGCGCCTGTGAGCAACAGGTTTACCATATGAGAGCAATCGACGATTTTTTTGCCATTTTCTACGACGAAACCATCTCCTCCTTCCTTATATCTATAGTTAGCACTCGTATAGTAACTTGATAAATCTAGTGGCTCTGTCATTTCTGCTTCCTGCAATAATCAGTAGCAATAGCTCGCTTTAGTAATTTCAGCGGTCTGTTTATTTAGACGTTCCAAATGTGCGATAGACCCTTTGCTGCCTTTTTTGGCAGCCACTTGGTAGCACGCAACCGCCCGGGACATGTCCTTCGTTACCAGCTCTCCAGTTTCAAAGGCACGCCCGAGTGCATTTATCGCAAAAGCACTTCCCATACGGGCCGCTTGCGTCAGCGCTTCCTCGGCCTGTGCTGGATGCTGGCAAGGGCCATTGGAGGAAATGTTGTTTCCATCGCAATAAAACAACGAGAGGCTCATCGCCCCCTCAGGCAGAGTGGTCGCTGCTGCCTTGAATAGCTGCTCAACCTTCTCCGTTTGCAACTGCGGAGCCATTCCGGAAAGACTCAAGCTTGCTGCATTCAAACTAGCCTGGGGATCACCGGAAGCGGCTGCGCATAGATAGTTTTCCAAGGAAGCTTCAAACAACTCACCTGTGAGTCGGTACTGCTCCAGCCCCCCTAGGCCTCTAAAGGCCTCTGCACGTTGAAAGCAAAAATTCTCTGCCTCGCTCATGCGGGGCTTGCTCGTCTCTACGAGATCTTTCTCACTGATCGACCAATCTTCAACCCCCTCAAGCACCCAACACGCTTGGCGAGAAAAATTAAAAATCTTGATGTTGCTATTACCTGCTCGCTTATCCACTACGTTGAAATGATTATCGTCAATCTCCTCAACCTCTACGCCTTCAGTCTTGTCCGCGCCTACAGGCGCCATCAACGGAAACGCTAAATTGGTGCTAGTAAGCCCCATCGTTTTAGGCTCAAAAACCCCATGATCTCCCACCGGTTTCAAAACCAGCGACTTCACCGTCATCGCAGTCAAACGCTGCTGGGTTTCAGCATTCGCAGAAAACGCCGGCAGAAACTGGGAAAAGTCCTCGGACGGACATTCATCCGCATAAGCGCTGCCATGAAACAGGCTCAACAGCGACGCGGTGAAAACCGCTATCGCGATGCCATTGCTCTTCTTCAAAACACCATTCATGTCGATCACTCGGAAAACACAAAAAAAGCCTTCGGCTTAACCTTCTCAGGCACCGCATTCCCCAACGCCTGATCCATCAAACTCCCCGCCTTATCCTTATCCGCCGCCCCCGGCAGCACCGGCGGTTTAATCCCGATGCCAGTCCCCGATCCCGCAGAACCACCCGCATTGATCTTGATCACCGGCCCAACCACCGTCACCCCACCGCCATCCAGCTTGATAAAGCTCCCACCCCCAAGAATGGTCAGCTCTGTCCCCGCCTCAATAACGATCTTGTCCCCAGCCTTGAGGTGAATCTCTTTCCCCACGCTGGTCAGCTGCGCCGTGCCCAACTTCACATGCTGGTTCTGCCCAACCGTCAGGTGATCATCCAGCTTCGCTTCAATCTTGCGGTCAGAGATCGTGGTGCGGTGCTCTTCAGCCTTCAGCTCGGTGTAGGTGTTCTTAACCACCGTGTCATGACGTTCATTACCGACGCGAATCTTCTGGTCATGCTCAACGTTCTCATCCCAGTCACGCTGCGCATGAATGTAGATCTGCTCCGCACCTTTCTTGTCTTCAATGCGAAGTTCGTTATAACCACCACCACCCGGTGAGCTAAGCGTTTTGAACACACTGCGGGTTTTGTTCGCCGGCAGTGCGTACGGCACCGGGTTTTCTTTGTGGTACAGGCAACCGGTGACGAGGGGTTGGTCGGGGTCGCCTTCGAGGAAGGTGACGAGGACTTCCATGCCGATGCGCGGGATGCTGATGGCGCCATAGCGGTCGCCGGCCCAGGAGCTGGAGACGCGTAGCCAGCAGCTGGTTTTGTCGTCGGCCTGGCCTTCGCGGTCCCAGTGGAATTGCACTTTGATGCGGCCGTATTGGTCGCAGTGGATTTCTTCGCCTTTTGGGCCGGTGACCATGGCGGTCTGGCTGCCGAGTACGCGCGGTTTCGGGTGTTCGAGGGCCGGGCGGTAGAACACGTCCCACGGGGTGGCGAGGAAGGTGTTGCGGTAGCCCTGGTGGAAGTCGTCCTTGTTGTCGGTGGTGTCGCTGGTTACGCCTTCTTCGAGGACTTGCGGCTGCTTGCCTTCGTGGAAGATTTCGGTGAGCAGCCACAGGTCGTTCCACTCGCTGCGCGGGTGGTCGGACATTTCCATGAAGTGGCCGCTGACCAGTCTGGTCTGGTCGCCGCGGCCTTCGGCCTGGCGGTAGTCAGCGCGGTGGCGTTCGAGGGCGCGCTGGCTGAGGAACTTGCCGCGCGCGCGGTCGATGAAGCGGCCGGGGTAGTCGTAATCTTCGAGATCCGGCTCGGTGCTGTCGCCGTCAGGTTTGTACGCCGCTTCCATTCGCAGGCGCGGTTTTTCGAAGTCGTAGTCACGGCGAGTGGTGCGCGTGGTGCGGGTTTCCAAGCGCAGTTTGAAGGCTTTGATTACCGGCTCGTCCGCGACCATGCCGCTGCCCTGCACGTAGGCGGTTGGCTGCCCAAGGTTCTGGAACACGGTCTGGTCGTCGCCGAACACCAGCAGGTGGGCCTTTTCGCTGTGCTGGAAGTGGTAGTGAATGCCCTCTTCTTCGCACAGGCGCTGGACGAAATGCAGGTCGGTTTCGTCGTACTGCACGCAGTAGTCGCGATCCGGGCACGGCTGGCTGAGCTGGAAGCTGTAGGCGTTGCTCTTGATGCCGTGCTCTTCAAGGATCAGCGCGATGATTTTCGGCGCCGACATCTGCTGGTAGATGCGCTGGTTGGTGCGGTGATGCAGGTATTGCAGTTGCGGCACGATCGAGACTTTGTAGCGGGTCAGGCGCTTGCCGGCATCGCCCTGGGCGACGCGGTAGATCTGCCCGTGAATGCCCGAGCCCTGTGGATCGAATGCCAGAAACGCCTGCTTGTGCAGCAGTTGTTCGAGGTCCAGATCGGGGTTTTCGCTGACCAGTTCGAGGTCGAAGCGATACGCCTGGCTGATGCCTTCGGTGCCGGTGAACGACAGCACTTGCAGGTCGCCGACGTAGTCTTCGACCTTGAGGCTGAAGTGGGTTTCGTTAGCTGAGTTGAACATCGTGTGCTCCCTGTTCGAATGTCATCCGTTACGCCCGAAGTCGCAGACGTTGCAGCCAGGACGAAGTGGCGCCCAAGGCGTCACGCAATTGTTGGGCAGTGATGGTGCGTTCTGCCGGGTTGAAGCTCAGCGCGGTTCGCAGCGCTTGCCAGCCGTGCTGGGGTAAATTCGCTGGGGCGCGCAGCTCGCGCTCCAGATGCTCGTCGCGGGCCTGGGTCGAGGGCAAGCGGCGGAACGGGTGTTTGCCGCCCGCCAGTTCATAGATCACGCAGGCCACGCCGTACACGTCCGCGCTGGCCGACAATGGTTGGCCCTCAAGCAGTTCGGGGGCGGCGTAGCCCGGGGTCCAGGCGTTGAAGCGCTCGCGGCTCAGGTGCGGCAGGCCGGGCAAGATGCCCTCCTCTGCCTGCCCCAGACCGAAGTCGAACAGGCGCAGGCCGTCTTCGCTGAGCATGACGTTGCTCGGTTTCAGGTCACCGTGCAGCACGCCGCGACCGTGGGCGTAGGCCAACGTGTCGAGCAGCGGCAGGACGATGTCGCGCAGTTCTTTCCACGGTAGGCCGAGGGGCCGTTCGCAGAGCAATTTGTCCAGGGTCAGGCCACGCATGTATTCCATGGTGATAAAGGCCCGCTGGCAGTCGGTGTCGACTTCAAAGGTGTGTGCACGCACGACGTTGTCGTGGCGCAGGCGTCGGGTCAGGGCGAACTCGCTGTAGAGCAAGGCACTGGCGTCCGGCGATTCGGCAAATTCTTCGCTGAGGATTTTCAGCGCAATGTAAGGGTCGGGATCGCCGAACTGCTCATGCAGCAGATCCCGCGCCCGGTAAACGGCGCCCATGCCACCGGCCCCGAGCAGACGCTCGAGGTGGTAGCGACCGGCGAGTACATCCGGCAGCGCACCGATGCTGGCCTTGGTCGGCGCCAGCAACGGTTCGGCCTGGTTGCCCTTGGCGAAGGCGAAGTAGGTCAGGTTGTTGGCCTGCTCTTCGCTGATCAGCAGGTCATCGATGGGCGATTCGAGTTCACTCATTGGCGGATCACCACGGCAGTCAGGTTGTCCCGCGCAGCGCCACGCAGGGCGCCGTCGAACAGACGTTCCAGCGCCACGTGCGGCGCGCTGAGGCTGAGGGCGTTGCCGAGGGCATCGCTGCTCAGGCCCTGATACAAACCATCGCTGCAGAGCAAAAACACATCGCCCGGGTAGACCTCAAGTTCCAGCACATCCAGGGTCAGTGTTTCGGCCGCGCCGACGGCTCGGGTGAGTGCCTGAGCCGCCGGGTGCGCTGCCGCCTGTTCGACGCTCATTTGCTGCTCGTCGATCAGTTGCTGTTGCAGCGAATGGTCCTTGGACAGCTGATACAACCGCTGCCCGCGCCACATATAGCAACGGCTGTCACCGGCCCAGATGCAGGCCGCGCGATTGCCTTCCACCAGCAGCGCGACGACGGTGCTGCCCATGATGCTGTCGTGGCGTCCGGCGGTGACCGTCAGCTCTTGCCCCAGTCGCCGGTTCAGCCAGTGCAGGCACTGGCGGATGGCTTTGAGGCGTTCGTCGAAGTCCTCGTGTTGCGGCAGCTCAGCCAGGCTGGCGACGATCAACTGGCTGGCGATGTCGCCCCCCTGATGACCGCCCATGCCGTCCGCGACCACCCACAGCCCATGCTGCGGCGAGTCGAGGAAGGCATCTTCGTTGCGCGCCCGCACCTTGCCCGGGTCGGTACGCGCCGCGCTGCGCCAGGGACTGGCCACCAGCATCAGAGCTGCACCGGCATACGGAAGGTGCGCAGCACGCCCATGTCGAACGGGTTCGGCGTGCGCTGGCTGGTCAGCAGGTAGTTGGCGCGCAGGCCGCCCACGTCGGCTTTCAGTACCAGCACGTCGCGACCGTTCAGGTACTCGGTCTGCATCAGGTCGAACAGACGGAACAGCGACCATGGGCCGGAGTTCTTCTCGATCC
Source organism: Pseudomonas sp. Irchel 3F6 (assembly GCF_900187595.1). NCBI lineage: Bacteria > Pseudomonadati > Pseudomonadota > Gammaproteobacteria > Pseudomonadales > Pseudomonadaceae > Pseudomonas > Pseudomonas sp. Irchel 3F6. Next base: position 134,253 of record NZ_FYDP01000004.1, on the reverse strand, counting down.
CGATCGGACGCCCGGCCATCTTGTCCATGACCAGGCTGGTGCGACCGTCTTCAGCATCGGTCGGCCACTTGAAGGTCATTGGCAGGATCGGGCCGTGACGGTATTCCATGGTCTTGTCACCGAACTTGAATTCGGAGCGGCTGACCGCCGGATCGAGGGTGTAGGGCTCAAGCTTGAACTGCACGGTCGGCTCGGCCGGGTTGATCGAGAAGAAGCTCTGGCGAATGGTCTGCGCCGCCGCCATCTGATCGAGGTAGACCTTCGATACCGGCAGGCTGTGACCGTCGACGCTGCGCATGCGGTAGTTGCCCGGATCGCCGCTGACGAATGGACGCATGTAGCTGTCGAAGAAGCGGTCGACGGTACCTTGAGCACGGAAGAACTCGCGGAAGTCGCTGATCGCCACATCGCTGGTGCTGCTGGCGCTGAACGGATAACGCTTGCTGATGGTTTTGCCGTACACGCTGTACAGCTCGTTCTGATAACGGCCGTTCAGGTATTGGTAGGCATCGTTAAGCACCAAACGCCACGAGTCTTCGGCCAGCACGTTGAACCACACGCTCAGCGGACGCGGCAAACGACCTGAGGCATTACGCAGGTTGGTCAGCGCATCACGCTGGCCGCTCATGCGCGTCTTGGCCATCTCGAACGCAGCTTGCTCCGGCGTGCTGGAACGGGCCAGACCGGCCAGTTGCAGTTGCAGGTCGTTGAGCGCGCTGAACGCTGGCGTCAGGTCAGCGCCCGGGCCGTTGTTGTCGTCGAGCAGACGATGCAGCGGTTCGAAGCGGCGTTGCAGGGATTTCTTCGCGGTGTCCGGCAGGTTCTTCGCCACGTTCAGCGCCGAAGCCTTGTCGGCGGCAGCGGCGGCGGGTTTGCCGACCTTGCCCAGTTTGCCTTTCTGTCCGGCCAGCGCATCGGCGGCTTCGCCGGCTTCATCGACCGGATCAGCCGCGGCTTCGAAGCGGGTGTTTTCACGCACTTCGGTGAGCAGCGCGAGGACCGGCGAGTTGGCCGAAGTCAGGCCCGCCAGTTGCTCGGCGCCTTCGCCAGCGTCGCTGATCGGTGGCAGTGCGACCTGGCCAACGGCTTCGCTCCAGTAGTTGGCGTAGTCGCGGAAGTACAGCTGCTCAAGCTCGACCATCAGGCGACGCAAATCCATGTCGCTGATGCCCGCGCCTTCGCCCAGCACCCAGTTGTCACGCAGGATGTCGGTGACCAGCGCCGCGCCCTGCACCGAGAAATACTGCTGATAACCCTGCTGGGTGTAGAAACCCGGGATCACGTATTCAGTGCCGATGAACAACGAACCTTGCGGGCCGAGGTGCTGGCTGAAGCGGTAGTCCGGCAGGTTGCGCGCCTGCTCGCGGAGCATGCGGTAAACCACGTTGGCCAACGACTCGCTGCGCAGGACCTGACGCGCCTGCGTGACCAGTTGATCGTTCAGCGGATAAATGAACGGCTGCTTGAGCAAACGCTCGAGGTGCGTGTTCAGACCATTCTGCACCGCAGTGTTACCGGTGTAGCGCTGCGACCAGTCAGTGGCGACCCAGTCCTTGAGCCACGCCGCGTCGCGACGATCCTTCATGTTCAGCATCAGGTACGCGCGCAGGCTGTTGAGCAGGCGATCGCGGTCCTTCATGTTGGCGCGGATCTGCCCCTCGAGCATGGTCGCCACCCGTGGCAGCAACTGCGCTTCCAGCTCACGCTCGTAGGCGGTTTTCACCACCGGGTTGATCTCTTCGCCCTGATACAGGCCGCCACGCTCGTGGTACGACACGTCGCTCTTGTTCGGGAACACCTGGGTCGCGGCGTAGCTGGTGTCGAGGACTTTCAGCACGCCCATGGCGTCATCGCGCGGCGTCACGGCCGAGCGTTGCTGGGTCCAGTTCTGCGCCAGCGTGCGCAGGTTTTCCAGACGCTCGTAGTTGGCCGAGAAACCACCGGCCCAGAGCATGCCGAACAGTGCCAGTGCCGCCAGAGCGCCGACGTACAGCGCACGCTGGCCCCAATGAATGCGGCTGCGCTCGCGCTTGTCCAGACCGGCCAGATCGGCCTCGGGGAAAATCACCTGGCTGAGCAAGTGGTGGATGAATCGCGAACGACCGCTGCGCAGAGTCGGCAGCACACCGGCGTTCATGCCCAGGCTGGCGCCGATGCCGGCGGTGGTCGAATCCATTTCCTGGGTCAGGTGCGGCGCGCTGGTCAGGTAGAAGCCGCGCAGTTGCGTGGCGCGCTGATAGCGGTTGCCGGTGAACGCCATGTCGACGAACAGGCACAGGCGCTCGCCGATCTGCCCGAGCTGATGCGGGAAGTCGAGGATGCGGCCACGGCGCTGAGTGTCGCGCTCGGAGTGCATGCGCATGATCACTTGGCTGTTCAGGCGGCGCAGCAGCTCTTCGAACTCGTTGCGCAGGACCGTGACGTCGGTGCCGACCTGATCCTTGCGGAAACTGGTGCCGAGCACCTGATCGCTTTCTTCGCGGGTCAGTTGATCGAAGAACTCGTCGAAGCCGAGCAGCTTGTCAGCCTTGCTCAGGACCAAATACACCGGCACGTCGACGTGCAGTTTCTGATGCACATCCTGCAGACGGCTGCGCACCTGGCGTGCGAGGGTTTCGATGTCCTGCTCGCTGCCGCCGGTCAGGGTTTCCACCGGAATGGTCACCAGCACGCCGTTCAACGGACGACCGCGACGACGCTTGCGCAGCAGCTCCAGCAGTGTTGTCCAGGCGTTGCCGTCGACTTCGGCGTCCGGTTGAGTGGTGTAACGCCCGGCGGTGTCGATCAGTACACCGTGATCGGCGAAATACCAGTCGCAATGACGGGTGCCGAGGGTGTCGCGGGTCAGCTTGCGGTCGATCTTGTTGATCGGGAATTCCAGACCGGAGAAGTCCAGCAGGCTGGTTTTGCCCGAGGCCTGCGGACCGATCAGCAGGTACCACGGCAAGTCACTGCGCCAGCGCTCGCTGCGACCGCGATACAGGCTCGACGTCTTCAGGGTTTTCAGCGCGTCCTTGAAACGCGCCTTCAACTCTTTCTGTTCTTCGTCGATCAGCTCTTCGCGGCGAATGCGGTCCTGACCGTCCTCGCTTTCCTCCTCGGCTTTCTTGCGGATACCGGCGCGCCAGCTGACGAAGACCATGGTCAGGCCCCAGATCAGGAACAGCACGCTGATGGTCAGCAGGCGCGAGGTCGCGCTTTCCCAGAACTTGTAATCATCGACCGCCAACAACGGGCCGACGAACCACACCAGCAGCGCCACGAACAGCACCAGCAGCAGAGTCCAGACCCAGGTCTGGCGCAGGAAGGCGCCGACTTTCTTGAAAAACTTTTTCATCACACGTCCCTGTTTTACGGCTGCGCCTGCGGTTGCACCGCGGCTGGATCAAGCGGCTGATAAAGATGCAGAACGGTGTCGCGTTGTTCGCTCAGGACCCAGGCGAAGCCCGAATACATCACCACCAGACAGACCAGAGTAAAGAGCATCACCATCCACGCCGGCACGATGCGCACCAGGTTGCGGCGCTGATCGTTGAGACCTTCCCAGTGCGGCGACAACTCGCGCGGCACGTCGCCGCGCAACTGACGGATCTGCCGGTACAAGGCGTCGCGGATGCCTTCAAGCTCAAGCATGCCGCGCGCCTGCACGCGGTACTTGCCCTCGAAACCGAGGGACAGGCACAGGTACATCAGTTCGAGCATCGGCAGGTGCTTGACCGGGTTTTTCGACAGCCGATCGAGCAGCTGGAAAAACTTCTCGCCGCCGAAGGTTTCGTTGTGGAAGCTGCTCAGCAGGCTCATCTGCGACCACTCGCTTTCGTTGCCCCACGGCGTGGTCACGACGGCTTCGTCGACCACGGTGCAGAGCACGTAACGCGCGGCCATTACCTGGCTGCTTTCGGCGCCGTTGTGCAGGGCGCGTACTTCAAACAATTTCAGCCCGGCGGTCAGACGCTCATTGAGAGCGTACAGATCTTCACGGGTTTCGCTGTGCTTGAGGCGCACCACTTCCGAGAGCAGGTCGGACGAGGCCGCGACCAGCGAGTTGAGGCTGATGTTGAACGCCTCGGCCGGACGCAGGCGCGCGGCGTAGATCATGCGTTCTTCCAGTTGCTCGAAACGCGGCGGCGCGGCGAAGTCGGTCAGCGGACTCGATGCCGGTCCGTGGCCCTGACGGTCGAGCAGGACGGTTTTGTCGTCCTGGTTGTAATCCGTTTCCTTGATCATGTCGGTCAGTTCCTGATGGCCCAGAATTTCAGTTCAAGCTCGGCGAATTCGCCGGACACGTGGAACGCGAAACCGCCGGAGCGCTCGAGTTGTGCCAGGTCTTCGGAACTGAGTTCGAGGATGAAATAGGTTTTGTTCGAATGGAACGCGATCTGCCGTGGGGCCACCGGCAACGGTTTGACCTTGATCCCCGGCAAGTGCAGGTTGACCAGTTGGCGGATGCGCTCCACCGGGCCGACCTTGAGGTGCTGCGGCAAGCGCTGACGCAGTTCTTCGGAGTCGCAGTTGGCACTGGCTGCCAGCACGAACGAGGCCGAGCCGAGCAATTTGTGATCGTGCAGCGGCGAGACGATGATGCCGTACTGACGCGCCTGCAGGATCAGTTCGATGGCGTGCTGTTCGAGCACCATCGACAGCACTTGGCGGATCGCTTCCATCAGTTTGCGAAAGCTCGCGCCCTGATCGGCGTGGGAATAGCGGCTGTCCAGACGCGGGCGTTTGCTCTCGCCGGAGAAGGTCGCCAGATCGCCGAGCATGGTCAGCAGCGTGCGATACAACTCTTCCGGGTGAACCTGCTCAAGACCGAGGTAATGGCGCAGCAGCAGTTCGGTACGGTTGATCAGTTGCAGCATCATGAAGTCGCCGACTTCAGCGCCGCCGACCTTGCCGTTGGAGCGAATCCGCTCGGCGATGGTGTCGCCACGGTGGCTGAGCATGCTGATGACTTCTTTCAGGCACGACAGCAGATAGCTGGAGGCGTGGGCCTGAATGTAGGTCGGGACGAAATCCGGGTCGAGGCTGATCACGCCGTCGGGCGTGGTGTCGAGCACGTCGCAGATTTTCAGCTTCACGTAGGCCTGATCGCTCTGCTGCTCGCCGAGCAACAGTTTGAAATCCGGGCGACCGCAGCTGACCTGACTGGCGGAATCGTCGCCGGCATTGGAGTCGGCGACTTCGGCGTCATACGCGGTGTAGCGCGCGAGCACGTCGGATTGCTCCGGGCGCCGGGCCTCGATGTGGTTGCCAGTGACCAGCGGCAGCGCCAGATAGATCGGCGTGTTGCCGGTGTTCGGCGGCACGTCCAGCGCCAGCGGCTCAGTGTTGCCACCGAGTTCGAACAGGCTGCCGTCCGGCAGAATCCCCGAGGCTTCACTGATCACCAGTTTGCCCATGTTGAGGAACTGCAAGTCGATTTCCAGATTGAGAAAACCCCAGGTGTAGCCACCGAGCAATTGCGTGCGGGTTTTCATCTGGTGATCGTAGTAACGATCGTTGTGCTGGAAGTGCTGCGGTCGCAGCAGCATGCCTTCCTGCCAAATGACTTTATGGGTGTTCATGATCAGTCATCCGCCTTGGCGAGCACTTGTTGGGTATTGCGGATACCGGCCTGATCGAGGGTCAGATCAGCCTCGGTGAGTTCCAGCGGAGTGATCTGCACGGTGTGGCGCCACTGGGTATCCGGCAGGTCGCGATAAGCGGCGAGGATGCCCACGTAACGGCTACCCTCCTCCACGCTGAGTTTCAGTTCCACGGTTTCACCCGGGCGCAGTTCGAGTTCTTCGCTGGCCACCAGATCCGGGTTGAGGGATTCCTTGGCGCGTTCGTAGAGGCTGAAGAAATCAGCGTTCTCGAAGGTCACCGGGTGCTTGAGTTCGAACAGACGCACGACGATCGGCGACGGCCGCCCGTTGAGGTCCGGGTTGAGCTGATCGCTGCCGGTCAGTTTCAGATTGATCTTGGTCACTTTCGAGTACGGCGACAGCGACGAGCAACCGGCGAGCAGCACCAGCACGGTGAGCGCAGTCAGCGTCTTGAAAAAAGCGGTCGAGCGGCGAGACATGCGCATCATCCTTGGTGGTCGGTGTGGAGGGTGGAGATCAGGCGGATCTGTTCTTCGTAGGCCTGGGCGAAGTCGCGGGCCAGCAGACGCTCGCTCCAGTCATCGTCCTGACGCAGTGCCTGGTGATAGCGGCCGAACGCTCTCCAGCGCCCACCCGATGTTGCAATCAACGGCTTGCTGTCGCGCTCGAAACGCAGGGTCAGTTGCTCCGGCGAGAAGTGCTCCAGCGTGCCACGCACAGCGGCGCGACTGGCGGTCAGCAGTGCCACTTGGTGCGCCTGCAAATCACGGAATGCACGGGAGATCGCTTGCTCGGCGGGCAGATGGCCAGGCTTGCTTGGCTGCAACAGAATCTGCAGTGCTTCGCTCGGATCGACGGCGAATTTCAGCGGGTTCTTGTTGGTGCCCTGCACGGTGGTCTGGGCCAGACGCAGTTCGTTTTTCAGCTCGGAGCGGGTGCGCAGGCTCTGCTGCAAACCGCCGATGCTCTGGCGCAGCAGCCGCGCAGCGTTCAGCGCCAGCGCTTCGCGTTCGTCGTGGCTGAGGCCTTTGACGTCGACGCCCAGCGCCGCGCCGAAGTGTTCCCAGAAACCTTCGCTCTGACGCTCGACGGCTTTCGGTGCAGGCGCCGGCTCAGGTTCGACCGGGGCGGCAATCAGCTCCGGGACCATCAGGCTTTCCATGTCGATGCGCGCGTAGTCGGCACGTTGACGGGAGTCTTCCGGCTTGGCGGTAGGCGACAGCAGCTCGTCGATTTCCGAGTACACGCGCTCTTGCTGTTCGAGGGCATTGAGCGGGTCGAGGTCGAGGAACGCGTCGTCCGGAATGATGCTGCCAGCGGCACGCGGGCGGCCGACTTCGCCGTCGAACGTGGCCGGGTCGCGGACCAGCCGCGCACGGATCTCGAAGTCGCCGAGAATGTAGGTGCTGCCGTGCTCGATGCGCACCGGTTCGCCCTTGTGCAGGCGTGCGCCGCTGCTGCCGTCCTGGACACCGTTGCTGCTGGTGTCGGTGAGGAAGAACGAGCCCTCGCGGTAGCTGACAATCGCGTGATGATTGGACAGGTGCCGCTTGCGGTCAGGGATGATCCAGTCGCAGTCCTCGCCGCGCCCGATCACGCCGCCGGCCTGCTTGAAGGTCCGCTGGCACAGCTCGGTGGGCACGAACTGCTTGGTGTTCAGCATTTCGAAAACCAATTCCATGTTTGATGCTCCTTGCGGTCACTTGCCGCGATTGACCGCTTGCGGATCACCCAACGGGCGATAGTCGTTGTCGTTGAATTTGTAATTGCCGCTACAGCCGCCAAGGCCGCATAGAACGACGAGGGTCAGCAGGACAGCGTGCCAGTGACGAACAGACATCAGAGGGTCTCCAGGTGTAGACAAAGCACAAAGCGCCGACCCTTGCGGGCGGCGCTGAAATAAGTTTTTGGGGTGGGCTCGAAGCCTCTAGATCGGGGCCTTGAGCCATAGCCTGGAGGTACGGCGACCTCCCGTGGCGAGGGGACTTGTCCCCGTTGGAGTGCGCAGCGCCCCCATAACCTGCCAGCGCGATTTCTCAGTGAAACCGTATGTACCGGACTGCGACTGCTGCGCAGCCGAACGGGGATAAATCCCCTCGCCACAGGGTATGTGTTGGGTTCGAAGAAGTGCTGTAGCTCAACCATCAAAGTCACCCAAATTGATATTCAGGCGCCCGAGGCGGTACAGCAGCGTGCGCCGTGGCAGGCCCAGCTCGCGGGCCGCGAGGGTCTGGTTGCCGTCGTTCTTGCGCAGACAATCAAGCAGCAAAGTGCGCTCGACTTGCTCCAGGCGTTCGCGCAGATTCAGGCCGCTGTTGTCTTCGGGCATCGGTTCCAGACGCAGGGAAAAATGCTCGGCGAGCAACTCGCCACCCTCGCAGAGCAACACCGCGCGCTCGACCAGTGCCTTGAGTTCGCGAACGTTGCCGGGGAAGGTGTAACCGCACAGATGCTCCAGCGCCGAATCCGACCAGCGCACCGGATCACGCTGCAGAAAGGTGCAGGTCTTCTCGGCGAAATGCCGGGCCAGATCGAGGATGTCGCCTTCGCGCTGACGCAGGGCCGGCAGCTCGATCGGAAATTGTGCGAGGCGGTAGTACAAGTCCTCGCGGAACTTGCCTTCGCTGACCAGCGCCGCCAGATCACGGTGCGTCGCGGCGATGATGCGCACGTCGATCTTGTGCGTGTCGTTGGAACCCAGCGGACGAATCTCGCCTTCCTGCAACACACGCAGAATCTTCGCTTGCAGCGACAACGGCATGTCGCCGATTTCATCGAGCAGCAACGTGCCGCCATTGGCCGCGTCGAACAGCCCTGCGCGATCTCGATCGGCGCCGGTGAAGGCGCCTTTGCGGTAGCCGAACAGTTCGCTTTCCAGCAGGTTTTCCGGGAACGCCGCGCAGTTCTGCACGATGAACGCCTGGGAGCGACGCGGGCCGCAATCGTGGATCGCCCGCGCCACCACCTCCTTGCCGGTGCCGGTCTCGCCACGCAACAGCACGGTGTACGGGCTGTGAAGAATCTTGCTGATCAGCGAATAGGTCTGGCGCATCGCCGCGCTTTTGCCGATCAGGCCGTAGCCGCTGATGCTCGGCACACTGCGAGTGGCGGTGGCCGATTCGGCGGCTGGCTGACGCAGGCGTTGCAGCAGATGCAGTTGGCCGAGTACGAACGAGCCGAGCTGGCCGAGGGAATCGGCAAAACCCTGCAAGTCAGTACGCCGACGGCTGGCACACAGCAACAAGCCCTCGACCGACTTGTGCTGATTGACCAGCGGCACGCACAACAGCGACTGCCACGGTGTGCTCGCCGCCGGTAGAAAACTGGTTTCGTGCAGGCTGCCGGTCAGGTCGTCGAGGCACACCACGCGGTTCTGGCACAGGGCAAATTGCAGCAGTTGTTCACCGTTGTAATCCGCCGGCAGGCTCGCCGCCTGACGCGGTTGCAGCGCGCCGTCGAGGCACTCGGCGTTCATCCCCAGGCAGGTGTGGGTGGCGTCGAGCAGATACAGCTGCGTCAGTTCGCAGCCACTCAGCTCGGCCAGGCCACGGACGAATTCACCCAGCAGCGCAGCACTGTCCGCCGCCCGCGACAGACTGGCGAACTGCGCCAGCAACGCTTCGGCATAGACCAGTGGCTGCGGCACCTGAGTGAACATCACGCCCACCTCAGACGAACTCGCAGGTCACGCTGGAGTTGCCGTCGAGCGTGGCATGCACACGCTTGAGGCTCTCGCCGGTCGCCATCGCATCAAGCAGACGATCGGCCACCAGCGGCAGCACGTGTTGATCGAGCAGATGGTCGATCAGGCGCGCGCCGCTTTCGCTTTGCGTGCAGCGCTCGGACAGGTGATCGACGAGGTTCTGGCACCAGCTGAACTCCAACTGACGACGGTTCAGGCGCTCGCCGAGACGGCCGAGTTTGATCTCGATCAGCTCGCGCAGCACCGGGCCGCCCACCGGGTAGTACGGCACCACTTTCATCCGCGCCAGCAGCGCCGGTTTGAAGTGTTTGCTGAGTACCGGGCGAATGGTTTCTTCGAGCACTTCGGCGGTCGGCCGCGCGCCGTCTTCGCAGAGTTCGCTAATCTTGTCGCTACCGAGGTTCGAGGTCATCAGGATCAACGTGTTGCGGAAGTCGATCTCGCGACCTTCGCCGTCGTTGGCCACGCCTTTGTCGAAGATTTGGTAGAACAGGTTGAGCACGTCCGGATCAGCCTTCTCGACTTCATCGAGCAACACCACCGAATACGGCTTCTGGCGCACGGCTTCGGTGAGCATGCCGCCCTCGCCGTAACCGACGTAGCCCGGTGGCGCACCGATCAGGCGCGAGACGGTGTGCTTTTCCTGGAACTCGGACATGTTGATGGTGGTGATGAAGCGGTCGCCGCCGTACAGCAGGTCAGCCAGGGCCAGCGCGGTTTCAGTCTTGCCGACGCCGCTCGGGCCGACCAGCAGGAACACACCGACCGGTGCATCAGGCTTGTTCAGACCGGCAGCGGTCGCGCGCATCGAACGATCCAGCGCGTGCACCGCTTGCTCCTGACCACGGATGCGTGTGCGCAGATCGGTGGCGAAACTGGCGACCTTGGCGTTGTGCTCGCGGGCCAGTTGCGCCAGCGGCACACCGGTCCAGGCGCTGATCACTTCGGCGACCAGACGCGGGCAGACTTCGAAGCTGACCAGGCGTTCTTTGACTTGCGCAGCCGTCAACGCGGCGTGGGTTTCATGCAATTGGGCTTCCAGCGCTTCGACGCTTTGGCCTTCTTCGACTTCGGCGACCAGAGTTTCAATCACGGTGCCTTCGGCGTCTTCTTCCACGCTGACGGTCGGCTCAACAGCTGCAGCCTCGCGGGCCTTGGCCAGTTGCTGACGCAGTTCCAGCAGACGCTCGGCCAGCTCTTTCTGCTCAGTCCACAGGGTCTCGAGCGCAACCATCTCGCTTTCGGCTTCGTCCAGCCGCGCTTCCAGTGCTTCCAGCGCTTCGTGGTCGATCAGCAGACCGGCCTCGGCATCGCGGCGCAGGGCCTGACGCTGACGGCCGCCTTCAGCCAGTTCGCCACGCAGGCGCTCGAGGCTTTCCGGGGCCGCAGCGAGGCTGATACGCACGCGGGCGCACGCGGTGTCGAGGACGTCTACAGCCTTGTCCGGCAGTTGCCGACCGGCCAGGTAACGCGCAGACAATTCAGCAGCGGACACCACCGCGTCATCGCGCAGGTAGATGCCGTGGCTCTTCTCGTAGACCTGAGCCAGACCACGCAGAATGGTCACCGCTTCGCTGACAGTCGGTTCGTGCAGCTGCACAGGCTGGAAACGACGGGCCAGCGCCGGGTCTTTCTCGAAGTATTTCTTGTACTCGGCCCAGGTGGTGGCAGCGATGGTGCGCAGTTCGCCACGGGCCAGTGCCGGTTTCAGCAGGTTGGCCGCGTCGGAACCGCCGGCATTGCCGCCCGCGCCGATCAGCGTGTGGGCTTCGTCGATGAACAGAATGATCGGTTTCGGCGAGGCTTTGACCTCGTCGATCACGCCTTTCAAACGACGCTCGAATTCGCCTTTGACGCTGGCGCCGGCCTGCAACAGGCCCATGTCCAGCGACAGCAATTCAACGCCTTTGAGTACCTGCGGCACTTCACCGGCAGCGATGCGCGAGGCGAGGCCTTCGACGATGGCGGTCTTACCGACACCGGCCTCACCGACGACGATCGGGTTGTTCTTGCGCCGACGGGCGAGGATGTCGACCATCTGCCGGATCGCGCCATCGCGGCAGAGCACCGGGTCGAGTTTGCCGTCGCGGGCCTGTTGGGTCAGGTTGTGGGTGAAGCGCTGCAACAGCGATTCGCCCTGTGCGGCCGGTTTGCCGTTGGCCGCCGGTTGCTCCTGTTGCGACAGGGCAAATTCTTTCAGGCGATCAATGTTCAGTTTGGCAAGCAGCGGTTGATAGCGGCTGCCGGCATAACGCATCGGGTTGCGCAGCAACGCCAGGATCAGCGCGGCGTCTTCGACCTGGGTCTGGCCCAGCTCGAGGTTGGCCACCAGCAGCGCGTCTTGCAGCCATTGCACCAGTTCCGGAGCGAATACCGGGTTGCGCGAAGCGCTGTGTTCGACCCGCGACTGCAATGCAGCGGTCAGTTCACCGGCGTCGACGTCAGCATCTTGCAACGCGCGCGACAGCAAACCGTTCGGACGCTCGAGCAAGCCCAGCAGCAAGTCTTCGACCAGAATCTTGCTCCCCCCACGGGCGACGCAACGCTCGGCCGAACGTTCCAGATCACGACGGGTTTCGGCGTCCAGCGCCTGGATGAGTTGTTGCAGGTCTACGTTGATCATGGCTCACGTCCTTAATGAATTTTGCTGCCCAGGGTCACCACGCCGTCCGCTTTTTCGCGGCCCAGCCAACTGGTCCAACCGAGGCGACAGGCGTTCTGCTCACCGATGCGCAGTTCGCGGATTTCTTCCTGGCGCAGGACCAGGCGAATGTCGTAATCGAGCGGGTCACGCAAGGTGAACCGCACCAGCGCGCAGAGCGGCTGGTAGCCGAACCCGATCGGCAGGAATTCATGGAATCGCTGCCAGTCGAGTTCGGTGATGTGAATGCGGAATTTGCCGCTGCGGTCGCGCACGTGTTCACCCAGCACCAGGTCTTCGCCGAGTACGCTGTTGGCGCGGCCCAAACGATTGCGTTGCTCTTCGAGAATTTCCACGCGGCGCTCGATGCACTGCTCGATGACCAGGTCTTCGTGCTTGAAGTAGTAACGCAGCACGGCTTCGATCAACGCCGCCGAGTGCGCCCGCAAGCTGAGCAAACCGAGGTACGGCAGCAGGCGTTTCCAGTTGAGTTCCTTGGCCTTGCGGATCTCGTCGCCGCCCAGGCCGATCAGCGCAAAGAGTTGCGCCGAGAACGGATCGATCGCGCCGCTCTGGAAGCTCGCGCGGTAGCGGTACTTGCGCCAGATCGGCAGCATCAGCCGTTGCAGGCGATGGTGGAACAGGTCGAGGAAATTGCGCGTCGGGTTGCCATCCTCGCTGTCGCCCAGGGCTTGTTCGCCATAGAACGCCGGCAGCGGCGAACCAGAGCCGACCAGGCCGATCAGGTTGAAGCGCATGCGCGCGCGCATCTTGCCGTGTTCTTCGAAAAACTCGACGCGATCGACGTCGCTGCGCGGAAAGCCCAGGCTCGGGTTGGCCTGGAACTCGACCTGGTCGTACAGATCGTCTTCGCTCAGATGCGGGTGTGCCTCGCGCAGCCGGTCGATCACCAGCAGCACGGCCTGAAACAGCGAGTACTCGCGTATTACCTTGGTCAGCCCGCTTAAAGCAGGGGCTGCAGGCCCATACGTGGTGTCCATTGGTACACCTCTCCCTGTGTGCTTTTTACCCGCAGCTCATGGAATGAATTGAGACTGGCGTAAAGCGCGAAAAACTCGTTGAGAACCGAAGCGAAGACGAACAGGTCGCCTTCGCCGATATAGCCTTCCGGGTCGATGGTCAGTTCGGTGCGCAAGCCGCGTACCGGCAGACCGCGATGCAGTCGGTCGACGTGGTGATGCTTGATGTGCTTGAGGCCGCCCAGCAGGCGCTTGCTGACCTTCTCCGCGTGCTGGTCGTAGTAGCGCGGCAGGTCGTAGGTTTCCAGAATCACCTTCAACGCATTGACGTCCGCCAGCGACAGATAGTTAAGCGACATGTTGCTGATCAGCTTCCACAGGAAGTCACGGTTCAGCGGCGGCGCGAAACTCGGAGTGGCCGGGGTGATGTTGCGGAAACTGAGGAATTCCGGGGTCTGCTCGCTGGCCATGCAGATGTCGCCGAGCTTGAGCTTTTTCGGCAGGTTCTGGTTGGTGCACATCAGCTCGATCGACAGGGTTTCGTGGGCTTCGGTGTGGCGGATGCCGAAGCTCAGGTAAGTGTCGAGGCCGTCATGCAATAAGGACGAACGCTGGCGAATGCTGTAATGCGGACGGCTGTTGGGCACGTCGAAACTCGGGTCGTGCTCGAAGGACTCGAACGGCACGTATTCCTGATAACCGAGACCGCCGGGCTTCCAGCCAGTGACGGTTTCCACCGAGAACACACCGCAGTTTTCCAGGTCGTATTCCGCCGGCAGCAACAGGTACTCGTCCTGCTTGCCATCGAGACGGATCGGCAGCGCGTCGTGCTCGAACAGATTGACGATCGGCGTGCAGAACAGCTTCACGTTATCGAGGGTCGGACGCATGCGCATGATGCCGCTCTTGCGGATGTCGAAGCGCAGTTCGAGACCACGCATCTGCTTGAGCGTGTCTTCCGGCAGCGCCTTGAGAATGTCCAGACCGTTGACGTCGACGAACAGGAACTTGTCCTGGAAGGCGAAATATTCCTGCAGGTAGCGATAGCCACGGAAGGTGTTCAGCGGATACGGAATCAACGCTTCTTCTTCGGCAAAGCCCACTGGTTTGACCCGATCACCGGGAATCTTGAACGCCATCGGTTTGCCGCTGACGCCATCAATCGGCTTGCCGGCGGCGTCGAGCGGGATCAGCTCGATGCCTTCGAGGTTGCGCAGCAGGCTCAGATACAGCATCTGGCTGATGTAACGCTCACCGGCAAAGTGCAGGCGCAGCTTGCTCAGTTCCAGTTCGCCGAGGTGGCCGTCGGCGCTCATTTCCAGACGCAGGCTGAGCAGCGAACCGTCGCCCTTCACCGAGTAATTCAGCGCGGCAAGATCCAGCGGCAAGACTTCGGTCGGATAGCAGGTGCGGAAGCGGCAGCGCACGTCTTCTATCGGCTTGCTCTCGATCGGCGTATCGCGCTCAACCAGCAGCGCCGGGCCGGAACGCTTGAGCGGATCAAACTGCAAAATGCTGAACGCCGGCAGCGGGCGCATGTAGTTCGGCCACAGCAACTGCATCAGCGAATGGCTGAGCTCCGGCAGTTCGTCATCGAGCTTCTGGCGCAGGCGCCCGGTGAGGAATGCAAAGCCTTCGAGCAACCGCTCTACATCCGGATCCCGCCCGGCCTGCCCCAGATACGGCGCCAGCGCCGGACTACGCTCGGCGAAACGGCGACCGAGCTGGCGCAGTGCGGTGAGTTCGCTTTGGTAGTAGTGGTTAAAGGACATTTCTGGCTGCCTGGGTATTGATTCGTTTGATTTGAAAAATTAATCGACCAAAAGCACTAATAGCGGAAAACGAAAAAAATCATTTCGCACCCCGGGCCAACAAAAACCTTTCAAACTTGCCGGCCACCAATATCGCCAGCGTAGTAAGTCCGCCTGTTAGAACGATATAGGCCAACGCTCGAACGGGATAAAGCGGCAGCAGATAAACCAATATCAAGGCCACCATAAAAAACACAACACACAACTTAAAACGTCGATTCGGAATTACAGCAACGAGCAAATTAACAAAAATGAATAAGTAAAAAACCATATACATGGCAATTCCAATGGAAGCACCACGGGACGTTAACCCGCCGAATAAAAATTTATAGAGAGAAACACCATAGTAATTAACAACGACGTAAATTACGCAGGTAAAAAAATGGACGAGCAAGCTCCCAGCTATTCTCGTCATCATCTCTTCCACTCTCCGTACGTATCTACAGAGCCCTGCGTAATGAAGCTTTTCAACTTCTGGTCGGAAACGCCGAGATAAACCGTGCTCGTAATTACTTTCTCGCGATAGCCCATTCGCCCCACAAATACTTTTACCGTTTCCGTACGTAGATCAAAGTTCTCGGAGGCCCACAAAGCACCGCGCAGCACCATGTAGTTATCGTATTCATTGGTTTTGTCCTCCTTCGGAAATATAGGAAGACCATCGCCATACTCCATGCCGGTTTCAACGGTTTTCTTGATAGCCGTTTCCACGGACTTGGTTTCCTCCAGATATAACCGGTATGTATCGGTAGCGAATGGTATTTGCCCTACACCGTCAGCCCAGTAAGGTTCGCCCTCGATCATGACCAACAAGAATCCAGAACCGCCCTCCGGACTGTTTTTCCAATCACCCGGCATTTTAGCGGCGAAGCTAATCGACATTCTGTCAACAGCTGCAAACTTGGCAATTTCCGCCCAAGTAAATTGTTTATATGCATTGTATGCATCGGTGCCAGCGACTTTGGACTCGGGATTTATCCAAGATTTTTCCCGATAATTATCAGCTAACGGCTCAAACCACTGAATGGCTTCCGCATACAGTTTTTCGGCCGTCATGATTCTGAACTGTGCATCTGTCGCATTCGGCTTTACCGCGAAGAGAGGCACGCCATTGCCTCTAGTTATCAGCCACATACTTGGCAAAGGAAGCTTTTTCGGCTCTTTATCCTCGCTAGGCGTAGTTTCGCCTTCAATTTTCAACTCCGTTTTACCATCGGAGGTCTCGAAAATATGTGCGATGCCATCGATAACAATAGAGGTTTCCACGTGCTTACTCCGCCGACACGTAGATGGTAACCATCTCGCCTTGTTTACCCGTCGAGAAACATCCCGTGCCACCGGCCGCCGATGAACGTCCTGCTTTTTCTAATCCACTCTCAGAAACCATTCTGTAATTCAAGTTCTCGACGGGCTGTCCATCCGCTGCATGGAAGGAAAAAACACGGTTAAAGACTCCGGGAATAACAACAGGCTCTGGCGGCACAAACGGCGCTGGCGTATGCGAATTGCCAATAATCACCGTCCCGGACCCAGCCGTGACCTTGTTGCCGTGAGATCCAACCGAACCTACTGTCGCAGCCGGTTTGCCGTTGATCAGAACAGTGGTCGCCAAGCCGCCCGACAGCGCACCACCACACGCCGAGGCATCGCCTTGGCGGGCGGCCGCGAGGCCGTCGAAGAACACGTCGCCGGAACCGGCGGCGATCGGGTTGGTGCCGTGGCCGGGGAGCGGGCAAGCGGTGGGGTCGGATACGCGTGCTGCGGGTTTGCCAGACATCGGGGATCTCCTTAGTTGACCTTGGCTTGAGGACTGTTCATTTCTTGACCACACGCTGGAATATTCCAGCCTTCGTAACCCGTAACTGTCGGGTAGATCGCGTGACCGTATACCCATTGCGAGCGTTCATCGGTGGTGAACTCGTTCTGCCAGAGCAACCATTCGGACGATTTCAGCAGCGTGCCGTCTTTTGCGTAGACCCGGAAAAAGGCTTCGCTGGCAAACAGCTTGAAAATCATTCCCGGTATGCCGAGGGCCGAATACTGCGGAATGTAGGAGCGGATGAAGCACGTACCCGCATCGTTCCAGTCGGTGGAGTACTCGTGAGCCAGCCGTGCCGCCGTCGTCTTCACGTAACAGGCAGCTGAAACGAGGGCAGCAGCCGTCAGGGCGAGAAATAGCAACACGCCACGCCCCCACTTCGCCAATGCACCCGGATTCACGGCGCTCCCTCGCATGGTCCTAATTCACCTTCACTTGACCGCTGCCATCCAGGCGCGCGGAAAAACTGACCTGACGCTTGAACCCTTCAACTTCCAGCAGGCCTTCGATACTGAAGGCCAGGCGAAGTTGATCGTGGTCACGCGGCAGGGAAATGACACGCACGTTGCTCAGGCGTGGCTCGTAGGCTTCGATGAAGTTTTCGATAGCCAGACGGGCCTGACTCAGCGAGTCGTGCAGGCTCAGGCGCATGTCATTGAGATCGGGCAACCCGTAGTCGGCCAGCGTTTGCACGCTGCCGGCCCGGGTGCTGAGCATTTTGGCCAAATGGGCAGCCACTGACGCCATGGCACAAGCCTCAAGGCTGTTGCCCTTGCGTAGTTGTGCGTCGCCGTTGAGGCGTTCGAACAGGCTGCCGTATCCGTCCATGAGTCGCTCTTACTCTTTGTCCAGCTTGCCAACCAGCGACAGGGTGAAATCGGCACCCATGTACTTGAAATGCGGACGCACGTTCAAGCTCACGCGGTACCAGCCCGGCTCGCCTTCAACGTCGCTGACGATCACTTGCGCAGCGCGCAGCGGACGACGGCCACGCACTTCGGCGCTCGGGTTTTCCTGGTCGGCAACGTACTGACGGATCCACTTGTTCAGTTCCAGCTCGAGGTCGGTACGCTCTTTCCACGAACCGAGTTGCTCGCGCTGCAGCACTTTCAAGTAGTGAGCCAGACGGTTGACGATCATCATGTACGGCAGTTGGGTGCCGAGCTTGTAGTTCAGCTCTGCCGCCT
Organism: Pseudomonas sp. Irchel 3F6; assembly: GCF_900187595.1. NCBI lineage: Bacteria > Pseudomonadati > Pseudomonadota > Gammaproteobacteria > Pseudomonadales > Pseudomonadaceae > Pseudomonas > Pseudomonas sp. Irchel 3F6. The sequence goes on along the minus strand of NZ_FYDP01000004.1, from coordinate 116,524 downwards.
TGCCTTCTGCGCTGATGCCGAAGAACTTCGGCTTCTGCACCGAGCTGGCGGAGAAGAACGCCGCGTTGTCGGAGCCTTTGCGCATGGTCAGGGAGATGAAGCCTTCCTCGGCCAGTTCGTATTCACGACGGTCGGAAACCAATACCTCGGTAGGGATCTTGGTTTCGATTTCGCCCATGCTTTCGAAGTGGTGCAACGGCAGGTCTTCAACCGCGCCACCGCTCTGTGGGCCGATGATGTTCGGGCACCAGCGGAATTTGGCGAAGCTGTCGGTCAGCTTGGTGCCGAACGCGTAAGCGGTGTTGCCCCACAGGTAGTGCTCGTGGCTGTTGGCAACGGTTTCCTTGTACACGAACGACTTGACCGGGTTTTCTTCCGGATCGTACGGGTTGCGCAGCAGGAAACGCGGCACGGTCAGGCCAACGTAGCGGGAGTCTTCCGAAGTCCGGAAGCTCTGCCATTTGGCGAATTGCGGGCCTTCGAAGTGGTCTTTCAGATCTTTCAGATCCGGCAGGCCGGTGAAGCTTTCCAGACCGAAGAATTTCGGCCCGGCGGCAGCGATGAACGGCGCGTGGGACATGCACGAAACGCTGGCCACGTACTGCATCAGCTTGACGTCTGGCGAGCTTGGCGACATGTAGTAGTTGGCGATGATCGCGCCCACTGGCTGACCACCGAACTGGCCGTATTCAGCGGTGTAGATGTGCTTGTACAGGCCCGACTGCATGACTTCCGGCGAGTCTTCGAAATCGTCCAGCAGGTCTTCTTTGGAGACGTTGAGGATTTCGATCTTGATGTTTTCGCGGAAGTTGGTGCGGTCGACCAGCAACTGCAGACCACGCCACGACGATTCCAGCGCCTGGAAATCCGGGTGGTGCAGGATCTCGTCCATCTGACGGCTGAGCTTGGCATCGATCTCGGCGATCATGCGGTCAACCATGGCTTTCTTGACCGGCTCACCGTTGTTCTGCGGCTTGAGCAGCTCTTCGATGAACGCCGACACGCCACGCTTGGCGATGTCGTAGGCTTCGTCGTCCGGAGTCAGACGGGTTTCGGCGATGATGCTGTCGAGAATGCTGTATTCGCCGCTGGCGGCGCTCTTCTCTTGTGCTGCGCTAGTGCTCATTGTGTTGGCTTCCTTGGCTACTGGAGTCTCAGGCGTCCGGGGCTGCGGCGTTCAGGCCCAGCTCACCGAGTACGCGACCGCGGGATTCGTCGTCGGCGAGCACGCCTTCGATCGCTTTACGGAACGCAGGTGCGTTACCCAGCGGGCCTTTGAGGGCCACCAGCGCATCGCGCAGTTCCATCAGTTTTTTCAGCTCAGGCACTTGCTCGACCAGGCTGGCCGGGTTGAAGTCCTTCATCGAATTGACGCGCAATTGCACGGCCAGCTCTTCAGCCTCGCCATCTTCCTGCAGACGGTTCGGCACGCTCAGCGTCAGACCCAGCTCTTGCTTGGCCAACACTTCGTCGAAGGTCATCTTGTCGATGCTGATCGGCTTGCGATCTTCGATTTTGCGATCGTCCTTGCGGTGGGTGTAGTCACCGATTGCCAGCAGCTTCAGCGGCAGTTCAATCTCTTCCTGAGCTCCGCCGGTGGCGGGTTTGAAGGTGACGTTGATGCGTTCCTTGGGGGCTACCGAGCCTTCTTTGGCCATGGCTTTTCTCCTTGCGGTTGTGGCCCTGGGGCCTATTCGAGTACCACTTCGAGGTCGAGGTGGCACAGCCTGCGATAAATCTCTTCCTTGCTTTCACGTACGGCGTGGTTCTGCGGCAACAACTCGCAGCAACTGTGCAGCAGGTGCAGCACTTGCAATGCAAGATCGGGCTCCCAGGCGTGCAGGCCTGAGTCCTGTAATGTCTGATCGAGGGTTTCGAGCTGGTTCTTGGCCAGTTCGTATTTCTTGGCCAGGAAACACAGCCGCGCGAGGGTGAACTGCCAGAAGAAGCGTTCACGGCCACCGTGGGCCGATTGCAGACCCTGCTTGAGAATCTGCACGGCCGGCTTCAAGCCTTCCTTGCGCAGGATCGGCTGGACTTCCTCGAGGGCTTTTTCCCAGGCCGGCTGGGTTTCGACGTTCTCGCTTTCGACCTTGCGCGGCGCGCTGGCGCTTTGCAGGTGCGGCATGACATTGGCGGCGATCCACGCCCGGGTGGACGGATCGGCAAACGGCGCGCCGTCATGGAAGCGCAACTCGATGATGCCCGGCAGGCGCTGAATCAAAAGCGCGAAGTGGATTTCCACTTCGCGCATTGCCAGCTCGGCGTTGAGGTTCTGGAGACATTCCCAGACCATCCTCTGGCCATCGAACCAGAACGGCGCCTTCGCCAGGCTCGCCTCCAGTTCCACCAGCAGATCGGCGTATTTGCCCTGATCGAAACGGTCCTGATAGAGCTTGAGTTTTTCCAGCGGCAGACCGCGCAGCACGGTGATCTGCTCGGCGTTGCGCTCGGGCACTGCGTCGATGGTCATCCACAACAGCGTGCGATTGAGGCGCAGGGCACGCAGATCGGTAGCCTTCTGCTTGAGCCACCAGGCACACAACGGCCGGGCGCTGTCCTGCTGGGCGCGCAGGGCTTTGTGCGCATCCCGCTCGTTGTCGATCGGTGCGCCAGGAGTGAGCAGCTGGGTCGCGGCCTGCTTGACCTGCGCCACCGCCGCCCCCACCACGCCGGGTGCCGGCTGGTTGTCGGCGGCACGCTGGATCATGGTTTTCAGGCGGCGGGAGATCGGCAGCAGCAGTGGCGCGTCATCGCCCAGATGTTCAGTGCACGCGGCCTCAAGACCGGCCAGGTGCTCAGAGAGCTGCCGGAACATCGGCAACTGCTCTTTGATCGCAATGTTTTCGGTGATGACCTGCTCGAGACGCGGCACCAGCCAGCCGATCGCGGCGGCACGGGTGCGGGGTTTGAGCGGGTGGACGTCGGCCCAGTTGTTTTCCGACAGATGGTGCAGCAGACCGAGGCCGGCAAGCAGCCCGGGGAAGGATTCGCGCTGGTACAGCGACCACGTCAGCCAGGCGCCGACACGCAGATCCTTGGATTGGGTACGCAGCAGATTTTCACTGTTTTCGCGGATTTTCAGCCAGTCGATCTGCCCGCTTTCGTGCATCGACGAAGCCTTGGCCAGCTCACTTTCCAGCGCCTCGAATTCGCTCGAAAAACGAACGTCTTCGCCCGCAAAATTCTCTTTGGAAACAGAGACTTTTGCGAGTTCGAGGTAATGGGCGGAAAGTTTGCTTGAGTAGGACATCCATGGCCTTTATTAAGGATTACAGTCATGCGCGCGAATGGAGTTTCAGCAACGCGGGACAGTATCGAAGAGCAGTTCAGCGACTCATCCAATTGAGATGTGCTCTTTCAAGTGGGCGCATCGTAATCACTATGATGGCCACTAGCAAGCATCTGATTAAACAACAAGACGAACTGTTCATTGCGGTCTGTAGGAGATCGCCCTATATATCGCAGGGGTTTCCCTGATGCCGTTTATAAATCAGCGCATTTTCCCGGCTCCCGCCAAACCATTGTCCCAGAGCCTCGGCCGCAGCCGGGCGAGTTTACCTGACGCCCGCACCCTCGAGCGGCGTGCAGCATGCCAAATTCAAAAAAAAATAGAAGTAGGACACTTCCTAAAATGACCGGGTTCCATCGAGAAGTTTGCAGCGACAACGATCAATGCAAAAAGTGCCACTACAATGATGGCATTTCATTATTCTGAAACTTTTACTCCCCCGGCAAATACTGGCACTTCGATAGTTATCAGAGCCGCGTCCTACAGACACTTCTCCCATCTCGGCCAAGACTTCCACACCCGGAATACTCTGACAAATGTCAGGGATACTTCTTACATCAATTAGTTTGCCGCGCCGCTAGCTTGCCCTGGCAACTTTTCATGCGCGGCGATCAGGGAGGACGGTATCGCGCTTTGACTCACTTTGCTTAAGGACAAGCCCATGTTCGGCAAAGGCCACTGCGCGCCATTCTCACTGCATATCCCGGCCATTCGTCACGACTTCAAGGTGCTCGCGTTCACTGGCACCGAAGCGATCAGTCAGCTGTACGCATTTCGCATCGAGCTGGTGAGCGAGTACGCGGACTTCGATCTGGAAAGCCTGCTCAGCCAGCCTGCTTTTCTGCAATTCGGGTTAGCGGGCGAAGGCATTCACGGGCGGATCGAAAATGTCATGCTCGGCGAATCGGGAAAGCGCCTGACCCGCTATGAGCTGTCAGTCCGATGACTTCACGTTCAATGTCGCCGCCGGTGAGCCTCGTGAGTACTGCACGCAATACGGCGAAAGCGACTTCCTGTTCATCCAGCGCCTGTGCGCCGAAGAGGGTATTGCCTGGCACCACCAGCATTCGCTCGACAGGCACTTGCTGGTGTTCAGCGACAGCCCGGTGTTCGCGCGCAAATTGGGTACGACAGCCTTTCGGGTGGATAGCGGCATGGTCGCCGAACACCCGGTGGTCAACCACCTGAGCATGGGCTTCAACACCCGTACCAGCACGGTCACCCGCCGCGACTATGACCTCATGCGCCCAAGCCTGCTGCTGGAAAGCCGCTTCACCGCCGAGTTCACGCCGGCTCTGGAGGACTATCGCTATCCACTGCTGATCAAGTCCGAGAAGCACGGCAAACAGCTGGCGCGTCAGGCCTTGGAGCGCCATCGCAGCGACTATCAATGGATTGAAGGCAAAAGCAATCAGCCGATTTTGCGCAGCGGTCACCTGTTCAAGCTGAGCGAACATCCCAGGGCCGACTGCAACGAGTTGTGGCTGTTGGTCAGTCTCAGTCACGAAGGCAAGCAACCGGCAGTACTCGAAGAGGCTTTCAGCAGCGAGGCGAATCCTGCCGATGGTTTTTCCCAGGGCTACCGCAATACCTTCAGGGCCATTCCCGCAGAGGTGGTTTACCGTCCGCCTTTGCCCGCGCCAAGACCCTTGCTGGTCTGCCAGACCGCGCGCGTTACCGGGCCTCCCGGAGAGGAGATCTTCTGTGATGAATACGGCAGGGTTCGTGTCGAGTTTCCCTGGGATCGCGCTGAACGCAACAGCGAAAAAAGCAGCTGCTGGTTACGCGTAGCGTCCAGTTGGGCAGGTGACGGATTCGGTGCGGTGACCATTCCCCGGGTCGACATGGAAGTGGTCGTGACCTTCCAGGAAGGCGACCCGGACCAACCGCTGATTACCGGCTGCGTCGCCAACAAGGTCAATGCCGTCGCCCATCCCTTGTCGGCGAGTAAAACCCGCACGGTATTACGCAGCCAGAGCTCACCGCGCAATGGCGGCTACAACGAACTGTCGATCGAGGATCGCGCCGGGCAGGAGAAGATCTACCTGCGCGCGCAGCGCGACCTCGAGCAACTGATCCTCAACGACAGCCGCAGCCTGATCACTCGCGACCGCCATGAGCATGTCGGCAATGACAGCACCAGTCTCATCGAGGGCAAGGATTCGCGCACTCATCAAGGACTGCGCAGCACAGTAATCAACGCCGATGACTTGTTGCAGGTCAGCGGTACCAGCAGCCAGACCCTGGGCGCTCTGGTGATCCAGGCCGGCCAGCAGGCGCATGTCACGGCAAGCAACGTGGTGATCGATGCCGGCATGAGCCTGACGCTGTCAGCGGGCGGTCATCACATCGTGATCAATGCCGGCGGGATTTTCAGCAGCGTGCCCATCGTTCAGGGCGGCGCGCCACTGCCGGCTCTCGCACCGCTACAACCGCTGCAAGTTGAGGCCGGCCTGCCAGCTGCGATCAACGCCACGCCGCTGTCGATCGTCAACAGCGCCCGCCAGCAGGCAGCGGATTTTTGCCCGCTGTGCGAAGCCTGCGCAGCGGGTCTGTGCGAGCTGGGAGAAGTCGCATGAGCCCGGTCGAACAATGGTTGCACGCTCAGTCCCGCGCCGGCTGCGATCTGTATCTGATGCTCGACACCGACGGCCACAGCGCAGAGCACGCTGCGTTGACCCGCGACCTCGGCACCGAGCGGTTTCGTCCGCTCTACACCGGCACGCCGGCCGAGTCGCTGGTGCCGACCGGCCCGCTGCTGTTGCAGATCGATACGGCGCAGCATCCCGCGATCCAGACCTTGCTCGCCACGCCCGAGCGCAATTGGGGCTGGCTGGCCAGTGCCCGTCACGTCGAACTTGATCTGCTGGCGGCGCATTGGCGCGATCGCCTGATAACCGGCGAACGTCCGAATCAGGCGGTGTACCGCGTGCATGACAACCGGGTTCTGGGACGTGCGCTGGCGCACCTGCAACCCGAGCACCGCGCGGCGTTTCTCGGGCCATTCAACAGCGTTTGCTATTGGCACGCAGAACGATGGAACGCCATCGACAACCCGGACCCCGGCCACCACCCGCTGCCGATGGATCCGCCGTGGCTGCACACGCCGACCCCGGAACTGATCTACGCCAACGTGCTGTTCGACAACACCCGCCGTTACCTGGTCGGCGAACACACCGAAGCCATGGCCGAGCTGGCCGAACAACTGGACGTCGATGAATGGTTGTGGGGCCTGATTCAACTGACGCACCTGTGGGGCTGGCAACAACCGGAGCACGTGCATTTCTTGCTGACCCGCAGTTTGCAGTTACCGGGATATCGGCCAGGCAAATCATGGCTGCCCAAACCCGGTGAAGATCCGGCGATGCATTTTGAGCGGGTATATCAGGAAGCGTTGTATTGGCAGGGAGAGGTAGGTCGATGAGGAACTTGAAACGAGGGTTGCTGCTGAGTGGTTGCCTGGGATTGCTGGTGGGTTGTACGACGGTGAAGACCCCGAACACCTTTATGTTTGTTCCGGATTTTCCACCTGGATTCAAGTACGACCTGACGGCCACCTATGTTCCGGCCAAGGGCCAAACATGCACCGTGCCTGGCGGGAGAAACACTCAGCTGGGATACAACAAAACCAATATGAAGTACCAAGGGACTTCCGAGATCCCGCTGTACAGAACCGTAAGCGAATGTCCGCTGGCGCTGAATTACATCGAGATCAAGGTCATCGGTATTTATGGTTCAGGGCGAAGCAACTTCAGCTATGACTACGCCTCGATTGCTGTACGTCCGGAGTTGCTGGAACGACAGATGGGTAGTTTCAGAGATGACGAGACAGCTGAGTTCTTTGGTGAGTGCATGTGGTCTTTTCGCACGGTGGGCCCGAAGCGTTATCTGATCAAACTGCTGACCTGCAAAAAAATGGATGCACAGGGCAATGTCGGGCGGAGCCGTCCTTTCACGGCGTACACGCTGACTCAGCTTTCTGGAAAAACGGTGACTCTGAAAATCCAATTATCTGAGCGGGAAAAGCCCGCTTTTGGTGACACGTGGGTAAAAGTGCCCGGCGGATGGAAGCGCTGCATGGGGAAAGCCTTTGAGGATCAGGATGCGTTCTGTTTCGGCAATTACAAAGACTTCAGCACATTCAGGATGGTAGACGAGCGCATCTGCACTATTTACCCCGATTGCACTGAAAACAAGGATCAGACCCCATGAGCATTGAGCCGACAGATTCCGGCATTGCGGCCTTTATGCAAGGCAACATCCACGCCTGCCCAAGACGCGGACAAGCCACAAGTTTTCAATTGGTGGACGAGTTCGGTGATGGCAAACCCTACGCCGGTTTGACCTACGAAGCCGTCGATTACGAAGATATTGTTTATACCGGCAAACTGGATTCCTCGGGCTCCGGAAAAGTTCTTGATCATTACTGCGGTCCCGTAACCCTGAAGCTCAGTCAGTTTTATCAGGGTAAAGAGGAAGTATATGCGCGACTGAAGGAACAACCGCACTACCCTCTCCCCATCACCGAACTCCAAGTCCGCGCCGAAAAAACCCGCTTCTTCCACAAAACAGGCACTCGCACCCAGGCCAACCCCGCCAAGGACCTGTCCGAAACCGATGCGTACTGCCAGGTCGAAGTCAGTGAACTGGTAAAATACATCGCCCACTTGCCGCCGCTGGCTGCTCGTCGCGACGCTCCGAAGAGGGCGGCGCACAAGCTCATGCGCCCCGCTGCGAAGTCCAGAGACTTCACGGTCGTCGATAAAACTTCTGCGGATGGCGGACTGCACACCATCTTGAGTGCGGCGGAGATGGCCACCGTCGAGTTGGGGTTTTCCCCGCCGCCGCCCAAGGGCGTCGCACTGCTGCCGAACAAACACCATGTGCTGGAAGTACGGCCGATGAGAGCGCTACGGCCAATGCTGTCGACAGGCGACGCGTTCTGCGCGCTCAACCTTTATCAGCTGTCGGTGATGGCGACGCTGAGCTACACCGATTTCGGACAGGAACCCAACACTCAACCGGTGCAGACCGACACGGTAAGCTTTCCGCTACAGCCCAGCAGCGGCAACTGGTTCGGCCACGCGCTGCCGCAGTTCGATGAGTTGTGGAAGGTCGATGACTCACAATCGCAGAAATACTATCCACTGTATGAAGACGTGCCGTATTCGAAACGCCTGGAAGTGGTGCCGTTTGACCCGAATCTTTACCCCGAAGTGAATGACCCCGCGTTAGGGAATCAACAAGAACACCCCGCCAGACTGCATTTTTTCGATGATCGCAAACAGGTCGAAAGCACGGACACTCAGGCTTTCATCTGCCACCACGACGAACTGATCCTGATCAGCGTACGCGGTACCAGTGAGATCTGGCCCGACGGCCGGCGTGACGGCGATGCCTATCAGGTTCCCTTTGCCGAAGGCGAAGGCAAAGTGCACCGCGGTTTCTACGGTGGCGCTTTGGCGGCTTATCCATTTATCGTGACTTATCTGGAAAAATTCTACAGCGGGCAAAAGCTGCTGATCACGGGTCACAGTCTGGGCGGTGCAGTTGCACTGATCCTGTCCGAGATGCTGAGACGCAACCTGGAGTTCTCCCCGCAAATCGTGCTCTACACCTACGGCGCCCCCCGCGCCGGCGACACCACCTTCATCGAAAGCGCCAGATCGCTGGTGCATCACCGCATCGTCAATCAGAACGATCCGGTACCGAGCGTGCCGGCGACCTGGATGAACACCTTTGCCAAGCCTGGGCCGATGTACGCAACCAACGCCGTGGTGCTGGGCTTCAACCCGGTCGCCGGCCTCGGCCTGCTGATCTGGGGAATCATCAATTTCTTTGGCGACGACTATGGGCATCACGGTGCTTTGCGCCATTTCATGCCCGTTGAGTTCGACAAGGACCACCGATCCTCCCTTCTCTGGGAGCCGGGTTGCAGCACGATCGTCGATCACGGCTGCGCCAAGGCCCTGCGCGCTACCAACGGCTTGCCCGAACGCGGATCGTTTCTGCGGCAGTTGTTCGACCGGGGTCACCACTCAATGGTCGGCAGCTACATCCCCGGCTGCTGGGCCAGCTTGCGCCGTTGGCAGGAAGCACTGCAGCTCAAGCGTTCGCTGGTGACCAATCGCGAATACGAATGGATCAGCAGCGCCCTGGAGAATATTCAGCAACAGCTGCGGGCCGTTAAGCGCGATCTGCAAAACAACCACCGTTCTTACGTGCGAGAGCAGGAGCGCGCGCACAAGACGCTGATGCTCAATCAGGAAATAGACAAGATCAGCATGACCATGGCCCGCCTGACAGCGCTGCGCAGTCAACGGGTCACCGAGGTCGACGTTTACGGCAGCTATGCCGACCAGCCCGAATGGGTCGAGGAAGGTCTGCTGCGCTGGAACGCCCATCCTGAAAACCTGGTTCAGGAGCAACTGGCGATGATCCCGCCAGCCGCTGAAGACCACGATGCCGATATCGCCGCGATGACCGGAGGGCATGCGGTTGGCGCGCCGTTTCGGCTGGATATTGATTCGTTCATTTAACTTAATCAGTCAACAAGGAAGTACCGATGCTCTCGTTGTCCCCCAAGTTAAACTTCGTCACTGCAACGCACTCGATCCGCGCTTTGTTATTGGCCAGCTTCATAATATTTGGAACTGGATGCAATTCGTTCTCCAGTTCGGCAACACTGAACATGGACATCCCTGCGAATTTTAGCGTCACCGCCGAAGCGTACTATCAGCCGTTTTCCCCATATTACTGTTACGCGCCAGAAAACTACGCAAGAGACCCCAACCTTGGAGTCAAAAAATTTAAACAACCTTGGCAACCCACTGCGCAGACCGCCAAGTTCAACGTCAAATTACTTCCCAGCATTGGGGGCTGTCTCACGCTCCTCAGCGAAATCAAGATCTGGATCATGGACATGACTGAGGATCCAGAGAAACTTGGCTTAAGCGCCGTCTGGATACATATTAATGACCTGGCAGATGAACCACTGGACGAGCATGGGTCGAACGAGAACTTGCTTTCAGTCGAGTGTAAATATGCGGACTCCCGGTTAAGTAAAGTCTTCAAATATGAATTGGTATGCAAAGGGCAGAGTACGAACGATGAAATTTTGGGCAGGCTACGAATTGAGCAATTCCAGGATAAGCCATTGCGATTAACAGTTCGGATGACCGAGTAGTCGGCGTGCTGCCCGATGCTTAAGTCCCAATGACTGCCGCAAGCTGGCTAGGCAGCTTGGTCATGTCCGCTATCAAACGCAGTCTGAGCGCGAAGGACTGGGGCACAATGATCAAAGGTCACGGCGGAATCCTCGATTGGATGGACTCGATATGCTTCGCGGCACCGCTCTTCTTTCACCTGACGCGTTACTTCTTCTCCGTCTGATCTAGACGAATGCTCCAACCACAAAAAATGGGCACCCGACCGCAATCGGTGTGCCCATTTTTCATTTGCGGTTCTCCCCGTCATTCAGGGGAGCACGCCGCCATCAAGGATTGACGCTGTCTTTCAACGATTTGCCTGGCTTGAACGCCACGGTGTTGCTGGCCTTGATCTTGACCGGTTCGCCGGTCTGCGGGTTTTTGCCGGTGCGGGCGCCGCGGTGGCGTTGCAGGAAGGTGCCGAAGCCGACCAGCGTCACGCTGTCCTTGCGGTGCAGGGCGCCGGTGATTTCTTCGAGGACGGCGTTGAGGACGCGATTGGCCTGTTCTTTGGTCAGGTCTGCCTTTTCGGCGATTGCAGCGGCGAGTTCTGGTTTACGCATTAGTGAAGCCCCTTTGACGGTTTTTTGTTGTTATGTCCGTGCTGTTCTCGTTGGAACAGCGCCCAAGGCGCCGCAGGCTCTACTCTGCGGCAGACGGGAGTGAGAATGGCACGCCGCCAACGGCGGCGCCAGTCTCCCCAAGACCTTTGTCGGGGCAAAAGAGCGGTGTTTGCGACAGAACGACCGGCATTTACGCCAGCAACGGCGGCAGTTGTTTGTTGAGGGCCAGTTTTTCCATGACTGCCCCGCCGGTCAGGGCGTATCCGAGTAACTGACCGTCGGCACTGTGGCACAGCGCTTTGATGTCGGCGCCCTGCCCTTCGACGCTCCAAATGCCTTCGCTGCCCCGTGGCGGCGGCGAAACCACCAGCGGGCACACCGGGGTTTTCACGGTGATCGGCATCGGCCCATAGCTGACCGCGGTCGGGTTTCCGGCGAGGGTTTGCGCCAACGCGCGCGCGCAACTCATTAGCGGCATCACGTAAAGCAGGTTGAGCCCGTCGACTTCGGCGCAATCGCCCAAGGCGTAAATGTTGGCGTGAGAGGTCTTCAGGTAACGATCGACCATCACGCCGCGATTGATCTGCACGCCGGCAGCCGCTGCCAGATCGATGCGCGGGCGCAGACCGATCGCCGAGACCACCACATCGCACGGGATGATCTGACCGTCGGACAGGTGCGCTTCCAGGCCATCGACTACTTGCTCAAGGCGGGTCAGCACCGGGCCGAGGTGAAACTTCGCCCCGATACTTTCCAGCCCGGCCTGCACGGCCGCCGCAGCGGCAGGATGCAAAAGCATTGGCATGACTTGTTCGCACGGCGCGACCAGTTGCACTTCGTAGCCGCCGAGAATCAGGTCATTGGCAAATTCACAGCCGATCAGCCCGGCGCCGAGCAACAACACCCGACGCTTGCCCGCGGCTGCGGCACGAAAGCGCGCGTAGTCTTCCAGATCGTTGATCGGAAATACCAGTTCCGCGCCGTCGCCTTCGATCGGCACGCGCACGGTTTCCGCGCCCCAGGCCAGGATCAGATCACGATAAGGCACGGCTTCTTCACCGATCCACAAGCGTTTGTGGCCGGCGTCGATGCCGCTGATGCGCGTGTGGGTGCGCACTTCGGCCTTCAACTGCTCGGCCATGGCGCCGGGTTCGGCCATGCTCAGGCCGTCGGCATCCTTGTTCTTGCCGAAGCCGGTGGAGAGCATCGGCTTGGAGTAAGAGCGGCCGTCATCGGCGGTGATCAGCAGCAGCGGGGTTTCGCTGTCGAGCTTGCGAAACTCGCGGGCCAGGTTGTAGCCCGCAAGCCCGGTGCCGATGATGACGACTGGTGCGCTCATGCCTTACTCCTTGGTTGTGTTCAGTTAATTTCGATCATTTCGAAGTCCATCTTGCCGACGCCGCAGTCGGGGCACAGCCAGTCTGCCGGGACGTCTTCCCAGCGGGTGCCCGGCGCGATGCCGTCATCCGGCCAGCCATCGGCTTCGTTATAGATCAGGCCACAGACGATACATTGCCACTTCTTCATTCAGGTACTTCCTCAGGGTTCAGGCGTAGTGCCGGCGCGGACGGTCGATGGGTGCTGCGTTGCCATCCGGCTCAGGGCGTTTTGTACTGAGGGTGCCGGGCAGATGCAAGCCTGTTCGGCGCAACGGCAGCCGGCGCCGCTCGATCTTGTCGCCCGCCATGGTAAGCTCGCCGCCTCATTTGCGGCCAATAATGACTCATTGTGCAACATTCAAATGCCTGCCCCGCCCCGCTCTGGCTGACCCAAGACCGCCTGACGCCCCGCCCCGATCCGTTGACCCTGGACTGGTTGTTCGACGAAGGTTCGCTGACCCGCCGTTTGACCCGTTTGTCCGAGGATGGCTTCAGCGTGTCGCCGTTGTTCGAAGGCTGGGACACCCTGCGCGCTGATGAATGCGCGGCGCTGGATCTGGCCGAGGGCAGCGAAGGCTGGGTGCGTGAGGTGTATTTGCGTGGTCATGGCGAAGCCTGGGTGTTTGCCCGCAGCGTCGCCTCGCGCGCCGCCCTGCAAGGTGATGGTTTACACATGGATGAGCTGGGCAGCCGCTCGCTGGGCGAATTGCTGTTTTGCGATCGGGCATTTCAACGCCGCGCCATTGAAGTCTGCCACTACCCTGAACAATGGTTGCCGCCAGCGGTGCAAGCCCCTGAATTGTGGGGCCGGCGTTCGCGTTTCGACCGTGGTGCGCTGAGCGTGCTGGTCGCGGAAATCTTCCTGCCGAGCCTGTGGGACGCCGCCCGCGCCCATCCGGAGAACTGCTGATGTATCAAAGCCTGCTCAAGTCCCTCAACCGTCTGAACCCGCGCGCCTGGGATTTCGTTCAGTTGACGCGCATGGACAAGCCGATCGGCATTTACCTGCTGCTGTGGCCGACATTGTGGGCATTGTGGATTGCCGGCAAGGGCTCGCCGTCGCTGGCCAACGTGGTGATTTTTGTTCTTGGCGTAGTGCTGACCCGTGCCGGCGGCTGCGTGATCAACGACTGGGCCGACCGCAAGGTCGACGGCCACGTCAAACGCACCGCGCAACGGCCGCTGGCCAGCGGCCGGATCAGCTCGAAGGAAGCGCTGGTGTTCTTTGCCGTGCTGATGGGCATCAGTTTTCTGCTGGTGCTGTGCACCAATGCGCCGACGATCTGGCTGTCGCTGGGCGGTCTAGCGCTGGCATTCACTTACCCGTTCATGAAGCGCTACACCTACTACCCGCAAGTGGTGCTGGGCGCGGCGTTCTCCTGGGGCATGCCGATGGCCTTTACCGCCGAGACCGGCGAGTTGCCAGCGGCGGCGTGGCTGCTGTGGATTGCCAACCTGCTGTGGACGGTGGGCTACGACACTTATTACGCGATGACCGATCGTGATGACGACCTGAAGATCGGCGTGAAATCCACGGCGATTCTGTTTGGCGAGGCGGATCGGGTGATCATCCTCAGCTTGCAGGCGCTGTCATTGGGCTGCCTGATTCTGGCCGGGTCGAAGTTCGAGCTGGGGATCTGGTTCCACCTCGGCCTGCTGGTGGCTGCGGGGTGTTATGCGTGGGAGTTCTGGTACACACGCAGCAAGGACCGCATGCGCTGCTTCCAGGCCTTCTTGCACAACCACTGGGCAGGGTTGGCGATATTTGTCGGGATCGTGCTGGATTACGCACTGCGCTAATGCATGACACCTGTGGGAGCGAGCCTGCTCGCGAAGGCGTCATGTCAGTCACCTCTGCGATAACTGACACATCGTTTTCGCGAGCAGGCTCGCTCCCACAGCGTCTGGGTTGCATCTATTTGGCCTTGGCGACTTTCCAGGCGCCGTCCATTTTGCCGTCGCCGGTCATGTCGCCGGCCTTCTTGTCCATCACGAAGGTGTACAACGGCATGCCCTGGTAGGCCCACTGCATCGTGCCGTCGTCACGCTTGATCACCGTCCAGTCGCCCATGGATTTGTCACCCGCCTGCGCCATCAACGGCGGCCAGTTTGCCGCGCACTTGTCGTTGCACGCGGACTTGCCAGCGGAGTCCTTGGCGAAGGTGTACAGGGTCATGCCCTTGTGGTCGGTGTACATGCCGTCCTTCTCCATCGCCGGATCGGCCGCCATGGCCAGCCCCGGTATTGTCAGGGCGGCGGCCATCAGCAGGGCTTTGAACGAAGCAGTCATCTGAGTCATGGAAACCTTCTTTTGTGGTTGTCAGGATTCGGACTTAGAGCTTAGTCGAGGATGGGTGCAAATGTTGCGGGCCTGAAATACTGTCACACGACTGCAATAATTCCGTTATCTAATGCGGCGCAAGACAGTTAAATGACAAGAGGATTAAGGCATGGTTGGCAGGAGCATTCTGATCGTCGACGACGAAGCGCCCATTCGCGAAATGATCGCCGTGGCGTTGGAAATGGCCGGCTATGACTGCCTAGAGGCAGAGAACTCGCAGCAGGCTCACGCCATTATTGTCGACCGCAAACCGGACCTGATCCTGCTCGATTGGATGCTGCCCGGCACCTCGGGCATCGAACTGGCCCGGCGCCTCAAGCGCGACGAGCTGACCGGGGACATCCCGATCATCATGCTCACCGCCAAGGGCGAAGAGGACAACAAGATCCAGGGCCTGGAAGTCGGCGCCGACGATTACATCACCAAACCGTTTTCCCCGCGTGAACTGGTCGCCCGCCTCAAGGCTGTGCTGCGCCGCGCCGGACCGACCGATGGCGAAGCGCCGATCGAAGTCCGCGGCCTGCTGCTCGACCCGATCAGCCACCGCGTGACCATCGACGGCAAACCCGCCGAGATGGGCCCGACCGAATACCGCCTGCTGCAATTTTTCATGACCCATCAGGAACGCGCCTACACCCGTGGCCAGTTGCTGGATCAGGTCTGGGGCGGCAACGTCTACGTCGAAGAGCGCACCGTCGACGTGCACATCCGGCGCCTGCGCAAGGCCCTCGGCGACGCCTACGAAAATCTGGTACAAACCGTGCGCGGCACCGGTTATCGGTTCTCCACAAAAGCATGAAAGCAGCTGCAAGCTTTCAGCTACAAGCGGCAAGAAACAGCGAGCCGCTCTGACTTGCAGCTTGTAGCTTGAAACTTGACGCTGCGGCTAAGGACGCCTCTGTGAATCAAAACTGGCATGGCACCCTGATTCGCCACATGTTGCTGCTGGTCACAGCGTGTCTGGTGATCGGGTTGATCACCGGCTATTACGGCTGGAGCCTCGCGGCGGGTCTGGGGCTTTATCTGGCCTGGACGCTCAAGCAATTGCTGCGTCTGCACGAATGGCTGCGCCAGCACCAACCCGACGAAGCGCCGCCCGATGGCTATGGTCTGTGGGGCGAGGTGTTCGACAGCATCTATCACCTGCAACGCCGCGACCAACGCGTGCGCGGGCGTCTGCAAGCGGTGATCGACCGGGTGCAGGAATCCACCGCCGCGCTGAAAGATGCAGTCATCATGCTCGACAGCGACGGCAATCTCGAATGGTGGAACCGCGCCGCTGAAACCCTGCTCGGCCTGAAGACTCCGCAGGACAGCGGCCAACCGGTGACCAACCTGGTGCGCCATCCGCGCTTCAAGGAATACTTCGAGCAGGACAGCTTTGCCGAGCCATTGGAAATCCCTTCGCCGACCAACGATCGCGTGCGCATTCAGCTGTACCTGACGCGCTACGGCAACAATGAACACCTGATGCTGGTCCGCGACGTGACGCGCATCCATCAGCTGGAACAGATGCGCAAGGACTTTATCGCCAACGTATCCCACGAGCTGCGCACACCGCTCACGGTGATCTGCGGCTATCTGGAAACCCTGCTCGACAATGTCGAAGAAGTGAACCCGCGCTGGAGCCGAGCTCTGCAACAGATGCAGCAACAGGGCGGGCGCATGCAGACGCTGCTCAACGATCTGTTGCTGCTGGCCAAGCTGGAGGCTACCGACTATCCGTCGGACAACCAGCCGGTGCAGATCGACACCTTGTTGCAATCGATCACCAGCGATGCGCAGCAGTTGTCCGGGGCGAAGAACCAGCGCATCAGCCTCGAGGCCAATGCCGGAGTGCTGCTCAAGGGCAGCGAAGCGGAGTTGCGCAGCGCGTTCTCCAATCTGGTGTTCAACGCGGTCAAGTACACCCCCGCCGAGGGCAACATCCGCATTCGCTGGTGGGGCGACGATCAGGGCGCGCACCTGAGCGTGCAGGATTCCGGCATCGGTATCGACAGCAAACACCTGCCGCGCCTGACCGAGCGTTTCTACCGCGTCGATTCCAGCCGCAACTCCAACACGGGCGGCACCGGCCTCGGCCTGGCCATCGTCAAGCACGTGCTGCTGCGCCACCGCGCGCGCATGGAGATCAGCAGCGTGCCCGGCCACGGCAGCACGTTCACCTGCCATTTCGCCCCGGCTCAGGTGGCCAGCGCACGGGCGATCAGCGCCGCCGAGTGATGCCGCCCGGCACACGCCACTAGGCAATCGCACGGTCAGCCGCTACATTGGCTGACTTGTGCCTGCCTTTCAGGCGCTGTTTCTCCCTACTTTCGAATCACACGGAACCCGCAAAACTCCATCATGGACCCTTCCCCTGGCTTGTCCCTCGCAACCATTTTTGCCGACTTCGGCATGATTCTTTTTGCTCTGATCCTGGTTTTGCTCAACGGTTTTTTCGTTGCAGCGGAATTCGCCATGGTCAAACTGCGCTCGACCCGGGTCGAGGCCATCGCTGAACAACACGGCTGGCGCGGACACATCCTGCGCACCGTGCACAGTCAGCTCGATGCCTACCTGTCGGCGTGTCAGCTCGGCATCACCCTCGCCTCCCTTGGCCTGGGCTGGGTCGGTGAACCGGCGTTCGCGCATATTCTTGAGCCGCTGCTGAGCGCAGTCGGCGTCGACTCGCCAGAGATCATCAAAGGCGTGTCGTTCTTCACCGCGTTCTTCATCATTTCGTACCTGCACATCGTGGTCGGCGAGCTGGCGCCCAAGTCATGGGCGATCCGCAAACCCGAGCTTTTGTCGCTGTGGACGGCGGTGCCGCTGTACCTGTTCTACTGGGCGATGTACCCGGCGATCTACCTGCTCAATGCCAGCGCCAACGCGATTTTGCGTATCGCCGGGCAAGGTGAACCCGGCCCGCACCATGAACACCATTACAGCCGCGAAGAACTGAAACTGATCCTGCACTCCAGCCGTGGCCAGGATCCGAGCGATCAGGGCATGCGCGTGTTGGCTTCGGCGGTGGAAATGGGCGAGCTGGAAGTGGTCGATTGGGCCAACTCCCGCGAAGACCTGATCACCCTCGAATTCAACGCGCCGCTGAAGGAAATCCTGGCGATGTTCCGTCGCCACAAGTTCAGCCGTTATCCGGTGTACGACAGCGAGCGCCAGGAGTTCGTCGGCCTGCTGCACATCAAGGATCTGCTGCTGGAACTGGCCGCGCTGGACCACATTCCCGAGTCGTTCAACCTGGCCGAGCTGACCCGCCCGCTGGAGCGCGTGTCGCGGCACATGCCGCTGTCGCAACTGCTGGAGCAGTTCCGCAAGGGTGGCTCGCACTTCGCCGTGGTCGAAGAGGCTGACGGCAACATCATCGGCTACCTGACCATGGAAGACGTGCTGGAAGTGCTGGTCGGCGACATTCAGGACGAGCACCGCAAGGCAGAGCGCGGCATTCTCGCCTATCAGCCAGGCAAGCTGCTGGTGCGTGGCGATACGCCGTTGTTCAAGGTCGAACGTCTGCTGGGCATCGATCTCGATCACATCGAAGCGGAAACCCTTGCCGGGCTGGTTTACGAAACCCTGAAACGGGTGCCGGAAGAGGAAGAAGTGCTGGAAGTCGAAGGCCTGCGCATCATCATCAAGAAGATGAAAGGGCCGAAGATTGTCCTGGCCAAGGTGTTGATGCTCGATTGATGGGAGTTTGGGGGGCTCTTGTGGCGAGGGGATTTATCCCCGTTGGACGGCGCAGCCGTCCCAAAACCATTGAATGCAGTCAGTTAGTACAGAGTTGCAATATTTGGGGCCGCTTCGCGGCCCAACGGGGATAAATCCCCTCGCCACAAAAACCCTCAACACCCTATCGCGCCTACTGCTTGCCCAACGCAAAGTTGGGCAAGGCTCCCAGTGGCTGGTTGAACTGATAGGGAATCGACACCAGCCCCTCTCCGGTATTGCGCTGCACCACGAAGTGCAGGTGCGGGCCGCTGCTGTTGCCGGTGTTGCCGGACAGCGCCAGCGGGCTGCCGACCTTGACCCGCTGGCCTTCGCGCACGCTCACCGAACCCTGTTTCAAATGCAGGTACACGCCCATGGTGCCGTCGTCGTGCAGCACCCGGACGAAATTGCCGGAGGCATCGGTGCCGCGTCCGCTCTGGGAGTTCTCGGTCTTGACCACCACTCCCGCTCGCGCGGCGATGATCGGCGTGCCCACCGGCATGGCGATGTCCATGGCGTAGCGGTTCTTCGGCCCGTAGTGGCTGTACTGGCCGTTGGCGCCCTGACTCAGGCGAAACGGCCCGCCACGCCAGGGCAGCGGATAGCGATAGCTCTGTGCGGTGCCTGCGGGGTCGCCCAGCGAATACTGGAACTGCGGCGAATACACCAGCGGCTGGTCACGGCTGATCGCCGTCAGCAGCGCCAGCCGCGTGTTGCTGCGCGGTGGTAGCACACGACGGATCGCCCGCGCGGGCACGCCGCGCACATTGCTCGTGCCAATGAAGGCCAGGGCAACCTCGACCGGCGCGTACAAATCGTTGCGCGCAAACACCACGTCGACGCCTTTCTGCTTCTTGATGTCCAGGTACACCTGGCGGTCGAGGCGCTCGACCATACGGTCCTGAAACACGAACACCTTTGCGCCTTTGCTCGGGCGGTCGCTGTACGAGACCACGCCGTTGGCGTCGGTGGATTTGTAGACGGTCATGGCCATCGCCAGCTGGGAGGCCAGGCAGAGACCGCAGAAAAACAGCAGGCGCGCGAGCATGGGCAGAAGTCTGTCGAAGGAAGGCCTGGGAATCAGCCTAGCAGCTGAGACAGACCAGGCTAGTCGACAGATGTTTCAAATGATCGTCCCCACGCTCTGCGTGGGGATGCAGCCCGGGACGCTCTGCGTCCCCTGCACAGAGGACACGGAGCGTCCGGTTGAGGGATTCCTTTGCTGCGCGTGGGAACGATCAGAGCACGGGAGACAAGTGGTGTTTTGGCTGGCCCCTTCGCGAGCAGGCTCGCTCCCACATTTGGAATGCGTTCCAGGGTGGGAGCGAGCCTGCTCGCGAAGGCGGCCTATCGGGCGACGAAGCTTACGCGCCGGGTACGAAATGCTTCTGCGCCGTGCCCCGGGCGATCAGGCGCGAGATGTAGTCGAGCTTCTGCGCATCCTGGTCGACAAAGCGGAAGGTCAGTTGCAGCCAGTCGCTGTCGGCTTTCTGCTCGTGGGCGACGATGGCGTGCAGGTAACCATTGAGGCGCGCGATCTCGGCGTTGTCGCCCTGCTCCAGATCGAGCACGGCGCTGTCGAGGATCTGCGGCAGGGTCTCGGTGCGCTTCACCACCAGCAGGGCTTCCTTGATGCTCAAGGCCTTGATCACGCATTGCTGAGTACCGCTCGGCAGGCGCAACTGGCCCTGACCACGACCGCCCACCGGCGCCTTGGATGCACCGGGCGCCTGAACTGGCGGGCTGTTGAGCAAACCGCGCGACGGCGCAGCGGCTGGAGCGGGTGCAGCAGCGGCAGGCCTGGCCGCAGCGCCGCCGACCACGGCAGGCTTGCCGCCGGTCAGTGCGCTCAGGGAATCGTTGCCGAATGCCGAATTCATCTTGGTCGGCGCGCTGTTCATCAAGGTGTCGAGCTTGCCGACCTTGTTCAGTGCCTGCTTGACCTTGGTCAGCAGCTGCTCGTTGGTGAACGGCTTGCTGACGTAACCGGATACGCCGGCCTGAATCGCCTGCACGACGTTTTCCTTGTCGCCACGGCTGGTGACCATGACGAACGGCATGGTCTTGAGGTTGTCCTGCTCGCGGCACCAGGTCAGCAGTTCGAGGCCGGACATTTCCGGCATTTCCCAGTCGCACAGCACCAGGTCGAAAGCCTCTTTGGCCAGCATGGCCTGGGCCTTTTTGCCGTTGATGGCGTCCTCGGTGCGGATCCCCGGGAAGTAATTACGCAGGCACTTTTTCACCAGGTCACGAATGAACGAAGCATCGTCCACGACCAACACACTGATCTTGCTCATCCAACACCCCTATTAAAATCCCGGCAAGCATAACGCTGGCTGATGGCACATTGCCAAAACTCTTCAGTCACGCCGGGACTTTTCGTTCGCGGGTGCTGCTTTTAATTCGAATCCGCTTCTGAAAAGCAGAAACAAAAACGCCCGGCCAGAGGGCCGGGCGCTTTTCTCAGGCAATCTTACTTATCGTCAGCTTCGCCCGGAACATTAGCGGTTTCAGCGCTTGTGCCTTCAACTTCTTCTTTCATACGCTTGAGGCCCATGTGCCGCACGTCGGTGCCGCGCACCAGGTAGATCACCAGTTCGGAGATGTTGCGCGCATGATCGCCGATGCGCTCCAGTGAACGCAGGACCCAGATGATGCTCAGCACCCGCGAGATAGAGCGCGGGTCTTCCATCATGTAGGTGGCCAGCTCACGCAGGGCGGTTTTGTATTCGCGGTCGATGATCTTGTCGTACTGCGCCACCGACAAGGCCAGATCGGCGTCAAAACGCGCGAAGGCGTCCAGCGCATCACGAACCATGTTGCGCACCTGGTCGCCAATGTGACGAACCTCGACATAACCGCGCGGCGCTTCACCTTCTTCGCACAACTGGATGGCGCGGCGGGCGATCTTGGTGGCTTCGTCGCCGATACGCTCGAGGTCGATCACCGATTTGGAAATGCTGATGATCAAACGCAGGTCAGAGGCTGCCGGCTGACGACGGGCGAGAATGCGCAGGCATTCTTCGTCGATGTTGCGTTCCATCTGGTTGATCTGGTCGTCGATCTCACGCACCTGCTGAGCCAGGCCGGAGTCGGCCTCGATCAGCGCCGTGACCGCGTCGTTGACCTGCTTCTCGACCAGCCCGCCCATGGCAAGGAGGTGGCTGCGCACTTCCTCCAGTTCAGCGTTGAACTGCGCGGAAATGTGATGGGTAAGGCCTTCTTTGGAAATCATTGTTCGCTCCGCGAAAGTTGCAAGCTTCAAGCTGCAAGCTTCAAGCAGTTATGTATAAGTCCTGATATCGCACCAATTATTTCTTGCCGCGTGAAGCTTGCGGCTTGCCGCTGCTGCAATCAGCCATAGCGACCGGTGATGTAGTCTTCGGTCTGCTTCTTCGCCGGATTGGTGAACAGAGTATCGGTGTCGCCGAATTCCACCAGTTTGCCCATGTACATGAACGCGGTGTAGTCGGACACCCGTGCCGCCTGTTGCATGTTGTGGGTAACGATGACGATGGTGAACTTGGACTTCAGCTCGTAGATCAGCTCTTCGACTTTCAGCGTCGAGATCGGGTCGAGAGCGGAGCAAGGTTCGTCGAGCAGCAGCACTTCCGGCTCGACCGCGATGGTGCGCGCGATCACCAGACGCTGTTGCTGACCACCGGACAGGCCAAGCGCCGAGTCGTGCAGGCGGTCTTTGACCTCGTCCCACAGTGCTGCGCCTTTCAACGCCCATTCAACGGCTTCGTCGAGGATGCGCTTCTTGTTGATGCCCTGGATGCGCAGGCCATAGACCACGTTTTCGTAGATGGTCTTCGGGAACGGGTTGGGCTTCTGGAACACCATGCCGACGCGACGACGCAGTTCGGCAACGTCTTCGCCCTTGCGATAGATGTTGTTGCCGTACAGGTTGATCGCGCCCTCGACACGGCAGCCGTCGACCAGATCGTTCATCCGGTTGAAGGTACGCAGCAGCGTCGACTTACCGCAGCCGGACGGGCCGATGAACGCGGTCACACGCTGCTTCGGGATGTTCATGCTGACGTCGAACAGTGCCTGTTTGTCGCCGTAGTACAGGCTCAGGCCCGGCACTTCGATGGCAACGGTTTCCTGCGCCAGGTTGAGGCTCTGCTTGTCGCGGCCCAAGGCAGACATGTTGATGCCGTGGCTGTGTGT
Organism: Pseudomonas sp. Irchel 3F6; assembly: GCF_900187595.1. Lineage (NCBI taxonomy): Bacteria > Pseudomonadati > Pseudomonadota > Gammaproteobacteria > Pseudomonadales > Pseudomonadaceae > Pseudomonas > Pseudomonas sp. Irchel 3F6. The sequence goes on along the minus strand of NZ_FYDP01000004.1, from coordinate 93,857 downwards.
TTCGTGCTGCATGGGAGGCTCCCTGTGCTAACAAATTCGGTTCGGTTTTGTAGGAGTGAGCCTGCTCGCGATTCAGGCGCTGCGGTTTGTCTATGAAACCGCGGTGATGCCTTCGCGAGCAGGCTCGCTCCCACATAAAAATCAGTGCTGCAAAATCAGCTATCCAGTGCTTTGTATTTTTCGCGCAGGTGGTTGCGGATATACACCGCCGACAGGTTCAGCGTCGCGATCACCAGCACCAGCAGCAGCGCGGTGGCGTACACCAGCGGGCGGGCTGCTTCGACGTTGGGGCTCTGGAAGCCGACGTCATAGATGTGGAAGCCCAGGTGCATGATCTTCTGGTCCAGGTGCAGGTACGGGTAGTTGCCGTCCACCGGCAGCGACGGCGCCAGTTTCACCACACCCACCAGCATCAGCGGCGCCACTTCACCGGCGGCACGGGCGACGGCGAGGATCATGCCGGTCATCATGGCCGGGCTGGCCATCGGGATAACGATTTTCCACAGCGTTTCCGCTTTGGTCGCGCCGAGGGCCAACGAGCCTTCACGCACGGTACGAGGAATCCGCGCCAGACCTTCTTCGGTCGCCACAATCACCACCGGCACTGCCAGCAGCGCCAGGGTCAGCGAGGCCCAGAGCAGGCCCGGCGTGCCGAAGGTCGGTGCCGGCAGTGCTTCAGGGAAGAACAAGCGGTCGACCGAGCCACCCAGCACGTAAACGAAAAAGCCCAGGCCGAACACGCCGTAAACGATCGCCGGTACGCCGGCGAGGTTGTTCACCGCGATACGAATGACGCGAGTCAGGGTGTTCTGCTTGGCATATTCGCGCAGGTACACCGCTGCCAGCACGCCGAACGGTGTAACGATCATCGCCATGATCAGGGTCATCATTACGGTGCCGAAGATCGCCGGGAAGATCCCGCCTTCGGTGTTCGCTTCACGCGGGTCGTCCGAGAGGAATTCCCAGATCTTGCTGAAGTAGAAGCCGACCTTGGTCAAGGTACTCATGCCGTTCGGCTGGTAAGCGTGAACCACTTTGCCCAGACCGATTTCGATTTCCTTGCCGTTGGCGTCACGGGCGGTCAAGGCGTCGCGGTTGAACTGTGCATGCAAATCAGACAGACGTGCTTCGATGTCTTTGTAGCGCGCGTCCAGCTCGGCGCGCTCGGACTCCATGTCCGCTTGTGCGGTGGCGTCGAGTTTGCCTTCCAGCTCCAATTTGCGCCCATGCAGTCGGATGCGTTCGAGGCCGGCATTGATCGCGCCGATGTCGGTTTTTTCCAGCGTTTTCAGTTGAGCCGCAAGATCGTTCACACGGTCGATGCGCGCTTGCAGTTCAGGCCATGCGGCCTCGCCTTCGGCGATGACCTTGCCATCCTGTTTGACGTTGACCAAATAGCCGTAGAAGTTGCCCCACTCGCGACGCTCGATCGCCATCAGCTCGGGCGGCGTGGTCTGCTTGGTCAGCCACTCGCCGACGATCCAGGTGAAGTCGTTGCCGTTCAGGTCACGGTTGCCGACCTTGATCAGCTCGCGGGTCATGAATTCCGGACCTTCGTCCGGCACCGGCAGACCGGCGCTCTTCAGACGCGCGCGCGGCACTTCTTCTTTCTGCACCACTTCGCCGATCACCAGGTGATTGGCCTGGCCCGGTACGTCGTAATGCGCGTGGATCAGGTCCGCCGGCCAGAAGTGACCGAGACCGCGCACGGCAATCACCGCCAACAGGCCAATGGTCATGATGACCGCGATGGACACCGCGCCACCGCTGATCCAGACGCCCGGGGCGCCGCTCTTGAACCATCCTTTCAGGGAGTTCTGTTTCACAGACTTCTACCTTTGCTTAAAGCGACGAGTATTTCTTGCGCAGACGCTGACGAATCAGTTCTGCCAGGGTGTTCATGACGAAGGTGAACAACAGCAGCACCAGCGCCGAGAGGAACAGCACGCGGTAGTGGCTGCCGCCGACTTCCGACTCGGGCATTTCCACCGCGACGTTGGCGGCCAGGGTGCGCAGGCCTTCGAACAGGTTCATCTCCATCACCGGGGTGTTGCCGGTGGCCATCAGCACGATCATGGTTTCGCCGACCGCACGGCCCATGCCGATCATCAGCGCCGAGAAAATGCCCGGGCTGGCGGTCAGGATCACCACGCGGGTCATGGTCTGCCACGGCGTCGCACCCAAGGCCAGCGAACCCAGGGTCAGGCCGCGCGGCACACTGAACACGGCGTCTTCGGCGATCGAGTAGATGTTCGGGATCACCGCGAAACCCATGGCCAGACCGACCACCAGAGCGTTGCGCTGGTCGTAGGTGATGCCCAGGTCATGGGAGATCCACATGCGCATGTCGCCGCCGAAGAACCAGTTCTCCATGAACGGGCTCATGTACAGCGAGAGCCAGCCCACAAACAGGATCACCGGAATCAGCAGCGCACTTTCCCAGCCGTCCGGGACTTTCAGGCGGATCGACTCGGGCAGGCGGCTGAAGGTGAAACCGGCGACCAGAATGCCGATCGGCAGCAACATCAGCAGGCTGAAGATGCCCGGCAGATGCCCTTCTACATATGGAGCCAAGAACAGACCGGCGAAGAAACCGAGGATCACCGTCGGCATCGCTTCCATCAGCTCGATCACCGGTTTGACCTTGCGGCGCATGCCCGGGGCCATGAAGTAAGCGGTGTAGATCGCCGCAGCGACGGCCAGTGGCGCGGCCAGCAGCATGGCGTAGAACGCGGCCTTCAGAGTGCCGAAGGTCAGCGGCGAGAGGCTCAGTTTCGGTTCGAAATCGGTGTTGGCGGCGGTCGATTGCCAGACGTATTTAGGCTCGTCGTAGTTCTCGTACCAGACCTTGCTCCACAGCGCGCTCCACGATACTTCCGGGTGCGGGTTGTCGAGCAGCAACGGCTGCAGCTTGCCGCCGGCTTCGACGATCACTCGGTTGGCGCGCGGCGACAGACCGAACAGGCCCTGGCCTTCAACCACCTGATCGACCAGCAACGTGCGGTGTGCGGTGCTGTGGAACACGCCGAGCTTGCCGCTGGCATCGAGGGCGAGGAAGCCTTTGCGGCGCTCTTCGGCAGCGATTTCAACGATCGGCGTGGTGCCCATCTGGAAGGTGCGGATCTGCTTCAGACGCTGCTCGCCATCGGTATCGCGAGCCATGAACCACTGGGCCAGACCGCCCTTGGAATCGCCGACGATCAGCGAGATACCGCCGACCAGTTGCGCGGTGGCGGTGACTTGGGCGTCGGCATTTTCCAGCAGTTTGTAGCGCCCGTTGAGGCTCTTGTCGCGCAGGCTGAACACGTCGGCCTGAGCACGACCGTTGACCACGTACAGCCACTGCTGGCGCGGGTCGACGAAGATGTTTTTCACCGGCTCGGTCATCTGCGGCAGATCGATGCGCGTCTGCTCGTTGGTGACTTCGCCGGTCATCATGTTTTCTTCGCTGGTCAGCGACAGCACATTGAGTTGCGAGCCAGTGGAGCCGACCAGCATCAGGGTCGAATCGGTGGCATTGAGGCTGACATGCTCCAGCGCGCCGCCGCTTTCGTTCAGCGCGATCGGTGCTTCGCCATAGGGATATTCGATGGCCGGGCTGATGGTTTTCTTGCCATCGGGATAGCTGACTTTATAGGTATGACGGAACACCAGCGCCTGACCGTTGGACAGACCCACGGCCACCAGCGGATGACCCGGCTGGTCTTCGCCAATAGACGTCACAGTGGCGCCCGCAGGCAGCGGCAGATCGACACGCCTCAATTCAGCGCCACTGTCGAGATCGAAAAACAGCGCCTGGCCCTTGTCGGATACACGCATGGCCACCTGATTCTGCTCCTCGAGCGAGATCATCAGCGGCTTGCCCGCGTCCTGCATCCAGGCCGGGGTGATCGAGTCTTTCGCGGTCAGGTCGGCGCCTTGAAACAGTGGCGCAACGACGTAGGCGAGGAAGAAGAAGATCAGGGTGATGGCCGCGAGCACCGCCAGGCCGCCGACGAGGACGTACCAACGGGTGAAGCGATCCTTGAGCGCGCGAATGCGGCGCTTGCGTTGCAGCTCAGGCGTATTGAAATCAATGCGCTTGGGAGGGGAAGACGTAGTCATTGGGGAATTGGCCAGATCATTCATGCGCACACCCTAGCGATCCTGTATGACAGAAAGATGACAGTGCAGTGACGCAGCAAATCCGCCAGCCGGAAGTCCGGCAGCGGAGTCGAGAATTCGAGGTTGTGAAAACTGTGCAGGAGCTGTCGAGGGAACCGAGGCTGCGATCTTTTGATCTTGCGATCAGAGGCCAGATCAAAAGATCGCAGCCTCGTTTCACTCGTCAGCTCCTACACGGTTCCAGCAGGTCCGGGGGGTTGCCCCGGATCTGCGGTGTTACTTCTTGGCGACAGCGCCGCCTTCTTGCAGACCGAGGTCAGCCAGTGCTTTGGCAGCAACCTTGGCTGGCAGCGGGATGTAGCCGTCTTTCACTACCACTTCCTGGCCCTGCTTCGACAGCACCAGCTTCACGAACTCGGCTTCCAGCGGGGCCAGAGGCTTGTTCGGGGCTTTGTTGACGTAAACGTAGAGGAAGCGCGACAGCGGATACTTGCCGTTCAGGGCGTTTTCTTCGGTGTCTTCGATGAACTCGCCGCCTTCTTTCTTGGCCAGGGCTACAGTTTTCACGCTGGCAGTTTTGTAGCCGATGCCCGAGTAGCCGACGCCGTTAAGCGAGCTGCTGATCGACTGCACCACCGACGCCGAACCTGGTTGTTCGTTGACGTTTGGCTTGTAGTCACCTTTGCACAGGGCTTCTTCCTTGAAGTAGCCGTAGGTGCCGGACACCGAGTTACGGCCGAACAGCTGGACCGGCTTGTTGGCCAGGTCACCGGTCACGCCCAGGTCACCCCAGGTCTTGACGTCAGCTTTGGCACCGCACAGGCGCGTCGAGGAGAAAATCGCATCGACCTGAGCCATGGTCAGGTGCTTGATCGGGTTGTCCTTGTGCACGAACACGGCCAGAGCATCCACGGCAACCGGGATCGCCGTCGGCTTGTAGCCGTACTTCTGCTCGAAAGCCTGCAGCTCGTTGTCCTTCATCTTGCGGCTCATCGGGCCCAGGTTGGCGGTGCCTTCGGTGAGTGCAGGTGGCGCGGTGGAAGAACCGGCAGCCTGAATCTGGATGTTGACGTTCGGGTATTCTTTTTTGTAGTTCTCGGCCCACAGGGTCATGAGGTTGGCCAGGGTATCGGAACCGACGCTGGACAGGTTGCCCGACACACCAGTGGTCTTGGTGTAGCTCGGGATAGCAGGGTCAACAGCGGCGAACGCGTTGGCAGTCGCAACGCCAGCAGCGACAAAAGTCATTGCCGCCATCAAACGCTTCAGTTTCATGCCTTACTCCTAGCAGATAGGGTGTGTTAAGTCGGGGCCAAGTATCAGCAGGCCATGTGAACACTCTATGGCTGAAATATGACAATTGGATGAAAGGCCAGCATGTCGCGACAGATCGTTCCCACGCTCTGCGTGGGAACGCCGCCATGGACGCTCTGCGTCCGCATTTGAGACGTGACGCGGAGCGTCACAGGATGCATTCCCACGCGGAGCGTGGGAACGATCAGGCGGGAGAGAAAATCAACGCCCCTTCTTCCAGAGCCACGCCCCGACCAGAATCCCCATCCCGCACAGCACTGCCACATAGTAAGCCGGCCCCATCGCGCTTTCCTTCAGCAGCAGGCTCACCACCATTGGCGTCAGGCCACCGAAGATCGCGTACGCGACGTTGTACGAGAACGACAGGCCACTGAAGCGAACCACCGGCGGGAACGCTTTGACCATCACGTACGGCACCGCGCCGATGGTGCCGACCAGCAAGCCGGTCAATGCGTACAGCGGGAACAACCAGTCCGGGTGGTCGGCGAGGCTGTGGTAGAAGGTCCAGGAGCTGATCAGCAGACCGAGGCAGCCAAAGACAAAGACGCGACCGGCGCCGAAGCGATCGGCCAGCGCGCCAGCGCCAATGCAGCCGAGGCTGAGGAAGACGATGGCCAGGCTGTTGGCCTGCAGCGCCGTGGTCGGCGAGAAGTGGTAGACCGTTTGCAGCACGGTCGGGGTCATCAGGATCACTACGACGACGCCAGCCGAGAGCAGCCAGGTCAGCAGCATCGAAATCGCGATGGCGCCGCGATGGTCACGCAGCACCGCGCGCAACGGCACTTCTTCGGCCAGTGCCTTGCGCAATTGCAGTTCGGCGAACACCGGTGTCTCGTGCAGCCAGCGGCGCAGGTACACCGAGAACAGGCCGAAGACGCCGCCGAGCAGGAACGGGATCCGCCAGGCGTAATCCGACACTTCGGCTGGCGTATAAATGCTGTTGATCGCAGTGGCGACCAGCGAGCCGAGGAGGATGCCGGCAGTCAGCCCGCTGGTGAGCGTGCCGCAGGCATAACCGATGTGCTTTTGCGGTACGTGTTCGGAAACGAAGACCCACGCCCCCGGCACCTCACCGCCAATAGCGGCGCCCTGGATCACCCGCATCAGCAGCAACAGGATCGGCGCCCAGATACCGATCTGCGCGTAGGTCGGCAGCAGGCCCATGATCAGCGTTGGCACCGCCATCATGAAAATGCTCAGGGTGAACATCTTCTTGCGCCCCAGCAGGTCACCGAAGTGCGCCATGACGATGCCGCCCAAAGGACGTGCCAGATAGCCGGCGGCGAAGATGCCGAAGGTCTGCATCAAGCGCAGCCACTCGGGCATGTCGGCCGGGAAGAACAGCTTGCCGACGACGGTGGCGAAGAAAACGAAGATGATGAAATCGTAGAACTCCAGCGCCCCGCCGAGGGCGGACAGCGACAGAGTCTTGTAGTCATTGCGGGTCAACGGTCGTGCGGGTTGCTCGGGCTGCGCGAGGCTCGAAGGCGCTGTGGTCATGGCAAGGGCTTCTCTTATAGTCGAATCTGTCGCCACAACAACGCTGGCGGTGGCTTGGACAGGTTCGGCACCATAGCAAATTGTTCGAAAAAGCACATAGAGGCGCGTAATTGACGGTCGAAATCAGAACCGGGTGGTCGTCGCGGGGTCTATCGACCGATATACTCGCCACCTGCGCAGGATTTGTAAGAGGTTGCTGTGCGAAAACGTTGTTGGCCCGTCCTTTGCTCGGGATTTAGCCTTTTTCGCAGAGTTTCCCTTTAGGCGCCTGATGGAAAACGTGACGAACGCAGTGTGTTCGGTGTTGAATCGTTTTTCTTGAAGACGGCTACCACCCGCAATACCCACGAAGAGTCACGGGTCAGAGGCCCCTCGGCATGATAGAGCTCGAACAAGAAGATCCGATCCCACAGGGCGACCTGGCCCTGCAAATCACCGCACTTCCCCGCGAAACCAACGGCTTTGGCGATATTTTCGGCGGCTGGCTGGTCGCGCAGATGGATCTGGCCGGCACCGCCATGGCCAGCCGGGTGGCCGGTGGCCGCGTTGCCACTGTCGCCATCGACCGCATGGCGTTCCTCGTCCCGGTCGCGGTCGGCGCGCAGTTGTCCTTTTATACCCAGACCCTGGAAATCGGCCGCAGCTCGATCCAGATGATGGTCGAAGTGTGGAGCGATGACCCACTCTCCAGCGAATGGCGCAAGGTCACCGAAGCGGTTTTCGTTTTCGTCGCCATCGACGGCAGCGGTCGCACCCGTTCGGTGCCGCCACGCGCGCGTTAAACCTCGCGACCGTTTTGCGGTCGATAGTCGTCCCCAGTGTCTGATCGAGAGTTGCCCATGAACACGCCCAACGTTGAAGCCGTGAAACAGGATGAACTGAACTGCTGGCGCATCCGCCACGGCAAGGCCGAAGTGCTGGTGGCCCAGCAAGGCGCGCACATCCTCAGTTATCAGATCGACGGCCAGCCGCCGATCATCTGGCTCAACGACAAGGCCGAGTTCAAGACCGGCAAGAGCATCCGCGCCGGCGTGCCGGTGTGCTGGCCGTGGTTTGGCAAATTCGAACGCAACCCGAGCAGCGTGCAGGCCATGTATACCGGCGAGCAGCCGGCCCCCGCGCACGGTCTGGTGCGGGCGATGGACTGGGAGTTGGGCAACATCGAATCAGAGGCTGACGGCATCAAGGTCGAATTCAAGCTGCCCTACCCGGAAGGTGGCCTGCCGGGCTGGCCCCACGAAGTCGATCTGACCCTGACCCTGCATCTGGCGGATCAACTGCAATACAGTCTGACCAGCCATAACCGGGGGACTGACAGCGTCAAGCTGAGTCAGGCGCTGCACACCTATTTCGCCGTGAGTGACGTGCGTAATGTGCATGTCGACGGCGTGGCCGGGCTGAAATACATCGAGACCCTGGACGACTGGAACACGGCCAGCCAGAGCGGCGATCTGCATTTCGCCGGCGAGACCGACCGCATCTACCTCGACGTTCCGCCGCAATTGAGCATCGTTGATCCGACCTGGGAACGACGCATTGTGCTGACCTCTACCGGCTCGCGCACTGCGGTGATCTGGAACCCGTGGATCGACCGCGCCGCCGCACTGCCGGACATGGACAACGATGGCTGGCTGCGCATGCTGTGCATCGAAACGGCGAATGTGATGGATGATCTGGTGACCCTGGCGCCGGGTGCGAGCCATACCATGGGTGTCAGCGTAGCCGCTACGCCGTTCTAAGCTCTAGCGCAATACAAAAGGGCAAAGAGCCCCGTGGCGAGGGGATTTATCCCCGCTGGGTCGCGAAGCGGCCCCCGCTTTTTTTTAAATCAAAAGCTGGGGCCTGCTGCGCAGTCCAGCGGGGATAAATCCCCTCGCCACAGATAAATCCCTTCACCACAGATAAATCCCTTCACCACAGATAAATCCCCTCACCACAAAGGCTCGCTCCCAAATTTATGTGCGGCGCGCTTTAGAGGTCAGCCTCTTGCACCACCCGCACCTTCTCCGCCTCCAGCGCATACGCTGCATCCGCCAGGTCATTGCTGACCTTCTCGATTTTCAGCGTGCCGGTCACCCACAGCGGCGTGTAGATGTCCTCCAGCTTCAACCCTTTTGGATACCGCACCAGCACCAGTTGATTCGGCGGTGGTGGCGGCACGTGGATGCAGGCGCCCGGATACGGCACAAGGAAGAACAGCGTGCTGCGGCCCTTGGCATCCGACTCAAGCGGCACCGGGTATCCGCCGATGCGGATGTGTTTGTCGTTCATCGACGCTACGGTTTTCGTCGAATACATCACCGCTGGCAGACCTTTGGCCTGCTTCATCCCGCCCTTCTCGGTGAAGGTGCCGGTGGCTTCGGGGGAGTTGTGGTCGATTTCCGGCATGGCCTCAAGGGCCTTTTGATCCGACTTGGGCATCAGTTCCAGCCAGTCGGTTTCCGGCAGTTCGCCGGCGTGGGCGAGATAGCTGCCCAGCAAGAGGAGAGTCAACAGAAGACGGCGCATGAAGGTGCTCGGCAGGCAAAGGAATGGACGGTGAGTCGCCGCGCATTCTAGCCCTCCCGGCCGCGCTGGCCGAGAGGGCTTTGTCGCTTTCGATCAGTTCTTTTTGATCAGACCGTAGATCACCAGCAACACCACAGCGCCGACCAGTGCGCCGAGGAAACCCGCGCCCTCGCCCGCCTGATAGATGCCCAGAGCCTGGCCGCCGTAGGTGGCCGCCAGCGAACCGCCGATACCGAGCAGGATGGTCATGATCCAGCCCATGCTGTCATCGCCCGGTTTCAGGAACCGAGCCAGCAGGCCGACGATCAAGCCGATAAAGATGGTTCCGATAATTCCCATGGCATTTCCCTCTGATTTGGAAGATATGCGAAAGACTAGCCAGTGTTTCGCATCCTGCCATGAGAGAACGGCGGCCCCTGAATGGTTCCGCCGCGGCCACATGAAACTGGTTTACTCGGCGATCAGCGCTTCGACCTTGATGATCTGCGCTTGCAGCGTGGCCATGTCGGCGCAGCGCAGGTTGGCGTGGCCGACCTTGCGTCCGGCCTTGAAAGCTTTGCCGTAGTGATGCAGGTGGCAGTCTTCGATGGCGATGACTTTTTCCACCGGCGGCACTACGCCGATGAAGTTGAGCATCGCGCTCTCGCCGACCTTGGCGGTCGAACCCAGCGGCAGGCCAGCCACGGCGCGCAGGTGGTTTTCGAACTGGCTGCACTCGGCACCTTCGGTGGTCCAGTGCCCGGAGTTGTGCACGCGCGGGGCGATTTCGTTGGCTTTGAGGCCACCGTCGACTTCGAAAAACTCAAAAGCCATCACGCCGACGTAGTCGAGGTGTTTGAGCACGCGACTGGAATAATCTTCCGCCAGCGCCTGCAGCGGGTGATCGGTGCTGGCCACCGACAGCTTGAGGATGCCGCTGTCGTGGGTGTTGTGCACCAGCGGATAGAACTTCGTTTCACCATCGCGGGCACGCACGGCGATCAGCGACACTTCGCCGGTGAATGGCACGAAGCCTTCCAGCAGGCAGGCAACGCTGCCCAGTTCGGCGAAAGTACCCGCTACGTCTTCCGGTTTGCGCAGGACTTTCTGGCCCTTGCCGTCGTAACCCAGGGTGCGGGTTTTCAGCACGGCCGGCAGACCGATGGAAGCGACGGCGGCATCCAGGTCGGCTTGCGACTGGATGTCGGCGAAGGCCGGGGTCGGAATGCCGAGGTCTTTGAACATGCTCTTTTCGAACCAGCGGTCACGAGCAATGCGCAGGGCTTCGGCGCTCGGGTAGACCGGCACGAATTGCGAAAGAAACGCCACGGTTTCGGCCGGGACGCTTTCGAATTCGAAGGTCACCAGATCGACTTCATCGGCCAGTTGGCGCAGATGATCCTGATCGCCGTAATCGGCCCGCAGGTGTTCGCCCAGCGCGGCCGCACAGGCGTCCGGCGCAGGGTCGAGGAAAGCGAAGTTCATGCCCAGCGGAGTGCCCGCCAGGGCCAACATGCGACCCAACTGGCCGCCACCGATTACACCGATCTTCATCTCAACAACCTCAGGCAATACGTGGGTCTGGATTGTCCAGGACGCTGTCTGTCTGCTCGGCACGGAAGGTTTTCAGTACCGCGTGAAATTGCGGGTGCTTGGCGCCGAGGATGCTCGCCGAGAGCAGGGCGGCGTTGATTGCGCCGGCCTTGCCGATAGCCAGGGTGGCAACCGGAATGCCAGCTGGCATCTGCACGATCGACAGCAGCGAATCGACGCCCGAGAGCATGGCCGACTGCACCGGCACGCCCAGCACCGGCAGGTGGGTCTTGGCCGCACACATGCCTGGCAAGTGGGCTGCGCCACCGGCACCGGCGATGATCACCTCGATGCCGCGGCTTTCAGCCTCTTCGGCGTACTGGAACAGCAGATCCGGGGTGCGGTGGGCAGAGACCACCTTGACCTCGTACGGGATGCCGAGCTTTTCCAGCATATCGGCGGTGTGGCTAAGGGTGGACCAATCGGACTTGGAGCCCATGATCACGCCAACCAGTGCACTCATCGTCGCGCCTCTTCTCTCTGGAGCGCCCGCAGGCGCGTCATAAAACAACAAGCCACGCAGGTTGCGTGGCTTGATTGTACGAAAAATGGCCGGACGTGCCGGCCGAAGGCCGCGCAGTATACCGCAAAGAAAGCAATAAACAGCCCCCGAAACGACCATCTGTCAAATGAGCGAAACGCCCGGTTTTATTGACCTAGAGGTCAGCGAAAGAACACCGCAAAAATCCCCCTGTGGGAGCGAGCCTGCTCGCGAAAGCGTTGCGTCAGACGATACCTCAGCGCCTGAAACTCCGCGTTCGCGAGCAGGCTCGCTCCCACATTCGATCTTCATCAGCTTCAAGCGCTTTGTGCGGCGCCACCTTCTAGTTTTCGCCAAAGCAACCGCACGTTGGCCTTGCGCACCAGGGCGCAGCGGTACAGGCGGATCTCCAGCGGCACATGCCATTGCGGGCCGCCGCACACCACCAGTTCACCGCGAGCCAGTTCGGCGCGTACGCTCAGTTGCGGCACCCAGGCAATGCCGAGGCCTTCCAGGGCCATGCTTTTCAGGCTGTCGGCCATCGCGGTTTCGTAGATCGTGGTGAAGCGCAACTGGCGCTGGCGCAGCAAGCCGTTCACCGAACGCCCAAGAAACGCCCCGGCGCTGTAAGCCAGCAACGGCACACTCGCCTCGCCTTCCAGATCGAACAATGGTTTGCCATCCAGATCTGCCGCGCACACCGGCAGCATCTCGGTCTGGCCCAAGTGCAGCGACGGGAAAATCTCCGGGTCCATCTGCATCGCCGAATCCGGGTCGTAGAACGCCAGCATCAGATCGCAGCCACCTTCACGCAAAGCGTGCACGGCGTCGCCAACGTTGGTCGCCACCAGCCGTGTGGCGATGTTCAGCCCTTCGTTGCGCAACTGGGCGATCCAGCGCGGGAAAAAGCCTAGCGCCAGCGAGTGCGCCGCTGCGACTTGCATGACCTCGCCCTGCCCGCCTTCCAGATGATGCAGGTGGCGCAGCACTTCACCTAGTTGTTCGACCACGGTGCGCGCAGTCACCAGAAACAACTGCCCCGCCGCCGTCAGTTCGACCGGCGTGCGCGAGCGATTGACCAGAGTCAGCCCCAGCGCCGCTTCGAGGCTGCGGATCCGCCGACTGAATGCCGGCTGGGTCACGAAGCGCCGTTCGGCCGCCTGAGAGAAGCTGCGGGTGGCGGCCAGGGCACTGAAGTCCTCGAGCCATTTGCTTTCCAGATTCATCACGTCCTCCCGGACACGCACCAAAACAGGTCACACGTCTGCCGCACAGGCGGCGTCACACGGGCATTATGCCGAATGTGCATAGGGCAGTGCTGAACAGCATTGGCCCAAAAATCCCCACAAGCCTAGCATTCGCAGCGTTCCGGCACAGACCGGGTCCTTATCGAGATGATTTCTATCATGTCCTCCGCTGCATCTTTCCGCACAGAAACCGACCTGCTTGGCGCCCTCGAAGTACCGGCCCATGCGTATTACGGCATCCAGACCCTGCGAGCGGTGAACAACTTCCGCCTCTCGGGCGTTCCGATTTCGCATTACCCGAAACTGGTTGTGGGCCTGGCGATGGTCAAACAGGCCGCCGCTGACGCCAACCGCGAGCTGGGTCACCTGAGCGAAGCCAAGCACGCTGCCATCAGCGAAGCCTGTGCGCGATTGATCCGCGGCGATTACCACGAAGAGTTCGTGGTCGACATGATTCAAGGTGGCGCCGGCACCTCCACCAACATGAACGCCAACGAAGTGATCGCCAACATTGCTCTGGAAGCGATGGGCCACGAGAAAGGCGAGTACCAGTACCTGCACCCGAACGACGACGTGAACATGGCGCAGTCGACCAACGACGCCTACCCGACGGCGATCCGTCTGGGTCTGCTGCTCGGTCACGACGCGCTGCTGGCCAGTCTCGACAGCCTGATCCAGGCCTTCGCGGCCAAGGGCAAAGAGTTCGACCACGTCCTGAAAATGGGCCGTACCCAGCTGCAAGACGCCGTGCCGATGACCCTCGGCCAGGAATTCCGCGCCTTCGCCACCACTATGGGCGAAGACCTCGCGCGCCTGAAGACGCTGGCCCCGGAATTGCTGACCGAAGTCAACCTCGGCGGCACCGCGATCGGCACCGGCATCAACGCCGACCCGCGTTATCAGGCGCTGGCTGTTCAACGTCTGGCATTGATCAGCGGACAACCGCTGGTACCGGCCGCCGACCTGATCGAAGCGACCTCCGACATGGGCGCCTTCGTGCTGTTTTCCGGCATGCTCAAGCGCACCGCGGTCAAGCTGTCGAAGATCTGCAACGACCTGCGCCTGCTGTCCAGCGGCCCACGCACCGGCATCAATGAGATCAACCTGCCGGCGCGTCAGCCAGGCAGCTCGATCATGCCCGGCAAGGTCAACCCGGTGATCCCGGAAGCCGTGAACCAGGTCGCGTTCCAGGTCATCGGTAACGATCTGGCGCTGACCATGGCAGCCGAGGGCGGCCAGCTGCAACTGAACGTGATGGAGCCGCTGATCGCTTTCAAGATCCTCGACTCGATCCGCCTGCTGCAACGTGCCATGGACATGCTGCGCGAGCACTGCATCGTCGGCATCACCGCCAACGAAGCGCGCTGCCGTGAACTGGTCGAGCACTCGATCGGTCTGGTCACCGCACTGAACCCGTACATCGGCTACAAAAACGCCACCCGCATCGCCCGTATCGCTCTCGAAAGCGGCCGCGGCGTGCTGGAACTGGTGCGCGAAGAAGGTCTGCTCGACGAAGCCATGCTCGCCGACATCCTGCGCCCGGAAAACATGATTGCCCCGCGTCTGGTTCCGCTCAAAGCCTGAGCCGACGCGAACTTGTAGCACCGCTCACCAGGTCGAGGGACTAGACACCTCTCACCTTTTGAGGGCTTGGGGATTTTGTCCCCGAGCCCTTTTTTTTAACTTCTTTGCGGGCAGGACGTTAGATGCTTTGTGTATTCGATACCGCCAAGATCGCAGCCTTCGGCAGCTCCTACAGGATTGACGTGCACCTGTAGGAGCTGCCGAAGGCTGCGATCTTTTGATTTGCAGCAACCTCGTTTCGTCGCTTGCACCACTACCGTGCAGACGGGCGCGCCACTGATCGGTATAGTGCCGCCCCTCTTCGCGTGAGCGGTCGTCGGTAACGAGGCCATAACCCATGCGAAACCCGAACTAATAACAAAACCCGCGATATGGATCCGGGACGAAACCTTCGCCTCACCCGTCGTGCCGCGCGCAGACCGGTGTAACACGATGTTTCTCCGATCCAGCATTTGCACCCACAAAAAACAGCGAGGATAAATCCATGCTCGAAGTCATCAACGACTTCCTCTCAGGGAAAGTACTGATCGTGCTCATTGTCGGGCTCGGTAGCTACTTCACGATTCGCTCGCGTTTCGTTCAACTGCGTCACTTCTTCCACATGTTCGCGGTGTTCCGCGACAGCCTCAAAGGCAGCGCCGGGCAACTCAGCTCGTTCCAGGCCTTGATGCTCAGCCTCGCCGGCCGCGTCGGTGCAGGCAACATCGCCGGTGTCGGCATCGCCGTGACTCTCGGTGGTCCGGGTGCGGTGTTCTGGATGTGGGTGACCGCACTGGTCGGCATGTCCAGCAGCTTCTTCGAGTGCACCCTGGCCCAGGTCTACAAGCGCGCGGATGGCGACGGCCTGTACCGTGGCGGTCCGGCCTACTACATCCAGCACGGGCTCAAGCTCAAAGGCATGGCGATAGTGTTCTCCGTTCTGCTGCTGGTCACCTACGGCTTCGCCTTCATCGGCCTGCAGTCCTACACCGTGACCCACTCGCTGCAGAACGCCTTTGACTTCAACCCGCAACACACCGGTATCGTCCTGGCGGTGCTGCTGGCCATCACCTTTATCGGCGGGATCAAGCGCATCGCTTCGGTGTCCGACCTGCTGGTACCGATCAAGACCCTGGCCTACATCGGCGTGACCCTGTACGTGATCGGCACCCAGATCGAACACGTGCCGGCCATGCTGGAAACCATCTTCAAGAGCGCCTTCGGCCTCGACCCGGCCTTTGCCGGCCTGCTCGGCAGCGCCATTGTCATGGGCGTGAAGCGTGGCGTGTTCGCCAACGAAGCGGGCCTGGGCAGTGCGCCGAACGTTGCCGCCGTGGCCGCCGTCAAGCACCCGGGCGCGCAGGGCGTGGTCCAGGCTTTCAGCGTGTTCCTCGACACCTTCGTGATCTGCACCTGCACCGCGCTGCTGATCCTGCTGTCGGGCTTCTACACCCCGGGCTTCGAAGGTGACGGCATCGTCCTGACCCAGAACTCGCTGGCGGCCGTGGTCGGTGACTGGGGCCGCATGTTCGTCAGCGTCGCGCTGTCGCTGTTCGTCTTCACCTGCATCCTCTACAACTACTACCTGGGCGAGAACAGCTTGCAGTTCCTCAGCCGCAACCGCGCCCTGCTGATGCTGTTCCGCGGCCTGGTGCTGGCGCTGGTGGTATGGGGTTCGATGCAGGACCTGACGACGGTGTTCGCCTTTGCCGACATCACCATGACCTGCCTGGCCTTCGTCAACCTGGTGGCCCTGGCCATGCTGTTCAAGGTCGGCCTGCGGGTGATGCGCGACTACGATGAGCAGCGTCGCGCCGGCGTCAAACAGCCAGTGTTTGATTCGAGCAAATTCGCCGATCTGGATCTGGATCGCAACGCCTGGCCGGTGAACCCGCCAGCAGCGGCGGGCCAGACCGAAACTGCGCCGCAAGGCGTACCTGCAGCGCAACGCTGACAGGTGAATGACGGGCGCATCCCCTGCGCCCGTCAGTTATTGTGATGCAATAACCTGTAGGAACGAGCCTGCTCGCGATGGCGGACTTTCAGCCAACATCATTGTTGAATGACACACTGCTTTCGCGAGCAGGCTCGCTCCCACAGGGCCCTCATCGTTTCGGAGAATCCTATGAGCTCGTCGACCTATCCCGCCGCTCAACACGTCATGGTGCTCTACACCGGTGGCACCATCGGCATGCAGGCCAGCGCCAACGGTCTGGCCCCGGCGTCCGGTTTCGAAGCGCGGATGCGCGACTACCTGCACAGTCAGCCTGAGCTGGTAGTGCCGCAGTGGCAATTTCGGGAAATGTCGCCGCTGATCGACAGCGCCAACATGACCCCGGCCTACTGGCAGCAACTGCGCGAAGCGGTGGTCGATGCCGTGGATGTGCAAGGTTGCGACAGCGTGCTGATCCTGCACGGCACCGACACCCTGGCCTACAGCGCGGCGGCGATGAGTTTTCAGTTGCTCGGTCTGCATGCCCGCGTGTGTTTCACCGGTTCGATGCTGCCAGCGGGTGTGACCGACAGCGATGCCTGGGAAAACCTCGGCGGCGCGCTGGTCGCCCTCGGCCAAGGCCTGGCGCCGGGCGTGCACCTGTACTTCCACGGCGAACTGCTGGCGCCGACCCGCTGCGCGAAAGTGCGCAGCTTCGGCCGCCATCCGTTCAAACGCCTGGAGCGTCAGGGCGGTGGTGTGAAGGCGCCTTCGATTCCAGGCGCGCTGAACTACAACCAGCCGAAGCAACTGGCGAAAGTCGCGGTGTTGCCGCTGTTTCCCGGCATCAGTGCCGAAGTCCTCGACGGCCTGCTCGACAGCGGCATTCAAGGTCTGGTGCTGGAATGCTACGGCAGCGGGACCGGGCCGAGCGATAACCCCGAGTTCCTCGCCAGCCTTGGCCGTGCACGGGATAACGGCGTGGTGGTGGTGGCAGTGACGCAATGCCATGAAGGCGGGGTAGAGCTGGATGTCTACGAGGCTGGCAGCCGCTTGCGTGGGGTGGGCGTGTTGTCCGGTGGCGGCATGACCCGCGAGGCGGCGTTCGGCAAGTTGCATGGCTTGCTGGGGGCCGGGCTGGAAACGGCTGAAGTGCGCCGATTGATCGAACTGGATTTGTGTGGTGAGTTGAACTGAGCTCGGCGCTGGATTGCCCCTCACCCTAACCCTCTCCCAGAGGGAGAGGGAACTGACCGTAGTGTCTTGCGCTATACACCGACCTGATAAACAGTGTCGATTATGGATTCGGCGGCGGTGTCTCCGTCGGTGTATTTCTGCAATATCCCCCGTTCGGCCCCCTCTCCCTCTGGGAGTGGGCTGGGGTGAGGGCCTGCGGCATGCAACTTGCTGCGTTCCAGCCACCTCCAGGCTGGAAGATCCCATGCTCCACTCCCACCTCACCACCCTCAACGCGGTCTCGCTGATCCTCAACACGTTCAAGGCCGAAGGCCTGTCGAGCGAGGCGTTACTGGCCGGCAGCGGCATCGTGGCGGCGGATCTGCAGCGGGCCGATACGCGCATCACCACCCATCAAGAGATGCAGGTCTGCACCAACGCGGTCGCGCTCAAGCGTGACATCGGTCTCGAATTGGGCCGGCGCATGCACGTGTCCTGTTACGGCATGCTCGGTTACGCCCTGCTGACCTGTGCCACCTTCGGTGACGCTTTGCGTCTGGCAATCCGTTATCCGGCGCTGTTGGGCACGTTGTTCGAACTGAGCCTGGAAGACGATGGCGAGCAGGTCTGGTTCGTCGCTGCTGATTACCGTGAAAGCGCGGCGATGGCGGTGTTCAACGCCGAATTCTGTCTGGTGTCCCTGAAAGTCATCTGCGACGACTTGCTCGGCCATTCCTTGCCGCTGCGCGCCACGCGCTTCGAACATGCAGCGCCGGACTACCGCGACAGCTATGCCGAACCCTTTAACTCGCCACTGCACTTCTCGGCCAAAGACAACGCCTTCGCCTTCGACCGCCATTGGCTCGATCAGCCGCTGCCGCTGGCCGACGCCATCACTCATCAGGCCATGGCCGAACGTTGCCGCAAACAGAATCTGGAATTCACCGGACGCCAGGCCTGGCTGGGGCGGATTCGTCAGTTGCTCAGCGCACAATTGAATGCCGCGCCGGGGCTGGAGGGGCTCGCGCAGCAAATGAAGTGCTCACCGCGCACCCTGCGCCGGCATTTGAAAGACATGGGCAGCAGCTATCAGGAACTGCTCGATGAACTGCGCTTCGAACGGGCCAAGCAGATGTTGTGTGAGGACCAGTTGCCGATCTATCGGATCGCCGAGACGCTGGGCTTCAGCGAGACCGCGAGTTTCCGTCATGCATTTGTGCGCTGGAGTGGCGTGGCGCCGAGTCAGTTCAGATCCTGAAGATCAAAAGATCGCAGCCTTCGGCAGCTCCTACAGGGATCGGTGAGCTGCCGAAGGCTGCGATCTTTGGTTGTGAGGGGCGAATTGCGGTCAGAGGTTTTGGCCATATCGATCCCCTTTTGGCCGCTCCCGACGTTCTCCGATTCAAACTGCGCCGCAACACTGAAAGCCACCGAATCAGCCTTGCGGAGAACAACAAATGCTGACGATCTACTCAGACGATCACCACTTGCACCATGGCCGCTGCGAGCTCATCGATGGCCAGCTCAAGCCGTGCTTCGAAATGCCGTCACGTGCCGACCATGTGCTGCAACGCGTGCAGAAGCAAAACCTCGGGGCGGTCGAAGCGCCGAAGGATTTCGGCCTGGAGCCGATCGCGCGCATTCACAGCCGTGACTATCTGGAATTTTTCAAAGGTGCGTGGGATCGCTGGACCGAGTTCAACACCGACGGCGATTTGCTGCCCTACACTTGGCCGGCGCGCACCCTGCGTGCGATCAAACCGACCAGCCTGCACGGCCAGCTCGGTTATTACAGCTTCGATGGCGGCGCGCCGATTACCGCCGGCACCTGGCAAGCGGCTTACAGCGCGGCGCAAGTGGCGCTTAGCGCGCAGGCAGAAATCCAGCGTGGCGCACGCGCGGCCTTCGCGCTGTGCCGTCCGCCGGGACATCACGCCGCCAGCGACTTGATGGGCGGTTATTGCTACCTCAACAACGCCGCCATCGCCGCTCAGGCCTTTCTCGATCAGGGCCACAAGAAAGTCGCGATCCTTGACGTCGACTACCACCATGGCAACGGCACCCAGTCGATTTTCTACGAACGCAGCGACGTTCTGTTCACTTCGATCCACGGCCACCCGGAAGCGGAGTTTCCGTTCTTCCTCGGCTACGACGACGAGCGCGGCGAAGGCGCCGGTGAAGGTTTCAATTTCAACTATCCACTGCCGGCCGGTTCCGGCTGGGATGTCTGGAGTGCAGCGCTGGATCAGGCCTGCGACGAGATTGATCGCTACGGAGCGGACATCGTTGTCGTCTCCCTCGGCGTCGATACGTTCAAAGACGACCCTATCTCGCAGTTCAAACTCGACAGCCCGGATTACCTGGCCATGGGCAAGCGCATCGCCGCCCTCGGCAAGCCGACCCTGTTCGTCATGGAAGGTGGCTACGCGGTGGAAGAAATCGGCATCAACGCAGTGAACGTGCTGGAAGGTTTCGAACAATGAAAAAGCGACTGATCGCCTCGGCGCTGTGCGCGGCCCTGCTAAGCGCTGGCGCCCACGCCGAAGAACGCACGCTGCGCGTCTATAACTGGTTCGACTACATCACGCCCAAGGCGCTGGACGACTTCAAGGCACAGAACAGCCAGACCAAACTGATCTACGACATCTTCGACACCAACGAAGCGCTCGAGGCCAAGCTGCTCACCGGCAACTCCGGCTATGACGTGGTGGTGCCGTCCAACGTGTTCCTCGCCAAGCAGATCGAGGCTGGAGTGTTCCAGCCGCTTGATCGCAGCAAGTTGCCGAACTGGAATCATCTCGATCCGAAGCTGATGAAGCTGATCGAAGCCAATGATCCTGGAAACAAATTTGCCGTGCCGTACATGTACGGCACCATTCTCATTGGTTTCAACCCGGCCAAGATCAAGACAGCGCTGGGCGACGACGCGCCCGTGGACAGTTGGAACCTGATCTTCAAGGAAGAGAACCTCAGCAAGCTCAAGCAGTGCGGCGTCGCCCTGCTCGACTCGCCGTCGGAGATTCTGCCGCTGGCCCTGCAACACCTGGGCCTGGACCCCAACAGCAAGAAGCCGGCGGATTACGCCAAGGCCGAAGCGCTGCTGATGAAGATTCGTCCTTACGTGACCTACTTCCATTCGTCCAAGTACATGGCCGACATCGCCAACGGCGACATCTGCGTGGCCGTTGGTTATTCCGGCAGCTTCTCGCAAGCGGCCAACCGCGCCAAGGAAGCGAAAAACGGCGTGGTGGTGGAAATGCGCTTGCCCAAAGAAGGCGCGCCGATCTGGTTCGACATGCTCGCCATTCCCAAGGGCGCGAAGAACACCGAGGACGCCTACACCTTCATCAACTATCTGCTGCAACCGGCGGTGATTGCCCCGGTCAGCGATTTTGTCGGCTATCCGAACCCGAACAAGGACGCCACCGGCCTGGTCGATCCAGCCATTCGCAACAACCCGAACCTGTACCCGACCGACGCGGCAATGAGCACGCTCTACACCTTGCAGCCGCTGCCTCGGGATGCCGAACGCGCACGCACGCGAGCATGGACGAAAATCAAGTCCGGGACCTGAAACCGGCTCGTTTGCTCAAGACCCGCCTCGGCGGGTCTTTTTTTGCCTGGCAGCTTTATCTACCGCACGGGTCGCTGTTGCGCCTTTTAACTTGCCCTGCTCCGCCGCCCTTGCGGCGTCCCGACAGAGCAGGAAACCACCATGACCGCCATTCCCAAAGCCAGTGCCGTCGATATCGTGACTCAGCTGGTTACTGGCCCCTCACTGCAGGAAGTCGCTTCAAAAACGCTGCGCGATGCCCTCAAGACGCTGTATCCGAATCTCGACATAGACCCGCGTCTGGCGATGGTCGTGCAACCCACCTGGGCTATTGTGGATGGTCGAGTCGTACCCGACGGGTATCAGGCTGGATCGCTGACCAACGCCCTGGTGCGGCTCGGCCTGTCCGGCACCACGGTGACGTACCTTGATGGCGAGCATTATCTGACCCTGCAACCCGGCATGCCCGCACCCGCGCATCTGCCGGTAAAGATCGATGCCATCGGCCTGTTGCTCAACGAACTGGCGCCACTGCTGTTCATCGCCTACAAGGAGCAGCACGTCGAATACTGGGACGAGTTCACCTACCCCGGGCAACCGCGCTGGCAGCAGTTGTCCGAGGCACTGCGCAACCTGTGGAACGTCGATGCCAGCGTCGGCTGGGACGCTGACGAGATCGCCATGGCCCGGGCGATTTTCAAACAGCCCGACCCGCAACAACGCCTGGCCCCCGCCCCGTACTCGGCAAAGGCATATCTGATTGACCTCGATCGCGGTAGCTCCGACAAGTCATCGCACTTGACCCTGGTCGATGCCGCAGTAGTGATCGGCACAATCGCAGACCGCAAGTTGATTCTCACCCACGCGGTCACCCAGGGCTTTCAGCGTTTCGATTCACTGGAGGAGCTCGGCGAGGCTCTGCTGCGGATATATGGCGCAAGCGCCTCGGGCGAAGATCTCAAGTGGCGGCTGGTCGAACCCCAGGGCAATTTCTTCGACCAGCAGGCGTGCACGCTGATTTCCATGGAAGCGGATGCCTTGGGCGAAATCAGTTTTTTTCAGGATTCCCCTGGTAAACGCGTCTATCCGCATACCGGCACGGCCGGCAAACCGGCACAACCGACACCGCGCCTCGAAGCGCACTTCGAGCGTTTGCAGCCGATGCTTCCGGACTGGCTGAACGACGCACTGCCCATGGATCAGACGCGTTACAGCCGGCACCTGCTGGATCTGACAACGCTGCAGCACGAGAACAACGGCAAATCCTTTCAAAGCGAAATCACCAGCCTGCAGGCGTTCACTCGTGCAGCGCTGATCAAACAGATTCTCAAGGAGCAGCCCGGCGCCAAAGACGTGAACATCGACAACATCGAAATCACCATCACCAGTCTCGTAGTCTGGGGCACCTTTGTGTTGCCGGGAAATACTCAGACTCAGACATGGACGCTGACCGAGCTTGCCCTGCAAAACCTCGCAGGCCTGCCCTTGGGCAACAAGACTGTGCGGTACAAGGATGGCAGCCCGGTACCCGAGTGGATGAGCGCGACTTTTCTGGAAAAACTGGTCAGCACGGTCGACATCGGCAAGACCTACCCGGCGCATCTCAAGGCCATGCTGCTAGACGACCCCGTGCAAGCGCCGCTGTTGCAAGGGCTCTACACCAGTCAGCTGCGCATTGAGCTGCCATTGCTGGCGTTGCAGCACAAGATCCGGGGTAGAGCCGGCCTCGATGAATCGGGTTATCGATACGTGGTCGCCGCATTCGCCACGACTGGCGCGGAACGCTACGTCGATGGCGAGGAAATCGTCATTCGCCCATTGGCCTTCGTCGCTCATCGCAGCCGCTCCACCGCAGACACTGTCGACAACATGTATGTCATAGGCCCTCGCGATGCCGACAAAGGGCCGTGCGTGCTGTATCGACCACTGTTTGACAAGACTCTGCTGCAATATCCGGGGCCCGCGAATCTGCTTTTTGCGATCCAGCATTCGCGACATTTGCGTGACTCGGTACTGGCCTGGTTGCCGGACGATGTGCGCTTCAATTACAGCCAGTTCGTCTTCACCGCCAGGCTGCCGTCGGTGTGGACGATCCCGCAACTGATGATCAATCCGACCACTGCGCTGGATATGTCAGGCGCGGTCGCGCTGGGCACTCAGGTGATCGCCAGCGACGTCCTCGCAACCCTGCACGAACGCAACGTCAAGGCGCTTGTCACTCAAGCCGACCGGCAGTCGGTCTCCGATGCCGAAGCACGCTGGGCCTCGCTGAAACAGGGCGGCTGGGTGATGCTCAATGCCGCGCTGCCGTTCCTGGGCCGCAGCGTAGGCACAGCGGCGTGGATCTGGCAGATCATGGATGATCTGCAGGAAATCACCGACGGCGCCAACGAGCAATCGGGGAAGATCGCCTGGACGGCCATCGCCGATATTCTCCTGGCGCTGGGCATGGTGCTCGCCCACCGTGCGGCGGTGGGCGATGCGCCATCGACACCCGTGGCCACGGAGCTCGAAGAGGATGCAGCGACGACCAGACCTGCCGCCAGAATCGTCAAAGCGCTGCGCCAGCCCGATATCACCGGCCCGCAATTAACCCAATTCCATGGCACATCAATCGACAGCATCACGGCGCTGAAGCGATCCCCGACGGCACTCGCCACGCTGTTGGACGGGTTCGAGGTCGGCAAGCCCGAAGCCCTTGGCGCAGCCACCCGGGAAGGGGCGTACCGAGACCTCTACGCCCACGCAGACAAATGGTACGCCCGGGTCGGTGAGCGCTGGTTCGAAGTCGCGCGCAACGCGCATGGCGATGTGCACATCGTCGATACGCGTCAGCCCACCCGACCAGCCGGGCCCAGGCTTGCCTATACCGCCAATGGCCAATGGGTGATAGATCTGCGTTTGCGCCTGCGCGGAGGCGGGCTGGAGGACGGGCGCAAGGTGGCGCAAGGCAAAAAAAACCAGGAGGTGGCCGTATTGTCCGAGCAGATTACCGCGTTCGATTTGACGATGGAGAGCAAAGGCAGCCGTCTCGATGCCGAACGCAATAGCCTGCGCGATGCCCCTGCGCAGGCACGCGAACAAGCGCTTGCGCAGTACCTCGCCACGCTCGATTCACAGCACAACGAATATGCCGCGAACATTCAGCTGATCAAGACACTCAACTGCAAGCAATCGATTCCCAACTACCGCACGGTCATGCCGGAGCGGTTGGACATGCAGTTGTTTCTGGGGCAGGAGTGGCTCAGTAATAACGCTTCGGATTACCAGCAACGCGTACTGAGGGTGCAGGCGATACTGGACGACGAACTGCGCGGCGAATCGCAGGCGGTCACCTCTGCGTTCGAACAGTTGAACGATGCCACTCAAACCATTATCGAGAAAATGGAGTCGGCTGAAGCCTGCCTGGATGAACTGACCAGGCTGGGACCTGATGGCCTGGAGATAAAGCAGAAATACAACATCAGCCTGGCGCCCTACCCGCTGGATGATCTGAAGACTCTGCAGATCAGTCTCGGCCAGTACACCTGCATCAAGCCCGGCGATTCCACCGCTCATGTCGAGGCGCAACAAGCGCTGGCCAGTCTGTTCGAAGATGCTGCGCTGAACGTTCAGAGTTCGCGGGACCTGAGCGCCGATGAAAGCCTCAGTGATCTGCGCATACGCATCGACGCCCTGAGTCAGGTGAGCGAACAGTTCGCTTCCGTGGACAAGCGTTTCGATGACCTGGCGAGTGAATATTCCGAACACATACACACGGAACGACTCAGGCAATTGCAGGCGCGCGTGGCCGCATTCAAGGAAAGCGCCGACAATCGACTCGCCGATCTGTTGCGCTACCGGCATCTACTGGTGCCGCAAGCCGGTCCGTCGAGACCCGCAACGTCAGCTTCGAATCGGCAGATCATCAAGACACGCAACAAGGGCACCCTGGTCGGCCAGCGGAAAAAAAGCCTCGACGGCAAGAACACCGATCTGGTCGAAGTCGGTACGGCGCTGACGAGAGTGATCGCGACATTCAAGGAGGAATCGCCAGGTATCTGGGTCGAGCAGAGTGCACGGCCTGCACCGTTGCCTAAAGCCCGGCCCAACCTCAACAAGAGCATCAGCGAAGGGCAGGCATTGATCGACGGGCTGGCGGCGTTTCATCGGCGCATCGAGGCGCGTCTCAAACGCGGCTCGCGCATCCCCGTGGAGGTCGAAGAGGAATACCACAACCACGCCACCCTATTGCGCAAAGCCGGTGCGGCGATCGATGAAGCGTTAACGGCGAGTAACCTCACCGCTGCTCTGCATGAACCGTCCGAAGAGCTCAACCACAAGCTCGACGCTGCGGCTACGACACTGGAGCAAAAAGGCACCAGCACGCGAATCCGCCTGGTCAAGCAACAACTGCCAACAGCTGCCGGGGTCGAGTGGCTCAAGGACAAGGGCGAAGTGAGCATCTCGAAAACCCTGACCCGACGGCGTCTGAGGCGCCATCAGAACGATTTTCTCGACGAGTATCAGATTCGTGATGCGCATACCGACAAGGTCCTCTGCTATGCGCATTTCCATTACAGCAGCGTCGACGCGCCCGTTGGTGCATTTGTGCGTGGACATATGAAAACGCTCGCTCAGCACCGCATGGGGGGCGTCGCCGAAATAACGGGTGTGGATAATCAGAGGCTGATAGAAATCCATCGCAGCGAAATTTCCACTCGCAGCGCCGAAACGCTGTTCTTCAATCTCTCCAAGCCTGCCGCAGACGCGACAGCGCCGCTTTGATCGCAGGCTCAGGTACGGCGGCAAAACCCAGCACCAGGCCGGCGCGCTGATCCATGGGCGTAGTCGAGTCGGGTAACCAGTAGCTGCTCAGGCCGTTGATTTCGACATCGACATCAGCGGCCTGAGCGATCAATTGCTGCTCGCGCTCGATGCTGTCCACGGCGACGGTCAGGTGCAGCCCGGCCGACACGGCGGGCAACTGACCGACACCGGCGATCATCGGCCAGCCTTCGAGCAGGCAGTTGCGCCGGCTCAGCGCAGCCCGGCGCATGCGACGGATATGTCGCTGGAAATGCCCGGCAGCCATGAATTCGGCCATCACCGCTTGGGTGCTGACCTCCGAATGCCGCACATCGACGGCGCGGCGTTGCGCAAACGCGTCGACCAGCGCTGGCGGCAGCACCAGATAACCAAGGCGCAACGCCGGAAAAGCGACCTTGCCGAAGGTGCCGACGTAGAGCACACGCCCCTGACGATCAAGTGCGGCCAACGGCGCCAGCGGTGCGCCGGTGTAGCGGTACTCACCGTCGTAATCGTCTTCGACGATCCAGCCGCCGACCCGCTCGGCCCAGGCGAGCAATTCCAGACGCCGGGCCAGACTCATCACCACTCCGGTCGGGTACTGATGAGACGGCGTGACATAAGCCACCCGACAATCGCTGAGCCGGGCCATGGCGCTGCAATCGATGCCGTCGCTATCTACCGCCACCCCATGCAATTTCGCCCCCGCCACAGCGAAGGCATGCCCGGCGGCGCGATAGCCCGGATTCTCGATCGCCACCCCGTCCCCCGGCTCGACCAGCAACTGTGCACAAAGGCTGATGCCCTGCTGTGCGCCACTGGTGATCACAATTTGCTCAGCCGTGCACTGCATGCCGCGCGAGCTGCGCAAATACGCAGCAATCATGCCGCGCAGCCGCGCATCACCGGCCGGGTCGCCGTAACACAGCTGCTGCAGATCCGGTTTGCGCCAGAAAGCCGCGTTCAGCTTGGCCCAGACCTCGAACGGGAACAGATCGAATGCAGGCACACCCACCCGAAAAGCGCGCGGCGGACCGCTCGGTGGTCGAGGTAAATGATGCCTTTCAATGCGAGAAAAGCCACCACTGTGGATAACTTTGCTGGATGGATTCACAGGTAAATCCAGCCAATTTGTGGATAAGGCTGTGGGTAAGCCTGTTGACAAGCCTGTGGATGAATTTGTGGATAGTTTTTTCTTCGACGTGGCTGTCTGAGCCAATTGCGCCACGTAAGTACCGTCGCCGACGCGCCCTTCGATAAAGCCCTCGGCATACAACTGATCGTAGGCACGCACCACGCTGTTACGGGAAATGCCCAGCGCCGAGGCCAGGTCTCGGCTGGCCGGCAATCGCGTGCCACTGGCCAGGCGTCCATCCAGCACCCGCAGGCGCAGAGCCTGATAGAGCTGGCGACTCAGGCCTTGGCGGCGATCAAGCGCGATACCGGCCGGGTTGAAGGGCATCGACAAGGGTGGCAGATCGGGCATGGCGAATGGACCTATGAAATGGCTCATCAATGGCTCTTACAACGGACCAATAGCCTGCCTAGGATGCAGGCATTCGCCAAGGAAAATCTGTCCATGTACACGCCACGCGCCTTTGCCATCGAAGACTTGTCCCAACTGCACGAACTGATCCTCGCCACGCGCCTGGCCATTCTGGTCAGCCACGGTGACAGCGGCCTGCAAGCCAGCCACGTGCCGGTGCTGCTGCATCGCGAACAGGGCGAATACGGCACGCTCTACGGCCATCTGGCCAAGGCCAATCCGCAGTGGAAAGACCTGCGTGACGGCGCCGAGGCGATGTTGATCTTCGCCGGCCCGGACGCCTACGTCAGCCCGGGCTTCTATCCGAGCAAGGCCGAGCACGGCAAGGTCGTGCCGACCTGGAACTACATCGCCGTGCACGCCTACGGCCAGGCCGAGACCTTCAGTGATGGCGGCCGGTTGCTCGACATTGTCAGCACCCTGACCGACCGTCACGAGGCAGGCCGTGCCCAGCCATGGTCGGTCGACGATGCGCCAGCCGAATACATCGACGGCATGCTCAAGGCCATCGTCGGGTTTGCCATTCCCATCGACCGCCTCGAAGGCAAACGCAAGCTCAGCCAGAACCGTAGCGCCGAAGATATCGCCGGGGTGCGCGAAGGCCTCGCCGCCAGCCCCGACGCCAACGATCAAACCCTCGCCAGCCTGATGCGCTAAGGAAATCCGCATGACTCAGATCGACATTCGCCCGGTCAGCGCCAACGACCACGCCGCTTGGCTGCCGCTATGGCAGGCGTACCTGCGCTTCTACAACACGGAACTGCCGGACGCCGTCACCCAGAGCACCTGGCAGCGCTTTCTCGACCCGAATGAACCGACCCACGCCGCCCTCGCGTGGGCCGATGGCAAAGCATTGGGCATGGTGCATTACATCTATCATCGCTCGAACTGGAGCATCGAAAATTCCTGCTATTTGCAGGATCTGCTGGTGGTGCCGGAAGCCCGTGGCACGGGAGTCGGTCGGCTGTTGATCGAGCATGTCTACGCTACCGCCAAGGCCGATGGTTGCTGCAAAGTCCACTGGCTGACCCATGAAACCAACGCCACGGCGATCCAGCTCTACGAGCGCATTGCCGAACGTCCGGGATTCATCCAGTTTCGTAAAGCCCTTTAAGGAGACGCGCACATGACTGCTTCACTCGCTGACTGGAAAGGCGTCCCCGCCCCCTCCGCCACCCTGCTCGAGGGCCGTTTCATTCGTCTGGAAAAACTCGACCCGGCGCGTCATGGCGATGAGCTTTACGCCGCCCTCGAAGGGCCGGGTGCCGATCCGAAGCTTTGGGATTACTTGCCTTACGGTCCGTTTCCCGAGCGCAGCGCGTTCAACGACTGGCTGAACAATCATGCAGCCAACAGCGACCCGTATTTCTTCAGCATCATCGACCGTGCGACTGGTCAGGTCCAAGGCATCCTCAGCCTGATGTCGATCGTCCCGGCGCAGGGCCGCATCGAAATCGGCCACGTCACTTTCGGTGCGCCAATGCAACGCTCGCCGAAAAGCACCGAGGCGGTGTACCTGCTGGCAAAATATTCGTTCGAGCTGGGTTACCGGCGCCTGGAATGGAAGTGCAACAACGGCAACGCCCGCTCCAAATACGCGGCCGAGCGTCTGGGCTTCAGTTTCGAAGGGGTGTTTCGCCAGCACATGGTGGTCAAGGGGCAGAACCGCGACACCGCGTGGTATTCGATTCTGGATGCGGAATGGCCGGCGATTGGTGCAGGGTTCGAGCGCTGGCTGAGCGATGAAAACCAGACGCCTGCTGGCCAACTCAAAGGTCTGGCCGAATGCCGTAGCTGAACTTCACGGATACCCCTGTGGGAGCGAGCCTGCTCGCGAAGGCGGTGTGTCAGTCACCGCAGATGTTGACTGACTGACCGCTTTCGCGAGCAGGCTCGCTCCCACAATGGGCGGGGTCTTTCTTAACAACGCAGTTCTTGCGCCAGCACCGCAATGTGCTCTGGCCCGATCCCGCAGCAGCCACCCAGATGACTGGCGCCGCGCTGTTGCCAGTCCAGCGCCCAGTGCAGATACCCCGGCGGATCAAGATCGTCACGCAACGGGTCGAGCCCGTCGTTGGCCGTGGCTTCTTTCGGTTGCGGAGGAAACGCGTTGGCATACGCGCCGATATTGATCCTGACGCCGAGACGCTCAAAGGTTGCGCGCGCCGCGTCGATTGCTGCGCCAATCACTTCAGGCTGACTGCAGTTGAACAGCAGGGTTTCGACGCCGAGTTCAGCCGCCACCGCAGCCGCTTCGGCCACTGGCTCGCCAGAGCGCAGGCGCGGCACTTCATCGGTGTCTTCATCCTTGAGCGTGAATGACAGCCAGAACGGTTTACCGTCCTTCGGCAGCCCGGCGTGGATAGCGCGGGCCTCGACGATCGAGCTTTGCGTTTCTGCCAGCCACAGGTCCACATGTGGCGCCAGACCGTTAACCAAAGGCGTCAACAGTTCGGTCACGCGACCAGCCTCGAACAGATCCGGACGGTACGAACCAAACAGCGGCGGCAATGAACCGGCAACCCGCACTGCTTTGCCCGACGCCTGCACGGCACGCCGTGCCAACTCACCCGCCAATGCCGCGAGCGCTTGGCCTTCAGCCGCAAAGCGCGCCTCGCCAATGTGAAACGGCACCACCGCGTAACTGTTGCTGGTGATCACATTGGCACCACTGGCGATGTAAGCGGCATGCACCGCCTCGACCGCCTGCGGCGCTTCACTCAGCGCCAGTGCCGACCACTCGGGCTGGCGAAATGGCGCCCCGGCGCGTTGCAGTTCACGGCCCATGCCGCCATCGAGAATGACCGTACTTGCTGCGCCCATATGCTTTTCACTCATATGCTTATGAAAATAACTCACTATCAGAGTCGTTCTTATAACTATTTAATACGCACCACTCGGTTAATAACAACCTCTTTTTTCAACAGGAAGCGACTGTGAAATTCCAACCGCTATTGGCCCTGGGCCTGACCATTCTGGCCTCCACCCAAGCCTTCGGCGGCGCGACGCTGGACCGTGTCGAACAGAAAAAAGAGCTGGTCGGCGTGCTCATGGAAAGCTATCCGCCCTTCTCGTTTCTCAATGAGCAGAATCAACTCGACGGTTTCGATGTCGACGTTGCCAAAGCGGTGGCGGATAAGCTTGGCGTCAAACTGCGTCTCGAAACGCCGTCCTGGGACGTGATCGCCGCCGGTCGCTGGAGCGGGCGCTACGACATCTGCATCTGCTCGATGACCCCGAGCAAGGCCCGCGCAGAAGTGTTCGACTTCCCGGTCGAGTACTACGCCTCGCCAGCGGTAATCGTGGTCAATGCCAAGGACGATCGCATCCACAGCGCCAAGGATCTGAGCGGCAAAAAAGTCGGCCTGACCAGCGCCTCCAGCTACGAAAGTTATCTGAACAAAAATCTGGTGATCGAAGGCGCCGAGGATACGCAGTTGCAGTATCCGTTCGAGGATGTGCAGATCGCTCCTTATGACACCGACAACGTCGCCTTCCAGGATCTGGGCCTGGGCGCCGGCGTGCGCCTGGATGCAATCCTTACCAATCTGGTCACCGCACAGCCGCGTCTGAATCAGGACCAGCGCTTCAAATTGGCCGGCGAACCGCTGTACTCGGAACCGAACTCGGTGGCCATCGAAAAGGGTGACCCGCAGTGGGACGCCAAGGTGCGCGAGGTGTTCGCCCAGCTGAAACAGGACGGCACCCTGAGCAAGCTGTCGCAGAAATGGATCGGCGCCGATATCAGCCAATGACTTCCTTTCCGACCCCGCCCCAGCCACCGCAACCGGTGGCTGAAACCCGCCTGCAAAAGCTTTTCGGGTTCCGTACGCGCCTGTACCTGACGTGGGCTGCGCTTTTCTGCCTGTTCGCCGGATTCTTCCTGAGCTTCGACCTGAAGTTCGCGATCATCCTCGACAAACTGCCCAACCTCGTTGGCCTGAAGCTGGCGCCGAACGGCTTCCTGCAAGGCGCAGCGCTGACCCTGTTCCTCTGCGCCTGCTCGATCATCGCCTCGTCGCTGCTCGGTTTCATCACCGCGCTGGCGCGCCTGTCGAGCAGCGCCGTGGCGTTTGGCATCGCCAGTTTCTACACCTCGTTCTTTCGCGGCACGCCATTGCTGATCCAGATCCTGCTGATCTACCTCGGCCTGCCGCAACTGGGCATCGTCCCCGGCGCCATCGTCGCCGGCATCATTGCCCTGTCGCTGAACTATGGCGCCTACCTGAGCGAAATCTTCCGCGCCGGCATCCTCGGCGTCGATCACGGCCAACGCGAAGCATCCCTGGCGCTGGGCCTGCGCGAAAGCGTGATCTTCTGGCGCATCACCCTGCCCCAGGCCATGCGCACGATTATCCCGCCGACCACCAACCAGTTCATCTCGATGCTCAAGGACTCGTCGCTGATCTCGGTAATGGGCGTCTGGGAAGTGATGTTTCTCGCCCAGTCCTACGGGCGCTCAAGCTATCGCTACATCGAAATGCTCACCACGGCGGCGATCATCTACTGGCTGATGTCGATCGGGCTGGAGCTGATTCAGGCACGGATGGAGCGGCATTTCGGCAAGGCGTATGTGCGCCGTAGTTGAGGTGCATTCAAATGGTGTCCCGGCGAATCCGCACTACGCCCATTTTCATGCCGAAGGGGCGGAACACCGCGTTCAGCGACTTCAGGGTCTGATTGCCTTCGCCATGTTCGATATGCACCAGCGTGCGCACTGAAATCTTGCACATCTTCGCGAACTGGGTCTGATGCAGACCGGTGACTTCGACCCGTAAACGGCGCACGGCGTCACCGATTTCCAGAGTGCCTTCGGCCAGTGATTGCTGAATGCTTTCGATGAGCGCCATTCGATCAAGGACAGTAAGGTCCCGTGCAGATTTGAGTTTACTCATGACGCGGCTAATTCGTTTTGTGAAGACGCAATTTAATGCAGCGTGATGACAGTTTTGGTAATTAAACTGCAACAAAATGCAGACGGGAGCCGCTGGGGCTTCAATCGACGCAAAACAATGCAGATGTACCCCGACGTATGTCGCTGTGACCCATATCGGCTGTAGGAAAACGAACCGCCGCCACCGCGCAAAAGTCTTGTTTGCGAAATCCCGTGAGGATTTTCGACAGAACGGTCCGACGTCGCCTGCACAGCATCAGGAACCGACCGACATCGTGTTTTTCAAGGCAGCAATAGAGTTGAGCCTTTCATACAAGGAGGTTGAACTCGATGCCTGCCCTACACAAATACCGTCCCCATCACCTCGCTTTGGCGATCGCGCTGACCATTGGATCTGCCGAGGCGTCCATCGAACAGCAACCTGACGTCCAGGTTTCTGCAGAGATCAGCGAAGACAAAACCGCCAAGCCTCGAAAGAAGAAAACGCCCACGCCGAAAGCGGATCCTGATGACTTGTTTGCGATCAAGGAATTCATCGGCCCGCTGGAGCACACTTCTCCGTCGCCCGGACAGGCCTCTGACGCGCCTTCGGTCGATGCCGTACGCGCGACGGTTGCGATCGAGGATTTCAGTCCGGCCTTTTATGAAGGGCTGGAGTTTCCAGAGTTCGTGGTGGAGGAAACCGGCGATGAGGAATTCGATCTCGTCGACCCGTTTGAACGCGACATGTTGGCGATCACGACGCAGCGCTCTTTTGTCTCGAGCCCGCTCGAGAATATCGACGGCGTATCCCTGCAACTGGGCGATGGAGATGACCTGCTGGTGATCAATAAGGGCGCGCGTTGGGACGGTCGCCTGGACGGTGGCAAAGGTGCGAACGGGCTGCTGTTCAATGCCGTAGAAGGCGGCGAGATCGGTGAGACGCGCAACTTCTCGGCTATGCGAATCGCACGCGGGCAGTGGACATTGCGTCACGTTTTCGAGGGTGATGCTGACGTCAAAGCCGACGCCGTGCTGCTCAACTACGCATCGATCAATGGTGTCGATGTCGACCCGGGAGCGGTTTTTGGCGGTTATGGACACGTGACGGGGCTGTATGTCGCAGGAACCCTGCTTGCCAGCCAGCAACACGGCTCTCCCAATATCAAAGGCAATCTGACGCTCCATGAGGACGCTGTGTTTTCTTACGCCGTATCTGCCGACCGCGGCTCAGATCCCGTGCATGTTCAGGGCACCGCGAGCCTGGGAGGTGCGCGTGTCGAGATTTATGGCGTACCGGGCGACTACGCTCGTACCAATGAGTATCGGCTGTTGTCTGCAAACGTCATTGATGGCGAGTTCGGTGAGGTCACCACCAATCTGGCCTACATGACACCAACGCTCTCCTATGAGCCAAACGCGGTGAACCTGCACTACGTGCGCAACGATGTAGGGTTCGAACAACTGGCCCGAACGCGCAGTGCTCGTTCGATTGCGCAGAGCTTGGATAATCGAGGGGCTTACACTCAAGCTTTCGATATCGGCACCAACAGGGCCGTCGCCGCACTGCTGACCAGCGATAAAACCACCGCGCCCATCGCCCTCGATCAACTTGCCGCAGGCAGCAATGCCAACCTCGCCAAAGCCACGCTGAGCAGTATCACGCCGGTCAGTACGAGCATGCTTTCGGCAATGCGGCAGCTGGACAATCATTCCGCCTCGACCTTCGGCTCGCGCAGTTCACCGCGTCAGGCCGCAGGCAACGAAGATTCCGGGCAGGTGTGGATTCAGGCGCTGGGCCACGGCGGCAAGGTTGATCGCGACGCTGACGGTATCCTCCAACATGCCACGCAAGGGCTGGTCGTGGGCGCTGACTGGCGACTCGACGAGCACTGGCATGTCGGCCTGCTTGGTGGCAAATCGCAGACGAAACTCGATGCCCGCCAGTACAACGGCGACCTCGACAGCTGGCACCTCGGTGCCTATGCCGTGCGTCAGGACGGCCCGCTGTCTTTGCGCCTAGGTGCGACCTACGCCAGCCATGACGGCAGCAGCACACGGCGGGTAGCGTTCAAGGGTTTCAGCGATCGTCTCAAGGGCAATTACGACGCCAATACTCAGCAAGCATTTGCCGAGGCCGGGTTCAACCTGGGCCGCAACAACGTGACCCTCGAACCCTTCGCCAGCCTCGGCTATCAGCGCTATCAGCGCGACAGCTACAACGAAAAGGGCGGCGACGCGGCGTTGAAAGTCTACGGCCAGACCCGCGACAACTTCAGCAGCACCTTTGGCCTGCGGCTTGCGCAGATCAATACGCTGGATAACGGCATGCATTTGACCCCGCGCTTGAGCGCAGGCTGGAAA
The DNA here is from genome assembly GCF_900187595.1 of Pseudomonas sp. Irchel 3F6. Classification (NCBI taxonomy): domain Bacteria; kingdom Pseudomonadati; phylum Pseudomonadota; class Gammaproteobacteria; order Pseudomonadales; family Pseudomonadaceae; genus Pseudomonas; species Pseudomonas sp. Irchel 3F6. The sequence continues at coordinate 59,335 of NZ_FYDP01000004.1, read as the reverse complement.
CATACCTTCGGCGCGATCGACAGCGACACCCGCCAGCAACTGCGCAAGGGCGGCAAGCGCTTTGAAGTGACCGGGGCGACACTGGATCGGAACAGCCTCGCGGTGGATGCGGGGCTCGACCTTGGTCTATCGGCGGCGCACACACTGGGCGTGGGCTTAACGGGTGAGCTGGGTAATGACAGCCGAACGTATGGCGTGGCGGGTCAATGGCGCATGGCGTTCTGATGCATTAAGCACGCCTCCTGTGGGAGCGAGCCTGCTCGCGAAAGCGCTGGATCATACAAAGATGCTATTGGCTGACCTGGCGCATTCGCGAGCAGGCTCGCTCCCACATGTGATCCTTGGCAATGACCTGACAAGGTCGAAAATCACAGGCAAAAAAAAGGGGAGCACATGCTCCCCCGAGGTTTAAAGCGTTGGATCGCGACTGTTATCTCAGCCTTCGATCTCGATGAGGATTTCGCCCGGGTTGACCCGGTCGCCCTTGGCCACATGAATCGCGGCAACCTTGCCGGCAATGGCGGCCTGGACTTCGGTTTCCATCTTCATCGCTTCGGTGATCAGTACCGCCTGGCCAGCCTTGACGCTGTCGCCCTCCTTGACCAGCACATCGACGATGTTGCCGGGCATGGTGGTGCTGACATGGCCTGGTGCCGAGGCCTGTTTGCGTTTGCTGCTGCCGCCGCCAACGAATTCGTTGAGCGGCTCGAACACCACTTCTTCCGGCATGCCGTCGATGGACAGATAGAAGTGGCGCTTGCCTTCAGCCTTGACGCCGACACCGGTGATGTCGACGCGATAGGTTTCGCCGTGGACGTCGATGACGAACTCGGTCGGCACGCCTTCGCCGCCCGCCGAAGCAACGGCGCCCGCTTCCGGGATTGGCAACAGCACTTCCGGCGTGAGGGTGCCGGCGGCACGCTCTTCGAGGAACTTGCGGCCGATGTCCGGGAACATGGCGAAGGTCAGTACGTCTTCTTCGGACTTGGCCAGTGCACCGATATCGGCACGCAGCTTGGTCATTTCCGGTTTGAGCAGATCGGCCGGGCGCACGTCAATGACGTCCTCGCTGCCGATCGCCTGACGCCGCAGTTTTTCATTCACGACGCCCGGTGCCTTGCCGTAGCCGCCCTGCAGGTACAGCTTCACTTCGTTGGTGATGGTCTTGTAACGCTCGCCGGCCAGCACGTTGAAGAAAGCCTGGGTGCCGACGATTTGCGAGGTTGGGGTCACCAGCGGCGGGAAGCCGAGGTCTTCACGTACGCGCGGGATTTCTGCGAGCACTTCGCCCATGCGATTCAGAGCGCCCTGCTCTTTCAACTGGTTGGCGAGGTTGGAGATCATCCCGCCCGGCACCTGGTTGACCTGCACACGGGTATCGACGGCGGTGAATTCGCTTTCAAACTGGTGGTACTTCTTGCGCACGGCATAGAAGTACAGGCCGATTTCCTGGAGCAGCTCCAAGTTCAGGCCGGTGTCGTACTCGGTGCCCTTGAGCGCGGCAACCATCGACTCGGTGCCCGGATGGCTGGTGCCCGAGGCGAAGCTGGAGATCGCGGTGTCGATGTGATCGGCGCCGTTTTCGATCGCCTTGAGCTGGCACATGGCGGCCAGGCCAGCGGTGTCGTGGGAGTGGATGAACACCGGCAACGACTGCTCGGCTTTCAACGCGCGCACCAGTTCACCGGTGGCATACGGGGTCAGCAGACCGGCCATGTCCTTGATCGCTACCGAGTCGCAGCCCATGGATTCCATTTGCTTGGCCTGGGTGACGAAGGCCTCGATGGTGTGCACCGGACTGGTGGTATAGGCGATGGTGCCCTGTGCGTGTTTGCCGGCAGCCTTCACCGCTTCAATGGCCACGCGCAGGTTACGCACATCGTTCATCGCATCGAAAATGCGGAACACGTCGATGCCGTTCACCGCTGCTTTGGCGACGAAGGCTTTGACCACGTCGTCGCTGTAATGGCGATAGCCGAGCAGATTCTGCCCGCGCAGGAGCATTTGCAGACGGGTGTTGGGCAACGCCGCACGCAGTTGGCGCAGGCGCTCCCACGGGTCTTCCTTGAGAAAGCGCACACAGGCGTCGAACGTCGCGCCGCCCCAGCATTCCAGCGACCAGTAGCCGACCTTGTCGAGCTTGTCGCAGATCGGCAGCATGTCTTCGGTGCGCATGCGGGTGGCGAGCAGCGATTGGTGAGCGTCGCGCAGGATGGTGTCTGTTACGAAGATTTTCTTGCTCATTCTTGTATTCCTCACAGGCCTGCGTGGGCGGCGATGGCGGCGGCGATGGCCAGGGCCAGCTCTTCGGGTTTGCGCTTGATCGAGTAGTTGGTCAGTTCCGGGTGGCTTTCAACGAAGCTGGTGTTGAACTGGCCGCTACGGAATTCCGGGTTGCGCAGGATTTCCTGGTAGTACGCGGCGGTGGTCTTCACGCCCTGCAGACGCATGTCGTCCAGCGCCCGCAGACCACGGTCCATCGCCTCTTCCCAAGTCAGCGCCCAGACCACCAGTTTCAGGCACATCGAGTCGTAGAACGGCGGAATGGTGTAGCCGGTGTAGATTGCCGTGTCGGTGCGCACGCCCGGGCCGCCGGGGGCGTAGTAACGGGTAATTTTGCCGAAGCTCGGCAGGAAGTTGTTCTTCGGGTCTTCGGCGTTGATACGGAACTGCAACGCAAAGCCACGGTGCTGGATGTCTTCCTGCTTTACCGACAGTGGCAGGCCGGAAGCGATGCGAATCTGTTCGCGGACGATGTCGATGCCGGTGATTTCTTCGGTGATGGTGTGTTCCACTTGCACCCGCGTGTTCATTTCCATGAAGTACACCTCGCCCTCGGCGAGCAGGAACTCCACGGTGCCGGCATTCTCGTAACCCACTGCCTTGGCCGCACGGACCGACAGGTCGCCGATGTAGCCGCGCTGTTCCGGGGTCAGCTGTGGGCTCGGCGCGATCTCGATCAGCTTCTGATTGCGGCGCTGGATCGAGCAGTCACGCTCGAACAGATGCACGACGTTGCCGAAGCTGTCGCCAAGGATCTGCGCTTCGATGTGCTTGGGATTGACGATGCATTTTTCCAGGAACACTTCCGCCGAACCGAACGCCTTGGTGGCTTCGGAGATGACCCGGGGGAAGTTCTGTTCGAGTTCTTCGCGGCTGTTGCAGCGACGGATACCGCGACCGCCACCACCGGAGGTGGCCTTGAGCATTACCGGGTAACCGATGCGGTCGCCCTCAACCAAGGCTTCTTCGATGCCGGAGACGTTGCCCTCGGTGCCGGGCGTCACCGGTACGCCGGCCTTGATCATGCTGCGCCGCGCTTCGGTCTTGTCGCCCATGCGCCGGATGACTTCCGCCGACGGGCCGATGAATTTGATGCCGCGCTCAGCGCAGATTTCCGCCAGCTCGGCGTTTTCCGACAGGAAACCGTAGCCGGGGTGCAGCGCATCGCAGCCGGTTTCCACGGCGAGGTTCACCAGCTTGCGCGGGTTCAGGTAACCGGCCAGTGGCTCGGCACCGACGCTGTGGGCCTCGTCCGCACGCTTTACATGCAAGGCATGGCGATCGGCATCGGAGAAAATCGCAACCGAGCGAATGCCCATTTCGGCGCAGGCTCGTACGATGCGTACGGCAATCTCACCACGGTTGGCGATCAGGATCTTTTTTATCACTTGGAAATTCCCTTGAGCCGGTGGCACCACGACCTGCTGGAGCCAGGTCGACGCGTGACCAAATGTTTCAATTCAGTCGCAGGTCCACACTAGCGCTGCTGAGGGATTAACAAAAATGAATAAAAATTGGGTCAGGCATAAGTAAACACTTATAGTCGGAACAACCGTGTGCCGTGAGAGCCCGAATAAAATGCGTAAGTCATTGATGCGTATGACATTGCGTCAGTTGCAGATCTTTAATGAGGTGTGTGATTTACGCTCCTACAGCCGCGCCGCCGAGGAAATGTCCCTCACACAACCGGCCGTGAGCCTACAGATTCGTCAGCTGGAAGAGCTGATTGGCCAGCCGCTGTTCGACTATGTCGGCAAAAAACTCTACATGACCGAGGCGGCGGAAGCGCTCCAACGTGCCAGTCGCGACATTTTCGGGCGGCTGGAAAACCTCGATATGCAACTGTCGGACATGCAGGGTTCGCTGCAGGGTCAGCTGAAACTGGCAGTGGAATCGAGCGCCAAATATTTCGTGCCGCATCTGTTCGCCGCGTTCAAGCGCCAGCATCCGGAAGTCAATTTGCAGCTGACTGTGGTCAACCGTGGCCAGGTCATTCGCCGCCTCTCGGACAACCGCGATGATCTGGTGATCATGTCGATGGTGCCGCAGGACATGGGCCTGGAATTCCTGCCGTTCCTCAACAATCCGATTGTCGCCGTGGCGCGCCCGGATCATCCGCTGGCGCACATGGGCCCGCTGCGCTTGCAGGATCTGGAACCGTATACGCTGCTGATCCGCGAGCCGGGCTCGGGCACACGTCTGGCCTGCGAGGAATACTTCAAGGAAAAACGCGTGCACTTCACTCAGACCCAGGAAGTGGCCTCGGCCGAAGCTCAGCGCGAATGCGTGTTGGCGGGTCTGGGCCTGGCGCTGCTGACGCGCCACGCCCTGAATCTGGAGCTGGCGACCGGCGGCCTGGTCGAGCTGCCGGTCGAGGAGTTGCCGCTGATGCGCAGCTGGTGTCTGGTGCAAGCCAAAGCCAAACGGCTGTCACCGGTGGCGCACGCCTTCCTGGCGTTCATCCGCAGCGAGCGGGCGCAGATTATTGCGCTGGTTGAGCGTTTCGACGGGAAGCGGCGGGCGCTGCCTGCCAGTGCGTGATCTCGGGAAAATCGCCGATCTCGGCCTGAAGCTGGCGAAGTTCGAAGCGATCCTCGATTGCGCGGCGAAATTCCATGCGGCGCTGATCTTCCTGCTGACGACGGGTTTTCGCGGCGCTGTTGCGTTCTTCGTAGGGCTGAGCCATTTCGAGTCTCCCAGGGCGAGTACGGGAGTTTTACGATAGGCGTGGGGGATGACGGTTTGGCTGCGCGGGGATGACAATGTGATGAAATGTGCGCAGGGATGTGCTGTTGTTGAGGACGCTTTCGCGAGCAGGCTCGCTCCCACATTTGATCCCGTTATGACCCAGAATTTATGTTCTCAGAAGCCCCCCTGTGGGAGCGAGCCTGCTCGCGAACAAGGTCGGAACGACCTTGCTCAATCGTCCAGCGCTTTCACGGCCTTGGGCGACAAACGCAGACTGCGCAGACTGCGCTTCACGCTCTTGAGATGATTGACCAGGCTCGGCCCGCGCGCCATGGCCACGCCCATCGCCAGCACGTCGATCACCACCAGATGGGCGATTCGCGAGGTCAGCGGCGTATAGATCTCGGTGTCTTCATGCACATCGATCGCCAGATTGACGGTCGACAGTTCGGCCAACGGCGTCTGGCTCGGACACAGGGTGATCAACGACGCCCCGCTTTCGCGAACGAGGTTAGCGGTGATCAGCAAATCCTTGGAGCGCCCCGACTGGGAAATACAGATCGCCACATCGGTAGGCTTCAGCGTCACAGCCGACATCGCCTGCATGTGCGGATCGGAATACGCCGCTGCGGTCAGCAACAAACGGAAGAACTTGTGCTGTGCATCCGCGGCCACCGCACCGGAAGCACCGAAGCCATAGAACTCGACACGCTGCGCCTGGGACATCAGCGTCACCGCGCGCTGTAACTCCACCGGGTCGAGCTTCTCGCGCACTTCCATCAGGGTGTGCAGCGTGGTGTCGAAAATCTTCAGGCTGTAGTCGGCGACGGAGTCATCTTCGTGGATCGCGAACTGGCCGAAGCTGGCGCCGGCGGCCAGGCTTTGCGCCAGTTTCAGCTTGAGATCCTGAAAGCCGGAACAACCGATGGCGCGGCAGAAGCGCACGATGGTCGGCTCGCTGATGCCGACGCTGTGAGCCAGGTCGGCCATGGAGCTGTGCATCACTGCCGCAGGGTCAAGCAGCACGTGGTCGGCGACCTTGAGCTCCGACTTGCGTAACAGGTGACGTGACTGGGCGATGTGTTGCAGCAGATTCAAGGGGCTGGACTCTTCTTGTGGGCAAGGATGTAGCAAGCTTGTAGTTATACTACATGAATGGGCATTTTGCCTGCTCAATGCGTAACTCGATGTCCCGGCATCAGGCGCGCTGAGGTGCATGTAGCCCTTACTGCGGATTTGCCTGATCACGCAGAAGCCCGGCCAGACGGGCAGCGTCCACCGGCCGGCTGATCAGATAACCTTGCACTTCGTCGCAGCGTTCGGCGCGCAGAAATGCCAGCTGATCCTCACGCTCGACACCCTCGGCGACGACTTTGAGGGCCAGTCCGTGAGCCATGGCGATGATCGCGCGAGTGATCGCCGCGTCCGCACTGCCCTCGCTCAAGCCGCGAATGAACGCCTGATCGATCTTCACGTAATCCACCGGAATGCGCTTGAGGTAACTCAACGACGAATACCCGGTACCGAAATCATCGATCGCCAGTTTCAATCCCAGATCGCGCAGTTGCTGGAATGTGGCAATGATGTGTTCGACGCTGTCGAGCAAATGACTTTCGGTCAGCTCCAGCTCGAGGTAGTGCGGCGCCAGCCCGGTTTCTTCCAGCACTTGCCGGACCAGACTGACCAGCTTGCCTTGGCGCAGCTGATGCACCGACAGGTTCACCGACACGCGGATCGGCGCCAGGCCCTGGCGCTGCCATTCGCAGGCTTGCCAGCACGCCTGACGCAAGACGAATTCGCCGATCGGCCCGATCAGACCGGTCTCTTCGGCCAGGCCAATGAAATCTGCCGGCGGCACCTGGCCCATGCTCGGATGATCCCAGCGCACCAGCGCTTCAGCGGCATTCATCCGACCGGTTTGCAGGCACAGTTTGGGTTGGTAGAACACTGTCAGTTGCTGTTCTTCAATGGCTCGGCGCAAGTGGTTTTCCAGCTGCAAGCGTTCGAGTGTGCTGGCTTGCAGGCTGTCGGTGAAGAACTGGAAATTGTTGCCGCCCAGATGTTTGGCATGCTGCATGGCCATGTTCGACTGGCTGACCAGCGCGGAAATCTCCCGCGCGTTGTCCGGCAGCAGGCTGATGCCCATCGAAGCGCTGACCACCAGTTCATGCCCGTCGACGCTCAGCGGCAAACGCAGCTTGGCCGACAACCGCGTCGCTACCCGTGCCAGGCTCGACAGATTGCCGTAAGCATCGAACAGCACGGCAAACTCGTCTCCGGACAAGCGCGCAATGGTGTCGGCCTCAGGCAAGGCATTGACCAGCCGCCGCGCCATTTTTTGCAGCAGCTGATCGGCGACTTCATGGCCGAGGCTGTCATTGAGCAATTTGAAGCGATCCAGATTGATGTGCAGCAATGCGAGACTGCGGCGCCCGCCCTGCCGCACGCGCTGATGGGCTTCGTGCAGGCGTTCGCGGAACAGTGAACGGTTGGCCAGGCCGGTGAGCTCATCGTAATGGGTCAGATAACGCAGGCGTTCTTCCGAGGCACGCCGCGCCGAGAGATCGGCGAAGAAGCCGACGATATGGCTGACATTGCCCCGGCTATCACGCACGGCATTGAGTTGCAGCCACTGCGGATACAGCTCGCCGTTCTTGCGGGTTTCCACCAACTCACCCTGCCAACTGCCGTGCTGCTCCAGTGCATGCCGGATCGCCACATAGTGGCGATGGGCATCGCGGCTGCAGGGCAACTCGACGACGTTGCGCCCGAGCATGTCGTCGATCTCGTAACCGGTGACCCGGCTGAAAGCCTGATTGATCGCAATCAGCGCGTAGTTCGGGTCAAGAATCACGATGCCTTCGCTGGCCGCTTCGAACACCGTGGCCGCCAGCCGCTGCTGCTCTTCGAGGCTTTTGCTGGCGCTGATATCGCGGCGAGTACCGACCATGCGGATCACCCGGCCGCTGGCGCTGCGCTCCACGGCACGGCCACGGTCCTCGATCCACACCCAGTGGCCGTCGCCATGGCGCAGGCGATATTCGACCTGATAATCCTCGGTGCGCCCCTTCAGATGCTCGACCAGGGCGAACTTGAGTGACGGCACATCTTCAGGATGCAATCGCGGCTTGAGGTCGCGCAGCAGCGCCGTGACGTATTCCGGGGCGAGGCCGAACAGTTCCTGAATCTGCGTGTGATGGACCTCGTCGGTCTGCAGATTCCAGTCCCACAATCCGAGCTCACTGGCCTTGAGCGCCAGCGCCAGGCGCGCTTCGCTTTTGCTCAGGGCCTGATTGGCGGCATCCAGTTCGCGGCTGCGCTGGGCCACGCGATTTTCGAGATCGACCTGCGCTTCACGCAATTGCGCCTCGGCACAGCGGCGCTGTTCGATCTCTTTGCCCAGCTCCTGATTGAGTTGTTCGCTGCGCGTTTGCGCTTGCTGTAAATGCTCGATCAGATGCTGATTCTGGAAGCGCCGAAGCAATCCACGGTCGATCAGCCGATTGACCTGCCACGCCACCACGCTCAACGAACCGAGCAGGATCAGACCCAGCCAGCCCCAGCCCCGGGCCTGATCGTCGCCGCCCCAGAACAGGTAGCCGATCGCTGGCAGCAGGCACGGCAAGGTAAACGAGAGGAACGCCGGCAGGCTCACCGCGTAGGCGACGCTGGCCGACAGCGTTGCCGCGCCGATCAGGCCGAATACCCAGGCTTGCTGCATGAAGTTGTCAGCGGGCACCAGAGCGATGCCGGCTCCGGCCAGCGTCAGGCCGGTCATGGTCGAACCGAGCAGGAACATGCGGAACCAGATTGGCCGGGCCTGACGATCGGGAATCGCCGAATCGAACGCGGCCACCTGAATCACCCGCAGCGCGACCAGCGACAGCAGCCACACCAGCCAGACGCTGACCACGAAGTAGCGCTGCGGGCTCCAGAGCAAAGCGGCGCAGACCAGACCATTGATCAACATGAACAGCGTGGGCAACAACGAGCCCTGATACAGCAGACGCGTGCGCTCCACCGCCATTTCGACGGCATAGTGCTTGCGGATCACCCGGGGGTCCACGGAGGGCCCCGACAGTTCGGCGCTGAGGATCATGGGCAACGTTCTTGTTCTTATAGGAGGGCGTGCGCCCGAAACGTGGACGGAGCATACACAAGCCGATCCCGATGCCAAACTGCTGCCGATCACAATTGCGGGGAAATTTTCCGCCGCTTGCGCACCGCTGCAACCCCTCAGGCGAGACGGGCCGAAGCCTGCAGCCAGTGACCGACCGGTCGTCATCGGCAGCACTTTCATCGGCTAATGCAACGCACGGTTTGCCCGGGCCTGCGGCGCACCCTAGAATGCCCCGATGCGCGATGATCTCTCCCTTCTGCTGAACTCCCTCAACGATGCCCAACGCCAGGCCGTAGCAGCCCCCGTTGGCCGTCAGTTGGTCCTGGCCGGCGCCGGTTCCGGTAAAACCCGAGTGCTGGTGCACCGTATCGCCTGGTTGATCCAGGTCGAAAACGCCTCACCTCACTCCATCCTGTCGGTGACCTTCACCAACAAGGCCGCTGCCGAGATGCGCCATCGCATCGAGCAGTTGCTGGGCATCAACCCGGCCGGCATGTGGGTCGGCACCTTCCACGGCCTCGCGCACCGCTTGCTGCGGGCGCACTGGCAGGAAGCGGGCCTGAGCCAGACCTTCCAGATTCTCGACAGCGATGACCAGCAGCGTCTGGTCAAGCGGGTGATCCGCGAGCTGGGCCTGGACGAGCAACGCTGGCCGGCGCGTCAGGCGCAGTGGTTCATCAACGGCCAGAAAGACGAAGGTCTGCGGCCGCAACACATTCAGGCCAGCGGCGACCTGTTCCTGGCCACCATGCGCGGCATCTACGAAGCCTACGAGGCGGCATGCCTGCGGGCTGGCGTGATCGATTTCTCCGAGCTGCTGCTGCGCGCCCTCGATCTGTGGCGCGATCACCCGGGCCTGCTGGCGCACTACCAAAAGCGCTTCCGGCATATTCTGGTCGACGAATTCCAGGACACCAACGCCGTGCAGTACGCCTGGTTGCGCCTGCTCGGCAAGGGCGGCGACAGCCTGATGGTGGTCGGCGACGACGACCAGTCGATTTACGGCTGGCGCGGGGCGAAGATCGAGAACATCCATCAGTACTCTTCGGACTTCCCGGACTCCGAAACGATTCGTCTGGAACAGAATTACCGCTCCACCGCCGGTATCCTCAAAGCCGCCAACGCGCTGATCGCCAACAACACCGGGCGTCTCGGTAAAGAGCTGTGGACCGACGGCGGCGACGGCGAAGCGATCAACCTGTACGCCGCGTTCAACGAACACGACGAAGCGCGTTACGTGGTGGAAACCATCGAAAGCGCGCTGAAAACCGGTCTGGCCCGTAGCGATATTGCGATTCTGTACCGCTCCAACGCCCAGTCGCGGGTGCTCGAAGAAGCCCTGCTGCGCGAGCGCATCCCGTACCGCATCTATGGCGGTCAGCGCTTCTTCGAACGCGCGGAAATCAAGAACGCCATGGCCTACCTGCGCTTGCTCGAAGGTCGTGGCAACGACGCGGCGCTGGAGCGAGTGATCAACGTACCCGCGCGGGGCATCGGCGAGAAAACCGTCGAAGCGATCCGCGAGCATGCGCGGCACAGCGACGTATCGATGTGGGAAGCGATGCGCCAGCTGGTGGCCAACAAAGGCCTGACCGGCCGTGCAGCGAGCGCGCTCGGTGCATTTATCGAACTGATCGAGAACCTCGCCGCCAAGTGCGCCGAGATGCCGCTGCACCTGATGACGCAAACCGTCATCGAGCAATCCGGCCTGATCGCTTATCACGAAGCGGAAAAAGGCGAAAAAGGCCAGGCCCGGGTGGAAAACCTTGAGGAACTGGTCAGCGCCGCACGTAACTTCGAGAACACCGAAGAGGACGAAGAACTGACCCCACTGGCGGCGTTCCTCGGCCACGCTTCGCTGGAGGCCGGCGACACTCAGGCCGACGAGCACGAAGACAGCGTGCAGCTGATGACCCTGCACAGCGCCAAAGGCCTGGAATTCCCTTACGTGTTCCTCGTGGGCATGGAAGAAGGCCTGTTCCCGCACAAGATGAGCCTGGAAGAACCGGGGCGTCTCGAGGAAGAACGGCGTCTGGCTTACGTCGGTATCACCCGGGCGATGCAGAATCTGGTCATGACCTACGCCGAAACCCGGCGCCTGTACGGCAGCGAAACCTACAACAAGGTGTCGCGTTTCGTCCGCGAGGTGCCGAAAGGCCTGATCCAGGAAGTGCGCCTGTCCAATAGCGTCAGCCGACCGTTCGGCGGCAACCAGTCGATGAGCGGCAGCAGCCTGTTCAACGGCAGCGAGATTCCGGAAACCGGTTTTGTGCTCGGTCAGGCCGTACGTCACTCGATCTTCGGCGAAGGGGTGATCCTCAACTTCGAAGGTTCCGGCGCCCAGGCCCGGGTGCAGGTGAACTTCAGCGAAGGCAGCAAGTGGCTGATGCTCGGCTATGCCAAGCTGGAAGCGATCTAATCACCGGCACTGAACCCATGTGGGAGCGAGCCTGCTCGCGAAAGCGCTGTGTCATCAAGCAATCATTTGCCTGACACGACACCTTCGCGAGCAGGCTCGCTCCCACAGGTTATGCGACGCAAGTGCATCAATCCCTCTGAACCTATCGCCTTTTCCTACAGACAAAAGTACATCGGCTGATTGCCTCGCCAAGCTGAACGCAACCTGTCAGGCAAAAGCCCGAAACACTCTCTCGCTAGCCAGTAACACTTCAGCTGTGCAACATGGCGCGCGTGTCTCCACAAAACGGGAATACCCTTTATGAAACGTTTTCTTAGCATCGCCATGGCGTTGTGCATCGGCCTGACGATGAGCCTCGACGCCAACGCCAAGCGCTTTGGTGGTGGCAAAAGCGCCGGCGCTGCGCCGACGCACCAGACCAGCCAGATGGCTCCCTCTTCTCCAGGCGTGGGCGGCGCAGCAGCGACCGCTGGCGCTGCCGGTGCTGCTGGCGCCGCGGCCAAGGCCGGCGGTGCTTCGCGCTGGCTCGGCCCATTGGCGGGCATCGCCGCCGGTGGCCTGCTCGCGTCGATGTTCATGGGCGACGGTTTCCGGGGCATGCAGATCTTCGACATCCTGATCATGGCCCTGATCGCGTTCGTGATCTTCCGCTTCATCGCCGCCCGTCGTCGCAAGCAGCAGGAGCAATTCGCTCCGGCCGGCGCGCCGATGCAGCGTGAAGTGTTCGAGCAGAAGCCTGCCGCCATGGGTTCGATCTTCGGTGGTTCGGCTGCTCCGGCTGCCGCCCGTCCAGTGATCAACGCACCGGCTTGGTTCAACGAAGAGCGCTTCCTTGAAGCTGCGCGTAGCCACTTCCAGTCGCTGCAGCAGCACTGGGACGCCAACGAAATGGACAAGATCGCCGAGTTCGTGACCCCGCAAATGCTTGAGTTCCTCAAGCGTGAGCGTGCGGATCTGGGCGATGGCTTCCAGTCGACCTACATCGACAACCTGCAGGTGCAGCTGGACGGCGTCGACGATCGTGCCGACAAGACCATCGCCACCCTGACCTTCACCGGCGTGTCGAAAACCTCGCGTTTCGACCAGGGCGAAGTGTTCAGCGAAAGCTGGAACATGGAACGTCCGCAGGGCGACAACCAGCCTTGGCTGGTCGCCGGTATCCGCCAGAACGGCTGATCCCTGCTGCGCTTCACTTGCGGTAACAGAACCCCGGCCTCGGCCGGGGTTTTTCATTTCACGGTTGCATCTATGGCGAGCTACTGTATAAACCGGCCCATATAAACCGCGCCATTCAGCAAGAGGATCCCGGACGTGGAAGAAATCATCGAACAACTGCGCGAAGCCAACGAACCCGTGCCGGTTCCTTTGGAATTGCCTGACGAAGACCTGCTGGTGGAAATCGAAGAACAACTGTTCATCGACATTCCGTTCGTCTTCAAAGAATTTTTGCTGACCGTCAGCGATGTGGTCTATGGCAGCCTCGAGCCGGTGACCGTCACTGACCCGCAATCGCACACCTATCTGCCGGACGTTGCGGCCAATGCATGGGACGTGGGTGTTGATCGCAGCTTGATCCCGATCTGTCAGGACGGCGATGACTACTACTGTGTCGAAGAAGACGGCACCGTGGTGCTGTGGCAGGCCGAAGAAGAACTGATTGCTGAAGAAACCTGGGAATCGGTGTGGCACTGGGCGCGGGACGTCTGGCTGGAAAGCTGAGCCGCCAAACGCCCCTGTGGGTCAATGCCCCGACGATTCCTTATGGTTGTCGAGGGTTTCCAGCAAGGCCACCTGCATCCGCGTATGCACGCGGATGAACCAGCGCCAGAGCAGCGCCGCTACGGCGGCCGCCACGACTGCGATCAGCACCAGCAGCTTGTTGGTCGGCAGGATACTGGCCGACAAGGCTGCCAACAGCAGGAAAATCACCAGCAGCGAGAGAATCGGGATCACTTCGGCGATCACCCGGCGCACTCGCTGTGTGTGACGCCCGGCCATCTCCGGCTTGACGCCCATTTCCGCCAGCAGCATCGACAGCGCCTTGAGCTTGCGATAAGCCGCAATCAGGAACGGTAGCGAGACCAGCAACGCCCCGCCCCAGATCAGTGCCTTCTGCCAGCTCGGATCGCTGATCCAGTCCTGCAGCCACAACGACATGCGCTCGGCGAAGTATGCGCCGGCAAAGAAGATCGCAATCACCAGCGCCAGATTGACCCCGACCTGCAACAGGATCCGTCGGATCATCGACGCCAGTAGCGCGCCCTCACCTTGCGGCTGGATGCTGCGCAACCATTCGCCATACATGCCGAGTACACGCCCGAGACGCTTGGGCACGACTGCCGAGAGCTTGATCGACAACGGATCCGCCGCGCGGATCAGATACGGTGTCAGCAGTGTGGTGATCACCGACACGGCTACAGCGACCGGGTAGAGGAAGTTGCTGGTCACCTGCAAGGTCATGCCCAGCGCGGCGATGATGAAGGAAAATTCGCCGATCTGTGACAGACCCATGCCGACCCGCAGTGAGGTCCGTCCGTCGTTGCCAGCGATAAACGCACCGAGGCCGCAGGACAACATCTTGCCCAGCACCACGGCCACGGTGATCACCGCGATCGGCCAGGCGTATTCGATGAGAATCAGCGGGTCGAGCATCAAGCCGATGGCGACAAAAAAGATCGCACTGAACAAGTCGCGAACCGGCTCGACCAACTGCTCGATTTTCAACAACTGCTTCGACTCGGCCATGATCGCACCGATCAGGAAAGCCCCGAGAACCATGCTGTATTCGAGCTTGACCACAAGGAGGCAGAAGCCGAAACACAGGCCGAGCACGGTGATCAGCAGCATCTCGTTGCTTTCGAATTTCGCCACATAAGCCAGCAGACGCGGCACCAACAGAATGCCGATGACCAGCGCGACGATCATGAACAGCGACAGCTTGCCGACCGTGGAAAACACTTCCCCCGAGCTCACCGTGCCGCTGACGGCGATGCTCGACAGCAACGCAATGATGCCAATGCCAAGGATGTCCTCGACAATCAGTACACCGAAGATCAACTGCGCAAAGCGCTCGTTCTTCATCTTCAGGTCATTCAGCGCTTTGACGATGATGGTGGTTGAGGAGATCGCCAGAATCGCGCCGAGGAACAACGAATCCATGGTGTTCCAGTCGAACCAGCGGCCGATTTCGTAGCCGATCCAGATCATCAGGATGATTTCGAGAAACGCGGCAATGAACGCCGTGGCGCCGACCTTGAACAGCTTGCGCAGGCTGAACTCCAGGCCAAGGCAGAACATCAGGAAGATCACCCCGAGTTCGGCCAGGGTCTTGATGGTTTCTTCGTCGTGAATCAGGCCGAACGGCGGCGTATGCGGGCCGATGATGAAGCCGGCGACGATGTAGCCGAGCACCACCGGTTGTTTGAAACGATGAAACAGTACGGTTACCACGCCCGCGACCAGCATGATCACTGCCAGATCCTGAATAAAACTGATGGCATGCATGGCGTAGGCTCCTTGATGACGAGGCGCGCGGACAGACGTCAGAACGTTCTGCGCGAGCAGGGTAAAAATCCGCTTTTAATGTAGGAATTGCCCTTGGGCAGGGCTTTTGCAGGTTAACACCGCGACTTCGCTCTGGAAGCCGGTGCAATATATGGAAACAGATCGCTACCGGCGTGACGGCGGCCCGCCGCGCGGCGTCCCGATAACGGTGCTTTTTGAAAAGCCACCAGGTGCCCGCAGAGGCGCTTCCTGCAATCAGCCTTGATCCGTGAGAACGTTATGGAACCCGGAAACGCCCAGCTGTCGATGACGGTACTGATGACCCCCGACATGGCCAACTTCTCTGGCAATGTCCACGGCGGCACCCTGCTCAAATACCTCGACGAAGTGGCCTACGCCTGCGCCAGCCGTTATGCCGGGCGCTACGTGGTGACCCTGTCCGTGGATCAGGTGATTTTCCGCGAGCCGATTCATGTCGGCGAACTGGTGACGTTCCTGGCCTCGGTCAACTACACCGGCAACACGTCGATGGAAGTTGGCATTAAAGTGGTCACCGAAAACATCCGCGAACGCTCGGTGCGCCACACCAACAGCTGCTTCTTCACCATGGTCGCGGTGGATGATCAGCGCAAACCGGCCGCCGTGCCGCCGTTGCAACCGCAGAACAGCGAAGACAAACGCCGCTTCATGCAGGCGCAGCAGCGCCGGCAGATTCGTCAGGAACTGGAGAAGCGTTATCAGGAGATCAAGGGCGACGCCTGAGACCAAAAAGCAAAAGATCGCAGCCTTCGGCAGCTCCTACATTTTGGAATGCAAACCCATGTAGGAGCTGCAGAAGGCTGCGATCTTTTTTGAACAACGACGAGATTAAAGACTGATCGCGGTCGCCTCGAACTTCACCCGCGGATGCGCAATGCGATCCTGCGCCCGCACCAGTTGCAGCTCATAACTGGCGCACGCCTGGGTTTCCAGCAACACCTCGTGCACTGCCGCTGCGGTGAATTCGAATGCCGCCAACAGCGTGTCGCCCAGCAGTACCCGCGCCAGGAACAGGCCGGATGTCAGATCGCCCACCCCCACCGGCTGACGCGGAAACGCCAGCAAGGGACGGCGCAAATGCCAACTGCCCTCAGCCGTCACCAACAACATTTCGAAGCCCTCCGCCGGTTTGCCCGGATAATCCAGATGCTTGACCAGTACCGCTTTCGGCCCGCGCGCCAGCAGCGCCCGCGCCATCGCCAGGCAATCGAACAGTGACTGCGGCTTGCGCCCGGAAAAACTGTCCAGCTCCAACTGGTTCGGGCACATGATGTCCGCCACGGCCGCCGCTTCATCGAGAAGGAAATCGCTGACCTCGGTGGGCACGCTGCAGCCTTTCTCCGGATGGCCCATCACTGGATCACACAGATACAGCATCTTTGGATTGACCGCTTTGATCCGCGCCACACCGCTGAGAATCGCCCGGCCCTGCGCGGCGCTACCGAGATAGCCGGACAGCACCGCGTCGCAATTGCCCAGCTCGCCAATCGCAGCGATGCCTTCGATCAGCTCGGGAATCTGCTGCGGTGCCAGCACTTCACCGGCCCACTGACCATACTGGGTGTGGTTGGAAAACTGCACGGTGTTGAGCGGCCAGACGTTGACCCCGACCCGCTGCATCGGAAAAACCGCAGCGCTGTTGCCGGCGTGGCCAAACACCACGTGGGACTGGATGGCGAGCAGATGAGGCGTACGTTTCATTCGGGTCATTCCGTAAAACGATTGAAATTCAAGCCGCGCAGTATGCGACGAAACACAGCCTGTACGACAGACCGGCGAGACAGTTAAGCTGACGCCATCTTTTGGAGTTTGATGTCGATGCTGACCCTGGAAAACATCTTCGTGCTGATGCTGTTCGCCGCCGCTGGTGCCTGGCTATGGCACAACCACGGCTTGCGCGAGCGCGCGCTGGAGCGGGTCAAACAGCATTGCACCAATGTTGGCGTTGAACTGCTGGACGGTAACGTCGCGCTGAAAAAAATCGCTCTGATCAGGGATGCCAACGGTCGCCGACGACTGGCGCGGGTCTACAACTTCGAGTTCACCGTGACTGGCGAAAGCCGCCACAACGGCACCGTCACCCAGTTCGGCGCGCACAGTGCGCAGATTGAACTGGCGCCCTACCCGGCGCCGTTCGACGACACGCCGCCGGTGGTCGAAGTGCCCAAGCCTCGGGCGGAAGTAATCGAGCTGAGCCAGTGGCGCCAGGAACATACCAAGTGGAAGCCTTGAGCTGACTCACTGAATCCGACATTCAGCCAAATCGGCTTGCAGCTGTTCGATGTTCTGCGGTTCAGCGAAGATCAGCTCAATTCTTGAGTCTTTTCGCCATTCGCTGGCTTGCCAACTCAGCTGCGCATGCTCCAGCGCATTGCCCGAAACCCAGCCATCCGTACTGTGGATAACCAGTTTCGCCCGGTTCCAGTCGAGCGCGCTCAGCCAATAGGCGATGCGTGCTTGATCAAATACCTGCTGCGGATGCCAGCGCCAACCGATGCTCCACCCCCCCTCCTGCGCCTGACTCAGGCAAATCGGTTCGGCCGGATCGCTCCAGACCGCTGGCAGCTGTGCCAATCCAGTGGGCAGCGGCAGATGCCCTGCGCCTTCGTTCGCTTTTACTGCCAGCCCCGGAAGCTCGCTCAGAGGCAGCTGGGCTTGCTGCGTCCAGATCAGTCTGACGGGCGGCAACTGGCTGGCGATTTTCTGTCGAACCGCTTCATCGAGATTTTCCGCCTTGTTCAACAGCAGCAAACCCGCGCTGGCCAACGCTTGCTGCTGGGCGTCCGGCAAGGCTCTACCTGCGTGCAATGCCTGAGCGTCCAAAACCAGAACACAGGGCTGAACCGCCAGCACACCCAGCCACGGCGCCTCATTCAGTTGCTTGAGCAATTGCGCCGGATGGCCCAACCCGGATGGCTCGATAAACAGTCGATCCGGCCTGGCCTTGCGCAGCAGGCGGCCAAGGCCGATCTGGAATGGCGCGCCATTGACGCAACACAGGCAGCCCCCGGCCACCTCACCCAGTGCGATACCATCGTCGTCGCGAGTCAGCAACGCGGCGTCCAGACCAATCTGGCCGAACTCGTTGATCAGTACCGCCCAACGTTCGTCCGCCGGCCGTTGCGCCAGCAACTGGCGAATCAGGCTGGTCTTGCCGGCGCCCAACGGGCCGGCGATGACGTGGGTCGGAATGTTCTGCAACATGGCGGGTACTTTCTGCGGACAGTTATTGAGGAGATCGAAGATGCACTGGTCGGGATGGTCGTTGCTGTTGGCGCTGCTGTCGAGTGAAGCGTGGGCTCAGGCCTGCGTGGTGCACACACAGGGCGAACGGCTC
This sequence comes from Pseudomonas sp. Irchel 3F6, assembly GCF_900187595.1. Lineage (NCBI taxonomy): Bacteria > Pseudomonadati > Pseudomonadota > Gammaproteobacteria > Pseudomonadales > Pseudomonadaceae > Pseudomonas > Pseudomonas sp. Irchel 3F6. Next base: position 40,945 of record NZ_FYDP01000004.1, on the reverse strand, counting down.
GACGTCAAAGTCTGTCAGCAGAACCGGACGATTCCGCAGAAATTGTTCAATGACGGCTTCTGCCAACCGACGCTGGCCGGGCAGAAGGTCGAGGTGCAATACGTCGACCAGTGCCCGAGCGGCGCTTTCGGCGTGTGCAGCAACGCGCAAGTCGCCAATATGCCCTATCGCCAGGATATCCACTATTACGGCGTGGCCACCGATACGGCGTATCTCAAGCCATATTGCGAAGGCCAGAGCCAGGGCGTCTGGCGCAAGCCCTGATGTGTCAGCCGAGCCAGTCGAGGGTCAGCAACAGACGGCGCTCACCGGGTGCCGGTTGCGGCGAACGATGGATCAGGCCGAAGCCTTCATTGCCGTGCCACTTTTCGCCTTTGAGCAGCGCGACGTCGCCGCTGTTGAGCTGACGAATCGACGCTGGATCTTGCGGTTCGGCATCGGACTGGCCAAGTTGCGCGCGGTCCATCGCACCCTCCTCAAGCCATTGGCTGCCGATGCCAGCGTAAGTAGTGATCAGGCGCACCGGCACGTGATCGACGTGGAAACGCGGACACATGGCCTTGTCCAGCACGCGCAAACGCACGCCGATACGCCGCGCGCCCAACAGACAGGCGAAGGCACTGATCAGCCACTTGAGGTCGCTGATGAAACCTTCGAAACCGTGCAGATCACGCATCCCTGCAGCCAGACCGGCGAGATCCGGTTCGGCATCTTCGTCGGGCAATTCCAGACACAGCGACTCGGCCAAGGGCTCGTTGAGCGACAGCACCAATTGCGCAAAGTCGGCAATGTGCACGGGCAACTGGCGTTGCCAGACGGCGAGATTGGTCTGATCTTCGAGGATTCGCGTCAACGTTTGCGGGGTCAGGCCCTGGTACTGATGACGGGCAAGAAGCGGCTGATCCTTGAGTGCGAGCATCAGGCGGCCTCGTCGTGCCACGGGCCGAATGGATCAGGCAGCAAACGCCAGCCTTCTACACCCATGGCCATTTCTTCGTCGGTCAAAAGACAGGCATCGAGTTCGGCGGAGAGCTGTAGGAAATCGATGTTCTGACCGATGAAAACCAGCTCCTGGCGGCAATCTCCTACGCTTGGAGTCCAGTTTTCCATGATCGCCTGGACACTTTCCTGATCTTCGGGCCATTGATTCTTTGCTACGAAACGCCACCAGCGCCCGGCGAATCCATGCCGCATCAAACCACCGGCCTGCGACCAGCTACCGGCGTCGGTGGGTTTGCTGGCGAGCCAGAAGAAGCCTTTGGAGCGCAGCAGCTTGCCGTTCAGCCAAGGCCGGTCGATGAAGCTGAAAAAGCGTTGCGGGTGGAATGGCCGGCGGGCGCGGTAGGCCGTCGAGGCGATGCCGTATTCCTGTGTTTCCGGGACGTGCTCACCGCGCAATTCCTGCAGCCATCCCGGGGCTTGTGCGGCTTTCTCGAAATCGAAACGACCGGTGTTGAGGATTTTCTCCAGGGGGATTTCGCCCATCACCATTGGAATGATTTCAGCCTGGGCATTGAGGCGCTTGAGGATCGCGGTAAGTTCTTCGCGCTCGTGCTGGCTGATCAGGTCGATTTTGCTGATCAGCAGGACGTCGGCGAACTCGATCTGCTCGATCAACAGATCGGTGATGGAGCGCTCGTCTTCTTCACCGAGAATCTCGCCGCGAGAGGCGAGGCTTTCGGCCGTTTGGTAATCGAGCAGGAAATTCACACCGTCGACCACGGTGACCATGGTATCGAGGCGAGCGATGTCGGCGAGGCTTTGCCCCTGTTCATCGCGGAAGGTGAAGGTTTCAGCGACCGGAAGCGGTTCGGAAATGCCAGTGGACTCGATCAGCAGGTAATCAAAACGATCCTCGCGGGCGAGTTTGCTGACTTCTTCAAGCAGGTCTTCGCGTAACGTACAGCAAATGCAGCCGTTGCTCATCTCAATGAGCTTTTCTTCCGCACGGTTAAGACTGACATCGCGCTGGACTTCACTGCCATCGATGTTGATTTCGCTCATATCGTTGACGATCACCGCTACACGCAAGCCGTCTCGGTTACGTAGTACGTAATTCAAAAGTGTACTTTTTCCGGCGCCGAGAAATCCTGAAAGTACGGTGACGGGCAATTTGGCTGACATTGGATAATCCTCATAAATGGCAGCCGATTTGCGCTTTCAGGTGTGCGCTTGGCGTGTTGCGCTTCAATTAATTGGGGCAATGAAGGCAAACGATCGTAATCGGCAGCTCAGGCTGGTTACGGACGATGTTATAGTATAACAATCACAGCTTGCCAGTCCGACACAGGAGAATTCGTAATTTGCCGCAGCACCGATCATGGAAATTCTCAATGAACAATGGGTTGAAATACCTGCTTTTGAGCTTTGCTACGTCGCTGGCCGGCCAAGCCCAAGCGCAGATGCCCTCGCTTGCGCACTGCACGCGCAGCGCTAATTTGCTGGCATGTGTGGACGCCGACGGCAATGCCTATAGCGTCAATACGGTCGGCACCACGCTTTACCTGCGCGGATTCGAGAAGGACGGCCATCGCTATTGGGCGCAAACCAACAGCCGCTTCGGCCAATTAACCTTTTTTACCGGCATCGCCTCGGATGGCGAGGCTTGGGTTGGCTATACCCGTCGTGTCGGCTGGACGACCATCAACCGTTTTTCCAGCTCGGGTGGTAGCAGCGCAAGGTTCACTTGCAGCCGGATGACGGGCTGCTAGTGAAAACCTTTTCATGAAAAAAGCATCGCTGAATGGATTGTTATAATGTAACGTAAACAGAGATCAATACGACGGTCTCAACCATGAATGCTCTTACTCTCCCGGATATCGCCGCCCAATCTGCGCGCCAGGCACTGCCACTCGATTGGGTAGGCATGCGTGGGATTGCCCTACCTGTTGTGCTCGAAAGCCAACGCCTCAGCGCCAGAGTCGACGCTGGCGTGAGTCTCGATGATGGTGAAGCGCGTGGTATTCACATGTCGCGCTTGTATCTGGCACTCGAAGCCCTCGAACTGCGAAGCCTTTCTCCCGCTCTGCTGCATCAGGTACTCAAGGGTTTTCTGGTAAGTCACCAAGGTCTATCCGCCTGCGCATATCTGAACGTTCACACCGACTTATTGCTGAAACGACCGGCGTTAGTCAGCCCCCTAGCCGGCTGGAAATCCTATCCGACAACCATTTCAGCAAGCCTGAAACAGCAAATGTTCCACGTGGAACTAAAACTCGAGGTGCCCTATTCCTCGACATGCCCCTGCTCGGCAGCCTTGGCAAGGCAATTGATCCAGCAGCAATTCATCGACGACTTCGCCAACAAGGCCCTGCAACATGCCGATGTTTTGGCATGGCTTGGCTCAACCAAAGGGATCGTAGCGACGCCGCACAGCCAACGTAGCTATGCGCAACTGCACCTGCATCTCGACAATTTCATCGACGAGCTACCGCTGACAGCGATCATCGATGACGCTGAAGCAGCCCTCGGCACCGCCGTGCAGACCGCAGTAAAGCGCCCCGACGAGCAAGCCTTCGCACTCGCCAATGGGCAAAACCTGATGTTCTGCGAAGACGCCGCGCGCCGCCTCAACCTGGCACTGCAACGCACACCCGGCATCAAACAATTGCATATCCGCGTGATCCACGCCGAAAGCCTGCATGCTCATGACGCCGTGGCCGAAAGCAGCTGGCAGCGGGAGCAAATATGATCCGCTGCCAATCACTGGCCTGGGGCGCTCCCGGTCAACCGCTGACGACGCCTCTGAGTCTTGAGTTCGAGAGCGCCAGCCTGACCGCCATCATCGGCGCCAACGGCTGCGGCAAAAGCAGCCTGCTAAAGGTCATCGCCGGATTGCAGAAGCCCCTCGCTGGCAAAGTGGAAATGGCTGTTCCACGTCAAAGCGGAATTTCCTTCCTGCCGCAACAACAGCACCTTGATCGCCAGTTCCCAATCAGCCTGGAAGAACTCATCGCCGCAGGTTTCTGGGGCCGTCGGCTGTCGACGCAACTGCGCACGCAGCGACTGAAAAACGCACTGGAAGACTGGCACCTGAGTGGACTCGAACAGCGTCCGTTGATGGCCCTGTCCGGCGGTGAGCTACAACGTGCCCTGCTCGCGCGACTGAGCCTTGCTGACGCCCCGGTGCTGTTGCTGGACGAACCGCACGCCGCACTCGACGAACTCGGCCAGCAACTGCTCTGGCAACACATTCACCACTGGCACGCCGAGGGCCGGACACTGCTTGTGGTCTGCCATGACCTGGCGGCTGTCCGCCAACACATTCCGCATACCCTGCTGATCAAAAACGGCCACTGCGTGTACGGAACCAGCAGAGAACTGATCCAGCCAACACCGCACATGCAGGTCGCCTGATGCTCGCCACCGTCAGTTATTTCTGGCAGCCGTTCAGCGAATTCGTGTTCATGCGCCGGGCCTTGCTCGGCGGCCTGGTGTTGGCGTGCAGCACGGCGCCCTTGGGCGTGTTTCTGATTCTCAGACGGATGAGCCTGATCGGCGACGCTGTCGCCCACGGCATTCTCCCTGGTGCAGCGCTGGGATTCTGGTTTGCCGGTTTGAGCCTTCCTGCCCTGACGCTCGGCGGCCTCGGCGCCGGCCTGAGCATGGCCGGACTTGCAGCCTGGATAACCCGGCGTACGGGTTTGCGCGAGGACGCCAGTCTCGCCGCGATCTATCCGATTTCACTCGCCAGCGGCGTGCTGATTCTCGGTATTGCCGGCAAGCGCCTCGACCTTCTGCACTTGCTGTTCGGTTCGGCGCTAGCCGTGGATGGACCGACGCTGACCGGCATGCTTTGGGTCTCGGCCATCAGCCTCATGGCCATGGCGGCGATCTACAAACCCCTGCTGTTGGACACACTCGACCCGCTGTTCTTGCGCACAGTCAGTCGTCTCGGGCCACTGGCTCATGGCGTGTTCCTGACTCTGGTCGTGCTGAATCTGGTGATCGGTTTTCAGGCCATCGGCGCGCTGATGGTAGTGGGACTGATGATGCTTCCGGCTGCCGCGTTGAGATTCTGGAGTCGTCGTCTGCCGATACTGATTGCCGTCGCCGCCGTCATGGGCTGCGTGTCTGTGTGGCTGGGCTTGCTGCTGTCGTTCTACTACTCGCTGCCCAGCGGCCCGGCCATCGTGCTGGTCGCGGGGGTCGGCTATCTGCTGTCGGTGGTGTTTGGACCGGTTCACGGTTTGCTGCGCCGCCCGCCTTTGCTCACATCCCAATGAGGTGTTTCCCGATGCGCGCTCTACTCGTGCTGTTCAGCCTGATGCTGTCGATGTCCTTGTCGGCCGCCGAAAAACTGCCGGTGGTCACCAGCTTCAGCATCCTTGCCGACATGGTTCATCAGGTCGGCGGCGAGCACGTGCAGATTACCAACATGGTCGGCGCGGACGCCGATGCGCACACCTACGAGCCGACACCGGACGATGCCAAGGCGCTGCTCGAAGCCAAAGTGATCATCAAGAACGGCCTCGGTTTCGAGCCTTGGCTGGATCGCCTGGTGACCAGCACCGACAGCAAGGCAACGGTGATCAGTGCCAGTCGCGGGGTGATTCCACGTTCGCTCGATGAAGACGGCGAGACCGTTGCGGATCCACACGCCTGGCACAATCTGGCGAACGCTGAGTTGTACGTCGCCAACATCACCAAGGCGCTGATCGCCGCCGACCCGGCCAACAAGGCTGACTACGAGCGCAACAGCCAGACCTACCTCAAGCAGATCTATGCCCTGCTCGCCGAAGCCAAAAACAAACTCGGCGCGCTGCCGCCGGGTAATCGCAAAATCGTCACCAGCCACGATGCCTTTGGCTATCTGGGACAGGCCTATGGCATCGACTTTATCGCGCCACAGGGTTTGTCCACCGAACGCGAACCCTCCGCCGCCGAAGTCGCTGCGCTGATCACGCAGATTCGCCAGGCGAAGGTCAAAGCGGTGTTCATGGAAAACATCAAGGACGCGCGCCTGCTCAAGCAGATCGCGGACGAAAGCGGCGCGCACATTGGCGGCACACTGTACTCGGATGCATTGGCGGCGAGTGGACCGGCGAGCACCTTTACCGGGCTGTTCGAATACAACCTCAATACGCTGTACAAGGCGTTGAGTCAGCCATGACTTGAGGTGTACTTCCGATCTATTCGCGAGCACGCTCGCTCCCACAGTTGGAATGGGTTCCAGCTGTGGGAGTCGGAGGTTTTAAGCGCGGGGTTTTACCGTACCGCAATCCTGGCCGAGCCACACTGCCCGGGTTTCCAGACTGCCCTTCTGGTTGATGCCGATGGCGTTGAAGGTGCCATTGGCAACGGTGGTGAATTCGCGGTCACTGAGGAATGTCGCCACACCGGTGCCTTGGGCTTTCGGGCAGCTGAAGCGGAATTTCCACTGGTTGCCGGTGCGCTCGGTGATCTGCTGTTTGCAGCCCGATTGCGGATCGGCCAGCGGGATATCGTTGGTTGCCACCTGCTGCGGCGTCAGGCAGGCACGGATCCCCTTGCCGCCAATATTGATGCCGTTTTTCTCGAGCGCAGCGCGCTGCTGCGGGGTGATCTGGCCTTGAATCTGGCCAAGGATCGATTGCACGTCCATGGCCTGATCATCGACCTTCAGATTGCTCGAAGACATTTCCCACAAGCCCGGCTGCAGCATTTGTGCCTGCGCAACCACCGGTAATGCCAAACCCAGGCCCAGCGCCAAACCCAGCAGACGAACGTTCATCGAGTAACTCCTGATCAGTTGTGGCCGTTAGACGCCGGCCGATTGTGTCGGTTCATGCGCCGATTAAATAGAGACAATCGCCGCAGAACATGGTCTGTTAAGCATTGCATCTCGCGGAGCAAGGCTGCCCCATGGATTTTTTCGGACCGCACATTTTCGGTTACCTGATCGCCCTGTTGCACACACTCGGTTCGATCGCTGCGATCCATGCGGTGCTCACCGTGCGCACAGCGCAAGGCTCGATCGCCTGGGCATTGTCGTTGATCTTCATTCCCTACTTCACGCTTATTCCGTATCTGGTATTTGGTCGCAGCACCTTCGATGGCTACATCAAGGCCCGGCGCCAGGCCAACGAGCAGATGCGCCTGGCCATTTCCGAACTGAACTGGCGTCCGTGGGTGGAGGAAGCCCTGGCCGCTCGCGCTTCGAGTGCCTACGCCTCACTGCGCGCGATGCCGAAACTGGGCCGCATGCCGTGCCTGGCGAACAACGAGGTGCAACTGCTGGTGAACGGCACCGCGACCTTCGATGCGATATTTCATGCGATCGAACAAGCCAGGCAAGCAGTGCTGGTCCAGTTTTTCATCATTCACGACGATCGGCTCGGCCAGCGCTTGCGTGATTTGCTGTTGAAGAAAGCCGCCGAAGGCGTGTCGATTCATTTGCTCTACGACCGCATTGGCAGCCATGCCCTGCCCCATCACTACGTGCAAGCGTTGCGTGATGCCGGCGTCGAGGTCAAAGCCTTTGCCACGCGCAGTGGCTGGCTCAACCGCTTTCAGGTCAATTTCCGCAATCACCGCAAAATCGTCGTGGTCGATGGCGTAGTCGGGTTTGTCGGCGGGCATAACGTCGGCGATGAATACATGGGTGAGAAACCACCGCTGGCGCCATGGCGTGACACCCACGTCAAAGTTCGCGGGCCGGTGGTGGCCTGCATGCAGGAATCGTTCGCGGAAGACTGGTTCTGGGCTGCTCGCACTCTGCCGCCGTTGATCCTGCCGGATACGTACCCGGAGGATGGCGTGCTTTGCCAATTGCTCGCCAGCGGTCCGGCGGACGCATACGAAACCTGCTCGCTATTTTTCGTCGAAGCCATTCACGCAGCAACGCAACGCGTATGGATCACCAGCCCTTACTTCGTCCCGGACGAAGCGGTGTTCGCGGCATTGAGGCTGGCAGTTTTGCGTGGTGTCGATGTGCGCCTGCTGTTGCCGTCGCGGCCTGATCACCGCATTGTCTACGCCGCCTCAAGCCTGTATGCCTTTGAAGCGGTACGGGCCGGCGTTAGGGTGTTCCGTTATCGACCGGGTTTTCTGCACCAGAAAGTGGTGTTGATCGACAGCGAAATCAGCGCCATCGGCAGCGCCAACCTGGACAATCGCTCGTTCCGCCTGAATTTCGAAGTGATGTTGCTGACCGTCGACAGTGAGTTCGCCGCCGCCGTGGAACACATGCTCAATGACGATTTCGCCCAGGCCGATGAGGTGGCCAAAGAAGAAAGCCGGGAGATCCACCGCCTGCAACAGGTCGGCATGCGGATCGCCCGGCTGATTTCGCCGATTCTCTGAGCGCCCCGCTTCAGGGGTGGTAGATGTCGTCGCGGGTCCAAGGCAGCTCGTGGCTGCCATCCGGATGCGCTTTCACAGCGAGGATCTGATGCAGATTGATCCAGCCCCGCGCGAAGGCATAAGCGCAACCGGCCAGATACAGACGCCAGATACGCAGTGCTTGCTCAGGCACCAGTTTCGCCGCAGCTTCGAGGTTGTCCTCCAGTCGCTCGCTCCAGTGATCGAGCGTGCGCGCGTAATGCAGGCGCAGGCTTTCGACATCGACAATTTCCAGTCCCGCTTCACTGATTTCGGCAGAGATCATCGCCAGATGCGGTAACTCGCCGTTGGGAAACACGTATTTTTCGATGAAGTTGCCTGCGCCGCGTCCAACCGGGCGGCCGTCGGTGTGCTTGGCGGTAATGCCGTGGTTCATTACCAGGCCGCCCTCCTTCACCGCACCAAACAGGGTTTTGCAGTATTCGGCGAGATTGGCGTGTCCGACGTGTTCGAACATGCCGACGCTGACAACCTTGTCGAAGCGGCCGTCCTGGGGCAAATCGCGATAGTCGAGCAATTGCAGTTCGACCTGATCGTCCAGCCCTTCGGCTTTGACTCGCTCCTGCGCCAGGGCCAATTGTTCCTTGCTCAAGGTAATACCGAACACTTTGACGCCAAACTCTCGCGCCGCATACCGCGCCAGACCGCCCCAACCACAACCGACATCCAGCAAATATTCGCCCGGCTGCAAGCGCAGCTTGCGGCACAGATGGCGGAATTTGGCTTGCTGAGCCTGTTCGAGGGTTTCGCTGCCGGTTTCGAAATAGGCACAGGAATACGCCATGTCGCTGTCCAGCCACAGCTGATAAAAGGCATTCGACAGGTCGTAATGATAGGAGATGGCTTTGGCGTCGGTGTCCTTGTCGTGTTGCGCGCGCACCGGCTGACTGTCTTCGTCTTCGTCGAGCAGCGCATTGCTCAACTCATCGCAAACCCGGATGACCTCGCTGATCGAGCCCTCCAGTTCCAGTTTGCCTTCGACGAACGCCGCACCCAGCGCATCCAGGCTTGGGTGGGTGAATTGAGTGACCATCTGCGGGTCCTTGACCACGATGGTTACGCTGGGCGTCGGCCCCAGATTGAACTCGTGGCCGTCCCAGAGTCGCAGGCGAAGCGGTAACTGCAGATTCTGTAAGGCCGGTGGAAGTTGCGCAAGCATGGAAAATCCCCCCTTGTTTCAGACGTCTGATCTGAGGGTAGACCAACCTTGAAAAATAGCAGGCTATCGATTCGATCGGCCTTGTCTATCGTGATCGGCACATCGGCTGAACGCCACAGGCGGCGTGCCTTACGATAGATGACTGCCTGTGCACTCGGCGGTTCGATGAATTTTCTTTCATTTAGCCTGAGGGTCGAGCCGGAGCAATGGCTCCTGAAAGCGCAGCAAACGTCCGGCGTTGCCCAACACCAACAAGGTACTCAGGTTATGCAGCAGCGCCGCGATCATCGCCCCGGCCGCGCCAAGCCAACCGAAAGCCGCGAAGACCACGATCGCCAGGGTCCAGCCCAGACCGATGATCACATTGACCTGCAAAGTACGCCGGCACTGACGACTCAAGCGCACGCAGGTACCGAGGCGGCGCAAATCGCTGCCGATCAACACAATGTCCGCTGAAGCCAGCGCAATATCGGCCCCGCCAGCGCCCATCGCCACGCCGACCACGCCGGCCTTGAGCGCGAGTGAATCGTTGATGCCGTCACCGACCACCATCGGGCGGAAGCCGTGATCGATTTCCTTGAGCACGCGATTGAGTTTGTCCTCCGGTAGCGCTTGCGCCTGCACTTCGTTCAGCCCGACTTCCTGCGCCAGGGTTAGGGCAACGCTCTGACGATCACCGGTCAACAGGAGTTGGCGTCCCAGCCCCAGTTCGCGCAATTCGCTCAAGGCAAAGCGCGCTTCCGGTTTGATGCTGTCTGCTAGCAGCAGCCAGGCGAGGAATTCACCGTTCAAAGCCAGGCCGGCAATCGGGCCATCGTGTTCAGGAACGAGGGGCGTTGTGATGCCCAGTTGCGCGAACAACTCTGGACGACCGAGCGCAGCTTCGCCCTTCTCTGTCGTCGCCACTACGCCCAAGCCTTGGCGCTCATGGATTTTGGTCAGAGGCCAATAGGCTTCCTGATCGGCCATCCCGGCGAGTGCCCGGCTCACCGGATGACTGCTCGCCGCGCCAAGACTGGCGGCCAGCGCCTGCACTTCTTTAGTGTCCACACTGAGGCTGTCGATCGACTGCAAACGCAACGTGCCGTAAGTCAGCGTGCCGGTCTTGTCGACCACCAGCGAGGTCAGATCGGCAAGTTCTTCGAGGAACGCCGAGCTGCGAATCAGAATCCCGTGGCGCGCGGCGACGGCGACACCGGCAATCGCCGTGGCCGGCGCCGACAGCACCAACGCACACGGACACGCCGCCACCAGCACCGCGAGCATCGCCTGTGCATCATGGGTGACGAACCAGGTCACCGCCGCCAGCAACAAGACCAGCACCATGTAACTGCCGGCATAGCGTTCGAGCAATCGCGTGATCGGCGGTTTCGAGCGCTCGGCGTTTTGCATCAGGGCGATGACTTTGCCCAAGGTGGATTCGTCGCCGATGCGGGTGACTTCGACGCGCAGCAATCCATCGAGGTTGATCGCGCCGCCGAACACCAGCATGCCCACGCCCGCTTCCACCGGTACCGATTCACCGGTAATCGACGCCGTATCGAGACTCGCCTGGCCGGACAATACCCGACCGTCCGCCGGCACCCGATCACCGGCCCGCACCTCGACAATATCGCCAGCACTGAGCGTGCGGTTGTCCACTTCGATGATCGAACCGTCCGCTTGCAGCTTGCGCGCATGGCTGCGGGTCAGCCGGCCAAGCGCATTGATCGCTTCCTGGGAACCGATGACGCTGCGCTCCTCGAGCACATGGCCGAAGATCATGATGATTGGCAACAACGCCGCGGTGAGCAGATCACCGGTCGCCCAGGCACCGAGCATGGCCAGCGCAATCAATTGATCGGTAATGCCGTGCAGGCTTGGATAACGCAGGCTGTACCAGGCCGACCGCATCACCGGAACCGCTACGAGCAAAGAAGCGAAACCCAGCAGCAGTTGGCTGACACCGATTTGCTCCGGGAGTATCCAGCGCCAGACCAGCCCCACACCCAGCAGCCCGAGCGCAAGCATCGCCAGGGTCAATTGGCGCGCGGCGCGACGTTGTTCGGCCGAGGACAACAGACTTGGAGCAGCGGTGGTCGCGGTCATTGACTGGCTCCTTGAATGATCAACCGGGAATCGTCTTTCGGATTGACGGTGGTGACCGACCCGGCCTGACCGAGAATTTTCGGCAGGCGTTCGCGATACAGACGCAGGAGCATTTGCGGGTCGGTAGACGTGGCCAGACTCGTGACGGTTGCGGTATCGGTTGAGGCTTTTGCAAGACGCTCGCCTGCCTGCGCGTGGGCCACCTGGAGCGTGCGGTCTGCCTGTTCGTTGGCGGACTGGGCAAGTTTCTCGGCATCGGTGCGCGCGTTAGCCACTGCTTTGTCAGCCTGCTGACTGGCCGTCAGAACCGCATTGAAAGCAGTGATCGCTGGCTCCGGCAGACTCGATTGCACATCGACCCGCGACACCTCGATACCGATGCCCTGCCCGCTCGCCTTCAGTTCAGCAAGACGCGCGTTGATGCCTTGCACCAGATCACCGCGCAATCGCTCACGGCGCTCGGCTGCCTGATTGTCGGCGCCGATCAATTCCGGGCGAGCGACCAGAATGGTGTCGAGATCTCGCGCGGCGGTCAGTGCCACGGCGCTGCGCATCACCAAGCGATCGAGTGCTGGCAGCACATGTTCGCCCTGTAACACGAACGCATAGGGATCGGATACTTGGTAAAACACTCGCACGTCCAGTTGCACTACACCGGCGTCACCGGTCAATAAATAACCAGACCCGGCGAGTGCATCGCTCAATGGCGTGGCGAAGGACGCTACCCGGTCTGCCTTTAACGCTTCGTCACTGCGCAACAGATTTCCCACTCGACGCTCGATCACCCGATCCGCCGCCGGCAACAGAACCACCTGCTCAAACGGCTGCGGCCACGCCCATAACAGCCCGGCATTCTGAACGCGAACAAGCGCGCCAAAGTGCAGTACTACTGCGCGGTTTTGCGGATCAATCTGCCGGACATTCGAGACCGCCCATGCTAATGCGGCCAAAACAGTGATCGCATACAACGCGATGAAGGTCAGACGGCCGGCCTGAATCCACGGACTGCTGAACGCATGTGTTCCACGTGGAACTTCTTCGCTCATGGCTGCGATCCGACTTTTTTGTCGAGAGTCGGTGGGCCGTCGACCAACACACGGAACGGCGCAGCATCGGTGCGCAGAATCAGTTTGGTTTCCGGTGTGACAATGGTGCCGAGGGTATCGAGCGAGCGCAGCAGGTTGTAAAGCTGCGGCGAGCTGGCGTAGGCGCGTCCATAAATCTGCGCAGCCTCGACTCGCGATTGCGCTTCAATGTCGGCGGCTTTCACCGTCGCATCAGCCTGGACGATTCGCGCATCGCGCTCGGCGGCGGAGCGAATTTGCGCCGCTTCGCGTTTGCCGATCGCTGTACGTTCCGTAGCAATGGTTTCACGCTCGGCGCGCATGCGATCGACCGTGGCACTGAGCGTGACCGAGGGCAAAGTCAGCCGCTCGATACCGACCTGCACCACGCGCACGCCATAAGTGGCGAGCAACTGTTGGTCGATCTGCTGACGCAACTGCGCTTCAAAATCGCCAATGCGAACTTGCCTGGCATCAGTGTTGACCAGATTGGCCAGATCGAAACTGCTGGCCGTGGTCTCCAGTGCCGAGCCGACAAAGGTGCGAATCTGCCGCGCCGCCTCGTCCGGCTGATTCTGCACGGCACGCATGAAACGCTGCACATGTTCAGGATCACCCTGCACCTGCCACGCCACGTAGGCCTGAACGATGATGCGCAAACCGTCCTTGGTGCCGACGTCCTGCAAACCACTTGAGGTGGTACGTAGACGCAAGTCCACTGGAATCGCCGCTTCGAACGGCGCAGGCCAGCGCCAGCTCAAACCGGGATCAAGCAATACCCGCGACGGATTTCCGAAACGGGTGATGACCGTGGCTTCGCCGGAGCGCACTTGCACCAGACTCGCGGCGGCAATGGCAAACGCCACCAGCAACGCAGCCCAGCCCATACGCCGCCATGGAAATGGTCCGGCCTCTTGCGGATCGCCGTGATGGTGATGATGACCATGATGATGGTGATGCCCGCCGTGGCCGTGGTCGTGGCCGCTGTGGTCGTGAACGTCATGAACAGGCGACTGGCTCAATGGGTGGCTCCTGGTTGAGCGGTGGTGCGGGGGGACGACGGATCAGTCGGCAGTGTGAAAGTACGCAGATCGATGGTTGGCGCATTTGCGCTCCCGCCAAGTCGATGGTCGAGCACCAGCAACCTGGCTTTACTCAAGCCCTGACTGAGCTGGCTGAGATATTGCTCCAGCACGAAGGCCTGGCCAGCACTGGCGAACGCTTTCTGTTCGGCGCTGAATTTCAGGTCTGCCGTTTGCGCAGCGGCATTGATCTCCCGCGCATTGGCCGTCGCCTGATCCCGCGCCGCGCTCGCCTGCAACTGCGCCTCGTTAGTGGCCTGCGCAGCCGCCCCGCGTTCGCGAGCGATCAACGCCTGCGCGCCGATCTGCGCCGCTTGCACACTGTGATAGGCATTCGCCGCGCCGGCCGGTGGATGAATCGCTTCGACGACTGTGGCAAGGATCTCCACACCACTGTTCAATCTGTTCAGATCGCTTTGCACCGAGCGACCGATTTCCTCGGCCAGGCCTGCCCTGTCGTCGCCGAGCAGACCGTCGAGGGTGCGCGAGGCAAAATCGTGAACCAGGATGCGGCTGGCGGTGCTGCGAATCAGCGTCGGTACATCGGCGCTGTTATAGGTCGCGGCGAGCACCGCCTCGTCGTTCAAACCGATGCGATAAACGAAGCGCACGTCCATGTTGACGATTTGCAGGCCCTGTTGCGCGCCGCGGCTGCTGGCGATGACCTGGGATTTGTCGTTGACGTGGCTGGCGTCCCACAAACGGTTGGCGGTCAGCGGCGCCGGGCCTTCAGCGGAATCGGACTGCACGGCGATTGGCTTGTCGCCGACACTGGTTGCCAGTTCATGGACCACGCCGTTTTCAACGGAGATCACACGCCCCAATGGCCAAGGCAACCCGCTATGCAAACCCGGGCCGAAAACCTGTACCGGTTTACCGAAGCGCTCATAGATGCCGCGACCTTGCAGGGGAATTTCATGTACGCCGGTCAGCAGCCAACCGCTAAGGGCGACCACCGCCAACACTGGCAACAAGGCCCGGCGCATGTAACTGAAGGCCCAGATCTGGCGCAAATCGATGCCGAAACGGTTGTGCATTTCATGCTGTAACGCCAGCCACGGCTGCGGCGGCCAACGCAGCATATCGGCGATAAAACTGCGCGCCAGCAGGCTCGGTTCGAGTTGTTCGCGGCGCGGGCTGAAAACAGACAGCACCGCGCGCAATAACAGTTCGATGGCAACCAACATCGGCAGGATTGCGCTGAATACCGCAACACGCGCCGGCCAGACTGCGTCTTCGCTGGCAAACAACAGACACAGCGCACCGATCAACAGAGTGATGATCACCACCCGGATCAGTTGTGCCAGCGCAGCCGCTTCCGGCCACTGCGCCGGCGGTTCCTGCGCCAGTTGCCGCTCCAGCACCAGCAGGGCAAACGCCAGCAACAACGCCAATGCCGCACCGATGCTCGCCGACAGCCCCAAGGCCGCCGCAGGCAACGTGAGATTCCACACCTGCTCAATACCAAGCAGAACCAGCAACGCCCAGCCGCCAAGCCACAACGTCGGCGCGCCGATTTGTCCAAGCACATGGCGGCTCTGCTGACTCAAGCGCTCCAGAAGCCTTTCGTACCAGCCCTCGGCTGCGCCGCCCTCTTCCACGACGGTCGATTGCGAAGCGGGCGCATGCATCACCCGCGCGCGCCATTGCGTCACCCACCAGGCCGATTGCAGACCGGCGACGAGCACCAGCAACGCCGCGTTCTGATTGACCAATGACGGTAACCACAGGGACTGCGGCGCAAACAGGCCGACGAAAAACGCCAGCACCCAGCCCGACGCGGCCACTGCGCCGAGTCCATACGCCAACCGACGCAATTTGCGTGACTGCGCGGCTGCCTGCTGAAAGCGCGGCAGCCCGGTGACTGGCGTGGCTTCCAACTCAAGATCGACTTGCATAACACCCCGAAAATGTAGGCTCAGCGTTCATAGCGTTACGATATAACGGACACTGTGAAATATTCGTACACAATTGCATCTATTCAAAGATGCTGCAGCTGTCGCTTGCCTGAAGCCTTGACCGAAATGTTCGACGAAGCTCATATTACGCACATAATTTTTATCGCGACTAACCTTGGCTATCCCCATCGAGCAATCTGGAGCAAGCGCATGAGCAACTATGACGTAGTGATTCTGGGCGGCGGCCCCGGCGGTTATAACGCGGCGATCCGCGCCGGCCAGCTCGGGCTCAAGGCCGCTTGCGTTGAAGGACGTGCAACCCTCGGCGGCACCTGCCTGAACGTCGGCTGCATGCCGTCCAAAGCCTTGCTGCACGCGTCGGAGCTGTACGCCGCTGCGGTGGGGACAGAGTTCGCCAATCTCGGCATCGAGGTCAAACCGACGCTGAACCTCGCGCAGATGATGAAGCAGAAGGACGAAAGCGTCGCCGGCCTGACCAAGGGCATCGAATTTCTGTTTCGCAAGAACAAGGTCGACTGGATCAAGGGCTGGGGCCATATCGATGGCCCGGGCAAAGTGACAGTGACCGACGCCCAAGGCAACAAGAGCGAGCTCAGCGCCAAGGACATCATCATTGCCACCGGCTCCGAGCCCACTCCCCTGCCCGGCGTCGAGATCGACAACCAGCGCATCCTCGATTCCACCGGCGCGCTGTCATTGAGTGAAGTACCCAAACATCTGGTGGTCATTGGTGCCGGGGTGATCGGCCTGGAGCTGGGTTCGGTATGGCGCCGACTCGGCGCGCAGGTCACCGTGGTCGAATACCTTGATCGCATCTGCCCCGGCGTCGATGGCGAGGCCGGCAAGACCTTGCAGCGCGCGCTGAGCAAGCAAGGCATCGCCTTCAAACTGAGCTCGAAGGTCACCAGTGCCACCAGCTCCGCCACAGGCGTGCAGCTTAGCGTCGAGCCTGCCGCCGGTGGCACGGCTGAGCTGATCGAAGCCGACTATGTGTTGGTAGCCATCGGGCGCCGCCCGTACACCCAAGGCCTGGGGCTGGAGAACGTCGGCCTGAGTACCGACAAACGCGGCATGCTCGCCAACAAGCAACATCGCACCGAAGCCGCCGGGGTCTGGGTGATCGGCGACGTCACGTCGGGGCCGATGCTCGCGCACAAGGCTGAAGACGAAGCCATGGCCTGCGTCGAGCAGATCCACGGCAAGGCCGGCGAGGTCAATTACGCGCTGATCCCCAACGTCATCTACACCCAGCCGGAGCTGGCCAGCGTCGGTCAGACCGAAGAACAGCTCAAGGCCGAGGGCCGTGCCTACAAGGTCGGCAAGTTTCCCTTCACTGCCAACAGCCGGGCGAAGATCAATCACGAGACAGAAGGCTTCGCCAAAGTCCTCGCCGACGAGCGCACGGACGAAGTCCTCGGCGTGCACCTGGTCGGGCCGAGCGTGAGCGAGATGATCGGCGAGTTCTGTGTGGCGATGGAGTTCAGCGCCTCGGCCGAGGACATTGCCCTTACCTGCCATCCGCACCCGACGCGTTCGGAAGCGTTGCGTCAGGCAGCGATGAATGTCGAGGGGATGGCGACGCAGATGTAGGTTCCAAACCTTGCCGCCGTCTTCGCGAGCAGGCTCGCTCCCACTTTGGAATGCGTTCCCCCGTGGGAGCGAGCCTGCTCGCGAATGGCGCCACCCGGTCTACAGCGGCAGATGGCCTAACGGCAACGCCCCCGGCGCTTTCACCGTGTGAATGGCAAAGTTGCTGCGAATATCGCTCACCCCCGGCAGTTTCAGCAGGTGCGCGCTGACAAAGCGGTCATAAGCGCGCAAGTCAGGCACCACTACCTGCAACAAAAAGTCCGATTCGCCGGACACCAGAAACGCCGAGACCACCTCGGGCAATGCAGTGACGGCGGCATAAAAAGCCTCGGCGCGTTCTTCGTTGTGCCGCTCGACCTTGACCCCGACAAACACCGTCAGCCCCAGCCCGACTTCATCGCGATCCAGATTGGCCTGGTAGCCCCGGATCACCCCCGCCTCTTCCAGCATGCGCACCCGGCGCAGACACGGTGAGGCCGACAGGCCGATTTGTTCCGCCAGCTCGACATTGCTCAGGCGGCCGTTGCGCTGCAGCGCAGCGAGAATCTTGCGGTCATAAGCGTCGAGTTTCATCTTTGGCAGATCCCGATAGTCTGACGGTTGAAAACCAGCAGGTTATGCCAAAGCTGTAAACAATTGAAGCCGACTACGCAAGCACCTGCCCTGCCGTCTCGCTCTAGACTGGCGCGAGAAAATCGACATCGAAAACGGGGTGTGATGTGGCAAGTCTTTGGCTGTTTATTCTGACGCTGGCTGTGGTTCTGCTACTGCCGGGACCGGACATGATCCTGCTATTGCAAACCGGTGCGCGGCAAGGTCGCGGTGCGGCGCTGGCCACCGCACTGGGCCTGGCCATCGCCCGCGCCTGTCACGTTGCCTTGGCGGCACTGGGGCTGGCGGCGCTGTTCAAAACGGCGCCGTGGACGTTTGACGTGGTGCGCATCGCTGGCGCGGCCTATCTGTTGTGGATCGGTATCCAGTGTTTGCGCAGCTCGCTGGTACCGCGTCTGCAAAACCAAGAGCAGGCACCTGCTCCCGGCCAGTGGCGCGATGCGATCCGTCGCGGCTTGCTGACCAACCTGCTTAATCCCAAGGCGTTGCTGTTCTGCTCGGTGCTGTTGCCGCAATTCATCGTCAGTCACGGCGCGCCGGTGCTGAGCCAGTTTGCCTTGCTTGGCATGGTGCTGGTCGCCGTAGGTCTGCTGTTCGACAGCGTGGTTGCCCTGACCGGCGCGGCACTGGGCCGTTGGCTGCAACACAGTCCAACCGCCCAGCGCGTTCAGCAATGGCTGTTCGGCAGTCTGTTGATTGGCTTCGCCGTACGCCTGAGCTTCCTTCAGCAGACTTAAGCCTTGTGTACCCTGCGCTGACGACGGGTGATCAGTAGTAACGCAATGGCCGCGACTACGATGATCGCGCCGATCTGCACCGGCCACTTGTACGGCCGCAGCGTTTCACGCACGGCATCGGTCACCTGGGTGACGTAGCGCTTGTCGGCATTTTCGAAGTCCGGGTACGGGCATTGATTGCCGAAGTCTTGCGCCCACGGCACATAAGGGCCTTCCTTGACGTAGCGCTGATACAGCGCACTCTGGTCCTCAAGGCTGCTGTTCCAGCCGGCCGCGTTGCACAACACGGCGGCAAACGCCTGACTGGTGTGCGGCAGGTTATCGGCGGCGCGACTGGCCAGTGCCGTGGCGACAAAACGATAGTGATAACGCTGATCCGGTTGCGCGGCGCTGGCCTGCTGGCGCTGCACTTCCGCCGTGGAAATCAGCGGGCCGACATCCAGCTTCGTGCTCTCCAGCGTGTAATTGCCACCGAAGGTGGCGTAATCAGGCGCCATCTCATAACCGAGGATGTCCATGCCCCACTCCCGGGCTGTCCATGCGGCGTTGTACAACGCACTGGCGCGTTTGCTCGGCCACCACGCCGACTCGGCCTTGAGCCGTTGCTCGCCATAGAGCCGGGCCTTGTGCTGCAGATCGTCACTGGCGAAATAACCGACCGCTTCCTCGTAACGGCCCTCACGCAGCAAGCGCCGACCGAGCAGATTGCGCAGGTTGGCGGCCACCGACAGCGGCACATAGTTATCGCGCTCTTGCTGCGTCAATGGCGGCGGCGCCGGCACGTTCTCATCGACGTACCGCTTGAGCTCATCGACCGTCAGCACCCGCTCGGCAACGGTGGCGGCATCGAACCAGTAAAGGCTGTTGCTGCGATACAGCTGCACGAATGCTTGCAGGTATTCGCCGCGTTGCAGCGCGAGGATCGCGCTTTCGCCTTCCACCCGACATTTGGGCTGCACCGTTTCAAACGCCCAGTCCGGCGTGCGGCGATATCCCCAGTCTTCATTCTGCGGAAAGGCCTGGGCGGCTTTGGCGTAAGCGGCAGCGGCGGCAGTCGTGTCGCCCTCACGCACTGCCAGTTTTGCCCGCAGCCACCAGGCCAGTCCGCCGTCCCCGGCGTTTACCAGAAAGGCCTTGGCAGACGCGTAGTCGCCCTGTTGATAACTCATCGCCGCCAGTCGATCGGCATTGTCGAGGCTGCCACGGGTGCTGCTCTGCAACAGCGTTACCAATTTCTTTTCGTTGGCCGGCTGCTCGCCAAATGACCAGCCTTGGCGGCTGACCAGCGACGCCGTGACCAGTTGCTGCACTGCTGGCTGCTGCAGCAGTTTGGCCAGCTGAGATTCCGGCAATTCGGCCAGTTCGTTCATCAGTTGCTTGAGCGAGGTATAACCGACGGCCGAACCGTGCAGGTTCTGCGATTCGTACAGTTCGATGGCGCCGCTCCAGTCGCCCGCGCTGCGCAACGCCCGCGCCTCTTCACCGAGGCTGGCAACGCCCAGTTCCAGCGGATCGCTGAAGCCGTCGATGCTCAGTTGCCGGGCTTGGCGAAAGGCATCGCGCGCCTGCTCCAGCGCTTCGATGCGATCGTGCGCCTCGTTGCTCATGGCGAAGGCGATGCGCCCGAGGGAATACGCCGCCCACGTGCTGCGCAACGGACGCTGGTCCGCCGGCAGGGCCAGCACCTTGTTGAAATACTCACTGGCCAATTGATGATCACCGGTGGCAAAAGCCACCGCGCCGGCAACGTACAAACGGATTTCCACCGGCAGACTGGCGCCCTGCTCCTCGGCCTGACATGCATCGCTGAGCCCGCGCAGTCGCTTGACCACGGCGTATTGCTCAGCGCTCAGGCCCACCTGCTCAGCCTGTTCGCGCGCCAGCTCTGACGCGTTGTCTTCGGCATAGTCGTTGGGGTTATGGGTCGCTGCGGTGACGTTTTTCAGCCCGGCAATGGTTTTACCCAGGCGACTGATTTCGAAGCTGAAGCTGCCCTCGGGCAAATCGGCCAAGGTCTGCGCGCGGTTGTCGAGCAGGCGCATCGGGAAGTCCGGGCCGCAGGCCAGCGCCGAACCCAGCGGCAGGCTGAGGCTCAGGCAGAGCAGATGGCGGGGCCAGTTACGGGTCAACATGCGAACCTCCTTGATCAATATGTGCACAACGCGCCCAACCGACAGCGCGCTGCCCGCCCGCCGGCAAGCGGCCGTCACGCAGGCGGGTGAAGGTAAGCAGATTGGCACTTTGTTGCAACGAGTAACCGGCGAGCGCATCAGCGTCTGCACAATCCTGCGCCTTGAGCGTAATTTGCGCGGGCCACGGGCTGTCGAGATTGCCGCGGTTATCGAGCAGGATGTCATAGAGTCCACCCTGCTCTTTGAATGACAAGCGCAACTGACTGTTCAGCCCATCGCCCCGCGCCACGGCGCGCAAAGTAGTCAGGCTCCAGGCGCGACGATCGTTGGTCAGCGGCAAGCGAAACCAGATCAACCCGGCCAGATGCTCAGGCGGATCCTCGCGCAAGGTTTTGGCCAATTGGCTTAGTTGCTGCGGATCGGCGAGCAATTCCCGGCGCTGCCCGCCGCGCTCCAGTTGCACTTCGCTTTCCACTACCGGCGCGCCACCATCATCGCTCAACAGCGCAACGCCGTAGGCCGGCAGCGCCAGATAGAACGGTTTGTCGCTGACATGTGCCCAGGCCTTGGCCCACTTCAACGCCTGCCTGGCGTCGAAAAGACCCAGTCGCGGATCGCTCACGGCGTGGACTTGCAGCACGCTGCTGTCGACGCTCTGCAACAGCGCCGGCAAGTGCGCGCTGTCGAGCCAGGCCGGCAGTGCGGTGATGCTCAAAGGCAACGATGGCGGCAAGGTCGCGCGCAGATCTTTGAGCAATTGGGCATACGCATGCAGCCGTGCTGTACCGGCGTCGTGATCGATCTCGACGCCGCTCAACGTGAGGCCCTGCGCCTGCCAATCGGCGATGACTTGCAGAATCTGCGCGGTGACCTGCTGCTGGTCCAGTGATTGCAGCTGACCATCAAGGCGAATCACTGCAATCAACGGCCGGCCATCGGCTCTCAACAAGGCTGGATCAACCCGCGCCCTGCTCCACCGCTCGCCGGGAAAGGCCTGCAATGCCAGTACGCGCAGCGTCGAGAAATCATCGCGACTGTCACGCAATGCCGGTTCATGCGCCGGTGTCCATTGGCGCTGCCAGACGTAGAGTTGCTGGTCGAGGGCCGGCGCGACGTGTTGCTCGCAACCTGCCAGCAAGACGCCAAGGAACAGACACACAATCAACCGCATACCTTGAAAATCCCTGAAACCACAGGGCTGCAAGGTTACACAAAAACCGTGTAGGAGCTGACGAGTGAAACGAGGCTGCGATCTTTTGATCTTGCTTCAAGACTCCAGATCAAAAGATCGCAGCGTGCCGTAGCGCCTACAGGGATGCCGCAGGCTTGCGCGCGATAATCACCTGACTCTTGGCCACCACCGCATCCAGCGCCTGCTTGATCTGCGCGCCGCGCGGGGAATCCAGCACCGCTTGCCAGGTATTGGCCCAGTGCTCGAGCATCGGGTGATCGGGGTTGCTGAGATCGACCTTGGCTTCCCAGAACAACATCATCCACATCGACCAGTAGAAGCCATATTTACTGTGGCTGATGATCTCCAGCCCGGCGTCGCTGACCATGGCCTTGAACTGGTCTTCGCTGATAATGCGTATGTGATTGGGTTTCTGGAAATACTCCGGCGCGGCGATGTCCTTTTGCAGGTCCTCGGAGCTGGGATGCGGCACGCTCAGCAGATACAAAGCGCCCGGCTTGCCGACACGCACCAGTTCGGCGAGAAACTGCGCGGGATCATCAACATGCTCGATCACCTCGGTGGAGACCACACGCGTCGCCGTTGCGTCGGCGATCGGTAGCGGGTTGCAGTCGGTAATGTGGCATTCGATGTCCCGGGCCGGGGTGTCGCTCAGGCGCTGGCGGGTGGCTTCGACCTTGGCCGCATCGATATCGGCAAGAATGATCTTCGCCCCACGCATACCGCAGAAGTGCACATTGCCGCCATCACCGCAGCCGACATCAAGCAACGTATCGTCGGCACTCACAGGGAATCCCGTGTACAGCTCGTGGGTCGCCTGGTTGTACCAGCCGCTGAGTTTCGCGTCGTAAAGGCCGAGCGAGTACGGATCAACCTTGTCGGCAACCGCAGCGACCGGTTCTGCCGCAGTTTGCGCAGGCGTTGTCGCCGAGAGTTTCTTCAAAAAGCTCAGCATGAGGTGGCTCCGGGTGAGGTAACAGCAATTCGGGAGGAACCGAGGCGCTTGACCAGCGCAGCACCGCGATTGCGCATCGGCATTTCGATCAAGCGGTAGTTGAGTTCGCTGAGCACCGCGATCAGGACGAAGGCAATCAGCATCGTAAGGATGGGATGTCCGGCGGGGCTCGGCAGGCCACTGCTCTGCAAGCGAAAGATCAGTTCACGCACCAATAGATACGCCGGAATGTGAATGAGGTAGATACCGTAGGAGCGGCTGCCGATCCATGCCAGCAACCGCTGCAAGCGTCCGGCAGGCATCAGGTAGTCACAGTTGTACGAGGCGATCCAGACCAGCAGCGCACTGAGCACGGCGATCGAACCGATCCGATAATTGGCCAGGGTAAAACGGTCGGTGGCCATGAAGCTCAACAGCGCTCCAATGACCATCAACGCTGAAATGCCAAGCCATGGTCGGCGCAAGAACGAGGGCTGCCAGCGCTGAAAACCCGGCTGCGCACTCCACATCGCCAACAGCACGCCAAGGGCCAGCGCATCGGTGCGTACTACCATCAGCAAAGGCGTGCGCACAGTCAGAATCTGCACCGCCACCAGCGCCAGCAATGCCCAGACCAGGTGTCGGCGAAACAACAGGATCAGCAACGGAAAGAGCAGGTAGAACTGCTCCTCCAGCGCCAGGCTCCAGTAGACGAAACTGCTGCCGTATTCGTATTGGAAAAAGCTGTCGGCGAAGCGGAAATTGGCGTATTGCAGTACCCCGGCCAAGGTCGCCTGAAGATTGGCGGACAGCGTACCGAACGCACCGGACCGGTTGAAAAACACACAGGCCAGCAGGATCACCGCCAGCCATAACCAGGCCGAAGGCAACAGGCGAAAAGCCCGGCGCAGCCAGAAATGGCGCACCTGTTGCCAGCGCTCCTGACCCGTCGTGCAGCCTTGCAGCACCGGGATCAAGCTGCGGGCGATGACAAAACCGGAGATCGCAAAAAACAGGTCGACGCCCCACCACGTCTGCGCCCATTCGTGGATCCGGGCAAGCGACGGCACCGGGTCAGTGAACAGATTGTCCGGCAAATGGTGGAACAACACCGCGAGCACCGCGACCGCACGCAGGACTTCAACGTCCATGATGCGCTTGGCGTTCATGCTTGGGGAGCTTCCAAAGCAGGCGCACGATGCTCGAACAACTGCGTCAGAAACCCTCGCAAACGCTGTTCAGCCACAGTCTGGCTGCAGAACGCCTGCAAACTTACGACTGCCTGCGCCGACATCTCGGCATAGCGCTGCGGCTGGTTTTTCGCGACGTCGTAACTGGCCCGATAGGCCTCGCACAATGAGCTCCAGTTGGTCACATAACGCAGGGTTCGGAAGGCTTTGCGCGGGTCGTGGGGCCAGGCTGTCAGCTCGTCGGTGGACTCGATGAGAAAGGCATTTTCCGTGCTCAGGTAATCGATCATCGCCGTGGTACGCGGCGCCACCGCCGGCTTGCCGCAGGACATGAATTCCATCAGCGGCAGACACTGACCTTCGCCGTAGGAGGTGTTGACCACGTACCGCGTGGCCTGCACCAGTTGCTCGTAGTCCGGATCGGCGAGGTAACCGTAGATCAGAACGATGCGGCAACGGTAAGACTGGTTTTTGTACAAATGATGGAGGATATCGCTGAGCGCTTCTTCGGCGTCGTGGTGAGTGAGCTTGAGCACCAGCGTCGCGTCTTCGACATCGCGAAAACTAACGCAAAAAGCGCTGAGCATGTCTTCCCAGTTCTTGCGCCCGTCACCGGGATTGAACACCGAGGTATAAACCACGCCGTCAAGCACCAGCGTCTGCTCGGAGGCCGGCGCGGCGAAGTCGATGCCGTCGCCGCTGCGCAGGTGCGCCGGCCCGAATGCATTCAGATTGAGGGTGCGGCTGTCCGCGACCAGCCCTTTGATCGTCAGGCTGTAGGCGGTGGCCAGGGCTTGCTCGGGCATTTTCGCGCCACGGGCAGCAAAGCGGTCCCAGACCGGCGCCGGCACCGCGACGATCGGGTACTCGGCACCCATCGCCTCGTGCACGGCATTGACCGTGTAGCTGGAGTGGGTGATCGCTGCGCCACAGGCATGCAAGACGCTACGCCAGTCATTGCGCGGCTCGCCCGCAAAGGCTTCATTGGGGATCGTGCTGAACTCCCACGCAAACACCGGCAGCGTCGGACAGGCCAGGTGAACGGGAGTGCGATGCGGCGGCGAGAACGACAGAAACACGCAGGGCTCGCCACGGCTCAGACATTCCAGATACAGAGCATCGACTTCTGTCTGCGGATCGGCCACTTCCACGACCCGACCGATGCGTTCGAGCACCGGACGATACTCCTTGAGCACGAAGTAATAGCTGTACTCCGAACGCCCGAGGTTCTGCGCAATGGTGTGCCGGTTGGTTTCCGAATGAATGATGATCAGCATGAGGCGTTATCCGTCACAGGCGCAGCATCGGTGGGGCCTGCTGTCAGCGCAAAGAACTCCGCGAGCCGTTTGCGCACCGGCGCGAAGGCGCAGTATTGCTGCATACGCGCGACGGCGGCGGCAGACATCCGCTGATACTCCTGCGGCTGCGCTGTGGCCATTCGATAGCTGTTTTCGTAGGCGTTTTTCAGCGAGCCCCAGTCGGGGCGGTGCCGCAGCGTGCGGTAGATGATCCGCGTGTCCTGCGGCCAGATCGTCAGCTCTTCACTGGACCTGACCACGAACGCCACCGAGTCATCGATGTAATCTTCCATCGCCGTGTGATCGGGGGCGATCACCGGTTTACCGCTGGACATGAACTCCATCAAGGGCAGGCACAGCCCTTCGCAGCGTGACGCGTTGACGTAGAAACTGGCCGCCTGATAGAGCCTGGCGTACTGCGCGTCGTCGAGGTAACCGTGCATCACCACGATCCGACAGGCGAACGGCGTGAGTTGCGCCAGCAGGGTCATCAACTCGCTGTAATAGGACGCCAGATCATTCTGGGTAATCTTGAGCACCAGCGTCGCGTCGGGCGTTTCGCGGAACGCCCAGCAGAATGCGCTGATCAGTCGATGCCAGTTCTTGCGGCCATCCTTGGGATTGAATACCGAGACGTACACCACACCCTCGACTGTGGTTTCGACCACCGATGAGGTGTCCGGCAGATCGAGTGGCGCCGGTTCGATCACGGGCACCGGCGCAGCGCCGCACACCTCAGGCCAACGCTGTTGCAGCCGGCCATGCAAAGCGTCCGGCAGCAGATCGCGAATGCCCTCCCAGTACCAGTTGTGCAGAAATTTCACCCGCGGCACCGGTTCCGCCTGTTCGCGTCCCAAGTCCAGTGCCCACAGGCGCAGATAATGTCGAGCAATGACCAGTCGGCGTTTGAACGTCAACGGTGGCGGGCGCGCGGCTTCAATTGCTGCGGCCAGTGCAGCCTGCTCTTCAGGGCTGATTGGCGTTGGGATCAGCGCATCGGCTGACAGGCCGAGGGTGCGCGAATCGAAAATACAGCCCTTGATCGCCAGTGCAGTCCTGGGATTGACCGGCATGGGTTGGTGTTGCTGACGAATCGTTGCGAAGCT
The DNA here is from genome assembly GCF_900187595.1 of Pseudomonas sp. Irchel 3F6. Classification (NCBI taxonomy): domain Bacteria; kingdom Pseudomonadati; phylum Pseudomonadota; class Gammaproteobacteria; order Pseudomonadales; family Pseudomonadaceae; genus Pseudomonas; species Pseudomonas sp. Irchel 3F6. Next base: position 14,520 of record NZ_FYDP01000004.1, on the reverse strand, counting down.
GTCCCACAACGGCGTCGGCAAAACCAGCACCGGGAACGCTTCGCCCATGGCGCGGCGGATGGCCGTTGCCGTGTGGCTCGACAGAGTGATGACCCGGCCGTGGCGTGCGAGCATGCGTGTCCAGTCCTGACGCGGATCGTCGTCCCACTGTTCATCGGGGATCGAATCGAACTCCCAGGCCACCACGCAAATCGTCGGGCATTCCAGATCAACCGGGGTCTTCTGCGGTGGGGTGAAGGACAGGAACACAGTGTCTTCACCTGCGGCGAGCAATTGCCGGTAAATCACATCGACGTCGGCGACAGATCCGGCCACGTGCACGCGCCCCAGGCTTTCCAGCACCGGGCGATAGGCTTTGAGGACAAAGTAATAGCTGTATTCCGGACGCCCCAGACTGGCACTGATGGAGCTGTCGTTGACGTCCGAGTAGAGAATGAAATTCATGGCATCCCACGATGAAGCGCCATCCCGGCGACTTCATGCTATGACGGCCGCGCGTCGGATCGGGTCGGCAGGGCCGGCACTCGTCCGTCATCATCGGGCACGTCTCTGTTCTTGTTTTAGTGGTCAGTTTCACCCCGCGTCGCGGCGTCCGGAAAACAATCGGCCAACTCGCGACGAAGGCCATTCTAAACACATCCATCGCGAGTCCGGGAACCGCCGGGCGAGAATAAATCGGACTATGCTGACGAGAACTGACCAGTCACGGTTTGCCCGGTTGAAATTGCCGAGCAATTGGCACAGATTGGCAACCAAACAACTACAACAACGGCTTCGCCTGCTGTTTGCGCGGATATTCCCCGCTGTATTTCAGACTTATCCCAAAAGCATCCGGGAAAGCGGCGCGAGTCATGACCAAGGGGTCGCTGTTTGAAAAAACGTCTGTTCGTCACGGGCCTCAGCGGCTTCGTGGGACAACACATTCAGTCTCGTCTGGCGTCGCCGGGCTCGTCGTGGGAGCTGCTGCCTGCCGCATCGGCCTACGACCTTACGAACGCCGACAGCCTCATCGACCTTTGGCCCGAGATGCCGGATGCAGTCATTCATCTGGCCGGACAGACCTTCGTGCCGGAAGCCTTTCGTGACCCGGCCCGCACCCTCGACATCAATCTCTTCGGCACCCTCAATCTGTTGCAGGCGCTCAAGGCTCGCGGCTTTGCCGGGACGTTTTTGTACGTCAGCTCCGGCGACGTTTACGGGCAAGTCGGCGAGCAGCACCTGCCGATCACCGAGCAACAACCGCCGCTGCCGCGCAATCCTTACGCGGTGAGCAAACTTTCAGCGGAGTTCCTCAGCTTGCAATGGGGCCTGAGTGAAGGCTGGCCGGTGCTGGTGGCGCGTCCGTTCAACCACATCGGCACCGGGCAGAAAGACAGCTTCGTCATCGCCAGCGCAGCCCGGCAGATCTGCCGTATCAGACAGGGTCTGCAAGCACCGCAACTGCAAGTCGGCGATATCGACGTGACCCGCGATTTCCTCGATGTCGGCGATGTGATTCGCGCGTACTTCGCATTGCTGGAAAACGGCACACCGGGGCAGGTCTACAACATCTGCTCGGGCCGCGAGCAAAGCATTCGCAGCCTGATCGAGCAATTGGCCGATCTGGCCGAAGTCGACGTTGAACTGGTGCCGGATCCGGCGCGCATGCGTCGCGCCGACCAGCGCCGCGTCTGCGGCAGCCACGCAAAACTGGCCAACGCCACAGGATGGGCGCCAGCCATCACCACACAACAATCCCTGCGGGCGATCCTGTCCGACTGGGAGATGCGAGTACGACAACAATGACAAAAAGTGCACTGATTACCGGGATCACGGGCCAGGATGGCGCCTATCTGGCCAAACTGCTGCTGGACAAGGGTTACAAGGTTCACGGCCTCGTTGCTCGACGCAGCAGTGATTCACGCTGGCGCCTGCGCGAGATGGGTGTCGAAGCCGACATCGTCTACCTCGACGGCGACATGGCCGATGCCTGCTCGGTGCAGCGTGCGGTAATCAAATCAGCACCAGACGAAATCTATAACCTCGCCGCACAGAGCTTTGTCGCCGCCTCGTGGGATCAACCGGTCACCACCGGCATCGTCGATGGGCTGGGCGTGACGCACCTGCTCGAAGCGATTCGCCAGTTCAGCCCGCACACGCGCTTCTATCAGGCCTCGACCAGCGAAATGTTCGGCCTGATCCAGGCAGAGCAGCAGGACGAAAACACCCCGTTCTATCCACGCAGCCCTTACGGGGTGGCCAAGCTCTACGGCCACTGGATCACCGTCAACTACCGCGAAAGCTTCAACCTGCACGCCAGCAGCGGCATCCTCTTCAACCATGAATCACCGTTGCGCGGTATGGAGTTCGTCACACGCAAAGTCACCGACGCCGCCGCGCGCATCAAGCAGGGCAAACAGCACGAGTTGGCGCTTGGCAACATTGACGCCAAGCGCGATTGGGGCTTTGCCGGCGATTACGTCGAGGCCATGTGGTTGATGCTGCAACAGGACAAACCCGACGATTTTGTGGTCGCCACGGGCGTCACCACCACCGTGCGCGAAATGTGCCGCATTGCCTTCGATCACGTTGGCCTTAACTACCGTGACTACGTGAAGATCGACCCGGCGTTTTTCCGCCCGGCCGAAGTCGAAGTGCTGCTCGGCAATCCGGCCAAGGCTCAGCGCGTGCTGGGCTGGAAACCGAAAACCGACCTGGATACCTTGATCCGCATGATGATGGATGCGGACATGAAACGCGTCGCCAAGGAGTAGGCCATGCTGATTCCGGTGATTCTGTCCGGCGGTGCCGGCACCCGTTTGTGGCCGGTGTCCCGTGAGGGCCACCCCAAGCCGTTCATGACCCTGCCCGACGGCCAGTCGCTGCTGGGCAAGACCTACCAGCGAGCGGCGGCGTTGCTGGACGGCTGGGGCGACATCGTCACGGTGACCAACCGCGAGTATTACTTCCAGAGCAAGGATCACTACTGCGCGGCGCAGGTGTCGCGCCATCGCGGGCACTTTCTGCTGGAGCCGAGCGGGCGCAATACCGCACCGGCGATCGCAGCGGCAGCACTGTCATTGCAGGCGCTGCATGGTGACGACGCAATCATGGTGGTGATGCCGGCGGATCATTTGATCGTCAATCAGGACGCCTTGAAGTGTGCGGTCGAGCACGCAGTGAATCTGGCGAAGGACGGTTATCTGGTGACCTTCGGCGTGGTCCCTACCGCGCCGGAAACCGGCTTCGGCTATATCGAAACCGGTGCGCCGCTGGATGCCAGAGGCGCGGCCAAGGTGCAGCGTTTCGTCGAGAAACCCGACTTGCAGACCGCCACACATTACCTGGAGAGCGGCAACTTCCTGTGGAATTCGGGGATGTTCTGCTTCACCACCGCGACGCTCATTGCCGAACTGCAACTGCACGCACCCGAGTTGCTGGAACAGACCCGCGCCTGCATGGCCGTCAGCGCACCGGTCGAAACGGTCGGCTGCCTGCAACAGGAGTTGTCGTCGACCCTGTTTGCCGAAATCACCGACATCTCCATCGATTACGCGCTGATGGAGCGCTCGGAAAAAGTCGTGGTGGTGCCTGCCGGTTTCGACTGGAGCGACATCGGTTCGTGGAGCGCGGTCGCCGCGCTGATTCCCGCCGATGCCGACAACAACCGCGCCAGCGGCGAAGCGATCTTCATCGACAGCCACAACAACTTCGTGCAGAGCGAAGGCCGGCTGGTGGCAACCGTCGGCGTGGATAACCTGATCATTGTCGATACCGCCGACGCGGTGCTGGTGGCCCATGCCGACCGTGCGCAGGATGTACGCCGCGTGGCGAAGCAACTCAAGGACAAGTCCCACGAAGCCTATCGCCTGCATCGTACGGTCAGCCGTCCGTGGGGCACCTACACCGTTCTGGAGGAAGGCCCGCGTTTCAAGATCAAGCGCATCGTGGTCAAACCCGGTGGCAAGTTGTCGTTGCAGATGCACCATCATCGCAACGAACACTGGGTAGTGGTCGAAGGCATGGCCAAGGTCACCAACAACGGTTCCGGCACGACCCTGGTCGCCAAGAATGAATCAACGTTCATCGCCGCCGGCCACAAGCATCGCCTGGAGAACCCCGGGGTGATCGACCTGGTCATCATTGAGGTGCAAAGCGGCGAATACCTGGGCGAGGACGATATCGTTCGCTTTGAAGATCAATACGGCAGGACGGTCTGAATGCTGCTTTCCCTGTACCGCTCGCTGCGCAGCTACCGTGGATTCATCCTCGGCAGCGTGCAGCGCGAGTTTCAAGCGCGTTATCGCAATTCGCTGTTCGGCGCGCTATGGCCGATTTTCAATCCGCTGTCGATGATCATTGTCTACACGGTGATCTTTTCCCAGATCATGCGCGCACGTTTACCGGGTGTGGACGACAGCATGGCCTACAGCGTCTACCTGTGCGCTGGTCTGCTGGCCTGGGGACTGTTTTCCGAAATAACCCTGCGCAGTCAGAACATGTTTCTGGAAAACGCCAACCTGCTGAAGAAAATCAGCTTCCCGAGGATCTGCCTGCCGGTGATTGTATTGATCAATGCCGGGATCAATTTCGCCATCATCATCAGTCTGTTTCTCGGTTTTCTGCTGATCACCGGGCGCTGGCCGGGAATGGCTTTGCTGGCGCTGATTCCGCTGATTGCTCTGCAAATGATGTTCTGCGCCGGGCTGGGCATGGTCCTAGGGGTGTTGAACGTGTTCTTTCGCGATGTCGGCCAGTTGTTCGGCATCTGCCTGCAGTTCTGGTTCTGGCTGACACCGATCGTCTACCCGATCACGATCCTGCCGGAATGGGTGCAGCGCCTGCTGCAACTCAACCCGCTGACCAACCTGTTCAGCAGTTATCAGAACCTGTTTCTCTACGGTCAGTGGCCGGTATGGAGTTCGCTGCTGCCGGTTTTCATTACTGGCGTGGTGTTCTGTCTGATCGGTCTGCGGCTGTTTCGCCAGCGCGTCGGCGAAATGGTGGATGAACTCTGATGGGACATATTCGCGTCACCGGCCTGGGCAAGGCCTATAAGCAATACCCAAACCGCTGGGCACGGCTGGCCGAGTGGCTGATTCCGTTTTCGCCGCTTCGGCATCAACAGCACTGGGTACTGCAAGATGTCGAATTCGAGATTGCTCCGGGTGAAGCGGTGGGTATCGTCGGCGCCAACGGAGCAGGCAAAAGCACCTTGCTGAAAATGATCACCGGCACCACTCAACCCACCCAAGGCAAGATTGAATTGCAAGGGCGCGTCGCAGCGCTGCTGGAGCTGGGCATGGGTTTCCATCCGGACTTTACCGGTCGGCAGAACGCAATCATGGCCGGTCAGTTGTTGGGCATGCAGCTTGAAGAAATCCAGGCCCTGATGCCCGATATCGAGCGTTTTGCCGAAATCGGCGAAGCCATCGATCACCCGGTCCGCACTTACTCCAGCGGCATGCAGATGCGCCTGGCGTTCAGTGTCGCCACCGCCCGGCGCCCGGACATCCTGATCGTCGACGAAGCGCTGTCGGTGGGTGATGCCTATTTCCAGCACAAGAGCTTCGAACGCATCCGCAGCTTTCGCAAATCCGGCACGACGTTATTGATCGTGTCCCATGATCGCTTCGCGATTCAGTCGATTTGCGACTCGGCGATCCTGCTCAAGGATGGGCGCGTGGCCATGCGCGGCAAACCGGAGCCGGTTCTCGATTATTACAATGCGCTGATGGCCGAACGTGAGGGTCAGGTAGTACGCCAGGAAACGCTCGCCGGCGGCGAGGTGCAAACGGTCTCCGGCACCGGCGAGGCGGCGATTCTGAGCGTACGCCTGCTCGATGAAAACCAGCGCAGCATTGAGGCTGTCGAAGTCGGCCAACCGGTGGTGCTCGAAGTGCAGGTCGAAGTGCGCAAGGACATCGAACGGCTGGTGCTGGGCTTCATTCTCAAGGATCGCCTCGGCCAGATGATGTACGGTATCAACACCCACCGGCTGAACAAGGCATTGACCGATCTGCGCGCCGGTGAACGCTTCACCTATCGCTTCGCCTTCATCATGGGCCTGGGCAAAGGCAACTATTCGGTGTCGCTGAGCCTGTCGCGTCTGGACTCACATCTGGATCGCAATTTCGAGTGGCGTGACTACGGGATGGTGTTCCAGGTGATCAACAGCCGTCGGGAAGACTTCGTCGGCTGTACCTGGCTGGACGCTAAAACCACCATCAGCCGCGACACCGAGGCCCGGCCTGTCGAGCGTGCGCCATGACCCGCCTCTTGGTTGAATGCACTCACGTATTCAAACACCCCAAGATCAATTCGGGGATCCAGCGCGTGGTGCGCAACGTCATCAAGCAGCTGCCCGCCAGCGCTGACGGCGTTGAGTGCATGCCGGTGGTGGTGATCAATCGCCAGCTCTACCGCGTGCTGCAACTGGCGCCACTCGATACACCGTTCTGGAACAGCCTCGAAACCTTCGGTGAACGCCTGGAGCGCCTCGCCCATCGTTTCTGGCAGTGGCATCAGCGCCGCGATGCGCTATGCACTTCGAAACTGGCGCGGCGGCTCCTTTACGCCAGCTATCGGTTGACCCAGTTTGCCGTGCTCGGCCTGCCGATTCGGCTCGTCAGACGGATCAATCGCAGGCAGCTGCTTAAACGTTGCTCGCCGCTTCAACACCACCCGGGCGATCAACTGGTGCTGCTGGATTCATCCTGGCACTCGGACTTTTTCGCCCATGTCGAGCAGCTCAAACGCGACGGCGTCGGCATGATCGCGGTGATCTACGACCTTATTCCGCTGACGCATCCGCAGTTTTACGACACGCGGCTGGTCGAAGTTTTCAATGAGTGGTTCGACTGGATCACCCGCACGGCCGATGGCTACATGGCGATTTCCGCCACAGTGCGTGATCAGGTGCGTGGTGAATTGCAACGCAGAGTCGGTGCCGAGCAGACTGAAAAGCGCTGGTTCGATTACTTTTATCTGGGGTCCGAGCTCGATCTGCAGCACAGCGAAGCCACGGTCGAACCGCGCCTGAGTGACCTGTTCACTGCGACCGAAGCGGTTTTTCTGATGGTCAGCACCATCGAGCCGCGCAAGAACCATGGGTACCTGCTCGACGCCTTCGAACGCGCCTGGGCTGCCGGTTCGACCGCACGCTTGTGCATCGCCGGGCGTATCGGCTGGAAATGCGAGGCGCTGCTTGAGCGAATCCGCAATCATCCGGAACTGAATCGGCGCCTGTTCATGTTCAATGACCTGAGCGACACCAGCCTCGAATACGCCTATGCGCAGGCCAGCGCGTTGGTGTTTCCTTCGTTTGTCGAAGGCTTCGGCCTGCCACTGGTAGAAGCCATGCAGCGCGGTTTGCCAGCGATGGGCAGCGACGTCGCGGTATTCCGCGAAATCGGTGGCGAGTTCATGGCGTATTTCGATCTGCTGGATCCACAAAGCCTTGCCGATCTGATCGAAACCTATCAGCGCAGCGGACAGTTTCCCGCCGCCCGCGACGTCGCTGACTGGCGCTGGATCGGCTGGCGCGAGGCCAGTGAGCAGTTGGCGACACGCAGCCTTGCCCATGTTCAGCAGGCCCTGCGCGTGCAAGCGAGGCCGCATGCGCATTGCTCTTAACGCCCGCATCCTGCAAGCGCCGCGCACCGGCATTGGCCACTACGTCGCCGAACTGGTCAACGCCTTGCGCAGCGAACCCGATGTGGACGTAAGCCTGTTTCACGGATGGGGCTGGAGTTCGGCCCTGCCGGCCGCAGCCATGCCCGGCTACTCGCGCATGACGCCATTGCTGCGGCAAATTCCCGGGGCCTATCAGGCGCGCCGCTGGCTGGAGCAGAAACGTTTTGATCAGGGACGTGCACAAGGGCTCGATCTTTATCACGAGCCGAGCCTGTGGCCCCTGGCCTTCGACGGCCCGACCGTGATCACCCTGCATGATCTGACGCACCTGCATTTTCCAGAAACCCAGCCACCAGCACGTTTGAGGGAAATCGAACGTCGTCTGGCCGCCGGCGTGGAGCAGGCGCGGGTCATTCTGACCGATTCGCAGGCGATCGCTGACGAGGCGCAAACCTATTTCAACCTCCCTGCACAGCGATTCGTGGTGGCGCCGTTGGGTGTGGCAGAACGCTTCCGTCCTCGGCCACTTGAGGAAATCGATAGTGTACTCAAGGCCCACGCCGTCCAGGCACGAGAATATTTCCTCTGTGTCGGCACCCTGGAGCCACGCAAGAACCTGAGCCTGGCGTTGCAGGCCCACGCCCTGCTGCCAGACGCTGTGCGCCAGCGCTTTCCCTTGTTGATTGCGGGCATGGCCGGCTGGCAACGCGAGCAGTTCAACGAGCCACTGCGCCAGGCATTGGCCAGCGGCCATGTATGCCTGCTTGGCTATCTGCCCGATGAGCAACTGGCGCAACTGTTGGCCGGCGCCCGCGCGCTGCTATTTCCATCGCTGTATGAAGGCTTTGGCTTGCCGGTGCTGGAAGCCATGGCCAGTGGCACGCCGGTGGTGACCACCCGTTCTTCGGCGATGCCGGAAGTGGCCGGTGCGGCTGGCAACTATATTGAAGCGAACGATGCCGAGGGCCTGCGCGATGCAATGAGCCGTCTGCTTGACGACTCGCAGCATTGGCAGGCCTGCCGCGAAGCAGGATTGCAGCAGGCGCGGCTTTTTTCCTGGCAACGTTGTGCACAGGCTACGGCCGGTGCCTATCGCCAGGCCATGGGAGGTTGAATGCGCGTTCTTCATTTCTTCAAGACGTACCTGCCCGATTCGGTCGGCGGCATCGAACAAGTCATCTTTCAGTTGTGCGAAAGCGGCGCCCAGCATGGCATCGATGGGCAAGTGCTGACCCTCAGCACCAATCCGACGCCGCCTGTGGTGCAACTGGGCCAGCACGAAGTACATCGGGCGAAGCTGGATATTCAGTTCGCCTCGACCGGTTTTTCCTGGAGCGTGTTCAAGCAGTTCCGTGAGCTGGCCGCCGAAGCCGACGTGATCAACTATCACTTCCCGTGGCCATTCATGGACCTGGTGCATTTCGCCAGCGCTGTGAACAAGCCGAGCGTAGTTACTTATCACTCGGACATCATTCGCCAGAAGCATCTGCTCAAGCTCTATCGGCCACTGATGAATCGCTTCCTCGCCAGCGCCGACCGCATCGTTGCTGCATCGCCGAACTATCTGCACACCAGCGATGTGCTGCAGCAGTTTCAGGACAAGACCCGCGTTATCCCCTACGGCCTGAATAAAGCAGGTTATCCACAGCCCGATACCGAACGCATGAACCGCTGGCGCCAACAGCTTGGGGATAAGTTTTTTCTGTTCGTCGGGGTGATGCGTTATTACAAGGGCCTGCACATCCTGCTCGACGCGCTCAAAGACATTGATTATCCCGTGGTGATTGTCGGTGCCGGTCCGCTGGAGCAGGAACTGCACGCACAGGCCGCCGCGCTGGGCCTGCGCAATATTCACTTCCTCGGCCGTCTGAGTGACGAGGACAAGGTGGCGTTGCTGCAATTGAGCTATGCGATTGTCTTTCCTTCGCACCTGCGCTCCGAGGCTTTCGGGATTTCGTTGCTCGAAGGCGCGATGTACGGCAAACCGATGATCTCCAGCGAAATCGGCACCGGCACCAGTTTCATCAATATCCACAACGAAACCGGACTGGTGGTGCCGCCGAGCAATCCACAGGCCTTTCGGGAAGCCATGCGTACGCTATGGGACAACCCTGAGCGTGCCGCCGAGATGGGGGTCAAAGCGGAAGCGCGCTATCGGCAGTTATTCACTGCCGATGAAATGGGCCGCAAGTGGACAGAGCTGTATCAGGAACTGCTGGCTGAAAAGGCTCTGTCCTACGCTTGAGTGCAGGTCACGCGGTTTTCTGCAACCCGGCCACCGTGCGCGGCATTGCGACAAAGCCCGGCAACGCTTCGACTCGTGCCAGCCAGGCGCGAACGTTGGCGTAGTCGTCCAGCGCGACATTGCCCTCCGGCGCATGTGCAATGTAGCTGTAGGCAGACACGTCAGCGATGGTCGGTTCTTCGCCCGCCAGATACGCTGTTTTGCCCAACTCCAGCTCCATGACCTTGAGCAGATTGTGCGCACGGCCGATGACTTCCTCGGCATTCAGTTGCGCACCAAACACCGTGATCAGGCGTGCCGCCGCCGGGCCAAACGCAATTGGTCCCGCCGCTGCCGACAGCCAGCGCTGCACATGCGCTGCGCCCACCGGGTCGGCCGGCAGCCAGCGTCCGTTGCCATATTTCTGCGCCAGATAAACCAGAATCGCGTTGGAATCGGCCAGCACCACGCCGTTGTCATCAATCGCCGGCACTTGGCCAAAGCTGTTGATCGCCAGGTACTGCGGCTGCTTGTGCTCACCTTTGGCCAGATCGACGAAGATCAGCTCGGTCGGCAGTTGCAGCAGCGACAGCATCAACTCGACGCGGTGGGCGTGACCGGAACGGGGAAAGTTGTAGAGTTTGATCGCTTGCATGGTCGACTCCGCTGGAAAGTGACGTCGCTACGGGGATGAGCGCGTCGATGGAGTCATCATCTATGGGTTGCCGGAACAACAGAATAACCAGCCACTGCAATCGATTATTTCATCTCGTGCAATAACGCCGCAGCACTCAAGGCTGGATGCTCACGCAGCGCCTTCACGGCGAAGTCGACAAAACTGCGGATCCGCGCCGGTGCCTTGCGCCCGCCCTGATACACCACATGGATCGGCAACGGTGGCAATTCAAACTCGGCGAGGACGATTTCCAGCTCCCCCGCCGCGACTTTGTCCGCCACTTGATACGACAGCACTCGCGTCAGGCCCAGGCCTTTGCGCGCGGCAGTGATCGCCGACTGATTGGCCGTGACGGTCAGGCGCGGTTCGGTGCGCACACTGAGTGCTTCACCGCCGTCGAGAAACGGCCAGTTGCGTTGCTGACCGATCGCCGATGTCGCCACCACCGGCAATCCGGCCAAGGCCTGCGGATGCTCCGGGCGGCCATGTTCAGCCAGAAACCCCGGCGAAGCACAGATTACCCGCCGCACTTCCCCGACGCGAATCGCATGCTGATTGCTGTCCGGCAGCTCACCGATGCGTACCGCGACATCAATGCCCTCCTCGACCATGTTGACGACCCGGTCCAGCAACAGCGCGTTGATCGACACATCCGGATAACGACAAAGGTAATCGGCCATCACTGGCGTCACGAACAGATCGCCAAACAGCACCGGCGCAGTAATCGTCAACTGCCCGCGCGGCAAGGCATGGCTGCCCGCCGCCGAATCCTCGGCCTCCTGCACCTCGGCAAGAATCCGCCGGCAGTCATCGAAATAACGCTGCCCGGCTTCGGTGAGATGCACGGTGCGCGTGGTACGCACCAGCAGCTGCGTACCGATATGCTGCTCCAGCGCCGCCACCGCCCGGGTGACACTCGCCGCCGACAGACCCAGACGCCGCGACGCCGCCGAAAAGCCTTGCTCCTGGGCGACGACAACGAAGATCTGCATTTCCTGAAAGCGGTCCATGGGATTCCTCGGCGGCGGATACGACAATCGCAGCCGAGGCTGCGATTGTGGGAGCGTAGATCAACGGTGGATAACTTATTCCACGGTGACCGATTTCGCCAGGTTGCGCGGCTGATCAACGTCGGTGCCCTTGAGCACGGCGACGTAATACGACAGCAGTTGCAGCGGGATCGTATAAAGGATCGGCGAGAGAATGTCGTGGATGTGCGGCATTTGCACCACGTGGGTACCTTCGCCGTTGGTCATCGCAGCCTTCTCATCCGCGAACACGATCAACTCGCCGCCGCGAGCGCGGACTTCCTGCAGGTTGGATTTGAGCTTTTCCAGCAGTTCGTTGTTCGGCGCGACGGTCACCACTGGCATGTCGTTATCCACAAGTGCCAGCGGCCCGTGTTTGAGCTCGCCGGCCGGGTAGGCTTCGGCATGGATGTAGGAGATTTCCTTGAGTTTCAAGGCACCTTCCATCGCGACCGGGAATTGCGCGCCACGGCCGAGGAACAGGGTGTGGTTTTTCTCGGCAAACAGCTCGGCGATTTTTTCCACGGTGCTGTCCATCGCCAGCGCTTCGCCGAGACGGGTCGGCAGGCGACGCAGTTCTTCGACAAGTGTGGCTTCGACGCCGTTGGCCAGAGTGCCGCGCACCTGTCCCAGCGACAGGGTCAGCAGCAACAGGCCGACCAGTTGCGTGGTAAAGGCTTTGGTCGAGGCCACACCGATTTCGCGGCCGGCCTGGGTCAACAGGGTCAGATCGGATTCGCGCACCAGCGAGCTGATGCCGACGTTGCAGATCGCCAGGCTGGCGAGGAAGCCCAGCTCCTTGGCATTGCGCAGGGCCGCGAGGGTGTCAGCGGTTTCGCCGGACTGCGAGATGGTCACGAACAGCGTGTCCGGCTGCACCACCACTTTGCGATAACGGAATTCGCTGGCGACTTCCACCTGGCACGGAATACCGGCCAGTTCTTCGAGCCAGTAACGCGCGACCATGCCGGCGTGATAGCTGGTGCCGCAGGCGACGATCTGCACGTTGCGTACTTTGGCAAACAGCTCGGCAGCTTGTGGACCGAAGGCCTCAACCAGCACTTGATTGTTGCCCAGGCGACCTTCGAGGGTGCGCTGGACCACGGCCGGCTGCTCGTGGATTTCCTTGAGCATGTAATGGCGGAACTCACCCTTGTCGGCGGCTTCGGCGCCATCGGTGTACTGCACGGTCTGGCGCTCGACAGCGTTGCCGTTCACGTCCCAGATCTGCACGCTGTCGCGACGGATTTCAGCGATATCGCCTTCTTCCAGGTACATGAAACGGTCAGTAACCTGACGCAGAGCGAGTTGGTCGGAAGCAAGGAAGTTCTCGCCCAGGCCCAGGCCGATCACCAATGGACTGCCACTGCGCGCGGCGACCAGACGATCCGGTTGCTGTGCGTTGATCACTGCCAGACCGTAGGCGCCATGCAGCTCCTTGACGGTCGCTTTGAGCGCGGCAGTCAGGTCCGGTTGTTCCTTGAGCTTGTGGGTCAGCAGGTGCGCGATGACTTCGGTGTCGGTGTCCGAGCTGAACGCATAGCCCAGCGCTTTCAGCTGTTCGCGCAGGGCTTCGTGGTTCTCGATGATGCCGTTGTGCACCACCGCAATGTCACCGGAAAAATGCGGGTGGGCATTGCGCTCGCACGGCGCGCCATGGGTAGCCCAACGGGTGTGGGCGATACCGAGACGGCCGGCCAGCGGCTGTTCGGCCAGCGCGGTTTCCAGTTCGCTGACCTTGCCCGGACGGCGCATGCGTTCCAGGGTTTCGTCGTTGGTGTAGACCGCCACGCCGGCGCTGTCATAGCCGCGGTATTCGAGGCGCTTCAGGCCTTCGAGAAGGATGGCGGTGATATTACGTTCAGCTACAGCGCCAACAATGCCACACATGGTTATTTCTCCTGACTGACAGCCGCACAGATCAACGTGATCCCACGGGCCTGAAGCTGATCGCGTGCCTCGACGGACAGGCGATCATCGGTAATGAGGGTATGGATGCTGCTCCAGGGCAGCTCCAGGTTGGGAATCTTGCGACCGATCTTGTCGGCCTCGACCATGACGATGACTTCTCGCGCAACGTCGGCCATGACCCGGCTGAGGCCGAGCAGTTCATTGAAGGTTGTGGTGCCGCGCACCAGATCGATACCGTCGGCGCCGATGAACAGTTGGTCGAAGTCGTAAGAGCGTAGTACCTGCTCGGCGACCTGGCCCTGAAAGGATTCCGAGTGTGGATCCCAAGTGCCGCCGGTCATCAGCAGCACTGGCTCGTGTTCCAGTTCGCTCAAGGCATTGGCGACATGCAGCGAGTTGGTCATCACCACCAGACCCGGTTGCTGGCCCAGTTCGGGAATCATCGCGGCGGTGGTGCTGCCGCTGTCGATGATGATGCGCGCGTGCTCGCGGATGCGTTTGACCGCCGCGCGGGCGATCGCCTGTTTGTATTTGGAAATACTCTGCGCCGTTTCTGCGACCAGCTCTTGCGGCATGGTGATCGCACCGCCGTAACGACGCAGCAACAGACCATGGGTTTCCAACGCGGCGAGATCCTTGCGAATCGTAACTTCCGAAGTTTCGAAACGCTTGGCCAGCTCGTCGACACTGACTTCGCCCTGCTCATTGAGCAAGGCGAGGATGTTATGGCGACGTTGAGGAGTATTGCGCTTGGACATGGCGGCCTAAGTTTCGATTCGAAAGATAACGCAAGCAATGAAACTCTATCGAAAGGTTGCCGTCAAGACGCGGGGAGAAAAATTCAGAAAGATTGAAATGACTGTGGGAGTGAGCCCGCTCGCGAAAGGGGAGTCCTAGCCACTCAAGACGTGACTGAGAGACCGCATTCGCGAGCAGGCTCGCTCCTTGTATGTTCCCCACACACCAGCATGAATGAGATCTAAGCTCGCTGGTGCGACATACGAAGATGTGTTTCTGGGGGAGACCGATCGCTCCTTAAGGCAGGACTTGCTCCTGACCTTGTATGT
>NZ_FYDP01000003.1:0-667612 GCF_900187595.1 Pseudomonas sp. Irchel 3F6 | reverse complement strand
CATCCCGAACTCAGCAGTGAAACGATGCATCGCCGATGGTAGTGTGGGGTTTCCCCATGTGAGAGTAGGTCATCGTCAAGATTAAATTCCGAAACCCCAATTGCGAAAGCAGTTGGGGTTTTGTTTTAGTAGAAGTTCCTGTTTTTGCTGGCGTGTTACCGTGTTGACGGGCCAGATAAAGAATTTCTTGACGACCATAGAACATTGGAACCACCTGATCCCATCCCGAACTCAGAAGTGAAACGATGTATCGCCGATGGTAGTGTGGGGTTTCCCCATGTGAGAGTAGGTCATCGTCAAGATTGAATTCCGAAACCCCTGTCTGCTAACGCAGACAGGGGTTTTGTCATTTAAGCGTGTACGAAAGATCATGCCGTTCTGCGAGTCTTGCTGCTGCGTCTTGCCCGCCACTTGCGCCACCAGATATAAACGCCCGTCCCTGACAACCCCGCAATCAACACACCCAGTACCGCGATCATTACCTGCCCTGTCACCCCGATGATCCGTCCCCCATGTATGGGCAACTGGAGTCGATAGAACTGCTCTCCAAGCGTGCCCTGTCCCGCGACCTCCTGTCCCAATAATCGGCCATCGGTACCGTGAAAGAACAACCAGGATTTACCGTGAGCGTCCGTATCGTGCTGTCCAAATCCTGCGCCGTAGAAGTTGTACTCAAAGCTGTAATACAACTCGCCGATCGCGGCCGTCAGTCCTAATCGTTCCCCTTCCTGCAATGCCCTTTCGTACGCCTGTTGATAGCTCAACTGTGTCGTCCCCAGTTGATTGGCGGGCATTCGTCCTCTGGCTTCATAAACGCTCGGCTCGATGGGCGAAAACAAAGAAACCGCAGGCTTGAACACTTGGCTCGGCAAGTTCATTGCTACGCTGCTGACGGCGATCGGTAACAGCAGTAGCCACAACCACAATCCTCCGGCGCGATGCAGGTCGAAGTTCAAGCGGTAGGCATGCCCGCCTTTGACCTTCCAAGCAGTCGCCCACTTCTTCCAGAAGGGCTTGCCGCGCGGCAAGGTCAGGAACAATGCGACAAAGCAGTCGATCACCCACGCGATCGCCACCCCACCCATCAACAGCAATCCCCAGTTACCCGGCAATGTCAGGTTGTAGTGAAACTCCAGAATGAACGGGATGAAGTTCTCCCGCTGAAAACAGCATTCACCCCAGTAGCGCGCGCCTTTTTGCTCCGCGCTGATCGGGTCCAGATAGAACACCTGATTGCGCTCATCGAACGGCTGGCCCGTCGCCGGATCTTTACGCGGAACGGCCGCCAGCAGCGCCGTATGCCCCGCCTCCTGCGGATACTCCATGTACCAGACTTGCAGTTTCGGATGTGCAGTTTGCACCGCCTCTACCAACGCGCCGGGCGGCAGGCGCTCACCCACTGACGTCGCTTTATAGAATTGCGGATTCAGCCATTCATCCAGTTCATGATTGAACGCCAGCACACTGCCTGTAAGGCCCGCCAGCAATAGAAACACCGCAATGGCCAGGCCGATATATCGATGCAATAAAACCAGAAACGCACGCATACAGAACACCCCCGAAGAAACGACAAAGCCAGCCCCTGATATCAGGGGCTGGCTTTTTTATGCACAGGACACGGCTTTAGAACTGATAGCTGACGGTCGCCGCTACGTTGCGTTCTTCGCCCATGTAGCAGAAGTTCAGACTGGCGCAGGACGCGACATAGGATTCATTGGTCAGGTTGTTCGCATTGAGCCGTACATCCACTCCTTTCAAGCCGACCTTGCCCAAGTCATAACCAATCGAGGCATCGAACAGCGTGTAAGACGGCACCTTCATTGTGTTCTCCGCATCGGCCCAGCTGTAGCCGACATAGCGCACCCCACCACCCAGGCGAAGACCATCAAGTGCGGCGCTGTCGAATTTGTAGTCAGCCCATAGCGAGGCCATGTGGCGCGGCGCTTGAGTCGGCGAGTTGCCCTTGTTCTCGATGACATCGGTCGGCGTGCTCAAGGTGCTGATCATCGATTTGGAATATTCGATGTCGGTGAAGGTGTAACTGCCGAGCACTTTCAAGTTATCGGTCAGTTGCATGTGCGCTTCCAGCTCCAGACCTTGCGAGCGTACGGCACCGACCGCGCGATAGAAGTTTTCCTGCGGCAGTTTGGTCGCGAGATTTTCCTGGTCGATGCGGAACAGCGAGGCGGTGAACAGGTTATCGGTGCCCGGCGGCTGATACTTCAAACCGACTTCCCACTGTGTGCCATCGGTAGGGGCGAGTGGATTACCGGCGCTGTCGGCATAGGAGTTCGGGTTAAACGACTCGGAGTAGCTGATGTATGGCGCCAGACCGTTATCAAACAGATATAAAGCGCCGGCACGCCCAGTGAGTTTCGTGCGCCGATCATTGATCTCTGTACCAACCGGACGCCCCGCTTCGGCGATGCGGTTTTCATCGGATGTCTCGACCCAGTCCTGACGCAGGCCCAGCGAGAAGCGCCACTTGTCCATCTCGATCAGGTCTTGCAGGTACACACCGGTCTGTTCGAGGCGACGCAGATAGCTGGTGTCGCCATACATTTCGATCGCCGAGTTGCCGTATACCGGATTGAACGCATTGATCGGCGCCAGTCCACCACTGGTCCAGTCGACCACGGTTTTGCGCCGTTGATAATCCGCGCCCATCAGGACTGTGTGCTTGGTCGCGCCGGTGAAGAATTCGGCCTGCAACATGTTGTCGACGATAAACGCATGCAGGCGCTCATCACCGCCGGTGTAATAGCGGTTCAGTTCATTGCTGGTCGGGGTGGTCCAGCCATAGGCGTAGACCTGATCCATGTTCACTTTGGAATCGAGATAGCGGAAGTTCTGCCGGGCGGTGAAGACATCGTTGAAGCGATGTTCGAACTGATAGCCAAACGACTGCTGGTCACGGGAGTAGCCATCGATCCCCGGCTCGCCCTCGAAGAAGCGCGGCGAGATGCGCTCGCCATTGCGCTGATGGACTGTGCCGTCCGCCGGAACGCCGCCGTGATAGCCGCCGTCCGGATCGTGCTGCAGATAGGCTTGCAGAGTCAGCGAGGTGTCTTCGCTGAAATCGACGCTCAGCGTCGGCGCAAGGGCGAAGCGTTTTTCCTTGTTATGGTCGAATTGCGTGTCGGACTGATCGCTTAGTCCGGTCAGACGATAGGCAATGCGCTTGTCGTCATCGACCGGACCGCTGAAGTCAAAACCAACCCCACGCTGGCCTTGCGTCCCCACCGTGGCTTGCACCTGATGGTAGGCCTCATACAACGGCTTTTTGCTGGTCAATGCGACCAGGCCTCCGGGCGAACTGCGGCCGTACAGTACGGACGACGGGCCTTTGAGAATGTCCACACGCTCAAGGAAATACGGATCGACCTGCATGGTGCTGTAGGTGCCGCTGTCGCCCATCGACTTGAGGCCGTCGAGGTAGATGTTGTCCACCGAGCCGTCGTTGAAACCGCGCATCGCCACGTAGTCGTAACGGTGCGTAGCGCCATACGGGTTGGTCAGCACGCCCGGGGCGTAGCGCATCGCTTGCGAGACGGTCTGCGAGCCTTGGTCATCCATTTGCTCGCGCGTGACCACCGATACGCTTTGCGAGGTTTCCAGCAATGCGGTACTGGTCTTGGTGGCGATCTGGCTGTGCGTGGCGTTGTAGCCGGCCATGCTGCCCAGCGCGTTGCCGAGGGCAAAACCTTTGATATCAGTGGTCGGCAAGGCCAGAGCTTCGCTTTCAGCGAGTGGGCGCAGAATGTAGCTGCTGCCGTCCTGGCTGACGGCTTCCAACCCTGAGCTGCCGAGCAAATGGCTCAAGGCCTGGTCGGTCGAATATTCACCCTGCACGCCGGGTGATTGCTGACCTTGAGTCTGTTGCGGTGTCATCGCCAGGGTGATACCGGCCTGCCGGGCAAACTGATTCAACGCCTCGCCCAATGGCCCGGCAGCAATGTTGTAGCGGTGGCTGATCTCGGTGCCGGTGTTGGCGGCCAGACTCAGGCTCGGTAACACGCTGACGCCCAGCGCAGTGGACAACAGCGCTGCCCGAACCGCATGGCGCAGCAGTGTCGATTCTGCAGTGAAATTCAGAGGGTTCTTACAAGTGGCGCGGACAGTCATTGTGGATTTCCGTAGGCAGTCGCGGGGGCTGAGTTGAAGTGCTTACTGACTAAGCCGGACTGCCTGCGAAAACCCGCCAAAAAATGTTCAGACCGCACGCTCCAGAGTCACCCACCAGCGGGTGCGATAACGCAATTGCACCGGCAGCGTCTGCGGCAGGACCGCCAGCAGCCTGTCGGTGTCCTCCAGACGGAACACCCCAGAGAGGCGCAAGTCTGCGATATCCGCCGCGCAACTCAGAAAACCCGGGCGATAACGGGCGACTTCAGCAAGAAAATCACCCAGGCGCATATTGCGCGTGACGACCAAACCGTCGAGCCAGGCGCCCGCATCCATATCCGGCGTCGGCGCTGCGCGCAAACCGCTTTGGTCGACCAGAAAACTTTGCCCGGCGAGCGCTTCGAGGGAATGACCGCCAGCGCGAACCAACACTCGGCCGCGGGTAACGCTGAGCCGCGTGCACTGATCGTCCTGACGCAAAATGAAACGCGCGTCGAACGGTTCATAACTCCCGTGGCGATTCTGTATGCGCAGCGGTCGATCGGCCGCCGCGCCTTCGTCAGAGCCACCGCAGGTAACGATGATTTCGCCACGGGTCAGTTTGATCAGGCGCTGCTGCGCGGTGTAATCCAGGTCCACGGCGCTGGCGGTATTGAGTTCGATGCGCGTGCCGTCGGGCAACTGGAAACCGCGCCGTTCGCCGGTCGCCGTCGCGTAGTCGGCGCTCCATTGCTGCCAAGCGGCGCTGTCCTTGGCCAGCCACGCGGCGGAGCCCATCAACAGCGCGCCCGACAACAACTTCAAGGCCTGGCGTCGGCCCAGCCCCTGCGCACTGTTTTCCAAGGTATTGAAAGCGACCTGCGCACCCGGCACGGCGCGCAGACTGGAGCTCAATTCGGCTTGCAGCGACTGTACCCGCTGCCAGGCGATTTCATGTTCGTGATGCTCGGCGCGCCACTGCTCGCATTGGCGAGTCAGCCGCGAATTGCCGTGGTTATTGCGCAGCCGCAGCAGCCAGTGAATCGCTTGCTTGACCACGTGTTGACGCGGCTCGACGCGGCGACCGAGTGAGAGATTATCCACAGGCATCAGCTTTCATATCGCAACACATAGCAGTGATACAGCGCATCGGCGACGTAGCGTTCCACTGAACGTACCGACACGCCCAACTGCTCGGCGATCTGTTTGTGAGTCAAACCTTCGCACTGCGCCAGGAGAAACGCCTGACGCACTTTCGGCTTCAAACCCTCAAGCATGCGCGCAATGCTTTCCAGCAGTTCCAGCACCAACGCGCGCGATTCGGCGTCAGGTACTTCGCCTTCAGGCAAATGAGCAATGGTTTCCAGATAGGCCCGCTCGATTTCCTCGCGGCGCCAATGATCGATCACCAGGCCGCGCGCGATGGTCCGCAGGAAAGCGCGAGGCGCTTTGAGTTCGAGGCGTTCAGTACGTTGCAGCAGGCGCAGGAAAGTGTCCTGAGCCAGATCCGCCGCATCCGCTGCGTTGCCCAGCCGCGCGCGCAGCCAAGCGTTGAGCCAGCCGTGATGACTACCGTAAAGCGCCTGTACGACCAACTCAGGTGAAGACATGACCACGCCAGCCCGAACGTCACAAATGATAATTAGTCGCATTGTCATCAAGGGTTACAGATTTTGCAACCGTCGTCCCTATGGCGGTTGTGAAAAATTCCCTCGCAGCCGCTCTGGCACGCCGTTCGGCGGGAATCCTGTCCTAAAACCGTCCATTTCTCACGCGGCCCTAAGATTTCTCCGCCGTTGGCCGACAGACTGGTGAGAAATGCGTGCACCAAAGTAGAGCGGCCAGAAGAACGCTGCCTGCGCTGTACATGGAATGTTGCAACCGGAACGCATCCCCACTTTTGGCATAAGAAGTCCCATGAAATGAATCTCAAGTTCAGCCATAAAATCCTCCTGGCCGCTTCGGGCGTCGTCGTCCTGGCGTTCGCGTTGTTCACGCTCTACAACGATTACTTGCAGCGAAACACCATTCGCCAGAACCTGCAGTCTTCCGTGCAGCAGGCCGGTGACCTCACCGCCAGCAGCGTGCAGAACTGGATGAGCGGACGGATTCTGGTGCTGGAAAACCTCGCGCAGAACGTTGCCCATCAAGGCAGGAATGCCGACTTGCCGGGTCTTGTCGATCAGCCGGCCTTCACGTCGAACTTCCAGTTCACTTACGTCGGCCAGGCCAACGGTGTCTTCACC
Organism: Pseudomonas sp. Irchel 3F6; assembly: GCF_900187595.1. NCBI lineage: Bacteria > Pseudomonadati > Pseudomonadota > Gammaproteobacteria > Pseudomonadales > Pseudomonadaceae > Pseudomonas > Pseudomonas sp. Irchel 3F6. The sequence goes on along the minus strand of NZ_FYDP01000003.1, from coordinate 661,262 downwards.
CAGCGCCCCGATGCGAAGATGCCGGACGGTTACGATCCGCGTCAGCGGCCTTGGTACAAGCAGGCCGTGGCCGCCGACAACACCATGCTGACGCCGCCGTATATGGCGGCAGTCGGCGGCTTGGTGGTGACCATCGCCATGCCGGTGAAGAAGGACGGTGAATTGCTCGGTGTGGTCGGTGGTGACCTGAGCCTGGAAACCCTGGTCAAGATCATCAACTCGGTGGACTTCGGTGGCCTCGGCCATGCGTTTCTGGTCAGTGCAGACGGTCAGGTGATCGTCAGCCCGGACAAAGACCAAGTGATGAAAAACCTCAAGGACATTTACCCGAATACCAGCGTGCGCATCGAGAAGGGCAACCAGAATGTCGTGCTCAACGGTCAGGAGCGCATTCTCTCGTTCACCCCGGTCAGCGATCTGCCGAATGCGCAGTGGTACATCGGTCTGTCGATCGATCGCGATAAGGCCTACGCCGCACTCAGCCAATTCCGCACTTCGGCGTTGATCGCCATGTTTGTCGCGGTCGCGGCGATTGCTTTGCTGCTGAGCCTGTTGATCAACGTGTTGATGCGTCCGCTGACCACCATGGGCCGCGCGATGAAAGACATTGCCCAGGGCGAGGGCGATCTGACCCGGCGTCTGGTGGTCGAGAGCAAAGACGAGTTCGGTGAACTGGGCAGCGCGTTTAACCAGTTCGTTGAACGGATTCACGCATCGATTTCCGAAGTGTCGTCGGCGACTCGTCACGTTCACGACTTGTCGCAACGGGTGATGGCGTCGTCCAACGCTTCGATCGTCGGTTCCGACGAGCAAAGTGCGCGCACCAACAGCGTCGCGGCGGCGATCAATCAGCTGGGCGCCGCTACTCAGGAGATCGCGCGCAACGCGGCGGATGCTTCGCAGCACGCCAGTGGCGCCAGCGAGCAAGCTGACGACGGTCGTCAGGTGGTCGAGCAAACCATTCAGGCGATGACCGAGCTGTCGCAGAAAATCAGCCTGTCGTGCTCACAGATCGAAACCCTGAACGCCAGCACCGACAACATTGGCCACATTCTCGATGTGATCAAAGGCATCTCGCAGCAGACCAACCTGCTGGCGCTCAATGCTGCCATCGAAGCCGCACGTGCCGGTGAAGCCGGGCGCGGTTTTGCCGTGGTCGCCGATGAGGTGCGCAACCTTGCGCATCGCACCCAGGAATCGGCGGAAGAGATCCACAAGATGATCACCTCGCTGCAGGTCGGCTCGCGTGAGGCGGTGAGCACGATGAACGCCAGTCAGGCGTCCAGCGAGCAAAGCGTGGAAGTGGCGAATCAGGCCGGTCTGCGTCTGGTCAGCGTGACCCAGCGCATCGGCGAAATCGACGGTATGAACCAGTCGGTGGCAGCTGCGACTGAAGAGCAGACTGCGGTGGTGGAAACTCTCAACGTCGACGTCAACCAGATCAACCTGTTGAACCAGCAGAGCGTGGCCAACCTCAACGAAACGTTGAAGGATTGTGATGCGTTGTCGCAGCAGGCGAACCGGTTGAAGCAGTTGGTCGACAGCTTCAAGATCTGATTCACAGATCGCAGACCGCGTTATCGTTCTTCGCGAGCAGGCTCGCTCCCACAGGGAAAATGCATTCCAAATGTGGGAGCGAGCCTGCTCGCGAAAGCGGCGGTTCAATCACCGCCAAACCGATGCCTTAAACAAACAACTTCAAGACATTGCCCATCGCATCATCGGCAAACCCCTGCACAAAATCCTTGAACCCCGGCAACGCCTCTTCCCCACCGGAAGCCGGTTCGGCAATGATCGTCCAGGTTGCTCGCGACTTCCCTTCGCTCAGCGATTCCACCTGCATTGCCGCCCACAGATTCGCCACCCCCAGGGTGTTGTAAATCGTCGTCCAGGTCATGCACTGTGCTTGGTCATCGCGCGAGTTGAGCTGTTCGACCACGACGTTGCCGTCCTTGAAGATTTTCTTGCGCAGCGAAGACACGCCCTCGCCGGTCATTTCGGTGTGTGACAGCGCCGGAATGAATCGATCGAAGCCAGCGAAATCGCCAACGACCGCCCAGACTTGTGCCGCGTTCGCCGGCACTTCCTTCGACGACACAACGTGGCAGCCTTGCGGGTTTTTGATCAGGGTGTCGGGTTGCAGATTGCTCATGGTGTTGCTCCTTTTGGATGAGTCAGATGAAGTTGATTTCTTTCAGGTAGTCGCAGCCGCGACGCAGCAGCGCCGGGGATTTCTGCGGGTAGTGCGCGCCCATCTGCTGCACGCCGGCCTCGGCGTTGGCGTGGCCGATCAGCGAGATGTCGCCGATGTCTTCTTCAAAGCCGTTGAGGTAGAAACCGAGCACGCCGAACAGCGCGTTGTCGGCGTCGACCCGGTTCAGTTGCTGCTGCCAATCGGCGACGCTGACCAGCGCAAACTCGCTGCCGGTTTCGCGGAACGACGCGACGTAGGCATCCCAGCTCAGCGGCTCGGGATTGTGCAGATTGAACACCGCGCGATCAGCTGAATAACGGCTGGCATGGAAGGCGATGAAGCGGGCGAGAAAGTCCACCGGCATCAGGTCGAAATTCAGCGCAAAGGCCGGAACCTGACCGAGCTGGATCGAGCCCTTGAGCATCAGCATCAAACGGTTCTTGTGAGGCTGGCAAACGCCGCTGAGGCTGTTGAAGCTGATGTTGCCGGGGCGATACAGATTGACCCGTACACCCCGCTCGCGCGCCCGCTCAAGGATGCGTTCGCCGACCCACTTCGACAGGTTGTAGCCGTTGCGAATGTAGATCAGCGGCGTCGCGGCGGCGGGCAGTTCCAGCACCCGACCGGCATCATCCACGGTGCTGGATGCCGACAGGGTCGAGACGAAGTTGAAGACCTTCTTACTGCGCCCCTCGCACAGCTTCAGCAGGGCGAAAATCGGCTCGACGTTGTCCGCCGCCAGGGACTCGTAATCGAGCACGTGGTTGACGTTGGCGGCGTTGTGTACCAGTGCACCGAACTCGCGGTCCAGGCGCTGATAATCCTCATCGCCGAGACCCAGTTGCGGACGGCTGATATCAGCTGCGTAAACCCGCACACGACTCAGGTCGAGGTGCTCCAGACGGTTTTCGCGCAGTGCCTGAGCGAAGCGTTGCGCCGCCGTTTGCCCGGCGCTATCTGGCACCAGACAGGCCACCTCGCTGGCGCCCCAACCGAGCAGCGCTTCGACGATGTGCACGCCGACAAAACTGTTGGCACCGGTGACGATGACCTTGTGCACATCGCCCATGCGGCTGATCGGCAACGGTTCGATATCAAGCTCGCGCTCGGCGTCGGCCATGGCTTGGGCGCTGAGTACCGCGCTGTCGTCGGTGCCGCGCACCAGCGTCGCCAGTTTGCTGATGGTCGGCTGTTCGATGAAGCGATTGATCGAAATGCTTCGGCCGAATTCCTCACGCAAGCGCAGCAACATCCGCGACAGCAGAATCGAATGACCACCGAGATTGAAGAAGCTTTCGTCAGTGGAAATGTCGCTGGTCGGCAGCTCCAGCAATTCGGCCCAGATCTCCAGAAGCAGCGCTTCGTCAGCATTGGCCGGCAGGCATTTCGCAGCGCTGTCCTGCACCGTCACCGGCAATGCAAGCAGCGCGTTGCGATCGACTTTGCCGTTGCTGGCGAACGGCATCTGCGCCAGTTCAGTCCACGCTACCGGTTGCATGTAGTCCGGCAGAAACTGCCGGGCGTGAGCCTTCAATTCGTCGCGGGCAGTCTCGATTTGTGGCTGGGCGATAAACGCCAGAATGCGTCGCTGACTGTCGATGACCACGGCAATCTGCCGATACAAGCGGCTCTCGCGCAGGCAGCGCTCGATCTCTTCCGGCTCGACGCGAAAGCCACGGATTTTCACCTGATTGTCGCGCCGCCCGCACAGCTCGATACCGTGCTCGCCCCACTTGGCCATGTCGCCGCTACGGTAGGCGCGCAGGGTTTCGCCGCCGGGCAGTGACAGGCTCAGATAACGCTCGGCGGTCTGCTGCGGATTGTTCAGGTAACCGAGACAGACACCGGGGCCGACGATGAACAGTTCACCGACGGTTTGATCGGGCACCGGTTGCAGATCGTCGTCGAGAATCAGCACCCGACTGTTGGCGATTGGCCCTCCCAGCGTGCGGTTGCTGTCGCCCGGTTTGAGCTGGCGCGCGGTGATCAGCACGGTGGCTTCGGTCGGGCCATACAGGTTGTGCAGGGTGCCTTGGCGGGTCAGTTGCTCGATGACGTACGGCTCGCAGACATCACCGCCGGTCATCACCTGCACGCCCTCCAGTTGCTCCAGTGGCAGGATGCTCAACAATGCCGGCGGCAGGAAGGCGTGGGTCAGTTGCCGTCGGCGAATCAGCGCAACCAGCTGCAATGGATCGCGGCGCTGGGTGTCGTCGGGCACGACCAGTTCCGCCCCTGCGAGCAGGCTGGGGAAGATGTCGATCAGCGACGAATCGAAGCTCAGCGATGAAAACTGCAACACCCGACTCTCGGCGCGCAACTGCACGTAGTCGGCGTACCACGCGGTGAAGTGGGCGAGATTGGCCTGGCTGAGCAGCACGCCTTTCGGATGCCCGGTGGTACCCGAGGTGTAGAGCGCCATGCACGGCGCATCGAGCTCCGGGCGGTGCTGCATCAGCGGCCGGTCGAGAGCGGCGTTCGGCGCTTCGATGCCACTGACATCGAGCCCCGCTATCGATTCGCTGAGCGCCTGCTGTCCATCGTGAAGCAACAGCACCGCGCCGGCGTTTTCCAGGATGTATTGCTGGCGCGGCAAAGGATGGCTCGGCTCCAGCGGCAAGTACACCGCGCCGCTTCCGAGAATCGCCAGAATCGAGGCGAACAGTGCCGGGCTTTTGCCTTGGCAGACAGCGACCACCCACGGCTGCGGATGTTGCTCGAGCAAGGGCAGCAGGCGCTGTTGAATCGCGCGGCTGTGGGCGTGCAGTTGCTCGTAGCTGATGGTCTTCCCGCCAACATGCAGCGCCGGTCGTTCCGCATATTCGATCAGGCTTTGTCGCAGGCGCTCGATCAGCGGGATCTGCGCTTATTGCAGCAGCGCCGGATTTGCCGTGTCGTTGAGACGGTGGACATACGCCAGTTTGTCGAGAAACAGCAGATCTTCCAGCCGTTCGAAATCCGGCGCTTTGAGGGCCGGGGCATGCCTCAAATAATCGGCATCGCGGGAAAAGCGGCTGACCAGCAACGCCACTTCGTCGACCACATGGGCAAGCGCTCGTTGGCGTAGCGACTGACCGTTGCCGGACGGCTCATCGCCGATGGGTACGCGGCTGATCAGCGACGAGCCGAGGAAGCACAGCAAGTCGAGGGTCGGCAGGCCGCCATGGTCTTGCGCGGCGACACCCAGGCGCAGGTGCAGATGCGGGATCGCGCAGAAATCGCCGGCAGCGATAAAGCCATCGTCGATGATCAGATCCACCGCCGTTTGAGCCACGCCGCTGCGGGTCACAGCATGGCCATGCTGTTCGAGCTCCCGGGCCAGATCGGTCATGGCCTGGCTGGCGCCGGTGAGCAAAATGTCGAGACGTTTCATGTCGGCCTCCTCAAGCCAGATAGTCGCGCAGGGCGTGCTGCACGCACGGTGTGTCGAGCAGCGAGCTGTTGTGGAAAAACCTGACGATGTTGCCCACCAACGGGTGGTGGCGATTGATCGGGAAGGCCAGTCCGGCGATTTCTTCGCGCAGACAATGGCGCGTGGTTTCGCTGACCGGCAGCGCATCGATCAGGCGCAAATCGAAGGATTTCTGGATATCGTTGGTCAGGTAATGGCCGATGAACACCGGCAGAATCTGCGCGATGGTTTCGCGGTCCGCGTCGCTGGCGGTGTGCCAATAGATGCGCACCATGCGCGCCCAGAAACTCGAGTGGCGACCCTCGTCAAGCAAGTGGTCGGCCATCAGGCCCTTGATCGACGGCTTGACCGAATCATCGCGGGCGAACGCCGCGACATCGCCGGTCACGGTGTTTTCGGCGATCGCCACGCAGATCAATTCCACCGCGCTGCGCAGGTGTTGCGGGGCCAGCGCAACAGCGGCGGGAATCGCCCGGCTCAGCTCGATTTCATCGGGCAATTGAATCGGCTCGATACCGGTCAGCGCGACCGTCTGCTGCATGAAATCCATGGCCACCAGCGCGTGGTAATCCTCATCGACCACCACGGTCATCGCGTCGTAACGACAGGCGAACGGGAACGCCACGGCAAAGCGATTCTTGGCGATGCTGCGGGCGGTCTTGTCGACGATTTCGGTCTCGAAAATCACTACGTCATTGATGAATTTGTACAACGTCTGCACCAGGGCGAAATCATGTTGTTGCGGGCATTCACGCAGGAAGGTTTCGCTGAGCACCAGCGGCTGGCGGCTGAGTGGATAGATCAAGCGCTGATCGTCTTCGAGCAACCGCCGTGGACGGGTGCGGATGGTCGCGCGGCTTTCCCAGGCCTCGGCGAAGGATTGATAGTCGGCAGCGTTCATTGGGCCACCTCGGCAACTTCCACGCCCATGCTCAGGCGCAGCCCGTCCCATAGGGCGATGCGGCTTTCCACGGCGGCGATGGCGCTGGCGTAAACCTCGGCTGCGCGCTGCGGATCGCCGTCCACCAGACGCTCCAGCAACTGTTCGGCGGCGGGGCCGTGATCTTCGGAATCGACTTCGATATGCCGTTGCAGGTAGTAGCGGAAGGTCGGCGCCTGTTCGATGCCGATGCCCCAGTCATCGAGGATGCGCTGGAACATTGTCGGAATGACGCTCTCGCGACCATGCAGGAACGCGGCGGCAACGCTGTGTCCCGGCGCCTCCAGGGCAATGCGCAAGGTATCGCGGACAAACTGCGCGGCCGCCGGGTCGACGTCGACGCTCTGCAACGCGACGTCATAACTCACGCCTTCCTGCTGCAGGGCGACAAAGCGCTCTACCGCCGTGGTGCTCGCGCCGATTTCGCGCATCGCATCCAGGTACAACTCGAAGTGGCTGTAGTGGCCGGCATCGAGGCGATCGTCCGATTCCTCGCCCAGCACGATCTCGTTGATCAACCGAGCGGCGTGGGGATCGCGCGGCGGCAACCAGGGTAAACGCGTACAGGTCAGTTCCTGTTGCAGGCGCTTGGTCAGCGACATGAAGTCCCATACGGCAAATACATGAGTTTCCATGAAACGACGTAATACCGATAACGAAGTAATCTCGGAAAAGATCGGGTGAATACTCAGTTCGGCTTTCTTCAGGGCGAGTTGCTGCTTAGTAGGCATCATGATGTCCTTTATCATTGATATGAAGTGCACGGTTCTTTGTAATTGCTTTAAACGGTCGAGCAAGTTGGGTAGGAACTTGTCCGGGCAATAGCTTGATTGCGCTGTAACGCCGTTGCGGCGCCACGGTTGCTACATCTGCTGCGTAAGGTATGCCGCGCTGAACGGCGACGTTCAAACCTGGCGAGAGAAAAACTAATACAGGGCAAATGTATTTAACAAGTTTATTTTCAATTATTTTAAGTTGGTTGTTTTTTGAATATGAGAGTGGCCGATAAAACTTTCGGATCAAGTTTTATTTGGGCGTGGTTACTCCTTTCGGCTAATAACGGCCAAAATCGATAACAAGAGTGAATGCCTCACTCGAAGCAACTTTTTAAACAAGGGAAGTTTATGAATTCAAAGGGGGCGAAAGTTGGCCGGGACCGGCGCCATGACTTCCTGTTTCCCGTGACAAGGCTCCTTCCGTAGGTTCCTGTTGCGGGGACTGTGCCGTCAGGGCGGCGCGTCCCCGTTCTGTAGGGGTGGCGCTGGAAGAGTGCGGGTAAATTGCCGTCACGGCTATTACCGATTGGTCATCGGCGGGCAGCGGAAACGCGTCGGCAGGGTCGGGGCGGTCGCCAGCGGGCACGCCGATCCGCTGCCAGACCCGGCAGCAGAGCGGTCGCGAAGATTTGTAAGGGGATTATTCGACGTACGAGATATCAGCGTGCGGTGTGGCGCTTCTGTGCGGCGGGAGTCGCGAGGTAGCGGGTGATGACCTCGACGCCACGGTTGAGGTGCTGCTCCAGCATTTCGAGCGAGCGCGGGATGTCCCGCTCGATCACGGCCTGGAGCATGGCGCGATGGTCATCCTGGGACAGCTTGCCCAGGCCCATGGCTTCCAGATTGAAACGCAGAAAACGTTCTTCTTCATTCAGACCGTCTTCCACCAGACGCAGCAGTCGCTGATTGGGCGCCTTGCTGTACAGGGCCATGTGGAACAGACGGTTGAGGCGGCCGATCTCGTTGTAGTCGTGCTGCGCTTCCAGTTCTTCGATGTAGCCGGCGGCGAGTTGATGCTCGGCCTCAGTCAGCAGCGGAATGGACTGCCGCAATGCCTCGGATTCGAGCAAAATGCGCAACTCGTAGGTTTCAGCGGCATCGCCCTGGATCAGCGGTGCGACTACGGCGCCTTTGTGCGTGGTGACGCTGAGCAGCTCCTGCGCTTCGAGCTGACGCAAGGCTTCGCGCACCGGCATGCGGCTTACCCCGAACAGATCGGCCAGATCCTGCTGGCGCAGCGCAGTGCCACAGGGCAGGCGGCCATCGAGAATAGCCGAGCGCAGGGTTTCTTCAATCACCGACCGGGCCAGATGCGCAGGAATCGGTCCTTCGACTTTGATGCTGTGCAGCGGTTTGGGCTTCTGAGTCACGGCAACACACCCTGTAGGTCGCAATATTTGGATCCAAATGACACTAGTGATTGCTCTACAGGTTGTCAAACCTTGTAAAACGTTGCGCGGCAATCTCAAGTCTAGCGTGTCTTCGATGATCTCACGGTGCCATTGTTTTTTGCCGGGCTAAGCTTCACCATCAAACGCTTTCTATCTGTCCTTCTGGAAACCTGCAGTGGCGGTACGTTTCGCGATCCCTCGGACCTTGCGCTGGCTTGGCTGCGCATTGCTGCTGGCCGGCGTCATGCTGGGCGGTCTGCACGCCGATTGGGATTTTTCCGCGATCAGCCGCAAGGCCACTGCTCTTTATGGGCCACTGGGCGCCGGGCAGCAGCGCATCGATGCCTGGCAGAATCTGCTGGCGACGCAGAAGCAGGCCAGTGAGATGGACAAGCTCAAAGTGGTGAACCTGTTCTTCAACAAGCAGGTGCGTTACGTCGAAGACATCGATCTGTGGCGCGAAGTGGATTACTGGGAAACCCCGATCGAAGCGCTGTGGAAGGGCGCCGGCGACTGCGAAGACTACGCCATCGCCAAGTATTTCAGCCTGCGCCATCTCGGCGTTTCCAGTGACAAGCTGCGCATCACCTACGTCAAGGCGCTGCGCCAGAACCGCGCGCACATGGTGTTGACGTACTATGCGACCCCCGATGCCATGCCGCTGGTGCTCGACAGCCTGATCGATCCGATCCAGCCGGCGGCGCAGCGAACCGATTTGCTGCCGGTCTACTCTTTCAATGCCGAAGGCCTGTATTTGCCCGGCGCCAAGGGCAACAAAAAGGTCGGCGACACCAAACGCCTGTCACGCTGGCAGGATGTGCTGAAAAAAATGCAGGCCGAAGGTTTCCCGGTCGAGACGACTAACTAGGAGCACGCGCTCAGATGTCTTTGTTCAAACAGCTGTTGATCGCTATCTGTCTGTTCCTGGTCGTGGCCTTCACCGGCAGCTTCATGGTCAGCCTGGAGAGCTCGCGCACCCAGTACGTCAACCAGTTGCGCTCCCACGCACAGGACGCGGCGACGGCGCTGGCGTTGTCGCTGACGCCGAATATCGACGACCCGGCGATGGTCGAGTTGCTGGTCAGTTCGATTTTCGACAGCGGTTATTACGCGAGCATCCGCGTGGTCGACGTGAAGACCGAGCAGACCATTGTCGAGCGTAGCGGTACCCCGGCGGTGAGCAACGTGCCGGACTGGTTCGTCAAATTGATCGGCCTCGAACCGGCTGGTGGCGATGCACTGGTCAGTCGTGGCTGGGAGCAGGCGGCGCGGGTCGAAGTCGTCAGCCATCCGATGTTCGCCGTGGCCAAGCTGTGGCAGAGCGCACTGGGCAGCCTTGGCTGGTTGCTGATCTGCGGTGCATTGAGTGCGGTGCTCGGCGCGCTGTTGCTGCGTCGGCAGTTGAAGCCCCTCGATTACATGGTCCAGCAGTCCCATGCGATTGCCCGCCGCGAGTTTCTCAGCCTGCCGGATCTGCCGCGCACGCCTGAATTGCGTCGCGTGGTGCAGGCGATGAATCAGATGGTCGAGAAGCTCAAGACGCTGTTTCAGGAGCAGGCCGAGCGCAGTGAAAAACTGCGTACCGAGTCCTATCAGGACAACCTCACCGGCCTGGCCAACCGCCGCTATTTCGAAATGCAACTGAACAACCGTGTGAGCAACCCGGAGCAGGCCAGTTCCGGTTATTTGCTGCTGTTGCGGGTCAAGGATCTGGCCGGGCTCAACCAGCGTCTCGGCGGCCAGCGTACCGACCAATTGCTCAAGGCTGTCGGTGAGCAACTGACCCGCGAGTGCGCCAGATATCCACAAACCCAGGACTTGGTCACGCGTATTCGCGGCGGTGAATTCGCCGTGCTGGCGCCGGGGCTGGTGCGTGAGGAAGCGCTGCAACTGGCGCAGAATCTCGACAATGCATTGAGCAGCCTGCATGCCACTGGCGCGACCGATGTGCCGGCGGTGGCTTCGATCGGGCTGGCGCCCTTCGCTCACGGCGACTCCCCGCAAGCGGTGCTGACACTGGGCGATCAGGCGCTCGCGCAGGCCGAAGGGCAGGGCGAGCAGAATTGGGCGTGTATCGATCAGAGTCTGGTGGCGGAGGTCGGTGATGACCATCACGCTTGGCATCGACTGCTGGATCAGGCCTTGAGTCAGCAGCGTTTCGAGTTGTATTTCCAGCCGGTGGTCGCCGCGCAGGACACGCAACTGGTGCTGCATTACAAGGTCCTGTCGCGCCTGCTCGACGAGCAGGGCCAGACCATTCCCGCCGGGCGCTTCCTGCCGTGGCTGGAGCGCTTCGGCTGGACCGCGCGGCTCGATCGGCTGATGCTCGAACGCGTGCTCGAGCAGATGAAGGGGCACGAGGATTCGCTGGCGCTGAACCTGTCCTCGGCGACGCTGGCCGACCCGCAGGCGCTGAACAAGGTCTTCGAGATTCTGCGCGCGCATTCCAATCTCGGCGCGCGTTTGACTCTGGAAATCGGTGAGGAGCAGTTGCCTGAACAGGCGGTGCTGGAGCAGTTGACCCGACGCCTGCGCGAGCTCGGTTTCTCGCTGAGCCTGCAACGCTTCGGCGGGCGCTTCAGCATGATCGGCAACCTGGCGCGGTTGGGTCTGGCGTATTTGAAGATCGATGGCAGCTATATTCGGGCGATCGATCAGGAGAGCGACAAGCGCCTGTTCATCGAAGCGATCCAGCGCGCAGCGCACAGCATCGATCTGCCGCTGATTGCCGAGCGGGTCGAGACTGAAGGGGAGCTGTCAGTGATTCGCGAGATGGGCTTGTATGGCGTGCAGGGGCAGTTGCTCGGTGAGCCGAAGCCTTGGGGGTGAGCCAATAAGCGCCCTCACCCTAACCCTCTCCCAGAGGGAGAGGGGACTGACCGTGGGATATTTACGAGATACGCCGACGTGCAAGAGCTCCACTGAATCCAAAATCGACTCGATCGCTCAGGTCGATGGATAGCGCAAGACACCTCGATCGGCCCCCTCTCCCTCAGGGAGAGGGCTGGGGTGAGGGTAAGCTTTGGATCCTGGGAGGATCAGATCAACCCACCCTCATCCTCATCGATCAACTGGCTCAACCCGCCCAACGCTTCACGTGCCTGGGTGCGGTCCATCAGTTTGGCCTGGGCCGCCGCTGGCAGGTCAGTGACGCGGATCACGCCTTTCTGGGTCAGCACCTGAATCAGGTCGTCGAGTACCCGAATCATTTCAAAGTCGCTCTGCTTGAGCTGTTTGAGGCTGTTTTCCACGGCTTCGTTGGCGTACCACGCCTGAATCTCATGGTTATCGGCGGGCAGCGTTTCCGTGGCCTCGGCGTACGCCGCAGCTTCCACGCGAATCAACTGGCCTTGCGCATCGCGTTGCACGTAAAACATTGAGCATCCCTCACAAATGAACAGCGTCATGCTGTCAGCAGCATAGCCAACTGCGCGCCAGTATGCGGGGCGCCGATGAAATCGTCACCGCTGCATTGCCCGCAAACGCGACGGCCGCCTCACAGGAGGCGGCCGTTGTTGTTTCAGCCTCAGCTGTTGTTGTGATCGACCTTGATGGTCGGATCGCTGCCGGCAATCAGGTTGTGCAGGTTGGCGCTCGCCCAGTTGTTGCCTTCCAGTTTGATCGTCACGTCCGGCGTGGCCGCAGCGGCATCGCCCGAGTTGAATTTGCCCGCCGAGCTGACTTGCAGCGACGACGTGCCATCCACTGTGGTGATCTTCAGGAAGTTGTCGATCGTGCTGCCGGTCTCGCCCTGCAACAGGTCGCGCAGGTCGATGCGGTCGCCTTCGCTGGCTTTGAAATCCTTGATCACATCGCTACCGGTGTCGCCCGATTTCCAGACGAAGGTGTCGCCACCGGAACCGCCAATCAGGATGTCATTGCCCTGACCGCCGATCAGCGTGTCGTTGCCGGTGCCGCCGAGCAGGATGTCATTGCCTTTGCCGCCGTCGAGCAGGTCGTTGCCGCCCGAGCCGAACAGGATGTCATTGCCCGCGCCACCCAGCAGCGTGTCGTTGCCATCGTGCGCGCCGGACACATCGAACGCCTGATAGTGCTCGGTGATGTACTGGTGCACGTTGCTGGTGGTGACTTTGCTGACGTCGACGCCGGTTTCTTTGGCGACGAACGCCTGCATCGCCTGGTAACCCTCGCCGGCAATGCCGTTGAAGCTGACCAGATCGCCGAACAGGATGTCGTTGCCTTCGCCACCGTTGACGGTGTCGTTACCCGGCATCGTCGCTTCGGTATGGCCGATGATCGAGTTGGCCAGATCCTTCGGATCGATGTTGGTTTGCGGCGTTTTGTCCGAATCGTACGGCTTGAGGTCGTTGAGGCTGACGTCGTTGTTCAGGCCAATGGCTTCGACGCTCGACAACCCGCTCAACAAGGCAAAGCCGCTGGTCGAGTTGCTGGTCGTCGACGAGTTGGTGCTGTTGCCGGTACCCGCGAGGTTCGACAATTCATAAGTACCGTCGCCCTGCGCATGAATCGTGCCCAGGGTCTCGCTGCTCCAGCCCCACCACGAGTTGTAGGTTTGCAGCACAACGCTGCCGGCACTGTTGATGGTCAGGTAGTGCGAGTTGTCGATGTAGGTGCTGAACGTGTCGCCCTGCTTGTAGTTGCTGGTGTTCACCACGCTGTCGAGTTTCACGTTGCCATACAGCGTCGGGTTGGTCTGCTCGCCGGTCTGGTAGTAAGTCGGCTGGCCGTCGGTGATGAAGTACGTGAGGTTCTTCGCCCCGGTGTTGGCCACTGCGTCGGCGCTCTGGAACCAGTTGGCCGTGGTCTTGAACACGTCCTCATAGTTGGTACCGCCGCCGGAGCCCATCGAGTTGAGTACGGCTTTGAGCAAGGTCAGCGCATTCGGGTCGTTGAGATTCACCGACACCGATTTGTTGACCTGGGTATCGAAGTCCACCAGGAAGATGTTCACCGTGCCCGAGTTGCTGCCGCCCAGGCTTTGCTTGAGGCTGTTGAACACCGAGGTCAGGGAGTCTTTCGCGGCGTTCAGCGACGAAGTGCTCATGCTGCCCGAGCTGTCGACCATGAACGCGATGTTGTAGTTGGTGCCCGGCACCACGGTCAGGCCGCCGATGTCAGCGACGATGATGTCGTTGGCGTCGGTGCCGGTAACGTTGTCATCACCCGAGGTGGCGGTGACCGCGTTGTACACCGCAGGCACTACCGTGACCGGAATGGTCGCGGTGCTGCTCGCGGAGCCACCGACCTGTTCGGTGGACGTCGAGGTCACGGTCAGGTTGAACTGGCCGTTGTAGTAGGTCGGCGGAGTCACGGTCAGAGAGCCGAGGTTCCAGCCGGTGACGTTGGCTTCGCCATTGCTCGCGGTAACGGTGAAGGTATGCCCCGCGCCATCGCTGAGCACCGAACCGACCGGTGCACCGCTGATCTTCACGCTCAGGGTTTCCGAGCCGTCGGTGTCGGTCAGCGCGGTGCTGATTGCCGACAGCTTCACCGTGGTGCCTTCAGCGCCGGTGTTGAGCTTGTAGCCGTCGTAATAACCTTCGCCGTTGGTGCCGTGCAGATCGGAGACGGTCACGCCCGAGTTGATCAGATCCTGCACACCGGTGTAGATCGGCACGCCGGCGTTGCTCAGATCGATTGGCGTGCCGCCGTTGACCGACAGGTTGACGTCGTAGCTGCCCGGGCCGCTCTGATTGTGGTGGTAGATGTCGAGCGTGTAGTAACCGCTGGTGGTCGGGGTGAACGAGCCGTTGATCGCACCGCCCGCGCCCCAGGTACCCGACGCCACGTTCTTTCCACCGATGGTGATCAGCAGGCTGTCATCGGCCACGCCGCTGAAGCTGTAGGTCTTGCCGGCTTCCAGGTAGATCAGGCCCGAGGTCTTCGACGCCGTACCGGCGGCGACACTGCCGTCAGACTGCACGTTGGTGACGTTGCCGCTGGAGTTCGGTTTGCCGGCGGCGTCGATCACGTTTTTCAGGGTGGTCGAGTTCGCGCCGCTGCCGTCAGTGCCCAGCCCCGCGAGACCGGTCCAGACTTCCTTGATCAGGCCAGTGGATTTCACGCTGTTGTCAGCCACGGCTACGGTCGGCGCATCCGCCACTGGCGTGATGTCGATCTTCACCGTGCCGGTGCTGCCCAGCGTCTGGCCATCGGTAGGCTGGAACTTGATCTGCGCGTAGTCCGCCTGATTGTTGCCCAGGCCGGTGCCGCCATAACCGTTGGTGCCCGACTCGTTGGCATCCGGCAGGAAGCGCAGCTTGCCGGCGTCGATGTCGGCCTTGCTGAAGGTCTGGTTGTTGGCAACATCCTTCCAGGTCGAGCCGTCCAGATACTGCAGTTTGCCCTCGCCCGGCAGTTGCGTGATCTTGATACCGAGGCTGCTCGCCGGGCTGTCGACATCGCTGACGCCGAAGGTCGACCAGCCGAGTACCAGCGGCGTGTCTTCGTTGCCGGTGACATTGCTCGGCGCAGCAACCGGTGCATCGTTGACCGCCACCACGTTGACCGTGGTCGTCGCGGTGTTGGAGTAATTGCCGCCATCAGTCACCGTCACGGTGATGACGCGCGGCACGGTGCTCGGGTTTTCGCTGCTGTTGGTGAAACTGATGTTCTTGATGGCCTGCATGTAGTCGGCCAGGGTCGCGTTACCCGAGAGGGTCAGGGTCACCGTGCCGTTGGTGCTGTTGGCATTGATGGTGATGCCGTTGACGCTATTGCCCAGATTCAGCGCATCGCCGTCCTGACGGTTGGTCAGTACCACAGTGGCGCCGGTCAGCATCGTGCTGTCCGGGTCGGTGATGCTGATGTCGGTGTCAGCGATCGACACGCCGGCGCCCGGGGTGTTCTCGGTGAACGTCACTTTGTAATCGGCACCGGTCGCACCGCTGGAGTTGTTGGCATCCAGATCCAGCACCGGTGGCGCATCGTTGTCGATGATCGAGGTGCTGACGCTGCCATTGGTGCTGCTGACCGCGAGGTTCTCGAAGTTGCCGCCGGTAGCCGAATCGATCTTGACCACGAAGTTCTCGGTGCCTTCGGTGATCTTGTCATCGAGGGTGACGACGTTGAACTGCGCGCTGCTGGCGCCCGCCGGGATCTTCACGGTGTACACGCCGGTGAAGTCCGAACCGTCGGCAGCAGTGCCGCTGTAGACGATTTTCAGGGTCACTTCGGTCTGCGCCGGGTGATTGAGGCTGACGGTATAGCTGGCGGTCTGGCCTTCGGTCACCGAGCTGCTGCCAGTGATGCTGACGGTGGTGGTGTCGATGGTGTCGGTGACGCTGGTCACTGCTGGCGTGGTGCTCGATACCAGTTTTTCGAAGTTGCCACCGGTGGCGCTGCTGATGGTCGCCTGCACGGTGCCGGCGTCTTTGTAGACGTCGTCAGCTGGCGCTGGAACGTTCACGGTGCCGGTGGTTTCGCCCGCTTTGATGGTGATCACGGCACCGTTCGACAGGGTCACGGTCACTGGCGAGCCAGCGGCGTTGGTCAGGGTCGCGGTGTAAGTGATCTGGCCACCTTCTGCCACCGAGTTACTGGCGCTGAGCGACAGGTTGGTGGTGTCGACGGTGTCGGTCACGGTGGTGCTGACCGGGGTCTTGTCGGCGACGAGATTCTCGAAATTGCCGCCGCTGACGTTGGTGATCGCATTGGTGATCGGAGCGTTGCCAGTCAGCGCATCGTTCGGTGCGACGGCAGTTACGGTACCGGTGGTCTGTCCGACCGCGATAGTGATGTTCTGGCCGTTGGCCAAAGTGACCACCACTGGCGAACCGGTGACTGGCGCGCCGACGGTCGCGGTGTAGACGACGTTGCCGCCTTCTGCCGCTGTGGCGGTTGCGCTCAGTTTTACGGTGGTGGTGTCGATGGTGTCGGTGACGCTGGTCACTGCTGGCGTGGTGCTCGGTACCAGGTTTTCGAAGTTGCCACCGGTGGCGCTGCTGATGGTCGCCTGCACGGAGCCGGCGTCTTTGTAGACGTCGTCGGACGGGGCCGGAACGGTTGCGGTGCCGGTGGTTTCGCCAGCCTTGATGGTGATCACAGCGCCGTTCGACAAGGTTACGGTCACTGGTGAGCCAGCAGCATTGGTCAATGTCGCGGTGTAGGTGATCTGGCCACCTTCGGCCACGGAGCCGGTCGCACTCAGCGACAGGTTGGTGGTGTCGGTAACGTCGGTGACAGAAGTCGAAACTGGAGTTTTGTCTGCAACCAGATCTTCGAAATTGCCGCCAGTTACGCCTGTGATCGAGTTGGTGATCGGAGCGTTGCCGGTCAGCGCATCGTTCGGAGCAACAGCAGTTGCGGTACCAGTAGTCTGGCCGACACCGATGGTGATGGTCTGACCGTTGGCCAGAGTTACCACAACTGGCGAGCCGGTGACCGGAGCGCCGACTGTGGCGGTGTAGGTCACGGTGCCGCCTTCAGCCACCGAAGTGTCGGCGGTCAGTTTGACTGTCGAGGTATCGATGGTGTCGGTGACAGCCGTCACGGCCGGAGCTGTGCTCGGTACCAGATTCTCGAAGTTGCCACCGGTAGCGCTAGTGATCGTTGCCTGGACGGAACCGGCATCTTTGTAGACGTCATCGGAAGGTGCCGGAACAGTTGCGGTGCCGGTGGTTTCGCCAGCCTTGATGGTGATCACAGCACCGTTCGACAGGGTCACGGTTACTGGCGAGCCAGCGGCGTTGGTCAGTGTCGCGGTGTAAGTGATCTGGCCACCTTCAGCCACCGAATTGCTGGCGCTGAGCGACAGATTTGTCGTGTCGGTAACGTCGGTGACAGAAGTCGAGACCGGAGTTTTGTCGGCCACCAGATCTTCGAAATTGCCGCCGCTGACGTTGGTGATCGAGTTGGTGATCGGAGCATTACCAGCCAACGCATCGTTCGCAGCAACAGCGGTTGCAGTGCCAGTAGTCTGACCGACGCCGATGGTGATGGTCTGGCCGTTGGCCAGAGTCACGACGACAGGGGAGCCAGTCACTGGTGCACCGACGGTGGCGGTGTAGGTGACCGTGCCGCCTTCAGCGACCGAGGTATCGGCGGTCAGTTTGACCGTCGAAGTGTCGATGGTATCGGTGACATTCGTCACCGCTGGAACCGCGCTTGGCACCAGGTTCTCGAAGTTGCCGCCGGTCGCACCCTCGATGGTCACTTCGACTTTGCCGGCATCTTTATAGACGTCATCTTTCGGTGCGTCGACGGTCACGGTGCCGGTGGTTTTGCCTGCATCGATAGTGATGGTGGCGCCGTTCGACAGGGTCACGGTGACCGGTGTGCCGGCCGGGTTGGTCAGCGTAGCGGTGTAAACGATCGAGCCACCTTCGGCCACGGAACCGGTCGCACTCAGAGACAGGTTGGTGGTGTCGGTAACGTCGGTGACAGAAGTCGTAACTGGAGTTTTGTCTGCAACCAGATCTTCGAAATTGCCGCCAGTTACGCCAGTGATCGAATTGGTGATCGGCGCATTACCGACCAACGCATCGTTCGCAGCAACAGCGGTTGCAGTGCCAGTAGTCTGACCGACGCCAATGGTGATGGTCTGGCCGTTGGCCAATGTCACGACGACAGGAGAACCGGTAACTGGCGCACCGACGGTTGCGGTGTAAGTCACGGTGCCGCCTTCAGCCACCGAAGTATCAGCCGTTAGTTTGACGGTCGAAGTGTCGATGGTGTCAGTGACTGTCGTCACGGCCGGAGCAGTGCTTGGTACCAGGTTTTCGAAATTACCACCGGTAGCGCTAGTGATCGTCGCCTGCACAGAACCGGCGTCTTTGTAGACGTCGTCGGACGGTGCAGGAACCGTCGCAGTGCCGCTGGTTTCGCCAGCCTTGATGGTGATCACTGCGCCATTCGACAACGTCACGGTCATTGGTGAGCCAGCAGCATTGGTCAATGTCGCGGTGTAAGTGATCTGGCCACCTTCAGCCACCGAGTTGCTGGCGCTGAGCGACAGGTTGGTGGTGTCGGCAACATCCGTGACAGTGGTCGAAACCGGTGTTTTATCTGCAATCAGATCTTCGAAGTTGCCGCCGCTCACGCCAGTGATCGAGTTGGTGATCGGAGCATTACCGGCCAACGCATCGTTCGCAGCAACAGCAGTTGCAGTGCCAGTGGTCTGGCCGACGCCGATGGTGATGGTCTGGCCGTTGGCCAGAGTTACCACAACTGGCGAGCCGGTGACCGGAGCGCCGACGGTGGCGGTGTAGGTCACGGTGCCGCCTTCAGCTACCGAAGTGTCAGCGGTCAGTTTGACGGTCGAGGTGTCGATGGTGTCGGTGACTGTCGTCACGGCCGGAGCAGTGCTTGGTACCAGGTTTTCGAAGTTGCCGCCGGTGGCGCTGGTGATCGTCGCCTGGACGGAACCGGCGTCTTTGTAAACGTCATCGGACGGTGCCGCAACGGTCACATTGCCGGTGGTTTCGCCTGCTTTGATGGTGATGACAGCGCCGTTCGACAAGGTCACGGTCACTGGCGAGCCAGCAGCATTGGTCAATGTCGCGGTGTAGGTGATCTGGCCACCTTCAGCCACCGAGTTACTGGCGCTGAGCGAAAGATTGGTAGTGTCGGCAACGTCGGTGACAGAAGTCGAAACTGGAGTTTTGTCTGCAACCAGATCTTCGAAGTTGCCGCCGCTCACGCCAGTGATCGAGTTGGTGATCGGAGCGTTGCCAGTCAGCGCATCGTTCGCAGCAACAGCGGTTGCGGTGCCAGTGGTCTGGCCGACGCCGATGGTGATGGTCTGGCCGTTAGCCAATGTCACGACGACAGGCGAACCGGTTACCGGCGCGCCCACAGTGGCGGTGTAGGTGACAGTGCCGCCT
Source organism: Pseudomonas sp. Irchel 3F6 (assembly GCF_900187595.1). Lineage (NCBI taxonomy): Bacteria > Pseudomonadati > Pseudomonadota > Gammaproteobacteria > Pseudomonadales > Pseudomonadaceae > Pseudomonas > Pseudomonas sp. Irchel 3F6. The sequence goes on along the minus strand of NZ_FYDP01000003.1, from coordinate 641,744 downwards.
TCAGCGACCGATGTATCGGCGGTCAGTTTGACGGTCGACGTGTCGATGGTGTCAGTGACTGTCGTCACGGCCGGAGCTGTGCTCGGTACCAGATTCTCGAAGTTGCCACCGGTAGCGCTAGTGATCGTTGCCTGGACGGAACCGGCGTCTTTGTAGACGTCGTCGGACGGGGCCGGAACAGTTGCGGTGCCGGTGGTTTCGCCAGCCTTGATGGTGATCACGGCGCCGTTCGACAGGGTCACGGTCACTGGCGAGCCAGCGGCGTTGGTCAGGGTCGCGGTGTACGTAATCTGACCACCTTCTGCCACGGAATTGCTGGCGCTGAGCGACAGATTTGTAGTGTCGGTAACGTCCGTGACAGAAGTCGAAACTGGAGTTTTGTCTGCAACCAGATCTTCGAAATTGCCGCCAGTTACGCCTGTGATCGAGTTGGTGATCGGGGCGTTGCCGGTCAGCGCATCGTTCTCAGCAACAGCAGTTGCAGTGCCAGTAGTCTGACCGACGCCGATGGTGATGGTCTGACCATTGGCCAGAGTCACGACCACAGGCGAGCCGGTGACCGGAGCACCCACAGTGGCGGTGTAGGTGACCGTGCCGCCTTCAGCCACCGATGTATCGGCGGTCAGTTTGACTGTCGAGGTATCGATGGTGTCGGTGACAGTCGTCACGGCCGGAGCTGTGCTCGGTACCAGATTCTCGAAGTTGCCACCGGTAGCGCTAGTGATCGTTGCCTGGACGGAACCGGCGTCTTTGTAGACGTCGTCGGACGGGGCCGGAACAGTTGCGGTGCCGGTGGTTTCGCCAGCCTTGATGGTGATCACGGCGCCGTTCGACAGGGTCACGGTCACTGGCGAGCCAGCGGCGTTGGTCAGCGTAGCGGTGTAAACGATCGAGCCACCTTCGGCCACGGAACCGGTCGCACTCAGCGACAGGTTGGTGGTGTCGGTAACGTCCGTGACAGAAGTCGAAACTGGAGTTTTGTCTGCAACCAGATCTTCGAAATTGCCGCCAGTTACGCCTGTGATCGAGTTGGTGATCGGGGCGTTGCCGGTCAGCGCATCGTTCGCAGCAACAGCAGTTGCAGTGCCAGTAGTCTGGCCAATGCCGATGGTGATGGTCTGACCGTTGGCCAGAGTCACGACCACAGGCGAGCCGGTGACCGGAGCACTCACAGTGGCGGTGTAGGTGACCGTGCCGCCTTCAGCCACCGATGTATCGGCGGTCAGTTTGACTGTCGAGGTATCGATGGTGTCGGTGACCTGGGTGATCGCAGGCGTAGTGCTCGGAACGAGGTTCTCGAAGTTACCGCCGGTAGCGCTTGTGATCGTCGCCTGGACGGAACCGGCGTCTTTGTAAACGTCATCGGACGGTGCCGGAACGGTCACATTACCGCTGGTTTCGCCAGCCTTGATGGTGATCACAGCACCGTTCGACAGGGTCACGGTCACTGGCGAGCCAGCGGCGTTGGTCAGCGTAGCGGTGTAAACGATCGAGCCACCTTCGGCCACGGAACCGGTCGCACTCAGCGACAGGTTGGTGGTGTCGGTAACGTCCGTGACAGAAGTTGAAACTGGAGTTTTGTCCGCCACCAGATCTTCGAAATTGCCGCCGGTCACGCCAGTGATCGAGTTGGTGATCGGAGCATTACCGGCCAACGCATCGTTCGCAGCAACAGCGGTTGCAGTGCCAGTAGTCTGGCCGACACCGATGGTGATGGTCTGGCCGTTGGCCAGAGTCACGACCACAGGCGAGCCGGTGACCGGAGCACCCACAGTGGCGGTGTAGGTGACCGTGCCGCCTTCAGCGACCGAGGTATCGGCGGTCAGTTTGACCGTCGAAGTGTCGATGGTATCGGTGACATTCGTCACCGCTGGAACCGCGCTTGGCACCAGGTTCTCGAAGTTGCCGCCGGTCGCACCCTCGATGGTCACTTCGACTTTGCCAGCATCTTTATAGACGTCGTCTTTCGGTGCGTCGACGGTCACGGTGCCGGTGGTTTTGCCTGCATCAATAGTGATCGTGGCGCCGTTCGACAGGGTCACGGTCACCGGTGTGCCGGCCGGGTTGGTCAGGGTTGCGGTGTAAGTGATCTGGCCGCCTTCGGCTACCGAATCGCTGGCGGTCAGGTTCAGGTTGGTGGTGTCGGTGGTGTCGGAAACCACGGTGTCTGCGGACTTGCCGTCGACCACCAGTTTTTCGTAATTGCCACCCGTGGCGCCATCAATGGTCACGCTCAGCGAGCTGCCGCCCGCCAATGGGCTGTTCGGCGCGACGTAGTTGACGCTGCCGGTGGTTTCGCCAACGGCGATGGTGATGGTCTGGCCGTTGGACAGGCTGACGGTGACCGGCGAACCGGTCACTGGCGCGCCCACGGTCGCGGTGTAGACCACGGTTTCGCCTTCAGCGACGTTCGCAGTGGCGCTCAGCGACACGGTGGTGGTGTCGATGGTGTCGTTGACCGTGGTCACCGCCGGCGCTGTGCTGGTGACGAGGTTTTCGAAGTTGCCGCCGATTGCGCTCTGGATGGTCGCTTCAACGCTGCCGGCGTCTTTGTAGACGTCATCTTTCGGTGCATCGACGGTCACGGTGCCGGTGGATTTGCCGGCCTCGATGAGGATTGTCGCACCGTTCGACAGGGTCACGGTGACCGGTGTGCCGGCGGCGTTGCTCAGGGTTGCGGTGTAGGTAATCTGGCCGCCTTCGTTCACCGCACCAGTGGCGCTGAGCGACAGGTTGGTGGTGTCGACGGTGTCGGTCACGGTGGTGCTGACCGGGGTCTGGTCGGCGACAAGATTTTCGAAATTACCGCCGCTGACGTTGGTGATCGAGTTGGTCAGCGGCGCGTGGCCGGAGAGGACGTCGTTCGGCGCGGTGGTGCTCACGCTGCCGCTGGTTTTGCCGACTTCGATAGTGATGTTCTGACCATTGGCCAGGGTGACGACCACAGGCGAGCCGGTGACCGGCGCACCGACGGTGGCGGTGTAGGTGACGGTGCCCCCTTCGGCCGCGGTTTCGGTGGCGGTCAGTTTGACCGTCGAGGTGTCGACGGTGTCGGTGACATCGGTGACCGCTGGCGTGGTGCTTGGCACCAGGTTTTCGAAGTTGCCGCCGGTGGCGTCCTTGATCGTGACTTCAACTTTGCCAGCGTCTTTATAGACGTCGTCGGCAGGTGCCGGAACGGTGACGGTGCCGGTGGATTTGCCGGCCTCGATGGTGATCACCGCGCCGTTGCTCAGATTAACGGTCACCGGGGTACCGGCCGGGTTGCTCAGGGTCGCGGTGTAGACAATCGAACCGCCCTCGGCCACGGAGCCGGTCGCGGACAGCGACAGGTTGGTGGTGTCGGCGACGTCGGTTACCGAGGTCACCGCTGGGGTTTGGTCGGCGACGAGATTTTCGTAATTGCCACCGCTGGCGCCGTCGATTTTCACACTCAGGGTGTTGCCGCCGGCCTGTGCATCGTTCGGCGCGGTGAAGTTGACGCTGGCGCTGCTGGCGCCGACCGGAATGGTGATGGTCTGGCCGTTGGACAGGGTCACCAGCACTGGCGAACCGGCGACCGGGGCGGTCACGGACGCGGTGTATACAACCACGCCGCCTTCCACCGCGCTGGCGCTGGCGGTCAGCGCAACGGTGCTGTTGTCGATGGTGTCGGTGACATCAGTTACCGCAGGCGTCTTGTCGATCACCAGATTTTCAAAGTTGCCGCCGCTGGTCTTGGTGATGCTCGCATCGACCTTGCCGGCGTCCTTGTACACATCATCGCCAGGCGCGGCGACGGTCGCAGTGCCAGTGCTCGCACCCTTGGCAATGTTGATCACCGCGCCGTTGCTCAGGGTCACGCTCATGGCGGTGCCGGCCGGATTGCTCAGGGTGGCGGTGTAGACGATCGAGCCGCCCTCGGCAACGCTGCCGGTGGCGCTCAGGCTGATGTTGGTGGTGTCGACGGCGTCGGTGACTTTGGTCACCACAGCCGAACGGTCGGCCTCAACGCGCTCGAAATTGCCGCCGCTGTGGCTGGCGATCGCCGTCCGCACGTTGCTGCCATCGATGTACGGGGTGTTGGCGGGCGCCGGGAAATTCACCGAGCCGCTGGTAGCACCGGCAGCGATGTTGATCACCGCGCCGTTGGCCAGGGTAACGGTCATCGCAGTGCCGGCCGGATTGCTCAGGGTCGCGGTATAGGTGATCTGGCCACCTTCGCTGACGGTATCGCTGGCAGTCAGGGTCAGTGCGGTTGTGTCGACGGTGTCGTTGACCGTGGTGCTGACCGGGGTCTTGCTGACGTCGAGTTTCTCGAAGTTGCCGCCGCTGGCATCGGTCATGGTTACGGTGAGCTTGCTGACGTCCTTGTAGACGTCATCGCTCGGTGCGGCAATCGTCACCGAACCGCTGGTCTTGCCGGCTTCGATGGTGATGGTCTGGCCATTGCTCAGGTTGACGGTCACCGGCGTCTGCGCGGCGTTGGTCAGCGTTGCGGTGTAAGTGATCGAAGAGCCTTCGAGCACATAGCTTTCTGCGCTGAGGGTCAGGTGCGTGGTGTTGACCGTGTCGGCAACATTGGTCACCGCAGGCGTAGTATCCGGCACCAGATTTTCGAAGTTGCCACCGGTGGCGTCCTTGATGGTCACTTCGACTTTGCCGGCGTCTTTGTAGACGTCATCGGCAGGTGCCGGAACGGTCACGGTGCCGGTGGTCTTGCCGGCTTCAATGGTGATGACCGAGCCGTTGCTCAGATTCACGGTCACAGGCGCGCCGGCCGGGTTGCTCAGCGTCGCGGTGTAGGTGATCTGCCCACCTTCGTTGACGTTGCCGGTGGCAGTCAGCGCGACGCTGGTGGTGTCGACGGTGTCGGTCACGGTGGTGCTGACCGGGGTCTTGTCGGCGACCAGATTTTCGAAGTTGCCGCCGCTGACGTTGGTGATCGAGTTGGTCAGCGGTGCGTGACCGATCTGCACGTCATTCGATACCGGGGCGGTAACGCTGCCGGTGGTCTGGCCGACGGCGATGGTGATGTTCTGGCCGTTGGCCAGGGTCACGACAACTGGCGAGCCGGTGACGGGCGCGCCGACAGTGGCGGTGTAGGTGACGGTGCCGCCTTCAGCGACCGAAGTGTCGGCGGTCAATTTGACCGTCGAGGTATCGATGGTGTCGGTGACTGTCGTCACGGCGGGAGCACTGCTCGAGACGAGGTTCTCGAAGTTGCCGCCGGTGGCACTGGTGATGGTGGCCTGCACGGAGCCGGAGTCTTTGTAGACGTCGTCGGACGGAGCCGGGAAGCTCACATTACCGCTGGTTTCGCCTGCCTTGATGGTGATGACGGCGCCGTTCGACAAGGTCACGGTCACTGGCGAGCCAGCAGCATTGGTCAAGGTTGCGGTGTAAGTGATCTGGCCGCCTTCAGCCACGGAAGCGGTCGCGCTCAGCGACAGATTGGTGGTGTCGGCCACGTCGGTGACGGTGGTCGAAACTGGAGTTTTGTCCGCCACCAGATCTTCGTAGTTGCCACCGGTTACGCCAGTGATCGAATTGGTCAGCGGAGCGTTGCCGGTCAAGGCATCGTTCGGTGCGGTGTAGGTGATGGAGCCAGTGGTCTGGCCGACGGCGATGGTGATGTTCTGACCGTTGGCCAACGTCACGACCACAGGCGAACCGGTGACTGGCGCGCCGACGGTGGCGGTGTAAGTCACGGTGCCGCCTTCGGCAACCGAGGTGTCTGCGCTCAGCTTCACCGTCGAGGTATCGACGGTGTCAGTGATTTCGGTCACAGCCGGCGTAGTGTTCGGCACCAGATTTTCGAAGTTGCCGCCGGTGGCGTCCTTGATGCTGACTTCGACCTGGCCGGCGTCTTTGTAGACGTCATCGGCCGGCGCTGGAACGCTAACGGTGCCGGTGGTTTTGCCGGCATCAATGGTGATCACCGAGCCGTTGCTCAGGGTCACGGTTACCGGGGTGCCGGCCGGATTCGTCAGCGTGGCGGTGTAGGTAATCTGGCCACCCTCGGCCACGGAACCGGTGGCGCTGAGGCTCAGGCCAGTGTCATCCACCGAATCGGTAATCGTGGTGACCGCAGGCGTGTTGCTTGGCACCAGATTTTCGAAATTGCCACCGGTTGCACCAGTGATCGTGGTGCTGACGGTGCTGCCATTGTTGTAGACGTCATTGGCCGCAGTCGGCACGTTCACGGTGCCAACGGTTTCGCCAGCCGCAATGGTGATGGTCGAACCGTTCGACAGAGTGACGGTTACCGGGGTTTGTGCCGGATTGGTCAGTGTCGCGGTGTAAGTGATCTGACCGCCTTCAACGATGTTATTGGTCGCAGTCAGGGTCAGGCCGGTGTTGTCGACGGAGTCGGTGATCGTGGTCACGGCTGGCGTCGGGTTCGGCACCAGATTTTCGAAATTGCCACCGGTCGCACTGGTGATCGTGGTGCTGACAGTGCTGCCATTGTTGTAAACGTCATTGGCCGCTGTTGGCACGTTGACGGTGCCGACGGTCTCACCAGCTGCAATGGTAATGGTCGAGCCGTTGGACAGGGTGACGGTCACCGGCGTCTGCGCTGGATTGGTCAGTGTCGCGGTATAGGTGATCTGACCGCCCTCAACAATGTTGTTGGTCGCTGTCAGGGTCAGGCCCGTGTTGTCGACCGAATCGGTGATCGTAGTGACTGCTGGCGTGGTGTTCGGCACCAGGTTTTCGAAATTGCCGCCAGTTGCGCCAGTGATCGTGGTGCTGACGGTGCTGCCATTGTTGTAGACGTCGTTGGCCGCAGTCGGCACGTTGACGGTGCCGACGGTTTCGCCGGCTGCAATGGTGATGGTCGAACCGTTCGACAGGGTGACGGTCACCGGCGTCTGCGCCGGGTTGGTCAGTGTCGCGGTGTAAGTGATTTGACCGCCTTCAACGATATTGTTGGTCGCAGTCAGGGTCAGGCCGGTGTCATCAACCGAATCAGTGATCGTGGTAACGGCTGGCGTGGTGTTTGGCACCAGGTTTTCGAAGTTGCCGCCAGTTGCGCCAGTGATCGTGGTGCTGACGGTGCTGCCATTGTTGTAGACGTCATTGGCCGCAGTCGGCACGTTGACGGTGCCGACGGTTTCGCCGGCTGCAATGGTGATGGTCGAACCGTTGGACAGAGTGACGGTTACCGGGGTTTGTGCCGGGTTGGTCAACGTCGCGGTGTAAGTGATCTGGCCGCCTTCGACGACGTTATTCGTCGCAGTCAGGGTCAGGCCGGTGTTGTCGACCGAATCGGTGATCGTCGTGACCGCAGGCGTGTTGCTTGGCACCAGGTTTTCGAAATTGCCACCGGTTGCACCAGTGATCGTGGTGCTGACGGTGCTGCCATTGTTGTAGACGTCGTTGGCCGCAGTCGGCACGTTGACGGTGCCGACGGTCTCGCCGGCAGCAATGGTGATGGTCGAGCCGTTGGACAGAGTGACAGTTACCGGGGTTTGCGCCGGGTTGGTCAGTGTCGCGGTGTAGGTGATCTGACCGCCTTCAACGATATTGTTGGTCGCAGTCAGGGTCAGCCCGGTGTTGTCGACCGAATCAGTGATCGTGGTAACGGCAGGTGTGGTGTTTGGCACCAGGTTTTCGAAGTTGCCGCCGGTAGCCCCGGTGATCGTCGTGCTGACGGTACTGCCATTGTTGTAAACGTCATTGGCCGCAGTCGGCACGTTCACGGTGCCAACGGTTTCGCCTGCCGCAATGGTGATGGTCGAACCGTTGGACAGGGTGACGGTAACCGGCGTCTGCGCCGGGTTGGTCAATGTCGCGGTGTAAGTGATCTGACCGCCTTCAACGATATTGTTGGTCGCAGTCAGCGTCAGACCGGTGTTGTCGACCGAATCGGTGATGGTGGTGACCGCAGGCGTGTTGCTTGGCACCAGGTTTTCGAAATTGCCACCGGTTGCACCAGTGATCGTGGTGCTGACGGTGCCGCCATTGTTGTAGACGTCGTTGGCCGCAGTCGGCACGTTGACGGTGCCCACGGTTTCGCCAGCCGCGATGGTGATGGTCGAACCGTTGGACAGAGTGACGGTTACCGGCGTCTGCGCTGGATTAGTCAGCGTCGCGGTGTAGGTGATCTGGCCGCCTTCGACGATGTTGTTGGTCGCGGTCAGCGTGAGGCCGGTGTTATCAACCGAGTCTGTGATGGTCGTAACGGCTGGTGTCGGGTTCGGCACCAGATTTTCGAAGTTGCCGCCGGTAGCCCCGGTGATCGTGGTCGTAACGGTGCTGCCATTGTTGTAAACGTCATTGGCTGGGGTCGGCACGTTGACGGTGCCGGTAGTCTGGCCAGCGCCAATGGTAATGGTCGAGCCATTCGACAGCGTAACGGTAACCGGAGTTTGCGCCGGGTTAGTCAGCGTCGCGGTGTAGGTAATCTGGCCGCCTTCGGTCACGCTCGAACCAGCCGTCAACGTGACGGTAGTGGTATCGACGGTGTCGGTGACCTGCGTGGTCGCCGGGATAGTTGGCGGGGTCACGGTGATGCCGTTGCCGCCGCTGGTGCCAGTGACGGTCACGTCGATCTGGGTCGGGTCGTTGTAGACCGTGTCGTTCGGCGCCAGCGGCACGTTGACGGTGCCGGTGGTGGCGCCGGCGGGAATGACGATGACTGCGCCGTTGGACAGGGTGATAGTCAGGTCGGTCAGCGGCGCCTGGGTCAGGGTCGCGGTGTACACCAGCACGCCGCCGGCTTCGGTGATGGTCGGCGTGGCGCTGAGGCTCAGGGTCGAGTCACGCAGTGCGTTGGTGGTGGTGTCGGTGGTCAGGCCGCCCGTGGTGTCCTGCGCGACTTGCCCGGCAGAATTGATGCCCGCCGTGGGGAAGCCAATGGTCGGATCGACGCGGCCAGCGGTGGCGTCGAGCATGACGAAGCTGTGACCACCACCGGCCGCACCGCCGGTACCTGCGGCGGTCGGGCCGGCCGCGGTGGACTCGAGTGCGGTGGTCGGGTCGACACCGGCGGCGATGGCTTGCTGCAGTTCTTCTACAGAAGGCGCGGCCTGCGCCGTGGCTTCGGCCAGGTCAGTGCTGGAGTCAGGCGAGCTGGCGCTCCACTGGGTGTCACGGCCCAGATCGAGCATGCGGCCATCGGCCAGTTCCAGCGACACCGCGCCGGACAGACCGGTATCGATCTGGTCGCCGACATACAGGCGATCGCCTTCAACGAGTACGCGACGCACGCCCTCTGGGGACACCACGAAAACCTGACCGACAATGCTTTTGACGACGGCAACAACACTGCTCATTGAAGACTCTCCGGGGTGTCACATTCAGTTGACTTCCATGGACCTGACGGGCGTCGGCGCCACTTCAGTCTGGACGTACTTTCTATAAATGGATAACTTATTGACGCTGTATTTCCGTCAATAATCTGGCTATAAATTATCGCGATTAACTTTATGCCAAACTATTGACCTTCTGGGAGCCATCCTAAACAATCGCCCCACTAATGTCACATTGATATTTCCGCGGCGACCTGTCCTTCAGCCTGTCATCCAGTTCCTGTTTTGAACTTTCCGACATACGGTCTTTCGGGTTGCCATCATCCGACGCAGCACCACGTTTCTGCTGTGATTCAAGACAAGAAGTTCCGGGAAAATTCCAACCATGCGTTCGCTTTTGCTCCTTGCCGCTCCCTTCGCTCTCGCCGCCTCTTTTGTACAAGCACAATCCTTACCAGAAGCCATGCAACAGGCGCTGGATGTCCATCCGGAGATTCAGGCGGGGGTCAATAGTCGATTGGCGGCGGATTATCAGTTAAAGGCTGCGAAAGGGGGATACCTGCCCAAGGTCGATCTGCTGGGCGGTTATGGCCGTGAAGGCACTGACAGTGTGACCACGAGAGCGAACGGTGGAAGCAATCACTGGGAGACGTTGAACCGCAGCGAGTCAAGTTTACGTCTCTCGCAAATGGTTTTTGACGGTTTCGCGACGTCTAACGAAGTTGCGCGTCAACAAGCCAACGTCAGCTCCCGTGCTTACTCGCTGCTGGGTACTTCCGAGCGTACTGCACTGACCGTCGCCCAGGTGTATCTGGACGTGCTGACCCGTCGCGAATTCGTGCGTCTGGCCGAGGAGAACCTCAAGAGCCACCAGCGCATCTACGACCAGATCCAGTTGCGCACCCAGCGCGGCGTCGGCAGCGGTGCCGACCTTGATCAGGCCGAAGCGCGCATGGCCCAGGCCCGCAACAATCTGATCACCGAGCAGACCAACCTCGCCGATGCGGAAACCAACTTCCTCAGCGCCGTCGGTCAGATGCCCGATCAGCTCGAGCGCCCGGCGCCGTTCATGGCGATGATGCCGGCCAACCTCAATGAAGCCCGCGCGCAAATGCTGGAAAACAGCCCGATCCTGCGTTCCGCCGAGTCGGACATCGCCGCTGCCGAGAAGCAGTTCGCCACCGCCAAATCGACCTTCTACCCGCGTTTCGACGCCGAACTGGGCCGCTCCGCCGACAACGATCTCGATGGTCAGAACGGCCACAACAACGAATGGCAGGCCATGCTGCGCATGCGTTTTAACCTGTATTCCGGCGGCAGCAACAAGGCCGATCTGGAATCCAAGTCGTACCTGGCCAACCAGGCGCTGGACATCCGCAACAACGCCCTGCGTCAGTTGAATGAAGAGCTCGGCCTCGCCTGGAACGCGCTGAACAATGCCAACGCCCAAGTGCCGATCGCCCAGCAATACGTCGATCGCAGCACCTCGGTGCGTACCGCCTACCAGCGTCAATTCAGCCTCGGCGAACGCACCCTGCTGGATTTGCTCGACAGCGAAAACGAACTGTTTACCGCCTCGCGGCGTCTGGCGGAAATCAAGAACATTCAGTTATTTACTCAGTACCGAATCAAGGCGACCATGGGCCAATTGCTCAAAAGCCAGGGAGTGGTCGCGCCGTTGGCATCCGTTGTGCAGAACGACGTGAAGCCCAAGGTCCAGCTGCCTGGGATGAACTGAGTTATCCCTTCCAACTGTTAAAGAGTGTCGAGCGTGGAATCAGAAGTCAGTCGAGTTCAACTCAGCCATGATCCACGCGCGTTGCATGACGATCCGTTGCTGGATGGTCTGCTCGCCCTGTGCATGCTGCACCAGAAGCCTGCCAGCGCGGCGATGCTGACCACCGGCCTGCCGCTGCCCAAACAACGTTTGAGTGTCGAGTTGCTGCCGCGCGCAGCGGCTCGCGCCGGGCTGCAGGGGCGGGTGTTGCAGCGCAAACTCGAAGAAATTCCGGCGATCGCCATGCCCGCTCTGTTGCTGCTCAAGGATGGCCGCAGTGCCGTCCTGCTCGGCTGGCAGGGCGACAACGAAGCACGCGTGCTGCTGAGCGAAAGCGATGGCGGCGAATCGGTGGTCAGCCGCGAACTGCTGAGCGACGATTACACCGGCAAAGTGTTCTTCGCCCAGCCGCAGCACAAATTCGACGTCAACCACGGCACGCTGATCCCGCGTGCACGCTCGTGGTTTCGCGACACCCTCAAGCGTTCGCGCTGGCTGTATGCCGATGCGATCGCCGCCAGTTTCCTGATCAACATCATCGCCATGGCCGCACCGCTGTTCGTGATGAACGTCTACGACCGCGTAGTACCGAACCAGGCCGAAGCAACCCTGTGGGTGCTGGCGCTGGGCATCACCGGCGCTTACATCTTCGACTTGATCCTCAAGAGCCTGCGCAGCCTGTGCCTGGATCTGGCCGGGAAGAAAACCGACCTGATCATCTCCGCCACGCTGTTCGAGCGCATTGTCGGCATGGCGATGAAATACCGCCCGGCGCGGGTCGGCAGCTTTGCCCAGAACATCCATGAGTTTCAGAGCCTGCGCGACTTTCTCGCGTCGCTGACCCTGACCAGCCTGATCGACCTGCCGTTCACCATCCTGATTTTCATCGTCATCGCCATTCTCGGCGGGCATCTGGTGTGGATTCCGGTGCTGGCTTTCCCGATTGCCCTGCTGATCGGCTACGCCTTGCAGAAGCCGTTGATCGCGACCATGGAACGGACCATGGCGCTGGGCGCCGAGCGCCAGTCGAGCCTGATCGAAACCCTCGCCGGTCTGGACGCGGTCAAGGTCAACAACGCCGAAAGCGAGCGCCAGTATCAGTGGGAGCAGACCATCGGCACCCTCAGCCGCCTCGAGCTGCGAGTGAAAATGCTCTCCGGTCTGGCGATGAACATCACCTTGCTGATCCAGCAACTGGCCGGGGTGATCATGATCGTCTTCGGCGTGTACCAGATCATCGCCGGCAACCTGAGCATGGGCGGGCTGATTGCCTGCTACATGCTCAGTGGTCGTGCGCTGAGCCCGCTGGCGTCGCTGTCCGGCCTGCTCACGCGCTATCAACAGGCGCGGGTGACCATGACTTCGGTCGACCAGATGATGGAGCTGCCCCAGGAGCGCAATTTCGAAGAGCGTCCGCTAAGCCGCAAGGTTTTGCAGGGTGCGATCGAATGCCGTCAGCTCAGCTTCACCTATCCGGACCAGCAGAACCCGGCGCTGAAGAACATCAACCTGGTCATCCGTCCCGGCGAGAAGATCGGCATCATCGGCCGCAGCGGCTCGGGCAAGAGTTCGCTGGCGAAACTGCTGGTGGGCCTGTACCAACCGGACGACGGTGCCTTGCTGGTCGACGGCGTGGACATCCGCCAGATCGACGTCAGCGAACTGCGCTACAACATCGGCTACGTACCGCAGGACATCCAGCTGCTGTCCGGCACCCTGCGTGACAACCTGGTGTCCGGCGCGCGTTACGTCGAAGACGAGCTGGTGCTGCAAGCCGCCGAACTGGCCGGCGTCCACGAATTCGCCCGTCTGCACCCGCAAGGCTACGAGCTGCAAGTCGGCGAGCGTGGGCAAAACCTCTCCGGCGGCCAGCGGCAGAACGTCGCCCTGGCCCGGGCGCTGTTGCTCAATCCACCGATCTTGCTGATGGATGAGCCAACCAGTGCGATGGACAACACCGGCGAAGAACGCCTCAAGCAACGCCTCGCAGCAGTGATTGAAAACAAGACCGTGGTGCTGGTCACGCACCGGGCATCGCTGTTGTCGCTGGTCGATCGCCTGCTGGTGATCGATCGCGGGCAGATTCTCGCCGACGGCCCGAAAGCCGCCGTGATGGAAGCGTTGAAGAAGGGGCAGATCAGTGTTGCTTAAGTCCGGTGTCAAGGAGTCGATCCGTCGCTACTTCAAGGGCTCTGCCTCGCTGCAGGGTCAGCCGCTGCCGGAGGTCAACAAGGCGCTGATCGAAGACGCCCCGCGCGTCGTGCGCCTGACCATCTGGGCGATCATCGGCTTTTTCGTGTTCCTCATGCTCTGGGCCAACTTCGCCGTGATCGACGAGGTGACCAAGGGCGACGGCAAGGCGATTCCGTCGTCGAAGATTCAGAAAATCCAGAACCTGGAGGGCGGTATCGTCTCCGAGCTGTTCGTCAAGGAAGGCCAGATCGTCGAGGCCGGCGCGCCGCTGATTCGTCTCGACGACACACGTTTTGCCTCGAACGTCGGCGAAACCGAGGCCGATCGCCTGTCGATGCTGCTGCGGGTCGAGCGTCTGAGCGCGGAAGTCGATGATCGTCCGCTGAATTTCCCCGAGGACGTGCTCAAAGCCGTGCCGGGCCAGGCGAAAAGCGAAGAGTCGCTGTACATCAGCCGCCGTCAGCAGTTGCACGATGAAATCGGCGGCTTGCAGGAGCAGTTGATCCAGCGTCAGCAAGAGCTGCGTGAGTTCAGCTCCAAGCAGGCGCAGTACCGTCAGCAACTCGGTTTGCAGCGTCAGGAAATCAACATGTCCGAGCCGCTGGTGGCGCAGGGCGCGGTCTCGCCGGTGGAAGTGTTGCGCCTCAAGCGTGCCGAAGTGGAAACCCGTGGCCAGCTCGACGCGACCACGCTGGCCATCCCACGCGCCGAATCGGCGATCAAGGAAGTGCAGCGCAAGATCGACGAAACCCGCGGCAAATTCCGCAGCGAAGCGCTGACCCAACTCAACGAAGCGCGCACCGATCTGAACAAGGCCCAGGCCACCGGCAAGGCGCTGGAAGACCGCGTCAGCCGTACGCTGGTTACCTCACCCGTGCGGGGCATCGTCAACAAGTTGCTGGTCAACACTATCGGCGGTGTGATCCAGCCGGGCAGCGACATGGTCGAAATCGTGCCGCTGGACGACACCCTGCTGGTCGAAGCCAAGATCCGCCCGCAGGACATCGCGTTCCTGCATCCGGGTCAGGAAGCGATCGTCAAATTCACCGCCTATGACTACACGATTTACGGCGGCCTGAAGGCACAGCTGGAGCAGATCGGTGCGGATACCATCACCGACGAAGACAAGAAAACCACCTACTACGTGATCAAAGTGCGCACCGAGCGCAGCCACTTGGGCACGGATGAAAAGCCTTTGCTGATCATTCCCGGGATGGTCGCTTCGGTGGATATCATCACTGGCAAGAAGTCGGTGTTGAGCTATTTGCTCAAGCCGATCATTCGGGCGCGGGCTGAGGCGTTGCACGAGCGCTAGATCTTCGGCGCTGGTGACGGCCTATTCGCGAGCAGGCTCGCTCCCACAGGAGATTGCATTCCAACTGTGGGAGCGAGCCTGCTCGCGAAGGCGTCCTCCGAAGCGCTACATATCCGTCGGTAAGTGACACAAATGGTCACCCACCCCCTCACCATTCGCCATATCGTTATTCAATAACGGTATTTAATCTCCAGTTCTTATAGCTATAAAGTCACCCACCTGCGTACCTGCCGACCAATCGGCGCGCCGCACGACCTGAACCGACACGCAATCCAGCGTGAGTGTCTGATCGACGAGCGCGGCCATGAGCGCGCCGTGCGTGGGAGATGATTGATGTCCGCCGCTACTGCCACCGAAAGCGCCGCAACTGCCGCGCCGCAAATCTTCGAAATTCGCCCCTTCAGCGGTGCCGTCGGCGCCGAGATCGTTGGCCTCGACCTGCGCCGGCCGGTCAATGATCAGGACTTCGCGCGGATTCACCGCGCGCACCTGGATTTCCACGTCGTGGTCTTCCGCGATCAGCAGATTACCCCGCAACAGCAAATCGATTTCAGCCGCCGTTTCGGCGTGTTGCAGATCCATGTGCTCAAGCAGTTCCTGCTGGCCAATCACCCGGAAATCCTCATCGTTTCCAACATTATCGAGAACGGCCAGAACATCGGTCTCGGTGACGCCGGCAAGTTCTGGCATTCCGATCTCTCCTATAAAGAGCTGCCAAGTCTCGGCTCGATGCTGCACGCCCAAGAGCTGCCCGCCGAGGGCGGCGACACGCTGTTCGCCGACATGCACAAAGCCTGGGACGACTTGCCCGCTGCCTTGCGCACTGCGGTCGAAGGACGTTCCGCTGCGCATTCCTATACCGCGCGCTACAGCGAAACCAAGTTCGAAGGTAACTGGCGCCCGACCCTGACCCCGGAACAACTGGCCCAAGTCGCCGAAGTGGTGCACCCAGTGGTGCGCACCCATCCGGAAAACGGCCGCAAAGCCTTGTTCGTCAGCGAAGGCTTCACCACGCGCATCGTCGGTCTGCCGGAAGACGAAAGTCGTCAGCTGCTCGGCGAACTCTTCGCCCACAGCGTGCTGCCGCAAAACATCTACCGCCATCAGTGGGAGCCGCATGATCTGGTGTTCTGGGACAACCGCTCGCTGATCCATCTCGCCGCCGGCTGTCCTGCGCACCTGCGCCGCAAGCTGTATCGCACGACCATTCAGGGCGACGCGCCTTTCTGATTTGCCGGAGATCGATCATGAACGCCCCTTTGCCAGGCCGCGCGGTCAGCAACCCGATCGCCCACAGCGAAGCGTTGCTGGCCGTCGATCACGTCAGCCTCGAATACCGCACGCCGCAGCGAGTGGTGCGCGCTACCCATCAAGTCAGTTTCGCCGTCGACCCGGCTGATCGTTTCGTCCTGCTCGGCCCGTCCGGGTGCGGTAAATCGACCCTGCTCAAAGCGGTCGCCGGATTCATCCAGCCCTGCGAAGGCGAGATCCGCCTGCAAGGCCAGCGCGTCGATGCGCCGGGGCCGGACCGCATTGTGGTGTTTCAGGAATTCGACCAGTTGCCGCCGTGGAAAACCGTGAAGCAGAACGTGATGTTCCCGCTGCTGGCCTCGCGCACCTTGAACAAGAAAGACGCCGAAGAGCGTGCGCTGCACTACCTGGAAAAGGTCGGTCTGGCAGCGTTTGCCGACGCCTATCCACACACCTTGTCCGGCGGCATGAAGGCGCGGGTGGCGATCGCCCGGGCGTTGGCCATGCAACCAAAAATTCTTTTGATGGACGAACCCTTCGCTGCACTCGATGCGTTGACCCGCCGCAAGATGCAGGAGGAGTTGCTGCTCCTCTGGGAAGAGGTGCGCTTCACCTTGTTGTTCGTCACCCATTCGATTGAAGAAGCCCTGGTGGTGGGCAATCGCATCCTCTTGTTGTCGCCACATCCGGGCCGGGTGCGCGCCGAAGTGCACAGCCATCAATACGACCTGCACAGCCTCGGCGGCGTGGCGTTTCAGGCGTCGGCGCGGCGCATTCATCGTCTGCTGTTCGATGAGGGCCAGACGCCGGAGACCGAACGTGATCACGACTTCAACGACATTCGCATCGCCTATTGAGCGGCCAGGAGGACTACCCGATGAGCCATTCATCATCCGTGCGTGAAGAATTCGAAACCGTGCTCGAGCCGCTGACCGCAGTGCCGGTCGAGCGCGAGTTGCCGCTTGGCACGCGCCTGTGGCAACAGGGCTGGTTGCGCAAAAGCCTGATCCTGATTGTGCTGGCGATCATCTGGGAGGTGGTCGCGCGGATTCAGAACAATGACCTGATGCTGCCGAGTTTTCTGCAAACCGCGCAGGCCCTGTTCGACGGGCTGCTCAGTGGCGAGCTGCTGGCCAAGGTGTGGATCTCGCTGGTGGTGCTGATCAAAGGCTACCTGATCGGCATCGTCCTCGCGTTCGCCCTGACGACATTGGCGGTCTCGACCCAGTTGGGACGTGATCTGCTCAGCACCATGACCTCGATGTTCAACCCGTTGCCAGCGATTGCCCTGCTGCCGCTGGCGCTGCTCTGGTTCGGATTGGGGCAGAACAGTCTGATTTTCGTGCTGGTGCATTCAGTGTTGTGGGCGCTGGCGCTGAACACCTATGCCGGATTTCTCGGTGTGTCCGAGACGCTGCGCATGGCCGGGCGCAACTATGGCCTCAAGGGTTTGCGCCTTGTGTTGTTCATCCTGATCCCGGCGGCACTGCCGTCGATTCTCGCCGGTTTGAAGATTGGCTGGGCGTTTGCCTGGCGCACCTTGATCGCGGCCGAATTGGTGTTTGGCGCGACCAGCGGCAAGGGCGGGCTGGGCTGGTACATCTTCCAGAATCGCAATGAGCTGTACACCGACAAGGTGTTTGCCGGGTTGGCGGTGGTGATCCTGATTGGTCTGCTGGTGGAAAATCTGGTGTTTGCCACCCTTGAGCGCGTGACCGTCAAGCGCTGGGGTATGCAGCGCTGAGATCTTCGTTGGCTGGGCCGGCCTCTTCGCGAGCAGGCTCGCTCCCACATGAGAACGCATTCCAAGGTGGGAGCGAGCCTGCTCGCGAAGAGGCCAGCGCTGGCATCGTCACTCTTTAGGGATGTTTGCTAGCATTGCGCCCGGATCAATCCAGATCAGCCAAGAGTGCTCAGCATGCAACTCCCGGACATGAACCTTCTGGTCGCCCTCGATGCCTTGCTCGACGAGGGCAGTGTGGTCGGCGCGGCGCGGCGGATGAACCTCAGCCCGGCGGCCATGAGCCGCACGCTGACGCGGATTCGCGAAGCCATCGGCGATCCGATTCTGGTGCGCGCCGGGCGTGGCCTGGTGCCGACCCCCAAAGCCCTCGAACTGCGCGAACAGGTGCGCGACGTGGTCGAGCAGGCGGCGCTGCTGTTCCGCTCCGCCGACAGCGTCGAGCTGGGCACCTTGCGCCGGCGCTTCAGCATTCGCGCCAATGATTTCTTCGTCGGCGTTTACGGCGGCAAGCTGTTCGACACCCTCGACCAGCTCGCCCCGCATTGCGAATTGCGCTTCGTCCCGGAAGGCGATGGCGACGATGAGGCGCTGCGCGAAGGACGCATCGATCTGAGCGTCAGCAACACCCGTCCGCTCACGCCGGAGGTTAAGGTACAGAACCTGTTCTCCACGCATTTCGTCGGCTTGGTGCGCGAGAACCATCCTTTGCTCGACGGCGAAATCACGGCCGAGCGCTACGCCGGTTTTTCCCACATCAGCATGTCGCGGCGTGGCATCGCTCGCGGCCCGATCGACACGGCGTTGAATGCGTTGGGGCTGGAGCGCCGGGTGGCGGTGATCGCGCCGAGCTTCCACGCGGCGATGTTTGCCTTGCCCGACTCCGACCTGATCCTGCCGGTGCCCAAAGAAGCCCTGCTCAGCGTGCGGCGGCTGGGCCTGAAACTGCGTTCGTTCGACCTGCCGATTCCGCTGCCCATGCTCATGCTGACCCAGGCCTGGCACCCGCGCTTCGACAAGGACCCGGCCCACCGCTGGCTGCGTGAAACCCTCAAGACCTGCTGCGATGAAACATGGCTGGCGGCACAGCCGTAAATCATCAGGCACCATCGAATCCCTGTGGGAGCGAGCCTGCTCGCGAAGGCGTCGAGTCAGTCACCTCAATGGCGGCTGGTCCACCGCTTTCGCGAGCAGGCTCGCTCCCACATAGGCATTCACCGTTGTGTCTGATGCACTTATAACCTGCCAATAAGTCAATTTTCGTCAGCATCAAGCCCCACTAAAATGCTCCGGTATTTCACCCCCGGAGCTTTTCATTCATGACATTCCTGACGGTCTCGGCGCCTCTCGCCGCGACCAGCCCGGCGACGGCGGCTGCGCCACCGGTGTTCGGGGCGCGGATCATCATTGGTCTGGTCGGCGTGCTGTTGGCCGTGCTGGTCTCGGGCCTCAACGAGATGGTCACCAAAGTCGCACTCGCCGATATTCGCGGCGCGCTGCACATCGGCTACGACGAAGGCACCTGGCTGGTCGCCAGCTACACCGCCACGTCGGTCGCGGCCATGGCCTTTGCGCCGTGGTGCTCGGTGACCTTCTCGCTGCGTCGCTTCACCCTCTGCGTCATCGGTCTGTTTACCGTGCTCGGCGTGCTGTGCCCGTTCGCCCCGAACTACGAAAGTCTGCTGCTGATGCGCATCCTCCAAGGCCTCGCCGGCGGTGCATTGCCGCCGATGCTGATGACCGTTGCACTGCGCTTCCTCCCGGCGAACATCAAACTTTACGGACTGGCCGGCTACGCACTGACCGCGACTTTCGGCCCGGGACTCGGCACGCCGCTGGCCGGTCTGTGGACTGAATACGTCGGCTGGCAATGGACCTTCTGGCAGATCATCGTGCCGTGCCTGATCGCCATGGCCGCAGTGGCTTACGGATTGCCCCAGGATCCGCTGCGCTTGGAGCGTCTCAAGTCGTTCAACTGGAAAGGCCTGCTGCTGGGCTTTCCAGCGATCTGCATGCTGGTGATCGGTCTGTTGCAGGGCAATCGACTGGACTGGTTCGAGTCGAATCTGATCTGTGGATTACTCGGTGCCGGTTCGCTGCTGCTGGTGGCTTTTATGATCAATGAATGGTCGCAGCCGATTCCGTTTTTCAAGCTGCAGATGCTCGGCATCCGCAACCTGCTGTTCGCCCTGATCACCCTCGCCGGGGTGCTGATCGTGCTGCTGGCGGTGGTGCTGATTCCGTCGAGTTATCTGGCCCAGGTGCAGGGTTATCGTCCGGCGCAAACCGCGCCGATCATGCTCATTGCCGCGCTGCCGCAGTTGATCGCGCTGCCATTGGTGGCGGCGCTATGCAACTTGCGCTGGGTCGATTGCCGCTGGGTGCTTGGCATTGGTCTGAGCATGCTCGCGCTGTCCTGCCTCGGCGGTTCACACCTGACTTCGGCGTGGATTCGCGATGATTTCTACGTTCTGCAATGGCTGCAGATTTTCGGCCAGCCGATGGCGGTGTTGCCGCTGCTGATGTTGTCGACCGGCAGTATCACGCCGATGGAAGGGCCGTTCGCGTCGGCGTGGTTCAACACCGTCAAGGGCCTTGCCGCCGTGGTCGCCACCGGCGTCATCGAAGCGCTGACCACCGCGCGCCTGCATTTCCATTCGACCATGTTGGTCGACAGCCTGGGCAATTCGCCGCTGGCCGATCACAGCGATTCGGGCCTCGCTCACCGCGAGCACGAGCAGGCGGTGGTGCTGACTTCGTCCGATTTGTACCTGTGCATGGCTGGCGTCGCCGTGGCGTTGATCCTGCTGATTTTCTGGCTGCCGACGCGGATTTATCCGCCGCGCGCGCCGACCTGATCGCTGTACTGAAACTGAAGGTTTTTTATGACTCAATCCAAGCAAAAACTCGCGGTGGCCGTGGCTGCCGCGCTGGCGGTGGGCGTGCTGGTGTACCTGGCGATGCCCGGGCTGTTCGGCCAACGCACCGAGCAAACCACCAATGACGCCTTCGTCTCCGCCGACTACACGCTGGTGGTGCCGCGCGTGGCCGGGTTCATCAAGCAGGTGCTGGTCGAAGACAACCAGCAGGTCAAGGCCGGGCAATTGTTGGCGCTGATCGATGACCGTGATTTGCGCGCAGCGGCGGAAGCGGCGGACGCGCAAACCCTGGTCGCGCGGGCGCAGTTGCAGAACGCCAATGCGACCCTTGAGCGGCAGGCGTCGCTGATCGCTCAGGCGCAGGCCGCTGTGGTTTCGGCCAAAGCGCAAATGGCCTTTGCGCAGCAAGAACTGAACCGCTACAACCACCTCGCCGGAGTCGGTGCCGGCACCGTGCAGAACGCGCAACAGGCGCGCACACGCATTGATCAGGCTTCGGCGCGTCTCGACACCGCGACGGCGAAACTGGCGGCCGAACGCAAACAAGTCGAAATCCTCACTGCCCAGCGCAACGCCGCTGAAGGCAATCTGAAACACGCGCAGGCGGCGTTGGAAATCGCCAGTTTCAACCTCTCTTACACGCGCATTACCGCGCCGCAGGACGGCATGATCGGCGAGCGCGCGGTGCGCGTCGGCGCCTACGTCACCCCGGGCAGCAAACTGTTGGCGGTGGTGCCGTTGCAGCAGGCTTATGTGGTCGCCAATTTTCAGGAAACCCAGTTGACCGACGTGCAGCCGGGTCAGGATGTGCAAGTGCGGGTCGACAGCTTGGGTGGCGAAGCCCTGACCGGCCGCGTCGAGAGCATTGCGCCAGCGACCGGCGTGACCTTTGCTGCGGTGAAACCGGATAACGCCACCGGTAACTTCACCAAAGTGGTGCAGCGGATTCCGGTGAAGATCATGCTGGAACCGGGCCAGCCACTGGCCGAGCGCTTGCGGGTGGGGATGTCGGTCGAGGCGAGTATTGATACCGCCAGCTCGAAGGCGTCCGGGCGCGAGGTGACGCAGCGATGATCGGTGTTGAATCGGTTGGCCTCATCGCTGGCAAGCCAGCTCCCACAGGGGTCATTGGCAGGCTGAACCATTTTGCACAACCTGCACAATCCTTGTGGGAGCTGGCTTGCCAGCGATGGCGGCATAGGCAGCAGCTCACCCTGAGTGCCTTGCTTGCAGTCAGCCTCAGCGCTTGTACCGTCGGCCCGGACTTCCAGAAACCCGAAGCCACCCAACCTGCCGACTGGGCCAAACCGGCGCGGTCCGCCCCAAGCCAGGCCGTCAGCGAACCCTTGAACGAACGCTGGTGGGAAACCTTCCAGGACCCGCAGCTGTCCGCGCTCACCCAGCGCGCGCTGAACAGCAACCTCGACCTGCAACTGGCCAGCAGCCGCCTGCAACAAAGCCGCGCCGCGCGCCAGGTGATCACCGCCGAGCGTTATCCGAACAGCGCCGCCACCGGCAGCTATGGGCGCAAACGCAACAGTGGCAAAGGCTTGAACGATCCATCGGGAAATAACGGCGATGAGGCTTTCAACCTGTGGGATGCCGGCTTCTCGGCGTCATGGGAACTGGACTTCTGGGGCCGCGTGCGCCGTGAAACCGAAGCCGCTGATGCCAATCTCGAAGTGGCAGAAAACGACCGTCGTGACGTACTGCTGACCGTGCTCGCCGACACCGCGCAAAACTACATTCAGCTGCGCGGCGTGCAGAACACCCGCGCCGTCACCGAGCAGAACCTCGACGTCGCCCGCCACAGCCTGAAACTCTCGCAGCTACGGCTGGCCGATGGCGTGGCGACCGATCTGGACGTCGCCGAAGCCGCCGCGCAAGTCGCCGCCATCGAGGCACGGCTGCCGGCGCTCGAGCAGCGTCAGGCGCAACTGATCAACGCGATCAGTCTGTTGATGGGCGAGCCACCGCAAGCTCTCGCTCAAACGTTATCCACAGACGCGGCAGTGCCGCAGTCGCCACTGCAAGTCGCCATCGGCCTGCCGTCGCAATTGGCCGAACGCCGCCCCGATATCCGCCAGGCCGAAGCGCGTCTGCACGCCGCCACCGCCAACATCGGCGTGGCCAAGGGCGATTTCTATCCGCGCATCACCCTGTCCGGCAACCTCGGTTCCCAGGCCATGCAGCTGAGCGATTTCGGTTCATGGGGCTCGCGTGCCTTTGCCATCGGCCCGCAATTCAGCTTGCCGTTGTTCGACGGCGGTCGCCTTCGCGGCATGCTGCAACTGCGCGAAGCCCAGCAACAAGAAGCGGCCATCGCCTACCAGCAGACTGTGCTGCGTGCCTGGCATGAAATCGACGACCAGCTGACCGCCTACAACGCCAGCCAGCGCCGGCGCGACAGCCTCGCCGAAGCCGTGCGTCAGAACCAGATCGCCCTGCGCACCGCGCAACAGCAATACGTCGAAGGCGTGGTCGATTTCGTCAACGTCCTCACCGTGCAGAGCGCATTGCTCGCCACGCAGGAGCAATGGGTAGAAAGCTCGACCGGGGTGTCACTGGCGATGGTCGGTTTGTACAAGGCGCTTGGCGGTGGATGGCAGTCGGTCTATCCGGCAGCGCAACTGGCCGCAGGCTCACCTGACGTCGCCAGACCCTGAACCCGCAGCGCCAGCTATGATCAACTCCATTGCAGCAAACGGCGCAACGCCGGACCTGAATTGCAGAGGAGTTGCATCATGGAAAATCCGCAGCACAGCCTACCGGCCCTGTTCAAACAACTCGGCCTCGATGACGATCCGACCGGCATCGACAAATTCATCGCCAGCCATTCGCCGCTCAAACCGGAATTGCATCTGGCTGACGCGTTTTTCTGGACGGAAAGTCAGGCGCAGTTTCTGCGCGAGGAGATTCTGGATGATGCGGATTGGGCGGAGGTGGTGGATCAGTTGAATGTGATGTTGCGTAAGGGGCGGGTGGGGTGATCATCGCGAAGTTGTATCCTCGTTGAACGCCACAGTTGTCCACATGGCATAAATAGACCAAAATCACGTCCTAATTTGAGGTTCTTATTATGCAAAGCGTTCTCGCCGATATGGCTGTCAGTGTCTCTGAACTGAAGAAAAATCCTACTGCCGTGTTGAACGGTGCACATGGGGGGGCCGTCGCTGTCCTCAACCACAATCGCGTCATGGGCTATATGGTGCCGGCCGAAGTTTATGAAGCAATGATGGAGCGGCTTGATGATCTTGAGCTGGCTGACATTGTTCGTTCCCGCCTCCACGAAACGCCCATTTCGGTAAGCCTGGATGACTTATAAGCTTGAGTTTCTGCCGTCTGCGCACAAAGAGTGGAACAAGCTGGGTCATACGTTGCGGGAGCAGTTCAAAAAGAAGCTGGGTGAGAGGCTGAAGCTTCCCAGAATCCCGGCTGACGCCCTCCACAGCATGCCCGACTGCTACAAAATCAAACTCAAAGCCTCGGGATATCGATTGGTTTACCAAGTCATCGACGAACGAGTCGTGGTTTCCGTGCTAGCGGTTGGCAAGCGCGAACGCAGCAGCGTTTACGATGCTGCCAGGAACCGTTGAACGAGCCCCCGCTTTATTCAAGTGGCCGATGTTTGTCGATGAGATTCTTGAGTGACCGGACTGGGCCACCAAAGTGCGGGATCAGTTGATGTATCGTCTGGCATGAGGCGCAGCATGTAAAAAAATTGCGCGAAAAGGCTCAGATGTAAAAAAAACCTCCTTACTGTAAAAAAAATTTCGTTTTGTCCGTCGCATTAGATTTTTTCTTCGAAAAATTACAAATCCAACTCGTGGTACGCCTCGGCCAAGCGAAGGGAGATTTGTTTCAAAACTTGACTGAAATTCCCCTCCAATGCGATATTGATAGTTAGCAAACTAACAGTGTCCGTTATCCCGTGTCCGATTCCCTCGACAGTCTCCAGATGAACATCAGCAGCGCCATGGTGGTGGCCGCCCGGCATTGGCGGAAGATCTGCCAGACCACGCTGGTCAACTATGGAATTTCCGAAGCCTGCGCCGTGCCCTTGTTGATGATCGGGCGTTTGGGCGAGGGCGTGCGTCAGGTGCAAGTCGCCCAGGCTGCGGGGATGGAGAGTCCTTCGCTGGTGCGTTTGCTCGATCAGCTGTGCCACGCCGGTTACGTCTGTCGCACCGAAGATGCCCAGGATCGCCGGGCCAAGTGCCTGAGCCTGACCGATACCGGTCGCGAGCTGGTGCAGGCGGTGGAGGCTGAGCTGGTGCGCTTGCGTCATGAGGTGCTGGAAGGCATCGAGCGCAGTGATCTGGAAGCTACGCTTCGGGTACTCAGGGCTTTTGAGGCGGCGAGTTCGCCTGTGGTGGTCAATTCTTGAAAGGTTTTTTCACTGGCATGCCGCCGGCCCGTGACTGGTTTTACGGGGTCCGTACCTTTGCCGCGTCGATGATTGCGCTGTACATCGCCTTGCTCATGCAAATGCCGCGTCCGTATTGGGCGATGGCCACGGTGTATATCGTCTCCAGCCCGTTTCTCGGCCCGACCAGCTCCAAAGCGCTGTACCGCGCGGCCGGTACATTTCTCGGCGCAGCGGCGGCGGTGCTGTTCGTGCCGATGTTCGTGCAGAGCCCGTATGTGCTCGTGGTGGTGATCGCGTTGTGGACCGGCATTCTGCTGTTCATGTCCCTGCATCTGCGCACCGCCAACAGTTATGCGCTGATGCTGGCCGGTTACACCTTGCCGCTGATTGCCCTGCCGGTGGTCGATAATCCGCTGGCGGTGTGGGACGTGGCCGAGGCGCGTACCGAAGAGATTTTCCTTGGCATCGCCGTCGCTGCGGTGGTCGGTGCGATGTTCTGGCCGCGACGCCTGGCGCCGGTGTTCAATGATGCCGTGAGCAAATGGTTCGCCGATGCGACGAGCTACAGCCTGAAGTTTCTCAGCCGCGATGTGCAGCCGGAAGAGGTCACCGCGCTGCGCATGGCCATGGTCGCCAATTTCAACAGCCTCGAGTTGATGATCGGCCAGTTGCCCCACGAAGGCGCGCGGCCACAAACCGTGCGTAACACCAAGGAACTGCGCGGCCGGATGATTCACCTGTTGCCAGTGATCGATGCCCTAGAGGATTCGCTGTACGCCCTCGAACGCCGCACCCCGGAACTGGTGGAGAAATTCCAGCCATTGCTGACTGCGACCCGGGAATGGCTGGACCACGCAGACGCCAATCTCGAGCGCTGGCAAGCACTGAGAGATCAACTCGACGCGTTGCAACCGAGCGCCGAAGCGCTGGAGGAGCGCAAACAGTTGCTGTTCTCCAATGCGATTTACCGCCTCGGTGAATTCATCGATCTGTGGCAGGACTGCCGCAGCCTGCAGGATGCGATTCTTTGCGAGCGCCAGGACAGCTGGCGCGCGGTGTACCGGCACTGGCGCCTGGGCCGGTTGACGCCGTTCATCGATCGCGGGCTGATGCTCTACTCGGTGACCTCGACCATTCTGGCGATCATCGTTGCTTCGGTGCTGTGGATCCTGCTCGGCTGGCCGGACGGTGGCAGCGCGGTGATTCTGGCGGCGGTGGCGTGCAGCTTCTTTGCCTCGATGGACGACCCGGCGCCGCAGATTTACCGGTTCTTTTTCTGGACCGGGATGTCGGTGCTGTTCGCCAGTCTTTACCTGTTTCTGATTCTACCCAACCTGCACGATTTCCCGATGCTGGTGCTGGCGTTTGCCGTGCCGTTCATTTGCATCGGTACGCTGACCGTGCAGCCGCGTTTCTACCTCGGCATGCTGCTGACGCTGGTCAATACCTCGTCGTTCATCAGTATTCAGGGTGCCTACGACGCGGACTTTTTCGCCTTCGCCAACTCCAATCTGGCTGGACCGCTGGGGCTGTTGTTCGCCTTCATCTGGACGCTGGTAGCGCGGCCATTCGGTGCCGAACTGGCGGCCAAGCGTCTGACCCGATTCAGCTGGAAAGACATCGTCAGCATGACCGAACCGGCCAGCCTCGCCGAGCATCGGCAGTTGGGCGTGCAGTTGCTCGATCGGCTGATGCAGCACCTGCCGCGTCTGGCCCTGACCGGTCAGGACACCGGCATCGCGATGCGTGAAGTGCGTGTCGGTCTGAACATGCTCGATCTGCTTGCCTACACCCCGCGCGTCACCGGCGTGCCAAATGCCCTGCTGCGACAAGTGGTGGGCGAGGTTGGCGAATATTTCCGTGCCTGCCTCAAAGCCGACGAACGCCTGCCGGCGCCAAGCGGTCTGCTGATGACCCTCGATCGCACGCGCCGAGCGCTGAACGGCCAGGGTGACGATGAAACCCGTCTGCACCTGTTGCACGCCTTGAGCGGTCTGCGTCTGGCCTTGCTGCCCGGCGTCGAGTTCGTCTCCAGCGCCGAGCCCGAAGAACCGCTGCCCGATGGAGCGCCCCTATGATCGGTGATCTGGATATCAGCGGCATCTTCCTGCCGACCCTGCTGGTGCTGATGGGCATCACTTACGTGCTGTTTTTGTTGGTGCATGGCGTGCTGCAACGCCTGCACTTTTACCGTCTGGTCTGGCACCGGGCATTGTTCAACGTGGCGCTCTATGCCGTGCTGCTGTACGGCGTGGACTCACTCAGTCGATACCTGATGACATGAAAAAACCGTTTCTGACCATCGGTCGCGTGGTTCTGACCCTGCTGATCGTGACTTTTGCCGTTGTCCTCGTCTGGCGCATGGTGATGTATTACATGTTCGCGCCGTGGACCCGCGACGGCCACATTCGTGCCGACATCATCCAGATCGCTCCGGACGTGTCCGGGCTGATCCAGCAGGTCGAGGTAAAGGACAACCAGTTGATCAAGCGCGGTCAGGTGCTGTTCAGCATCGACCAGGATCGCTTCAAACTGGCCCTGCGCCAGGCCAAGGCCGCCGTTGCCGATCGCGAAGAAACCCTCGCCCAGGCGCAGCGTGAAGCCAAGCGTAACCGTGGCCTCGGCAACCTGGTGCCGGCCGAACAACTGGAAGAAAGCCAGTCGCGCGTCGCCCGTGCGCAGTCGGCATTGGCCGAAGCCTTGGTGGCGGTCGACAGTGCGCAGCTCAACCTCGATCGCTCGGTGATCCGTAGCCCGGTCGATGGTTACGTCAACGACCGCGCGCCGCGTCCGCAGGAATTCGTCACCGCCGGGCGCCCGGTGTTGTCGGTGGTCGACAGCAATTCATTCCACATCGACGGCTATTTTGAAGAAACCAAACTCGACGGCATCCACGTCGGGCAATCGGTGGATATCCGCGTGATCGGCGACCGCGCGCGGTTGCGCGGGCATGTCGAAAGCATCGTCGCCGGCATCGAAGACCGCGACCGCACCAGCGGCAGCAACCTGCTGCCCAACGTCAACCCGGCGTTCAGTTGGGTGCGCCTGGCGCAGCGGATTCCGGTGCGCATCGCATTCGATGATGTACCGGCCGACTTCCGCTTGATTGCCGGGCGTACCGCCACTGTGTCGATCATCGACGATCAGCATGAGGAGCCGCAGCCATGAGCAGGGCCTGGTTGATCGCCGGGTTGGGCATGATGCTCTCGGCCTGTCAGATGGTCGGCCCGGATTATCAGGTGCCCGCCGACGCGGCGGTGCAGCGCAAGGATATTCAGGGTGAGCTGGCAGTCGCCGGCAAACCGGTGGTCTCGGCGCCGGTGCCGGCGGACTGGTGGCGGCTGTATAAAGACCCGCGCCTCGATCAACTGGTACAGCAGGCCATGACTTCCAACACCGATTTGCGTGTAGCGGCGGCGAACCTGTCGCGGGCGCGCGCTCAGGTGGATGAAGCCGAGGCCGCTGGCGGCTGGAGCGGCGGGGTGAAAATGGGTGCGCAACGTCTGCAGGAATCCGGTCAGGCGTTCCTGCTGCCGGAGAAAGTCCCGGTGGCCAACATCGCCGATATCGGTATCAGCGCTTCGTACCAATTCGACCTGTGGGGCACCTTGCAGCGCGGTATCGAAGCGGCCAAAGCCAATGCCGATGCGACTCAGGCCGCAGCCGACACTGCGCGTATCACCTTGGTGGCGGACGTGGTTCGCGCCTATACGCAAGTCTGCGCAGCCAACGAAGAGAGGGAAATCGCCGAGCATTCTCTCGACCTGCAATCGCAGAGCACCACGCTGATCCAGCGTCTGCGCGATGCCGGGCGTGGCGACGAGACCCAGGTCACCCGTTCGCAGACCCAATTCAAATCCCTGCGCGCCGACTTGCCGCGCTATGAAGCAGCGCGTCAGGCCGGGCTGTTCCGTCTGTCGATGCTGCTGGCCAAACCGGTCGAGCAGTTGCCGGCAGGTACCGCCAGTTGCGCCGAGTTGCCGAAGATCGCGCAACTGGTGCCGGTCGGTGACGGCGCTGCGCTGCTCAAGCGCCGTCCCGACATTCGTCAGGCTGAACGGCGCCTCGCGGCGGCAACCGCCGGCATCGGCATCGCCACCGGTGAGCTGTACCCGGACATCAGCATCGGCGCGACCATCGGCACCGTCGGCATCATTGATGACCTTGGCGACCCGTCGACCAACCGCTGGGGCTTCGGCCCGTCGCTGAGCTGGAAAGTACCGACCAACGGCGCCCGCGCGCGCATCCGTGAAGCCGAGGCCAACACTCAAGGCGCGCTGGCGCATTTCGACGGCGTGGTGCTCAACGCCATCCGCGAGACCCAGACCGGTCTGGCCCAGTACAGCGCGCTGCTGCAACGCCGCGATGCGCTGGCCGAAGCCGAGCAGTCGGCCAAGCTCGCCGCCGAGCAGACGCACCGCTTCTTCCAGGCCGGCCGCGAGTCGTTCCTTGCCGACCTGCAAGCGACCCGCACCTACACCGATGTCACCGCGCAACTGGCCGCCGCCAACACCCAGGTCGCAATGAGCCAGATCGATTTGTTCCTCGCCCTGGGCGGTGGCTGGGAAAGCGGACGAACGAACACCTCGAGCGCCAGCAAACCCTGAGGCCGTTGCTATGCTTTGAAGTGTTGGAGGGGCGCCCCATGCCAAGCGCTCCTGCAATGCACATTGCTCGTGCTGGCCCAGGGGAAACCAATAATGAAAAACCCTTACGCTCTCGGCTTCTGGTGCGCTCTGGTGGCGCTGGTGCTGCTCTCGGCCACGTATTTCTACGGGATCATGCTGGCCCACCAGATCGACACGGCAATGGTTTTCCTCGACAGCGCCGTTGCGTTGATCGCGGTGATGGCGATCGTCGTCGTCGCGTGGACCTCGATTCAGCTGCAACGGGTCAAGAAGCGCCAGCTCGAGCGCGGCAAGATGCTCGTGCTGATCTGGGACACCAAAGTCGCCCTGCGCCGGGTTGAAACCGTGTTCGACCGCTACTTCTGGGGCAGTTACTGGCAGCCCGGGCGAACCTTCGCCGAGGTCATGGGCGAGCTCACCGGCACGCCGCTGGAAAAAAGCCTCGAAGGGCTGAAGAAGCAATGCCTGGAACTCGACAAGCAGATCGCCGATGACGGCTGGCACTGGCTGAACAACGCCCGCGAGCTGTCCGACGTCGCCACGGCCATGGCTCGTGAACGCTATCAGCTGGATTTCTGCGATGTGCGGGCGGATACCACCGGCGGAGCGGTGATCGATCGCGACTTTGAAGTGCTGGTGTATACCTGGACCGCGCGGCTGAAGAGCTTTGATCATCAGTTGGATGAAATCGAGGTTCAATATTCCTGAAATCAAAAGATCGCAGCCTTCGGCAGCTCCTACAGGACAATCGGATTGCAAATGTAGGAGCTGCCGAAGGCTGCGATCTTTTTGCTCTCCCAAGTGTCCATAGACACTCTTTAACCTTTAAACATTGGGCCGTCGCCCGCGCCCGGTGCTAATCTCCACCGCTTAATTGCGCACAGTCGAGCCGCGACCCGATCCCGGGTTCAAGGAAGACGACTTCATCCACAGCCACGGAAACCGATCAGGTCATTCATGAATAAATCAGCAGGCGTGCTTCTCGGAATTGTTGTTGCCATTGGCGCGATCAGCGCAGGCGGGGCCTGGTACACCGGGACCAAGATCGAAGGCGTACTGAACAACGCCGTGACCAACGCCAACAAAGAGCTGCAGACCGCCATGGCCGGCTCCAACGGCACCGCGTCGCTGGAACTGGTATCGCTGGAGCGCCACACCTTCACCAGCACCGCGCACTATCGTCTCAAGGGCGAGGGCGAGATGTTCGGCGATGCGCCGGTCGAGCTGCTGTTCGTCGACCACATCGAACACGGCCCGCTGCCGTTCTCGCGCCTGGTTTCGCTGAAGTGGCTGCCGGTCATGGCCACCAGCAACTACGAGCTGGAAAAGAGCCCGTCCACGGAAAAATGGTTCGCCGCCACCAACGGCGCCGCGCCGCTCAAGGGCGTGACCAACATCGGCTACGACGAATCGACCACCAGCACTCTGAATCTGGTGCCGTTCGAAACCGCGCTGGATGAGCAGTCGAGCCTGAAGTTTTCCGGTCTGAGCATGGACATCGCCGCCAGCGCCCAGGCGCAGAAGGTCAAGGCCGACGGCTACATGGACAACCTGAAACTGGTCACCGTTTCGGAAGACCAGGCGCCGGTGCAGGTCGAGCTCAACGGTCTGACCCTGGCCAGCAACCTCGCCAAGAGCAGCTACGGCTACTACACCGGGGAAAACACCCTGGAAGTGACCAGCAGCAAAACCACCTTCGGTGCCAAGCCGATGGTGCTGGGCGTGAAGAACTTCGAAATGAAGAACCGCACCGAAGAAAGCGGCAGCAACGCCTCGGGGCGTGCCGACTACAAAATCGGCGAAGTGACGCTCAACGACAAGAAAGTCGGTTCGGCGGCCATGGCCATGAGCCTGAAGAACCTCGACATTCCGTCGACCATGTCGCTGATGCAGATCTATCAGACCAAATTGCAGCCATACGAAAAAGCTGCCGCCGAGGCCGCCGCGCAGGGTTTGCCGGCACCGGAGCTGAATCTGACCGAAGCGGAAAATGCCCAGGTCAAAGCCGATCTGCAAAAGTTGCTGGCGGCCGGCCCGCAACTGGCGCTGGAGAACCTGTCGTTCAACACCGCCAACGGTGAAAGCCGCGCCAATCTGGTGATCGACCTGACCAAGCCGCAATCGATGGATCTGCCGCCGGATCAACTCGGCAAGCAACTGATCGCGCTGCTCGACCTGAACATTCAGGTATCCAAGCCGATGCTGGTCGATCTGCTCAGCGTGCAGGCGCAACTCGATGGCCAGACTGACGCCAAAGCCATCGTCGATCAGTCCAAGGAAGCGGCGGACATGTTCGCCGGCATGGCGGTCGGCTCGCAACTGGCTGTCGCCGACGGCACCAACGTGGTGACAAAACTGCATTACGCGGCCAATCAGGTCGAATTCAACGGCCAGAAGATGACCGTCGAGCAGTTCATCGGTTTCCTCATGAGCAAGTTTGCCGGCGTCACCCAAGAGCAATAAACCCAACCGCGCCCCCCCAGACGCCCGGCCCCTGTGTGAACAGGCGCCGGGCGTTTTGCTGTACGGATTTTGTACAGGTGGACCGATTCTGAACAAATATTGCGTTGTGAAAATTCGCTCTCGCTTGCGTGCAGACTGCCTCACCAAGCTTGGCCGAAGGCTGTTTTTGTCGGCCACCGTTACGAATGGGCAAGGAGGGCATTGCGACCCGGCTGGCCATGTAAGGATGCTGACAAATGCCGCGTATTGATGGCCCTGTATTACATCGTGGTTTACGCCCTTTGTTCCGATTCGCCCTGTGCAGCCAGTTGCTCTGGCCGCTGCTGGCGTTGGCCGACACACCCTACGACGAGATGGTGCGCGATGCCCGGGCCGGGCATTACACGCCTGCGTTGACCGTGCTGCGTCAGGTGCCGCCGGGCCAGGCCAGCGATGGCCAGGTCAGCGATCATCTGCAAATCGCCAGTTGGGCCGGGCTCGATGCCGAAGTGGTCAAGGTCTATGAAACCCAAGGCCGTGACCGCGTTCTGCCGGTGCAGGCGCTGACTGCCGTTGCGCGTGCCTATCGCAACCTCAAGCGCTGGGATCAGGCCACCCAGGTGTACAACAAGGCGCTGGCGCTGGAGCCGGACAACGCCGACCTGCAACTGGGTCTCGCGCTGACTCAGGCCGATGCCGGCAAGCCCGATCAGGCCGTCACCCGCGCCCAGGCGCTGGTCGCCGCCAAACCCGACGATCCGTCACGCCGTCTCGCCTTGGGCTACGCACTCGGTCGAGCCGGCAAACAGTACGACGCACTCTTCGAATACGATCAGGCCTTCATCCGCGCCGGCAACAAGCCGGAAGTTGCCCGCGAGTACGTGGTCGCCCTGCAAAAGGCCCGCCTGCCAGAACCGGCGCTGCGGCTGGCCAGTCAACGTCCAGGCCTGATTGATCCGGTGACCTTGCGCCGCCTGGAAGGCGATCTCGCCGCCGAACGCGTGCGCCTCGCCGAACTGGCCACCCGCAGCGAAAAGGAACGCTACGTCA
Source organism: Pseudomonas sp. Irchel 3F6 (assembly GCF_900187595.1). Classification (NCBI taxonomy): domain Bacteria; kingdom Pseudomonadati; phylum Pseudomonadota; class Gammaproteobacteria; order Pseudomonadales; family Pseudomonadaceae; genus Pseudomonas; species Pseudomonas sp. Irchel 3F6. Next base: position 608,863 of record NZ_FYDP01000003.1, on the reverse strand, counting down.
TCGCCGACCGCGCGCTGGCCGATTACGACAAATTGCTCGCGACCTGGACGCCTGACGCCACTGCTCACGACGACGTGACGCGCTGGCGCATCGACCGCATGGGCGCGCTCAAGGCCCGCGCGCGCACCGCCGACGTCATCAGCGAATACCAGAAACTGCAAGCCGAGGGCGTGGAAATTCCGACCTATGCCCTGCGCTGGGTGGCAGCGTCTTATCTGGATCAGCGTGAGCCCGAGATTGCCACCGATCTGTATCGCCAGGTGCTTTCGGCGCCGGACGCCGATGTCGGTGATCGTCTTGAGGACAGCACTGCGCTGTATTACTCCTTGCTAGAAAGCGACCGCGCCGATGAGGCGCGCAAGGTCGCCGAGGACGCAGCGAAAGCCCAGCGTCCGCGCGTCGAGCTCAAAGGTCTGCCCATCGGCAACCCCAACGACGAATGGATGGACGCCCAGCAACTCGCCGCCCAGGCCGGCACCTACGGTTCCGATCTTCCGCACGGCGAAGAGCGTTTGCAGACGCTGGTCGATCAGGCGCCGGGCAACCTTGGCTTGCGTCTGGCCCAGGCCGATCTTTACCTCGCCCGACAGTGGCCGCGCCGCGCGGAAAATCAGCTCAAGGAAACCGAGAGCATGGCGCCCCGCGATGCCGGCCTGGAAGTCGCTCAGGCGCGCACCGCGATGGAGTTGCAGGAGTGGCGGCAGAACGATGCGCTGGTCGACGATGTGGTCGCGCGTTATCCGGACAACCGCCAAGTGCAGCGCCTGGCTCGCGAACGGGAAGTGCATGACATGGCCGAACTGCGCGTCGAAGCCTACGGCGGCAAGGCCAACGGTGGCGGCAGCGGCGATGCCGGTGCGGTCAGCGGCAGCCGTGATTTCGGTATCCAGAGCACGCTGTACAGCCCGCCGATCAACGAAGACTGGCGTGTCTTCGCCGGGGCCGGTTATGCCACCGGTGATTTCGCCGAAGGCACCGGCCACCATCGCTTCCAGCGTGTCGGCCTGGAACGGCGCACCCGTGACATGACCCTCGAAGCCGAGGTGTCGAATCACGATTACGGTTTCGGTGACAAACAAGGCGCACGCCTGGCGATAGCCCGCGACATCAACGATCACTGGCAGTACGGCGGCAGCCTCGAATACCTCTCGGCGGAAACGCCGCTGCGCGCGCTCAACAGCGACATCAAGGCCAATGGCGGCAGTGCGTTCCTGCGCTGGCGCGCCAACGAAAGCCGCGAGTGGCGCGTGTCGGTCAGCCCGTCGCACTTCAGTGATGGCAACAACCGCGTCGAAGCCTTGGTGACCGGGCGCGAGGGCATCTACACCGCGCCGAACATCCAGGTCGACGCCGGCCTGGAAGTCGGCACCAGCCACAACTCGAAATCCGACGACGTGCCGTACTTCAACCCGAAGTCGGACTTCAGCGTGATGCCGCTGGTCAACGTCAATCACGTGCTCTACCACCGCTACGAAACTTCCTGGAGCCAGCAATTCCAGGCCGGCGCGGGCACCTACAGCCAGCGCGACCACGGCACCGGCGGCATGGCGTTGCTCGGTTACGGCCAACGGTACGCCTGGAACGACGTGTTCGATGTGGGCGGCATGTTCAGTGTGATCAACCGGCCTTATGACGGTGATCGGGAAACTGATCTGCGTCTGCTTGTCGACCTCACTTTCCGCTTCTAGAAGAGTTTGAAGATGCCTTTTATCTCGCGTTTCATCCTTCTGCTGGGAGCGCTGCTGGTCAGCGCCTGCGCCCAGCAAGCCCCGGCCTTCGCGCCGCCCTCCGAGCGGCCGGTCGCGGCCAGTGAACAACCGTGGCCAAAAAACCACGTGCTCGGCATTGCCTACCACGATGTCGAAGACCGTGATCCCGATCAGGCCGTGGTGGCGGTGCGCACCGAGCGCATGATCGAGCAGCTCGCCTGGCTGCGCGAGAACGGCTACAAACCAGTGACCGTCGACCAGATCATGGCGGCACGCAATGGCGGCCCGGAGCTGCCGGCGAGAGCGGTGCTGCTCAGTTTCGACGACGGTTACGCCAGCTTCTATACCCGCGTGCTGCCAGTGCTGCGCGCCTACAACTGGCACGCGTTGCTGGCGCCGGTCGGCACCTGGATCGACACGCCGCTCAATCAACCGGTGGATTTCGCCGGCACGCCGCGTAACCGTGAGAACTTCCTGACCTGGCAGCAGATCCGCGAAATTTCCAGGTCCGGGTTGGTAGAGATCGCCGCTCACACCGATGCCAACCACAAAGGCATCCTTGGCAACCCGCAGGGCAACCTGCAGCCGGCCGCCGCGACCCGGCGTTATGACCCGGTGAGCAAACGCTACGAATCCGAAGCCGATTTCCAGGCGCGCATTCGCACCGACGTAAAAAACATTTCCGAGAAGATCCGCAAGGCCACCGGTTACAAACCACGCGTCTGGGTCTGGCCGTACGGCACCGCCGACGGTACCTCGCTGACCGTGGTCGGTGAGGAGGGCTATGAAATGGCCCTGACCCTGGACGACGGCCTCGACACCCTCGATAACCTGATGAGCGGGCCGCGCTTTCTCGTCGCGTCCGATCCTGACGGCGAGCATTTCGCCAACAGCATCGTCTCGGTGCAGGCCGAAGCGCCGATGCGCGTGGTTCATGTCGATCTCGACAACGTCTACGACCCGGACCCGGCCCAGCAGGACATCAACCTCGGCAAACTGGTGCAGCGCATGGCTGACCTCGGTGCCAGCACGGTGTTCCTGCAAGCCTTCGCCGATCCCAAGGGCGATGGTCTGGTGCATTCGCTGTACTTCCCCAACCGTCACTTGCCGATGCGCGCCGACCTGTTCGACCGCGTCGCCTGGCAATTGCGCACCCGTGCCCACGTGAAGGTCTTTGCGTGGATGCCGGTGCTGAGTTTCGAACTGGATTCGAAGCTGCCGCGCGTGACCCGCTGGGACCCGAAAACCGCCACCACCTCGGTCGATCCGAAACAGTACAAACGCCTGTCACCGTTCAATCCGGAAGTGCGCAAGATCATCGGTGAAATCTATGAAGACGTGGCGCGGCTGACCTCGGTCGACGGCATTCTCTACCACGACGATGCGGTGCTCTCGGATTTCGAGGACGCCAGCCCGGATGCCCTGAAGGCCTACGCCGCTCAAGGTCTGCCAGGTTCGATTGCCGCGCTGCGCGACGATCCGGCGGCGATGCAACGCTGGGCGCGTTTCAAGAGCCGCTACCTGATCGACTTCACCAACGAACTGACCGCGAAAGTCCGTGCGATTCGCGGCCCGCAAGTGCTGACGGCACGCAACATCTTCGCCGAACCGATGCTCAATCCGGAGAGCGAAGCGTGGTTCGCCCAGAACCTCGATGACTTCCTCGCCACCTACGACTGGACGGCGCCGATGGCCATGCCGTTGATGGAAAAACAGACGCTGGCCGAGTCCGGCCCGTGGCTGGAAGAACTGGTCGCCACGGTGAAGAAACGTCCCGGCGCGCTCAACCGCACCGTGTTCGAATTGCAGGCGCGTGACTGGAACCAGAAGGATCAGGCCGATATCGACGCCGTGCATCTGGCGGACTGGATGGGCCGGCTCAAGCGCCAGGGCGCGACCAGTTTCGGTTACTACCCGGACAACTTCCTCGACAACCTGCCAGACCTGAAAACCGTAAGGCCTGCACTCTCCAACAAATGGAATCCATAACATGCTGGATAGACTGTTAGCCCTGCTTGTTCTGGCGATTGTCCTTGGCGTTCCGCTGGGGCTGATCTTCCTCGTGACCGGCCAGTTCCTGATGTCGTTCGTGTTCTTCTACCCACTGTTCATGTCCGGGTTGTGGATCGCCGGCGGCCTGTATTTCTGGCTGCACTGGGAGCGCCACTGGCCATGGCAGGACGACACGCTGCCGCCACCGCTGGAAGGCGAGCCGCTGATTTCGATTCTGATTCCTTGCTACAACGAGGGCGATAACGCTGCCGATACCATCCACGCGGCGCTGGCCCAGCACTACCCGAACATCGAAGTCATCGCGATCAACGACGGCTCCAAGGACAACACTGCCGCTGTGCTTGATGCGCTGGCCAAGGAAGATCCGCGACTGCGGGTTCTGCATCTGGCGGAAAACCAGGGCAAGGCTGTAGCCCTGCGCATGGGCGCGATCGCTGCGCGCAGCGAGTATCTGGTGTGCATCGACGGCGACGCCTTGCTGGCCCCAAACACTGCGGCTTATCTGGTCGCGCCGATGCTGGATAACGCACGCCTTGGCGCAGTGACCGGCAACCCGCGGATCCGCACGCGTTCGACCTTGATCGGGCGGGTGCAGGTCGGCGAGTTCTCCTCGATCATCGGCCTGATCAAACGTACGCAACGGGTCTTCGGGCGCATCTTTACCGTCTCCGGGGTGATCGTCGCGTTCCGCCGCACCGCGCTGAACCGGGTCGGCTACTGGAGCCCGGACATGATCACCGAAGACATCGACATCAGCTGGAAGCTGCAACTCGATCACTGGAGCATCTTCTACGAACCGCGCGCACTGTGCTGGATCCTCATGCCGGAAACCCTCGGCGGTCTGTGGAAGCAGCGTCTGCGCTGGGCTCAGGGCGGCGCCGAAGTGCTGTTCAAGAACATTCGCGGCATCTGGCAGTACCGCCATCGCTACCTGTGGCCGCTGCTGTTCGAATACTGCCTGTCCACCGGTTGGGCCTTCACTTTCCTGCTGTCGGTGATTTTCTGGGGCATGGGCAAGTTCATGGTCATGCCCGACGCGATCGCCGTGGATCACCTGATGCCACCGGCCTTCACCGGTCTGTTGCTGGCGTTTGTCTGCCTGGTGCAGTTTGCCGTCAGCATCGTCATTGACCGGCGGTATGAGCCGGGTCTGGGCAAGACCATGTTCTGGGTGGTCTGGTATCCGTTGGTGTTCTGGCTCGTCAGTCTGCTGACCACCCTGGTCAGTTTCCCCAAAGTGTTGTTCAGCCAACACAAAAAACGCGCGCGCTGGGTCAGTCCTGATCGGGGCATTCGCCCGCTGGGCGACGACCAGGAGGAAGTCATCAAATGAAAATTATCCGCACTCGCCAGCGGCCCTTTCTGGTGGTGATCGACGTGATCCTCACCGTCCTGGCCTGGGTTGGCCTGCTGTTCCTGCTGGTACGCGGGTTATGGCCGTTGATCGAAACCACCGGCGGGCCGCGCATCGATCATTCGGCGTTCGACGCCTTGGGCACTTTGCAGGTTTATATGTGGGTGGCGCTGGTCAACGCGGTGATCCTGATCGGTTGGGCGCGTTACCAGCAACGCAAAAGCCGCAGCTTCGCCCAGCGCCGTTTGCCGTCGCCGGTAATTGGTGATGAAGGTCTGAGCAAGAGTTTCAAGTTGTGCGACGAGCGTTTCCAGAAACTGCGCACACCGGGGGTGATGACCATTCATAACGATCAGGACGGCGACATCAGCCATGTGGAAACGCATTTCTGGCCGTTACAGCAGCAGGCCTTGCCCGCGCCGCTGGGGCAACAGCGGGTGATCTTTCTGCATGCCGATGAAGATGACAATCGCGAGCCGGTGAACCGGCTGACGTGACCTCCACTGTAGGAGCTGCCGAAGGCTGCGATCTTTTGATTTTGCTTATGTAAAAACAAGATCAAGAGATCGCAGCCTCGTTGCACTCGTCAGCTCCTACAGGACCGGTGTCAGGCCTGGATCAGCGTCCAGGCCTCTTTGATCCGCAGAGGTTGCTTCATCCGCTCGGCCAGCAGCGCCATCGCGCGTTGCTTGTCGCAGGCCACCGCCGCAACAACGATGCCGTCTTTTGCGAACAGGCCGATGAACGGCGGCTGTTCCGGCTCACCGCTGAACTCGACCTCGTCCCATTCCTGCGCGTGACCGAGATAGTCGTAGTTCTTGCCGAAGTGGTACGTCCAGAAAAACGGCACATCCAGATAATGCTCCTCGCCACCCAGCATGTTGGCCGCAGCGATGCGCGCGTGTTGCTGGGCCAGGCGCCAATGCTCGATGCGAGTTGGCTGGCCGCTCAGCGGGAACGTGGCGATATCGCCGATGGCCCATAAACCATCGCTCACGCGCATGCCGTCGTCGACACGCAACGATTGGTCTTCTTCCTTGGGCAATGATTCGAAAGGTGCAGTGGCCGGGTGAACGCCGACGCCGGCGAGAACCAGATCCGCTGCCAGGCGCAGACCGTTGTCGAGCAGCACGCCCTCGACCTTGTCCTCGCCAAGGATCTGCGTAGCCTCGTGTTCGCTGATGAACTTCACCCCGTGCTCTTCGTGCAGGGCGCGAATCGCCTTGCCCACGGCCTCGCCGAATTGTTTGGCAAACGGGACTGAGTGGCGTGCCAGCACGGTAACGTCGAGGCCGAACTCGCGCAGGGCCGACGCGCATTCGAGGGCAATGAAACCGTCGCCGATGATGACCGCGCGCTGGCCCGGTTGAGCGGCGTTGATGATCTGTTCAGCCTGAGTTTTCGAACGCAGGACGAAAACGTTCGCCAGCCCGGCGCCAGGCAGCTTCAACGGATTGGGCGCGCCACCGGTGGCGAGTACAGCGGCGTCGTAGCGCAGGATGCCGCCGTTGTGCAGATGAAGCGTTTTGCCTGGGGCGTCGAGTGAAGTCACTTCGCCTTGCACGCGCTCAATCCGTTGCGCTTGATAGAACGCCTCATCGCGCAGCGGCGGGACATCTTTGGGCGACATTTCCCCGGCGAGGACAAATTTGCTCAACACCGTGCGGTCGTATCCGGCACCCGGTTCGCCATCGACCAGCACGATGCGCCCGCCAAAACCTTTCTCCCGCAGGGCCGCCGCGCAAGCCGTACCCGCCGCCCCGGCGCCGACCACCACGAACGTTCTTGGGTCGTCAGCGGGCGGGGTGTGCGGATCGGGCAACGGCTGGTCATCGACCCAGACTTCATCGCCGCGCAACTCCAGCGGATAGCGCTTGAGACTGTCCAGCGATGGCGGCTCGCACAGGCCGCCGTCCTCGGCACGGTACGCGGCTTTGTGCCAGGGGCAGATCAACCTGCCGTGACACAAGGCCCCCTCGGCCAACGGCGCTCCGGCGTGTGGACACAGGCCCTGAAACGCCCGCAACTCGCCGTTGGCACGCAGCAGGACGATCTTGCAGTCGCCGATTTCGACTTGCAGGCCACGGTCTTGCGGGACATCGGCGAAACGGGCGACACGGTGCAGGGACATGTTCGGCTTCCTCGCAGGCATTTCTCTTGTGAGTTGGCGGCGCCGCGCGAGGTTCAGCCATTTGCTACTGCCAAGGCACGAACGGTACAGCTATAGTCTGCGGGCCGACGACGGCCTCACTGCACAAGGTGCTCCCGGAATGACCCGATTGACCTCTCTCAACCCATGGCTGGCGGCCATCGCCGTGACCCTTTGCGTGCAGTTCCCGGCGCAGGCCCAGGAGCGCTTCACCCTGAGCATCCCCGGCGTGTCGGATAACCGTCTGTTCACCTCGGCCGCCGCCAGCGACGCGCCTGGCTGCGGCGGCAAGAACCAGTCGCCGGCGCTGAGCTGGAACGCCGGCCCTGCCGGAACCCAGAGCTACGCCATCGTCATGCACGACCCGGATGGCCAGAAAGGCTTGGGGGTCGATCACTGGATTCACTACGGCATCAAACCCACCACCCACCAGATCGCGGCCGGCGTCGGTGCCAAATCCGCTCTGGAAGGCGTCGGCGGCACCAACAGCAAAGGCAACACCCATTACATGGGGCCATGCCCGCCAGTGGGCGACAGCGCGCACCACTACATCATCCAGATCTACGCCCTCGACCTCGCCCCGGACGCCCTGCCTGCCGGCCTGACCCGCGCCGAGCTGATGGAAAAAATCAAAGGCCATGTGCTGCGCAACAGCAGCGCGGTGCGGCGTTATCACCGCTGAGGTTCGGCCGCTCTCGGGCGGCTGACTGCTCTGATTCCCCAGCCATTTGGCATTGCCCCGCGAAAACGCGCACTATCAAGCCATTGCCAATGCGCTGGAGGACACCGTGGCAGCAAAAATCGACCGCATCGCCCAGCTACTCAACTGCCCGGAAAAGGGCGAACAAATGCGGCGTGCAGTAACCGAGACACGTAAGGAGTTTCTGCTGAATCAGCCGGAAGAAGACCTCGTTGAAGAAGACGAGGTATTTGACGAGGCTGAGGAGGAGGGGGATGACGACGATGAATATGACGAGTTTGACTGGACGACGGAGTGACCGCGTTCCAGCGATCCTGTCATCGCCCACAAAAAAGCCCCGGACCATCACAGTCCGGGGCTTTCTCGTTTGATTCATGGTGCACCAGGCGGGATTCGAACCCACGACCCCTGCCTTCGGAGGGCAGTACTCTATCCAGCTGAGCTACTGGTGCAGCGGGCGACATCATACCTAGGTCGGCTCGGGGCGTCCATGCCGGGTTTGGCGGGTTTTGTCAGTGTGCGTGTCGGCGCAAAATCGCTGCATTCCTTAAAGCGGTAACGTCCTGCAAAACCCTCGCTTGGCGCTTCGTCGGGGTTGATCTAAGGTTTTTCCTGCGGCATGGGTATTGTGTGCGTTGATCTGAAAAGCGGCATTTTTGTTCTTTTTTTCGAACGACCTATTGTCCTTTACCCCCTTTGAACCTACGATCCGTTTGAGATTTCAAACGCTCTTTGGCGGGATGTTGCAGCGCAGGTGCGCCCGGTCGTGCACTGTTGATGCGCCACAATCCGCTCACTGATTTCCCTGACGGCAGCCTTGCGAGGCGCCTTTCTACAATCATAATTTGCTCCGCGCAGGCCGCGGTGCTGTTAAGGAAAGCCGACATGCAGCTTAAAGACACCCAGTTGTTCCGCCAGCAAGCCTTCATCGATGGCGCTTGGGTCGATGCCGACAACGGTCAGACGATCAAGGTCAACAACCCGGCAACCGGCGAAATCCTCGGCACCGTGCCGAAGATGGGCGCCGCTGAAACCCGCCGTGCCATCGAGGCCGCCGACAAGGCGCTGCCGGCCTGGCGTGCACTGACCGCCAAAGAGCGTGCCGGCAAACTGCGTCGCTGGTTCGAGCTGATGATCGAGAACCAGGACGACCTCGCGCGCCTGATGACCCTGGAGCAGGGCAAGCCGCTGGCCGAAGCCAAGGGCGAAATCGTTTACGCCGCATCGTTCATCGAGTGGTTCGCCGAGGAAGCCAAACGCATCTACGGTGACGTGATTCCGGGTCATCAGCCGGACAAGCGCCTGATCGTCATCAAACAACCGATTGGCGTCACCGCCGCGATCACCCCGTGGAACTTCCCGGCGGCAATGATCACTCGCAAGGCCGGCCCGGCGCTGGCCGCCGGTTGCACCATGGTGCTCAAGCCAGCATCGCAAACTCCATTTTCCGCTTTCGCCCTGGCCGAACTGGCTCAGCGCGCGGGCATTCCTGCGGGCGTGTTCAGCGTGGTCTCCGGCAGCGCTGGCGACATCGGCAGCGAGCTGACCAGCAACCCGATCGTGCGCAAACTGTCCTTCACCGGCTCGACCGAAATCGGTCGCCAGTTGATGGCCGAATGCGCCAAGGACATCAAGAAAGTCTCGCTGGAACTGGGCGGCAACGCGCCGTTCATCGTGTTCGACGACGCCGATCTGGATAAGGCCGTCGAAGGCGCGATCATCTCCAAATACCGCAACAATGGCCAGACCTGCGTCTGCGCCAACCGTCTGTACATTCAGGACGCGGTCTACGATGCGTTCGCCGAGAAGCTGAAAGTAGCTGTAGCCAAACTGAAGATCGGCAACGGTCTGGAAGACGGCACCACCACCGGCCCGCTGATCGACGAAAAAGCCGTGGCCAAGGTTCAGGAACACATCGCTGACGCCGTGAGCAAAGGTGCCACCGTATTGGCGGGCGGCACGGCGATGGAAGGCAACTTCTTCGAGCCGACCATTCTCACCAACGTGCCGAAAAACGCGGCCGTGGCCAAGGAAGAAACCTTCGGTCCGCTGGCTCCGCTGTTCCGCTTCAAAGACGAAGCCGAAGTGATCGCCATGTCCAACGACACCGAATTCGGTCTGGCCTCGTACTTCTACGCACGTGACCTGGGCCGTGTGTTCCGTGTCGCCGAAGCGCTGGAATACGGCATGGTCGGCGTCAACACCGGGCTGATCTCCAACGAAGTCGCGCCGTTCGGCGGCATCAAGGCTTCGGGCCTGGGCCGTGAAGGCTCCAAGTACGGCATCGAAGATTACCTGGAAATCAAATACCTCTGCCTGGGCATCTAAGCCGAGAAAGGGATCGCTGCAAACGCAAAGGGCACGAGAGCGCTGTCCCTTTGCGTCGTTTCAAACAGGAATTTTCTCTGCGGCCAAGAACGCCGTGGCAGTCGATCATCGCATGCTGCCACCGCCGATTTCTCCCGCTTTATCCTTGAACCACGCCGCCCGATGAGCGGCGAATGAGGACTGTAATGAGCAAGACTAACGCTGAACTGATGGCCCGTCGTACCGCAGCTGTTCCACGTGGTGTTGGCCAGATTCACCCGATCTTCGCCGAGTCGGCAAAGAACGCCACCGTGACCGACGTTGAAGGTCGCGAGTTCATCGACTTCGCTGGCGGTATCGCTGTACTGAACACCGGCCACGTGCACCCGAAAATCATCGCCGCCGTGACCGAACAGCTGAACAAGCTGACCCACACCTGCTTCCAGGTACTGGCCTACGAGCCGTACGTTGAGCTGTGCGAAAAAATCAACGCCAAGGTGCCGGGTGATTTCGCCAAGAAAACCCTGCTGGTCACCACCGGTTCCGAAGCGGTGGAAAACGCCGTGAAGATCGCCCGTGCCGCCACTGGCCGCGCTGGCGTGATCGCATTCACCGGCGCTTACCACGGTCGCACGATGATGACCCTCGGCCTGACCGGTAAAGTCGTGCCGTACTCGGCCGGCATGGGCCTGATGCCAGGCGGCATCTTCCGCGCGCTGTACCCGAACGAACTGCACGGTGTGAGCATCGACGATTCGATCGCTTCCATCGAACGCATCTTCAAGAACGACGCCGAGCCGAAAGACATCGCTGCGATCATCATCGAGCCAGTGCAGGGCGAAGGTGGTTTCTACGTCGCGCCGAAGGAATTCATGAAGCGTCTGCGCGCTTTGTGCGACCAGCACGGTATCCTGCTGATCGCTGACGAAGTGCAGACCGGCGCTGGCCGTACCGGCACCTTCTTCGCTATGGAACAGATGGGCGTTGCCGCCGACCTCACCACATTCGCCAAGTCCATCGCTGGCGGCTTCCCGCTGGCCGGCGTGTGCGGCAAGGCCGAGTACATGGACGCCATTGCGCCGGGCGGCCTGGGCGGCACCTATGCCGGTAGCCCGATCGCTTGCGCCGCTGCACTGGCCGTGATGGAAGTGTTTGAAGAAGAGCAACTGCTGGACCGTTGCAAGGCTGTCGGTGAGCGTCTGGTCACTGGCCTGAAGGCGATTCAGGCCAAGTACCCGGTGATCGGTGAAGTGCGTGCGCTGGGCGCAATGATCGCGGTCGAGCTGTTCGAAAACGGCGACAGCCACAAGCCGAACCCGACTGCCGTGGCCGCTGTGGTGGCCAAGGCGCGTGACAAGGGCCTGATCCTGCTGTCCTGCGGCACTTACGGTAACGTGCTGCGCGTGCTGGTTCCGCTGACGTCGCCAGACGAGCAACTGGACAAAGGCCTGGCGATCATCGAAGAGTGCTTCTCTGAGCTCTGATCCGTTGGTGTGACTTGTTCGACAAAAACCCGCTTCGGCGGGTTTTTTTCGTCCCTTGAAACACATCGGACCTGTTTGCCCTGTATCGAATCGCCAGCATTGGCTAAGGTTCAGGCATTGCAAGGAGAGCGCGCATGACTGCCGTTGATTTACCCGCTGTACCCCGGGTGTTGATTGCCGAGGCCGATCCCTGGTCCCGTGACCTGCTCAAACAAGTGCTGCTCAATGTGCGCTGCGATGCGCGCCTGGATTTGTGTGCCGATGGCCAGCAGGCAATGTCGTTGCTCAGCGAGGTGCCCTACGACTTGGCCATCGTCGATTGGGAGCTGCCCGGCATCGACGGATTGCATGTGCTGCGCAGCGTCCGGCAGCGCAAACGCAATCCGCCGCTGCCGTTCATTCTGACGAGCAGCCGCAACGACAGCGCCAGTGTGCGCGAAGCGATTCCGCTGGCGCCGACGGCGTACCTGACCAAGCCGTTGAATATGGAAGACCTGACCGAGCGCTTGCAGGGGTTGCTGCTCAACGCTGGCGAAGCGGTGGTATGCGAAGTGCCGGCACTGGCGCCGGGCATGACGCTCTCGGTGTTCCTTGAGCGGCGTCGCGAGCAGGCCGATGGCGCGCCGTTGATGACCGACGTGCAAGTGGCGGTCAAGCGTAGCCTCAATCCCGAAGGGCTGGACCTCAAGTTGCTGGAGGAAGAGGTCCGCACCGATCCGCAGATTACCGCCGTGCTGATCGCAGCCGCCAACAGTGCCGCGCAACACTACGGCGCGCCGGTGCAAACCCTGGCCCAGGCGCTGCACCGACTCGGCACCGGGCAGAGCATGAACCTGATTCTCGGCCTGGCGCTAAAACGCAGCGCGCGACTCAGCGATCCATGCCTGGCGGATTACGCCGAGCGCTATTGGGAGCTGTCACTGCACACAGCGGAATACGCCCGCACGCTGGCGCGCCTGCTCGATCTGGATCAGGAGCGCTGCTATTGCGCCGGGATGCTGCATCGGCTCGGTGATCTGGCGCTGCTGCGCTGCTTGCAGGAATGGCAGCAGGCCGGCGGCGAGCTGGACGAGTTGCAGGAGGTGGGTGAAGCGTTGGCGAAGTTTGGCGCCTCTTATGGCTCGGCATTGCGCACCCGCTGGCGTCTGCCGCTGGAGTTGCGCGAGTTGATTGCTTCGGCCTACCAGCTCGGTGGTGGCGTTTACAGTCGCGAGGCGCTGGTGATGCACATGGCGGCGCAGATGGCGCGGCTGACCGAGCATGAAGGCGTAGAGGAACTGGCGAAGAGCCGGACGGCGCGGTTGCTCAAGATCGGGCTGCCGGAGTTGCTGCGGATGCGCAAATGACAGATCAGCACATTCCAATGTGGGAGCGAGCCTGCTCGCGAAGGCGCCAGCGCAGGCAACATTTTTGTTGAAAGTGCGGGCCTCATCGCGGGCAAGCCCGCTCCCACAGGAATTGCGGCAGCCACAAAATACGGATCAGGCCGCAATAATCCGGTTCTTGCCCTGCCGTTTCGCCTCGTACATCGCCGCATCCGCGCGGGCGAACAGGCTGTCCAGGCTCTTGTCTTCGTCGGTGAGGTTGCTCAGACCCTGGCTCACGGTGATGCTGAATGCTTGCCCGTCGTGGTTGAAGCGCAGTCGCTGGATTTCCTGCTGCAGTCGCTCTGCCACTTGCACGGCCATCTCCGGCGCACAGCCGGGAAACACCGCAGCGAACTCCTCACCACCAATCCGCCCGAACAGATCGCCACGGCGCAATGAGCCGCGCCCGCATTCGGCGATCCGTTGCAGCACGTTGTCGCCCTCGGGGTGGCCGTAGCTGTCGTTGATCACTTTGAAATCGTCGATGTCCAGCAGCAGGAAGGCCAGCGGTGTGCCTTGGCGGCGGGCCTCGGCGAACTCGCGGTGGGCACATTCGAAGAAGTGGCGGCGGTTGCTGCTTTGCGTCAGCACATCGGTAGTGGCCAAGCGCTGCAACTCGGTTTCCATGTTTTTCTTGTCAGTGATGTCTTCGGCGATGCCGACGATGATTACCGGCTGTCCAGGCTCGTCCTGGCGATTGATAAAACATTTGTCGCTGAGCCAGCGCACCTGGCCATCGGCGGCAATGATGCGGTACTCGCGATCTTCCACCGCACCTCGGTGCAGGACTTCGGCAAGGCTTTGTTCGGCGTACTCCAGATCATCGGGGTAAATGCTGTCACGCCACTGGTTGTAGTCAGCCAGCACAAGCGCGGCGGAACGGCCGAAGATCCGTTCATAGGCCGGACTGACGTACAACACCTGGCGGGTTTCCCAGTTGAAAGCCCAGAGCACGGCGTTGACGCTGACCAGCAGCGAACTGATCAATTGTTCGCGCTCGCTCAGGCGCGCGACTTCGCCCTGCGCATGCATCAGCGCCATCAGCGTTTGCGCGGCCTCAGGCCATTGGGTGTAGGTTGTGTCTTTCTGGTTGTTGTTGACCATCGGCACAAATCTCAAAGGGCGCGCCGCAATGTCGACAACGGCCACAGGACAACCCGCCGGAATGGCGAAGTGTCATTGAGATAGGTGATTTTCGGCGAAGTTCCCGGCCATTACCGAGTCCTGCCGGGCGGTGGGGGGGTGGAGCTGACGAGTGCAATGAGGCTGCGATCTTTGAGATCACAGCCTCGTTGCCGGTCAGGCAGTCGCAGGACGCAGCGAGTAGGTTTTCAGCTGATCAGCAAAATCCCGCAACGACTGGATGCCACTGGCCTCGGCCTCGTGAATCCATTCCTTGATGGCGGCCAGCATGTCGTGGCCATTGGAACTGGTCTTGACCCAGATCTGCTGCAAAGCCAGGCGCTTCTCGTAGATCACTTTCAAAGCATGGCTGTGTTCGAGCATGGTCTGGATGCGCAGGTGATGACGGTCTTCCAGCAGGCTGGTTTCCCGCGACAGCAGGCGTTTGGCCCGGTGGAACTGGTGGCGCACCGAATGATCAACCTTGGCCAGCTCTTGCTTGACCAGCGGGCCGATCACCAATTTGCGGTACTGGGCCATGATCTGGAAGCGGTTGTTGAGGATCGCCATGGCGGTGTCCATGTCCAGGCTGCCTTTGCCTTCGACGCGGTGGGCAATCGGTGCGACCCGCTGCACCTTGGCCAGGCGCAGGAAGCAGAAGACCTTGATCCACGCCCAGCCGAGGTCGAATTCCCACTTCTTCACCGACAGCTTGGCCGAGTTGGGGTAGGTGTGATGGTTGTTGTGCAGCTCTTCGCCGCCGATCAGGATGCCCCACGGCACCAGATTGGTCGCCGCGTCACGGCATTCGAAGTTGCGGTAGCCGACAGCATGGCCCAGACCGTTGATCACGCCAGCGGCCCACACCGGAATCCACATCATCTGGATCGCCCAGATGGTGATGCCGATGGTGCCGAACAGCAGCAGGTCGATCACGCCCATGATCGCCACGCCCAGCAGCGGATAGCGGCTGTAGACGTTGCGTTCGATCCAGTCTTCCGGGCAGTTCTTGCCGTAGATGCGCAGGGTTTCGGGGTTCTGCGCTTCGCTGCGGTACAGCTCGGCGCCGGTGCGCAGTACGGTGGACAGACCCTTGATGACCGGGCTGTGCGGGTCATCCTCGGTCTCGCATTTGGCGTGGTGTTTGCGGTGGATGGCAGTCCACTCGCGGGTGTTCTGCGCCGTGGTCAGCCACAGCCAGAAACGGAAAAAGTGCTTCAGACCCGCATTCAGCTCGAGCGAGCGGTGGGCCGAGTAACGGTGCAGATAGACCGTGACGGCGACAATCGTCACATGGGTCATCAGCAGGGTGACCGCGACCAGTGACCAGGCCGACAAGCCAAGAAAACCTTCGTACCACATAGGCTATAGGGCCCTCGATAAAGATAAAAACAGCCGTTGCATTATCACTAAGCACACAGATAAAACCAGTCGCCCTTTCAGATAAGAAGTCGCTGAATGTTTCTTCACCTATAATTCCAACCTTTTTGTAGGGACATGGACGACCGAATGTCTGCGACTTACCGCGATGCCTTGCGTGCAGCGCTGCTCTACCTCGTACTGGCCGCCCTGTGGCTGCAAGTTTCTGATCATTTATTAAGCAGATTCTTCGATGACTCCCGTGAGCTGACCCATTGGCAACTGATCAACGGTTATCTGCTGGCGACGATCAGCGCCGCGCTGATTTTCCTCGCACGGGCGCGGCTGTGCGGGTTTCTCGGCATCGGCGCGCATTTGCGCGAGCGCCACACCGACCGTGAGCGTCTGCGTCAGGCGGCCGCCGTGTTCGACTGCACTCGCGAAGGGGTGCTGGTTACCGACCACCGGGGCCTGATCGTCCACGTCAATCGCGCCTTTATCGAGATCACCGGTTATCGGCGCGACGAGGTCATCGGCCAGCAGCCCAGTCTGTTCAAGTCCGGCCATCATCCGCCGGGCTTCTATCAGGCGATGTTCGCTACCCTCGAGGCTGAAGGTGAATGGAGCGGCGAGATCTGGAACCGGCGCAAGACTGGCGAGATTTATCCACAGTGGCAAACCATCCGGGTGATTCACGATGATTCCGGCCGGCTCAGCCATTACGTGGCGGTGTTCTCCGACATCAGTGCGATCAAGGATTCCGAGTCCGAGCTCAAACACCTGGCGCATCACGATCCGTTGACCGATCTGCCCAATCGCCTGCTGTTCAGCGACCGCGCCGAACAGGCGTTGGCTTCCGCGCAGACGCACAAGCGTGGCTGCGCGCTGCTGATGCTCGATCTGGATCATTTCAAGATGATCAACGACAGCCTCGGGCATAACGTCGGCGATCGGTTGCTAAAAGCGGTGGCGACGCGTTTGCAGGAACTGTTCGGCCACGGCATTACCTTGGCGCGGCTCGGCGGTGACGAGTTCGCGGTGCTCGCGGAAAGTTGTCCACAGCCGGCCCAGGCCGCCGCGCTGGCGCAACGGACTCTGGACGCCTTGAAGGAGCCGGTGCTGGTAGATGGCAATCAATTGTTCATCAACGCGAGCATCGGCATCAGCCTGTTTCCCAGCGATGCCCTCAGCGCCGAGCAGTTGTTACGCAACGCCGACAGTGCGCTGTTCAAGGCCAAAAGCAGCGGGCGCAATGGCTACGCGCTGTATACCGAAGAGCTGACCGCCCATGCCCAGCAACGGGTCGAAATCGCCTTCGAGCTGCGCCGCGCACTGGAGCAGGAGGAACTGCGTGTCTACTACCAACCGGTGCATGACCTGCAGAGCGGCCGTCTGGTCGGCGTCGAAGCACTGGTGCGCTGGCAGCATCCGCAGCGCGGTCTGGTGTCGCCGGCAGAATTCATTCCGATTGCCGAGCGCACCGGGCTGATCGCCGAGATCGATGCCTGGGTGATGCAGCAGGCTTGCCGACAGATGTGCCAATGGCAGCAGAGCGGTGTGGTGCTGGCGTTCGTCGCGGTGAATGTCTCCTCGCGGCTGTTTGCCCGACGTGAGCTTTACCAGCAGGTGGCGCAGGTGCTGCACGACACGGGGCTGGATCCGGCGTATCTGGAACTGGAAGTTACCGAAAGCGCGGTGATGGACGATCCCGAAGTGGCGCTGGAACAGATGCATCGCTTGCGCGAGCTGGGTGTGCGTCTGGCCATCGATGATTTCGGCACGGGTTATTCCTCGCTGTTGCGGCTCAAGCGCCTGCCGGTGCAGAAACTCAAGATCGATCAGGGCTTCGTCGCCGGGTTGCCGTGGGATGAGGATGACGTGGCGATTGTCCGGGTGATCATTGCGCTGGCCCGCAGCATGGGCATGCAGGTCCATGCCGAAGGGATCGAACAGGTTGAGCAGGCGGCATTTCTGTTGGCGCAGGAATGCGATCTGGGGCAGGGCTACTGGTTTGGGCGGCCGGTGTCTGCGGATCGGCTTGATTGGGCGAAAACGCCAATGATTGGCTGAAAAGGCCTATCAGGCTATCACCGACCTTGTGGCGAGGGGATTTATCCCCGTTGGGTCGCGAAGCGACCCCAAAAAAACGGGACTGCTGCGCAGTCCAACGGGGATAAATCCCCTCGCCACAAGTTCTCTTGACGATTTCACATCAGCGCAAACCCCTTGCCCTCTCTCATATTGTTTTCTGGTTATATAAACATTCTTAAATAGTCTTTTTAAGAATATCCATGCCTCTCTTATATTGCTCCCACGCCGAACGCAGTGCCGCCCACTGCCAGGCAAATCCCCTTCAAAGGAGCAGCACCATGAGCGCATCCCTTCGCAGCGTTGACGGTCAGGACGAAAGCACCATCTTGCGTGAAATCCAGAGCGCCCTGCGCGATCTGCGGTTCGGCGCGGTGGAGATCACTGTGCACAACGCGCAAGTCGTACAGATCGAACGCAAAGAGAAATTTCGTTTGCAGCAACCCGGTAAACAACCGGGGTGAGATCAAAAGATCGCAGCCTTCGGCAGTTCCTACAGGGGCTGCGTGCAGGAGCTGGCGAAGGCGGCGATCTTTCAACGCGATCCGATTCCAGCAATACATAAGAAAAAGCCATCACCAAGAATTCCAGGAGCTTTCACCATGTCGTCGATTCGCCGTTACGCTCTGGCCGCGCTGGTCAGTGCCGTGTTTGCCGGTTCCGCCGTTGCCAAGGATTACGAGCTGCTCAACGTGTCGTATGACCCGACGCGGGAGCTGTATCAGGAATACAACGCCGAATTCATCAAGTTCTGGCAGAAGGACCATGCCGGCGACACTGTAAAAATCCAGCAGTCTCATGGCGGCTCGGGCAAGCAGGGCCGTGCGGTGATCGATGGCCTGCGTGCTGACGTGGTGACCCTGGCCCTGGCCGGTGACATCGATGAAATCGCCAAGCTCGGCAAGAGCCTGCCCGTCGACTGGCAGAAGCGTCTGCCGCAAGCGAGCACGCCGTACACCTCGACCATCGTGTTCCTGGTGCGCAAGGGCAACCCGAAAGGCATCAAGGACTGGGGCGATCTGGTCAAGAACGATGTCTCGGTGATCACACCAAACCCGAAAACCTCGGGCGGTGCGCGCTGGAACTTCCTCGCCGCGTGGGCCTATGGCCTGAAAGCCAACGGCGGTGACGAAGCCAAGGCCAAGGAATACGTGCAGACCCTGTTCAAGCACGTGCCGATCCTCGACACCGGCGCCCGCGGTTCGACCATCACCTTCGTCAACAACGGTCAGGGCGACGTGTTGCTGGCCTGGGAAAACGAAGCGTTCCTGGCGCTGAAAGAAGATGGCGGCGCAGACAAGTTCGACATCGTCGTGCCGTCGCTGTCGATCCTCGCCGAACCGCCCGTGGCGGTGGTCGACAAGAATGCCGAGAAGAAGGGCAACGCGCAGATCGCCGAAGCCTACCTCAAGCATCTGTACAGCCCGGCCGGTCAGGAAATCGCCGCGAAAAACTTCTATCGTCCACGTGACAAGGACGTAGCGGCCAAGTACGCCCAGCAGTTCCCGAACCTGGAACTGGTGACCATCGACAAGGACTTCGGCGGCTGGAAATCCGCGCAGCCGAAATTCTTCAACGACGGCGGCGTGTTCGACCAGATTTATCAGGCGCAGTAATCTCGCCTTCAACCGGCCTGATGTCTGGGCACATGACATGTGGGACTGAGCTTTTGTGGTGAGGGGATAAGTCCCCTCACCACAGGGCTCACTCCCACATTGATGCGTTTTCAACCAGGGACTTTTATGTCGCGTCGTATCTCCCCCGTCATACCCGGCTTCGGGCTGACGCTGGGTTACACCTTGGTGTACCTCAGCCTGATTGTGCTTATCCCGCTGGCGGCGATGTTCGTCCACGCCGCCCAGCTGACCTGGGATCAGTTCTGGACGATCATCTCCGCACCGCGGGTGCTGGCGGCGTTGAAGCTGAGCTTCGGTACCGCGCTGTGTGCGGCGATCATCAACGGCATCATCGGCACGTTGCTGGCCTGGGTGCTGGTGCGCTACACCTTCCCCGGGCGCAAGGTGATCGATGCGATGATCGATCTGCCGTTCGCCCTGCCGACCGCTGTGGCCGGTATCGCGCTGACCGCGCTGTACGCGCCGGCCGGGCTGGTCGGGCAGTTCGCTGCCGATCTCGGTTTCAAAATCGCCTACACCCCACTGGGCATCACCCTCGCACTGACCTTCGTCACGCTGCCGTTCGTGGTGCGCACGGTGCAACCGGTGCTGGCCGATATTCCCCGTGAAGTCGAAGAAGCGGCGGCGTGCCTGGGTGCGAAGCCATGGCAGGTATTTCGCCACATTCTGGTTCCGGCACTGCTGCCCGCCTGGCTGACCGGTTTTGCGCTGGCGTTCGCGCGTGGCGTCGGCGAGTACGGTTCGGTGATTTTCATTGCCGGCAACATGCCGATGAAAACCGAGATCCTGCCGCTGCTGATCATGGTCAAACTCGACCAATACGATTACACCGGCGCTACCGCCATCGGCGTATTGATGCTGGTGGTTTCCTTCATCCTGTTGCTGCTGATCAACTTGCTGCAGCGGCGCATCGAAACCCCATAAGGAGGCGCGAACATGTCCCAATCGTCCATTGCGGCCGCCTCTTCGGCCAACGCAGCGCGCCGTGGCAGTGCCACTTCACGCAGAATCCTGATCGGCCTTGGCTGGCTGATCTTTTTCCTGTTTCTGCTGCTGCCGCTGTTCATCGTGGTATCGCAGGGTTTGAAGAATGGCCTCGGTGCGTTCTTCACCGCGATCTTTGAGCCGGACGCGCTTTCGGCACTGAAACTCACCGTATTCGCGGTGCTGATTTCGGTGCCGCTGAACCTGGTGTTCGGCGTCAGCGCGGCGTGGTGCGTGAGCAAATACTCGTTCCGTGGCAAGAGCATGCTGGTGACGCTGATCGACCTGCCGTTCTCGGTGTCGCCGGTGATCGCCGGTCTGGTCTACGTGCTGATGTTCGGTGCGCAGGGCCTGTTCGGGCCGTGGCTGCAGGATCACGACATCCAGATCGTCTTCGCCCTGCCGGGCATTGTGCTGGCGACGATTTTCGTCACCGTGCCGTTCGTGGCCCGTGAACTGATTCCGCTGATGCAGGAACAAGGCACCCAGGAGGAGGAAGCCGCGCGCCTGCTCGGTGCCAATGGCTGGCAGATGTTCTGGCACGTCACCGTGCCGAACATCAAGTGGGGCCTGATTTATGGCGTGGTGCTGTGTACCGCGCGGGCCATGGGCGAGTTCGGTGCGGTGTCGGTGGTTTCCGGGCACATTCGCGGGGTGACCAACACCTTGCCGCTGCACGTCGAGATCCTCTACAACGAATACAACCACGTGGCCGCGTTCGCCGTGGCGAGCCTGTTGCTGATCCTGGCGCTCTTCATCCTGCTGCTCAAGCAGCGGAGCGAAAACCGTATCAACCGCCTGCGCGCCAGCGCCGCGGAGGAATAATTCATGTCGATCGAAGTGCGTAACGTCAGCAAGAATTTCAACGCGTTCAAGGCGCTGGACAACATCAGCCTGGATATCCACAGCGGTGAGCTGGTCGCGCTGCTTGGTCCGTCGGGCTGCGGCAAAACCACCTTGCTGCGGATTATTGCCGGTCTGGAAACCCCGGATCAGGGCAACATCGTTTTTCACGGCGAGGACGTTTCCGGCCACGACGTGCGTGATCGCAACGTCGGTTTCGTGTTCCAGCATTACGCCTTGTTCCGCCACATGACAGTGTTCGACAACGTCGCGTTCGGCCTGCGGATGAAACCGAAAAACCAGCGCCCGAGCGAAAGCCAGATCGCCACCAAGGTTCACGAACTGCTGAACATGGTGCAACTGGACTGGTTGTCGGATCGCTACCCGGAGCAGTTGTCCGGTGGCCAGCGTCAGCGCATCGCGTTGGCCCGTGCCCTGGCGGTGGAACCTAAAGTGCTGCTGCTCGACGAACCGTTCGGCGCCCTCGACGCCAAGGTGCGCAAGGAACTGCGGCGCTGGCTGGCGCGGCTGCACGAAGACATCAACCTGACTTCGGTGTTCGTGACCCACGACCAGGAAGAAGCGATGGAAGTCGCCGACCGCATCGTGGTGATGAACAAGGGTGTGATCGAGCAGATCGGCTCACCGGGCGACGTCTACGAAAACCCGGCCAGCGATTTCGTCTATCACTTCCTCGGCGATTCGAACCGCTTGCTGTTGAGCGACGACAACCACGTGCTGTTCCGCCCGCACGAAGTGTCGTTGTCCAAGCATGAGCTGGAAGATCACCATGCCGCTGAAGTGCGCGATATCCGCCCATTGGGTGCGACGACGCGGGTGACGCTGAAGGTGGAAGGGCAGACGGATTTGATCGAGGCCGAAGTGGTGAAAGACCACGACAGCCTGATCGGGTTGGCCAAGGGTGAAACCCTGTTCTTCAAGCCGAAGGTCTGGCAGAAAGTCGCCAATATTTAAGGACAAAAGCTTCGCGAGCAGGCTCGCTCCCACAGGGAAAACTCATTCCAAATGTGGGAGCGAGCCTGCTCGCGAATACGATCTAGACAGCAGCGCGATTCGGATTGACCCGCACCATCCCCGCCCGCAACTCGATCTCTTGTTTCAATTCCTGCCGTATCCCCAGCAGAAACGCCAACTCAGCCACAACGAACAACGGCCCGACAATCAGCCCGCTGATGTCATCGACAAACGCCGGTTTGCGCCCCTCATAGTGATGCCCGACAAACTGGATCACCCAGCCGATCACGAACATCGCCAGGCCGCTGCTCAGCCAGACCATGGTGCTCTGCTGCGCCAGTGCATGCCCGGCCCACACCGACAGCCCCATCAGTACTGTCATCAACACGCCAAGCTTCAACTCCAGACGCAGGTAAAACCACGCCGAGGCCAGCGCTAACAAAACCGCCGGAGATATCCACAACCCGCCCAGCGCCCACTGCGGCCGAGACAGCAGGACAGCCACCGCCACCACGATCAGCGGAATGCCGATAAAGTGGCTGGCGATGTTGCGCGGGTCGCGGTGGTAGGCGGCGTATTGACTGAGGTGGTCGACGAGGCTTTTCATTGTTGTTCCTCCAGTGGGGTTGAATGCATCATCCCTCGGGATCCGCGTTCGCTCTGTCGGGCAGGCGACACTCCAGGAGTGGTTATGCAAATTCGTGCACGGTTGCTCAGCGGCCAGTGGTTCAGTCATTTGCCTGCATCTTTTCAGGATAGCCTGCTGGCGCTGGCTCGGGAGCGGCGGCTGACGGCGGGACAACGACTGTTCCAGCGTGGCGATGCGCCGTGCGGTCTGTATGCAGTGCTCGATGGCGCCGTGCGCATTGGCGCGGTGAGCGAGCAGGGCAAGGAGGCGTTGTTGAGTCTGGTTGAGGCGCCGCACTGGTTCGGCGAAATCTGCCTGTTCGATGGCCAGCCTCGCACTCACGATGCCTATGCAGTCGGGTCGTGCACCTTGCTGAATGTTCCGCAAGCGGCGTTGCTCAAATTGCTCGACGAACGGCCGCAGCATTGGCGGCATCTGGCGCTGCTGATGAGCCACAAATTGCGCCTGGCCTTCATCAATCTCGAACAGCTGAGCCTGCTGCCAGCCCCGGCGCGTCTCGCCCATCGGCTGCTGATGATTGCCGAAGGCTACGGCGAACTCGACGCACCACGCCGGACGCTGCAACTGCCGCAGGAGCAGCTGGCGGCGATGCTGTCGCTGTCGAGGCAGACCACCAATCAGATCCTCAAGGATCTGCAGGGGCAGGGGATTATCGGGCTCGCATACGGCGAAATCGAAATTCTCGATGCGGCGAGATTGCGTGCCTTGGCGACGATCTGAAAACTGAAACCGATCCAATGTCGGAACCGGCACCTGTGGCGAGGGGATTTATCCCCGCTGGGGCGCGAAGCGGCCCTGAAAAAGGCACTGCTGCGCACTCCAGCGGGGATAAATCCCCTCACCACAAAGGCTCACTCCTACGAAGGATCCGCGTTTGAATTACGAACCGCGATAGGTCGAGAAACCGTACGGGCTCAGCAGCAGCGGGATGTGGTAGTGCTGATCGGTCTGCTTGACCTGGAAGATCACCGGAATTTCCGGGAAGAACGTCTCGTGCTTGATCTTCTGGTAGTACTCGCCGGTCTTGAACACCACGCGGTATTCACCGGCTTCGAATGGCTGTTTGGCAGGGAACAGCTCGGCGATCCGCCCTTGCTCGTTGGTGGTGCCCTGGGCCAGTGGCTGCCAGTTTTCGCCGACGTGTTTTTCCAGGGTGACGTTGATGCCCGGTGACGGCAGGCCGTTTTCCAGGTTGAGCACGTGCACGCTCAGCGGATTGCCGGCGGCCAGCGCCAGGCTGGAAACGGCGCTCAGGCTGAGCGCGGCGAGGGTCATGCGCAGGGTGGTCATGGTGGATCTCCTTAGTGGGAACGGGTGATGGTCAGGCCGGCTTTGTCGGCGGCGGCGCGGGCGCAGCTTTCGTCTTGCTCACCGCCGCCGGAACCGGCCACGCCCATGGCGCCGACCAGTTCGCTGCCGGCGAACAGCGGAATGCCGCCGCCGAGCAAGAGCAATTCATCGAGGGTGTTGAGGTTGGCGGTTTCCGGGTTGCTGCGGGCGCGCTCGGCGAACAGCCGTGTCGGCGTCTTGGTCGACAGCGCGGTGTAGGCCTTGCGTTGGCTGGCGGCGGTGTTGTGCGGGCCAACGCCGTCACCACGCAGAGTCACCAGCAGGTTGCCGCCACGGTCGAGCACCGACACCGTGCCGGTGCAACTGCTCATCGCCTTGTCCGCCAGCCAGCGTGCGGTTTTCAGGTCGAGATCGGCGTGGCGCGGCAGTTCTGGCGTGGCACTTGCTGCGCCGCTGAGGCCGAGGATCAGGCTGGCGACAAGGTATTTGACGGTCATGGGCAGGCTCCGAATGGGGATGTCTGCACCTTAACCGGCGCACTTCGTCAGAACTCCGTCAGGCGGATTACAAGTTTGTAATGGGCAACGGCGCCGAACACGCCTAGCCTGTGTACCTGATCAATTGAGGTGTGCCATGCGTTTGCTGGTCGTAGAAGATGAAGCCAAAACCGCCAATTTCCTCGCCAAGGGCCTGGGCGAGTCGGGTTTCGCCGTGGATGTGGCGCTCAATGGCCTCGACGGCCGCTATTTTATCGAGCAGCAGGAATACGACCTGATCATCCTCGACGTGATGCTGCCCGGCCTCAACGGCTGGCAATTGCTCCAGCTGATCCGCCAGCGCGGCGCCACACCGGTGCTGTTTCTCACCGCCAAGGACGCTATCGAAGACCGCGTGCGTGGTCTTGAGCTGGGCGCAGATGACTACCTGCTTAAACCCTTCGCTTTCGCCGAACTGCTCGCGCGCGTGCGCACGCTACTGCGACGCGGGCCGATGCGCGAAGCCGAGTCGTACAGCATCGCCGACCTGGAAATCGACGTATTGCGCCGCCGGGTCAGTCGCGGCGGCCAGCGCATTGCCCTGACCAACAAGGAATTCGCCCTCTTGCAGCTGCTCGCCAGCCGCCAGGGCGAAGTGCTTTCGCGCACGCTGATCGCATCGCAGGTGTGGAACCTGAATTTCGACAGCGACACCAACATGGTCGAAGTCGCCGTGCGTCGTTTGCGCGCCAAGGTTGACGACCCGTACATGCCGAAACTTATCCACACCGTGCGCGGCGTCGGTTATCAACTGGAAGCGCCGGACGATGTGGAGTAAGTCGATTGCCTGGCGATTGGCGCTGGCCTTCGCCATGGTCTGCGCGCTGGCGCTGAGCGCAATCGGCGTGTTCCTCTACCGCTCGCTGGCCTCGGAATTGGCCTTTCGTGACGACATGGCCTTGCTCGGTCGCCTCGAGCAAGTACGTGCCTTGCTCGCCGACAGCGACAGCCTCGACGCCTTGCAGGCGCGGCCACGGTTGTATCAGAACATGCTCGGTAATCTCGACAGTCTGCTGCTGGTGCGCCGGGCCGACGGCTCCAGCGTGATCGCGATCAACCCGCGTCAGCGTGAACTGCCCGCGCTCAATGCATTACCGCGAGAGCAAATGCCGCAGCGCCGTGACGTGCTCACCTGGCAGGCCAGCGACGGCGCCGAATTGGCCTTGCTGTCCGGCCAGGCGCAAGGCCCCAACGGTGAAACCCTCACGGTGATCGCCGGCAAAGTGCTCAGCGAGCGCGAGCAGATGCTCGGCAGTTATCGCCTGCGTCTGTACCTGTCCGTCGGCCTCGGCGCGGTGCTCGCGTTTGCTCTGGGCCTGTTATTGCTGCGGCGTGGCTTGCAGCCCTTGCATCAGTTGAGTGAAGCGGTGCGCAGCATCGATCTGCGCAGCCTCGATCGACGCCTGCCTACCGAGGGCACGCCGAGCGAACTGCGCGAGCCGGTGCACGCGCTCAACACCATGCTGGCGCGGCTGGACGACAGCGTGCAGCGCCTGTCGCAATTCTCCGCCGACCTCGCGCACGAAATCCGCACCCCTCTGCACACCTTGCTCGCCAGCAACGGCCAGGCCCTGAACCATCCGCGCAGCACGGCCGAATATCAGGAAGTGCTGGCCTCGAACATGGAAGAGTTCGAACGGCTCAAGCGCATGGCCGAGAACCTGATGTTCCTCGCCCGCGCCGAACAGGCCGAACGTGCGCTCAATCTGCACACACTGGACTTGCGCAACGTCGGCGACGAGCTCTGCGATTACTTCGAAGCCCTGGCCGATGACCGCGACCTCCAACTGCAAAACCGCATGCACGGCGAATTGCTCGCCGACCAGCAACTGCTGCAACGCGCCCTCGGCAATCTGCTGGCCAATGCCGTACGCCACGCCGACCCCGGCAGCCTGATCAGCCTGCAACGCCGCGATGAACCGGGTATGTGCTGGCTGCAAGTGCACAACCACGGCCCGGTCATCGCGCCTGAGCATCTGGGCAAACTGTTCGACCGTTTCTACCGCGTCGATCCTTCACGTGCGGAACCGGGAGATTCGGGTGGGCTGGGTTTGGCGATCGTGCAGTCGATCATGCAGTTGCATGGCGGGCAAGTGCGGGTGAGGAGTGACGCCGACGGCACTGTTTTTGAGCTGGGGTTTGTGGTGGTCTGACGGCCTCTTCGCGAGCAGGCTCGCTCCCACAAGGAAACGCATTCCAACGGTGGGAGCGAGCCTGCTCGCGAAGGCGCTGGATCACACAATGGTGATTTCGGATCAGCGCAACTGATCCCGAAACTGCCCCGGCGTCATCCCGGTCCAGCGCTTGAACGCGCGGCTGAAGCTGCTGGTGTCAGCGAATCCCAGCAGATAGCTGACTTCACTCAAGGAACACTGCGGGTCACGCAGGTGCAGCAGCGCGAGATTTTCGCGGCTTTCGTTAAGCAGGGTGTCGAAGCGACAGCCCTCATCCGCCAGATGCCGTTGCAGGCTGCGCAGGCTCAGGTGCAAGGCCTGGGCGATGCGCTCGGCGCTCGGTTCGCCTTCGGGCAGTTGTTCTTCAATGGCATCGCGCACCTTGCGCTCCCAGGTCAGCGGTTTGAGCTGGGCGAGGGTGCGTTTGAGTACGGCTTCGTTGTGTTCGGCCAGTTCCGGGTTGGCGTCGTCGAGGTGGCTGTCGAAGTCGCTGAGGGCGAATTCCAGGCGGTCCTCGGCGGCGGAAAAATACACCGGCGCGCGGAAGACTTTGTGCCATTGCTGGGCATCGCTCGGTTCGGGGCGGCGCAAGTACACCGCCAGCGGTGCGTAGTCACGGCCGAGGCGATTGCGGCAGGTGCGCACGTAGATCGCCGTAAATGCGTCGATGGCTTCGAAGGCTGGTGCCGGGTTGCCGGGCGGGATTTTCAGGCGGAATTGATAGCGGTCTTCGCTGCGGCTCAGCTCCAGTTCCAGCGCATCGCTGACCACCGGGTGATAGCGCACGATGCGCTCGAACACTTCGCGCAAGCTGCCGCTGGCCACTAGCGCATAACCGAGCGCGTGGAACGTGGTCGGGCTGACGAAACGCGACACGCGCAAGCCCAGCGCCGGGTCGCCGCTGGCTTCAACGGCGAGCGCCCACAGGCGCGTGGTACCGGACAGCGGATAGCGCGCGTTTGGGTCGTCCATCAGCATCGGGTCGAGCCCGGCCTGTTGGCACAAGGCAAGGCTGTCCAGCCCCAGCGCATCGAGTTGTTTGCGCAAGGCACGGGTCCAGCTGGCGAGGGAGGTCGGTTCCTTCATGCTGATTGGCGCGTCCGGTCAACAGGTTGGCGTTCTTGGCTAGCGCGGATCGAACCCCGGCAAGGCACGATGCATTCATCTTAGACCCGAGGATGGAAGCATGGACGGTACTTCTGCAAGCCCTGAACGACTGAATGCGGCGCAGCGCTCGGCACATATTCGCCAAGTGGTATTGGCCAAGGGTGCGCAATTGCGTGAGCGCTACCCGATTCTTCAACATCAGGATGCCCTCGGTGCGGGGATTCTGGCGTTGGCGCTGGCCGGGATGATCGGCTCGGCGGCGCTGTACATCACTGGCCATATGGCCTGGTGGGTGTGCCTGCTGTTCAATGCTTTTTTCGCCTCGCTGACCCATGAGCTGGAACACGACCTGATCCACAGCATGTACTTTCGCAAGCAGCGCGTGCCGCACAACCTGATGATGGGCCTGGTTTGGCTGGCGCGGCCGAGCACGATCAACCCGTGGATCCGTCGTCATCTGCACCTCAACCATCACAAGGTTTCCGGCACTGAAGCCGACATGGAAGAGCGCGCAATCACCAACGGCGAGCCGTGGGGTTTTGCCCGTCTGCTGATGGTTGGCGATAACGTCATGTCGGCCTTTATCCGCCTGCTCCGCGCCAAGACCTGGGCACACAAGTGGAGCATCGGCAAACGCGTGCTCAAGGTCTACGCACCGCTGGCGCTGCTGCATTGGGGCGCGTGGTATGTGTTTCTCGGCTTTCACGGGGCCAACGGCATCGCGCATTTGCTCGGCTCGCCCATCGAGTGGTCGGCCACCACGCTGTCGGTGATGCAGGTGATCGATATCGCCGCCGTGGTGATCATCGGCCCCAACGTGCTGCGCACTTTCTGCCTGCACTTCATCAGCTCGAACATGCATTACTACGGCGACGTCGAACCGGGCAATGTGCTGCAGCAATGCCAGGTGCTGAACCCGTGGTGGCTGTGGCCGTTGCAAGCGTTCTGCTTCAACTTCGGCAGCAGTCACGGGATTCATCATTTCGTGGTCAAGGAGCCGTTTTACATTCGTCAGATGACCGTGCCGGTGGCGCACAAGGTCATGCGCGAGATGGGTGTGCGGTTCAATGATTTCGGCACGTTTGGCCGGGCGAACCGGTTTGTGCGCGGAGATGAGGAAGTGGTGTCCGGGGAGGCGGTGGAGGCCTGACAGATGCCCCTCACCCTAACCCTCTCCCAGGGGAGAGGGGACTGATCCAGCTGTTTATGCTGGATACATCGACCTGAAATTTCGAGCCGACCTCAGGTTGGAAAAGCATGAAGATCTGCTCCCTTTCCCCCTCTCCCTCAGGGAGAGGGCTGGGGTGAGGGGGGCTTTTGATCTTGGTTCAATCCGGCTGAAACGGCGAAGCACTGAGGATCACCCCGGTCTCTTCTACATACCGCTGCCAATGCCCGATCAAGTCATTGAGTTTCTGCGGCTGACTCAACGCCAGATCATAAATCTCCCCTGGATCGCTCGCCAGATCATAAAGTTGCCAGGTCGCTGGCCCGACCGGCCCGGGAATCCATACCGCTTTCCACGAGCCCTGGCGAATCGCCCGGCGTCCGAACAATTCCCACCCTGTCACGGTGTGCTCGTCATGCACCTGCGCGGTCTCGCCGGACAGGAAGCCCAGCCACGACTTGCCGCGCAGTGGCGCCACCGCTTTGCCTTTCCACTGTTTACCCGGATGCCGCACGCCAGCCAGATCGAGAATGGTCGGGGTGATATCCATCACCGTGCCGAAACCATGGCTGATCTGCCCTTTCAGCGGCAATTGTGGATAGTGCAGCAGCGCCGGCACGCGGATCCCGCCCTCGGTGGTGAAAGCCTTGAACAAGCGTGACGGCGCGGTTGCCACTTGCGCCCAGTTCGGCCCGTACCAGACGTAGGAATTGGCCCGGCCGATGTTGTCGAGGCTGTTGTCGTAATGCTGGTTGAGGTAGGTCATCAGCTCCGGGCCGAATTTGGGGAACGCTTCCAGCAGCGCGCCTTCGGCACCGTTGTCGGACATGAACAGGATGAAGGTGTTGTCGAGCTGGCCTTGCTGGCGCAGGTAATCGACGACCCGGCCGATGTTCCAGTCCATGCGCTCGACCATCGCCGCGTAGACCTCCATGGCTCGTGCGGAAATCTGCTTTTGCTCATCGCTCATCGCGTCCCACTGCGCGCTGAGCTGAATCAGCGGGTGCGGTTCGACGTCTGCCTCGATCAGACCCAGTGCCTTGAGTTTTTCCAGGCGTTCGAGGCGCAGCACTTGTGGGCCGGCGTCATAGCGGCCACGGTATTTCTCGACGATCTCGGCCGGTGCCTGCAGCGGCCAGTGCGGCGCGGAGAAGGGCAGGTAAGCGAAGAACGGCCGGGTCTGATCGCGTTCCTTGAGGTACTGCAGCAGCTTGTCGCCGAAGGCATCGGAGGAATAGAAATCCTTCGGCAACTCGTCAACAAACTGATCGTCCTCGATGTACAGCGCCGGGGTGGATTTCAGCAGGCCCGGCGTTTGCTCATCGTAGGTCGGCTCGAAACCATAGTGGTTGGCAGCGCCCGGCAACAGTGAAAACGAGCGCTCGAAACCGCGCGCATGGGGCGCCAGTTCAGCCTTCAGACCCAAATGCCATTTGCCGCTCATCAAGGTTTGATAGCCGGCCTCGCGCAGCAGCTCGGGCAGGGCGACGACGCGGTCATTCAGGTAGCCTTCGTAGCCAGGTTTGCCGATCAGTTCCGGGGTCAACGCTTCGGCCATGGTGCCGATGCCGGCGATGTGGTGATCGGTGCCGGTCAGCAGCATCGAGCGCGTCGGCGAGCAGGTCGGTGCGGTGTGGAAATCGGTCAGGCGCAGGCCGTTCTCGGCCAGCGCATCGAGGTTCGGCGTAGCGATTTCGCCGCCGAACGCACCGATGTCGGAAAAGCCTAGGTCGTCGGCCAGAATCACTAGAAAGTTGGGACGTTGCGGCATCGCGAAACTCCTGTTCAGCAGGCAATGAACGTCAGCGGCAGATCGCGGATCCGCACCGGTGCGCTCGGTTGGTAATGGTCATCACTGGTCAGCTCGTGCAGCAGTTCTTCGCGCAGCTGATGAAAGTCGTAACTGCTGCGCTGGCGCGGGTGCGGCAGGGCGATGTCGACCACTTGCTTGATCCGCCCCGGACGCGGCTCCATCACCACCACGCGATCGGCCAGAAAAATCGCTTCCTCGACATCGTGGGTCACCAGAATCGTGGTGATCTTTGCTCGTTCGCGGATTGCCAGCAGTTCGTCCTGCATTTGCTGGCGGGTCAGTGCGTCGAGGGCGCCGAAGGGTTCGTCGAGCAACAGGATTCGCGGGCTGGCGACGAGACCGCGAGCAATCGCCACGCGCTGCGCCATGCCGCCGGAGAGTTGATGCGGATAGGCCGCGGTGAAATCGCTGAGGCCGACCAGCTCGATAAAGTCTTTGATGCGTTGTTGTTTCTGCGCTCCGCTCAGCGGTTCATTGACCAGGCCCAGGCCGATGTTGTCGGCGACCGTCAGCCACGGAAACAGACGATGTTCCTGAAAGACGATACCGCGCTCGCCGCCGATGCCGCTGACGGCCTTGCCATCGACACTGATCTGTCCGCGAAACTCGGTGTCGAGGCCGACCAGCAAACGCAGCAAAGTGGATTTGCCGCAGCCGCTGGAGCCGACGATGGCGACGAATTCGCCCTCGGCAATGTCCAGGTTGAATTCGCGAATCGCCTCCAGTTCGAAACCGTTGACGGCGAAGGATTTGCCTACGTGGTTGAAGCTGACAATCGGTGCGTTCATGCGTGTCTCCAGCGGGTCGCGCGAATTTCCAGGCGTTGGCCGATCAGGTTGAGCAGGGCGCCGGTGAGGCCGACCAGCAGCATGCCGGCCATGATCAGATCCATGCGCAACAGCTGCTGCGCGCCGATCATCTGGCTGCCGATGCCGCCATTGGACGGCATGAAATATTCAGCGCCGATGGTGCCGAGCCAGGCGTAGATCAGGCTCAATCGCAGCCCTGCGAAAATCCCCGGCGCAGCGCCGGGCAGCACCAGTCGACGCAGGCGCTGGCCGAGCCTCAGGCGCAGCACTTGCGCGGCTTCGTTGAGTTGCGGCGAGAGATTGGCGACGCTGCGCTGGGTGGCGACGAACAGCGGGAAGAAGGCGGCGAGAGCGACGAACACCCACTTGGCCAGTTCGCCGAGGCCGAACCACGCGGTGAGCAGCGGCACCCAGGCGAAAATCGCAATCTGCCGCAGTGCGGCGAGTGTCGGGCCGAGCAGGCGTTCGCTGAAACGCGACAGGCCGAGCAGCAAGCCCAGGGCGAAACCGAGGCCGCCACCGATCAGCAAGCCGCCCAGGGTGCGGCTCAGGCTCAGCGCCATGCCGTTGACCAGCGTGCCGTCGAGTAGTCCGTCCCACGTCGTGCTCAGCACAGCCGCAGGGCTGATCAGAATATTCGCGTCGACCCACTGCTGATCATTGGCGTGTTGCCAGAGCGCCAACAAGCCCAGCGGCAACAGCCACGGTTGCAGGCGTTGCCAGCCCTGATAGCGCGGGCCGCGTGTGATGTGCGCGGTGGCCGGGTGCGGCCAGTGCACCAGTCTGCGGTCGAGCAGGCCGATGCCGCGATCCATGGCCACACCGATCAGACCGATGACCACGATGCACACGAACACGATGTCGAGCATGAACAGCTGCCGCGCCCAGACCATCAGATAGCCGATGCCTTCACTGGAGGCCAGCAGCTCGACCGCCAGCAACGAGGTCCAGCCGGCGGCGAGTGCCAGGCGCACGCCAGCCATGAACGCCGGCAGCGCAGCGGGAAGCACCAGACGACGAATCAGCAGACGCGGCGGCAGGCGCAACACGGCGGCGGCTTCGCGCAGTTTCGGTTGCGCATCGCGCACGCCAACCAGTGTGTGCAAGGTCACCGGCACCACAATGGCCTTGATCAGCACCACCAGTTTCAGCACTTCGCCGATGCCGAAGAACACCATGAACAGCGGAATCCACGCCAGCGTCGGCACCTGCGCCAATCCAGCGAATGTCGGAAAAACCAGGCGCTCCAGACGTCGACTGAAGCCCAGTGCGGCGCCAAGCACCGCGCCGGTCGAAACGCCTGCCAACAAGCCCCAGAACAACCGTTGCAGGCTGATCCACAAATGACTCCACAACTCGCCTTGGGCCAGTTCCACAGCGCTGCTCCACACCAGCGATGGCGCCGGCAGGATCTGCTCGCTCATCCACTGATTGCGCGCGGCCAGCCACCACAGGACGAACAGGCTGACGGGTAGCAGCCAGGGCAAAAGGCGTTGATTCAGGCTCGGCCAGGTGCGACGGCTTTTCAGCGGCGGCGCGGCCAGCGGCAGGCTGAGCAGAGATTGACGGGCCATGGGTGACCTCCGTTGTCGGGTTGCATGGCGAACCGCTTTTCATGTGGGAGCGAGCCTGCTCGCGAATGGCTGTTTCAGGCAGCACTGATGTCGGCTGGTATGGCCTATTCGCGAGCAGGCTCGCTCCCACACTGGGTTTCGTCATATATGAAACTGATCTAACAAAGTTGCGTTCGATGCTATCGGGAGATAAGCGAATCCATTTAAGGCTTGCCTGCTTACGCGCATCCAATGCATTCGAAGAATATTTTCGATGCTGTTAATGCATATCGCCCTGCACGGCGCACAACCACTTGCTTAGCTCACAAAGATATAAAAATGTGAATTTTTAGTATTTAAGCGAATGTAGCCAGTCAGCCTACTTTCGGCTCCTCAGCGATCAAGGAGCCGCACCCATGAACCTTCCCTTCAAACGAATCCTCAGCCTGTTTGCCGTCCCCGCGCTTGCAGGCTTTCTCGCGCTTGGCGCCCAAGCCGAGGAGCTCAAGGAAATCCGCATCGCCGTGCCCGACCTCAGCGCCGGTACGCAGCACAGCGGCGGCGGCATCGTCGATGTGCTGCGCGATCAGCAGATCTTCGAAAAGGCCTTCGCCGAGCAGGGCATCAAGATCCAGTGGAGTTTCTTCAAGGGCGCCGGGCCGGTGATCAATGAGGCGTTTGCCAATGGGCAGGTCGATCTGGCCTATCTCGGTGATCTGGCCGCGATCATCGGCAAGTCCAACGGTCTGGACACGCGCCTGCTCAGCGCCACGGCGCGTGGGGTCAAGCAATACCTCGGCGTGGTGCCGGGCTCGGGAATCAAGACCCTGCAGGATCTCAAGGGCAAACGCGTGGCGATCTTTCGCGGGACGGCGACGCAACTGTCATTCGATGCGGCGCTGGCCAGTCAGGGCCTGAGCGAGAAGGATCTGAAGGTGATCAATCTGGATTTCAACGCGGCGGTCTCGGCGCTCGCGGCCAAGCAGATCGATGCCTCGTGGGGCAGCTCCGCGCTGAGTGCCTTGCAAGCCAAAGGCCTGGCGGAATTGCCGCTCAACACCAAGGACCTTGGCGGCGCTGGCAGCGTGCAGGCGGTGTTGCTGGGTAATGGCAAGTTTGTCGACGCCCATCCTGAGGTCATTGCGAAACTGCTCAAGGCGCAGCAGCAAGCGGTCGAGTGGCTGACGCAGGACAGCAACAAGGACGCCTATGTGCAGCTGGTATCAGGGCTGGCCAGTTATCCGCCGGTGATTCTGGCTCAGGATCTGAAGGACCAGAATCTCAGTGAGATTTTCCCGTCGACACTGGATCCGGTGTTCTTGAGCGGCCTGCAGGACAAGGTCGACCTGGCGGCGCAGCAGAAGCTGATCCGCAAGCCGTTCAAGGTCAGTGATTGGGTGGCGCCTGAACTCTCAGCCGCCAAGCTTTAGATCTCCAGCGTCTTCGCTGCCCTCTTCGCGAGCAGGCTCGCTCCCACATTGGATGTGTACACAGGTCCTGTGTGGGAGCGAGCCTGCTCGCGAAAGGGTTTCAGACAGCGACGCTGACGTCCTGCCGATCCAACGCGATCAACGTCTCGATCATTGCCCTCGCTGCTGGTGATAGTCGAAACCCGGTGCGGCTGACGATGCCGCAGCGCGCGTTCATCGTTTCGAGGTTCTGCGGCAGGTTGCGCCAGTGCAGCAGCACCAGCGAGCCCTTGGCGACATCCTCGGCAAACGCCTCCTCGGTACCGACACCTATCGCATTGGATTGCAGCACCACTTTGACCAGTGCCGGAAAGTGCTCGGTCTCGATGGTCGGCGAGAAATCGATGCGCCCGCTCAGGTTCGCCAGCAGCTTGCGAATGCCCGGCGGGATCAGTGTGGCGGCCAGCGGGTAGTCGAACATGTCGTTGGTCGACAGGCTTTCCTTGGCCAGCAACGGATGCCCCGGCCGGCAGAAAAACACGCCGCGCTTGGGCGTCAGCGGTTGCGTCTGGAAATTCGGGTCGGATTCGAAATGGCGGATGTCGGCGATGAAGAATTCGATCTCTTCGCGGCTCAGCGCACGGCTGAGTTTTTCCCAGTTATCCACTTGAAAACAGGTGCGCACTTTCGGGTGCGCATTGATGAACTGCGCCACCGCATCCGGCACCAGTTTCACTGCCGGCGCCGGGCCGCAGCCGAAGTGCACTTCGCCAGCGTCGAGCTTGGTCATCTGCGTCACTTCGGCGCTGAGCAAAGCTGCGCCCTGCACCAGGCTCAGGGCGTGTTGCAGCACCACCTGGCCTTCGGGCGTCGGGCGCAGATCCTTGTTGCCGCGATCGACCAGCACGCAACCGAATTCCTGCTCCAGCCCCTGAATGCTGCGGCTGAACGCCGGTTGAGTGATGCCCATGGCGTCTGCCGCACGGACAAAACTGCGGTGTTCGTTAAGGGCGATGAAGTAGCGCAACTGGCGAAGATCCATATGCTTTTCCGGCATCCTAAAAATAGCTCGAAGGCATTTGCGACGAGGGTTGCTTGAGGTTTTAAATGCAAGCTCTTATTCCGTCAACGAAGCATGTGATTATCTATTAGATGTAAATGGAATATAGATAGAGCGTTGTTTCGCTGCCGTCAAAACCGCAAGCCGTCGATGAGGGTCTTCCCATGAGCAATGCCGCACTCGCTGTAAAACCCGTTTCTCACGCGCTGGAAATTCACCCGGTGGCCGGTCGTATCGGTGCCGAAATCCGCGGCGTTCACCTGTCCGGTGAGCTGGACGCCGCCACTGTCGAAGCCATCCAGCAAGCCTTGGTCGAATACAAAGTGCTGTTCTTCCGCGAGCAGACGCAACTCGACGATCAGCGTCAGGAAGCCTTTGCCCATCTGCTTGGCGAACCGGTGGCGCACCCGACCGTGCCGGTGCGTGAAGGCACTCGCTACCTTCTGGAGCTGGACGGCGCCGAGGGCCAGCGCGCCAATTCCTGGCACACCGACGTGACCTTCGTTGATGCCTATCCGAAAGCATCGATCCTGCGCTCGGTGGTTGCGCCGGCATTCGGCGGCGATACGCTGTGGGCCAACACCGCGACCGCTTACAGCGGTTTGCCGAGCGAGCTGCGTGAGCTGGCCGACAAACTGACCGCTGTGCACAGCAACGAGTACGACTACGCCGGGGCGAAGCCGGACGTCTCGGCAGAGAAGCTGGAGCGCTATCGCAAAGTCTTCACCTCGACCGTCTACGAAACCGAGCACCCGGTGGTGCGCGTGCACCCGATCAGCGGCGAGAAGAGCTTGCTGCTGGGGCATTTCGTCAAACGCATCAAAGGTTATTCACAGGCCGATTCGGCACACCTGTTCGGCTTGCTGCAGAGCCATGTGATCCGCCAGGAAAACACCGTGCGCTGGCGCTGGCAGGCTGGAGATGTGGCGATCTGGGACAACCGCTCGACGCAGCATTACGCGATTGATGATTACGGCACCCAGGATCGCGTGGTGCGCCGGGTGACGCTCAAGGGCGAGGTGCCGGTGGGGGTGAATGGGCAGCGCAGCCAGACCATCAAAGGTCGTGATTGAAGATCAAGAGCCCCTCACCCCAGCCCTCTCCCAGAGGGAGAGGGAGCCGACCGAGTTATCTCGCGTTATGCATCGACCTGAAAGACCTTATCGATTATGGATTCGGTGAAGCTGGATCAGGTCGGTGCACCTCTGAAATATCCCCCATTCAGTCCCCTCTCCCTCTGGGAGAGGGTTAGGGTGAGGGGCTCTTCCCGCTACCAAACACCAATCTGAACAACCTTCTCGGTTTCCGGTTCGCCATAACGAAACCGCTGCCCGCGCAAATCGATCTCCGGATGGCTGATCGTCGTCCGCCGCTTCAACCCCCTCATCCACTCAAACAGATATCCGGCATGCTCCTCGCGCACCGCCGCGTATGCCGGGTCCTCACCCAGATCATTCAGCTCCTGCGGATCATTCAACAGATCAAACAGCTGCGGTCTAAACCCGTCGTACGCCAGGTATTTCCAGCGCTCGCTGCGCACCATGGTCATGCGGCAACGGTCGATCGGCTGGCCGAGACGTTCCCGCGCCGGGGCCTGGAAGGCGTAGTCGTATTCGCTGATTGCATAGCGGCGCCAATCGGGATTTTCCCCGTGCAGCAACGGGATCAATGAACGCCCTTCAAGCCGATGCTCTGCTGCCGGCAATCCCAGTGCTTGAAGAAATGTCGGCAGCGCATCGATGGTTTCTGCCAAGCGCTCATCGACAGTGCCGCGAGTGACATCCGCCGCCCCCCGAGGATCGCGCACGATCAACGGCACACCCACCGCCTGCTCCAGCAAAAACTCCTTCTCGCCGAGCCAATGATCGCCGAGGAAATCGCCGTGATCGCTGGTGAACACGATCAACGTGTCATCCCAGCGCCCGTTGCTCTGTAGAAAATCGAACAGTCTCCCCAACTGATCATCCACTTGCTTGATCAGGCCCATGTAGGTGGGGATTACATTCAATCGTACTGAATCGCGGGAGAAGTTGCGGCTTTCCTCATGTTGGCGAAAGGCAGTGTATACGGGGTGTTTGCTGGCTTCGGAGAGCGTCGCGCGGATCGCTTGCAGAATCGATTTCGTACTGTACAAGGCGTGGTATGGCGACGGTACGATATATGGCCAATGTGGTTTGATGTACGAGAGGTGTAAACACCAGGATTTCTCGCCTTGCTCAGCGATGAAGTCGATGGCCCGAGTTGTAGTGTAGACAGTCTCTGAGTGTTGCTCGGGAATTCGTGCTGGCAAATTCGCATGACGCATTTTCCAGCCGCTGAGGATTTCACCGTTCTCGCCTTCGGCGGCATTCGCCCAGTCGTGCCAGGGATTCTTGCCATCGAAGCCCTGCGCGCGCAGGTATTGGGTATAGGGCGCGGATTCGCGCTTGTCGTCGAATGACGGATCGTCGGGGTAGATGCCGTCGTGGCGCAGGTACGGTTCGAAGCCGACCTCATTGAGCAACTCGGCTTGCGCGCTTTGCGGGTTGATCGCCAGCCGCTGCAAGGCGTCGACATTGGCCGTCGCATGGGTCTTGCCGACCAGCGCGGTGCGGATGCCGTGAGGTCGCAGGTAATCGCCGATCGTCAATTCATCCAGCGGCAACGGCACCGAGTTCCAGGCCACTTGATGACTGCTGACATAGCGCCCGGTGTAGGCCGACATCCGCGACGGGCCGCAGATCGTACCTTGGGTGTAGGCACGGCTGAAACGAACGCCTTCGGCAGCGAGGCGATCGATGTTCGGTGTGTGCAGATACGGGTGTCCGTAGCAGGACAGGTAATCGCGGCGCAGTTGATCGCACATGATGTACAGCACGTTGCGCACGGGGTTGGATGGGGTGGGCATGGAGTTCACCGGTCAGTGGGACAGGTGAGGGTTTTCGCTGTCGGTGAGGGTGTTCGGCAAGTGCATTTGGGGAATGGTTTTTATGCAGCGATTGCATCAGCCTCTTCGCGAGCAGGCTCGCTCCCACATTTGAAATGCGTATTCCTGTGGGAGCGAGCCTGCTCGCGAAGGGGCCAGCTCAGACCGCGAAATTCTCCAGCGAACACACCTCCTCATCCTCCGCATCAATCGCCTTGATCTGTTCGATCATCGCCTCGGCCAGTGGCGACAACCGATACCCCGCGCGGCTGACAATCCCATAGCGGGTGTACAGCTCCTCCAGATCATCCGCCAGGCCTTCGATCTTCAGACAGACCAGCTCACCCTTGGCCAGATGCAGCGCATCGGAATACGCGCCGACAATCCCGATTGCTTCTGATCGCAACACCACACTCAACAGACTCGAGCCGTTTTCGCACTCCACATTCGGGGCGAAGTCCGGGCGACCGCTGAGGTCGACGATGACCTTGCGCAGGTTCGGCGGGCGGATGCTGACCGCCAGTGGATAACTCAGCAACTGTTCGGCGGTGATTCGTTCAAACGCCGTCAATGGATGCCCGGCGCGGCAGCAGAAATGCCATTTGCGCGCCCGCAAGCGATGGGTCTGGTAGTCCGGATCCGCCTCGAATTGCCGGGTGTCGGCGACGAAGAATTCGAACTCTTCGCTGAGCAGGCGTTTGCTCAGGCTCTGCCAGTCATCGACTTGAAATTGCACTCGCGCTTTCGGGTAGCGGCCGATGAACGCGCCGATCGCGCGGGGGATCAATCCAGCGGCTGGCGCCGGCCCGCAACCAAAGCGCAATTCCCCGGCCTCGAGGCCATTGAACTGGCTGATCTCATTGGCCATCTGCTGCGCACCGCTGACCAGTCGCCGCGCATGTTCGAGCAGCACATGGCCCTGTTTGGTCGGCGGCAATTCCTTGCGCCCACGGTCGACCAACTGGCAGCCGACGCTGTGTTCCAGTGCTTGGATGCTGCGGCTGAATGCCGACTGCGACAGGTTCACCGCCTGCGCGCCAGCGACAAAGCTGCGTTGCTCAACCAGAGCGATGAAGTGACGCAATTGGCGCAAGTCGATATGCATTTTTCACATAAAAAATATCCGGGAAATGCATTGGATATGCATTAGGTCGACTCCTTATAAAGGCAATCTCTTATGCAGTAAATATTTGTAAATCCATAAATAAATAACTTAAAAGAATATGCAGCACTGAAGATGTCTGTGTGTTTTTTGACCAGGAGCCGCGCCATGAGTCCGTTGAATCTCGCGTTACCCCCATCTCCCCGACGGCTCAAACGCCTGCCTTTGGCGCTGTTGCTGGCAGGCAGCGCCAGCTGGACTCACGGCTATGCCGCCGAAGCCGAAACCCCTCCGCCCGTCCCCGCAGACACAGCGGCGGCCAACGGTTCGCAGCTGGAAACCGTGACCGTCACCACGCGCCGCCGCGAAGAAAGTTCGCAAGACGTGCCGACGCCAATGAGCGTGGTCAGCGGGCAGAATCTGGAGACGCAGCGGGTTTACCGGATTCAGGATTTGCAGCAACTGGTGCCCAGCGTCAACGTCGCTTACATGCATGCGCGGCAGTCCAGCGTGTCGATCCGTGGCCTCGGTAACAACCCGGCCAGTGATGGCCTGGAAGGCAGCGTTGGCCTGTACATCGACAACGTTTATCTGGGCCGTCCGGGTATGGCAGTGTTCGACTTGATGGATATCGAGCAGCTTGAGGTCTTGCGCGGGCCGCAGGGCACGCTGTTCGGCAAGAACACCACCGCCGGGGTCATCAATATCAGCACCCGCGCGCCCAGTTTCACGCCTGAGCGCAGCATCGAAACATCGGTCGGCGAGGACGGTTATTTCCAGACCAAGGGCACGATTTCCGGGCCGCTCAATGATGAGTTGGCCGGACGTTTTTCCGCCTATCGCACGCGCAGTGACGGCGACATCAAGAACGAATATGACGGCCACGACCTCAACGGCGGCTCCCGCGAGGGCTTCCGCGCGCAGCTGTTGTTCAAGCCCAATGAAAATTTCAATCTGCGCTGGATCGGCGATTACAACGAAGAAGATTCCAGTGCCGGCACCCGCGTGCTGTACAACACCGGGCCGACCATCAACGGCGTCAATCTGTATGAATCGCGGGCCAGCGCGGCCGGGGCGACGCTGGTCAACGGCCGGCATCGCAAGGTCAATCTCGACAATGACCAGCACGTCACCGTGCATCAGGGCGGCACTTCAGTGGAAGCCAACTGGACGTTGCCGAGCGACTTCACCCTGACGTCGGTCAGCTCTTATCGTTTCTGGAATTTCACCCCGCGCAACGACGATGGCCTCAACGTGCCGGCCAGTTACAACGCCGGCGTGTCGGTGGAAGACAAACAGTATTCGCAGGAATTTCGCCTGGCCTCGCCCAAGGGTGAGTTCTTCGATTATGTGGTCGGCGCCTACTATTTCGGCTCGGATCTGGACAACAAATCCTTCTCCTATTACGGCCCGCAGGCCGACATCTGGAATGGCACACCGGCGGGCAGCCTGGCCAACGTCACCAGCATCGGCAACGGCCATATCAAGACCGACAGTTTCGCCCTGTTTGCCCAAGGCACCTGGCACCTGAGCGAGCGGCTGGATTTCACCGCCGGGGTGCGTGGCACCTACGAGGAGAAAAACGCCTCGGTCGGCCGCAACGCGCCGGTCGGCGGTGTAGCTGTGGCCGGCGCGGCAGCCAATGCGCGTCGCGGCCGTGCCGGCGTCTACGATTCCGGAGACTTGAATCAGTACAGCTCCAGCCCCTCGGGACTGCTCAACCTGAGCTATCGCATCACCGACGATGTGCTCGGTTACGCCACGCTGTCCCACGGCGAGAAATCCGGCGGGGTCAACCTTGCGGTCGGC
The DNA here is from genome assembly GCF_900187595.1 of Pseudomonas sp. Irchel 3F6. NCBI lineage: Bacteria > Pseudomonadati > Pseudomonadota > Gammaproteobacteria > Pseudomonadales > Pseudomonadaceae > Pseudomonas > Pseudomonas sp. Irchel 3F6. The sequence goes on along the minus strand of NZ_FYDP01000003.1, from coordinate 567,388 downwards.
TCCGCACCTACCGCTGGCGCCGACTCGTTATTGATCGGCACCGAGCGCGCCAACAACGCCGAACTCGGCTTCAAAAGCACCCTGTGGGATCGCCGCCTGCAACTCAACGCCAACGTGTTCTGGACCCAGGTCAACGCTTACCAGACCAACGCCTACGACGCCGCCAACCGCGTGCAATACCTGACCAACGCAGGCTCGGTGCGCTCGCGCGGCATCGAGTTCGAAAGCACCGTGGTGCCGCTGCGTGGCCTGACCCTGAATTTCAACGGTTCGTACAACGACGTCAGCTACCTCTCGTACAAGGATGCACCGTGCCCGCCGGAAGTCAGCCAGGCCCCAGGCGCACCGGCCTCCTGCGACCTCAGCGGTCATCAAGTGGTCGGCGCATCGAAATGGATCGGCAACGCCAACGGCGAATACAAATGGAATCTGGATAACGGCTTCGAACCCTACGTCACCGGCAGCTACGCGTTCCGCTCCAAAGCGGTGGGCACGGTCGAGGATTCCGACTACGGGCAGATCCCCAGTTACGCGGTGGTCAACTTCTCTACCGGCCTGCGCGGCGATTTCAATCAGGGCCAGTGGGACGTCTCGCTGTGGCTGAAAAACGCCTTCGACAAAACCTACTACACGACTCTGTGGACCGGCGGCAACGGCGGCTATGAAGGCCTGCTCGGCACCCCGCGAACCCTCGGCGTTACCGGTCGCTACGACTTTTAATTGAGCTTTCAAGGCGCTGACCTGGACATGGCCGTTCAACCAATCCTCAGCGGCGCCGGCAAGCAGACGCAGCTGATCGACAGCGACGGCGGCAATCGCGCCTAACATCGACATTCAGCGAACCAAAACCAGCCTTTTAAGGCGTTAACGGATGCCGTAGCCGAATACTTTTCATGCCGTAAAAGCATGGCGTTTATGGCAGATCGGTGCAGCCCTTGTAGTGCGCGGCTTCGGTAAAAACGGGCGATTTGTATATTCCTTGAAGGCCTATGGATAACGTTAAAGATTACTTTCGGTGATAAGCGTCCACAGCCAATGATTGCCCCATCGACTACGCCGTGGGGGCTTCAAGAATGGCGGGTCGATCGCTTTGGCTCGTAGAACGGAAAGAGACCGCAGGGAGTTGAACAATGGGCAATGTCCAGACCGCCGCCAGCGCAGGGGAATTGCTGTGGCGGCACACGCCGAGTGGCGAGCTGGTCGATCTTGGCCGGCCGCATAGGGTGCCGTTGGGGCAGTTGCGTTTGCAACGTGCTCCCAAGGGCATTTTGAGTCGACGCGAAACCCTTTTGCTCGGTGTGCTCGCGTTGGTCGTGCATGGCGCGGTGATTTACTGGGTCAGCCAGAAGCCGACGCCAGTGCTGCCGGTGGTACCGCCGGAAATTCCGCCGATGACCATCGAGTTTTCGCGTCCGGCTCCGCCCGCGCCGCCGGTTGTGGTGCCGCCACCACCGGCGCCCGTGGTCGAGCCGCCACCGCCAGTGGAGGACGAGTTGGCGGTAAAACCGCCGCCGCCCAAGCCGATCGCCAAACCCAAACCGGTGGTGAAACCGCCGCCCAAACCGGCGCCGAAGGCAGTAGAGCAACCGCCAGCGCCAGCGAAACCCGCAGCCCCGGTCGCCGCTCCAGCGCCTCCTGCGCCACCGGCACCGGCGCCTGTTACTCCGGCTTCAGCCAACGCTGCGTATCTGAAAAATCCGGCGCCGGAATACCCGTCGCTGGCCCAGCGGCGCGGTTGGGAAGGCACGGTGTTGTTACGGGTGCATGTGTTGGCCAGCGGCAAACCGGGCGAGATCCAGATTGCCAAAAGCAGTGGTCGGCAACAGCTCGACGATGCGGCGCTGAATGCCGTCAAGCGCTGGAGTTTCGTCCCGGCCAAGCAGGGTGATGTCGCCCAGGACGGCTGGGTCAGCGTGCCCATCGATTTCAAGATTCATTAAACCGCAACCAAATTCGCGCGAAATGTTTACACGAGGGAACACATCATGACGTTACTGGCATCTCCACTGGAATCCATCGAAAGCGCGGTGATCTGGCTGCTGGTGGTTTTTTCCGTTGCCACTTGGGGCCTGGCGTTGCTCAAGGCTGTGCAGTTCGGTCGTCTGAAAGCGCAGGATCGGCGCTTTCACAAACGTTTCTGGGCGGCGTCGAGTCTGGATGCCGCGGCAGAGTTGAGCGAAACCCAGCCCGGCGCCGCAGCGCGAGTGGCGCAGGCTGGCTATGCAGCGATCCAGGTGGGCGAGGCGCCGCAGGCGAATGATCTGAGCCAGGCGATCAACCATCAGGATCGCCTCGAGCGTGCCTTGCGCCAGCAGATCGTCCGCGAACGGCGTTCGCTGGAAACCGGTCTGGCGGTTGTCGCGAGTATCGGCAGCACCTCGCCGTTCATTGGTCTGTTTGGCACGGTGTGGGGAATCATGGAGGCCTTGAAAGGCATCAGCGCCGCCGGTTCGGCGAGCCTGGAAACGGTGGCCGGCCCGATCGGTGCGGCACTCGTCGCGACCGGCGTGGGGATCGCCGTTGCGGTGCCGGCGGTGCTGGTTTACAACTATTTTTTGCGAAGGCTGAAACTGACCGCCGCGGATCTGGATGACTTCGCCCACGACTTCTACAGCCTGGCGCAGAAGAGCGCGTTCCGCGTGCTGATCCACCCGACCGCACACAAAGTGGCAACGTCGGGCAACGCGGCAAAAGTGAAGGAGGCCTCCTGATATGGCCTTCTCCACGCAAGACACGGATGAGGTGCTCAGTGAAATCAACGTGACGCCGCTGGTAGACGTGATGCTGGTGCTGCTGGTGGTGTTTATCGTCACCGCGCCGCTGCTGACCAACGCGATCCCGATCAACCTGCCGAAGACCGAAGCGGTGGCGCCGGTCGAGCAGAAGGATCCGCTGGTGGTGAGCATCGACGGCGTCGGCAAACTGTTTATCAACAAGGACGAGATTCAGCCCGACTTGCTCGAATTCAACCTCAAGTCGGCCAAAGCCAAGGACCCGGAGGTGCGCGTGCAATTGCAGGCCGATGACGGGGTGAATTACGGCGAAGTGGCGCGAGCCATGGCTTCGATCGAACGGGCGGGGATTACCAAGTTGTCGGTGATTACTGCGCGGTGACAGATTTCGTTTTTCCGGGGCCGTCTCCTTGGCAGGGTGCGGCCCTTTTTTTGCGTTCAGTTTTTGAAAAGCCCCTCACCCTAGCCCTCTCCCGGAGGGAGAGGGGACTGACCGGGTTGTCTGGCGGCTATACACCGATATGAGAAATCCAGTCGAACTCAAGATTTGAAGAGCCTGAAGATCAGCTCCCTTTCCCCCTCGCTCCTTGGGGGAGAGGGCTGGGGTGAGGGGGAAGAAGCTTATGCCCTACACAGATCACATATTCGATACAGGTATTAATAAATAGCTTCTTATTCCTTAACGAATATAACTCCTCTCCCTATACTCGACCCGGAACAGACACGACGCAGGAGAGCTTCCCCATGCGCAACGAATCAATCCGCTACCTGATTGTGCCGGGCTGGCAAGGATCGCCAGAAGATCATTGGCAAAGCCATTGGCAGAACAGCCTGCCGAACAGCGCACGGGTGGAACAGGCCGATTGGCTGACGCCGCGTCGTGAGGACTGGGTCGCCGCGCTGGCCGAAGCGATTGCCGCCGACAGCACGCCGGTCATTCTCATCGCTCACAGCCTCGGTTGCATCACCGTTGCCCACTGGGCGGCGACAGCGCCGTTGCAATACCTGCGTCAGGTGCGCGGGGCGTTGCTGGTTGCGCCGGCCGATGTCGAGCGTCCTGCATGTGCGCCGGCACTGCGCAACTTCGCACCGATTCCGACCGATCTGTTGCCATTCCCCAGTCAGGTCGTCAGCTCCGACAACGACGCCGCCGTCAGTGCCCCGCGCGCGCTCGAACTGGCACGTAACTGGGGGGCGGAGGCGGGGATTCTTGCCGGTGCCGGGCACATCAACGTCAAGTCCGGGCATCAGCGTTGGGAGCAGGGTTTCGCCTATCTCTATCGCCTGCAAAACCGCCTGGAAGACCACGCCCGCCGTCGCGCCTGATCTAATTTTTCAACGCCCCCGTCGGCTGGCGGTTTTGGGCGGGAGCCTACCATGAGTTTTGAAACCTTCGGTCAGCCCTTGCTGACCTTTCCCGATGCGGAAAAGAGCCCCCTGAGCATTCGCGCCAAGGCGCTGGTGTTCGTCGACCCACGCTCGCGGCAATTGCGCGAGGAGTTGGAGCAGTTGGCTCCCCGTTCGATTTCAGTGTTGATTCGCGGTGAGACTGGCACCGGTAAAGAGCTGCTCGCCCGGCATATCCATCGCGCCAGTGACCGCAGCGGTCTGTTCGTTTCGGTGAACTGCGGCGCGATCAGCCCGACCTACGCCGACGCCGAACTGTTCGGCTACGCCGCCGGCAGCTACAGCGGTTCGGCCAGCAGCCGCGCCGGCTGGTTCGGTTCGGCCAACGGCGGCACCTTGTACCTGGATGAGATCGGCGATTTGCCGCTGCCGATTCAGGTCAAGCTGCTCGCGGCGCTGGAAAATCACGAAGTCACCCGCGTCGGTGCGCATCAGCCGAGCCCCGTGGATGTGCGTCTGGTGGCGGCGACCAGCATCGATCTGGCCCAGGCCGTGGACGCCGGGAAATTTCACGAGCGGCTCTATCACTATCTCAGCGAGGGTCATCTGGAGCTGCCGGCGTTGCGCGCGCGGACCGGCGACATCCTCTCGCTGGCCGAGTATTTCCTTGGCATCTACAGCCAGCGTCTGGACCTGCCCGTGCCGCTGATCAGCGAAGCCGCGCAACATGTGCTCGAACAACACGGCTGGCCGGGCAACACCCGCGAACTGGAAAACGTCATCCACTTCGCTCTGCTGGTCAGCACCGGCGACGAGATCCTGCCGGAACATCTGAACCTGCCTGACGCGTCTGCGCCGCAGGTTCAGATCGAACGTCTGGTGAGGCAGACCCACATCGGCGGTAGCAGTGCAGAGCGTAAGGCCTTGAAAGATTGGCTGATTCGCTTGAGCGAGGCGGTATAAGCATTTTCTTCAGCATGAACAAAATGGAATATGAAGCTGAATAAACGTTATTGTCCGGGAATAAAAAATCCGGGTATTGTCCGCCTCACGCCAGCGATATCACTTCACTGGCACACGTATTAAATGCCGTCGTCGATGACGACCGTGATTTTCGATAAGGACACTGCATGAAAAAGGTTCTGTTGTTTACCGCATTGGCGGCTGCTCTGACGGCTTCTTTCGCCAACGCCGGCGAGAAACTGGTGGTTGCCGCAACACCGGTGCCCCACGCTGAAATCCTTGAGCTGATCAAACCGACCCTGGCCAAAGAAGGCGTCGATCTGGAAATCAAGGTCTTCACCGACTACGTGCAACCGAACGTACAGGTTGGCGAGAAGCGTCTGGACGCCAACTATTTCCAGACCCTGCCGTACCTGAACAGCTTCAACCAAGGCAAATACAAGGACGACAAGTCCAAGTACCTGGTGACCGTGCAGGGCGTACACGTTGAACCGTTCGGTGGCTACTCGAGCAAGTACAAAACCTTGGCTGAACTGCCGGATGGCGCCACCATCGCCATCCCGAACGAAGGCAGCAACAGCGGCCGTGCGCTGATCCTGCTGCAGAAGGCCGGTCTGATCGAACTGAAAGATCCGAAAAACGCTCTGGCAACGCCGAAAGACATCGCCAAGAACCCGCACAAATTCAAGTTCAAGGAACTGGAATCGGCCCTGCTGCCGCGCGTGCTGAAAGAAGTTGATCTGGACATGATCAATACCAACTACGCGCTGGAAGCCAAGCTCAACCCGCAGAAAGATGCGCTGGTGATCGAAGGCGCTGACTCGCCGTACGTGAACTTCCTGGTGGCCCGTGAGGACAACAAGAACAGTGACGCGATCCAGAAACTGGCCAAGGCCCTGACCAGCCCGGAAGTCAAAGCGTTCATCGAGAAGAAGTACAGCGGCGCGGTATTGCCGGCGTTCTGATCTGACGCTTGAGTGAATCCGCTTCAGACGTGAAAACGCCGATGGCCAGTGATGGTCATCGGCGTTTTTGTGTGTCTTGAAAAGCCCCTCACCCTAGCCCTCTCCCAGAGGGAGAGGGGACCGATTGGGGGATGCTGTAGAGGCCCGCCGACCTGTTCGTGCGTCGCTGAATCCATAATCGACTCGGTTCGTCAGGTCGATGTACGACGAAAGACACCACGGTCGGCCCCCTCTCCCTTCGGGAGAGGGTTGGGGTGAGGGGCTTTCGACTTACGCTGTAGTCTTCAACGCCCGGCGCAACGCCCTGAGCAATTTCACAATGTCCTGCGGATCCAGCCGCTGCGGCACTTTTACGTCCATGTTGTTCTTCCTTGTGGTGGATGGGCCGGAGAGTCTGGCCAAAAGCTGTGGGTCCTTGGAGGTCTTTCCTGAAAAAAAGATCCGTCCTACAGCGCAAGGAAAAATAGCCGTCTTATTCCTTCCCGGCAAACCCGCAGAATAATGTTTAAGCGAGATGAATGTGGGCAGCCCAGATGGGCTAAGCAAAATTCGGTCACCCAATATGTGCGCAAAGAGCTGAGTGATGACACCCGGCCTGAGAGTGTGATTGGTGAAGGGGGCAAGTGGTTGGGGTGATTGCCCGTTGGATCAGCGGTGAGGCTCGCCCCTCACCCCAGCCCTCTCCCAAGGGAGAGGGAGCCGATGTCTGGGCTTTTCAAAATCAGGTTCGACTTCAGGCTTTCAGGTCGGCGTAACTCTCGCAAACAACTCGGTGAAGTCCCCTCTCCCTCTGGGAGAGGGTTAGGGTGAGGGGCTTTTCGCTGGCACCCTCAATCCGGCCAATGCCACGCCGGCTCATCCAGCACCCGCTGCCCGACGATCCCGGTTTGCCCCAGCGTCTTTTCCAGCACGATGCAATTGCATTCCGGGTCTTCCTGCAACGCCGAGATCAATCGTCGCGCATGTGACACCACCCACACCTGACACTGCTCCGAAGCGCGAATGATCAGCCGCGCCAGCGCCGGCAGCAGGTCCGGGTGCAGGCTGGTTTCCGGTTCGTTGAGCACCATCAGCGATGGCGGTCGTGGGGTCAGCAGGGCGGCGATCAGCAGCAGATAACGCAAAGTGCCGTCCGACAGTTCTGCCGCTGACAGCGGTCGCAACAAGCCTTCCTGATAAAACTCGATAGCGAAACGGCCACCGGCCAACAGTGCGATATTCAGCCGCGCGCCGGGAAACGCATCGCTGATCGCCGCGCTCAGTGCTTGCGGATCGCCAATCTCGATAATTGTCTGCAAGGCCGCCGCCAGATCACGGCCATCGTGGTGCAGGACGGGCGTGCGCGTGCCCAGTTGCGGCTGACGCACCGGCGCGTCGGCATCGCTGCGAAAGTGATCATAAAAGCGCCAGCGCCGGATGAATTCGCGCATCTGAAACACTTCCGGCGAGCTGCGCAGATTGCCGACCTGATCGAACAAGCTATCGAAGTTCGGTGTGTGTTGCGCCAGCACATCCCAGGCGCGACCTTCGCGGGCGCGGATCATCGGGCCGTTGCGGTCGACCAGCAGGCTCGCCGGGCGAAACACCGGGCCGGCCCAGATGCACTCACGCTTGATTTCCGGGTCGAGGGAAAAGCATGAAGTGCTCGGCTCCGGCAGGCCCAGGCCGATGGCGTAACTGAAGTCCTCGCCGGCGAATCCCAAGCGCAACCTTTTCACGCCTTGGCGCACCGTCGGCTCGATCGCCACTTCACCGTTGCGCATGCGTCGGCTGATGGTTTCCGGCCCGGCCCAGAACGTCGATTCCAGCCCGCCCTCACGCGCCAGTGCATTGACCACACCGCCCTGGGCGGTTTCCGCCAGCAGGCGCAAGGCGCGGTAGAGGTTGGACTTGCCGCTGCCGTTTGGCCCGGTAATCAGGTTCAGGCGCCCGAGCGGAATCACCAGTTTGTTGATCGAGCGGTAATTGGCCACGGCCAGGGTGTTGAGCATGAAATCCTTCTCCGGGTCACTGCGATACGCGGGGAGCATACCTTTAATGAGATAAATCTGGTGTTGGCGTCCGCAACCGTGGAACCCTGTTCTAAGCTCTGAAGTCGTATCGTCTCGACAGCAGCATTTAAGGCCAAGGAGTGTGCATGGCGGGTCCCGGATTGAAAGTGCTGATGGCCGTGAGCGCCATGGCGTTGCTCACCGCTTGCGGCGACAAGAAGCCTGCTGAGGAATACTTGCCACGGGTCTTTGTGCAAGAGGTCGAACCGGCCAACTACGCCGCAGCGGTGACCCTCACCGGTGATGTGCAGGCGCGGGTGCAGACCCAGCTGTCATTTCGCGTCGGCGGCAAGATCATCCAGCGCATGGTCGATGTCGGCGACCGCGTCACGGCCAAACAGGTGCTGGCCAAACTCGATCCGAAGGATCTGCAGACCAACGTCGATTCCGCTCAGGCCCAGGTCGTCGCCGAACAGGCCCGCGTGAAGCAAGCGGCAGCCGCTTTCGTGCGTCAGCAAAAACTCCTGCCCAAGGGCTACACCAGCCAGAGCGAATACGATTCGGCACAAGCCGCGCTGCGCAGCAGTCAGAGCGCATTGAGCGCGGCGCAGGCGCAGCTGGCCAACGCCAAGGACCAGCTCGGCTACACCGCGCTGATCGCCGATGCACCCGGGGTGATCACCGAGCGCCAGGCCGAAGTCGGCCAGGTGGTGCAGGCCACCGCGCCGATTTTCAGTCTAGCCCGCGATGGCGACCGCGACGCGGTATTCAATGTCTACGAATCGCTGCTGGCCGAGCGTCCGTCCGATCGTTCGATCGTGGTCAGCCTGCTCGACAATCCCGAGATCAAGACCACCGGCACCGTGCGTGAGATCACGCCATCGGTGTCTGCGCAATCGGGCACCGTGCAGGTCAAGGTCAGCCTCGACAAGCTGCCGCCGGGCATGCAACTCGGTTCTGTGGTCAGCGCCACCGCCAAAGGCACCGGCAAATCAGCTGTGGAACTGCCTTGGTCGGCGCTGACAAAAAACATCAGCGACCCGGCGGTGTGGCTGGTCGATGACAAAGGCGAAGCGCAGTTGCACACGGTCACGGTCGGTCGCTACCTGACCGGCAAAGTGATCATCAGCGAAGGTCTCAAGGGCGGCGAGAAAGTCATTGTCGCCGGCGGCCAGTTGCTGCACCCCGGCATGAAAGTCGAGATTGCCGAAAACACCTACAAGGATCTGCAACCGGGAGCGCATCCATGAAGCGCCTCGGACTGTTGTGCATGGCGCTGCTGGTGGGCGCCTGCTCGGAAAAGGAAACCCCGCCGGAACCGGTACGTCCGGTGCTGTCGGTCACGGTCAAAGCGCTCAACGAAGAAAGCCTCGGACGCTTTGCCGGCAGCATTCAGGCGCGTTACGAGAGCAACACCGGTTTCCGCGTCGGTGGACGCATCGCCAGCCGCAACGTCGATGTCGGCGCCGAGGTGCAGAAGGGCACCTTGCTCGCCACCCTTGATCCGTCCGATCAGCAGAACCAGTTGCGCTCGGCCCAGGGCGATCTGGCGCGGATCCAGGCGCAGCTGATCAACGCGCAGGCCAATGCACGTCGTCAGCAAGCGCTGTTCGATCGCGGCGTCGGTGCGCAGGCGCAACTGGACGTCGCCAACACCGATCTGAAAACCACTCAGGCCTCGCTCGATCAGGCACGCGCGGCGGTCAGCCAGAGCAAGGATCAACTGAGCTACACCGAGCTGCGCTCCGATCACAAAGCCGTGGTCACCGCGTGGAACGCCGAAGCCGGGCAAGTGGTAACTGCCGGCCAACAGGTGGTGACGCTGGCGCAGCCGGACATCAAGGAAGCGGTGATCGATCTGCCCGATACGCTGGTCGATCAGTTGCCCAGCGACGTGGTGTTCTCGGTGGCCGCGCAACTCGACCCGAGCATCAACACCACGGCGATCATCCGCGAGATCGAACCCCAGGCGCAAAGCGCCACGCGCACCCGCCGCGCGCGCCTGACCCTGTCGGATACGCCGGACGGTTTCCGCCTCGGCACCGCGATCAGCGTGACCCTCAGCTCGGCGATCAAGCCGCGCATCGAACTGCCGGTGACGGCGTTGCAGGAAGCCGACGGTAAAACCCGGATCTGGGTCATCGACACGCAGAACAAAACCGTCAACCCGCGCGACGTCAGCGTGGTCAGCCGTGGCGACAACAGCGTGGTGCTGGCCGGTGGCGTGCAAAACGGCGAGCGCGTGGTCAGCGCCGGCGTCAACAGTCTCAAACCCGGACAATCGGTAAAACTTGACGAGGACAGTCAATGAAAGGCTCTTTCAACCTCTCCGAATGGGCCTTGAAGCACCAGTCATTCGTCTGGTACCTGATGTTCGTCGGGCTGCTGATGGGGGTGTTCTCCTACTTCAATCTCGGCCGCGAAGAAGACCCGTCATTCACCATCAAGACCATGGTGATCCAGACCAAATGGCCGGGCGCGACCCAGGAAGAAACCCTCAAGCAGGTCACCGACCGCATCGAAAAAAAACTCGAAGAGCTCGATTCCCTCGATTACGTGAAAAGCTACACCCGCCCCGGCGAGTCGACGGTGTACGTGTACCTGCGCGACACCACCAGCGCTGAGGACATTCCGCAAATCTGGTACCAGGTGCGCAAGAAGATCGACGATATTCGCGGCCAGTTTCCCCAGGGCATTCAGGGGCCGGGGTTCAACGATGAGTTCGGTGACGTGTACGGCTCGGTCTACGCCTTCACCGCCGACGGCCTGACCATGCGCCAGTTGCGCGATTACGTGGAACAGGCGCGGGCCGAGATCCGCAACGTGCCGGGGCTGGGCAAGATCGAAATGGTCGGCCAGCAGGACGAAACGATTTACCTGAATTTCTCCACGCGCAAACTTGCCGCGTTAGGTATCGACCAGCGCCAGGTGGTGCAGAGCCTGCAATCGCAGAACGCGGTGACTCCGGCCGGGGTGATCGAGGCGGGGCCGGAGCGGATTTCCGTGCGCACCTCGGGCCAGTTCGAGTCGGAGAAAGATCTGGCCGAGGTCAATCTCAAGCTCAACGATCGCTTCTATCGTCTGGCCGACATCGCCGAGATCAGCCGTGGCTACGTCGACCCGGCGACACCGGAATTCCGCTTCGACGGCAAACCGGCGATCGGCCTGGCGATTGCCATGCAGAAGGGCGGCAACGTTCAGGAATTCGGTAAGGCGCTGCACGAGCGAATCGACCAGCTCACCGCTGACTTGCCTGTCGGCGTCGGCGTGCACACCGTTTCCGATCAGGCGGTGGTGGTGGAAGAGGCCGTCGGCGGTTTCACCAGCGCGCTGTTCGAAGCGGTCATCATCGTGCTGGTGGTGAGTTTCATCAGCCTCGGCGTGCGCGCCGGTCTGGTGGTGGCCTGCTCGATTCCGCTGGTGCTGGCCATGGTATTCGTGTTCATGGAATACAGCGGCATCACCATGCAGCGGATTTCCCTCGGCGCGCTGATCATCGCCCTCGGTCTGCTGGTGGACGACGCGATGATCACCGTGGAGATGATGGTTACGCGCCTGGAAATGGGCGAGAGCAAGGAGCAGGCGGCGACGTTCGCCTACACCTCGACGGCATTCCCGATGCTCACCGGTACGCTGGTGACCGTCGCCGGTTTCGTGCCCATTGGTCTCAACGCCAGTTCGGCGGGTGAATATACGTTCACGCTGTTTGCGGTGATTGCCGTGGCGATGATCGTCTCGTGGGTGGTGGCGGTGTTCTTCGCACCAGTGATTGGCGTGCACATCCTCAGCGACAAGGTGAAGGCCCACGATGCCGAGCCGGGTCGCGTCGGTCGCGCCTTCAACGGTGGTCTTTTGTGGGCCATGCGCAATCGTTGGTGGGCGATCGGCGTCACCGTGCTGTTGTTCGTGCTGGCGGTGTTCTGCATGCGTTTCGTGCAGAACCAGTTCTTCCCCGCTTCCGACCGCCCGGAAATTCTGGTCGACCTGAACCTGCCGCAAAACGCCTCGATCGACGAAACCCGCAAGGCGGTGGACAAGCTCGAAGCGACGCTCAAGGGCGACCCGGACATCGTGCGCTGGAGCACTTACATCGGTCAGGGGGCGATCCGTTTCTACCTGCCGCTGGACCAACAGTTGCAGAACCCGTACTACGCGCAGCTGGTGATCGTCAGCAAGGATTTCGAAGCCCGCGAGGCGTTGAGTCAGCGCTTGCGCGAGCGGCTGCACAAGGACTTCGTCGGCATCGGCAGCTACGTGCAGGCCTTGGAAATGGGCCCGCCGGTGGGGCGTCCGATTCAGTATCGAGTCAGCGGCAAAGACGTCGATCAGGTGCGCAAACACGCCATCGATCTGGCCACCGAACTGGACAAGAACCCGCACATCGGCGAGATCATTTACGACTGGAACGAGCCCGGCAAAGTCCTGCGCATCGACATCGCCCAAGACAAGGCGCGGCAACTGGGACTGTCGTCAGAAGATGTGGCCAACCTGATGAACAGCATTGTCAGCGGCTCACCGTTGACCCAGGTCGATGACGATATCTACCTGATCAACGTGGTCGGTCGCGCCGTGGATTCCGAGCGCGGTACCCCGGAAACCCTGCAGAACCTGCAGATCGTCACGCCGAGCGGCACCTCGATTCCGCTGCTGGCGTTCGCCACCGTGCGCTATGAACTGGAACAACCGCTGGTCTGGCGTCGCGACCGCTTGCCGACCATTACCATCAAGGCCTCGGTGCGCGACGAGATTCAGCCGACCGATCTGGTGAAACTGCTCAAGCCGTCGATCGATGCTTTTGCCTCGAAACTGCCGGTCGGCTACAAGGTCGCCACCGGCGGCACGGTCGAGGAAAGCGGCAAGGCCCAAGGGCCGATTGCCAAGGTGTTGCCGCTGATGCTGTTCCTCATGGCGACGTTCCTGATGATTCAGTTGCACAGCGTGCAGAAGATGTTCCTGGTCGCCAGTGTGGCGCCGCTGGGGTTGATAGGCGTGGTCCTGGCGCTGGTGCCGACCGGCACGCCGATGGGCTTCGTGGCGATCCTGGGGATTCTCGCGCTGATCGGCATCATCATCCGCAACTCGGTGATTCTGGTGACGCAGATCGATGAGTTCGAGCAGAAAGGCTATGCGCCGTGGGACGCGGTGGTCGAAGCCACCGAACACCGGCGCCGACCGATCCTGCTGACCGCAGCGGCAGCGAGCATGGGCATGATCCCGATCGCCCGCGAAGTTTTCTGGGGACCGATGGCCTACGCAATGATCGGCGGGATTGTCGTGGCGACGCTGCTGACGCTGCTGTTCCTGCCGGCGCTGTATGTGGCCTGGTACAAGATTCGCGAGCCTGAAAAAGAATCTTCCTGAAGCAAAAGCAAAAGATCGCAGCCTTCGGCAGCGCCTACAGGGAAATGCATTCCAACGTAGGAGCTGCCGAAGGCTGCGATCTTTTGATCTTCAATCAACTCGACGCCACACGCTCGCCAGCCACGGCTGCTGTTCGCGCGGCAAGCCCGCAGGCCGGTAATAATGCTCCAGCTCGACAAACCCCGCCGCCGTCAGCAACCCGCGCCAGGCCTCGAGATCGTGATACGAGCCGTAGCGCGGCCCGTTCCAGCCCTCTTGGTTGTCGCCACGCGGATTGGAACTGAACAGCACTCCACCCGGTTTCAAGGTGCCGTGCAGTTGCCGTAGCACTTGCGGCAACACCTGCAGCGGCACATGAAACAGCACGGCGTTGGCGAAAATGCCGTCGAAGCGCTCGGCCGGCAGATCAAGCTTGAGAAAGTCCTGCTGCCAGACTTCGCAACCGCTGTCTTCGCGGGCCATGCGCGCGAACTCCTGCGAGCCATCGAGGCCGATCGCGACGTGGCCCATGCGCGTGAAGGTTTGCAAATCCCGCCCCGGCCCGCAGCCGAAATCGAGAATCGTGAAAGGTGCTTCACCGTGAATGTGACGCAGCAAGGCCTCGATATTCTGGCTGACATCGTGGTCGCGAGTGCCTTCACGGAAATCCTCGGCCACCGAGTTGTAGTGACCAAGGGTGGTGGCGGTGATCTGTTCGAGGTCGCTGGGCGTTTGCTTCATGATCGATGCTGTATTGGCGGCGTGAGGGCGGACTATAAGCCTTTTCACCGGCAAAAAAACGCCGCCTGCGCTGGGGCCAGTGCAGGCGGCAATGGGTGCCAGGCTTCAGTGCTGCTTCGCTCCCAGACAATCGATCGAGCGGTCCATCATCGCCTTGGCCATTTCCAGCAGATGCCAGACCGAGAACACCATGGCCCGATCCGCGCCCCCGAGCTGGTCACCGCATTGATGGACGGTCACCGAAGCGCAGCGCAGCAGATCGGCAACATACAGTTGGGCGTCCTCCAGCGTCACATCTTCGCTGATGCTGTAAACGCGTTTCTGTCCCGCCAACGTGACCTGATTGCCGGCCAGATGCGAGTCGACGGCGCGGCACAGTGCAGAGCGATCCTTGAGCAAATCCTCGGTGAACCGCTTGCTTGAGGTAAGGCTGAGTGGCGGATCGGCAAGATTTTTTTCCATGGGTAAACTCCTGACTTCAAGTGGGAGCCAACCATTTCGCGACTAAACGAGCAGGACGGCGGCTGCACGCGGATCAGTCGCCGGCCGGACAACTGAATCCAGTCACCGCAAAACAGTGACGACCGGAGATTAGCTACAGGATATTTCGGGTACAAGCGGGCAAAATATTCTAGGAATCGTCCTGCAAACCCCCGTGGTTCGGGCTGGCGAAACGACAAAAGTGGTGTAGGAAGCATCTGATTTTTGCGAAGGGCGTTGCCTAAGATATCGCGATCACAAGGGCCTGATTGATGGCCACCTGCCGCCATCGACCTTAGCGCTTATTCAGTCCTCGCGCCAGCCTGTCTGAATGACCGCATGGGTGCGCAAACCTGAATGCAACTGGTAGTTCTTACAGTATCGGGATGGAGAAAACTGGTTCAGTCTCAGCGTATAGACATCAGGGACTCGCGTAGCCGTGAATACCCGCCATGACACCACCACTCCGACCTTGTCGGTCATTGACCCGCGCGCACTGGTGGTTCGCAGCGTTGCCTATTGCCGACACCCGGATAAAGCCGACATCGAATCGCGCATCACCCGGCAGATTTTTGATGAGGCGGGGCGTCAGGTAGCGTCGTGGGATCCGCGTTTGTACGGCGTTGCGCCCAAGCCGAATCTGGCCACACTCTACGCATTGAGCGGTCAAGACTTACTCGCAGACAGCGTCGACGCCGGTTGGCAGGTGCGGCTGTTGAATGAAGCGGGCTCGATGTGTTCTGGCTGGGATGCCCGGGGCAGTCAGAGTCACCGCCAATACGATGATCTGCTGCGACCGCTAGCCCTCACCGAGCAGGCGCACGACGGGCAGCCTCGCGTGGTCGAGCGCTGGACCTATGCAAAAGCCACCGATGATCACGCACAGCACAACCAGTGCGGTCGACCGATCCGCCACGACGACCCGGCCGGCAATCGGCATTTCGATGGCTACGGCCTCGCTGGCGCAGTGGTGGTGGAGTCGCGACGTTTTTTGATCGAGCTCGAGACGCCTGACTGGCCGCTCGAACCCGACCGGCGGGATGACTATCTCGAGGAAACAACCTACGTCACCCGGCAGACTTTCACTCCAACCGGCGAGTTGCAGCATCACACCGACGCGGTAGGCAACCTCAGAACGCAGCATTACAACATCGCCGGGCAAGCTTGCGCGACCTGGCTGTTGCAGGCCGGCGATGGCAGGCAGCCGAAGTGCCTGGTCAGCGCGATTCGCTACAACGCGCAGGGTCAGATCGAAAGCGAAACGGCCGGCAACGGCGTCATCGCCCGCGCCGAATACAGCCGCGATGACGGCCGGTTGCTGAGACTGCTCGCCAGTGTCGGCACGCATCCTCCGTTGCAGGATCTGAATTACGTCTACGATCCGGTGGGCAACATCATCAGCCTGGAAGACAAGACTCAAGCCGTGTCCTGGCTCAACAATCAGCGCATCGATCCGGTCAGTCGGTATCGCTACGACAGCCTTTATCAACTGGTCGAGGCCAGCGGCTGGGAAGTCAGCCAGCCCAGTCATGGCCCGGCCTTGCCGGAGCTGCTGCCAACGCCGCTGGATCCTAATCAACGGCGCAACTACACGCAGAAATTCGACTACGATGCAGCGGGCAACCTGATCACTCGCCACCACAGCGGTGCGCCGGGTTTTGCGATGTACACCTCCCATCGCAGCAACCGAAGCTTGATGCAGCGCGACGATGGTTCCTTGCCCGGGGAAGCGGAGATAGCGCAGGGATTTGATGCGGCGGGTAATCAGCTTGAGCTGCAGCGCGGACAGGCCATGACGTGGAACGTGCGCAATGAGCTGAGTCGCGTAGTGCTGGTTCAACGCGAGGCAGAGGTCGACGATTACGAATGCTTTAGTTATGACATTTCCGGACATCGTTCGCGCAAAGTGTTTATCCGACAGACTGCGGTTCGAATTCTGGATAGCGAGGTTCGCTATCTTCCCGGTCTCCAATTGCACCGACGTGCCGGAGGTGAAGAGTATCAAGTGATCGAAACCGGAGTCGGTCGAGCTTCGATAAAACTATTGCACTGGCCTTGCGCCAGAAACCCGGATCAACTGCGTTTCGGCTATGACGATCTCATTGGCTCCTCTACTGTGGAGCTGGATGATGAAGGCTGTGTTCTGACACTGGAGCAGTATTATCCCTTTGGAGGAACAGCCTGCTGGGCTGGCAGAAATGCGCAGGCGGCGACATACAAAACCGTCCGATATTCTGGCAAGGAGCGAGACGCTACGGGACTTTATTACTACGGCTACCGATATTACGCGCCTTGGCTACAGCGATGGATAAGTGCGGATCCGCAAGGGGACGGGTTGAATCTGTACGCAATGGTCGCAAACAATCCGACAAGCGCTGTCGATTCCGACGGTCTGAAGGGCAGCGATGCGCAGGATCGTTGGCGCAGAGCTTATGCGGGAATAGTGGCGTCAAGAGACGGTGTCTGGGTACGCACAGTGGCCCGGGGAATTGTGGCAGTCGATATTGTCGGCGGTAATGAATTGTTCAATCGGATGGGAATGAATTTGACTCGTCTGATCGTAGGCAATAGAAGCCTTGCCTACTTGTCGATTGATTCGACATTGCGAAGCAAAGTAGCGGGCGCCGAGACTGGTTTTCGTCTGAACACGGCGTCGGGAGAAGATATCAAGGCGCAAGCAGCTATCCCGAACGCGGGTGCCGTTGCCTATATCAACGGCGGTTTCTTCAATATGCGGAATCAGGCTAGCAGTAACGTTTCGCCGTTTGCGCCGATTGGCCCAAGCAAGATCGGCGGTAAAAGTCAGATTTACGCCCCGGTGCCTTCAGACTATCGAAAGCATTTCGTGACAGTTCGAATGAGAGATGGATCGAGGATTGAATCCGGGCCTGTGCTTTCGCAAGGTGGGGAAGCGGTCTTCCCGGAAAGCCATTTGGATCTCACCAAATTTCTCTTTGACCCGAAGAACAATCAGCCGGGCAAACTGGGTCATGCAGGTTCACCTAACATCCGCTCCGGCATCAGTTTGCCCGGCGGAACAGATAACGGGCAGCGTACGCGTTTGGCATGGGGCGGCAGTACCGGGCGCAGCGACACAGCGACTGGCTATACGATGCCCGAATGGTCCAGGGTAATGGCCAGGCTCGAGAGGATGAACGGTGCTGGTGGATGGTCGGTGAATCTTGATGGTGGTCATTCGGCGGGAATCGGCGTGGTTGGAGCACACGACGAATTGCTTTACAGAAGGCCTGAAGAAGGATCATCCGTCCGATCCATCGCCAACTTCATCGCTTATTACGAAAAGCCCCACAAACAGGGATTTTTCAAAAAATGGTTTTCCTGAATCCTGGCGGTTGAGTCATTAAAAGAGGTTGACCTGTTAGTTTTTACAGTAGCGGCTCGACCAGAATAAGCACAGTCTTGGTATCAAAGATGCCAAGGACTCACTCCAAATGGGCACTCGTCATGACACCACCACTCCGACCTTGTCGGTCATTGACCCGCGCGCACTGGTGGTTCGCAGCGTTGCCTATTGCCGACACCCGGATAAAGCCGACATCGAATCGCGCATCACCCGGCAGATTTTTGATGAGGCGGGGCGTCAGGTAGCGTCGTGGGATCCGCGTTTGTACGGCGTTGCGCCCAAGCCGAATCTGGCCACGATCTACGCGTTGAGCGGTCAAGACTTACTCACAGACAGCGTCGACGCCGGTTGGCAGGTGCGGCTGTTGAATGAAGCGGGCTCGATGTGTTCTGGCTGGGATGCGCGGGGCAGTCAGAGTCACCGCCAATACGATGATCTGCAGCGACCGCTAGCCCTCACCGAGCAGGCGCACGACGGGCAGCCTCGCGTGGTCGAGCGCTGGACCTATGCAAAAGCCACCGATGATCACGCACAGCACAACCAGTGCGGTCGACCAATCCGCCACGACGACCCGGCCGGCAATCGGCATTTCGATGGCTACGGCCTCGGCGGTGCAGTGGTGGTGGAGTCGCGACGCTTTTTGATCGAGCTCGAGACGCCTGACTGGCCGCTCGAACCCGACCGGCGGGATGACTATCTCGAGGAAACAACCTACGTCACCCGGCAGACTTTCACTCCAACCGGCGAGTTGCAGCATCACACCGACGCGGTTGGAAACCTCAGAACGCAGCATTACAACATCGCCGGGCAAGCTTGCGCGACCTGGCTGTTGCAGGCCGGCGAGGGCAGGCAGCCGAAGTGCCTGGTCAGCGCGATTCGCTACAACGCGCAGGGTCAGATCGAAAGCGAAACGGCCGGCAACGGCGTCATCGCCCGCGCCGAATACAGCCGCGATGACGGCCGGTTGCTGAGACTGCTCGCCAGTGTCGGCACGCATCCTCCGTTGCAGGATCTGAATTACGTCTACGATCCGGTGGGCAACATCATCAGCCTGGAAGACAAGACTCAAGCCGTGTCCTGGCTCAACAATCAGCGCATCGATCCGGTCAGTCGGTATCGCTACGACAGCCTTTATCAACTGGTCGAGGCCAGCGGCTGGGAAGTCAGCCAGCCCAGTCATGGCCCGGCCTTGCCGGAGCTGCTGCCAACGCCGCTCGATCCCAATCAACGGCGCAACTACACGCAGAAATTCGACTACGACGCAGCGGGCAACCTGATCACTCGCCACCACAGCGGTGCGCCGGGTTTTTCGATGTACACCTCCCATCGCAGCAACCGAAGCCTGGCGCAGCGCGACGATGGTTCCTTGCCCGGGGAAGCGGAGATAGCGCTGGGATTTGATGCGGCGGGTAATCAGTTGGAGTTGCAACGCGGTCAGGCTGTGTGCTGGAACGTACGCAATGAGTTAAGCCGGGTTGTGTTGCTGAAACGTCCGAATGAAAGCGATGACTGCGAGTGTTACGGCTACGACGAGCCGGGCCATCGGTTGCGTAAAACGACTGTCAGCCAAGCGTCCGGTCAGAAGCTGACGGTAGAACTTCGTTATCTGCCGGGGCTTGAGATTCATCGCGAAGTCGATGGTGTCGAGCGACATGTCTTCAGTGTCGACACCGGGCGCAATCAGGTACGACTGCTGCACTGGCCAAGCGGGGTGGAAAGCGACCAACTGCGTTACAGCCTCAATGATCATCTTGGTTCCAGCACGCTGGAATTGGATGATGGTGCGGGGATTTTGACTCAGGAGCACTATTACCCGTTTGGTGGCACGGCGTGCTGGGCGGGTAAGAATTCATTGGCGGTGAAAAACAAAACGATTCGTTACTCAGGCAAAGAGCGGGATGCGACCGGTCTTTACTATTATGGCTATCGTTATTACGCGCCGTGGTTACAGCGCTGGACAAGTCCCGATCCTGGCCGAGATATCGATGGAATCAATCTTTACGCAATGCTAGGAAATAGTCCGCTGATTTTCGTTGATGAACAGGGGACGGTCAGAGGTTTGAGTAGCGTTTTGAGCGGCGAAAGTGACGCGGAGCATGCGCGCAGGGCCCATTTCAAATTGCATTTGCTCCCCAGCATCATGGCTAGAAAGGACACGGATAAGAGTTCTGCCATTGGCAAAATTAAAAAGCTGGCGCGCATCCAGAGCGATGTGGCTGCGGATGAATTGCTGGAAGCCGCTGTTGATGTCATATCCAGGGCGAAACTGACTTTCAATATCAATCCGGAAAGCATCCCTGATCTAGAAGGTGATGGCCTCATGAATATGTGGCATCAGGGGGTTAAACCGGGTTTTGCAACGGAGATCCGGGATGGTTTCGAAATGGGCATGTTTGACTATGCTCATTCCCCTTCCAGAATAATAAAAGAGTATGGCTCGCTAGATCATCCGAAATTCAATGGGGATTTCAGGCCTGTTTATGGGGCTTTGAAACTCTCTTCCGGTCTGGCCAGCGCGGGTGGCGCTTCAGCCTATGGGGCTGCTGCCTTCCATCTGAAGGATGAGTCACGTAAATATATGACGTTGACCGGAGTCGACAGCTTTGATCTGAAGCCTTCAATCAATAATCTGGCTTCATTTGGAAATCTGTATCCAGTGTTTCACAAAATGCAATCCAAAACGTGGCAAGTATTGACAAGGATTATGTCGGGTGTCGAAACGGATCTGGCTTCGCCTGATGAGTATGTGGAGTGGCAATCTCATAACAGCGTGAAGTGGAAAGACATGACGAGTCTGATTTTTCAGACAAGAGAAAACATGGAAAACACGCTTGATCAGGGAAATACCCGGGCTTTTCTGAAAAAAAATTCGATTACTCCAGGTTATGTCGGGTGAACACTCACAGTAGCGCCACCAGTTCGCATCCGATGGTGGGCGCTGGCGTCCCAGCCATCGGAAGCAAAGAGTCTGCTTCACCGCTTGTTCAACCCCCGAGCCAACCGATCCCCACCCAACTGAATCACCGCCACCAGCGCCACCAGCAAGACGATCACCGTCAACATGATCTGGCTGTCGAAGCGCTGATAGCCGTAGCGGTAAGCTATATCCCCCAGCCCACCAGCACCAATTGCCCCAGCCATGGCCGACGAATTGATCATCGTCACCAGGGTGATGGTGAAACCGCCGACAATCCCCGGCAGCGCCTCGGGCAGCAGCACATGCCAGACGATATGCCAGCGCCGGCAACCCATGGCCTGCGCGGCTTCGATCAGACCATGATCGACCTCGCGCAGACTCACTTCGGCGATCCGTGCGAAGAAGGGCGTTGCGGCGATTGTCAGCGGTACCACAGCGGCCCACACGCCATAGGTGGTGCCGACGATCAGGCGGGTGAACGGAATCAGCGCAACCATCAGAATCAGGAACGGGATCGAGCGGAACAGGTTGACGAAGGCGCCCAGCGCACGGTTCAACAGCGGCGCCTCATAGATCCCGCCCTTGTCACTGGTGACCAGAATCACCGCCATGGGAATCCCCGCCAGCAGCGCGATCAGCGACGACACGCCGACCATCAGGAAAGTGTCGATAAAACCCTGCAGCAAGCGATCAAACCACATAGCCCAATACCTCCACTCGTTGCGCCCATTGCCCGGCGCGTTCGCGCAATTGCCCGGCGCTGAACGCCGAGCCGCTGACGGCCAGCAACAGCTGCCCCAGTGCGTGACCCTGAATCCTTTCCACGCCGCCCTGAAGCAGCTTCACTTGGCCACCCAACGCCGCAAACAACGCGGCCAGATCCGGCTCATCAGCGGCACTGCCGGTGAACTGCAAACGCAACACCACCGCTGCATTTGAAGCCGTTGACTGCGTCAGCAAACGGCTCTGCAATTCTTCCGGCAAGGCGTGTTGCAGCGGCGCGAGCAAGGTCTGGCTGACCTCGTGTTGCGGATTGCCGAACACTTGCCACACCGGCCCTTGCTCGACCGCATGGCCATGCTCAAGCACGACGACGCGATCGCAGATGTCGCGGATCACTGCCATTTCGTGAGTGATCAGCACAATGGTCAGGCCGAGGCGTTTGTTGATCTCGCGCAACAGGCCGAGGATCGACTGCGTGGTCTCCGGATCGAGTGCCGATGTCGCTTCATCGCAGAGCAGAATGTCCGGGTCATGCACCAGCGCGCGGGCGATGCCGACACGCTGCTTCTGCCCGCCGGAGAGTTGTGCCGGGTAGGCCTTGTGCTTGCTTTGCAGGCCGACCAGTTCGAGCAGTTCGCGCACCTTGTTGTCGCGCTGTTCCTTCGGCACGCCGGCGACTTTCAGTGGCAACTCGACGTTCTGCCAGACGGTCTTGGCCGACATCAGATTGAAGTGCTGGAAGATCATGCCGATACGCCGGCGCAGAGCGACGAGGCGGTCTTCATCGAACTCGCCGATATCGACCTGATCGATCAGCACCCGCCCCGACGTTGGCTGTTCCAGGCGATTGATCGTGCGGATCAGCGACGACTTGCCGGCGCCGCTGCGGCCGATGATGCCGAACACTTCACCACGCTGAATCGCCAGGTCGATGCCCTGCAAAGCCGCGACCGGACCTTGCCGGCCGTCGTAGGTTTTGCCCACGCCAATAAAGCGTACGTGGGCGCGATTCAACTCGGGGTGCAGCTCGGTTTTTTCAGCATTGTGTGGCTCTGGAAGCTCCAGTCGCCGTTGGATCGCTGCGGTCATGTTCAGCTTTCCCAGCCGGCCTGATAGAGCTTGCCGTGGGCCTTGTCCAGTGCCGCGCGAACGGCCGGCGAATGCTGATAGATGTCGACGAACTTGATCAGGCGCGGGTCGGTTTTGCTCTTCGGCTGGATGACGAACTGGATCACGTATTCCTTGTGATCGAGACCGTCGAACAGCAGCGCCGAGCCGGCATCGAAGGTCTTCGCCAGACGGATGTAGGCTGGATAACCCTGGACCAGATCAGCGTCGTCATACGCGCGCACCAGTTGCACGGCTTCGACCTGCAGGATCCTGATGTTCTTCGGATTGGCGACGATGTCGTCCTCGGTGGCTTTGTAGCCGACGCCCGGTTTCAGGGTGATCAACCCGGCCTTGGCGAGCAATTGCAAACCGCGTCCGCTGTTGATCGGGTCGTTGGCGATGGCGACGCTGGCGCCTTCGGGCAGTTCATCGAAACTTTTGTATTTCTTCGAATACAGACCGACGTTGTTAATGATCCCAGGAGCGAATGGCACCAGATCGAAACCGGACGCGGCTTTGGCGTTTTCCAGGAACGGAATGTGCTGGAAGTAATTCACATCGATGTCGCCAGCGGCGAGGCTGACGTTGGGCGCGATCCAGTCGGTGAATTCCACCAGTTCGACTTTCAGGCCTTGTTTGGAGGCTTCCTCGACGGCGGCTTCCAGCGGGATGGCAAAAGCGGCGGTGGTGCCGATTTTCAGCGGCGCATCCGCAGCGAATACCGCCGAGCTGAACAGGCCGAAGGCCAGAGCCAGTGCTTTGACTGGGTGGGACAGGGTTTTTTTGGTCATGATGAGTTTTCCAGTCAGTGCATAAGATTTGTGGTGCCTGTTGTGGCCTCATCGCTGGCAAGCCAGCTCCCACAGGTTTTGTGTGCGCCGCAGACCCTTGTGGGAGCTGGCTTGCCAGCGATGCTTTTAGCGTCGGTACGAAGAGCCGGCATGTTGCTCAGGCAACTGCGCCTCACCGTGAAACAACTTCTCGCGTAAGGTCCCGCCCTCATACGCAGTCTTGTACGAGCCGCGCCGCTGCAACTCGGGAATCACCAGTTCGATGAAATCGACATAGCTTTCCGGGGTGACGATGCGGGTCAGGTTGAAGCCGTCCAGACCGGTCTCGGCGATCCACGATTCGAGTTCATCCGCTACCTGCTCGGGCGAGCCGACCACGGTGATGTAACGACCACCGAGGGCGTGCTGGTCGAGCAATTTGCGCCGGGTCCAGTCGTTGTTCTGCAGGTTTTTTGTCGCCGACTGAATCGCGTTGCTCTTCACGTACTGGATCGGTTCGTCGATTTCGTACTGGGCAAAGTCGATGCCGGTGGAGGCGGAAAAATGCGCCACGCCGGCCTCGGCGCTGGCGTAGCTCAGGTACTCGGCATGCTTGGCCCACGCCGCTTCTTCGGTGGCGCCGACGATCACATTGAGGCCCATGAATACCTTGATGTCTTGAGGATTGCGCCCGGCTTCGACCGCGCTGGCACGGACGTTGTCGACCTGCACTTTGGTCGATGGTTTGTTCTGGCCGCTGATGAACACGCATTCGGCGTGACGCCCGGCGAAGAGCAAGCCGCGATCGGAGCTGCCGGCTTGGAACAATACCGGCGTGCGCTGCGGTGACGGCTCGCAGAGGTGATAACCCTCGACCTGATAGAACTCGCCCTTGTGCTCGACCTTGTGCACTTTTTCCGGATTGGCGTAGATGCGCTGCTCGCGGTCGTTGAGCACCGCGCCGTTTTCCCAGCTGCCTTCCCAGAGCTTGTACAAGACCTGCAGATATTCTTCGGCCTGGTCGTAGCGGCGGTCATGTTCGACCTGTTCGCGCAGGCCCATGGCTTTGGCGGCGCTGTCCAGGTAACCGGTGACGATGTTCCAGCCGACCCGGCCGCGACTCAGATGATCGAGCGTCGACATGCGTCGGGCGAACAGATACGGCGGCTCGTAAGTGAGATTGGCAGTCAGGCCAAAGCCGAGGTTTCTGGTGACGGCGGCCATCGCTGAAACCAGCAGCAGCGGATCGTTGACCGGCAACTGGATCGACTCTTTCAGCGTGACGTCCACCGAGTTCTGGTAGACGTCGTAGACGCCGACGATGTCAGCGATGAACAAGCCATCGAACAATCCACGCTCAAGCAACTGCGCCAGTTCGGTCCAGTATTCGATCGTGTTGTAGCGGGTCGAAGTGTCGCGCGGATGCGTCCACAGGCCGTGATTGATATGGCCGATGCAGTTCATGTTGAACGCGTTGAGCAGAATTTTCTTTTTCGCAGCGCTCATCAGATCGTCCCTCGCAGCGGAGGGTTTTCGTCGTTGAGGTAATAATTGCCAACTGCGTGATATTTCCAGCGCACTGGGTCATGCAGGGTATGCACTCGGGCGTTGCGCCAGTGCCGGTCGAGGCCGTGTTCACTCAGCGTCGCCTGGCTGCCGGCCAGTTCGAACAGGGTGCTGCCGGCGGCGAGGGAAATTTCCGTGCTGATCGCCCGCGCTTCGGCAACCGCGATCGATGCGGCGGCGACGGTTTCGGCGTTGGTTTCGGCTTGCGCGGCATCGAGGATTTCGCCGGCACGTTCGAGCAAGGCTTCGGTGGCGTGCAACCGAATGCTCAAGTGGCCGAAGCTCTTCAATGTGAGTGGATCTTCGGTGGCCTTGTCGTTGCCGGAATCGATCCACGGACGGGTCTTGCTGCGCACGAAATGCAAGGCATCTTCGAAAGCGGCGCGGGCGATGCCGGTGTCGATGGCGGCGTGGAGAATCTGCGCCAGCGGGCCGACCGTGGTCGGGCGCTCGAAAGCGCTCTGGAACGGCAGCACATCTTCGGCCGCTACATAGACATCTTCGAACACCACCGAGCCGCTGCCAGTGGTGCGCTGGCCGAAGCCGCTCCAGTCGTCGATCACCGTCAGGCCCTTGCTCTCGCGCGGGACGAAGGCCAGTTGCTGTACGCCGTTTTCATCGACCACCGACGTCGGAATGCGCTGCGCGTAAATCGCCCCGGTCGAGTAGAACTTGCGACCGTTGATGCGATAACCAGCGCCGTCGCGTTCGAGGCTGGTGACGCGGTCGTGAGCGGTTTTGGTGCCCAGTTCTGCCAGCGCATTGCCGAAGCGTTGACCGGCGAGGACCTCGGCGTACAGACGTTGTTTCTGTTCATCGCTGCCATTCACGCGCAGCACTTCCAGTGCGTAGAAATGGTTCTGCGGAATTTGCCCGAGTGAACCGTCGGCCTGCGCAATCAGGGCGATGACTTTGGCCAGGGTGACGTTGGATACGCCCGCGCCGCCGTAGTCTTTTGGCACGCTGATGCCCCACAGGCCGGAGCGGGAAAACACTTCGAGCTCGGCCAATGGCAGGCGGCGTTCGCGGTCGCGGATCGCGCTGTCGCGTTTGAAATCTTCGGCCAGGTCGCTGGCGACGATCAGGGCTTGCTCATCGCTGGTGATGAGCGCGACGTGATGGGAAAGCGTCATAGGGGGTTCTCCAGATGACTGGTCGTCTCAGATCCAGGAATGGCGAGCCGGCAAAGTGCCGTTCAGGCGATAGGCGCCGACTGCGTGATATTTCCAGCGCACCGGGTCGTGCAGGGTGTGCACGCGGGCGTTGCGCCAGTGGCGGTCGAGATTGAATTCGGCGAGGGTCGCGCGGCTGCCGGCCAGTTCGAAGAGCTTTTCGCTGGCCAGCAGCGAAATCTCGGTGGTCAGCACTTTTGCTTCGGCCACGGCGATCGAAGCGCGTGCGGCGGATTCGGCAGTCAGCGGCGCGGCGTGGACTTCATCGAGCACTTGCCCGGCCTTGCGCAGCAGCGCTTCGGCGGCGTGCAGTTCGATTTTCAGTTTGCCGATATCGGCGATCACGTAGAGGTCATCGCTGGCGCGCTCGACCTTGGCGTCGATCCATGGTCGCGCGCGGCTTTTGACGAAGTCGATGGCGTCGTCGATGGCGCCACGGGCGATGCCAGCGTCGATGGCCGCTTGAATCAGCTGCGACACTGCGCCTTGGGTGTTCGGCTTGTCGTTGATCTTCCAGTTGTCGATGACGAGGCTCGACTCGACGCGTACGTTGTTCAGCAGGATCGTGCCGCTGGCGGTGGTGCGCTGGCCGAAACCCGACCAGTCATCGACGATGCGCAAACCTGGCGTGCCGCGACGGACGAAGGCCAGCACTTGCTTGCCGTCATCGTTGAGCGCTTTCACCGCGACCCAGTGGGCGAACAGGGCGCCGGTGGAATAGAACTTCTGGCCGTTGATCACGTAGTCGTCGCCATCTGCACTGATTCGCGCCTTCAGTTCCAAGGTGTTTTTCGTGCCGCGTTCCGGGCCGGCATTGCCGATGCGCCAACCTTCCAGAACACTCTGGAACAGCTGCTTTTTCTGCGCTTGGGTAGCGGTGCCGAGCACCAGATGGATGATGCCGAACTGGTTTTGCGGAATCTGTCCGAGCGCCGGGTCGGCGGCAGAAATGATCGCGAATACTTCAGCCAATGTGACGAAGGAAACCTGCGGGCCACCGTATTCGCGCGGGATGGCAATGCTGCCCAGACCGCTGCGGGTGAACTGTTCGATTTCCGACCATGGCAGCTTGCGCTGACGGTCGCGTTTGGCCGCCTGCACGCGGGCGGCCTGCGCCAGCTCGTGGGCGGCCTTGATGGCTTGAGCGTCGTTGCGCAGTACTTGCGCGGGCAACAACAGTGGGGCGATGTCCAGATCGGACTGCAGATTCGCATCTGCCAGACTGGACATCAGTGCCGCTCCCTGGCTGCACGCAATGCCCTGGCGATCTGCACTGGGGTGATTGTGTTCCGGACCATACCTACCTCACATCTCATGAAAAACGCCGCGGAGTGCGACGATTGAAAGAATGTCCGGTGGTCCGGTGCATATACCCTAAGCGTGTATAAAAATTAAATGAACTAACTTTTAGGAATATGCATAGAAGGGTGGATGTTCGGCTTGGTTAACGAGGTTCAGGTGAGAGATAACTGACCTCCCACCTTGAGCAGGTCTCACTTGGTACGTGATTCAGCGGCCTTGAATTCGGGCTTCAACGGGACTTTCACGTACGGATTCACGCAACCGATTTTGAGTGTGCGCGGCGGTGCCCAGCGCGAGTTGTTACCGACCCGGTCGAGGATGCAGTAGGTCACGTCCAGCCGCAGGTCTTCGCCCGCTTCGACAATGACCGCCGGTGGCACCCAGACCTGAATCGGCAGCCCGACGTCGGCCGCAGTGAGCGCCGCCAGATCCATGCGCACATCACCCCAGCGCAATGTGATGGCGTCGTCTTCGGCCATGTTCAGATAAGGCTCGATAGTCAGCGGCACGCCGCGTTTGATCTGGCTGGGGTTGACGCCCTGGCGGCGAATCGCTTCGGGGATGATCACCGGTGCCAGTTGCTGGTTTTCATCTTCGCAGTGCGCAGCGGGCTGGCCACCCGGGCAATCGAGTTTGACCTGTATCCGCGTCGTTGCCGAAAGCGCGGGGCCCTGGCCGACCTGCATCACGCGGTAGTGAATGCGCGCGGTGCCATTGGCAATGAAACTCTCCGGCACCCGCAGGCTGACCGACTCGCCCACATCGGCCGCGCTGAGGACTTTTGACGCGACATAGCATTTGTCCCAGAACAGTTCGATCAGATCGCCAACGTCCATGTCGCAGTAGGGCGGCACGTCGATGAGCAGGTGAGCTGCCGTTGCCAGGTTGATGCCGGTTTTTTGTGCGCATGCCAGCGTTGGCGCTGCAAGTTCGGGTGTGTGCGAAGTGCGGGTCATCGGTTTCTCTCCTTGAAGTCTTGCAGCGAAATCCGTTTCTGGAAAACAAAAAAGGCGCGAATCAACTGGCAATAAAAGCGACAAGTATTTGCTCGGTATTAGTGCGGGTTGTTTGAACTAATGGGCGCCGGTTGCCGACTAGATAAAAGTCTGCGGAGAGGGGTGTCAATAGAGGGGATTAGTTAATGCGTAAATTACAAGTTAATCAGAAAGCTCCTACGTCATCGAGGCACTAAGCCTAGGCGTAAGCGCGAAATCAGCTACAGATAAACAGCGGTTTCGCGGCGTTTTGTGCGGGTTCGTTCACCGGCAAACGTGTGGAAATATGACGAGTCGAGAACGTGCGTCATCGTTGCGCAATGTATATCTGCGCGCACAAGTAATAAATATTTAGAAGAATGAAATGCCGGGGGAGGGATAACTTCCGTCCGTGGAAGTTGAGGGCTGTGGCAGAGAAAGTTCTCAGGCGTGATTCAGAAACTTGCTGAGAAACTGTTTGGTGCGTTCTTCTTTCGGGTTGGCAAACAGTGCCTTGGCTTCACCTTGTTCAACAATTACGCCCTTGTCGAAAAACACCACGCGATTGGCCACGTCACGGGCAAAACCCATTTCATGGGTGACAATCACCATGGTGCGATTTTCTTCGGCAAGACCGCGGATGGTCGCCAGCACTTCGCCGACCAGTTCCGGGTCGAGGGCGGAGGTCGGTTCGTCGAACAGAATGACTTCCGGCTCCATCGCCAGCGCCCGGGCAATTGCCACGCGCTGTTGCTGGCCACCGGAAAGCCGGCGCGGATACGCGTCCTCCTTGCCGGCAAGCCCCACTTTGGTCAGCAGCTTTTTACCCAGAGCAACTGCCTGGTCGCGCGGCATCTTCTTGACCACGATCGGGCCTTCGATGACGTTTTCCAAAGCGGTGCGATGGGGGAACAGGTTGAAGTTCTGGAACACGAAGCCGACGTGCTGGCGCAGGTTGCGCACCAGACTTTGCTGCTGGTTCAGCGGACGGCTGGTATCGATTTCGATATCGCCGACCTTGATCCGGCCGCTGGTGGGTTCTTCGAGGAAATTCAGGCAGCGCAGGAACGTCGTTTTCCCCGAACCACTGGGACCGATGATCGCGACGACTTCGCCTTCCTTTACCTCAAGGTCGATGCCGTTGAGCACGACCTGTCCCTTGAATTGCTTGGTCAGTTTTTCCACGACAATCATCGCGTCAGGACTCCTGGTCGTGCCGATTGACCCGCTCTTCCAACTTGTTCTGCAAGTGCGAAAGCACCGTGGCCAGAATCCAGTAGATCAGCGCGGCGGCAAGATACATGGTGAAGACTTCAAAAGTCCGGGCGGTAATCAGCTGCGCCTGACGGAACAGCTCCGGCACCTGAATGGTCGCGGCCAGCGCCGTGTCCTTGACCAGCGAAATGAAGCTGTTGCCCAGCGGCGGTAATGCCGTGCGCATCGCTTGCGGCAGGATGGCCCGGCGCAGGGTCTGCGCGCGGGTCATGCCGATACTCGCAGCAGCCTCCCACTGACCGCGTTCGATCGAACCGATCGCGGCACGAAGGATTTCACAGGCGTAGGCGGCCATGTTCAGCGAGAAACCGATCAGCGCTGCTGGCAGCGGATCAAGCTCCATGCCCAGTTGCGGCAAGCCGTAATAGATCACGAACAGCTGCACCAGCAACGGCGTGCCGCGAAAGAACGACACGTAGATGCGGGCCAGCCAACTGACCGATTTGAAGCGCGACAGGCGCATCAGCGCGAGGCCGAAGCCCAGCAGCAGACCGAAGAACATCCCGCCGAGGCTGAGGACTACCGTGTAGTACGCGCCCTTCAACAAAAAGGGCGCGGAATCCAGCGCGAGTTGGAAAGCCTCTTCCATTATTTAGTGACGTCTGCGTTGAAGTATTTCTTCGACAGTTTCTCAAGAGTGCCGTCAGCACGCAGTTCGTCGAGCGCCTTGTTCACCGCAGCCAGCAGTTCAGGCTCGCCTTTGCGCAGGGCGATACCGGATTCCTGACGCGAGAAGGCCTCACCGGCAGCTACGGTTTTCGGGGCTTTCTTGGCGTATTCGAGGGCAGCCAGACGGTCGATCAGGATGGCATCGGTACGACCGTTGTTGAGGTCGGCGAATTTGGTCGGATCATCATCGTAGGTGCGCACGTCAGCACCCGGCACGTTGGCGCGGACCCACTGCTCGTAGTTGGTACCCAGGCCGACACCGACTTTCTTGCCGGACAGGTCAGCGGCAGTCTTGATGTTCAGCGCCGACTCTTTGCTTTTCAGCACGAGGGCCTGGATGCCGGAGACGGTGTACGGTTCGGAGAAGTCATACTTCTTCTTGCGCTCGTCGGAGATGGTCACTTGGTTGACCACCAGATCCAGACGCTTGGATTCCAGTGCGGCGAGGATGCCGTCCCATTTGGTCGGCCGGATCTTGGCTTTGACGCCAAGTTTCTGCGCCAGGGCTTCGGACAGCTCCACTTCGAAACCGGACAGCTTGCCGTTCTCGTCGACATAGCTGAACGGAGGGTAAGTGCCTTCCAGGCCGACGTTGAGAACGCCCTTGTCCTTGATCTGTTGCAACTGCTCACCGGCCACTGCCTGACCGATCAGGCCGGCGCTCAGTGCCAGACCCAGCGAACCGACCAGCAGAGTGCGACGTAGTGCGGAAAAATTCATGACAAGCCCCTGTGTTTTCTTATGGAAGACGCTTAAGGAATGTAGGCAAATTGGTGATTTGAACGACAGCGCTATCCTGCCTTAAAGCAGCTTAAGCGTCTCGCCCGAAATTCGCCTGCGGCGAGACTATAAGATGTGATCGTTAGACTTGAAAATACTTAATATCAATTTTTATATTCACTTTCTGCATAAGATCATTCCCACGCTCTGCGTGGGGAACAATCACCATCTCTTGATCTGCTCTTACAGAAAATCCTTGTAGGCAAACAACGCCGGCGCGCCCCCGGTGTGCAGGAAGATGATCGGGCCGTCATCGAATCGCTGCCGGCCAATCCCGTCTAACAGGCCGGCCATGGCCTTGCCGGCGTACACCGGGTCAAGCAACAGACCTTCCTGAGCCGCCAACAGTTTCACCGCCGCCAAAGTACCGGCATTCGGCTCGCCGTAACGCGGGCCGAAATATTCGTCCCACAGCTTGACCTTGAAACTGGCCGGCAACTCGATGCCCAGCAGCTCAGCGGTGCATTCGGCCAAACCCTGAACCTTCGGGCGCTGATCTTCTTCACTGCGCGAAACGGTCACGCCGATCACCGGCAGTTGCGGCAGCACCTCACTCAGCGCCAGTCCGAGACCACTGTGAGTACCGGCACTGCCTGAAGCCAGCACCACAGCGGCGAAATCGAGGCCGCTGTCCTTGATCTGCTCAGCCAGTTCCAGCCCGGCGCGCACATAACCCAGAGCACCAAGGGCGTTGGAGCCGCCGATCGGCACCAGATACGGCTTCTTGCCGTTGCTGCGCAGGCGCACGGCCAGGGCGGCCAGTTGTTCGTCGGCATTATCGAGGTTGTCGACCAGCTCGACTTTGGTGTCGAACAGATCCAGCAGCAAGCGGTTGCCGTTGCCGGTGTAATTTCCATCATCAGTGCCGAGCGGGTTTTCCAGCAGCGCCACACAACCGAGGCCGAGTTTCGCGGCCAGCGCGGCGGTCTGGCGCACGTGGTTCGATTGCAACGCACCGGCCGTGATCAGCGTGTCAGCACCTTGCGCGAGCGCGTCGGCGGCCAGGTATTCGAGTTTGCGCAGCTTGTTGCCGCCCATCGCCAGCGGCGTCAGGTCATCGCGTTTGATGTACACCTCGCGACCGAGCCAGGTGGACAGGCGCTCGAGTTTTTCCAGCGGCGTGGGGTGGCTCAGCAGTTCGAGACGGGGGAAGCGTTGCAGCTGTTGTTTGATCATGGGTCCGTACTGGCGCAGAAGAATGAAAGGACTATAGGCACGCGTTTTTGCACGGGCAACCGCCAATCGCTTATAGCCAAATGGACTGAGGCCAGCACTATCGGTTCTTAATTCGTCGGCAAAGGCATGCCGTAAAGTAGGCGCCGTTGACGCGGCCAGACAGTCCGGCCGCCCGTGAGGAGTCTTTACCGTGAGCGAGCGTTCCAGCCATTGGCAATTGCAGACCATCGTCAGCCAGCTGCGCAGCGCGCGGGATCAGTGGCGCGCACAGAATGGCCGGGCTTCAGGGGAGCAGGGCGGCCGCGAATTGCCATCGCGAGCGGCGATGGCGGAAATCCTCGAGGCGCTGTGTGGCGCGCTGTTCCCGATGCGTCTGGGGCCGGTCGATCTGCGTGAAGAAAGTGAAGACTTCTACGTCGGCCACACGCTTGATGTAGCGCTCAATGCATTGCTGGCGCAGACGCGCCTGGAGCTGCGTTACGTTGCCCGCCACAGCGCGCAGGACGACAGTGAAGTCGAGACCCGCGCCATTCAGATCGTGCAGGATTTTGCCCTCGCATTGCCGGGTTTGCGCACGCTGCTCGACACCGACGTGCTGGCGGCCTACCACGGCGACCCGGCGGCGCGCAGCGTTGATGAAGTGCTGCTGTGCTATCCGGGCATTCTTGCGGTGATTCACCATCGCCTGGCGCACCATTTATACCGTGCCGGACTGCCACTGCTGGCGCGGATCAGCGCGGAAATCGCGCACTCGGCGACGGGCATCGATATCCACCCGGGCGCGCAGATCGGCCGCAGTTTCTTTATCGATCACGGCACAGGCGTAGTGATTGGCGAAACCGCGATCATTGGTGAGCGGGTGCGCATTTATCAGGCGGTGACGCTGGGGGCCAAGCGATTCCCGGCGGATGAGGACGGCCAGTTGCAGAAGGGCCATCCGCGTCATCCCATCGTTGAGGATGACGTAGTGATCTATGCCGGGGCGACGATTCTCGGACGGATCACCATCGGCAAGGGCTCGACCATTGGCGGCAACGTCTGGCTGACGCGCAGCGTGCCGGCGGGGGCGAATCTGACGCAGGCGAATCTGCAGCATGATGACGGGACGCAGAAGTAGGCCGTGGAATCCTTTTCCCCTCACCCCAGCCCTCTCCCGGAGGGAGAGGGGGCCGACCGAGGTGTTTTGCGTCATACATCGACCTGAAATACCGGGTCGATTATGGATTCGGCACGGTTTCCACAGGTTGGCGCACATTCTGAACATCCCCCAATCAGTCCCCTCTCCCTCTGGGAGAGGGTTAGGGTGAGGGGCTTTTGATTCTTGCTTGGCGCAGTGAACGAATCTCACAAAACCCGCGTCATAAACCTCCTCGGGCGCTGTAGGAAACCTACCGCCCAGCCCTGCGATTAGTCCTTACCGCCCCATTCATGTTTAACTTGAACGTTCATTCAAGTTAAACCGGTGGTTCGCTGCCCGCTCACAACAGGAGGCTTGCCTTTGCTGAGTCCGATCATTTCAGCCACGTTTCAACCCTTCGAGGTGCACCTTTCATGAGTGCATCGTCTACCCCCGCCAGCGGTCTGGTGCGCATGAATCCGCCGGTGTTCTACTTCGCCGCGACGGTCATTCTGCTGTTTGGTCTTGTCGTCATCGCCATCCCCGAGCAGGCCGGCGCCTGGTTGCTGGAAGCGCAAAACTGGGCGGCCAACACGGTCGGCTGGTACTACATGCTCGCGATGACCCTGTATCTGGTCTTCGTGGTGGTCACCGCCTTATCCGGCTACGGCAAGATAAAACTCGGTGCCGACCACGACGAACCCGAATTCAGTTACCTGTCCTGGGCCGGCATGCTGTTCGCCGCCGGGATCAGCATCACGCTGTTTTTCTTCTGCGTCTCCGAACCGCTGACCCACATGCTCCAGCCACCGCAAGGCGACGCGGGCACGGCGGATGCGGCACGCCAGGCGATGCAGATCCTGTTCCTGCATTGGGGCCTTCATGGCTGGGGCGTGTTTGCCTTCGTCGGCATGGCACTGGCCTATTTCGCCTATCGGCACAACCTGCCGCTGGCCCTGCGTTCGGCGCTGTATCCGCTGATCGGCAAACGCATCAACGGCCCGATCGGCTATGCGGTGGACGGCTTCGGCATCATCGCCACGGTGTTCGGCCTTGGTGCCGACATGGGCTTCGGCGTGTTGCATCTGAATTCCGGTCTGGATTATCTGTTCGGCATCGCCCACACCCAGTGGATTCAGGTCGGCCTGATCACGCTGATGATGGGTGCGGCGATCATTGTGGCCGTCTCCGGCGTCGACAAAGGCGTACGGGTGATGTCGGACATCAACATGCTGCTGGCCTGCGGGCTGCTGCTGTTCGTGTTGTTCGCCGGGCCGACACAGCACCTGCTCAACACCCTGATCCAGAACGTCGGCGATTACCTCGGCGCGCTGCCGATGAAGAGTTTCGACCTCTACGCCTACGACAAACCGAGCGACTGGCTGGGCGGCTGGACCGTGTTCTACTGGGCCTGGTGGATCGCATGGTCGCCGTTCGTGGGCCTGTTCATCGCGCGGATTTCCCGTGGCCGCACCATCCGTGAATTCGTCTTCGGCGTGCTGTTGATTCCGCTCGGTTTCACCTTGGCGTGGATGTCGATCTTCGGCAACAGCGCCCTGGATCAAGTGCTCAATCACGGCATGAGTGCGCTGGGCATGTCGGCCATCGACAATCCGTCGATGAGCATTTATCTGCTGCTGGAAACCTATCCGTGGAGCAAGACTGTCATCGCCGTGACGGTGTTCATCAGCTTCGTGTTCTTCGTGACGTCTGCGGATTCCGGCACCGTGGTGCTCTCCACCCTGTCGGCGAAAGGCGGCAACCCGGATGAAGACGGGCCGAAATGGCTGCGGGTCTTCTGGGGTGCGATGACCGCGCTGATCACCAGCGCACTGCTGTTTTCCGGCAGCATCGACGCGTTGAAGTCGGCGGTGGTGCTGACCTCATTGCCGTTCTCGTTGATTCTGCTGCTGATGATGTGGGGCCTGCACAAGGCGTTCTATCTGGAGTCGCAGAAGCAGATCGCGCAGTTGCATTCGCTGGCGCCGGTCTCCGGTTCGCGGCGTGGCACCGGTGGCTGGCGTCAGCGCCTGAGTCAGGCCGTGCACTTCCCGTCCCGCGACGAGGTGTACCGCTTCATGGAAAGCACCGTCCGCCCGGCGATCGAAGAAGTGACCGCCGTGTTCGTCGAAAAAGGTCTGCACGTGGTTACCCAGCCGGATCCGGCGCATGACAACGTCAGCCTGGAAATCGGTCATGGCGAGCAGCATCCGTTCATCTATCAGGTGCAGATGCGCGGCTACTTCACGCCATCGTTCGCGCGCGGCGGCATGGGTTCCAAGCAACTCAACAATCGCCGCTACTACCGCGCCGAAGTGCACTTGAGCGAGGGCAGTCAGGACTACGATCTGGTCGGCTACACCAAAGAGCAGATCATCAACGACATCCTCGACCAGTACGAACGGCACATGCAGTTCCTGCATCTGGTGCGTTGACCGACGGCTGCGCGCCGGGTCTGCTCAGGACTCGGCGCTCAGCAGCATGAACAACACCATTGCTGCTGCCGGCACGCCGAATACCGCGCTGCCAAGCGCTATTTCCGTACCCAGCGGCCGCCCGCATGAACTACGCCGACTGCGCCATTGATCAGGGATCGCAAGCCATAGCGCTGCGAAGCGGTAGGCCATGGTCTGGCGGCTGAAGCCAATGGGGTCGCCGATGTAAAGCATCAGTGCGAGCAGGACCAGGCCGGAGAAAGTGATGATGGTGATGTGCATGGCAGTTTTCGCCTGGTGAATGGGTGTTGCCTGATTGGCCGCCTTCGCGAGCAGGCTCGCACCCACAATGGATCTCGGCTGGACATGAATTTCATGTTCACAGGAGAACTCTGTGGGAGCGAGCCTGCTCGCGAAGGGGCCAACTCGGTGTCACTTTGAGCATGGCCAATCCAGCGAGGCTGAAGCGCAGGAAAAAATGTGAAACGTTTCAGCAATTGGTCGAACCGGAGGTCGGCGTCGCGCCGCTTGGGCGTATGCTGGGCGGGTTGTTCAGAACTGAATATGAAGGCCGCACGCTGCGGCAGAACCTGGGGCTGGTTCGACCTGCAAATCGCTTTGCATGATTGATGGGGCTTTTGTGGCGAGGGGATTCATCCCCGTTCGGCTGCGAAGCAGTCGTAAAACCAGCGCATTCGGTACACCAGATTCGCCGAGGTTTCAGATTTTGGGGCGGCTTCGCCATCCATCGGGGATAAATCCCCTCGCCACAAAGGTGTCCGGTTGCAGATGACTAAAAGACAGACAAGAGAGGATTCGATGACTTACACCGCTGCCGAAAATCGCTACGACTCCATTCCTTACCGCCGCGTCGGCCGCAGCGGTCTGGTGCTGCCGGCCTTGTCGCTGGGCCTGTGGCACAACTTTGGCGACAGCACGCCGATCGAGACCCAGCGTGCCTTGCTGCGCACCGCGTTCGATCTGGGCATCAACCATTTCGATCTGGCCAACAACTACGGCCCGCCATACGGCAGCGCCGAGATCAATTTCGGTCGCCTGCTGCGCGAAGACTTCAAGCAGTATCGCGACGAGCTGATCATCTCCAGCAAGGCCGGTTGGGACATGTGGCCTGGCCCGTATGGTCAGGGCGGCGGTTCGCGCAAATACGTGCTGGCCAGCCTCGACCAGAGCCTGCAACGCCTCGGTCTGGACTATGTGGACATCTTCTATTCGCACCGCTTCGACCCGGACACCCCGCTGGAAGAAACCGCCAGCGCCCTTGCCACCGCCGTGCAGCAGGGCAAGGCGCTTTACATCGGCATCTCGTCCTACTCAGGGGTGAAGACCCGAGAAATGGCCGCGCTGCTGAAAGAGTGGAAAGTGCCGCTGCTGATTCATCAGCCGGCGTACAACCTGCTCAATCGCTGGGTGGAAAAGGATCTGCTCGATACCACCGATGAACTCGGCACGGGCGTCATCGCGTTCACGCCGCTGGCGCAGGGCTTGCTCACCGACAAATACCTCAACGGCGTGCCGGCCGATGCGCGAGTCAATCGCCCGGGCGGCGGCTCGCTGCAGGCTTCGCACTTGTCCGAGGCCAACATCGCTCACGTGCGAGCGTTGAACGAGATCGCCCAGCGTCGCGGCCAGAGCCTGGCGCAACTGGCACTGGCGTGGACGCTGCGTGATCCACGAGTGACCTCGGCGCTGATTGGTGCGAGCCGGCCGGAGCAGATCATCGAGAACGTCGGCGCGCTGAAGAATCTGCATTTCAGTGCTGAAGAGCTGGCGGAGATTGACCGGTTTGCCCAGGAGGGCGGGATCAATCTTTGGGAGAAGCCTTCGACGGCGGAGTGAGCCACCCTCACCCCAGCCCTCTCCCAGAGGGAGAGGGAGCCGACCGAGGTGTCTTGCGTCTTACATCGACCTGAAATACCGAGTCGATTATGGATTCAGCAAAGTACGTTCAGGTCGGCGTACTTCTACAGCATCCCCAATCATTCCCCTCTCCCTCCGGGAGAGGGTTAGGGTGAGGGGCTTTTGCCTTTAAAAGGGCTCAGCGAAAAAACGGCACATCCCCCAACACCGTCGCCCGCTGCATCACCCGCCGCGCCGGGCGGTAATCATCCACCGCGTAATGCTGCGTCACGCGGTTGTCCCAGAAGGCGATGTCGTCCTTCTGCCAGCGCCAGCGAATGGTGAATTCCGGCCGTGTCGCGTGGGCGAACAGAAATTTCAGGATCGCCTCGCTCTCGGTTTCCGACAATTCGTTGATCTTTGAGGTAAATCCTTCATTGACGAATAGCGAGCGCCGCCCGCTCACTGGGTGGGTGCGAATCACCGGGTGCGACAGCGGCGGATTCTTGCGCCGCGCTTCTTCCCACTGCGCCAGCGCCTCAGGCGTGTTGCCGTAGCGCTCGAGCGGAAACGAACGAGTGAAATCGTGGGTGGCCGTCAGACCTTCGAGCAGGGTTTTCATCGGCGCCGACAACGCTTCATATGCCGCGATGCCGCTGGCCCACAATGTGTCGCCACCGAACTCCGGCAGCAACTTGGCGCTGAGCACTGCGCCCATCGCGGGTGTTGGCAGGAAGGTCACGTCGGTGTGCCAGATCGCGTTATCGCGCACGTCGGTGACGGCGGTGTCGAGGATCAGCACTTCCGGTTGTTCCGGCACGTTCGGGTAGATCGGATGAATGTGCAGGTCGCCGAAATAATGCGCGAAACGTGCCTGC
Source organism: Pseudomonas sp. Irchel 3F6 (assembly GCF_900187595.1). NCBI lineage: Bacteria > Pseudomonadati > Pseudomonadota > Gammaproteobacteria > Pseudomonadales > Pseudomonadaceae > Pseudomonas > Pseudomonas sp. Irchel 3F6. Next base: position 528,744 of record NZ_FYDP01000003.1, on the reverse strand, counting down.
TGTGCCGGCTCGATCGGCTGGTTGCGGAAGAACAGCACCTGATATGTGAGCAGCGCCTGTTCGATGACGTCGCGGTGTTCCAGGCTCAGCGGCTGGCTGATGTCGACGCCGTTGATCTGCGCACCGAGGGCCGAGCTTAACGGGGTGATGTTGAGGGTGCTCATGGTCTTTCTCTTCAATTCGGTGAAACCACCCTTCGGCAGCTCCTACATGTGTGATTCAAAAATGCTTCAGTGCGCCTGGCCGTGCCATGGCACCAGTCTGCGCTGCAATGCGCGCAGGCCCATTTCCATGGCGAAGGCGATCAGGGCGATGACCAGAATTCCCAGCACCACGACATCGGTGACCAGGAATTGCGCAGCCGACTGCACCATGAAGCCCAGGCCAATGGTGGCCGCGATCAGTTCAGCGGCGACCAGGGTCGACCAGCCAACCCCCAGGCCAATGCGCACGCCGGTGAGAATGTCCGGCAGGGCGCTGGGCAGAATCACATGGCGAATCAACTGCACGCGCGTCGCGCCCAATGACTGAGCGGCGCGCAGTTTTGCTGGATCAACCGTGCGCACGCCCGTCGCGGTGGCAATGGCAATCGGCGCAAAAATCGCCAGGTAGATCAGCAGCACTTTCGACAACTCGCCAATGCCGCACCAGATCACGATCAGCGGCAGATAGGCCAACGGCGGAATAGGACGGTAGAACTCGATCAGTGGATCGAGCACGCCACGGGCGATGCGGTTGGCGCCAATGGCAATGCCCACCGGCACGGCGGTGAGAATCGCAAAAGCGAGACCCAGGCCGATGCGGCTCAGGCTCGCGCCCAGGTGCTGCCACAGCGTCGAATCCATATATCCCGAGGTCGCCAGCAGCCAGCCTTTTTGCAGCACGGCAGAGGGCGGTGGCAAGAACAGCGGTTCGATCAACTCGGTAGCGGTCACCGCCCACCAGACCGCCAACAGGCCGAACAGGGTCAGCAGGCTGATCCAGCGAGTGCTGAGGCTGCGGCGCACCGGGATGCCCGCCGAAGGTGTTTTCACCGCCGCAGCGGAAACCTCGTAACTGCTCATGCGCGCTCCTGCCGGGTTACGGCGCTGCGTTGCGAGAAGACTTTGCTCAGTACATGCTCGCGGGTTTCGATAAAACGCGGATCGGATTTGATCGCGCGGGCCGACTCGCCAGCGGCGTAACGCTGACCGAAATCCAATTGCAGGCGCTCAACGATCTGCCCCGGATTCGGTGCCAGCAGAATCAGGTCCGTGGCGAGGAACACCGCTTCTTCAATGTCGTGGGTAATCAGGAAAACCGGCTTGGCCGTGCGTTGCCAGACTTGCAGCAACAGTTCCTGCATCTGTTCGCGAGTGAACGCGTCGAGGGCGCCGAAAGGCTCGTCCATCAGCAACACGCGCGGGTCGGCGGCGAGGGCGCGGGCGAGGCCGACGCGTTGTTTCTGGCCACCGGACAATTGCCAGATGCGTCGGTCTTCGAAGCCGGCAAGATCGACCAGCGCGAGCATTTCACGGGCGCGCTGTTCGCGTTTGTCCTTGCCGACACCGGCCAGTTCGAGGCCGAAGGCGACGTTGGCCAATACGTCCTGCCAAGGCAGCAAGGCGTCGTCCTGAAACACCACGCCACGTTCGGCGCTCGGGCCTTTGACCGGCACGCCGTCAAGGGTGATGCGCCCGGCACTCGGCTCGACGAAGCCGGCAATCAGGTTCAACAGCGAAGTCTTGCCACTGCCGGACGGGCCGAGGGCGACCAGCAATTGCTGCGGCCCCAGGGTCAGAGAAATATCCGCCAGCACCGGCTCCGGGCTGCCCGGGTACTGTGCGCTGATGCGCTCCAGCTGTAGCAAGGCCATCGCTGTATCTCCCGATCAGTTGGTGATGTATTTGGCGCTGACGTAAGGCGCGTAGTCCGGCAGGACGGCTTCGACCTTGCCTTGCTCCTTGAGGAACGCGGCGGTGTCAGTGATGGCTTTGGTGGTCGGCGCGCCGAGGTCACTGACCTGATCCGCCGCCAATGGGTAGACGTTGCCCTGCAGCAGCAATGGGATGTCGCTGGCCTTGGCGCCGGAGAGTTTGACCAGTTTGTCGACGTTGCTCTGATTGGCCAGCCAGGCCTGCGGATCCTTGCGGTAAGCGGCGTAGGCGTCGAGGGTGACCTTGGCGAACGCGGTGACGATTTCCGGGTGCTTCTCGGCGAAGTCCTTGCGCACGATCCAAGCGTCGAAGGTCGGCGCGCCGAACTTGGCCAGTTCGCCGGAGGTGATCAGCACTTTGCCGTTTTCCTTGGCGACGCCCAGTGCCGGATCCCAAACGTAAGTGGCGTCGATATCGCCGCGTTTCCACGCCGCGATGATGGCTGGCGGCGCGAGGTTGAGCACGGTGACTTTCGACGGGTCGATGTTCCAGTGCTTGAGCGCGGCGAGCAGGCTGTAGTGCCCGGTGGACACAAACGGCACGGCGATTTTCTTGCCGATCAGATCCTGCGGAGTCTTGATGCCGGAACCATCACGCGCGACCAGTGCTTCAGCGGCGCCGATCTGCGTGGCAATCAGGAAGGTTTCCACCGGCACTTTGCGGGTGATCGCGGCGGTCAACGGGCTCGAACCGAGATAGCCGATCTGCACATCGCCGGACGCGATGGCGGCAATGATGTCGGCACCGTTATCGAATTTGCGCCAGCTGATATCGGCCTTGGTGGCTTTCTCGTAGGCGCCGTCGGCCTGAGCGACCTTGGCCGGGTCGACGGTAGTCTGGTAGGCGACGGTGAGATCGGCCGCCTGGGCCAGGAAGCTTGCAGCGGCCAGCGAGGCGGCGGCGAGCAGGCGAAGCGGGAAATTCAGTTTCAATTGAGAGCTCCAGATCAGGCGACCGAATGTCGGCGTGAATGGAGACTAAATGATCTAAGAATCGCGAAATAAATAACTTTTTCGAATGAGCTTATGAGCGGAAAAATCTAAGGATAGGAGAGGGTGTGGGGATTTCGGATGATTCGTTCGACGTCAGAACTTTGCCCCTTCACCCCAGCCCTCTCCCCCAAGGGGGCGAGGGGGAAAGGGAGCTGATCTTCATGCTTTTCAAGGCCTGAGTTCGGCCCGGTATTTCAGGTCGGTGTAGCTCGCAAGAACAACGCGGTCAGTCCCCTCTCCCTTTGGGAGAGGGTTAGGGTGAGGGGCTTTTAATTGCTGATGGCGAGGATGCTCGCCTGATACGCGCCAACAAACACATCGAAATCGCCAACCTCGTTCTGTTCAAGCTCGGTCTGCTGCGCCAGCGATGCGCGCGCCAGTTCTTCAAACTTCGCTTGCTCGTCAGCCGCCAACGGCTCGCTGCGGAAGAACTCGGCGTGGGTCTGGCTCTGGCGCAGGGAGAACTGCGCAAAGCTTTCCTTGTGCTCGGCCATGGCCGCCAGCACCTGCGCCGATGGGGTCAGGGACGGGTCGTTGACCTTGGCCAGTTGCGCATCCAGGGCCTTGCTGTGGGCATCGCCGCCGACGCTCTGGTCGAGCATCGCCGACAGCGGAGCAATCTGTTCCAGCAGTTCGGCCGCCCATTGCTTCATCTCGACCCGTTGACCGTCACGCTGCAATTGCAGGCCCGGACGGCGACCTTCCTTGACCACGCTGAGGAAGTTCGAGGTGGCGTTGCCGCACGAAGTGTTGGTCAGCAGCGGGCTGTCGTTCAGCGCGCAGTACAGCAGGAAGGCGTCGATGAAGCGCGATTCGGTGAGGTCGATGCCCATCGGCAGGAACGGGTTGATGTCCAGGCAGCGCACTTCGACGTACTGGATGCCGCGCGCCATCAGCGCCTGGATCGGCCGCTCACCGGTGTAGGTCACGCGTTTCGGGCGGATGTTGGAGTAGTACTCGTTTTCGATCTGCAGGATGTTGGTGTTGAGCTGCACCCATTCGCCATCCTTGTGCGTACCGACTTCTACATACGGCGCATACGGCGTGGCCACGGCTTCGCGTAGGCTGTCGGTGTAGCTCGCCAGGTCGTTGTAGCACGGTGTCAGGCCGGCCTGGGCATTGCTCTGATAACCGAGATCGCTCATGCGCAGGCTGGTGGCGTACGGCAGATACAGCGTGTCCGGGTCGAGCTGCTCGAGCTGATGCGAACGCCCGCGCAGGAAGCCGGCGTCCAGCGCCGGCGAGGCACCGAACAGGTACATCAGCAGCCAGCTGTAGCGACGGAAGTTGCGAATCAACGCGATGTAGGAAACCGATTGGAAATCGCGGTCGGTGCCGACGAAACCTTCGGCCTCGCGCAGCAATGGCCAGAGCTGTTCCGGCAGGGAAAAGTTGTAGTGAATCCCGGCAATGCATTGCATGGTCTTGCCGTAGCGCAGGGCCAGGCCCTTGCGATAAACGTACTTGAGCTGACCGATGTTGGAGGTGCCGTAATAGGCGATCGGAATATCTTCCTCGGCCGGCAACGGGCACGGCATCGATGGACTCCACAGGTACTCGTTGCCGAGTTTGCTGTAGGCAAAACGATGAATCTTGTCCAGGCTCGCCAGCGTGTCGGCAGGATCCGGCAGGGCTGGCGTAATGAATTCCAGCAGCGACTCGGAGTAGTCGGTGGTGATCTGTTCGTTGGTCAGCGCGGAACCCAGGGCTTCGGGGTGCGGCGTTTGCGCCAGGCGACCTTCACTGGTCACACGCAGGCATTCACGTTCGATACCGTGCAGGCACTGCTTGAGCAGAGAGAGGTTGGCGCGCTCGCCGAGCAGAGCCAGGCGGCGGTTGAGAAGTTCGCTCAATTTGGATTCCTTCACGCGTCAGTCGCCCCAATATGGGGGTGGGCAGGACGGTCTACAAGGGTGAAGTTGAAACTGGCGTTATCGCCTGGTTTGTAGCGGCAGGCCATTTGCCGGTCAGTCAAGAACTGCACAATCCCTGTGGGAGCGAGCCTGCTCGCGAAGAGGGTTTTGCAGTCAATATCATCGTCGACTGACACACCGTCTTCGCGAGCAGGCTCGCTTCCACAGGATTCATTGCGCCGAAATTAACTCAAAATGATGAGCAACATCTACAGGACAGCGAAGGTGCCTTGCGCTTTTGCGACCAGTTTGTCGCCCTGCATCACCTCGGCTTCGACCACCAGCGTGCGCCGGCCCGGGTGGATCACCCGCGCCGTGCACAGCACCTCGCCGTCGGAAACGGCGCGGATGTAGTTGATCTTGCATTCGATGGTCGCACTCTGCTGATCGAAGCCATGGCTGCTGGAACAAGCCAGGCCCATGGCGATGTCGACCAGACTGAACAGCGCGCCGCCGTGCAGTTTGCCGCCGCGGTTGCGCAGATCGGGCTCAAGCGCCAGGGCGACTTGCGCCACCCCGGTTTCGAGACTGTGCAGGCGACAGCCCAACAGCTTGAAAAACGCGCTCTCGACGAGCCCGGCCGGCATTTCCATCAGCGTTTCTTCAACTGCTTGGCGTTGGCGAACAGCGAGGCCATCGCATTGTTCACCGGCGCGGCTGTGGCGGTTTCCTTGCGCGGCGCGTTGCCCGAAGACTGGCGCGGTGCCGAGCCCGGACGCGAGCCACGGGCGCCATCGATTTTCTCGCCGGGAGTGTCGCTCATGCGCATCGACAGACCGACGCGTTTGCGCGGGATATCGACTTCCATGACCTTCACTTTCACCACGTCACCGGCCTTGACCGCTTCGCGCGGGTCCTTGATGAACTTCTCCGACAGCGCCGAGATGTGCACCAGACCATCCTGATGCACGCCGATATCGACGAATGCACCAAACGCCGTCACGTTGGTCACCACGCCTTCAAGGATCATCCCCAGTTGCAGATCCTTGAGGTCTTCGACGCCTTCCTGGAACTCGGCAGTCTTGAACTCCGGACGTGGATCGCGACCGGGTTTTTCCAGTTCTTGCAGGATGTCGGTGACGGTCGGCAGACCGAAGGTTTCGTCGGTGAATTTCTTCGGGTCCAGGCGCTTGAGGAACGCGGCATCGCCGATCAGCGAGCGGATGTCGCGGTCGGTTTCAGCGGCAATGCGCTGCACCAGTGGATAGGCTTCCGGGTGAACCGCCGACGAATCCAGCGGGTTGTCGCCGTTCATCACGCGCAAAAAACCGGCGGCCTGTTCGAAGGTTTTCTCGCCCAGTCGCGCGACTTTCTTCAGCGCTGCACGGGTCTTGAACGCGCCGTGTTCGTCACGGTGAGCAACGATGTTCTGCGCCAGCGTCGCATTGAGGCCGGAAATCCGTGCCAGCAAGGCCACGGAGGCGGTGTTCACATCCACGCCCACGGCGTTCACGCAATCCTCGACCACGGCATCCAGACCGCGCGCCAGTTTCAGCTGCGAGACGTCGTGCTGGTATTGGCCGACACCAATGGATTTCGGATCGATTTTCACCAGCTCGGCCAACGGATCCTGCAGGCGACGGGCGATCGACACGGCGCCACGGATCGACACATCGAGGTCCGGGAATTCCTTGGCCGCCAGTTCCGACGCCGAGTACACCGAGGCGCCGGCTTCGGAAACCATGACCTTGGTCATTTTCATCGCTGGATATTTTTTGATCAGCTCGATCGCCAGCTTGTCGGTCTCGCGGCTGGCAGTGCCGTTGCCGATGGCGATCAGGTCCACCGAATGCTTGGCGCATAGCGCGGCGAGGATGGCGATGGTCTGATCCCATTTGTTGTGCGGCACGTGCGGGTAAACCGTGGCGTGGTCGAGCAGCTTGCCGGTCGAATCGACCACGGCCACCTTGCAGCCGGTACGCAGGCCCGGGTCGAGGCCCAGCGTCGCGCGCGGGCCTGCCGGAGCGGCCAACAGCAGGTCGTGCAGGTTGTGCGCGAAAACGTTGATCGCTTCGGTTTCGGCGCCATCGCGCAACTCGCCGAGCAGGTCGGTTTCCAGGTGGGTGTAGAGCTTGACCTTCCAAGTCCAGCGCACCACTTCACCGAGCCATTTGTCCGCCGGGCGGTTCTGGTTCTGGATGCCGAACTGCTGAGCGATCATGCCTTCGCACGGGTGCATCGTGCCGGGCAGCTCATCGCCGACTTTCAGCGCGGAGCTGAGAATGCCTTCGTTGCGGCCACGGAAAATCGCCAGGGCACGGTGCGATGGCATGCTTTTCAGCGGCTCGTCGTGTTCGAAGTAATCACGGAACTTGGCGCCTTCCTCTTCCTTGCCGGCGATGACGCGGGCACTGAGGATCGCTTCCTGTTTGAGGAAATTACGCAGCTTTTCCAACAGGCTGGCGTCTTCTGCGAAGCGCTCCATGAGGATGTACTTGGCGCCTTCCAGCGCAGCCTTGACGTCGGCCACACCTTTTTCGGCATCGACGAAGCGTGCGGCTTCGGTTTCCGGCGACAGGTTCGGGTCGTTGAACAAGCCGTCGGCCAGTTCGCCGAGGCCGGCTTCGAGGGCGATCTGGCCCTTGGTGCGGCGCTTCTGCTTGTACGGCAGGTACAAGTCTTCGAGACGGGTTTTGGTGTCGGCGAGCTTGATGTCGCGTTCCAGAGCAGGGGTGAGCTTGCCTTGCTCTTCGATGCTGGCGAGGATGCTGATGCGCCGTTCGTCGAGTTCTCGCAGGTAGCGCAGGCGCTCTTCCAGATGACGCAACTGAGTGTCATCGAGGCTGCCGGTGACTTCTTTCCGGTAACGGGCGATGAAGGGGACGGTAGAACCTTCATCGAGTAGCGCGACGGCCGCTTCGACCTGTTGTGGGCGTACGCCGAGTTCCTCGGCGATGCGGCTGTTGATGCTGTCCATAAAACCACCTGACATAGTATGAAAGCAGGCTCGCAGGCACGCAGATAATGGCCTGGAGGCTGATTGAGCGGCTGGAAAATTGCCGCTGCCTGGATCAAGAAGCTGCCCATTGACCCGTGAAATCGAACAGTTACTGCACAGGGCCGGAAAAAATACCGGCCACTTACGGTAACGATTCAGACGTTGCCTGGCGCAAAACGCCGCGCATTATAACCAGCGTTCTGTCATTCGGGGGCGTTGCAGGCTGTAGGCATAAACCCCGGTTTTCTGGCAGTGAAGGAAAAATCTGCTAACAATGCACACGGTGCGTATAACGGCAGCTACGCCATAATGCGCGCCGAGCTAAAAGGAGCATCCAATGAGCAGCACAGCACAAACTGCTGAAGGCGAAAAAATTCTTATCGTTGATGACGATCCGGGGCTGAGCAGCCTGCTGGAGCGTTTCTTCGTCAGCAAGGGCTACCGTGCCCGTACCGTTCCGAACACCGAGCAGATGGACCGTCTGCTGGCGCGTGAAGTGTTCAATCTGGTCGTTCTCGACCTGATGCTGCCGGGCGAAGACGGCCTGACCGCGTGCCGCCGTCTGCGCAGCGCGAATAACCAGATTCCGATCATCATGCTCACCGCCAAGGGCGATGAGCTGAGCCGTATCAAGGGCCTTGAACTGGGCGCCGACGATTACCTGGCCAAGCCGTTCAACCCGGACGAGCTGATGGCGCGGGTCAAAGCGGTATTGCGCCGTCAGGCCGCACCGGTGCCGGGCGCGCCGGGCAGTGAAGACGAAAACGTCACCTTCGGTGATTACGTGTTGTCGCTGGCGACCCGCGAGCTCAAGCGTGGCGATGAAGTGCACATGCTCACCACCGGTGAGTTCGCGGTACTCAAGGCGCTGGTGATGAACGCCCGTCAGCCGCTGACCCGCGACAAGCTGATGAACCTCGCCCGTGGCCGTGAATGGGATGCGCTGGAGCGTTCCATCGACGTGCAGATCTCGCGTCTGCGCCGCATGATCGAACCCGATCCGTCGAAACCGCGCTACATCCAGACTGTCTGGGGCGTGGGTTACGTGTTCGTACCGGATGGCACCGCCACCAAGTGATCGGTGATTTGTAGGAGCGGGTCTGCAAGGCTCTGGTCGCACGGCCATTGCCACAGACTCGCAATCCGCAATATGCGAGCATTGCTCGCTCCTGCAAGTGTGTAGCGGTTAAAGATGAAAACCCCCGTCTGGTTCCCCCAAAGTTTTTTCTCCCGCACCCTCTGGCTGGTGCTGATCGTCGTGCTGTTTTCCAAGGCGCTGACCCTGGTTTATCTGTTGATGAACGAGGACGTGCTGGTGGATCGCCAATACAGCCATGGCGTCGCTCTGACGCTGCGCGCCTATTGGGCCGCCGACGAAGAGAACCGCGCAAAAATTGCCGATGCCGCGACCCTGATTCGGGTGGTCGGCGCCGGTGTGCCGGAAGGCGAACAGCACTGGCCGTACAGCGAAATCTACCAACGTCAGATGCAGGCGGAACTGGGTGCCGACACCGAGGTGCGTTTGCGCATGCACTCGCCGCCGGCATTGTGGGTGAGGGCACCGAGCCTGGGCAATGGCTGGCTGAAAGTGCCGTTGTATCCGCACCCGCTGCGCGGCCAGAAGATCTGGAACGTGCTCGGCTGGTTCCTCGCCATCGGCCTGCTTTCTACGGCGTCGGCATGGATTTTCGTCAGCCAGCTCAACCAGCCGTTGAAGCGCCTGGTGTATGCCGCGCGGCAACTCGGCCAGGGCCGCAGCGTACGTCTGCCGATCAGTGATACGCCGAGCGAAATGACCGAGGTTTATCGCGCCTTCAACCAGATGGCCGAGGACGTCGAACAGGCCGGACGTGAGCGGGAGCTGATGCTGGCGGGGGTTTCCCACGACTTGCGCACACCGCTGACGCGCTTGCGCCTGTCGCTGGAACTGATGGGCGATCACACCGACCTCACCGACGACATGGTCCGCGACATCGAGGACATGGACGCGATTCTCGACCAGTTCCTCGCGTTCATTCGCGACGGTCGTGACGAGTCGGTGGAAGAGGTCGACCTCAGCGATCTGGTGCGCGAAGTCGCCGCGCCATACAACCAGAACGAAGAGAAAGTGCGCCTGCGCCTGGAACCGATCCAGCCGTTTCCGCTGCGTCGGGTGTCGATGAAACGCCTGCTCAACAACCTGATCGGCAATGCCTTGAACCATGCCGGTACCGGCGTTGAAGTAGCGGCGTATGTATCGGGAGATACCAGCGCGCCGTATGTGGTGCTGAGTGTGATGGACCGTGGCGCGGGAATTGATCCGTCCGAGCTTGAAGCGATCTTCAACCCGTTTACCCGAGGTGATCGGGCTCGCGGTGGCAAAGGCACCGGGCTGGGGCTGGCGATCGTGAAAAGGATTGCGGCGATGCATGGCGGCAATGTCGAATTGCGCAACCGGTCCGGGGGGGGACTGGAGGCGCGGGTGAGATTGCCGTTGGGGTTGATGTTGCCGCGTGATGCTGTTTAAGCGCTGAGATCTTCAAGAGGGCGGATGGCCCCTTCGCGAGCAGGCTCGCTCCCACATTTTGGAATGCGATCAACTGTGGGAGCGAGCCTGCTCGCGAAGGCGGCTTTCCAGCCGCCGAATATCTCTGGGTTAACCTTTGCCCTTGGTGCGGGTCATATTCGGCCCGCCATTCTTTTCCAGATGCTCGATGATGATTCCGGCGACATTCTTGCCAGTGGTGGTCTCGATGCCTTCCAGTCCCGGCGACGAATTCACTTCCATCACCAGCGGACCGTGATTGGAGCGCAGGATATCCACACCCGCCACCGCCAGGCCCATGACCTTGGCAGCGCGTAACGCGGTCATGCGTTCTTCCGGGGTGATCTTGATCAGGCTGGCGCTGCCACCGCGATGCAGGTTGGAACGAAACTCGCCCGGTTTGGCCTGGCGCTTCATTGCCGCGATCACCTTGTCGCCGACCACGAAGCAGCGGATATCCGCGCCGCCGGCTTCCTTGATGTATTCCTGAACCATGATGTTCTGCTTCAGGCCCATGAACGCTTCGATCACCGACTCTGCCGCCGTCGCGGTTTCGCACAGCACCACGCCGATGCCCTGAGTGCCTTCCAGTACCTTGATCACCAGCGGTGCACCGTTGACCATGGCGATCAGGTCGGGAATGTCGTCAGGCGAGTGGGCAAAACCGGTGACCGGCAAACCGATTCCGCGCCGCGACAGCAGTTGCAGCGAACGCAATTTGTCCCGCGAACGGGCAATGGCCACAGACTCGTTGAGCGGGAACACGCCCATCATTTCGAACTGACGCAACACCGCGCAGCCGTAGAACGTCACCGATGCGCCGATCCGTGGGATCACCGCGTCAAAACCTTCCAGCGGTTTGCCGCGGTAATGGATCTGCGGCTTGTGGCTGGCAATATTCATGTAGGCGCGCAAGGTGTCGATCACCACCATTTCATGTCCGCGCTCGATTCCGGCTTCGACCAGACGGCGGGTGGAATACAGACGCGGATTACGCGACAGCACAGCGATCTTCATGCAACACCTGTGGAGGAGGTAGATACCGGGAACACCGGCTTGTCTTGTACATATTTGATGCCCGGATTGACCACCAACTGGCCATCGATCAGGGCTTTGGAACCGAGCAGCAGGCGATAGCGCATGGACTTGCGGCAGGCCAGAGTGAACTCCACCGGCCAGACCCGATCACCCAAGGCCAGCGTGGTGCTGATCACATAGCGCACCTGCGCATGGCCGTTGGAGCTCTTGATGGTTTTGCGCGTGACCAGCGGCGCTTCGCAGCGCCGGTGACGCAACTGCACCACCGTGCCGAGATGCGCAGTGAAGCGCACCCATTTCTCGCCGTCGCGTTCGAACGGTTCGATATCGGTGGCGTGCAGGCTGGAGGTGCTGGCGCCGGTGTCGATTTTTGCGCGCAGGCCCGCAACTCCCAAACCCGGGAGCCCCACCCACTCGCGCAGACCGACAACGGTCAAATGATCAAATGTCTTCAAAGAAAAAACCAAGGGTTAACGCTTCCAGGCCCCGTCCGGCACCTGGGCCAACGCTTTGAATGCAGGTCTGGCGAACCAGTAGCCCTGCATCAGGAAAATTCCACAGTCCGCGAGGAAATCCCGTTCCCCGGCGCTTTCTATGCCTTCGGCAATGACTGTAACGTCCAACTCCGCACACATTGTGACAATCCCCCGAACGATCACCTGACGGACACGATCCTGGTCAATATCGCGGATCAGCGCCATGTCGAGTTTGATCAGGTCTGGTTGGAAATCGGCCAGCAGATTGAGCCCCGAATAGCCGGCACCGAAATCGTCGATGGCGGTCTTGAAGCCGAATTCGCGGTATTCACGCAGAATATTGGTCAAATGGCGATAATTATCTACGTGCTCGATTTCCAGAGTTTCGAAAATCAGTCGGTCGATCGGAAAGTTGTGTTTGCGTGCGGCCTCCAGTGTGCTGCGAATGCATAGCTCTGGACGGTAGACGGCGTTGGGCAAAAAGTTGATCGACAAGTGTGTCTGCATATTAAGGCTCGCTGCGCCTTCGATGGCGCGGGTCCGGCAGAGCTGGTCGAAACGGTAGCGGTTGTCTTCTGTAACCTGATTTAACACCGACAGTGCACCTTCCCCTGACACGCCTCGCACTAGCGCTTCGTGGGCAAATACCGATTGATCGCGCAGGTCGACAATCGGCTGGTAGGCGAAGGCAAAATCGAAATCCAGCGGTTCGCTTTGCTGGCAGCCCTGGCAACCGCCCCTGGGTGAGGTCAACGAAGTTGGAAATTTAGTCACGCGGTCACTCCAGGCCGGTCGGGCGGCGAAGATCACAGTCAATCTGGAGGGCCGACTTCTTGCGCCCGACAGAAACGGTAGTACAGTTCCGACTACTGGCTGAGCGAGGAATTCATATGGGACAGAAGCAGGAGGAGGACGACAAGGTCCGTCTCGATAAGTGGTTATGGGCGGCGCGTTTCTACAAGACGCGTGCTCTGGCCAAAGCAGCAATCGAAAGCGGCAAGGTGCATTGTCGTGGCGAGCGCTGCAAGCCGGGCAAGGAGCCGCGCATTGGTGATGAGTTCGAGATTCGCACCGGCTTCGAAGTGCGCACGGTGAGGGTCGAGGCATTGTCGATCGTGCGGCGTGGCGCACCCGAGGCGCAAACCTTGTATGCCGAGACCGAAGCGAGTGTCGCCAAGCGTGAAGCGGCTGCGGCGATGCGCAAGGCGGGCTCGTTGGGCGTGAGCACCGATGGCAAACCGAGCAAGAAACAGCGGCGGGATCTGTTCAAGTTTCGCGGTAGCAGCAACGAAGATTGAAACGTTGTGCCGGCCTCTTCGCGAGCAGGCTCGCTCCCACATTCGATCGAGTCGTCTGTGGCAGCGAGCCTGCTCGCGAATCGAGTACGACGCGGTATCAGGCGCTACGCACCATACTCATCCGCGACACCATCGGCAGCTTGCCCAGCAACGCGAAAATCGGCGCGGTCAGCTTCAACCAGAGGTTCGACGCGTGATAGGCAAACGGCGTGTAGTAACCCCAGCCCAACGCCCACACCGCCAGCAGCACACCGCCGATGTAGTCGTCCTGACCCCAATGCGCGCCGGCCACCAGACGCGGCAACATGAACAATACGGCCAGACCCCAGACCGTTAGAAATTGTCCGACGGTGCGGCTGAACACGCCCATGAACAACGCCCAGATCAACAACACCGAGGCATGATCACCGGGAAAACTCTGGCCCGAGCGGTCCTTCAGCTCCCAGGTTTTTTCCAGATGCGGAAAGTAATCGCTGATGTGCACGGCGCCCTCAAGCACCATTGACGGGCTGCTGTGCTGCCAGCCCATGTGATCGGCGAATTTGGAAAACAGCGCGCGGATCACCACCATCAGCAGCAGGATCGAGAAAAAACCGAAGAACGCGCGACGCACGTCGATCGCCCTGAAAACCCAATCGCCCTTGATCAGCAGCGTCAGCAGAATCAGTCCGACGACGATGTCGAACGGGCGCAGACTTGCAATTGCCCAGATGTGGAGCCATATCGGGTTGCTGGCCAGCGGCGCATTCAACGAGCGGAACAGCCACTCGTCGAAAATCACACACAGCATCTGACCGGTAGGCCATAACCAGAAAGCCAGTAGCGCCAGCGGCACTACGTTACACAGAACCAGCCGGCCGAGGTTCCACCTTGATTGGAACAAACCCGGATTGTTCATAAAATGCCTCCCATGGCGAAAAAGCGCCGGCACCAAAAAAAGTGCCAGCAAGCGCAAATTTTCACGTTTTGTAACCATTTTGTCATCACATTCAGATACCCAGACCTATGACCGACCTAGCGGATACCGATTTCACTCAACGCTTCATCTTCGATGACAGCGACACTCGCGGCGAACTGGTAGCGCTGGAGCGCAGCTACGCCGAAGTCCTCGCCAAACACCCGTACCCGGAGCCGGTCGCGCAGTTGCTCGGCGAACTGATGGCGGCCGCGTCGTTACTGGTCGGCACGCTCAAGTTCGATGGCTTGCTGATTTTGCAGGCACGCTCGGAAGGGCCGATTCCGCTGCTGATGATCGAGTGTTCCAGCGAGCGCGAAATCCGTGGCCTGGCGCGTTACGACGCCGAGCAGATCGCGGTTGACGCGACCCTTGCCGACTTGATGCCGAACGGCGTTCTGGCCCTGACCGTCGACCCGACTGTTGGCCAGCGCTATCAGGGCATTGTTGATCTTGACGGCGAGACCCTGTCGGACTGTTTCACCAACTATTTCGTCATGTCGCAACAGGTCGGCACCCGCTTCAAGCTCTTCGCCGACGGTCGTCGTGCCCGTGGCATGTTGCTGCAACAACTCCCCGCCGATCGCTTGAAAGACGAAGAGGAACGCGCCGCCAGCTGGCAGCATCTCACCGCACTGGCCAGCACCTTGAGCGCTGATGAGCTCATTAGTCTGGACAACGAAACCGTGCTGCATCGCCTGTACCACGAAGAGCAGGTACGTCTGTTTGATGTGCAGCATCTGCGCTTCAGTTGCAGCTGCTCGCGGGAACGCTCCGGCAATGCGCTGGTCAGTCTTGGGCTGGAAGATGCGCTGGCGCTGGCCGCCGAGCAGGGCGGCAAAGTCGAGATCGATTGCCAGTTCTGCAATCAGCAGTACCTGTTTGACGCAGCCGATATTGCTCAATTGTTCGCTGGCGCGGGCGTCGATACGCCGTCAGATACCCGTCACTAAAACGGTTCAGCGCAGGTAAATTCACTGCGGAATGACGGAATATCGCCGTTACGACGGGAGGACCCTACTCTTTTTGGGCTTTTCTGGCATAATCCGGCCCACTTTTTTCGCGGTAGTAGTGCACGACTTTCTACTACAAAACGTTTGGAGCACACTCGGCCACTGGCCGACGGGGAACCTCATGACGCAAGCCAATAACGCCGTGTACACCGATCTGAGTGTTGATGATCTGGTAAAAGAAGCCCTGAATCGCGGTGAAGGCGAGCTTGCCGATACCGGCGCTCTGGTTGTTCGCACCGGTCACCGCACCGGCCGCTCGCCAGTCGACCGTTTCATCGTTGAAGAGCCTTCCACCCAGGCCGCTATCGCCTGGGGCCCGATCAACCGCAAGTTCCCGGCCGACAAGTTCGATGCCCTGTGGGCTCGCGTCGAGGCCTTCAACAACGCGCAAGAGCACTTCGTTTCCCACGTGCATGTAGGCGCGGCGGAAGATCACTACCTGGCCGTGAAAATGACCACACAGACTGCCTGGCAGAACCTGTTCGGTCGTTGCCTGTTCATCAACCCGGCCCAGTACAACCCGGCTGGCCGTGAAGAATGGCAAGTGCTCAACGTTGCCAACTTCGAGTGCGTGCCTGAGCGTGACGGCACCAACTCCGACGGTTGCGTGATCATCAACTTCGCGCAGAAGAAAGTGCTGATCGCTGGCATGCGTTACGCCGGCGAGATGAAGAAAGCCATGTTCTCGGTGCAGAACTTCCTGCTGCCGGCCGCTGACGTGCTGCCAATGCACTGCGCTGCCAACATCGGCGAAGACGGTGACGTGACCCTGTTCTTCGGTCTGTCGGGCACCGGTAAAACCACCCTGTCGGCCGACGAAAGCCGTTACCTGATCGGTGACGACGAACACGGCTGGGGCGAAGGCGTGGTGTTCAACATCGAAGGCGGTTGCTATGCCAAGTGCATCGACCTCTCCGAGAAGAACGAGCCGGTTATCTGGAAAGCCATCAAGCACGGCGCGGTGCTGGAAAACGTCGTCATCGACGACGCCAAGCACGCCGATTATGCCGATGTCAGCCTGACCCAGAACAGCCGCGCCGCCTACCCGCTGGAGCACGTTGCCAAGCGTTCCGAGAAGAACCTGGGTGGCGAGCCAAACGCGGTGATCTTCCTGACCTGCGACCTGACCGGCGTACTGCCGCCAGTGTCGATCCTCAACGAAGAGCAAGCGGCCTACCACTTCCTTTCCGGCTACACCGCACTGGTGGGCTCGACTGAAATGGGTTCGGGCAGCGGCATCAAGTCGACCTTCTCCACCTGCTTCGGCGCACCGTTCTTCCCGCGTCCGGCTGGCGAATACGCAGAACTGCTGATCAAGCGCATCCGCGGCTTCGGCTCCAAGGTCTACCTGGTCAACACCGGCTGGACCGGCGGCGGCTACGGCGTCGGCCAACGCTTCAACATCCCGACCACCCGCGCGGTGATCGCAGCGATCCAGAGCGGCGCTCTGATCGGTGCTGCCACCGAGCACCTGGACACCATCAACCTCGACGTGCCTCTGGCCGTACCAGGCGTCGACACCAACCTGCTCAACCCACGCAACACCTGGGCTGACAAGGCGGCGTACGACGAGGCAGCGAAAGCACTGGCCGGTCTGTTCATCGAGAACTTCAAGAAGTTCGAAGTGAGCGACGCGATCAAGGCGGCTGGGCCGAAGTTGTAAGTAGTAGTTTGCAGTGAATAAAAAACCGCCCTTTGGGGCGGTTTTTTCATGGGCGAAGATTTGGGTAAGCTCATCTCAACGGCGGTTCGTCACTTGCCATGTAGCAGTATTCATTCATTTTTGGCCTGATACGGCCAGAGTAATGCCACTCAACAGTACTGCAACATGATCCTCTAATTAAGGCCATTGCTGCCGTGCATGCATGACACGCAGCACTTCCACCCGGTCTTTTTTGATTGCGTAGACGATGACGTAGTTGGCGGCCGCAACGATTTCACGTGTTCCGAGGACCCTGCCCTTTCGGTACAAGGTTGGGCGCTGTCTTGCTATTTCCCCTTTTGATTCGAACATTTCATCGAGATCCGCAGCAGCGTCTGGGTTGTCCTGACCGATTCGGTCCATTATCCGGTCTCGGTCAGCAAGCGCTTCCGGGCGCCAGACCAACCTCATCAGCGCCCTCGTTGACGCAGGGCATCACGCTTGGCGGCGAATATTCGGCGAGCATCTTCATCGCTGATACTTGGCCTTGGATCATCGATGCTGATCTGCACCTGTCGCTTGAACCATTCCTCATAAGCGGCCGCTTCATGGGCTTGTTTCAACGCTTCAGAGCGATCAGGCCTGGCGTAGGTTTTCAGTTGCAGCGGGTCATAGCCGGAGGCATCCACGTTGAATTGGCTGATGCCCAAGCCCTGCAGATAGATCACAAGCGTCTCCAGCCTCTTGAACAGGCGCACCTGACCACTGCGTTGTGCTGTCAGCGCGCATTTGCGGCTGCCTTGCCGAATCTCGACCGACCAGCCTCCTGGTTTCGCGACGATAATTGTGCCGCTCACAGAACCGTTTTCGACCAAGCGAACGAGGGCGCTGTGATCGATGATTTCAGTGCTGGCCATAAATGCGAGCCCTTCGCTGAGTAATGGCTCCCATCGTACGCAATCAATAGTAGTTTGCAAATTTTGACTCCTGGTGCTGGACACGGCGTGTGCAGCGATGATGTTTCGTTTGTTACTTGGCCGGGGGCATCTGACTTGCAGCAGGTCCCAGCCGTCCTGTGTCAGCAGGTACAGGGCGTGGGTGATGTGGGTGTCGCTGCCAAAGCAGCGACACCCACGACTATAGGTTCGCACCACCCGCTCGCGATAGCCGACAAGGCATTGCGTGAAGTAGGAACGGGACGAACAATTCGCCAGACGTTGCTACCGATTCTTAAACGCTTTTCAACGCAAATGTTGGTAGCCAGAAATATCCAGCAGGCTTGTGGTCAGTCCTGTTGCCGGCCGGTAGATCGTGCCTTTGACTGCCGAGAACGGCACGCCTTTGCTGCCCAGCGAGACATAGCGCTCGCCTTTGTCCTGTTCGGTGAAATAGGTGTAGGACTGGCTGTGCATCTTCTTGTAGCGGGCTTCGTCGCTGACGATGGTGCCGGTGAAGCGCAGTAGGTCGGCATCGCTCAGGTTGAGCGTTTTGCTCAGTGGCACGCCCCAACGCTTGAGGCAGGTTTCCGCCAGATGGCGAACGATGCGGCCGGGCTCGATCAGCGCATTGAGGTCGCTGCTGTTGGTGGGATCGCCGCCGAGGGCCGTGGCGTTGCCGGCGAGGGTGGCGTGGCGACCGGCCATTGGATAGATCGAGGTTTTGGTGCCGGTAGCGGTTTGCGGGATCACGCAGCTGAAGCCTTTTGAGCGCTCGTCGCGGGCATAGAAGGCGATGTATTCCTTGACGTTGGATTGAAGTTTGACGCGGTTTTCCTGGAAGTTGCCGATGCCCGGGACTGGATCAATCGCAAATATATTCACCGGAATATGTTTGAGTGCAGCGTCCTGGAACATCGCATTGGCGAGCATGTGGCAACTGATACCGCCACGGCTCCAGCCGACCAGATTGACTCGCGCGGGAATAACGCCGTTCTTGCGGAAAGTCTTGATGATCTGTTCCTGCAACTTCTGTTGCGTGATACTCCGATCGCCATAGTTATACTGGCGCCAGAACCAGGAGCCTTCCACTTTCACATCTTCAATAGGAATGCCTGCGGCTTTCAGACGGTTATATTCTAACTCGGTCAGTTGTTTACGCTGCCAGTCGCATTTGCCTTTGATAATGTTCACAGCGTGCTGCACGTTTTCATCCCAGCCTTTGCCGAACAGCGTGCCGGACAGGCCGTATTCAGAGGTCTTGGTGAACAGGTCGTCGGCTTGCATATTGCCGCTGCCAGGGCCATCGACGACGATCCACTCGGCAAATTCGCGTCCGCTGTGGTGTGCAGCGAGCGTAGAAACGATTTCGCCGTCCCAGAAGCTTTTATGTTTGTCATCAAATTTGTTGGAGCCGGTGCCGCAGAAAAATATTGTTAAAGTTGTCATTTCGTTGCTCTTGCTTATGTATAAGAGCAGTCAAGTTAGTTTTAGGTGGTGTTAAAAATAAAGGGCGCTGTTGTGTCTGCGTTTGTAATGTGAAGTTTGTTATATATGTAGCTGAGCTTTTCGAAAGTATGTCGAGGCGCTTCGATTGTTAAACGCTTGGTTTTCGCTTCCCATGTATCATTCAGTATCGATTCAACCCCGACCTTTTCTCGACTCGCTGCGATCGCCCGCTAGGCTTTGGGCATGGCAGCAGTCAAAGGAGTGACAGTAAATGCACCACACCCTGGAACAGGTTTTTGGTTATCCACAGTTTCGCCCCGGTCAGGAGGCCGCTGTCAGCGCGGTGCTGGCGGGGCGTTCGGCGGCGGCGATCTTTCCCACCGGCTCCGGCAAATCGCTTTGCTACCAACTGCCGGCACTTTTACTGCCACACCTGACATTGGTGGTCTCGCCGTTGCTGGCGTTGATGCAGGATCAACTGGCGTTTCTCAAGTCCCGCGGCATCTCGGCAGGCAGTATCGATTCGGCGCAGAGCCGCGAGGATGCCAACGACGTCATGGCCCGTGCGCGTTCGGGCGAGCTGAAAATTCTGATGATCTCCGTCGAGCGCTTGAAGAACGAGCGCTTCCGCAATTTCCTGCAGCAGGTGCCGATCTCGTTGCTGGTGGTCGACGAGGCGCACTGCATTTCCGAATGGGGCCACAACTTCCGGCCGGACTATCTGAAACTCCCCGACTACCAGCGTCAGTTCAACATTCCGCAGGCTTTGCTGCTCACCGCCACGGCGACACCAAAAGTCATCGCCGACATGCAGGCCAAATTCGCCATCGCTCCGGACGATGTAGTGACCACTGGTTTCTATCGGCCCAACCTCAATTTGCTGGTCGAGCCTGTACGCGGTCAGGACAAGCGTCGGCGTCTGGTCGAATGGATGAGCGCGCGTCCTGGGCAACCGAGCATTGTCTACGTGACGTTGCAGAAAACCGCCGAGCACATCGCCGAGCATCTTCAACGCAACGGAATCCAGGCCGAGGCATACCACGCAGGTTTGCCCCACGATCAGCGTGAAGACATTCAACGCCGCTTCATGGCCGGGCAGTCCAATTGCATTGTTGCCACCATTGCCTTCGGCATGGGCATCGACAAGAGCGACATCCGCAACGTGGTGCATTTCGATCTGCCCAAATCCATCGAAAACTACAGCCAGGAAATCGGCCGCGCCGGACGCGACGGACAGCCCTCCGACTGCCTGGTACTGGCCAACCGCGACAGCCTCAATGTGCTGGAAAACTTCGTCTACGGTGATACGCCCGAACGCGACGGGATTCATTATGTGCTCGAAGAGCTCAAAGCCTCAGTGCCGGACGGACAATGGGAGTTTTTGCTTGGGCCATTGGCGGATCAGAGCAACATTCGCTCGTTGCCGTTGAAGACTTTGCTGGTGCAGCTGGAACTGCGAGGCCTGATCGCGCCGCGCTACGCTTATTACGCTGAATACCGCTTCAAATATCTGCTTGAGCCTGAAGCATTGCTCCAGCGCTTCGAAGGCGAGCGCAGGGATTTCGTTGCGGCGATCATCAGGACGTCCACGCGAGCACGCACCTGGGCCACAGTAGATTTCGAGGCGATGTATTCGCAGTATTCCGCCGAGCGCAATCGCGTGGTGACAGCACTTGATTACTTCCAGGAAAAAGGCTGGGTCGCGCTTGAAAGCAAGCAAATGACCGAGGTTTACAGCCTGCTGCAAAGTGATTTTGCCAGCGACGCCCTGAGCGCTGAACTGCACGAGTATTTCACCCGCCACGAACAGACTGAAGTGGCGCGGATTCACGCCATGCTTGAGGTGTTTGCCACCGAACGCTGCCTGGGTTATCGCCTGGCCGAGTATTTCGGTGACCACAATGCCCCCGAGCGTTGTGGCCATTGTTCGGTATGTCACGGCCAGATCGCGCGGTTGCCGGAGCCGTCGCCATTGCCGCCGCTTGTGGATAAAAACTTCGCGCAGCTGTGTGGTGAATTTATCCACAGGCATGAGCAGCAAACAGGGCGTATTCCATCGGCCGAACGCCTAACGCGGTTCCTGTGCGGAATCAGCGTGCCGTTGTTCACCAAACTCAAGGCGCGGGCGATACCGGGTTTTGCTGCGTTGGAAGAATACCCCTACGCGCAGGTCCGCGAGTGGGCGCAAGAGCACCTTTGACCCCTGTAGGAGCTGCCGAAGGCTGCGATCTTTTGATGTTGATTTTTTCAAGATCAAAAGATCGCAGCCTTCGGCAGCTCCTACTTCAAGTGTCATCAAGGCAGAGCCTCCATCCATCCGCTGAATGTCGATCATCACGCTAATAAACTTCAAAAACCGCCGTTGCCTGACTAAGGTTGGAATCTGTCTTCGGGCCACCCACAAGAGAACAACATGAGCCAGACATCCTTCGAAATCCAGCAAGCTGCGGTGATCGGTGCGGGCACCATGGGCCGTGGCATCGTCATGTGCCTGGCCAATGCCGGCGTGAGCGTGCAGTGGGTGGACAACAATCCACAGATGCTTGAGCAGGCGCTGACGACGGTCGCGCAAACTTATGCACACAACGTGCGTCAGGGCCGCATCGATCAGGCCGAAGCGGATGCGCGAATGGCTCGCGTATCAGCAGCGGCGGATTACGCATCGATTCGCAATGTCGATCTGGTGATCGAAGCGGTGTACGAAAACCTTGAACTGAAGCAGAAGATCTTTCGCGAGCTGGATGGCTTGCTCAAGCCCGAGGCTTTGCTGGCGAGCAACACCTCGGCGCTGGACATCGACGCCATCGCGGCTGCGACCCGGCGCCCGGAACAGGTGCTGGGTCTGCATTTCTTCAGCCCCGCGCACATCATGAAATTGCTGGAAATCGTGCGCGGTGCGCAGACCTCGCCAGCGGCACTCGAGGCAGCGTTGTCGCTTGGCAAGCGCATGGGCAAGGTCAGTGTGGTGTCGGGCAACTGCCACGGTTTTATCGGCAACCGCATGCTGCATCCGTATGTACTGGAAGCGCGCAAGATGCTTCTCGAAGGCGCTTATCCACAGCAGGTGGATACCGCGCTGCAAGGCTTCGGCTTCGCCATGGGGCCGTTTCGCATGTACGACGTGGTTGGCATCGATCTGGAATGGCGTGCTCGGGAGCTAGCTGGCAAGGGGCAGGATGCGCCCGAAGTTCAGGTGGATAACCGCCTGTGTGAGATGGGCCGGTTCGGGCAAAAGTCCGGTAACGGTTATTACCATTATGAGCCGGGCAGTCGCCAGGCCGAGCATGATCCCGAGGTCGATGCATTGGTACTGCGGGTCAGCGAAGATCTGGGTTTCCAGCGTCGCGACATCGGTCCCGAAGAAATCGTTGAGCGCTGTTTGCTGGCTCTGGTCAACGAAGGCGCGAAGATTTTGCAGGAAGGCATTGCCGGCTCGGCCCATGACATCGATCTGGTGTACTTGAACGGCTATGGTTTTCCAGCGGATAAGGGTGGGCCGATGGCGTGGGCGGATCGGCAGGGGCTAGCGGATATTCATCAGCGCTTGCTGGCGCTGGAGACACGCCAGGGCGATCAGTGGAAGCCGGCGCGGTTGATTGGCGAACTGGCGGCGCAGGGGAAGGGGTTTGCTGATCGTTGACACCAGTCGGCTGTGCTGACGCCTTCGCGAGCGGGCTCGCTCCCACAGGTAAAGTGTTCGTCATCACGATCAAATTCAATTAAGAGAATGCGAGAACCCTGCATGAATCAACGCTGCGACTACCCCCACTTCCAGCCCATCACCACACGCTGGCATGACAACGACGCCTACGGTCACGTCAACAACGTTACCTACTACAGCTTCTTCGACACGGCGGTGAATACCTACCTGATTCAGGTCGGTGGCCTGGATATTCATGACGGCGAAGTGGTGGGGTTCGTGGTCAGTTCCGCCTGCGATTACTTTGCCTCGATCGCTTTCCCCGATCTGATCGAGATCGGACTGCGGGTCGGCAAGCTGGGCAACAGTTCGGTGCAATATGAATTGGCTGTGTTCAAGGTCGGCGAAAGCGAGGCGTGTGCGGCGGGACGGTTCGTGCATGTGTTTGTCGATCGGGCGAGCAATCAGCCGGTGCCGATTCCTGCCGGTTTGCGCGGGGCGCTGGAACGGTTGGTAGTCTAGACGCGCAAAAAAAATCGCAGCCCCAAGGGCTGCGATTTTCATTCAAGCCTTCGCCTCAATGGTGGCGATAGTACTTGTGATGCTTGCGGTGGCCGTAGGCATGGCCGCGACCTGGATGACCACGGTCGCGGTAGTAGCGACGGTCATCATGGCGACGGTCGTAACGACGATCATCGTCGTCACTCTTGTTGCCCATGTAGTTACCCAGTGCGCCACCTGCGCCGCCACCAGCGGCGGAGCCGATCAGGCTGCCGGTGGTGCCGCCGAGACTGCGGCCAACCACGTTACCGCCGGCTGCACCCAGTGCACCGCCGATGGCCGCTTCGCCACGGCTGCGCTTGTCTGCGCCGACCGCACTACCACCCGCGCCGCCCAGGGCTGCGCCGATGGTGGAACCTGTATTGCCGCCTAACGATTGACCGACGACCGAGCCAAGAACCCCGCCCAATGCGCCGCCCACACCTGCTTCGGTGGTGCCTCCGGCAGAAGCGAAGCCACTGACCAGGCCAAGGGACAACAAGAGAATCGAGGAGAACTTCATAGAGGATGAGCCTCAAAGGGATGACGGCGCCGATCCTGAAGCTCTGCAATGGGCGTGACAATCAAAATCCGACGAATAACACGACTTGTATACAATATTGCAAGTTACTGTTTTTTCACCGGAACTTAACCGATTTTCGCCGGTCTTTAGCTACTTCGGACAGGCCGTTTTCATGCAGAAACGGCCTTTTTTGTGGGCGGTCGAAAATCTTTGCCACGGCAGATCTGTTGACAGGTCGATCGCATACGCGAGCAGGCTCGCTCCCACCTTTGAAATGCATTCCAAGTGTGGGAGCGAGCCTGCTCGCGAAGGGGCCGGATCTGGCTCCGCGGTTAAGCGGATTTAGCCATGATCAACCCAGTCTCACTCGCCGCTTCCAGCCGGATCGCAATGAACTTCGACGTCGGCGTGTGGCTGCCATCCCCCGTACTTTCCAGCGGCACCAGCGGATTGACCTCCGGATAGTACGCCGCCGCCTGCCCCGCAGGAATATCGAACGCCAACAATGTAAAACCTTTCACCCGACGCTCGCGACCGTCATCCCAGATCGACACGATGTCGGCCTTCTGCCCAGGACGGAAGCCCAGGCGAATGATGTCGGCCTCGTTGGCGAACAGCACGTCACGCTGGCCCTTCACGCCGCGATAACGGTCGTCGAGACCATAGATCGTCGTGTTGTACTGATCGTGGGAACGCATCGATTGCAGGATCAGATCCGGCACCTGGCCGGTGGCGCGGGTGCGTTCGTGAACCAGATCTTTCGGCAACTGGTTGGCGCGGAAATTGGCACGGCCCGATGGCGTGTTCCACTTGCGGGCGCCAGCCGAGTTGCCCAGATAGAAGCCGCCCGGGTTTTTGATCTTGTCGTTGAAGTCTTTGAAACTCGGGATGGTGTCGGCGATCAGTTCGCGAATGCGCCCGTAATCGGCCACCAGCCAGTTCCAGTCCACCGGTTGGCTGCCCAACGTCGCGGCAGCGATGCCGGCGATGATCGACGGCTCCGAGCGCATCTGGTTCGACAGCGGCTGCAACTGGCCGTTGGAAGCGTGGACCATGCTGAACGAGTCTTCCACAGTCACCGCTTGCGGGCCTTCGGTCTGGATGTCGATGTCGGTACGGCCCAGGCACGGCAGGATCAGCGCGTCTTTACCGTGAGCGAGGTGGCTGCGGTTGAGTTTGGTGCTGATCTGCACAGTCAGGTCACAGTTGCTCAGCGCTTCGAAGGTGCGTGAGCTGTCCGGCGTGGCTTGGGCGAAGTTGCCGCCCAAGCCGATGAACACCTTGGCGCGACCTTCGGCCATCGCATGGATTGCCTCGACCACGTTGTGACCGTTATGACGCGGCACCTTGAACTGGAAGCGACGCTCCAGCGAATCGAGGAACGCCACCGGTGGACGCTCGTTGATGCCCATGGTGCGGTCGCCCTGCACGTTGCTGTGACCACGCACCGGGCACAGACCGGCGCCAGGTTTGCCGATATTGCCGCGCAGCAGCATCAGATTGGCGATTTCCTGAATGGTCGGCACCGAATGACGGTGCTGGGTGATGCCCATGGCCCAGCACATGATCACGTTCTTGCCTTTGGCGTACATGCGCGCTGCTTGCTCGATCTCGACCAGGGTCAGGCCCGATTGCTCGACGATCTGCTCCCACGAGGTATCGTCGACCGTGGCGAGGTACTCCAGCACGTTGGCGCTGTGGGCATTGAGGAAATCATGGTCGAACACCGCCGGCTCGCCCGCCTTCTGCGCATCGCGTTCCCATTGCAGAAGGAACTTGGCCATGCCGCGCAGCACCGCCATGTCACCGCCGAGTGCCGGGCGGAAGTACGCAGTGTTGGTCGGCTTGTCGCCGTTGGTGAGCATTTCGATGGGGTGCTGGGGATGCTGAAAACGCTCCAGACCGCGCTCTTTCAGCGGATTGATGCACACCACCTGGGCGCCGCGTTTCACCGCTTCACGCAACGGTTCGAGCATGCGCGGATGGTTGGTGCCGGGGTTCTGGCCCCAGACGAAAATCGCGTCGGCGTGTTCGAAGTCGTCGAAGGTCACCGTGCCTTTGCCGACCCCGACACTCTGCGCCAACGCTACGCCGCTGGCCTCGTGGCACATGTTCGAACAGTCAGGGAAATTGTTGGTGCCGTAAGCCCGCACGAACAGTTGATACAGATACGCCGCTTCGTTGCTGGCGCGCCCCGAGGTGTAGAACTCTGCCTGATCCGGGCTCGGCAGATTGCGCAGGTGCTTGCCGATCAGAGCGAAGGCATCTTCCCAACTGATCGGCTTGTAGCGATCGGACTCGGCGTCGTAGACCATCGGCTCGGTCAGGCGACCCTGATATTCCAGCCAGTAATCGCTCTGCTCCAGCAGCGAAGTGACGCTGTGCTTGGCGAAGAATTTGGCATCGACGCGACGCTTGGTCGCTTCCCAGTTCACCGCTTTGGCGCCGTTCTCGCAGAACTTGACCATGCCGCTCTCCGGCGAATCACCCCAGGCGCAACCCGGGCAGTCGAAGCCGCCGTTCTGGTTGGTCTTGAGCATCATGCGCAGGTTTTTCAGGGCGTTGTCGCTGGTCAGCCACGCCTGGGCCACACTGATCAGGGCGCCCCAGCCGCCGGCGGCACCTTTGTAAGGCTTGTAGCGCGGGACAGGTTTCTGGTCGGCTTGATGATGTTGGCTCACGCTTGATTCTCCATCGCGGGGCTGTACACCCGCGGCGCACTTTTCTGCGGCAGGTGGATGAGATTGAGGTTGTGGCGCCGGGCCCATTGCACGGCCAGGCCGGTAGGCGCCGACAGGCTGACCAGGGTCTGGATGCCGGCACGCAAGACTTTCTGGATCAATTCGAGGCTGCAACGGCTGGTGACGATCGCCAGCCCGCCCTCTGTGGATATCTTCTGGCGGATCAGTCCGCCGATCAGCTTGTCCAGCGCGTTATGCCGACCGATGTCTTCACGACCGAGCAGCAGTTCACCACTGGCGTTCATGAATACCGCCGCGTGCACCGCGCCGCAGTGCTGACCGAGCGGCTGGAACGCGCCGATGCGCTGGCGCAAACCGTCGAGCCATTCGATCGGTGGCAAGGCTGCGCCCGGCAATACCTTGAGATCAGGCAGTGCCTGTTCGACCGCTTCGACGCCGCACAGTCCGCAGCCGCTGGTGCCGGCCAACTGCCGACGCTGCTGTTTGAGGTTCCAGAACGCGCGGTTGGCAATGGTCACTTGCGCGTATTGCGCCGAGCCTGCGCCTGTCAGTTGCAGATCGTAGATATCGCTGGCGTCTTCGATGATGCCGCTGCCGAGGCTGAAGCCGACAATGAAGTCTTCCAGATCGGTCGGGGTCACCAGCATCACTGCCTGGCTGATGCCGTTGTAGGCGATCGCCAACGCGACTTCCTCGGCCAGCGCGGTGCTGGCCGATGCCTCAAAGGGTAAATCGCTGTAGCTGTAGGTCTGGCTGGCGGCTGGCGCGGGCGTTTCAATTGCTGGCGCCGCGCAGGCTGGACGCTTGGCGTTCATGGCATCACCGACGGTTTGATCTAGGTCAAGACTAGGCGCGGCAAGTTGTCGCGTCTAATCGCTATTACCGATCTACCGATAGATGCCGTCGATCAAGCGTCTTTTGACGATTTCTGATAAAGCGCGAAACAGGCTTCTGCCAGCGCTGAACGCGGCGCGCCACGGCGCATAATCAGGCCCAGCGAGGCGAGGGTGTGGGCATTTTCGATCGGTTGCAGGCGCAGGTGATCGGCGAGGGTTTCCGCGCCGCCGTCGAGGGGCATGATCGCGCAGCAAAAACCGCCGTGTACTGCTTGCAGCAGTTGATGCACGGCGTCGGTTTGCAACAGCGGTTGCGGCGTCAGGCCACGGCTGTGGAAGTTGTGGTCGATGGACTGGCGAAAATGCATGCCGCTGGTGAGCATGCACAGCGGCAGTTCGATCAGCGATTCCCAGCTCAGGGGTTCATCGCCGAAGTTGAACGAGCGCTCGTCATAGAGCAGGCCCATGCGCGTCTCGTTAAAGGCCAGCGAATCGAACCGCTCGCTGTCCAGACGCTCCAGATACGAAACGCCAATGTCGATGCGGTTGTTCGCCAAGTGTTCGAGCACCTGCTCGGAACTCAGCGACGACAGCTCGAAGCGCAGGTCCGGGTGCGCCGCGTGCAGACGTTGCATCAGCGGCAAGGGATCGAAACTCGACAGCGGCACCACGCCCAGGCGCAGCGTACCGATCAGATTGCCGCGACAAGCCGCCGCTTCCGCCTGCAAGCCGTCATAGGCTGCCAGCACCGTGCGCGCCCAGGCCAGCACGCGCTCGCCCGGCGCGGTGAAGCCTTCGAAGCGCTGGCCGCGATTGACCAATGGCAGGTCGAGTTCTTCCTCGAGGCTGCGCAAGCGCATCGACAGGGTCGGCTGGGTGATGTGGCAGCGCGCGGCGGCCTGGCCGAAATGGCGGGTTTCGTCGAGGGCGATGAGGAATTTCAGTTGCTTGATGTCCATCTTCGCTCCGGGCGGTTGGCGGGGTGTGGCGATTCTACCGCCTGCGGCGCGGCAGCGTCATTGGTCGGACTGGAACCGGGTTTGGCCGGGGTGGTCTAGGCTTGGACGACTGGAACCCAAATCAAGGAGTGTGCGCTATGAGTCTGTTGAGCTTTGTGAAAGAGGCCGGTGAGAAGCTGATTGATCTGTTGACCCCAGGCAATGCCAATGCGAGTGAGCAGTTGAAGGAACATATCAGCAAGGTCGGGTTGGGCAATCCCAACGTGCAGGCGACCGTGGATGGCGACAAGGTGACGGTGACCGGTGAAGTGGCGAGCCAGGAAGAGAAGGAAAAGATTCTGCTCGCGCTGGGCAACATTGCGGGCGTAGGCAGTGTCGATGATCAGATCACGGTGACCGGACCGGTCGTCGTGGCTGCCGAGTTTGTCGAGGTCAAGGCAGGTGACACGCTCAGTGCGATCTCCCTGCGCGTCTATGGCAATGCCAACCAGTACCAGAAAATCTTCGATGCCAACAAACCGATGCTCAAGGATGTGAACAAGATCTATCCGGGACAAAAACTGCGCATTCCAAAATAACGCAGTCATGTAGGAGCTGCCGAAGGCTGCGATCTTTTGACTTGGACTTTAAAAAAAGCAGATCAAAAGATCGCAGCCTGCGGCAGCTCCTACAGGGGTCAAAGCCCTGCAATCAAATCGCGGTAATCCTCGACTGCGGCAAACTCCGCTGTGTCCTTCGGCCCTTTGCGGCTGTCCGGTTCTTTCACCGCCAGCAAGTGCGCCACGCCAAAATCCCGCGCACTGCGCAGGATCGGCAAGGTGTCGTCGATAAACAGGCTGCGCGCCGGATCAAAACCTATGTCCGCCTGCAAGGCATCCCAGAACTGCGGGTTCTCCTTGGGATAACCGTAGTCATGCGAGCTGATCAGCCGCTCGAAGTACGGCGCCAGTTCGATCCGTTCCAGTTTCAACGACAGCGAATCGCGGTGCGCGTTGGTGATCATGATCACCCGTTTGCCGGCGCGTTTGATTGCGCCGAGAAAGGTATCGGCATCGGCGCGCAGGGCGATCAAGTGGGCAGTTTCCTGTTTCAGTTCGCGCACCGACAATTTCAGTTCCGCGCTCCAGAAATCCAGGCAGTACCACTGCAACTGGCCAGCGTGGCGCTCGAACAACGGCTGCAATTCCAGCTCGGCCATGGCCCGGCTGATGCCGTGCAGTTCGGCGTAGCGCTGGGGCAGGTGTTCGAGCCAGAAATGGTTGTCGAAGTGCAGATCCAGCAGCGTGCCGTCCATGTCGAGCAGGACGGTATCGATCTCGGACCACGGTAAAGAAGGCATGGCAACGTCTCGAACGGTGAAAGGATATCCGACGCAAACAATCGGGAAAGCCGCGTTATAGTAGCGCGTTCACGCCAAGGAGCTTTGCATGCGCCAGAAACCCACCGTACTCGCCCGCGAGATCGTCGCCACCAGTCGCCTGTTTCGCGTCGAAGAACTCAAGCTGCGATTTTCCAATGGCGTGGAGCGCACTTACGAGCGTCTGGTCGGCAAGGGTGCGGGCTACGGCGCGGTGATGATCGTCGCGATGCTTGATGCCGAACACGCAGTATTGATCGAGGAATACTGCGGCGGCACCGACGAATACGAACTGTCTCTGCCCAAAGGCCTGATCGAGCCGGGCGAAGACGTGCTGGCAGCGGCCGAGCGGGAGCTCAAGGAAGAGGCCGGTTACGGCGCGCGTCAACTGGAGCATCTGACCGAGCTGTCGCTGTCGCCCGGTTACATGAGCCAGAAAATCCAAGTGGTGCTGGCCACCGACCTGTATGAAGAGCGGCTGGAAGGTGATGAGCCGGAGCCGATGCGGGTCGACAAGGTCAACCTGCGCGAACTGTCGGCGCTGGCGCAGAATCCGCAATTTTCCGAGGGCCGCGCCTTGGCTGCGCTGTATCTGACCCGCGACCTGCTGAGCCAGCGCGGGGTGTTCAGCTATGAGTGAGACGTCGATGAATTTTCCCCATCCGCTGATGGCACCTGTGGTTGCGCTGGCTTTACAGGCTGGCGAGGCGATTCTGCCGTTCTGGCGCGCCGGCGTTGAAGTCACGGCCAAGTCCGATGATTCGCCGGTCACGGCCGCCGACCTGGCCGCCCATCACCTTATCGTTGCCGGGCTGACGGCGCTGGATCCGAGCATTCCGGTGCTGTCCGAAGAGGACGCCGACATCCCGCAAAGCGTGCGCGCCGGTTGGCAACGCTGGTGGCTGGTGGATCCGCTGGACGGTACCAAGGAGTTCATCAGCGGTAGCGAGGAATTCACCGTCAACATCGCGCTGATCGAAAATGGCCGGGTGGTGTTTGGTGTGGTGACGATGCCGACCAACGGTCGTTTTTATGTCGGCGGCGCCGGATTTGGAGCCTGGCGTGGCGACGAGGGCGGTACGCCGACGGCGATTCAGGTGCGCGATGTGCCTGCGCCGGGCGAGGCGTTTACCGTGGTCGCCAGCCGTCGACATTCCAGTCCCGAGCAAGAGCGTTTGCTGGCCGGGTTGAGCGCCAGTCTTGGTGAGTTGCAACTGGCCAATATCGGCAGTTCCTTGAAGTTCTGTCTGTTGGCCGAAGGTGCTGCTGATTGCTATCCGCGACTGGCGCCGACTTCGCAGTGGGACACGGCGGCAGCGCAGGGCGTGCTGGAAGGGGCGGGGGGCGAGGTGCTGGATTTGAAGGGTGAAGCGTTCAGTTATCCGCCGCGGGAATCGCTGTTGAATGAGTTCTTTCTGGCGCTGCCGGCGAAGGCTGCGTGGCGCGGACGGTTGTTGGAGTTGGCCCGAGGCTAACTGCCTGATCCGCAATTCCCCTCACCCCAGCCCTCTCCCCCAGGAGAGGGAGCCGACCGAGTTGTCTGGCGCTATGCATCGACCTGGAGAATCGAGTCGTGGATTCGGCGAAGCAGTTTCAGGTCGACGTAAATCTGTAGCATCCCCGTATCGGTTCCCTCTCCCTCGGGAGAGGGCTAGGGTGAGGGGCTGTTGATCTTCAACGGTGCAAAACGTACTGCCCGGTAAATCTCACCGCCTCGTCCTCACTTCCCGCATTCAGTATCCGCGTATCCAGCGTCAGCCGCGCCCGTCCATATCGCCGATACATCGCCACAAAGCGTTTCCACACCGCGGCCTCCGGCACCGGGCAAATGGCCACGGCGTCTCCCGTCACCGGCAGCGGATAACTGATCTGCCCTTCCTGAATGACGATATGTCCGTCGGCAATCCCTTCTTCCTTCAAACGTAAATGCAACCAGCCCCAACCGGCCAGCACCGCTGCGCAGTAAAGGCTGCCGCCAAACATGGTGCTCTTGTGATTGACGTTGGGCGCGAGGGGCAGGTGCAGGCTCAGTTGCTGCTCGCGCCACTCAAGCACCTCGAGGCCCATTTCGGCGGTCAGCGGAATGTCGTGATGCAGCACCGTTTGCAGGTATTCGCTTTCGCTGCTCATTCGTTGTCTTCCCCGTGGCTGCTGTCGCCGAAATTCAGACCGTGTTTGCGCAGCTTGTCATGCAGGGTCTTGCGCGGAATACCCAGAGCTTCGGCGAGGCTGCGCACCGAGCTGTGCGAGCGCGCCAGTTCGGCGGCTATCAACGACTTCTCGAAGTTTTCCACTTGCTCACTGAGGCCGCCGCTGACCACTTCTACGGGCGCGCCGCCGCTGCCATCAGCGCTGTTGTCCAGTGCCAGCTCAAGCCCGAGGGCGAAGCGTTCGGCGGCATTTTGCAGTTCACGTACATTGCCCGGCCAGGTGTGGCGCAGCAGCAGGGCGCGGTGTGCCGGCTGCAGCTCATGGGGCGGCAAGCCATGGCGGGCGCTGGCTTCATCGGCGTAATGCTGGAACAGCACCAATGCGTCTTCGCCCCTTTCGCGCAGCGGCGGGATGCGCAGCGGCGCGACGTTGAGGCGGTAATACAAGTCGGCGCGGAAGCGACCCTGATCCGCCGCCTGGCGCAGGTCTTCCTTGGTCGCGGCGATGACGCGGATGTCCAGCGGTATCAACTGATTGCCACCCAGGCGTTCAACAACGCGCTCCTGCAGCATGCGCAGCAGTTTCACTTGCACGTCCATGCTCATGCTTTCGATTTCGTCGAGAAACAGCGTGCCGCCATTAGCAAATTCAAATTTACCGATGCGACGTTTCTGCGCCCCGGTGAAGGCGCCGGGCTCGTGACCGAACAGTTCGCTTTCCACCACCGATTCCGCCAGGGCGCCGGCGTTGATCGCTACGAACGGACCGTTGCGGCGGCTCGACAAATCGTGCAGCGCGCGGGCCACGACTTCTTTGCCGGCACCGGTTTCGCCGAGGATCAGCACGTCAGCCTTGGTCGCCGCCAGCGCACCGATCTGCTCACGCAGACGCAGCATCGGCGTCGAATGGCCGACCAGCCGCGCGCTCAATTCGTTGCGGTCGCTCAAGGCCAGACGCAGGCTGCGGTTGTCCAGCACCAGCCGCCGTAGCGCGAGGGCGCGACGGACGCTGTCGAGCAGTGCATCGCTGGCAAAGGGCTTTTCCAGAAAATCGTAAGCGCCGGCGCGCATCGCTTGCACTGCCAGCGGTACGTCGCCATGGCCGGTGATCAGCAGCACCGGCAACTCGGGATCCTGTGCGTGCAATTCACTGAGCAGCTCGAGGCCGTCCATGCCCGGCATGCGAATGTCGCTGACCACCACACCTGGCCAGTCACGCTCAAGCTGTGCGGCGAGGCCCTTGGCTTCGGACAGCGGAAGAATTTTCAGGCCGGCCAGGTCCAGGGTCTGGCCGAGAGCCTGGCGCAGGTGCGGATCGTCGTCGATCAACACTACCTGGATGCGATTGTCGATGGTCATGCACTTCGATCCTCGGAAGGTTGCAGGCTGACTCCGGGCGCGCCGGCGCGCAGGCGCAGGGTGATCAGGGCGCCGCCTTGCTTGTGGTTGGCGAACGACAGCTCGCCACCAAAGGCGCGCATCAGCGTTTCACAAATGGCCAGTCCCAGACCCAGACCCTGGGTGCGGGTCTTGGTGGTGTAGAAGGGCTCGCTGGCGCGGCCAAGAGCTTCCATGCAGAACCCGGGGCCGTTGTCGCGAATGTACAGATTGACGCCGTCGGCGGTGGCTTCGGCACTCAGCCACAACTTGCGCGGCGGGCCTTTTTCGGTGAGCGCATCGAGGGCGTTGGCCAGCAGGTTGCCGAGAACCTGGCGCAATCGGGTTTCGCCGGCCTCGACCCACAGCGTCGCGGCGGGCAGGTCGCGAATCAGTTCGACTTCCATGCTGCGCCGACGTTTGGCGAGTAATGCCAGCGCATCGTCCAGCGCCGGTTGCAGAGCGACGCTTTCCGGTGCGTGGCGATCGCGCCGAGCGAAGGCACGCAAATGGGCGATGATCGAGGCCATGCGCCCGGTCAGTTCGCTGATCAGCTTGAGGTTGCCGCGCGCGTCCTCGGTGCGCTGATGATCGAGCAGCACTTCGGCGTTTTCCGCATAACTGCGAATCGCTGCCAGCGGCTGATTGAGTTCGTGGCTGATACTCGCCGACATGGTCCCCAGCGCCGACAGTTTGCCGGCCTGAACCAGATCGTCCTGGGCGCGTACCAGCTCCTGCTGCGCATGCTCACGCTCGAGCACTTCCTGCTTCAAACGCCGGTTGAGGCCTTCCAGATCGCTGGTACGTTCGGCCACCCGGCCTTCCAGTTCGCGGCGGGCCTTGGCTTCGAAGGCGATGCGCTCCAGATAGTGCCGGCGACGCTGCATCATCAAACCCACCAGCAGCATCACCACCAATAGTGTGGCGCCGCCGATCGCGACCACCGTGCGCACGGGACGATCGATCAGCGTGCGCGGGGCGAGGATGCTGACGCTCCAGCCGGTCTCGGCGATGTCGTGGGTCTGCGTCAGCCAGGCGTCGGGGCTCAGGTTCAGCGGCCGGGGTTCACGGGTCGGATAGGGCTGGATCGCAGTGATCGCGGCGCGCTCGGCATCGCTCAACTCGCGAGTGGAGCGGAAACGCCATTCCGGGCGCGACGTCAGGATGACCACGCCGTTATGGTCGGTCACCAGCAGTTGTTCCGGGGTTTTGCCCCACAGGCTTTCCGTGTGGTCGAGGTCAACCTTGATCACCAGCACGCCGATGATTTTCTCGCCGCTGCGCACAGCCGCAGCGAAGAAATAACCGCGCTTGGCCGAGGTGGTGCCGAGGCCGAAGAAGCGTCCGAGGCGCCCGGCCATGGCTTCACTGAAGTACGGGCGGAAGGCGAAGTTGCGGCCGACGAAGCTGTCGCGTTTGTCCCAGTTCGACGCCGCCAGCGTCTGGCCGGAGGTGTCCATCAGATACATGACTTCAGCGCCGGTCTGCGCAGCGATGTTTTTCAGCAGGCGATTGGCGTTGCCTTGGGTCACGCCGTCGTCCGGCGCACCGAGCACCGCGCGCAGGGCCGGCAGATCGCCGAGAATCTGCGGCAACACTTCATAGCGATGCAGGGTGCCGAGTAGGTTGGCGACGTACAGATCGAGGGTCTGGCGATTCTGTCCGGCGAGTTCGCTGCGGTAATAGCGTTCGGCGAGATGTTCCAGCGGCCACAGCAGCGGCGCCAGGCACAGGGCCAACAGCGCGAGGCTGCGCCAGCGAGGTCTGCGGGGGAGCGGTGGTTTCATGTGCCGGATACGCCTGTAGGGACAGGCGCATTATGCCCGGCCTCAGGCGAAGACGTCAGCGTCCTTGAGCAGCGCGGCCGCTTGGTCCTTGGCCGACAGCTTCGGCGCTGCGTCCAGTTGCCAGTCGATGCCCAGCGCCGGGTCGTCCCAACGAATGCTGCGTTCGGAGGTCGGGTCGTAATAGTTGGTGGTCTTGTAGAGAAATTCGGCGAACTCGCTCAGCACCACGAAACCGTGAGCGAAACCTTCCGGTACCCACAGCTGGCGATGGTTTTCCGCCGACAGGCGCACCGCCACCGACTTGCCGAAATGCGGCGAACTGCGACGGATGTCCACCGCCACATCAAGCACTTCACCCGCGGTCACGCGAACCAGTTTGCCCTGGGTGTTCTGCAACTGGTAATGCAGGCCACGCAGCACGCCTTTTTGCGAGCGCGAATGGTTGTCCTGCACAAATTGCGTATCCAGACCGGTGGCGTCCTGAAACGCTTTGGCATTGAAACTCTCGTAGAAAAAACCGCGCTCGTCGCCGAACACCTTGGGTTCGATGATCAGAACACCGGGCAGATCGGTGGTGATGACATTCATGAGGATTTCCATAGACAGGTGTGAATGGCCGACATTCTTGCGCAAAGTGCTGCAGGGCGCGAGCGTTCGGTTTGAATTGGGCCGTTCAGTCACGCTGGGGGTTGCGTAACCGCCAAGGCAATGGCGATATAAGCGCCTAATAAAATTTCAGGGGTCGTTTCATGCCGCTCGCCACGTTGATTCATCGCGCCAGTTTGCCCGGTCCGCAGGTTTCAGAGGCGCAGGCGCTGCAATGGCTGGCCGAACATTACGGGCTCAGCGGCACGTTGCAGGCGCTGGGCAGCCAGCAGGATCTGAATTACCGCGTCGACAGCGCAAATGGGCGCTTCGTGTTGAAAGTCTGTCGTGGCGACTACGCTCTTGTGGAACTGCAAGCCCAGCACGCAGGCCTCAATTATCTGGCCGAGCAGTCGGCGATCAAGGTGCCGCGCGTCATCGCAGCCAATAACGGTGCGGATCTGTTGTCGTTGCAAGCCAATGGCGAAACGGTGCATGTGCGGTTGTTGGAGTACATCGACGGGCAGCCGTTGACCGATTTCGATCATCTTGGCCAGGACGTGGTTGCCGGGTTTGGCCGACTCTGTGGCGAGATGGATCTGGCGCTCGCAGGCTTCGATCACCCGGGCCTTGAACGCACCTTGCAGTGGGACGCGCGTCACGCCAACGCTTTGATCAGTCATCTGTTGCCGGTGATCTCGGACGTGCAGCAGCGTGCGGTGATCAGCGCTGCCGCCGAGCAGGCCGAGCGCCGTTTGCAGCCGCTGCTGGACAAGCTGCCGGTGCAGGCGATTCACATGGATATCACCGATGACAACGTCGTCTGGGCGCGTGATGCCCAGCGGCATTGGCAATTGCAGGGGGTGATCGACTTCGGTGATCTGGTGCGCACCTGGCGTATCACCGATCTGTCGGTGACCTGTGCGGCTTTGCTGCATCACGCCGATGGCGATCCGTTTGTCATCCTGCCGGCGGTCAAGGCGTATCACGCGGTCAATCCGTTGCAGTACGCAGAACTGCAAGCGCTGTGGCCCTTGATCGTGGCGCGTGCGGCGGTGCTGGTGCTCAGTGGCGAGCAACAGGTGAGCATCGATCCCGCCAATACTTATAGCCGCGACAATCTCAGCCACGAGTGGGAAATCTTCCGCGTCGCGACCTCGGTGCCACTGGAGCTGATGGAAGCGGCGATTCTCACCGCCGTGGGACAGACCGTGCCGGAGGCTGAAAACACAGAATTTGCACCATTGTTGCCCGGGCTGGTCGGGCGTGAATTTGCGCTGATCGATCTGGGCGTGTTGAGTCCGCATTTCGAAGCGGGCAATTGGGAGCAGCCGGGCATTGATCAGCGCTTGCTGACAGAAGCAGCAGCGGTCCATGGGCTGGCGGCGACGCGTTATGGCCAGTACCGCTTGTCACGCACCCGCCCGGACAGTGCGACTGAACCGGATACGTTCCCGTTGCATGTCGAATTGCGTGTGCCGACCGGAAGCGAGGTGCAAGCACCGTTCCCCGGCGTTCTGAATCAAGCGGCAAACGGGGCGCTGCAACTCGATGGCCCGCAGTTCAGCGTTCGCCTGTGGGGCGTGACGCCAGTTCTTGGCCATGACGCGGCACTGGATCGAGGCCAGAAGCTCGGTACGGTCACGGGCCCGCTGCTAGTGCAGATGTGCCGGGGAGCAGAACTCGACGCGCCGCTGTTCTGCACGCCGTCCCGTGCATCCGCATGGCAGGCGGTGTGCCCGTCACCGGCGACTTTGCTCGGGCTGGCCTGCGACGCCGAGCCTGAGCTGGACGCGCAAACCCTGCTCGAACGCCGCGATGCCAGTTTCGCCCGCACGCAAAAACACTATTACGTTGACCCGCCACGTATTGAACGCGGCTGGCGCAATCACCTGATCGACATGCACGGCCGATCCTATCTGGACATGCTCAACAACGTCGCGGTTCTCGGCCATGGTCACCCTCGGATGGCGGCGGTCGCGGCGCGGCAGTGGTCGTTGCTCAATACCAATTCGCGCTTCAACTATGCGGCGGTCGCCGAGTTCTCCGAGCGCTTGTTGAAGCTGGCGCCGAAGGGCATGGATCGCGTGTTCCTGGTCAACAGCGGCAGCGAGGCCAATGACCTGGCGATTCGTCTGGCCTGGGCTTTCAGCGGCGGGCGCGACATGATCAGCGTGCTCGAGGCGTATCACGGCTGGACGATCGGTGCCGATGCGGTATCGACGTCGATTGCCGACAACCCGAGGGCGCTGGAAAGTCGCCCGGACTGGGTGCATCCGGTGCCGGCGCCGAACACTTATCGGGGCGAATTCCGTGGCGCGGATTCGGCGCCGGATTACGTGCGCAGCGTCGAGCATCATCTGCAAAAACTGGCCGAGCAGAAGCGGCAACTGGCCGGTTTCATCTGCGAGCCGGTCTACGGCAATGCCGGAGGTATTTCTTTACCGCCGGGCTATTTGCCGCAGGTGTATGAAAAGGTCCGCGCGCAGGGCGGGGTGTGCATCGCTGACGAAGTGCAGGTCGGTTACGGGCGCATGGGCCACTTTTTCTGGGGCTTCGAAGAGCAGGGCGTGGTGCCGGACATCATCACCATGGCCAAAGGCATGGGTAACGGCCAGCCACTTGGCGCGGTGATCACCCGCCGGGAAATCGCCGAGGCGCTGGAGGCCGAAGGTTATTTCTTCTCGTCGGCGGGCGGCAGTCCGGTCAGTTGCCAGATCGGCATGGCGGTGCTGGATGTGATGGAGGAGGAAAAGCTCTGGGAAAACGCCCAGGTCGTCGGCGGTTACTTCAAGGCGCGCCTGGAAGCGTTAATCGATAAACATCCGCTGGTCGGCGCGGTGCACGGCTCCGGGTTTTATCTGGGGCTGGAGCTGATCCGCAATCGGCAGACACTGGAACCGGCAACCGCCGAGACTGCATTGCTGTGTGATCGCCTGCGCGAGTTGGGGATCTTCATGCAGCCGACGGGCGATGACTTGAACATCCTCAAGATCAAGCCACCGATGGTGACGTCGCGCCAGAGCGTGGATTTCTTTGTCGACATGCTGGATCGGGTGTTGAGCGAAGGCCTGTAAGCAAGGCACATCCCATGTGGGAGCGAGCCTGCTCGCGAAAGCTGTGTATCAGTCGCCACATGCGGTGACTGACACAGCGCATTCGCGAGCAGGCTCGCTCCCACATTTGTTTTCGCTCTCAAGTTCGATTTGTATCGATTTAATTAGCGTTCAAACGAATAGATTACTGATTTATAGCTTTTAAAGCCGATATTTATCGGTTATAAATTCGCCATTGCTCCGGCATGACGATCTATTGTCCGGTGCGCGCGTTTTCTTTTCGGTCGAATTCTTCGACTGTCAAAGCACTAGCCCGGAGATGATTCATGAGCCGTATCGTTACCGTCGCCGCCACGCAGATGGCCTGTTCGTGGGACCTGGAAGCCAACCTCGAAACCGCTGAAAAACTGGTCCGTGAAGCCGCCGGCAAAGGCGCGCAGATCATCCTCATCCAGGAACTGTTCGAGGCACCGTACTTCTGCCAGAAGCCCAATCCGGATTACCTGCAACTGGCAACGACGGTTGAAGAAAACGTCGCCATCAAGCATTTCCGGAAAATTGCCAAAGAGCTGCAAGTGGTGCTGCCGATCAGCTTCTACGAACTGGCCGGGCGTGCACGCTTCAACAGCATCGCGATCATCGACGCTGACGGCAGCAACCTCGGGATTTATCGCAAGAGCCACATCCCCGACGGCCCCGGCTATCACGAGAAGTATTACTTCAACCCGGGCGACACCGGCTTCAAGGTATGGAATACCCGTTACGCGAAAATCGGCGTCGGCATCTGCTGGGACCAGTGGTTCCCGGAAGCGGCGCGCAGCATGGCCTTGCAAGGCGCGGAAATTCTCTTTTATCCAACCGCGATCGGCAGCGAGCCGCACGACAAGACCATTTCTTCGCGCGATCACTGGCAGCGGGTGCAGCAGGGCCATGCCGGCGCCAACCTGATGCCGCTGATCGCCAGCAACCGCATCGGCAACGAAGAACAGGACGGCTACGACATCACCTTCTATGGCTCTTCGTTCATCGCCAACCAGTTCGGCGAAAAAGTGCAGGAGCTGAATAAAACCGAAGAAGGTATTCTTGTGCACACGTTCAACCTCGACGAGCTGGAACATATTCGCAGCGCGTGGGGTTCATTCCGCGACCGCCGACCGAATCTGTACGGCGCGTTGAAAACCCTCGACGGTTCCCTGGAGTCCTGATGACCACATTGAAAAGTACCCCGCGCGCCGACGGCTTCTACATGCCGGCCGAGTGGGCGCCACAAACCCAGACCTGGATGATCTGGCCCGAGCGCCCGGACAACTGGCGTCTGGGTGGCAAACCGGCGCAGACCGCGCACGCCACAGTGGCCAAAGCCATCGCCCGCTTCGAGCCGGTGACCGTTGCCGTCTCCGCCGGCCAATACGAAAACGCCCGCGCGCGCCTCGACGTGCCGAATATCCGCGTGGTGGAAATGTCCAGCGACGATGCCTGGGTTCGTGACAGCGGCCCGACCTTCGTTATCAATAACCATGGCGAAGTGCGCGGTGTGAACTGGGATTTCAACGCCTGGGGCGGTTTCGATGGCGGCCTGTATGCACCGTGGAACCGTGATTCGCAGGTCGGCGGCAAGATCCTCGAGATCGAACGCAGTCCACGTTACCGCACCGAAGGTTTCGTGCTCGAAGGCGGTTCGATTCATGTCGACGGCGAAGGCACGCTGATCACCACCGAAGAATGCTTGCTCAACCGCAATCGCAACCCGCACCTGAGCCGCGAAGAAATCGAAGCCGTACTCAGCGACAACCTGTCTGTGGACAAGATCATCTGGTT
This sequence comes from Pseudomonas sp. Irchel 3F6, assembly GCF_900187595.1. Taxonomy (NCBI): domain Bacteria; kingdom Pseudomonadati; phylum Pseudomonadota; class Gammaproteobacteria; order Pseudomonadales; family Pseudomonadaceae; genus Pseudomonas; species Pseudomonas sp. Irchel 3F6. Next base: position 488,325 of record NZ_FYDP01000003.1, on the reverse strand, counting down.
GCCGGATGGCTTGTTCAACGATGAAACCGACGGCCATGTGGATAACTTCTGCTGCTACGTGCGTCCGGGCGAAGTGCTGCTGGCGTGGACCGATGATCCGCAGGATCCGAACTACCCGCGCTGCCAGGCCGCGATGCAAGTGCTGCAAAGCAGCACCGACGCCAAGGGCCGCCCGTTCACGGTGCACAAAATGCCGATTCCGGGGCCGCTGTACGCGACCGAAGAAGAGTGTGCCGGCGTCGATGCGGTGGACGGTTCGCAGGAGCGCAACCCTTCCGTGCGCCTGGCCGGCTCCTACGTGAACTTCCTGATCGTCAACGGTGGCATCATCGCGCCGAGCTTCGACGACCCGATGGATGCCCCGGCCAGGGAAATCCTGCAGAAGCTGTTCCCGCAGCACGAAGTGGTGATGGTGCCGGGCCGTGAACTGTTACTGGGTGGCGGCAATATTCACTGCCTTACCCAACAGCAGCCAGCGCCGCACAAAGAGTGAGTTGAGTCGTAACAGCTTGAGTTGATTAACAAATCAGCCAGGCAATGATTAGCTCGCTCAGCATGAAAGCAAGCCCGCGGCCCGTCAGGACCGCGGGCTTGTTTGTATCCGCCGGTCGACATTCGAGTCGCCTTGGCATAGCTCTTGTATTGCTCCTGATGCACTAGGGAGGGAGGGGAACTTCAACAGTTCTGTCACAAACCTTGGATAACGTAGCCGCTCACGAACGGGGAGAGAGCGCTGAAATGAACGCCGAAGTGAACGTAATCAGCGAGCGGACTGTGCATCCCATGGCCGTCAACGGCGAATCGCTCCAGCTTGTCGCGCACTGGTTGAAGTCCAATGGAACGCGTCAGATCAGACAACCTGATCCGCGCCGGATGATGATCGAGCGTTACCCCGCTGGCCTGTTCAGCGAGGCCGAGCTGGAAGCCTTGTGGGATGTGATGGAAGGATAGGAACAATAGGGATTGGTAAAAGCGCTGCCGGGATGGCGGCGCTTTTTTTGGCCTGATTTTTATCCACAGGCATTCAAAGGTGGGAGCGAGCCTGCTCGCGAAGACGTCAGCCCTGCCAATGACTTCATCGAATGATCCACCCATTTCGCAAGCAGGCTCGCTCCCACGGTTCAGAACTCCCTGCTTAACCTCATTTTTCTGCAACAGCCCAGCAAAAAAATTACGTTTCTTAGACGTTTTTCGCCTATTTAAAGACGATTCTTGAAATTGACACACAGTTCAGGGCGCGGCTACGATTCGGCCCAACGCCTGTGGCTAACCGCCATGACTCAAAATAAGGAGCAGGCCCGCCATGACGTTAACGTCGGCGGGCTTTTTTGTTTCGGGGTGAATACAAGAGTGCAGAAAGCGCCGTTTCAGCCGTTCGACACAGCGCGTTTCAACCCGTAATAAGGAAAACAAAATGTTGAACAAGCGAATCTGTCTGATCGCACTGGGGATGTTGAGTGCTACACAGGCCATGGCTAACGACCAGGCCGAATCCAAGGGTTTCGTTGAAGACAGCAGCCTTAAAGTGCTGTTGCGCAACGCCTACATCAATCGTGATTACAAAGACGGTAACAAGGACAAGGCCGAATGGGGCCAAGCGGCCATCGGTACGTTCTCGTCGGGCTTCACCCAAGGCACCGTTGGTGTCGGCGTGGACGCTTTCGGTCTGTACGCATTGCGCCTGGACGGCGGCAAGGGCCGTAGCGGCGCTGGCGGCATCGACTTCTTCAAACAGGAAAATGACGGTCGTGCGAACCACGACATCGCCAAGGGCGGTGCTGCGGTCAAGTTTCGTGTATCCAACACCGTGTTGACCTATGGCGACCAGATGCCGGCCCTGCCGGTGCTGAGCTACGACAACGTGCGTCTGCTGCCGGAAAGCTATACCGGTACGTTGATCACTTCCCGTGAAATCCAAGGCCTGGAATTGAACGCCGGGCGTTTCACTGCCGAGTCGCGCAAAAGCGATGAAGGCCGTGACAGCGGCGGTCTGAAGTCGATCAACGTGTTGGGCGGCAGCTATCAGTTCACCGAACACTTCAAAGGCGCGCTGTACGCCTCCGACGTTGAGGACGTCTTGAAGAAACAGTACGTGAACGCCAACTACGTGATTCCGTTCAACAAGGATCAGTCGCTGACCCTGGATTTCAACGGCTATCGCACCAAGCTGGACAGCTCGTACGTACGCGAAAACACCGTACCGGGCGAAAGCATCGTCACCGGTCGCGACAACAAGATCTGGAGCCTGGCAGCCACCTTCGCCACCGGCCCGCACTCGTTCACCGTGGCGCATCAGCGTTCTACTGGCGACAGCAACCTCGGTTACGCCTATGGTGGCTACCAGAAAGATCAGGGCCGTGTTGGCGACGGTGGTAACTCCATCTATCTGGCCAACTCCTACTGGTCCGACTTCAACGCCGAAGACGAGCGCAGCTGGCAGCTGGGTTACGGCCTGGACTTCGGTTCGTTCGGCGTTCCGGGTCTGAGCTACAACTTCGCTTACGTGCGCGGCGACAACATCACCACGTCCACCAGCGAAGGCGGCACCGAGCGCGAAATCTTCAACCAGTTCAAGTACGTCGTGCAGAGTGGCCCGGCCAAAGACCTGAGCGTGAAGCTGCGCAGCTCGATCCTGCGGGTATCGCAGAAATCCAGCGAGTACAACGTCAGCGGTAACGAGCTGCGTGTATTCGTGGACTATCCGATCAACATCTTCTGATGATCGATCCGCTGTAAGAAAAATGAGAAAACCCCGATTCGTTCGGGGTTTTTTTCGCCGGTTTTTCAGCGAAAACCGCAAATAACCGGTGTTCTTGTCATATAAAAGTCGTTTTTCAAGCGCTGCAGATTCCGTTTCAAGCAGTGCTTCAAATGCCTGAAATTCTTTCTCATGGACGCAAATTCTCCACCCAATAGATTAGGGCGTTCAACGCAGCGGAGAATTTGGTAATGATCGTTTTGAACAGAGAAGTGGGCGAATCGCTACGGCGCGACAAGTTTGTCAACGTCCAGGGTGGTGACTTCAATCTCTACGGTCATTTTGCCGACTTCGTCAGACTGACCAAAAGTTGGGAAAACATGGAGCCTGACAGCTATTACGGTCAGGCCGAAGCCGGCATGCGTTATCGTCGTTACAGCGACTTTGAATACAACCCGAAAACCCGCGAACTCAAGCAACTTGAGCATCGCGCCTACGTGCAATCGAAAGAGAACAACGCTTACGTCGGTGGCGTGGTACGGCACTTTCAGGACTTTTCCGAAGAAGTGATCTCTTCCCCGGTGATGCGCAGCCTGATCGACACCGATTTCGAAGTGTACAAAAGTGTCCTGCCGGAAGAGTTGCACGATGAAATCTGGCAGTGCCAGATCCATCAGATCCGCATCGAGATCAAACCCGGCAAACAGCTGGAAATCACTCCTGAAGGTATTCATTGCGACGGCTATCCGTTCAGCGGTGTGCACTTCTGGGGCCGCAGTAACGTAGAGGGTGCCGAGAGTCGACTGTACGACATTCACGAGCATCAACTGGCGGCGACCACCTACGAGGAAATTCTCGATACCACCTTCTTCCTCGATCGCGACATGCGCCACTACGTGACCCCGGCGCGCAATACCCACACCCATGCCATGGCGTACCGGCAGATTCTGGCGATTTCCTTCTCGCGGCCCGGGACCGCTTTCGACATTGTTCGCTAATCAGATCACCCTAATCGACGGCGTCGAGTGCTCGACGCCAGTGGTACTGCGCCGCGCCACCGCCAAGGATGCGCAACGCATGGAGCGCTTCTTCCGCCAGTTCGACGAAGTGTCGTTCTGCGAATGGCAGGACGCCAAATGCCTGCGCGGCGTGTTGATCCAGAAAACCACCACGGCGTATCTGGCGTTCGATGTGGCTGGCGAGATCGTCGGCGCGGTGCTCGGCGGCATGCTCGGCAGTCGCGGCACGATCAATCATCTGGCCGTGAGCCCGCGCTACCGCAGCCAGGGCGTGGGCCAGCGTCTGGTTGAAGCAGCGTCGTCCGACATGAAACGGGTCGGGGTGCTGCGGATGTTTCTGTTCGTCGACGATGCTAACCTCGCGGGCAAGCGATTCTGGACTGCCCAGGGTTTTTGCGAGCCTCACGGCGAACGAACATTTGAGAGGGATCTATGAATGAAAGGTCCGGCAGCGCGCCGCTGATGGCGACTCATCAGCCGTCGCGCACGTTTGCCGAAGCCAGCCCGGTGGTCGCCGGGTATTTCACCGTGTCGTTTGTCTTCGGGCTGATGGCGGTCAACGCCGGTCTGCCGATGTGGCTGCCAGTAGCGATGTGCTTGTTTGTCTATGCCGGCGCCTCGCAGTTCGCCGCGCTGGCGCTGATCTCCAGCGGCGCCTCGCTGACCACCATTGTGCTGACCACTTTCCTGATCAATGCGCGGCACATGCTGATGTCGGTGTACATGGCCAAGGCGCTGCGCGCCCTTGGTTTGAGCCGCATGGAGCGTTGGGCTTACGCCGGTGGCCTGACGGATGAATCCTTCGCCTTTCACAGCGTCAAGCTTGGCACGGGCGCACCGGTCAATGTGCGTTACCTGATCGGCTTCAACCTGTTCTGTCACACCTCGTGGGTGCTCGGCGGTCTGCTCGGTGCGGTCTGCGCGCAGTACGCGGCGCACTTGATCAAGTATCAGCTCGACTACGCGCTGACGGCGATGATGCTCTACGTGCTGGTCTCGCTGTGCAACACGCGCAACAAACTGATCGCCGCCGCTGCCGCCGTGGTCTGTATGGGTGCGCTGAGCCTGATCGGCAGTTCGCCCTTCAACGTATTTATCGCCACGTTTGTGGGCTGCGGAGTGGGTGTATGCCTGACCAAACGTTCCTGATTCTGGTGGTGGTGCTGATGATGGCGGTGACATTCCTGCCGCGCGCCTTGCCACTGCAGATCAACACCGAACACTGGCCGCCCTTCGTGGCGCGGGCGCTGGAATATCTGCCGGTGGCGATCGTCGCTGCGATCAGCCTCACACCCCTGTTGATCAAGGATCGGCAGATCCAGCTCGATCGCCCGGAATTCTATGCTGCGATTCCGACGTTGCTATGTGCGTATTTCAGCAAAAACCTCTTTCTCAGTGTGGCGGTGGGGACGGCTGCGTACATTGCGCTCGGCGCGTTCATGTAGCGACAGATCAACGACGTCGTTCAGCGCCTGGTGCGACAGCTCCGGATTGTTTACCGCCAGGCGCACTTCGAGGAAATCCTCGAAACCGGGAAAAATCGTCAGACCGTTCTTCTGCGCCGCTTCACGCGAGACCATGCCGACCGCATCCATCTGCGTGATCAACGACAGCGTCAGGGTTTCGCTGCAGGAATAGACCATGCGCTGGCCGTTCTCGTGATTGCCCAGCCCGGCGTCGAGAAACCGCAAGAAGCTGTGGGAATACGGACAATCTTCCGCAGGACGCACCTGAAACTTGTTGCCCAGCAAGGTCAGCGGATCGTTCTCCTGACCGCAATGCGCACCGACCACCTGCACCTGCACCTCGGGCAGCACGATGCTCGGCAGCCCCGGCCGCTGCGGGCCGATCAGCACGGCAAGGTCGAAATCTTCGTTCTTCAGCTTGCTGAGATTTTCCATCGACTCGGCGTAGCTGAATTCCATCTGGTAATCGGGAAACACCTCAATCAGGCGTCCGATCATGCGTCGGTTGAAATCAGGCGACAGGGTGTTGTTCAACGCCACCTTCAACGTGCGCTGCCCGGGCACCTTCAGCGCCTCGACCTTTTCTTCCATCTGTCGCGTGGCGATCAACACTTTGTCGATGTAAGGCGTGAGCTCCGTACCTTGCGGCGTCAGCGTCAGGCCCTTGTTGGAGCGGCGAAACAAGCGGAAACCGAACTGCTCTTCGACCTTGTTCAACTGTGCGGCCAACGCCTGCACGGTCAGGCACGAATGCTCGGCTGCAGCCGACAACGAGCCGGTCTGCACGATGCGCATGAGGTTGCGTAAGGTTCTGCTATCCATGGGTAATGCCCTCTGAAGTGGGCTGGGTATTGTTGTTTACGAAACGACCGAAACGGCGCCATATGCCGGCTATATTCCTGCACCTGAGCATAGTTGTCGCGGATTTAGTAGCGAATTGATTTCCCCGCCGATGGCTGGAGGCTGACAGAGGATCGGGGTTTTTGGTGAAGTGGGGGTGATGAAGGTCAAAAAAGTGCGTGGTTTTGGTGCGCGGGGAGATTTTTTTCGAAGAGAAACAGCTTACATCTTCCTAGCTTTTTGCCTGCGTCATACGCAGATAGGTCTCAGGTAAAGTAACGATTCAGCTGATAGCGCCCAACAGTCAAAGGAGTTGAAATGGATGTCTGGCATGCGAGCCATGGTGGTAGATAACCACCTATCAACTTCGCATTGACCCCCAAAGATCACTCCGAACACAATGCAGAGGTAGCGCTGATGTAGCTACAAAACCACGATGAGGTAATTGAAATGGCTGCACTACTGAAAACTACCGATGTGCGCTGCCGCATTGATGAGGATTTGAAAGCGCGTGCCACTGAAGTCTTGAACGCTTGCGGGCTGAGCATTAGCGACGCCATGCGACTTTTTCTGCGACAGGTTGTTGCTACTCAGGGGCTTCCCTTCGAGGTGCGAGTTCCATCGGAGAAGACGGCCCGCGCAATGATGGAAGCACGAGAAATCCGTCAGCGTTTCGACTCGATAGACGACATGCTAAGGAATGCTGATGGCGAAACAGGAGAAAACGCAAAAACGCGCTGATCGGCCTAAACAGTGTGCACAGACTTCTGAATTCAAGAAGTCTTGGGATCGTTTAGGGAGTCATTCAGAACTGTTTAAATAGCGCAGAAAAACATAAGCCGGCTTAACTCCGGCTTCTGAGCGTTTGATTATTACGATTCGTTCATTTGTGTATCAAAACGCTAAAAAATTACAGTTATGTACTAGTCTTCAGCTAAGACAAAAAATCAGGAGGCGTCTATGCCTACCTCATCCCCAGCTCTCACCCCACGCGAACAACTCGACGCCCCCGAAGCCGGTCGCGTCGCGCTGAAGTTCTTCTTTAACCTCATGGAGCGCTGGGGCTGCAGCGCTGAGCAGCAACGCACATTGCTGGGCGGTGTCGGTAACACCACCTTCTATAAATACAAACACCTGCCGAACGTACGTCTGCCTAACGATACCCTTGAGCGCATCTCTTATCTGATAGGCATTCACAAGGCGCTGAGCATCATCTTCAGCAATAGCCGTGAGCGCGCCTACAAGTGGGTCAGCAGCCCGAACACTGCGGCACCGTTCAATGGCAAAACCGCCCTGGATTACATGCTGGCGGGCCGAGTGGTCGATATCGCCGATGTGCGCCGCTACCTCGACGGAGTGCGCGGTTGAAAGCGCCGGCGCTGGTCGACGTGCCATGGCCACGCGCCTATCGCATCGTCAACAGCAGCTTCCCGCCGATTGCGCTGTTCGAAGACGTCCTCGACCCCGAGGACCTCGAAGTTGCCTACGCCATCGAAGCGCTGACCAATGATCGCCTGATCGAACAGGCCGGCGTCCTTGCCCGCGTACGTCCCGAAGATCGTCTGTCCGGCCCCGGTTCCAGCCCGGTGATGGCCGCGTTCACTCACGTCGGCAAACGCAGCCGTTTCAGTGACGGCACCTTCGGCGTCTATTACGCCGCCAGCAGCCAGGCTGCGGCCATCGCTGAAACCTGTTTTCACCAGGAACGCTTTCTCGCGGCGACCCAGGAAGCCGATCTCGAATTGACCATGCGTACTTACATCAATCAGGTGATCAAGCCGCTGCACGACGTTCGCCATGGCTTTGATCATCTGCATCAGCCTGATCCTGAGGCCTATGGCCCATCACAGCTGTTCGCGCGGCAACTGCGCGACGTCGAGTCGTGGGGCTTGCTCTATAGCAGCGTCCGGTTGCCTGGGCATGAATGCGTTGCGGCGTTTCGTCCGCCGGCGGTATCGATTCCGAAGCAGGGCAAGCACTTGCGCTATGTCTGGAGCGCAAGTGAGGGCAGAATTTCGTTTGTGTTCGAGGTCAGTCAGGTCTGAATTATCGCTTTGACTTCGTCGAGTGTTTTGACCGGAATGACGCCGGAAGGAATTCGCGAAGAGGGCGACAAGTTGTAAACGGCAAACTCTTTGCCGACGACTTTGTCGGACATGAGTTTCAGAGATGGAAGTATTCTGGAATGAAAATGCTGATCCAGACCGCACGGCGAGATAGAGCTTCCATCAGTCTCGTAAAAGCGCCCCGCGGACTGGTTCATATCCGCTCCCACCAAAATCACCTTTGAAAAGCCTGCGTGATAGGCAAGTTGGAGTGCGAGATACAAGACTGTGCGGGCATCAAAAAAACCATGGGCCAGGTTTTTGCTGAACCCGATACTGCGGTTTCGGCTACCCAGAACAGCGCGATTGCGTACGAGATCCTGGTTGTTGCGCAGTAGCCATTCAGTCAGGGTTGGTTTGGGCGCTTTCTTCAGAAGATAGAGATCACCTGTCGGTTCAACGGCCAGTTCCTGGGCCTGGCGAGCCCAGAGAGCTACTCGCTGACTGGTGCGCATCGCATAGGCAAACAAGTCAGGCTGTTGTATCGAAAAACTGGTGTCGGTGCATGCATAGAAGAACGGCTTTATGCCTGTTCCCATGAACATGGATATCGCACCGTTCACCGTGATCATCGGGATGTCGGCAAACTGTTCAATGGGAAAATCTTTCGCGGAGCTGCCCGAAACGATGATGAATGCAGCGCCGTGAGCGATATTTCGGCAGTCAGCAAAGTCCCTGACGTGGAGGGGAAGTGGGGAGGCATTTGGCGTTCTTGATGTCGAGTTCATCGATGGTCTCTAGGGCCATGTCATGCGTTCAGTCCGTTGTGCTGACGTGATGAAGCGAGATGACTCTTCCACAGCGCCGCGCTTTGTAAGTGAGTGTTGCGCTCGGCGTTAGTTCCCAGTTGGCTGCTGGGCAGCCCATGCGTTGGCCAAGAACGCTCCAGTGGCTGGCGGGTTATCTGGATAGATGCAGGAGGGAAGTCGGATATGTCCCCGCACCAAGGGACCTTGAGGAAGGCCGGCATGTTTTCGGCAGGCCTGAAATGCAAAAAGCCCTCGCATCAAGGAGGGCTTCGAATGGCGGTTTGCATCGATGCCTTTCTGGTGGCGAATCCATTACTTCACCACATCATCGATCAATGCCTTGCTTAGCTCGTGCAGATACTGCGAGGCATAAGCGCGGACTTTGCAGGATTGGGAGCAGGGGCGCAGGCAACCGACGGGTGCAGCGCAGACTCTCTTGCGGGTCGCAAGTCAGCATCCTGAGGCGTTGCGGGATTTGCATATTGCTTGATACCACTAAGGCCTTTGGCCTGACCTCTGCAATACAAAACGAAGCCCCTGCATTTTTGCAGGGCTTCGTTTTGTATGGCGTCAGCACTAAAATCGTAAAAAATGAATTCAGGTTGCGACTCTGTCATTTTTTGAAAAACGTGGTCTGTCCCCAATTCTGTTTCTCCGCGCAATGGCAAAAGAACAAGACCTCTGGCTTCCTCTACCCCAAACACCATTGCGATTGCCGTTTCCAGTCATCTGGAAATCCCATAAGTTTCAAATCACCCGGTTCCCTCTGGTCCATTATTTCGGCCAAGTGAAATTTCCACTGGCTGTCTGGACTGATCAAATCGGTTAAATACGCCAGCATCGTTAGTACTATAAATAGCCGCTGCTTGGGTTGAGGCCGATTGCCAGGCGCATTTTGGATGACCCATTCTTTTGGTAAGGATGGTCGAATCGAGAGCTCTCTGTTCCATAGTCGTGAGTGGTGGGCGCAGCAGTTTCGAATGAAGGTCAGAGTGTGGAGCCAGGAGGCCAGTACTTCGAAGGGGAGATTAAATCTGCTCGCGATCGCTTTCTTGTCGACGCTTTTGCCTATGGCATTGAACATCGTGGATACCGTCCCAAGGCTGAGCTCTTCCAGAACAGCCCAAGCGGGCGGCAACTCGGGATGGGCATAGGTTGATCCGTAGAATCGAAAATAGTTATCGCGCATGCGATTTTCAATTCGCTGGTGCTGGACCTGATCAACTCGGCTGCTCTTTTTTATACGATCAATCTCACGTCCCAGTTTGTGGCGCTCCTTGCCCAGTTGATCTCGCAGGGGCCGCAATAACTCGCCATGTGAATATGAAGAAGAGAAGATTGACGCGTCAGCTATCCAGTCAGGCCCGTACTTAGGGCACATGTGATTGCTGATAGTCGCTCGTATGGCGACTTCGACACGTTCGATAGCATTCATGGTTATGCGTCGCAACGAGCCATCGAAGCGGTAGATGTCGACGACTGCTTTCTGAGTGCTACCAGGTTTGAAGGTGTGTTCAGGGTTTGTTTCCTGAAAAGGGCGCATGTATGGACTCAAGCGAAACAGCGTGACCACTTCCAGGAAACGCATGGCGCGCTCGTCATTTGCGACTTGCAGGCCTCGTTGCTTTAGCAGTTCCAATTGCTGTTCTACGCTGAGGGCCGGCTTGTCGAAGGGCCTCATGTAGTTTTCTCCAGGCAAAAAAAACCCGCACGATTTGAGCTTGCTGACTGGGTCAACCTAGGCTTGGCGGGTGTATTGGGGTGCATTATAGGTAGGTGCAAGAGCCCGTCAATGTTGGGCTGATGTGAAATTGTAACGGGTCCGGGCGCGCGGGCAGAGTAGGGGGCTGCTGGTTGAGATAAGGCGTCGTTGGTTTTGTCGCAGCGATGTTGCCCTCCTAATGAGCTCCAAACGCCAGAAACAACAAAGCCCCTGCATTTCTGCAGGGGCTTTGTTTTGTATGGTGCCGGCACCAGGAGTCGAACCCGGGACCTACTGATTACAAGTCAGTTGCTCTACCAACTGAGCTATACCGGCGTGTGGGCGACGATTATAGCGATTGGGTTGATCCTGTAAACCCCTGAATTCAGACTATTTTTGCATTCCCGGAAAATCAGGCCCTGCGCAAATTTATACGCAGCTTTTGTACCTCACGTGCAGTGAGGCATCTATGCAGGGCGTACAGTTGAGTCTGGGCTTGCGGGACCCCGCAATTATTCACTCGGCTAGCCCAATATTCGTCGGTTATGTCGTTTTGATTGGCAGCTTATGCACAACTGAGGGGCGCGGATACTGGCTTATGCGAGGTGTTGTGAACCCATTCTCATCTTGTTCGCAAATCCCTGTTTTACAGGTTTTTTATTCATGTGAACAAAAAATGACCAGTGTTGTTAAAGCGACGAAACAGGCGCAGGTATTGGATCCACAGCAAATCCATCAACAGAGTTATCCACAGGTCGTAACGTTTTAGGCGCGCTCGGCGAGCAGCAGTAAGTTACGCGGTGTGAGTGAGGCGTCGCAAAAGGTGCCGAGGCGTACGACGTATCCCTGTTCTGCGAGGAAAAGCGCCCGATCCAGATTCAGCCAGAGCTCAAGGGGGCGGCGGAACAATCCGCGCAGCAATTCCAGGTTGCGAACTTCGGCCAACCGCTGCCAACCGGTTGCTTCGAGTTCGGGCCAATCTGGCTCGCCGACTGTGGATAACTCTTTGAGCACAGCCAGATCGCGACAGTAATCAGCGAACGGTTTGTCCAGCCAGGCGCTGGGCAGGGAGGGCGTTGGCAGGTATTCATCGACGCCGCGCACTTGCCGTTGCAGCAGGTCGAAAGCCAGGCGACGAGCCATCGAGGTGTCACGCTGGCGCCGGACGCGCGCACCGGCGGTGACGGTTTCGTTCATCGGCAGCGCCAGATCTTCCAGCGAGAGCTGTAGAAGCGATGCCGATCCTGCACAGGACGAGGCCTGGTATTCGTTACGACTGATGCGGTTGTAACAGCACGGTGCGATCGCCATTTGCTGGCAGCCGGCAGCACTGGCCAAATGCATCAAGCGCACGTGCAGATCACCGCATGCGTGGAGGGCGACGGGGGTGTGGGCGGCGTTCAATACGGCCGGGGCGTCTGCCGCGAGTACATCCTGTTCGACATGCAGGGCGTGCAAGTGATGACGATGACTCAGTGCCTGACCGCTGGCGACCAATAAAGGATCGTATTCAACGCAAGTCAGTTGCTGCCCCGACCCCGTTAAGCGCCGTCCCAAGTGCCCTTTGCCTGAACACCAATCCAACCAATGCGTCGGTGGCGAAGCGAAAGACAAGCGACCGGCAAACGCCTCGATCTGCTGCCACTTGCGCCCGGGCACATCGACATTCAAACGATGCCCGGCAGCTTCAAGCGCACGCCCCGACAACTCACCGACCGCACTCAGCTGCGCCGACAACTTCGCCAATGAAGCGAACGGCTCAGGCGCATCCACGAGTTCAGCAGGATGGTTATGCGCGCGTTCTGCATCTTCCAGCGATCGCTTGCGTAGCCACGCAGACAACTCTGGATAAGACGCTTCCCAGGCAAGCGAAAAATGGGTGAACGGTCGAGGTTTCCACAGCGCCTGATGCTCAATCAAATAAGCATCCAGCGCGGTGAAGCGGGCGAGTAGGGCCTCGCCCGTCAGCACGTGGGAAGTATCAGCGGCCTTGGCAGGCATCGACGCGCAGCCAGCGTTCCAGCAGCTTGAAGCCGCGAACCAGCACGTAAGCCATGACCAGGTAGAACACACCGGCGGCGAAGAAGATCTCCACCGGCAGATAAGTGCGGGCAATGATCGTGCGTGCCATGCCGGTCAGTTCCAGCAGGGTCACGGTGCTGGCCAGGGCGCTGGCCTTGAGCATCAGGATCACTTCGTTGCTGTAGGCCGGCAGGCCGATGCGCGCGGCACGGGGCAGGATGATGTAGAACATCGCTTTGGGCCTGGACATGCCCAACGCTCGCGCGGCTTCAATTTCACCGGGTGGAATCGCCTGAATGGCACCGCGCAGAATCTCGGCGATGTACGCCGCTGTGTGCAAGGTCATGGTCACGGTCGCGCACCAGAACGGATCGCGCAGGTAGGGCCACAACGCGCTTTCACGTACGGCGTCGAACTGCGCCAGGCCGTAATAGACCAGGAACAGCTGCACCAGCAACGGCGTGCCCCGGAAAAAGAAGATGTAGGCGTAAGGCAGCGAGCGCACGTACCAGCGCTTCGAAGAGCGGGCGATGCCCAACGGAATGGCGAGCAGCAGGCCGGCAATGACCGCGATGGCGACCAGTTCCAGCGTCAGGGTCGCGCCCTGTGCCAGTTTTGGCAGCCACTTGATGATGACTTCCCAGTTCATTGCGCGCTCCTCGCAAAGCCGCGGGCGGCGCGTTTTTCCAGGAAGTGCATGCCGGTCATCGCCAGCACTGTCAGGCCGAGGTACATGATCGCCGCGACCATATAGAAGGTGAACGGTTGTTTTGACACGGTTACACCGATCTGCGCGTGACGCATGATTTCTTCCAGACCGATGACCGATACCAGCGCGGTGTCTTTCATCAGGATCATGAACAGGTTGCCCAGGCCCGGCAGGGCGATGCGCCACATCTGCGGCATGATCAGCCGGGTGAAAATCCGCCATTTCGACAGGCCCAGGGCCTGGCCGGCTTCACGGTGGCCCTTGGGAATGGCCAGCAGGGCGCCACGAAACACTTCCGTGGCGTAGGCGCCGAAGCACAAACCCAGTGCGATGACACCGGCGGCAAAAGCGTTGAGTTGCAGGTCGGGGTTGCCGAAGTACTCACCGAGGGCGCGCATCAGGTTGACCGTACCGAAGTAGATCAACAGCACCCAGAGCAATTCCGGGACGCCGCGCACCAGCGTCGAATAGGTACCGCCAAGCCATTGCAGCGGCTTGTACGGGGAAGTCTTGGCCAAGGCGCCGAGCAGGCCGAGCACCAGGCCCAGGCACAGCGCGGTGAGGGCCAGTTGGACGGTCATCAGCGCACCAGCGGCGAGCGCCGGGCCGAATCCGTAGAGGTCGATAATCATGGGTTTCTGTTCAAATTGCGGCAGGCAAAGTCGGGAGCCGGCGCCGCTTGATTACGGCGCCGGTCCCACAGGTCAGATCAATAGATACTGAACGGGAAGTACTTGTCGTTGATTTTCTTGTAGGTACCGTCGGCGACGATTTCCTTCAGGGCGGCGTTCAGCTTGTTGCGCAGTTCGTTGTCACCCTTGCGCACGGCGATACCGATCTTGTCGCTTTCCACTACCGGGTCGCCCTTGAACTCGTAGTTCTTGCCAGCGTCGGTTTTCAGCCAGTCATAGTTGGCGTACTTGTCGGCGAGGATCGCGTCGACACGGCCGGAGGTCAGATCGAGGTAGGCGTTTTCCTGGGTGTCGTAGAGGCTGACCTTGATATCGTCACCGTAGGTGTCTTCCAGCCAGGTGCCGGCCAGCGTTGCGCGCTGGGTGCCGATGGTTTTGCCCTTGAGCGAGTCCTTGTCGGTTTTGAAGTCGACGTTCTTCGGCGCGATGAACTGCAATTTGTTCGAGTAGTACGGGTCGGTAAAGTCCACTGCGGCTTTGCGATCTTCGGTGATCGACAGCGAGGAAATCAGGAAGTCGAACTTCTTCGCGTTCAGCGCCGGAATGATGCCGTCCCAGTCGGAAGTGACGACGGAACATTCGGCTTTCATCTTCGCGCACAGGGCGTCGCCGATTTCCTTGTCGAAGCCGACCACTTGGCCGCTGGCGTCTTTATTGTTGAACGGCGGGTAGGCCGCTTCGATGCCCATCTTCAGGGTTTCAGCCATGGCACCGGCGCTGAACGCGAGGGTGACGGCGGCGGCCAGGAAGACCTTTTTGAAATTCTGCATGCATGTTGCTCCGTTAGCGGTTGCTGGACATGAATTGTTTGCAGCGCGCCGAAAGCGGGTTATCGAACACCTGCTGTGGCGATCCTTGCTCTTCTATAAGGCCCTGATGAAGGAACACCACTTCGCTGGAGACCTGGCGGGCGAAGCCCATTTCGTGGGTCACGAGCAGCATGGTGCGGCCTTCTTCGGCCAATGCGCGGATGACACTAAGTACTTCCTGAACCATTTCCGGGTCAAGCGCGGAGGTGGGTTCGTCGAACAGGATCACCTTCGGCTGCATTGCCAGCGTGCGGGCGATCGCTGCGCGTTGCTGCTGGCCACCGGACAATTGCGCCGGGTAGGCGTGGCGCTTGTCGGCGATGCCGACCTTGGCGAGCAACGCTTCGGCGACTTCGATGGCCTCGGCCTTGCTCTGGCCGAGCACGCGGCGCGGGGCCTCGATGACGTTGTCGAGCACGCTCATGTGCGGCCACAGATTAAAGTTTTGAAATACAAAACCAATCTCCGAGCGCAGGCGATTGATCTGTTTGCCGTCGGCGGCGACCAGTTCGCCGTTCTTCGCGGCTTTGAGCTTGAGTTCTTCACCGGCCACCAGGATCTGGCCCTGATGCGGGTTTTCCAGCAGGTTGATGCAGCGCAGGAACGTGGACTTGCCGGAACCGGAAGAGCCGAGGATCGAGATCACGTCGCCGTCGCGGGCGGTCAGCGAGATGCCTTTGAGCACCTCCAGCTGTCCGTAGCGTTTGTGCAAGTTGCGGATTTCAAGCGCGGGCGTGGCCTCAGCCATGTGCGTTCCTCATATATGTTGCGCTCCTGCTGTTGGCGGGCCTTCCTGGCGAGGCGGCCAAGCTAGCATAGCGTTTCAATGGCAGCCAACAGCGCTACGAGCGGTAAACGGGTGGCATGTGGCGGGTTGTCGCATCGGCGCAGCAGACTGTCGCCCCGTCAACAACCGAACGGGTGTTTGATCGTGTAAACCCGTGGGTGCCGCGTAAAAAAAGGCGCGATGTTGCCAGCTTTGGCGGGGTGTTGGAAGCGCTATCCGGCCGAACGTTCCTTATTCGCCCTTTTTCTGTGCGCCGCACACTTTTTCTGTGTGTTTCTGGTGCGCGGATTCGTCTTGAAAGTGAGTCGCCGGGTAACGTTCTGGCGAATAGCCATTAAACTCAAGGACTTGCATCGGATGCCGGAGCCCCCGGCCCTCAAGGACTTGAAACATTTTGGCGCAAATATTGCGTGCAGAATAAGGAACAGGCCGTTGGATTCTTTTTACGAGAAAGAATTTACAGACGCGCCGGACGCACTCGCTTTCCTTGCAAAGGTAGTCTCTATGAGCAGTACCCCAAGCTCCACTGGCCTCGAACAGGGGCTCAAACCGCGTCATGTGACCATGTTGTCGATCGCCGGTGTGATCGGCGCCGGTCTGTTCGTCGGCTCCGGCCACGCCATCGCTGCCGCCGGCCCGGCCGTGCTGCTGGCCTACGCCGCTGCCGGTACTCTGGTGGTGCTGGTGATGCGCATGCTCGGTGAGATGGCCGTGGCTTCGCCGGACACCGGTTCGTTCTCGACTTACGCTGATCGCGCGATCGGTCACTGGGCCGGATTCACCATCGGCTGGCTGTACTGGTGGTTCTGGGTGTTGGTGATTCCGCTGGAAGCCAACGCCGCCGCGACCATCCTGCATGCGTGGTTCCCGGGTGTCGACATTTGGGCTTTCGCGCTGGTGATCACCATGCTGCTGACCGTGACCAACCTGTTCAGCGTGAAGAATTACGGTGAGTTCGAGTTCTGGTTCGCCCTGATCAAGGTGCTTGCGATCATCGGCTTCATCGGCCTCGGCCTTGCAGCGATTTTCGGCTTCCTGCCGACCAGCCAGGTCAGTGGCGTTTCGCACCTGTTCGACAGCGGCGGCTTTCTGCCCAATGGCATGGGTGCTGTGCTGGGCGCGATCCTGACCACCATGTTCTCGTTCATGGGTACCGAAATCGTCACCATCGCAGCGGCGGAATCGAAAGACCCTGGCAAGCAGATTTCCAAAGCGACCAACTCGGTGATCTGGCGGATCGGCCTGTTCTATCTGGTGTCGATTTTCATCGTGGTTGCGCTGGTGCCGTGGAACGATCCTACCTTGGCCAACCTGGGTTCCTACCAGACCGTACTTGAGCGCATGGGCATTCCCAACGCCAAGATGATCGTCGACATCGTCGTACTGGTCGCAGTGACCAGTTGCCTGAACTCGGCGCTGTACACCTCCTCGCGCATGCTCTTTTCCCTCGGCAAGCGCGGCGATGCCCCGGCCATGTCGACCCGCACCAACAAGAGCGGTACGCCTTACTGGGCGGTGATGTTGTCGACCGGCGCAGCGTTTCTCTGCACCTTCGCCAACTATGTGGCTCCGGCCGCGGTGTTTGAATTCCTCCTGGCCAGCTCCGGCGCCATCGCCCTGCTGGTGTACCTGGTGATCGCCTTCTCGCAACTGCGCATGCGGAAACAGCGCATGGCGCGCGGCGAGAAAATCGTCTTCAGCATGTGGCTGTTCCCCGGGCTGACCTGGGCGGTGATCATCTTCATCGTCGCCGCGCTGACCATCATGCTGTTCCAGGAAGCCCACCGCGTGGAGATCCTTGCCACGGGCCTGCTGAGCCTGATGGTGGTAGCCGCTGGTCTGCTGGTGTCGCGCCGTCGCAAGCTGGAGAAGCGTGGTGCGGTGGTGTTGAACTGAGTCGTAACGCGTGATGTAAAAACGGCCGCTGTCAGGGATGACTAGCGGCCGTTTTTGTTTCTGAGCTTTCCAGTCAGGTTAAACCCAGTCCTCGATTCGCAAACCGGAAACGCGTTGAAACTCCCGTACGTTGTTCGTCACTACAATGAGTCCAAGTGAGCGTGCGTGGCCAGCGATCATTTGGTCGTATGGCCCGATCGGCGTTCCAGCCTTCGCGAGTTCAGATCGAACCATCCCGGCCTGTGCGGCTGCGTCGTTATCGAAAGGCAAGACATCCAGTCGCGCGACAAATCCTTCAACAATTGCCAGATTTTTCTCCGGGGCCGCCGACTTTTCAGCACCGTAAATAAGCTCCATAAGCGTGATAGCGCTGATGCACAACTGCCCGGAATGTCGATTGAAGGCTTCCCGGACAATTTGTGGTTTGTTCTTGATGGTGAAGATGCAGATATTTGTATCCAGCATGTACTTGATCATCAGAACGACTCGCGCTCCTGTTCAGTGGGTTGCTCACGGTTAGCCATGAAATCAGGGCTGACGCTGTCGCCATCAAACCAGCTATCCCAGCTTTCTCCAGCAGGCGTAATGACGCGTGTTCTGCCAATCGCGATGACTTCCACTCGTTTAACGTCGCCGGGCATCGCAACTGCCTTTGGCAGTCGGACTGCCTGACTTCTGTTGCTCATGAAAATTGTGGTCTGCTCCATATTCGAGCTCCCGGGTCTGTTCCTGTGATTAGCTCAGGATAGATCGTGCTGGGGATATGTCAATGGGATATACATCGTCACCGGACAAAGAGTAGCTAGGCCATCCAAAACAAAAACGGCCGCTGTCAGGGATGACTAGCGGCCGTTTTTTGTTTCTGAGAAGGGCTTATTCGCTCTTGTCTTCCTGGGGCTCTACCGACTTGCCATAAGCATCCAGCGCCACGCCGAAATCCGTAATGAACTGCGGCTCGCTCAGCCAGGCCTGGGCCTGTTCGATGGTCATGCCGTCGGCCCACATGCGGTAGTCGATGAGCATATCGGCGGCCAGGTGGGTGGCGGCCATGCCTTCGTTGTCGGCGTTTTCCATGTCGAGCAGTTCAGGATGGTCGACGATGATGAAGGCCAGTTCGCGCAGCAGGGTCAGCAGCATTTCGTTGCGGCTGACGGCTTCGGCGTCGCGCATTTTGCTGAACATCGCCAGGGTGTATTCCGGGATCGGCTCGGCGAGGTGGCCGAGCTCTTCGTCCTGATCCAGCGGTTTGCGCCCGACCATACGGATCTGCTTGGCTTTGGCCTTGGCGCGTTTGGCGCGTTTCTGTTGCTTGTTCAGGGATGCCATGGGAGCTCAGTTCTTCTGTTGGGTTTGTGCGGCGATCGCGTCGGACGCGGCCACATAGTCGGCCTGAAAGCCCGGGGATTCGATCCACGCCAGCGCGCCGGCCTCGTCGGTTTCCTGCGACCATTGGCGATACTCGATCAGCGCGGCGAGGATGAAATCCATCGCGCCTTCTTCGCCTTCCTGCTCGTACACCAGTTCCAGTAGCGGATCTTCGAGGAACGCGGTGCACATGGCCTGTTGGCTGATCTTCTCGGCGTCGATCATTTTCTTGAACAGCTCGGTCAAGTCCACCGATTCGAAGTCGATGCGGTCGTCGTTCGGGTCCAGCTCGACCGGCGCTTCGGCGCGCTTGGTGCGGTTCTGCTTGGCCTTGGCTTTGGCCCGGGTGGCGCGTTTTTGCTGCTTGTTGGCGGAGGCCATGATGTGTTCCGTCGTGCGTTGAGAGGGGCTCAGCTGCGTGGCACTTGTCGGCCGGGTGTATCGGCGGCCAGTGCGCCGGTCTGCAGCCAGGTCAGAGCAATGGGCCATAGTGTGGCTTGGTATGCGCTGCGAAAAAAGCCGAAATGTCCGACTTGTCGTTCGCCGATGTCCTGCGGCGCAATGCGCAGATGGGTTTTTGCCGCGTTGCTGAAGTAGCCGAGCAGGCGTTCGATCGCCGGGATCGTTCCGTAAGGATCATCGCTGAGGCTGATGGCGAGGGTCTGCGCGCGGACGCCATCGAAGGGCAGGGCGCCCGCCTTTTTCATCAGCACCCGACCGCTTGGACGATCCTCGTACCGTGCAGTGGGTGTGCTCCAGTCGCAGACTACGCCGGTTGGCGTGTCCTCCAGCCAGCCGATCCGCTTGCCTGGAAAATAGCCGCAGAGCAGCGCCATCAAAGGCATGACCACATGCCACTTGCCGAACATCCGCCAGCGCTGTTCGGAAGCATAATCGCGCCAATAAGCGAACTGCGCACCGACGGTTACCAACCGTCGGATCACCTTGCCCGACTCCGCTAAGCCCGCCGCGCAACCGCCGAAACTATGGGCGACCACATCGATTGGCTGACCGGGAAACTCCCGCTGCGCGCGTTTGAGCATCGCTTCGAAATCCAGAGCGCCCCAGTCAGTCCACGAAGCGCGCAGCCCTTTGATCGATTCGCTGCGTGATTCGCCAATGCCCCGGTAATCGTAGGTCATCACATCGCAGCCATGGCTGAACAGGTAGGCCGCGAACCGTGAATAGTGCCGACAGCGCACCGAGGTGGCGGCGTTGATGATGACTACCGGGCGCTGAGGATCGGGCGAACTGTGGCGCCAGGTGAAGCCGCCGAGTGCGTAGCCGTCGTCGGCAGTTTCCTTGAAGGACGTGCCTTCAGCTGCAGTCAAAACTGGTTGGCTCAACTCTGCGTCTTCCAACTCGAATGGGGGCTTGCTGCCTATGGCGCTTGACCTCGGCGGTTAGGTGCCAACCATAGTCGCCGCGCTGATCAAGAACAATCCGGCCGGTTCATTCACTGGATTGAATGAGCATGCGTTCTTCGATCAACGCCTGTTCGCGGTTGAGTTCAGCACGTAACTCTTCTTCGCTCGGCAGTATCGTCTTGTAGCTGCTGGCGAACAGTTGCTCATTGCCTTTGAGCATGGAATAGCGCGCCACCGAGTCATTGCTTTCCGCGCTGAGAATGATACCGACGGTTGGCTTGTCACCTTCGCTGCGCTTGAGCTCGTCGTACATGCGCACATACATGTCCATCTGCCCGACATCGCGGGCGCTGAGCTTGCCGCGTTTCAGGTCGATGATCACGAAGCACTTGAGCAGATAGTTGTAGAACACCAGATCGATATAGAGGTCGACGCCGTCAGTGCTGATGCGTTGTTGGCGGGCGACAAAGGAAAAGCCTTTGCCAAGTTCAAGCAGAAAGCTTTGCAAGTGATCGATGAGGGCTTGTTCGAGTCCGCTTTCCCTGACTTTGCCTGCTGAGGGCAGGCCGAGGAATTCGAGCATGACTGGATCGCGAATGAATTCCCGCGGATTGCATTTCATCGCGTCGATGTTGGTCGTGGCTTCCTCGACCACCTCGGCTTTGTCCTGACTCATCAGCAGGCGCTCGTAGTAGAGCGTCAGGATCTGACGATCAAGGGCGCGGCTTGACCAGTTGAGGTCGGCGCATTCGTTCATGTACCACAGGCGCGCTTTCTCGTTCTCGACGCGTAGCAGGCGGCGGTAGTGGGTCCAGCTCAATTCGGAACGCACTGCGTTCCAAATTGGAAAAGACTGATAAAAGCTACGCATATATCGCAGATTGCGCTCATCAAATCCCTTCCCGAATTGCCCCGTTAGATCCTTCGCCAGCAGCGCGAGCAACTGCTGGCCATAACCCGCTCGCTGAGCGCCTTTCTGTTCAAACTCGACGATATGCCGGCCGATTTGCCAACAAGTCTGCACCTGAATCGTATCGACCGCGCGTAGCACTTTTTGCCGCGCCTGGCGAATCAGCTCGCCCAGTTCGCCCAGCAGTGAATCGATTTTATGGTCTTGCGTATCAGCAGGTTTGAGCTGGCTCATCGGGTCTTCCGCATTCTGGAAACAGAGACGCAAGCATGCCGGGGAAGGCGGCGCAGGTATGTCGGGCGAACCTGCGAGTTCGGAAGGAAGGGTGGGACAGGCGTTGCAGGACATTGCCACCGGAAGGCGCGTAACAGGGTAAATGTCCGTAGTCCATTTCGTGCTTTTGCCCAGTCAATCGCCGCAGAGTTGGCAGCGCTGCGGTGAGCGATCTGGTGTTGCGCTGGAATGAAAGAACAGGCAGGTAAGAGGCTGCTTCAAAAAAGCGCCCCAGTTGCATCATCGCGAGCGCTTGCCCTTCGGCCTCTGCTCACGCACCCGTCCTTTGCGATAAATCCACAGCCCGAACACACCGATGGCCAACATGAACGCGGTCCAGAAGCTCTGCCAGACGAACTCGAACCAGTATCGCCGAGGTTGCAGTGCCAAGGTGTAGGTGCTGCGCGGTCCGCGATTGTTGGTGGTGATGGAACCGCTGATCCAGCTTTCGATAAGCATGTAGATCGAAAGACACACGGCTAAGGCAATCAGCACCCCAGCGAGCACCGTCAGCCAGAATGTCCAGCGGCTCGGGCGATACGGCGGGGGATGCGGCAAGCGAATACGGGATCTTTTCTGATTCATAAGCGAGGCTCGCGCAAGTCGGTCAGGAAACTGCCAGCTCTTGCAGCTGTTCAGTCGGCATCTGCCGCGGGCTCGTCGGGCGTGCGGCAAGGTGGGCGCATTCGGCGATCACCTTGAGAATGCCGATCACCGCCGGGGTCAGCATAGTGCCGAGGCAAATGCGCACGCCTGTGGAAGCCTGGCCATCGGCGAAAAATATGCCGCTGCCAGCCACGTGGCAACCACGCTCCGTGGCCAGTTGCTGCAGCGCAGACATGTCGGTGTGTGCCGGCATTTCGACCCAGTGGATGAAGCCGCCGCGCGGTGGCACATAGACGGTCCCGAGCGGGAAATCCGTGCGCACCAGTGCTTCGACAAAACTCGCCAGCGAGGACAGTTGCGACCTCAATCTGGCGCAGTGCTCGTCCATGTAGCCACGGCCGATGAATTCATTGAGAACATTTTGCGCCAGGCTGGAAACGGCCAGGTTGCGCGAAAACATCTGCGCGAGGATGGCATTGCGGTATTTGCCGGCCAGACACCAGCCGACGCGATAACCCGGCGCGATGGTTTTGGAAAAGGACGAGCAGTAGATCGTCTGGCCGCTGCTGTCGTAGCTCTTGAGGGCGCGCGGTCGATCAGCTTCGGGCACCAGGTCGAAGAAGATGTCGTCTTCGATGATCGGCACATCCGCTTCCCGGGCGATCCTTGAAAGTCGCGCGCGCGCTTCGTCGGGCATGATGAAGCCACGCGGATTCTGCAGCGTCGGGTTGAGAAAAATCACCGCGACCTTTTTTTGCTTCAGGGCTTCTTCCAGATGATCGACATCCAGGCCCGTGCGGCCGTCGGTGCGGATCGGCAGGGCGCGCATGCCCAGGCGTTCGATGGTCTGCAGGATGCCGTAATAGGTCGGGGTTTCGATGGCGACTGTAGCGCCTTTCGACGCGACTGCTTCGAGGGCCAGTTCGAGAGCGATGGTGTCGCCCGACGTCACCAGAATATCGTCCGGCCCGCAGACTACACCGCGGGTCAGCATCAGCCCGGCGATGCGCCGTCGCAGCGCCGGCAGGCCGGGTGGCGCGACCAGACCGCTCAGCGTGTTGTCAGTCTTGGCGGCCAGCACCGAGAGGCATTTGTTGAGCAGCACGTTGGGCGTGAGATCGCTGTGCAGGACGGCCGAATTCAGCGATGCGGTGGTGCGCGAGGCCGCTTCGGAGAGCATCGCAACCACAGCATGATTGACGTTGACGGTGACACTGGAAAAGTCGAAAGCGCCGGACGGTTTTGCCCGCCCTGATGCCGAGACGAAGTAGCCGACGCGCGGTACCGTCGAGACGTAGGCGTCGGCCTCGAGATCGGCCAGCGCCCGCTGCACCGTGGTGATGCTGGTCTCGAACATCCGCGCCAGAACGCGGATTGACGGCAGTTTGGCTTCGGCCGCCAGGTCACCGCTGTCGATCTGGCGAATAATCCAGTCCTTGACTATCCGCCAGCGCTTGTCCGGCAAATCAAACCTGTCCATAAGTTCTCTGTGATGATTCGAAACAATTCACAGAAAGTAGAGCAAAACGATCCCCGTTGCAGCAACTATGACGATGTTCAGCGCCACCAGACCGAAGGCGAAGCGGATCAGGCTGTTTTCTTCCTGGCGGTTGGCCCCGGCAAGTCCGGTGATCAATGACAGGATCGACAGCGAGCCAAGTGCGCCATGGCCGGCGGCGCTGTTGACCATTGCCGCCAGCCACGCCCCGTGTTCGCTGCTCAGCGCGGCAATGGACGGCATCACCAGCGTGTTGCCGCCGACGTTGGAGCCGGTGACATAGCCGGCAATCCCTGCCAGCAGGGCGATCGTCGGTGCCAGCGAAATACCCGACATGGATTGCAACGCGCTTTGCGCCTCGACGAGGAATCCAGCGTTGACCATCACCTGAGACAGCAGCAGGAACAGGAAGATTGTCGTGACCGGAAACTTCGCCCGGTTGAACAGCGCTGGCCACGGGAAACCCGCGCTCGCGGTTTGCCTGAACGCCATCAGCACGGTCACGATCAGCAGCGCCAGCCCTGGAGACGCCAGCGGCTTCCATGAAACGTGTTCGCCCCTGACAACCCACAGGCCATCCCAGCCCGACAGCACGAACAGTCCGCGCGACGCCACAATCACTCCCAGCAAGGCCAGATAAGGCCATGCCGCGCTCGGCCAGCGCACCAGTTTTTTCCGTTGCGCCCAGGAGATGCCCAGGCCGACGCAAGCCACGGCCAGCCCGGCCAGCACACCGGAAACTTCCGGGCCGACCCACAGGTTGACGCAATACAGCACGGCAACGAACAGGGCGGTCACGACGATCAGCCCCAGCCACGGAGTAATCCTGCGGATGCCGGCCTGCCACAAGGCCAGCGACGCCAGGCAGAGGAACACCGGCGCGCTGATCAGCGCTGAATGGCTACCGAGGGTTTGCGCCGGCAAATGTGCCAGCAAGGCGCCGATCACCGTTGCCAGACCCAGCGTGCCCCACGGCATGATCACCATGCCGGCGAGAGCGATTTTCATCCCCGACTGGCGAGTGAAAAGCCCCATCAGCAGCGGCACCGTGGCGATCAGCGAAACGCCGAAGCCGGTCATCGCTTCCAGCAGCGGCGCCAGCCCCAGCACGATGAAAATCACCTGCGCCGGGGGTGTCCAGCCGAGTTCCTTGACCCACGCGCCGATGGCCTGTGGCGCGCCGCCGCGCTCGACCAGAATGACGAAGGCCAGCCCCGGGACGATGACGCACGCGGTGCTGAGAAACAGGATCGTGGTGTCCTGAAAAATCGCCGAGGAGATCGCCGCCGACACCGGCCCGGCAGCGCCCAGCGCCCACAGCACCAGCACCAGCACCACACCGGCCAGCGCCGCTTGTACCGGCGGACGCCGGACGATCAGGATCAGCGCGATCACCAGCGCGATCGGTGACATTTGCAGCAAGAGAGAGCTCATAGCGGTTTCCTTGGCTTAATCGTGCGTCTGTCCGCTGTACTCGGTCGCCCGCATGGACGCGCGCTGGCAGAACGTCTGATACCACTCGCTCAGGCGTGTTTGCGCCGAGAAGTCCGAGAGTTGACGGAAAGCGATCCAGTCCAGCGCGGTCGCCAAGGCGATGTGGCCAACGGTGATCGGGCCATTGAGGTCGACGTGTTCTTCGATGAAGCGATACGCCTCCTTGAGTTTGTAGGCCTGGCCGTCCGCGTACGCCGGATAGCGCAAAGCCTCGGGGCGCCGCTCGACTTCCCAGCGCAGCTTGATGCCGACGTCGCACATGCCCTGCGCCAATGCCTGCAGGCGCAGCGCCTTGTAGCGCTCGGGGCCGCTGGCCGGGATGAATTTACGGCCGTTGCTCAGGTCATCGAGGTATTCGCAAATCACGATGGAATCGAACAGTGCGGTGTCGTCGGGCAGCATCAGCACCGGCACTTTACCCAAGGGGTTGGCCTGGTAAATGGTCGCGTTCGGTGAAGTCGGGCTGGTCTCGTGATGTATCACCTCAAGGCTCGATGCGATGCCAAGTTCGTGAGCCAGCACCAACACCTTGCGGGCGTACGGCGAATGCGTCTGATAGTAGAGTTTCATGCGCGAGTTCCTGTCTCAAGGATGGCGGTGGCGACTCGATGGGCGTCCATGAACAGCCGCGAAGGTGCGCCCGCCGAGGTGACGTAGTGGTTGTAATAGCAAGAGCCTTCGGCGAGCGGTCCCAGCACCCAGATGTCACGCACCGCTTCGCCGCTGTTCGACTTGGGGTTGGACGCCGCGTCGACATCGATGCCGTCGATGCCCGGCACATCGGTGCGTGGACGCACAAGGCCCAGGCGCGCGAGGTCGCGCACAGGTGCGCAGTCGCTGTGGCTGACGCCGCTGCTCTGGACGTAACCGGCGACTCGCTTGAAGTGTTCGATAGCCGGGCGTGAGCCGGGCTTGAGGAAGGTCAGCAAACCGGCATCACACAGCGCGAGCAGATCGGCGTGGCGCTCCTTTTGCGGGCCGGCGACCAGACGGTTGATCGCCTTGTGCCAGCGGCCATAGAACTGCCGATGCGAATCTTCGGTGAGCCCGTCGAAATCGACCGCCTCACGCAGCCGGTCGCGCAAGTCGCGCCAGACTTCGATGGCGGCTTTGATCGGCGACGCGCCGCGTCCCAGACGTGCTTCATGCAAGTCGGCTTCGAGGGTGTCGTAAATCCATGCGTGATAGTTGTAAGGCGTCACGCTGTCGGGCAGTGCGTGGCAGATCAGCTCCAGCGGACTGATTGCGCCGGCAATCGCTTCGAACTCGCGCAGCAAGGCTTCACAAGCGGCCACACCGGCAGGGCCGACAACGCTGACGGTTCTGAGCTGCTCAAGCAGCTGTTGCGGCGCTGAGGGTTTATGCAGGACGGCGACCGCAGCGGCACGCATCTCCAGCAGCATCAGCGGCAGAATGTCCCGTTCGAAATCCAGTCGGCGGTTGTGCGCGTTGACCCGCAACGATTCGATACGCTCGCTCGTGAGCAGCACGGCGCTATGGCGGGGGCAGCCGATCAAGCCATTGGGACGCGTGCGAAACGGCAGCCCGTCCCGCGACTGAATGAAGATCACCGGCTCCTGACCCGAAGGCTGGTAAGTGTGACTGCCATCAGCCATGGGTTTGTAGATCCCGCCTCTGCCAGCCGTCAGCGCCGCCAGGGTGTCCATGGCGCCCAGGCCCAACCCTTCGATCAACACCGTTTCGCCGGGCTCGACGGTGGTGAGGCTGCCCGGCAGCGGGTAAACGTTGTCGACCCGGTTCTGCCCCGCCAGGCGCAGGCGTCCGGTGTGGCCAACGGTCAGCACCAGACGATCCACCGTCACCGCAGCGCCGTCGGCGGTTAGCAGAAGGTATTGCTGATTCTCGCGGCGCTCGACCGCCGTGACCTGATGCCGATTCAGATTGACCGTGACCCAAGCGGGTGCGGTCGCGAGGATCCGCGAGAAGGCGTCGGCCAGATAAGCGCCGAGCAGGTGCCGTGGCAGAAAATCCTCCGGCTCGACGTCGCGACCGTCGGCGGCGAGCAGGCCGCTGTCGGGGTCAACCTTGACGCGCTGTGCTCGGCACCACGCGAGAAAGTCCGGCCCTGGTCGTTCCCGGGCGTCGGTCAGATCACCGAACGCTGCTGCGTCGGGAAATACCCCGAGCTGACCGGCGACGGTGTTGAGCAACAGGTAGTCCGGTTGATCGGGCCAGTGCGCGCCGCTGCCGAGCACGTTGGGCTCGAAGATGTCGATGACGACCGGTTGTTGCGGACGTTCCTCGGCGCGGCTCAACAGGCGCTCGAATACCGACAATCCGCGCGAACCGCAGCCGATCAGGCCGATGTGCACAGGCGCGTTCACCATCTGCGCTCCTCGCCAAAAAATGACGGGATGGCAATTGCCGTCCCGGCTGCCACCGCAATGTCGTGGATCATCCGGCCAATCGCGAGATCGAGAATGCCCATGCCGAATGGCGAATAGATCAGCGGTTTGTCCTGGGCGAGGTGCAGGTCACCGCGAATCAGCTGCGCCACTGTGCCGGTGACAAAGTCGCGATGGCCGTATTGCTGCTCGGCCAGATGCGGTGAGGTATTGGCCTTCAGGCAATGGGTGATGTCGTCGAAGTAGTTGTAACTTTCCTCGATGATTTCGGCGCCGATATCCCGCAGCGAGATGTTCAGAACAATCTGCCCCGGGCGGAACGTGCCCTGGCCTTTTACGTAGGGCTCGCCCGCGCTGGTGGCGAACACCACGATGTCGGCTGTCAGTGCGTCTTCGAGCGACAGCAGACGCACATCCGGCAGGCCCAGTTGTTCGCCAAATTCCGCGAGGGCTTGCGCCGATTCGGCGTTGAGATCGTGAATGCCCACGCTGTCGAAGGACCAGTCGTCCGCGACGAAAGTCTCGAGGATATTTCTTGAGATTACCCCGCCACCAATGATCGAAAGTGTCGCCGCGTGGCGGTTCTGGCCATTCAGCCACCAGGCACCCAATACCGCCGACGCCGCCGTGCGCACGGCACTGATCAGCGCACCTTCGAGCAGGGCGTAGGGATAACCGGTCTGCGGGTCGTTGAGAATCAGCACGGCAGATGCGCGCGGAATGCCTGACTTGATGTTGTCGGGATAACTGGCAATCCACTTGATCCCGGAGACGGATTGATCGCCCTCGCTGTCGACGATGGCCGCCGGCAGCGCAATGATCCGGTTCGCCGGTTGCGCAGGGAAACGCAGAAAATAACTGTCGGGGTTAACGGTTTCGCCACGCTCGTGGGTCAGGTAGGTCTGCGCCACCATGTCGATGGTTGCATGCCGCAGCCCGTTGAGGATGTCTTTGACGACAGCGCCGGGGATGACGTGGAACGGCTGGATCGGATTCTGTGTGGTCATGAGGATTACGCCGAGAGTGCCAGAGCGATTTCAGGGAAAAGGGGCTGCAGTGCGGTTGCGCCGATCCGCTGGGTGACCCAGTCGTCGGAGTAGATGGTTTCGAGATAGCGCTCACCCATGTCGGGGGAGATCGCCACCACGACATCGTCGGGCCGGATATGCGGCGCCCACTGGCGGATGCCGGCGAGCACAGTCCCGGTGGAGCCGCCGAAGAGCAGGCCGTAGCGTTGCGCCAGCCAACGGCAGACCTTGATCGTCTGTTCCTCGGGAATCGACAGGAAGTCGTGAATGCCCGACGACTCGAATATCTCCGGCAGGCGGCTGGTGCCGAGCCCCGGGATATGGCGCGTGCCGCCCGGCAGGCCGAACGTCACCGAGCCGACGGTATCGACGGCAATGATTTGGTCTGCGGATGATGTTCGGCGAAGTAGTTCTTGCAGCCCATCAGCGTGCCGGTGGTGCCCGCGCCGACGAACAGGTAATCCACCTGGGAAAACTTGCGCGCGATGGACCTGGCAGTCGCTTGATAGTGGGCGAGGGGGTTGGTCGGATTCTTGTACTGGTTGAGCCAGATGTAGTCGGCGTTGTCAGCGACCAGTTGTTCGATCAGGCGAATCCGCGAATTCAGGTAACCGCCGTTCTCGTCACGCTGATCGACCATGAGCATTTGCGCGCCAAGGGCTTGAATCAGCTTGCGGTTCGGCGCGGAAATATTCGGGTCGATTACGCAAACGAACTTGTAGCCCTTGGCCGCGCAGACCATGGCCAGCGCAACGCCCAGATTCCCCGATGAGGATTCGATAAGGCGGGTCTTGTGGTTGATCAGTCCGCGAACTTCAAGATCAGTGATCAGCGCGTGCGCGGTCTTCAGCTTGATGGAGCCGGCGGGATTCAGTCCTTCGATTTTCAGCTGGATCGTTGCGCTGCAAAGATCGCCGATCTGCACATAACTGTCTTCATTGATGAGTTGCTTGATCATACGTCGTCCGTTTCGCTCTTTTGCCGGGCGCACGGGGGCGCCAGCATTCATCCTGGAATGTTTGAAAAGCAGTAACTGCAGTTCGCCTGTGGGTTGGGTTCAGATTTTTTGCTGGACAGGAAGTGACCTTGCGGGCGACGCCGATCGATTCAAAAAATCAGGGTTTGCGCTCTGAGGGCTACAGGAGTCCAGAGTGTTGCGGGGCGCAAAGTAGAGCCAGTCATTGGCTCGCCAAGGCTTGCTTGAAGTATTGGCGAAACGCCATCTACACGGAGAGATACAGATTTCGGGTTTTTTCCAGTACAGCTGGAATCCGGGTGTATCGAAGGGGGAAGAGAGGAGGGGGGTCAAATCGCAGGCATAAAAAAACCCTGAATCTTGCGATTCAGGGTTTTCGGTATTTGGTGCCCAGAGACGGAATCGAACCGCCGACACGGGGATTTTCAATCCCCTGCTCTACCGACTGAGCTATCTGGGCAACGGGGCGCATTAAAAGGGTTTTTCGGATTTACGTCAACGACTTTTTGAAAATTTCTTAAATTAATTCCGTCGCTTACGAAATCTGCGGGTTATTCGGCTGGCGGCACGTAGCCTTCGGCCTTGGCGTATTCCTCGCCGGAGAAGTACTTGTCCATTTCGCCCTGCAAGTATTTGCGATCGTCGGCGTTCATCATGTTCAGGCGCTTTTCGTTGATCAGCAGGGTCTGGTGTTTCTGCCAGTCGGCCCAGGCCTTGGCCGAGACGTGGTCAAAAATATCCTGGCCCTTGGCGCCCGGGAAAGGGGCGCGCTCCAGCGCGGGCAGTTCTTCTTTGTACTTGCGGCATATTACGGTGCGGGTCATGGCGACTCTCCTGCATTCAATACGGCGGCCGCGCGTTCGAGCAAGGTCTTGACCGGGGCAGCAAGGCCCAGGCGCGGCGGGGTGGCGAGGTTATACCAGAGCCAGTCGGCCTCGGCCACGTGATGGCTGGCTTCCTGCACCTGAACCAGCCACGGTTCGATGGACAACTGGAAGTGGCTGAAGGTGTGAATCAGGCTCGGCAGCGCCTGCTGCTGGCCCATGGTCAGCGAGTGTTGATCGGCCAGATGCTGCAGATCTTCCAGATCATCCAGTTCCGGCAGGCTCCACAATCCGCCCCACAGTCCTGTTGACGGGCGGCGGTAAAGCAGAATCGCGCCTTCGCCGTTGGCGAGCATCGGCATCAGCGTGCGTTTCTGCGGGATGGCCTTGCGTGGCTTGGGAATCGGATAACGTGTTTCCAGACCAAGTATGTGCGCTTCACAGCCACGCTTGAGCGGGCACAGCAGACAGCTCGGCTTGCTGCGCGTGCAGAGTGTGGCGCCAAGATCCATCATCGCCTGGGTGTAAGCGTTGACCCGATCGTGCGGGGTGAAGCGCTCGGCGTTGGCCCACAGCTGTTTGGCGACTTTCGGTTCGCCGGGGTAGCCCTCTTGCGCCGTGAAGCGCGCCAGCACGCGTTTGACGTTGCCATCGAGGATCGGCGCGCGCAGGCCCATGCTGATGCTGGCGATCGCCCCCGCGGTGGACAGGCCGATGCCCGGCAGCTCGGTGAGTTTTTCCACGTCGCGCGGGAATTCGCCAGCGTACTGGCTGACGACGATCTTCGCGGTCTTCTGCAGATTGCGTGCGCGAGTGTAGTAACCCAGCCCGGTCCACAGGTGCAGCACCTCGTCTTCCGGCGCTTCGGCCAGCGCTTCGACTGTTGGCAGCGCCGCCATGAAACGCTCGAAATAGTTGAGCACGGTGCTGACCTGAGTCTGCTGCAACATGATCTCGGACACCCAGACCCGGTACGGATTGATGTCCTGCTGCCACGGCAAATCGTGGCGGCCATGGCGGTCGAACCATTCCAGCACCGCCGTGGAAAACTGCTCCGCTGTCATCGCTTGAACAGCCCCTTCAATGCGTTTTTCAGTTCCGGACTGACTTTGTCGCCCAATTTCTCGTCGATCTTTTCGCTGAGTTTGTTGCCGGCCATTTTGCTGGCGACCTGACCAAGGCGGTCATTGTCGACGCGACAGGCCTTGGCCCCCAGTTCCAGCGGGCCACGGCAGCGCAGTGGCCACTCGATGCCGACGAACTTCTCGCCGACCTGACAGGCCGGGTCGGGCATGGCGCTGGTGTCGCCCTCGACGATGATGCCGACGCGGTAATCCATGCCGAGCACGCGCAGGTCGATGTCGCCGTCACCGTTGACGGTCATGCCAGGGATACGCACTTTCAGGTCGGGGTTGCTGGCGACGCCGTTGCGCACGGTCAGGTTGCCCTTGAGCTCCTCGAACGGCGTGTCCTTGCCCCGAGGCTCGCCGCTAAGGGTCTTACGGTTGAGGGTGGCGATGCCTTTGCACAATTGCTGTTCGAGATTGGCATTGAGCAGCACGCCGTTGTTGATGACGAAACTGGCGTTGCCGTTCAGCGTATCGATCAGCGCCTGCTGGCTGTTGCCGCTGCCGGTGAGGCTGCTGGTCAGAGTTACCAGACCTTTGACCGGCGGATTTTTGCCTTGGCTTTCGATGATTTTTTCCGCCGGCACGCGGTTGAGCCGGGTCTGCAGGTTCAGCACTGGCGCGCTTGGGCGCACGTCGAGTGTGCCGTTGGCGACGAAGCCGCCGTTGTACAGATCGCCGCTCAGGTTAGTCAGCGTCAGCAAGCCGCCCTGGCCGGTGGCTTTGAGCGCGGCGTTCTGGATCGGCAGCTTGTCGAGGGTCAGTTGGCCGAAAGTCAGGTCCGCGTCCACATCCAGCTTGGCCAGGCGTTCGACCGGCAGCAGGCGCTCGGTGCTCCAGGCGGTTTTGCTCGGTTTGTCCGGCAGCGGCGTGGTACCCGCGACGGCGCCGGCCTCGGTGCTGGCGACTTCGGCCTGACGGGTTTGCGTGGCGTTGTTGGCCTGAGCCGATTTCGGTGGCAGGTAGCGGTCGACGTTGAACGTGTCGGCCTTGAGTATCGCGCGCAGCGACTGTTTGGCGAAGTCCTCGACGGCGATGCGGCCACTGAAGCTGCTGTCATCGAGTTTCAGGTTGATGTTGTCGAACGACAGGCTGGTCGGGGTGGCCGCAACGCGGCTGACCAGTTCGACCTTGCTCAGGCTGCCTTCGCCCATCGCCGGCAGTGTCTGGCCGATACTGTCGACGAATTTCGCCAGATCGAACTGGGCGATGGAAATGCCGCCGCTGATCTGTGGCGTCTTGTCGAGGTCGTTGGCTTTCAGCTCGCCCAGGGCGCGCAACTGGTTGGCGGAAATCTTGATGCCGGTCCATTCGGCGACGTTCGCTGCCTTGTCCAGCAATAACTGGCCCTGAGCAGAGAAGGTCATGGTTTTGCCTTGCAGCGGATCGCCAGCGAGTTCGCCGGTCAGCTTCAAGTCTTCGAACTTGTAGCGTTGCAGGGCGCGCTCGAAGCGCAGCTCGCCGTTGAGCTCGGTACGCACGCGCAGCACCGGTTGATTGGTGCCGAGGAACGCGGTGGCTTTCACCGGGATATTGGTCGAATCGTGTACCGGGCCGGTGCTCAACTGAATGCTTTCGGCACTGAACTGCTTGCCGGTCAGCTCATCGGTGTACTCAACGCGGGCGTTGTTCACGGTCAGGCTGTCGATGTCGAGGCGGATCGGCTGCGCCGGTTTTTCCACGGCGACGGTCGGCTCGCTGGTGGTCGCGCCCGGTGTGGCGGGTGCAGTCGAGCCAGGCGCCACAGGCACCTTGCCGATGTCTTCCCAGTTGCCGTGGCCGTTCTTGTCGCGGTTCAGGCGCAGGTTGAGGCCTTCGACGCGCACGTCGCTCATCTGCACTTCGCGGCGCAACAACGGCAGCACGCGCACGGAAAGGCCGAGCATCTGCAGGTCGGCAAACGGTTCGGCAGGCTTGGCCAGAGTGGCGACGCTGGCTTCGTGCAGTTCCAGACCAAGCCACGGGAACAGGCTCCAGCCGATATCGCCATTGAGCGTCAGCTCGATGTGGGCCTTGTCGCGGGCTATCTGGCGGATCTCGTCTTTGTAGTCGTTGGGATCGAAGAGGTGGGTCAGGGCAAAACCTGCCGCCACAATGATCAGCAACAGCCCGAGAAGTACCAGACCCAGGATTTTGCCGAACGCTTTCATGGGCGAGTCCTTGTAGTTAGTCGAATTCGTCATTTGGCCGGGGAGTATAGCGCTGCAAGCACCCGGTTCGGTGTGGCGTCATCTGCCGAGGGTCGGCGGTGGCACCTGCAACTTCGCCACCGGTGCCTGCGCTTGAGGATGCCCGGCGGGCGCCAGAGGGCGCAATCCGGCCCCCGCTTGCGACGCCATTTTTTGCGCTTGGTTCACCAGTCGTTCAGCCCCGCCAAAGCGACGGGTAACTTTTCGCACGCATAAATGGGACAAGTAGCAAACGGCGTGGTGCCTTTGCAGACGCGGGGTTGGCGGCTTCCCGAGTCGTACGAGAACAGATGACTTGAAAAAAGGTGATATCAGTTTGGTTTTTCTGTCACCTGAGAATGGTAACCTTCGCCAGTTCGTCCGCCCGTCTGCGACTTAACGTCGCGCCTTCAAGGAGCTTCACCTAAAAAAACGGTCATGCCTGCGTGCATAAGGCCGAGGGTGAGCAGTGGCTGGCGAACCATACTAACAATTGGGGGATACACAATGAGCACGAGCATCACGGCGGACGGCCTCAAAGCCGACCAGCCTGCGTTCCTGTCCAAGGAACGCATCATCGCCAAGCCCGGTTTCAACCGCTGGCTGGTTCCACCGGCCGCTTTGGCCATTCACCTGTGCATCGGCATGGCCTACGGCTTCTCGGTGTTCTGGTTGCCGCTGTCCAAGGCACTGGGCGTTACCGCGCCGGTGGCTTGCGCGCCGGACATGAGCTTCATCGCACAGGTATTTTCGTCGAACTGCGACTGGCCGATCTCCATGCTCGGCTGGATCTACACGCTGTTCTTCATCTTCCTCGGCTGCTCGGCAGCGATCTGGGGTGGCTGGCTGGAACACGCCGGGCCTCGTAAAGCGGGCGTGGTCTCGGCCTTGTGCTGGTGCGGCGGTCTGCTGATTTCCGCGCTGGGTATCTATACCCACCAGATCTGGCTGATGTGGATCGGCTCCGGCGTGATCGGCGGTATCGGTCTGGGCCTGGGCTATATCTCGCCGGTGTCGACCCTGATCAAGTGGTTCCCGGACAAGCGCGGCATGGCGACCGGCATGGCGATCATGGGCTTCGGTGGCGGCGCGATGGTCGGTGCACCGTTGGCGACTGCGCTGATGAGCCACTTCGCATCGTCAGAAGGCGTGGGCGTATGGCAGAGCTTCGTGGCCATGGCGGCCATTTACTTCGTGTTCATGATCGGTGGCGCACTGTCCTACCGCGTGCCGCCAACCGGCTGGAAACCTGAAGGCTGGACCGCTCCGGCGAAGAAAGCTTCCAACGCGATGATCACCAACCGTCACGTTCACGTGAACGTAGCGTGGAAAACTCCGCAATTCCGTCTGGTCTGGCTGGTGCTGTGCCTGAACGTGTCGGCGGGTATCGGTATCCTCGGCATGGCTTCGCCACTGTTGCAGGAAGTGTTCGGCGGCAAACTGCTGGGCGTCGATGTGCCGTTCGGTCAACTCGACGCTGGCCAACTGGCCTCGATCGCGGCGATCGCAGCGGGCTTCACCGGTCTGCTGAGCCTGTTCAACATCGGTGGCCGGTTCTTCTGGGCTTCGTTCTCGGACTACCTGGGGCGCAAGAACACTTACTTCGTGTTCTTCGCGCTGGGTTTTGCCCTGTACGCGCTGATTCCGAACATGGGCCATCTGGGCAACGTTGCGCTGTTCGTGGCGGCGTTCTGCATCATCCTGTCGATGTATGGCGGTGGTTTTGCCACGGTCCCGGCGTATCTGGCCGACCTGTTCGGTACGCAGATGGTCGGTGCGATCCACGGTCGTCTGCTGACTGCCTGGGCCGCTGCCGGCGTGCTCGGTCCGGTGCTGGTGAACTACCTGCGTGAGTATCAGTTGAGCATCGGCGTGGAACGCGCTGCCGCTTACGACATCACCCTGTACATCCTCGCCGGCCTGCTGGTGCTGGGCTTCCTGTGCAATCTGATGGTGCGCCCGGTGGCCGACAAGTACTTCATGACCGACTCTGAACTGGCCGCCGAACAGGCGCTGGGCCACGACAAGGGTGCCGATGCCAGCACCGTTCTGGAGTGGAAAGCGGCGCCGGGCACCAAGCCATTGGCGATCGCTGCGTGGCTGGTGGTGGGTATTCCGTTGGCGTGGGGCGTGTGGGTGACTCTGCAGAAAACGGCGGTATTGTTTCACTAAGGTGTTAGCTGAATAAACGCCGAACCTGTGGGAGCGAGCCTGCTCGCGAAGACGGAGCACCAGTCGACATCCATGTTGGCTGGCGTACCGCATTCGCGAGCAGGCTCGCTCCCACATTTGTTTATGGCATGCCTGTACTGGCTTGTATGGACATGTCTACCCGCGACAGCCGGGCGTTCTATCCGTCAGGCATCTCACCTCTCGTGTTTCTGTTTGCCTCCTGCGTGCCTATAATGGCTGCCTTTTTCGCCCAATGATTTTGCGGAGCTGGTGATGGCCGAACGTAAGGCGTCTGTCGAGCGCGACACTCTGGAAACCCAGATCAAAGCCTCGATCAACCTTGATGGCACCGGAAAGGCCCGATTCGATATCGGTGTACCTTTTCTTGAGCACATGCTGGATCAGATTGCCCGTCACGGGTTGATCGACCTGGATATCGAATGCAAGGGCGATCTGCATATCGACGACCACCATACGGTGGAAGACGTCGGTATCACCCTCGGCCAGGCGTTCGCCAAAGCCATCGGCGACAAGAAAGGCATCCGTCGCTACGGCCATGCCTACGTGCCGCTCGATGAAGCGCTGTCGCGCGTGGTGATCGATTTCTCCGGTCGCCCGGGCCTGCAGATGCACGTGCCGTACACCCGCGCCACCGTCGGCGGTTTCGACGTTGACCTGTTCCAGGAATTCTTCCAGGGCTTCGTCAATCACGCGCTGGTCAGCGTGCACATCGATAACCTGCGCGGCACCAACACTCACCACCAGATCGAAACCGTGTTCAAGGCTTTCGGCCGCGCGCTGCGCATGGCTGTCGAGCTGGACGAGCGCATGGCCGGGCAAATGCCGTCGACTAAAGGCGTTCTGTAATGCAGACGGTTGCAGTTATCGACTACGGCATGGGCAATCTGCACTCGGTGGCCAAGGCTCTTGAGCACGTCGGCGCCGGCAAGGTGCTGATTACCAGCGACGCGAACGTGATTCGAGAAGCCGACCGTGTGGTATTCCCGGGTGTTGGCGCGATTCGCGATTGCATGGCGGAGATCCGTCGCCTCGGCTTCGACTCGCTGGTCCGTGAGGTCAGCCAGGATCGGCCGTTCCTCGGCATCTGCGTCGGCATGCAAGCCTTGCTCGATACCAGCGAAGAGAACGCCGGCGTCGACTGCATCGGCCTGTTTCCGGGCGCGGTGAAATTCTTCGGCAAGGATCTGCACGAAGACGGCGAGCACCTCAAAGTCCCGCACATGGGCTGGAACGAGGTAAAGCAGAAGATCAGTCACCCGCTGTGGCACGACATCCCCGACCTGGCGCGTTTCTATTTCGTGCACAGCTACTACATCGCCGCCGCCAATGCGCGTCAGGTTGTAGGCAGCGGCCATTACGGTGTCGATTTCGCCGCAGCGCTGGCCGACGGTTCGCGTTTCGCCGTGCAGTTCCACCCGGAGAAAAGCCATACCCACGGCTTGCAACTGCTGCAGAACTTCGCTGCGTGGGACGGTCGCTGGTAAATGGCTGTCAAGAAATCCAGACCGCCGATCCTGACCCTCACTCCCGAGCAGGAGAGCGAGGCCAATCGCAAGATCCAGCGGTTCATGGAAGACCGTTTCGAACTGGATCTGGGTTCGTTCGAGGCGGCGGAAATTCTTGAGCTGTTTACCCGCGAGATTGCTCCGCACTATTACAACAGGGCGATTTTCGATGTGCAGACCCACCTCAAGGAACGGTTTGAAAGCATCGAAAGCGACCTGTGGGCGCTCGAGAAAAACTGATTCCCGAGCCAAGCTGAACATTCCAATTTTAAGGTTTGCCAGATGCTGATTATTCCCGCTATCGATCTCAAAGACGGTGCCTGCGTACGTCTGCGCCAGGGCCGCATGGAAGATTCCACGGTGTTCTCCGATGACCCGGTGAGCATGGCTGCCAAGTGGGTGGAGGGCGGTTGCCGCCGTCTGCATCTGGTCGACCTGAACGGCGCGTTCGAAGGCCAGCCGGTCAACGGCGAAGTGGTTACCGCAATCGCCAAGCGTTACCCGACCCTGCCGATCCAGATCGGTGGCGGCATTCGTTCGTTGGAAACCATCGAGCATTACGTTAAGGCGGGCGTGAGCTACGTGATCATCGGCACCAAAGCCGTAAAAGATCCGGCGTTCGTTGCTGAGGCCTGCCGCGCCTTCCCAGGCAAGATCATTGTCGGTCTGGATGCCAAAGACGGTTTCGTCGCCACCGACGGCTGGGCTGAGATCAGCACCGTGCAGGTCATTGACCTGGCCAAGCAGTTCGAAGCCGA
Organism: Pseudomonas sp. Irchel 3F6; assembly: GCF_900187595.1. NCBI lineage: Bacteria > Pseudomonadati > Pseudomonadota > Gammaproteobacteria > Pseudomonadales > Pseudomonadaceae > Pseudomonas > Pseudomonas sp. Irchel 3F6. Next base: position 450,373 of record NZ_FYDP01000003.1, on the reverse strand, counting down.
CGGCGTATCCTCGATCGTTTATACCGACATCGCCAAAGACGGCATGATGCAGGGCTGCAACGTACCGTTCACCGCCGCGCTGGCCGCTGCCACCAGGATTCCGGTGATCGCTTCCGGCGGCATCCATAACCTGGGTGACATCAAGTCGCTGCTCGACGCCAAGGCACCGGGCATCATCGGCGCGATTACCGGCCGGGCGATCTATGAGGGCACTCTCGATGTCGCCGAAGCGCAAGCTTTCTGCGATTCGTACCAAGGCTGAGGACTGACCATGGCGTTAGCCAAACGCATCATCCCTTGCCTGGACGTGGACAACGGCCGGGTCGTCAAAGGCGTGAAGTTCGAGAACATCCGCGACGCCGGTGACCCGGTGGAAATTGCCCGTCGCTACGACGAGCAGGGCGCCGACGAAATTACCTTTCTCGACATCACCGCCAGCGTCGATGGCCGTGACACCACGCTGCATACCGTCGAGCGCATGGCCAGCCAGGTATTCATCCCGCTGACCGTCGGCGGTGGTGTGCGTACCGTGCAGGACATCCGCAACCTGCTCAATGCCGGCGCGGACAAGGTGTCGATCAATACCGCCGCCGTGTTCAACCCCGAGTTCGTCGGCGAGGCCGCGCAGCATTTCGGCTCGCAGTGCATCGTCGTTGCCATCGACGCCAAAAAAGTTTCCGGTCCCGGCGAAACCCCGCGCTGGGAAATCTTCACCCACGGCGGGCGCAAGCCGACCGGTCTCGACGCAGTCGAGTGGGCGAAGAAAATGGAAGGCCTCGGTGCCGGCGAGATCCTCCTGACCAGCATGGATCAGGACGGCATGAAAAACGGTTTCGACCTCGGCGTGACCCGCGCCATCAGCGACGCGCTGGGCATTCCGGTGATCGCTTCCGGTGGTGTCGGCAATTTGCAGCATCTGGCCGATGGCATTCTCGAAGGCCATGCCAGTGCGGTGCTGGCGGCGAGTATTTTCCACTTCGGCGAATACACCGTGCAGGAAGCCAAGGCCTACATGTCGCATCGCGGCATCGTCATGCGCTAAAGCGTACAGGCCAGTGGACAGCATGGCGCGCCCAAGGCACTCTTGGGCACGCCATGGATTCCGGTAGCCCGACATGATCAAACGCCTGCTTGTTGTTCTCGCCAGCGCCTCGTTGTTGTTCATCAGCAATGCCCGGGCCGAAACCAGTCCCGACACCGATCTGGTGCTGCTCACCGAGAACTTCCCGCCGTACAACATGGCGAAGAACGGCAAGAATTTCGCCCAGGGCGACAACATCAACGGCATTGCCACGGACATCGTTCGCGAGATGTTCCAGCGCGCCGGCCTCACTTACAGCCTGACCCTGCGTTTCCCCTGGGAGCGTGTCTACAAACTCGCCCTGGAGAATCCCGGCTACGGGGCCTTCGTCATGGCGCGCCTGCCCGATCGCGAAAGACTGTTCAAATGGGTCGGCCCAATCGGCCCGGACGACTGGATCCTGCTGGCCAAGGCTGACAGCAAGATCACCCTCGAAACCCTCAATGATGCGCGCAAATACAAGATCGGCGCCTACAAGGGCGATGCGATTGCCGAGACGCTCACCAAGCAAGGCCTCAAACCGGTAGTAGTGCTGCGCGATCAGGACAACGCAAAAAAACTGCTCAATGGCCAGATCGATCTGTGGGCCACGGGTGATCCTGCCGGCCGTTATCTGGCGCGGCAGGATGGCGTGACCGGCCTGAAGACCGTGCTGCGCTTCAACAGCGCCGAGTTGTATCTGGCGCTGAACAAGGACGTCTCCGATGAGGTGGTCAACAAGCTACAGACCGCGCTGGATCAGTTGCGCAAGGAAGGCGTGGTCGATGAAATCATGGCGCGCTATCTGTAACGGCTGACTCGTCGGGCTCTGGCAGGGAGGCGCTGATTTCACCCTCGGTCGCAGGCGCAAGCACAGTCTGATCTTCGACCGCCTCCGGCTCAGTTGCGACGATGATTTCAGGCTCGGTGGGTGCGTACTGGCTGATGTGCAGGCTATTGCCATCGGTGTAGATGAAACCCTCCGTCACTGCCGTGCCGTCCGCGCGCACCAGTCTGTATTCGCTCTGGGCCAGGTAGGCGGCCACTGAGCGGTTTTTGTCCACCACCGCAACCACTTCGATGGTCGCTGTATTGAGCCATTCATTCGAATGCAGTTCGCATTGGGTGAAATCGTGGCCCAGCCGTGCGGAAAACATCAGCGCGCCGTGCTGTCGGGTTTGCCATTGGGCGCCGAATTCGATGGATGTGGTCTGGGTGAAAGTACGCAAGCCGCCAGTACGCTGGGCGCGCTGCGCATTCCACCTGAATATCTGGCTGTCGTTGCCACTGTTGCGTGCGTGACCGACGAGGATGTAGCGATCCTTGCGTTCAAGCAGATAGAAGGGCGAGTGACGCCATTGCTCAGCGGCGGTGTAACGCGGATCGTTGACCGTGAACCAGGGGAGGCTGGCGGTGTAAGTCGCATCGTCCGTTGGCTCTACAGGTGTTGGCGTCTCGCCGCAGAGCACCGGTGGCGATGGGCGTGTAGACATCTGCAGGCCGATCTGCAAGCGCAAGCAGTAGACCGGGAAACTGGCCGGTCGGGTGTAGTCACTCAAGCTGAAAAAACTGCCCGATGCCAAGTAGACTTCGCCCGGCAAAGCGGCTGGAGGAACGGCGCTCCAGGTGCTGAGGCGCTGTCGGGCCTTGCTGCCCTTGTCGTCCCAGATCAGATCGGTGGTATTCGACGCGATCACCAGGTCTTCGCGAACGCACCGCACCGCGTTGAGCGACGGTTTTTCATGATCGTTCGAGCACACCGACCCCAGCGCTACGTAGCCTGCGGGAGCTAGCGGTCGCCAGATCGACAGATCTCTTTTCGAGCCTGATCCGGAGTCCTTCCAGACCAGCTCGTAATCATCGGGACGTCGCAGTGCCCTGCCTTTGGTGGGGTCATTGCTGGCAATGTCTGCCTCACAAACAACCGCGACCACGCGTTCACCGTTGATGTTGCCAACGCCTCTGGTGACGAAGTCGCCCAAGGGGAAATAACCGGGCAGCGCGTCGGGAGCCGGGGTCGGGCGCCAGAACGACGCGGGTCTGGCCGACAAACCGTTGGTATCCCAGATGCGCAGAAATTCTGTTGTGAAGTTGATCAGCAGGTTATCGATGCGGATCGGTTCAGTCCGCCCAACGGGCGGGATAATCGGGGCGTTGTTTGTCATGGGCACTCCTGATAGTTGCAAGCGACTCAAAGGAGTCGCGACCTGTTGCAGGTCTCACTATCCGGAAGGGGGAGGGGCGTTCGGTGGTAACTATGTATTGCAACGTGACCGGGTGTTACCGGTAAACGCCATCCTTGCCATGGCCAGCCATGGCGCGGTTGCTGCGCACGCTGATCATCTGCCTGATATCGATCCAGTCGATGCCCTGCGATTTGAGCTTGGGTAATTCGCGCTCGAGCACCGCCAGGGTCTGCGGATACGGATGGCCGATCATCACCGCTGAACCCTGTTTGTGCGCCAGGGCGATCGCGGTCTGCAACTGAGTGGCAATGGCCGCTTCGGTGCGCTCATCATCAAGAAACACATCACGGGAAACGCTGGCCAGGTCGATCTTCTGCGCCTGCTGCGCAGCGACCGTTTGAGCGCTGGTGCGGCTGTCGACGAAGAACTTGTGCCGACGCTGCAATTCGCCCATCAACCACGCCATCGCCACAGGCTGCGCGGTCATGCGGCTGCCCATGTGATTGTTGATGCCGGCAGTGAACGGGACTTTTTCAAACGCGGCATTCAGGCGTTTCTGCAGCTCTTCAATGGGCAGTTCGGGGTGCCAGGCGTACGGCCCGGTGGCCGGGTCCATGGGCATGTGCAGGATGACGATCTTGCCGGCGCGATGGGCTTCGCGGGCAAATTCGGTGGCGTGGGGGGTATCGGGCATGATCGCCGCCGTGACCGGGCCGGGCAGGGCGAGCACGCGACGATCCCGGGGCAGGTTCTGCCCCAGGTCATCGATGATCAGTGTCAGGTAGGCCTTGTGCGGCGAGGAACTGGCGGGCTCTGCTTGGGCAAGACCCGCCAGACAGCACAACAGAACGCAGAGGGAACGCAACAACATCCTCAGCGGCCGGACGTGATGCTCAGGCCTTTGAGCAGGCTCAGGGCCTGGGCCAACTGGTAATCGTCATCCTGCGGCATCGCTTTGGCCTTGCCGCCGGAGCCGCTCGGTTTGTCGGCGCCGCCGTTGCCGTTGCCCAAGTGACCTTGCAGATCGGCTTCCTTGAAGTATTCGCTGTCGGCTTCGTTGGTGATCTTCGCGCGGCGCACTTCGATGTCCGGCACGATGCCCTGAGCCTGGATCGAGCGGCCGTTCGGCGTGAAGTACAGCGCGGTGGTGATCTTCAGCGCGCGGTCGTTGTTCAGCGGCAGCACGGTCTGCACCGAGCCCTTGCCGAAACTGGTGGTGCCCATGACCACGGCACGCTTCTGGTCCTGCAGGGCGCCGGCGACGATTTCCGAAGCCGAGGCACTGCCACCGTTGATCAGCACGACCATCGGTACCGCTTCGCTTTCATCCTTGCCGGTGGCGGAGAAGCGCAGCTCGGAATTGGCGATGCGGCCCTTGGTGTAGACGATCAGGCCTTTGGTGATGAAGTGGTCGACCACTTCCACCGCCGATTGCAGCACACCACCCGGGTTGTTGCGCAGGTCGAGGATGATGCCGTTGAGCTTCTTGCCGTTGTCCTTGCGCAGTTTGGCCAGAGCCTTGGAGACTTCTTCGCCGGTCTTGACCTGGAACTGGGTGATGCGGATATAGCCGTAGCCCGATTCCAGCAGCTGCGCCTTGACGCTCTTGACCTGAATTACTGCACGGGCCAGGGTCACGTCGAACGGCGTGCCGCCATCGCGAACCAGGGTCAGGGTGATTTTCTGGCCGATCTTGCCGCGCATCTTGTCGACGGCTTCGGTCATGGTCTGGCCACGGGTTGGCTGGCCGTTGATCTTGACGATGAAGTCACCCGCCTGGATGCCCGCCTTCGACGCTGGCGTGTCATCAATCGGCGAGACAACCTTGATGAAGCCGTCTTCGGCGCCGACTTCGATGCCCAGGCCGCCGAACTCACCGCTGGTGCTTTCCTGCAGCTCGGTGAAATCTTCAGGGCCAAGGTACGCCGAGTGCGGATCAAGGTTGCTGAGCATGCCCTTGATCGCGTTTTCCAGCAGGGTCTTGTCGTCCACAGGCTCGACGTACGCGGCTTTGATCCGGTCCATGACCTCGGCGAAGGTGCGCAGCTCTTCCAGTGGCAACGGCGCCTTGGCGGTCGCGGCAGTGCCTGCCGGAGCGACGGTCGGGGCCGGTTGCGCGGCGAACGCCAGAGGCGCGCCGATCACCAGGGCGATCGTCAGGGCCAGCGAGGTAAGGCGGGACAAATGCAGCATGTCGAACGAACTCCTGAATTAGGTGGTGCGCTTATCCTTGCGCACGACACCATTGCGCCGGATCACTCGGGTGACCCTGCTGACGAATTGCGAAATACAGCGCTGGCGTGTCCTGACCGCCACTGTTACCGACAGTGGAAATCGACTCGCCCGCCTTGACCACATCACCCGCCGACTTGAGCAGCGTCTGGTTGTGGCCGTAAAGACTCAGAAAACCGTTGCCGTGATCAAGAATCACCAGCAAACCGGCACCGCGCAGCCAATCGGCGAACACCACGCGCCCGCCGTGTACGGCGTGCACCTGGCTGCCGGCGGAGGCGCTGATCATCACGCCATCCCACTTGGTGCGGGCGTCGTCGCCACGGCTTTCACCGAAGCGTGCGAGTAATCGACCATCAACCGGCCACGGAAGTTTTCCCCGCGTTGCAGCAAAAGGCCCGCCAAACGTTTCGCCGCTGCTCGATACCAGCGCGCCGGGGCTTGATCTGGCGGGTTTTCGTGGGGCGTCGCTGTTTTCAGCCTGCGCCTCACGCAAACGCTTTTTTTCCGCTTCCTGCTGGGCGATCAGCGCTTTCTGCCGCGCCTCTTCTGCCTCACGAGCCTGTCGGGCCAGGGTTTCTTCAATGGTTTTAAGGACTTTAGACAGGTCTGCCTGATCCTGCTCGCGGGCGGCGAGTTTCTGATCGCGGGCCTTGACGTCGTCATTGAGTCTGGCGAGAACCTGCTGGCGCTCCTTGCGGACTTTCTCGAGTGCTTCGCGCTGCGTGTCGAGGTCGCTTTTCTGCACCAGCAACTGCGCTTGCTGCAGACCGATGTCTTTTTCGACATTGGCCAGTTGGCGCAGGGTTTCGTTGAAGTTCTTCAACTGCTCCAGGCGTGCCTGGCTCAGGTAGTCGTAATAGGTGAGGGTGCGGGCGAATTTCTCGGGATTCTGCTGGTTGAGCAGCAGCTTGAGGTATTCCTGGCGGCCGTTCTGGTACGCCGCTCGGGCCTGAATGGCGATCAGTCGCTGCTGTTCAGTGCGCGCGCTCTGGAGTTTTTTTTTCTCTGCATCGAGCCGCTGCAGCTCGGATTCGCTCTTCTGCAGTTCTTTCTGCAGCGCGTCGACCTGCTTCTGCAGCTTGCCCATCTCGGTTTCAGTGCCCTTGAGCTCTTTCTGCACGCCGGACTTTTCTTCCTGCAGCTTGCCCAAGAGTTTTTTCAGCTCGGCGATATCCTGACGCGTGGCGTCCAACTGCTGTTGGGTTTGCGCGCGCTCGTCGGCGAAGGCCGGCTGGAGCAGACAGGTCAGAGCAAGGGCGATCAGGACGCGAAGCATAGGGGCGGGCGGCACCAGGGTAAGGGACGGCCTAGTATGCCCGCCCGAGGCTGCAAAAAAAACGCCCAATTGGGGCTGTGTGATAACTGGCTGGAGATACAGCTGAAAATAATCTTCGAAACCAGCACAAACCACTGTGGGAGCTGGCTTGCCAGCGATGGCGGCTGCACATTCAACATAAATGCTGGCTGTCAGCTTGCTATCGCTGGCAAGCCAGCTCCCACAGGGTTTTTGCGGTGTTTTCCGGATTCGGCTCAGACCAGAATCGAAGTCCCGGTCATCTCCGCCGGTTTTTCCAGACCCAGCAGCATCAGCATGGTCGGCGCTACGTCCGCCAGCACGCCGCCTTCGCGCACTTTCAGGTCGCGTTTGCCGACGTAGATGAACGGCACCGGCTCGGTGGTGTGCGCGGTGTGCGCCTGGTGGGTTTCTTCATCGGCCATTTTTTCGACGTTGCCGTGGTCGGCAGTGATCAAAGCTTCGCCGCCGACTTTTTCCAGCGCCTCGACGATGCGACCGACGCAGGTGTCGAGGCACTCGACCGCTTTGACCGCTGCATCGAACACACCGCTGTGGCCGACCATGTCGCCGTTGGCGTAGTTGACCACGATCACGTCGTAGCGCTGGTTTTCGATGGCGTCGACGATACGGTCGGTGACTTCCGGCGCGCTCATTTCCGGCTGCAAGTCATAAGTAGCGACTTTCGGCGACGGGATCAGGATGCGCTCTTCGCCCGGGAACGGTTCTTCACGACCGCCGGAGAAGAAGAAGGTCACGTGAGCGTACTTCTCGGTTTCAGCGATGCGCAGCTGGGTCTTGCCGTTTTTTGCCAGGTAATCACCAAGAACGTTTTCCAGGCTGCCGGCGGCGAAGGCCGACGGTGCCGGAATACTTGCGGCGTACTGGGTAAGCATGACGAAACCGGCCAGTTTCGGCTGACGGGCGCGCGCGAATTCCTTGAAATCGTCTTCGACAAACACCCGGGTCAGCTCGCGGGCGCGGTCGGCACGGAAGTTCATGAACACCACGGCATCGCCGTCTTCGACTTTGACCGGCTCACCGATGGAAGTGGCTTTGACGAATTCGTCGCTTTCGCCACGGGCGTAGGCGGCTTCGAGACCTTCCTGAGCGGTGGCGGCGTTGAATTCGCCGTTGCCGTCGACGATCAGGTTGTAGGCCTGGGCGACGCGATCCCAACGGTTGTCGCGGTCCATGGCGTAATAGCGGCCGATGATGCTGGCGATCCGGCCTTTGCCCAATGCCTGGAACGTCGCGTCGAGCAGTTCGATCGACGAGGCAGCGCTTTTCGGCGGCGTGTCGCGGCCATCGAGGAAGGCGTGCAGATAGATTTTTTCGGCGCCGCGCTTGAAGGCCAGCTCGGCCATGGCGATCAGGTGATCCTGATGGCTGTGCACGCCGCCATCGGACAGCAGGCCCATGAAGTGCACGGCTTTGCCGGCGGCCACGGCTTTATCCACAGCGGCGCAGATGGTCGGATTGTCGAAGAATTCGCCGTCGCGGATCGCTTTGGTCACACGGGTGAAGTCCTGATACACCACGCGCCCGGCGCCGAGGTTCATGTGGCCGACTTCGGAGTTGCCCATCTGGCCATCCGGCAGACCGACGTCCATGCCGCTGCCCGAGATCAGGCCGTTCGGCACGGTGGCCCACAGACGATCCAGCACGGGTTTCTTTGCCGCGAACACAGCATTGGATTCGGGGCTGTCGCTGTGACCGAAGCCGTCGAGAATCATCAGGACCAAAGGTTTGGGCGTAGTCGTCATGGAATCCACTCGTGGCTGATAAAGAAGAGGGCGATGGAAAACGGAGTTGGAGTTTAAAGCGAAGTTCCGACCGCGTCACCGCCGGACGGGGTTTGGCCGACCATAGTGGCTGTGTATACTGGCCGACATTTTAACGCCCTGGAACCTCCTTCGATGGTTGCTCACCTGATTGAATTTGCCACTAACCACTACATTCTTGTCGGTATCTTCGTCGTACTTCTGGCTCTGTTGCTGGCGCACACGATGCAGGGCGGCGGCAAGAGCCTGAGCACCGGCGAACTGACCGCACTGGTCAATAAAGACGCAGGCGTGGTGGTGGACATCCGTCCGGCCAAGGATTATGCCGCTGGCCACATAGTCGGCGCGGTGAACATCCCGCAAGACAAACTGGCTGCCCGCGTCGGCGAGCTGGAAAAGCACAAGGCCAAGACCATCATTCTGGTCGACGCCCTCGGTCAGACCGCCGGCACCCACGCCCGCGAACTGATGAAGTCCGGCTTCACCGCCGCCAAGCTGTCCGGCGGGATTTCCAGCTGGAAAGGCGACAACCTGCCGCTGGTGAAATGACATGAGCGAAGTCATCGTCTACTCCAGCGATTACTGCCCTTACTGCTCGCGCGCCAAGCATCTGCTCGCCAGCAAAGGCGTGGCCTTCGAAGAGATCAAGGTCGATGGCAAGCCGCAGCTGCGTGCCGAAATGACCAAAAAGGCCGGGCGCACGTCCGTGCCGCAAATCTGGATCGGCGCGAAGCACATCGGCGGTTGTGATGATTTATACGCCCTGGAGCGCGCCGGCAAACTCGACGCGCTGCTCAAGGGCTGAACGGCTGCACCCACGTACAGCACTCCCTAAAAGACCCAAGATCGATAAGGATCTGAGATGACTGACCAACAGAACACTGCAGCCAGCGAAGAAGAAACCGCACCGCAATTCTCCTTGCAGCGCATCTACGTACGCGACCTGTCCTTCGAAGCCCCGAAAAGCCCGGCAATCTTCCGCCAGCAGTGGGATCCGGCGGTCGGTCTGGATCTGAACACCCGCCAGAAAGCGCTGGAAGGCGATTTCTACGAGGTGGTGCTGACCCTTTCCGTTACCGTGAAAAACGGTGAAGAAGTGGCCTTCATCGCTGAAGTGCAACAGGCCGGTATCTTCCTGATCAAGAATCTGGACGCGGCTTCGATGAGCCACACCCTCGGTGCGTTCTGCCCGAACATCCTGTTCCCGTACGCCCGCGAAACCCTGGACAGCCTGGTCACCCGCGGTTCGTTCCCGGCGCTGATGCTGGCCCCGGTGAACTTCGACGCCCTGTACGCGCAAGAGCTGCAGCGCATGCAGGAAAGCGGCGAGACCCCGACCGTTCAGTAAGACGGTTCAGTAATACCCATGTGGGAGCGAGCCTGCTCGCGAAAGCGGTCTGTCAGACACATCAATGTTGACTGACACTCCGTAATCGCGAGCAGGCTCGCTCCCACATTTGCTTGCGGCGTTACTTGAAGTCGTTCTGCCGCCACGCTTCGTACACGGCGACCGCCACGGTGTTGGACAGGTTCAGGCTGCGGCAGCCTTCGCGCATCGGCAGGCGCAGGCGCTGTTCGGCGGGCAGGGCGTCGAGCACGTCCGCCGGCAGGCCACGGCTTTCCGGGCCGAACAGAAAAGCGTCGCCGGGCACGAACGCGGCATCATGGAACGGTCGCGAACCCTTGGTGGTGAAGGCGAACACGCGCGGGTTGCCCAGACTTTCCAGACAACTGGCCAGGTCAGCGTGACGCTGCAACGTGGCATATTCGTGGTAGTCGAGACCGGCACGGCGCAGGCGCTTGTCGTCCATCTCGAAACCCAGTGGTTCGATCAAATGCAGGTGGCAGCCGCTGTTGGCGCACAGCCTGATAACGTTGCCGGTGTTCGGCGGAATTTCTGGTTGAAAAAGGATGACGTGAAACATGCACGGCTCCGAAGGTAAAGATGAGCGGCATTCTACGCCGCCTGTGGACAACCGTTCGAAACTATTCCCGCGAGTCATCGGCTCGCTGGCGATTGTCGGCTTGATGATCGGCTTGATGATCGGCCGTCTGACCACGCCCGATCCAAGCGTGCTGGAGCGTGTCGAGGTCACCGATGGTGGCCTGGTGGTGTGGTTCAACAACGAGCCGAAACTGCACGGCGAGATCATCGATGGCACCGTCGCGCTGCTGTTTCAGGCCGAAGGTCGGGCGCAGAAGGGCCAGCTCAGGCTCAACGGCAAGGACGTCAACTGGCGCACGCGCAAAAGCGATGGAGGGTTATTGCTGACGGTGCTGGCAGCGCGCCCGTTGCAGGGCGACTGGGTTGGCAGCGAGGTCGATGATCGTTGGCGGCTGGAGATCCGCTTGAGCGAGCCCTAGGGGCAAGTCCTCATCACTGGGCGCGCTCCGACACTGTTTGAGGTCGTTTCCCACTGCGGCCGTCTCCCTTTCCCATCTCCGTCCGATGCTCGTCCACGCTATCGTTTGCCCCTTCAAACGGCAGGATGCCGAAACCCGTCGTCCCCTTGCTCGACTGCATGGGGCGTCTTTTTCAAGGATGAAAACATGCCAGTAAAACCCCCTCGCGGTGGCGGTACCCACGTGGACGTTCCGGGCAGCCCGCATCGGTCTGCGGACGCCGACACTTCGCTTTACGGCCACTCGGGTCGCACAGGCGTCGATGTGAATTTTGCTCAGCACCATTTGCTGCCGCGCGCCGAATCATCCAGTGACGCGACCCTGGATGCCATACCCCCTGCCGCGGCCGTTGTGGTGCGCGCACTCGCAGAAGGTATTCGCCCTCCCACCACCCAGCCTTCGCTGGACAATTACGTCACCAACGCCCGAGCGATACTTCCACAGGTCAACAGTGAGGGTTTGCGGGTGATCAGTCGGCGAACCTACGCAGACCTGGTCAACGGCGACCTGGTGCCTGTCGCAGTGGATCCTGCGACGGGTCTGTATCGAGCCCGGCGGCCAAGCGAGTTGCTCCCATCCGGCCCGGTGATGCTGCGCGATGTGGACAGCGGACTTTGGTATGCGCGTGAAGTCGCGGAGCCCACCACCCGGGAGCAGATCCGCAAGTACCTGCCCGACACGACCGACGAGGACGCGGACGCCTTCATCGCCCGGTTCGATGACAAGGACGGGGCAGAGCTTGAGCTCAAGCATATTCAGCTTGGGCTGGCGCAATTGGACTCGACGCGTTTTGACCTGCCGATCAGTCGAGGTCGCATTTCATCGGACAAGGAGTTACATGAGGCGCGGAATATATGGGCGACGTTTCGCCAGCTGTATAGATGGCAAGGCCAGCCCGAACAGAGCGTCTACCGTGACGGGCGGCATGTGGGCTTCAAGCTGGAAATCGATCTGACGATATGGCCAGTTCAAAAACCGCTTTCCTTGAAATTCAGCTCAGTGGTTTCTCTGACTTTAAGAGGCCGTGGCCGGCTGGACCCGGACGTGTTTTGCGCACAGTTTCCCAATCTTGAAAGTCTGACCATTACCAGTCAGGCAATCGAAGTGGAATGGCGGTTTCAAGGCTGGAACGTGATCGAACGGGCTTATTCGAAATTCAGGCTGGATTCGCGCTTTGCCGAGCAATTGAAAAGATTCCCGCGTTTGCAAAGGCTGCACCTGCAGGACTGTGAATTGACGTCTGACTTTTCGGTACGAGGCCTTGCCAGGCTAAACGAGCTATGGCTTTGCAACACATTCGAGGCCCCGGTGAACAGCCTGGACATGCAGATGCGGCATCAGGAGCAAGTCACCTTTTTGCAAGTGGCAGCTGATATCAGAGGGATGACTGAACTGCGGGTGCTGGATCTGAGCCGCACCGGAATACACCTGCTGCCTTCCGGACTTGAGGCCATCGACGTGGCGTCGACGCTGGAAGTGTTAAAACTGGGGGGCAATCCGCTTTCGACCAGCCCCTCACTCGAACACATGACCGCACTGCAGGAGCTGGATCTTTCCAATACACGATTGCAAAGATTTCCCGAGGGCATTACCGACAGGATTCCCGCAAGAGAACTGAATCTTGCGGACAATCACATCAGGTCGATCCCCGAATCCGTGGAGCTCAGAGCGGGCTTCAATCTCATCGGCAATCCGATAATGGACCCGGCCTCTTTACGGCGGTTGATACGAGCACGGGTAGAGACAGGCACCGATATCTGGCTTGGGCAGGAAAGCAGCGATGTAACTGCCGATCTCTGGCTACGCAATGTGCCACAGGAACAGATAGCGGAAAAACAAGCGCTGTGGGACAGGCATAACGCCGCAATGCCACTGGCAGTGACCGGCATTCTTCGTCGACTGAGTCGAACGCCCGAGTTTCACGTTGAACGCCCGCTTCTGCAGCGGCGCGTGTGGTGGTTTCTGGAAATGTATGACAGCGCCGAAGTCAACGAGCGGGCCAGGCTCGACGCCATTCTTTATACGGAAACGAGTCCCGGGAGAATGCTGGACAGGCTGGAGAATGAAATCCGCAGCTATGACGGAGGACGACAGAGTCAGCCGCTGCATCCTTTGCCCAAGCGGCCCAGGTTCGAGTAACTCGCAGGAGTACGCAGTGCCGATGCAAAAGCGGCAAACCTCGACCCGTCTGTAACAGCAATGCCACCCCCCCATCGTCTCTGGGATAAATGCCAGGGACGACTTTCAAGGATGAAAACATGCCAGTAAAACCACCCCGCAGTGGCAGCACCCGCGTGGACACGGATGTTCACCCGGCCATGACCCGACGTCTGGACAAGGATTTCGCACTGGTGCGCACTCCCGATCTCAATGGCACCGCCCCCTGGGTTCGTGGCGATGATCCGAAGCTGCGGGGCAGCTTGCCGGGCGATGTTGTCGGCGCGGACAGGACCTTGCCGACGCCGATGGTCGAGGTTCGCCCTGCGCCCCACACCAATCCAAGTCCTCCCGTCATCGCCAGGTCGCTGGACAGTTATGCAATGCGATCACCGGCCGGACTGCCGGCAGCTGACGGTGACGGCTTCAGGCTGTACAAAAAACGTCAGTATGTGGATGTGTCTGGCGGCGGCATCGTTCTGGTAGGGGTGGATCCGGACAGCGGATTTTATCGCGCTCGACTCCCCAGCGAGTTGCTGCCCACCGGTCCATGGATGTTGCGGGATAGCCGCAGCGGCCTCTGGCATCCGCACAACGACTTCAACGCACGCACCGATCCTCTGACCGTTGCGGGTTTGCAGGGATTTCGCAGCGGGCTGGATCTCAGCGGCGTCGCCCCCGGCAGCGACGGCGTGGTACGTCACGCTGGCAAGCTCTACGTGGTCATTGATCAACAGGCGTATCAGGTTTTGCAGGATCTTGCTGCGTCTCGCCCGGAATACAAGGTCTGGCGTCTGGTTGATCCCAGTCATCCCGGCGCCACCGACAGCGCAAACATTTATCGCGCCAGCCTCGGCGGTGAGACGCTGGCCATTACCCGGAACGAGCGCAATACCTGGGTTTCCATCCTTCCTGGTTTACGCGGGGGCATGCAGCGCAATGAGGCTGCAGGTGCCAATCCGTTCAACTTTCATCGCCCCTGGCTCACTGACTCCGGCCCTTCACGGGGGCAAGCGGCGGTTGCAGACGCGACCACGCGGGCGCAGGTAAAACGCTATTTCGCCGACTCCACCGATCAGCATGCCGATGATTTCATTGCCCGATTTGCTGAGGCAGGTGCGGCTGAGGTGGAGCTAAAACGGCTACAGCTTGAGTTTCCTCAACTCAACCGTGAGGTCACTGCGTGGGAGACTGCCTACAGGGGTGACAGCAGTGCCGAGCGCATTCGGCGACTGGCAATAGGTGCCAGCGTGCGTCGATTGTTCAAGTGGCAGGGCGACAGTTCGGAAAAAGTCTACCGGGATGGCCGGCTGATCGGCTTCAGGTTGAAACTGGATTTGGGCGCGCGGGGGAATTTCGCCCTTCCGGTTTTTTCGACTCGACTCGGATCTGTTGTGTCTCTTGGCCTGGAGGGACGCACCTCTAGGAATCTGGGAGATCTGTTGTCGATGTTCCCGCGCATGGACACCTTGCAAACACGCAGAATCGACGGCCAGAAATTGCTTGCCCAACTCGACAAGCTCCCACAGTTGAGAGTCCTGGAAATTCGTGAAAGCAGTCTGTTGCTGTCGTCGACAGGCCTCGACCACTTCGCCACATTGACCGGGCTGGAAGAGTTGAGCCTGATCAACTGTGGTATCTGGCCCGATCTTTCAGTGCGAGGGATGACCGGGTTACGGGTATTGCGCGCACGTTCCTGTGGCTTGCTCCGTCTGCCTTTCGGATTGGATGAGGTGGCCGTGGCGTCACGGTTGCAGGTGCTTGATCTGTACCACAATCCCGAACTGCGACATCCGCCTGATGTGACCCAGATGTCCGAATTGCGAGTATTGGATCTGTCCCATACCCGCATATCCGCGCCGCCACCCGGGCTTGGCATGCAGAGCGGTCCTTCGCGACTCCAGGTCTTGAATTTATCCAGCACCCCACTCGCTGTGGCGCCGTCGCTCAGCGCAATGTCGGCATTGCTGGAGGTTGACCTGAGCCATACCGCGATAAAAACTTTCCCGGACGGCGTGAACTCCGAGGTTCCCCGAGCACGTCTGGATCTGAGTTATACCCGGATCGAATCAATCCCCGAAGCTGTTGAACTCAGGGAAGGTTTCAACCTTACCGGCACGTTGATTTCCGATCCTGTCTACTTTCGGCGGTTGATTGCTGCACGTCGGCAAACAGGTACGGACATCTGGTTGGGACGAGCTTCGAGCCATCTGGTCATAGACCACTGGATGCACAATGTTCCACAGGCGCAACGCGCCGCCCGGATTTCCCTCTGGGACTCGTTAATCGATCAGACGAATGTTGCCATGATGGGCAAAATCAGAGAGCTGGTCCGCACGCCTGAGTTTCAGGTTGAGCGGCCGCTTCTGCAGCGTCGGGTCTGGGCGTTTCTGGAACATTTCCAAAAGGCGAGTCTTGGTGAGCAAGACGCTTTGCGGGACATCGCGATAACGGAGTCCAGTCCCGGAAAAATGCTGGAAAGGCTCGAAGAGGAAATGACGAAGTTCGACTCAACCTGGCAGCACCAGCCCCCGCATCATTTGCCCAAGCGGCCGCGGCTTGCATAGGGGGGTGCAAACCGCAGGCGGCACGATGCCGGCATCATCACCCCTGCACAAAAGCGCAGGCTGATGACGTTCGGCCTGCCCTGCCATTCCCACATTTGCTAGCGTCATTTCCCACCGGAGCCGTCTGTTTTTCCGCTGCGCGTCAACGTTAACGCAGGCTATCGTTGGTCTTCCCAGCTAACCGGCAGGATGCCGACCCCCCCGCCTGAGCATGAATGGCGGGGCGACTTTTCAAGGATGAAAAAACATGTCAGTAAAACCACCTCGCGGGGGCAGCACCCACGTTGATACGGATGTCCACACGTTCCCGAAGCGAAGCTCGGACAAGGATTTCACAGCGGCGGATATGCCCGTCCGTGATGGCACGGTCCCGTGGGCCCGTCTCGATGATCTGAAGTCGCTTAGCACCAAACCTGGCGACGACGCAGGCCCGAATACGATCCTGCCGGCGCCGGTGGTCGAGGTTCGCCCGGCACCGGAGGTTGCTGCCATCTCTCCTGTGATACACCGGTCGCTGGAGACTTACCGGATAACATCAACCACCGAATTGCCTGACGCTGATGGCGAAGGCTTCAGGCTGTACAAAAATCGCCGTTATGTTGACGTCCCTGGCAGTGGCCTCGTTCTCGTCGCAGCTGATCCGGATACGGGATGGTATCGCGCTCGACATCCCGGCGAGTTGTACCCTTGCGGCCCATGGATGTTGCGCGATAGCGAAAGCGGCATCTGGCATCCGCACAGCGACTTCAGCACCCGCACCAACCCCCTGACCGCCCAAAGCCTGGATGGCTTTCATGCCGGGCTGGATGTCAGTGGCGCACAATCGGGCAGCGACGGCGTGATACGTCACGATGGCAAACTCTATGTGGTCATCCATGAGCAGGCGTATCAGGTGATGCAGGATCTGGATGCCTCCCGCCCGGAATACAGGGTTTGGCGCCTGGTCAAACCCAATGATCCCGTCGCTGCCGACAGCGCGAACATTTACCGCGCCAGCCTGGGCGGTGAAACCCTGGCGATCACCCGCAGCGAGCAGAACACCTGGGTTTGCATCCTCACAGGTTTGCGCGGCGGGATGGATGGCGCTGCTCAAGCACCTGCCAACCCGTTCAACTTTCACCGCCCCTGGCTCACCGGCGCAGGCCCCTCTGGGGGACAGCCGCCGGTTCTGGTTGCGACCACACGGGCACTGGTCAGACGCTATTTTGCTGATGCGACGGATCAACATGCCGATGATTTCATCGCAAGGTATGGGGAAGCGGGTGTGGCAGAAGTCGAACTCAAGCGGCTTGAGCTGGAGTTTCCTCGATTGAACCGTGAGATCACTGCCTGGGAGACGGGTTACAAAGGCCAGGACATTGCCGAACGCAGGCGCCGGCTGGCAATAGGGGCCAACGTGCGTCGGTTGTTCAAATGGCAGGGAGAGCATTCGGAAAAAGTCTACCGCGACGGGCGGCTGGTCGGTTTCAAGCTGGAGCTCGACTTGGGAAGTCGGCGCAATCTGGCGCTACCGGGTTGTTCCGTTCCGCTCAGATCCGTCGTATCTCTAGGCCTGGAAGGAAGTCCTTCGAAAAGTCTGGGAAAATTGTTCTCGATGCTTTCCCACATTGAAACCCTCGAAATCCGCAGATTCAATGGCAAGTGTCATGAACTGTTGGCCGAAATCTATAAACTCCCGGCGTTGAAAGTCCTGACGATGCAGGAAGCCAGACTATGGCTCCCGTCGGACGGCCTTGAGCATTTCACGCGATTGACCCGTTTGCGGGAGTTGAGCCTGACGCACTGCAGTATCTGGCCGCTTTTTTCAGTGCGTGGCATGAGCGAGTTGCGGGTCTTGCGCGCACGTTCCTGTGGTTTGAGTCGTCCCCCTGTCGGCCTGGATCAATGGCCCGTGGCGTCACGGTTGGAGGTGCTTGACCTGTACCATAATCCCGATTTGACAGAAGCACCTGATGTGACTCGCATGTCCGGATTGCGAGAGTTGAATCTGGCCAATACGTTCATAACCTCGCCGCCGCCCGGGCTTGGTTTGCAGAACGGTCCGTCGCGGCTGGAGATATTGAATTTGTCGGAAAGTCGGCTGGCTGTGGCGCCCTCACTGCGGGGAATGACGGCGTTGCGGGAAGTCGATCTCCACCGAACTCGTATAAGAGAATTCCCGGACGGCGTGACATCCGATATTCCCAGGACACGTTTGAATCTGGCCTATACCGCGATCAGAGCCATTCCCGAAACCATTGAGCTGAGAAAAGGGTTTGACCTGACTGGCAGTCCGATTGCCGACCCCGCTTCTCTTCGACGATTGATAGCTGCACGTCGGCAGACGGGTACCGATCTGTGGCTGGGGAGAATCGAGGCTGATTTGGCGGACAGTCCATGGCTGCACCATGTCCCCCAAACGCAACGCGCTGAAAAGTCTGCCCTGTGGGATTCATTTGTCCTTCAAGTGAACCCCGCAATGATCAAACAACTCAGAAATCTGGTGCGTACGCCGGAATTTCAGGTTGAGCGTCTGCTTTTGCAGCGCCGGTTCTGGTCGTTTATTGAAAGCTTCCAAAAGGCCAGCGTAGGTGAGCAAGAAAGTTTGCTGAACATTGCGTCTACTGAACCCAGCCCGGGGAAAATGCTGGACAGGCTGGAGGAGGAAGTAAGGAGGTTTGACCCGACATGGCAAAACCAGCCCCCACATCATGTGCCCGAGCGCCCCAGGTTCGAATAAGGGCGGGACGCATTGCGGTGTAAAAGCGGGAATCCCTGACCTGCCTGTATCAGGGTTCCCAAAAGCATGGGCTTCGCTTGCAGCGTCAGCCCGGTGTAAAGAGGGAACCCCCGGCCTGCCTGTACCAAGGATCCCAAAACGGTGGGCTCGCTGCTTTGCGCTGTGAGCCCGGTGTAAAGAGGGGAATCCCCGGCCTGCCTGTACCAAGGTCCCCGAAACGGGTGGTGAATCGAATCACCTGAGATAGATATTGCAGGCGGCGTGCCAGGTTTTGATTTGCTGTAACAAAAAATGCTTCGAAAACGCGAAAGCCCCGGAATACGGGGCTTTCGCTTATTTCAAGTCTGGGTTTTTCGGCACTGCGGAACTGGGCGATGAGAATCGGGCTCTGCGCGATCACGGGTCATCGTGCATTGATGCGGTGCACGGTGGCCCTCACCCTGACCCTCTCCCAAGGGAGAGGGGACTGACCGAGTTGCCCGGTCAAGTTACGCCGACCTGAGATACCGAGCCGAACCCAGGCCTCGAAACCACCCGAGATTGCTCCCTTCCCCCGGGAGAGGGCTGGGGTGAGGGGGATCGATCCTGAGTGCACGGCAACCCTTAAGCGTTAACCCTCTTCCCCCTCGTCATCATCCCCACCATCAACCTTCATCCCCAGTTCCTTGATCTTGCGCGTCAGGGTATTGCGCCCCCAACCCAGCAGCACCGCCGCATCACGCCGACGTCCTGCGGTGTGCTTCAAAGCAGTCTCGATCATGATCCGCTCGAACGCCGGCACTGCGCTGTCGAGCAGGCTCGACTGGCCGCGGGCCAAGGCCTGATCCGCCCACTGGCGCAGGGCCTGTTCCCAGTTGGTCACTGGCGCCGAATCCTGCGGCAGGTTGAGCAGTTCCGGCGGCAAATCGCTGATGTGCACTTCACGGCCGGAGGCCATGACGGTGATCCAGCGACAGGTATTCTCCAGCTGGCGCACGTTACCTGGCCACGGCAGGTTTTTCAGGTATTCCTCGGTCTCGCTTTTCAGCAGCTTCGGCTCGACCGCCAGTTCCTGCGCGGCGCGGCTGAGGAAGTGCCGGGCCAGGGTCGGGATGTCTTCGCGACGATCCGACAGGCGCGGGATGTGGATGCGGATCACGTTCAGGCGGTGGAACAAGTCCTCACGGAATTTGCCGGCGTGGACAAGTGTTTCGAGATTCTGGTGGGTCGCGGCGATGATGCGTACATCCACCTTGACCGGTACATGGCCGCCGACGCGGTAGAACTCGCCATCGGCCAGCACGCGCAACAGACGGGTCTGGGTGTCCGCCGGCATGTCGCCGATTTCATCGAGAAACAGCGTGCCGCCGTCCGCCTGTTCAAAACGACCGCGACGCAGGTTTGCCGCGCCGGTGAACGCGCCTTTCTCGTGGCCGAAAAGTTCCGATTCCATCAGATCCTTGGGGATCGCCGCCATGTTCAGGGCAATGAACGGCGAGGCCGCGCGTGGGCTGTGGCGGTGCAGGGCGTGGGCCACCAGTTCTTTACCGGTACCGGATTCGCCGTTGATCAGCACGGTGATGTTGGAGTGGCTCAGGCGCCCGATGGCGCGAAACACCTCCTGCATCGCCGGCGCTTCGCCGATGATTTCCGGGGTGCGGGTCAGCGCCGGCACAACCTCTAGGCCTTGCTGTTCCTGCGCATGTTGATTGGCGCGTTTGACCAGCGATACCGCTTCATCGACGTCGAAAGGCTTGGGCAGGTACTCGAAAGCACCGCCCTGATAGGAGGCGACAGCGCTGTCCAGATCGGAGTGAGCGGTCATGATGATGACCGGCAGCCGTGGGTGCTGTTCGCGAATCCGCGCCAGCAGATCCAGGCCACTGGCGCCTGGCATGCGGATATCGGAAATGATCACGTCCGGCTGCTGCCGGGCCAGACGACTCATCACGCCATCGGCGCTGTCGAAGCTCTGGGTGGTCATGCCTTCCTGCTGCAAGGCTTTTTCCAGGACCCAACGGATAGAACGGTCGTCATCGACGATCCACACGGTTTCACTACGGCTCATGTCGATGTGGCTCCTTGTTCCAGTGGCAGGAAGATCGAGAAGGTGGTGTGGCCTGGATGGCTCTCACACTCGATCAGGCCCTGGTGCTGACTGATGATGTTCTGGGTAATGGCCAGGCCCAGCCCGGTACCATCCGGGCGGCCGCTGACCATGGGAAAGAAAATGGTTTCCTGCAGTTCCGCCGGAATGCCGGGACCGTTGTCGATGATCTCGATCTTGGTCACCAGACGATGGCGGATGTGGCCGATGGTGAACTGGCGCATGGCGCGGGTGCGCAGGCTGATGCGGCCCAGGCGCAGCTCGTTCTGGCTGCTGATGGCCTGCATCGCGTTGCGCACGATGTTCAACACCGCCTGAATCATTTGCTCGCGGTCGATCAATACGTCGGGAATGCTCGGGTCGTAATCACGCACCAGGGTGATGCAGCCCTGGCTTTCGGCTTCGACCAGATGGCAGACGCGTTCGAGCACTTCGTGGACGTTGCACATGGCCAGCGATGGCAGTTTGTTCGAGCCGAGCATGCGATCGACCAGATTGCGCAGGCGGTCGGCCTCTTCGATGATCACATTGGTGTAATCGCGCAGGCTTTCTTCCGGAAGCTCGCGGGCGAGCAATTGCGCCGCACCACGGATGCCGCCGAGGGGGTTCTTGATCTCGTGGGCTAAACCGCGCACCAGCATCTTGCTGGTTTCCTGCTTGGACAGCTGCGCCTCTTCCTTGGTGATCCGCAGCAGGCGATCACGCGGGTGCACTTCAAGCAAAAGCAAAGTCTCGCCGTTACTGAGAATCGGCGTCACCGCGTAATCCACGGTCAGCGTCTGGCCGGTGAGGGCGGTGAGCATCGCTTCACGCTTGGTGAACGGGTGCGCCTGCTCCACGGCCTGACGCAGGGAATTGAGCGCCTCGGGGGATTCGGTGAACAGCTCGCTGATGAACTGGCCGTGGCTGCGCTGACCGCTGACGGCCAACAGCATCTCCGCCGCCGGGTTCATGTACTCCAAGCGCAGTTCGGCGTCGAGCAGGATGGTCGCCGTGGTCAGGTTGTCGAGCAGCAAACGGTGAATAGCGTCGCTTATGGTCATCTGGACCCCTTTTGGAGCAAGGCGTGCGCGAGAACAAAGCGCTGATGTCGGGAAAATGCAAAAACCAAACCAAGGCTCCGAAAAGAAGCGTTTAAGCCCTGAAACAGGCGTTTGACGCGCGTTTGTATGGCACGAAGCCAGCTCAAACGGGAAGTTTCGAACCAAAATGGGTTGGGTTGTGGGCGAGATGCAGTTTAGTGCACCAATATAGTGCGCGCGGCTGGCGGAGGTTAAAAGAAGCGCAGGAATGGATTTTTCGGCTCTTCAGGTTTGTCCTTGAGCGGGCACTCCGGGCGCACGCCATAGTCGTCGGGAACGCAGGGTTTGACCTGACGTTTCTGCGCGAGGGAAATGCGCAGCATGTGGAACGGCTGATTGGCGGTGCGTTCCACGGTACGTCCGGCGGCGTCGAGGATTTCGATCGAAAGGCTGTGGCTGCCGCGATCGATATTGCTCAGCGCAAATACCGGGCTGACGCCGGGCTCGCCAGTGGCCTTGCCATCCAGCAGCAGGCGATAACGATGGCCGCTTTGCAGGCCCGGTTCGCTGGTGACGCTGACGATCAGCTCGCCGGCGCTGCTGCGCAGAGTGGCATCAGGCTCCGGGATCAGAATGCGCAGCATGTCGTAGTGAAAGGGCGCTGGTTCGGCGGATTTTTTCGCTGTGGTGATCGGCGCTGCGGTGTTGGCAGGGACAGCCATGCGATTGCTCGTCGCGATCGGCACTCGCTTGGCGTTGGCGCGCGGCTGATCGGTATAGACGCGGTTGCCCTGTGCGTCGACATAGGTAAAGACCTCCGCCAAGGTGTACGTCGACACCAGCGCCAGAATGAGTGCCAGCCCCGCGCGGATCATGGCGTATGCACCCGTTGCACGGTGAAGGCGGCTGGCGGGCTCTGCTGAACGACGCTTTGGCCGTCGATCACTTGCACGGCCAGGCGATGCTCGCCGCGATCGATGTTGACCAGTTGCAGAACCGGCACGTTGCTCGGCTGGCCATAGGGCTGGTCGTCGAGTAGCAGCCTTAATTGATGCGGCGGTTGCAGACGCGGCTTGATCAGAACATTGACCGTAAAGGTGCCGTTGTTGGCGCGCAGGGCCTCGTCAGTGGGCAGGCCGGCGAGCTCGAGGATTTCATAGGCGTTGCGCGCTGGTTGCGGTGCTTCGGGGCGGGGTGATTGCGGCGCACTCGGTGCTTGCGGCTCGACCCGATTGAGTGGCGGCAACTCGACCGGTTGCGCCTGCACGCCGTCCGGCGGCTGATTGCTGTACGCCGTGTTGCCGTTGGCGTCGGTGTACTTGTAGATCTGCGCGGCGGCGGGCAGGGCGATCAGCAGCAGAATGTAGAGAAGCGTGCGACCCATGAAATCGACCGGGGTTGGAAACTGTGGGTAGCAGCATAGGACAGGTGGGGCGGTTGGCCAAAACCGTTAATAACTGGAATTGAAAAGACTGGTAGCCAAAACATGGATTGTTCCCATGCTCTGCGTGGGAATGCCTCCTGGGACGCTCCGCGTCCAGTGACGCAGAGCGTCACGGGCTGCATCCCACGCGGAGCGTGGGAACGATCAAACGATCCATGACCCACCGCCTTCGCGAGCAGGCTCGCTCCCACATGGAAAATGCGTTGCGCCGGGCAATAAAAAAGGCCTCCCGAAGGAGGCCTCTTTTGTCACGCCGCTTTACGCAGCGCTACCGGATCAGCAGCTGTAGTACAGCTCATATTCCAGTGGGTGCACGAAGGTGCGAACCTTGATTTCTTCTTCCGATTTCAGCGCGATGTAAGCGTCGATGAAGTCGTCGGAGAACACGCCGCCCTTGGTCAGGAACGCGCGGCCCTTGTCCAGCTCTTCCAGGGCTTCTTTCAGGCTGCCGCAAACCTGTGGAATCTCTTTCGCCTCTTCAGGCGGCAGGTCGTACAGGTTCTTGTCGGCGGCATCGCCTGGGTGGATCTTGTTCTGGATACCGTCCAGACCGGCCATCAGCAGTGCTGCGAAGGCCAGGTACGGGTTGGCAGCCGGATCCGGGAAGCGTGCTTCGATACGGCGGGCTTTCGGGCTCGACACGTAAGGAATACGGATCGAAGCGGAACGGTTCCGAGCCGAGTAGGCCAGCATTACCGGAGCTTCGAAGCCTGGCACCAGACGCTTGTAGGAGTTGGTCGCCGGGTTGGTGAAGCCGTTCAGGGCCTTACCGTGCTTGATGATGCCGCCGATGAAGTACAGAGCGGTATCGGACAGGCCGGCATAGCCTTCACCTGCGAAGGTGTTCTTGCCGTCTTTCCAGATCGACATGTGTACGTGCATGCCCGAACCGTTGTCGCCGTACAGTGGCTTCGGCATGAAGGTCGCGGTGCGGCCGTAAGCGTCGGCAACGTTGTGCACAACGTATTTCAGGGTCTGAACTTCGTCGGCCTTCTTCACCAGGGTGTTGAACTTGACGCCGATTTCGTTCTGGCCGGCAGTTGCCACTTCGTGGTGGTGAACTTCAACCGACTGACCCATTTCTTCCAGTGCGTTGCACATGGCGGTACGGATTTCGTGGTCGTGGTCGAACGGTGGAACCGGGAAGTAGCCGCCTTTCACGCCTGGACGGTGACCCTTGTTGCCGCCCTCGATGTCCTGGTCGGACATCCACGAACCTTGCTCGGAGTAGATCTTGAACATCGAGCCGGAGATGTCCGACTTGAATTTCACCGAGTCAAAGATGAAGAACTCAGGCTCCGGACCGGCGAATACGGTGTCACCGATACCGGTGGCTTTCAGGTGCTCTTCGGCGCGCTTGGCGATCGCACGTGGGTCGCGATCGTAGCCCTGCATGCTCGAAGGCTCGATGATGTCGCACACCAGAATCAGGGTTGGGTCTTCGGTGAACGGATCGAGCACGGCAGTTTCGTCGACCGGCATCAGGATCATGTCGGAGGCTTCGATGCCTTTCCAGCCGGAGATGGAGGAACCGTCGAACATCTTGCCGACTTCGAAGAAGTCGTCATCCAGCGCATCGCGAGCCGGCATGGTCACGTGGTGCTGAGTGCCTTTGGTGTCCGTGAAGCGCAGATCAATCCACTTGACGTCATGATCTTTGATGAGTTGAACCGACTTCGACATAGTGTCCTCCGGGTGAATTAGGGCGGGTAGTGGATGCCCTTAATAATGGTGATGCCGGCGCGAATACTCTGCCAAGGCAACCTGCCTCACAAGGGAGCAAATTGCATGCCAGTGCCCCAGCATGGGTTTTTTGCCCCAAATTCACGCTTATTAAGGCGTGCGAGGTTCTGAATCGACAAATCCCGCCCCTTAATGTTGCGTTTAAATTCATAAATGACCTGTTTTGGTGCAAGCAAAACCTTCTGCACATTAACTGGTTAAACCTTGAGCAATTTCCGCTATAATCCGCCCCCCCCTTTTTCGGCTGGCCGTTCGCGCGCTGTTTTCATGAAACTTATCGTAAAAGTCTTCCCCGAGATCACCATCAAAAGCCGACCTGTCCGGACGAAATTCATCCGCCAGTTGGCCAAGAACATCCGCACCGTGCTCCGTGACCTGGACCCGGCCGTGGTGGTGAACGGCGTGTGGGACAATCTCGAGCTGGAAACCCGCGTTACCGACCCCAAAGCCTTGAAAGAGATCGGCGAGCGCCTGACCTGCATGCCGGGTATCGCGCATTTTCTGCAGATCGACGAGTACCCGCTGGGCGACTTCGACGACATCACCGAAAAGTGCAAACAGCACTACGGCGATGCACTGGCCGGGAAGATTTTCTCGGTGCGCTGCAAGCGCGCAGGCAAGCATGCCTTCAGCTCGATGGACGTGGAAAAATACGTCGGCAGCAAGCTGCGTCGTGAGTGCGGTGCGGCCGGAATCGACCTTAAAGCACCGCAAATCGAAGTCCGTATCGAAGTTCGCGACAAACGGTTGTTCGTGATTCACAGCCAGCACAACGGCATTGGCGGCTACCCGCTCGGCGCGTTGGAGCAGACGCTGGTATTGATGTCCGGCGGCTTCGATTCGACCGTGGCGGCTTACCAGATCATGCGTCGCGGCCTGATGGCGCACTTCTGCTTCTTCAATCTTGGCGGGCGTGCCCACGAATTGGGCGTGATGGAAGTCGCGCACTTCATCTGGAAGAAGTACGGCAGCTCGCAACGCGTGCTATTTGTCAGTGTGCCGTTCGAGGAAGTGCTGGGCGAAATTCTCGGCAAAGTCGATAACAGTCATATGGGCGTGGTTTTGAAGCGTATGATGTTGCGCGCCTCGTCCGAGATCGCCGAACGCCTGCACATCGATGCACTGGTGACCGGTGAAGCGATCTCCCAGGTGTCGAGCCAGACGCTGCCGAACCTGTCGGTGATCGACTGCGTGACCGACAAGCTGGTGCTGCGGCCGCTGATCGTCGCGCACAAGCAGGACATCATCGACACCGCCAACGAGATCGGCACCGCCGATTTCGCCCGGCACATGCCGGAATACTGCGGCGTGATTTCGGTCAACCCCAAGACCGCCGCCAAGCGTGGCCGGGTTGAGCACGAAGAGAAAGAATTCGACATGGCGGTACTCGAGCGTGCGCTCGCCAACGCCAAACTGGTGCCGATCGATCGGGTAATCGACGAGTTGGGCCAGGATTTGCAAATTGAAGAAGTCAGCGAAGCGCTGGCCGGTCAGATCGTCATCGACATCCGCCACCCGGATGCCGCCGAGGATGACCCGCTGGAGCTCGCCGGCATAGAGGTACAGACGATGCCGTTCTATGCAGTGAACGCACGTTTCAAGGAACTGGACCCTACTCGCCAGTACCTGCTGTATTGCGACAAAGGCGTGATGAGTCGCCTGCATGCCCACCATTTGCTCAGTGAGGGGCATGCCAATGTGCGCGTTTATCGACCGAGCTAAGTGCCCGGGGCTGTTTGCCTGTGGCCTGCGTCACCGGCCCCCCGACACCGCCGTCAAGCTGTAACGGCCATGCCGGACACTACTGCTAATCGCTGCCATGACTTGTCAGCAAACCGAATCCTCTGATCGAGATACACAAGTGATCGAAAATCTACGCAACATCGCCATCATTGCCCACGTTGACCACGGTAAAACCACCCTGGTAGACAAACTCCTGCGTCAATCCGGCACCCTGGAGCGCAACGAGCTCAACGACGAGCGCGTGATGGACTCCAACGACCAGGAAAAAGAGCGCGGTATTACCATTCTGGCGAAGAACACCGCCATCAACTGGAACGGCTACCACATCAACATCGTGGACACCCCGGGCCACGCCGACTTCGGCGGCGAAGTTGAACGCGTAATGTCGATGGTCGACTCCGTTCTGCTGCTGGTTGACGCTCAAGACGGCCCTATGCCGCAAACCCGTTTCGTGACCAAGAAGGCTTTCGAAGCCGGCCTGCGTCCAATCGTGGTCATCAACAAGGTTGACCGTCCAGGCGCGCGTCCGGACTGGGTTCTGGACCAGATCTTCGACCTGTTCGACAACCTCGGTGCTACCGAAGAACAACTGGACTTCCAGGTTGTTTACGCTTCGGCCCTGAACGGTATTGCCGGTCTGGACCACACCGCCATGGCGGAAGACATGACTCCGCTGTACCAGGCAGTAGTCGACCACGTTCCGCCTCCGGCCGTTGACCGTGACGGTCCGTTCCAGATGCAGATCTCCGCTCTGGACTACAACAGCTTCCTGGGTGTTATCGGTGTTGGCCGTATCGCTCGTGGTCGCGTCAAGCCGAACACCCCGGTTGTCGCTATCAGCGCCGACGGCAAGCGTCGCAACGGTCGTATCCTGAAGCTGATGGGTCACCACGGTCTGCACCGCATTGACGTTGACGAAGCAGCAGCCGGCGACATCGTCTGCATCAGCGGCTTCGACGAGCTGTTCATCTCCGACACTCTGTGCGATATCAACACCGTCGAGGCGATGAAGCCGCTGACCGTTGACGAGCCAACCGTGTCCATGACCTTCCAGGTAAACGACTCGCCATTCTGCGGTAAAGAAGGCAAGTTCGTGACCTCCCGTAACATCAAGGATCGTCTGGACAAAGAGCTGCTGTACAACGTTGCACTGCGCGTTGAAGAAGGCGACTCGGCTGACAAGTTCAAGGTTTCCGGCCGTGGTGAGCTGCACCTCTCGGTACTGATCGAAACTATGCGTCGCGAAGGCTTCGAGCTGGCCCTGGGCCGCCCTGAAGTGATCATCCGTGAAGTCGACGGCGTGAAGCAGGAACCGTTCGAAAACGTCACCATCGACATCCCTGAAGAATCCCAGGGCAAGGTCATGGAAGAGATGGGTCTGCGTAAGGGCGACCTGAGCAACATGGTGCCGGATGGCAAGGGCCGTGTTCGTCTGGAATACAACATCCCTGCTCGCGGTCTGATCGGTTTCCGTAACCAGTTCCTGACCCTGACCAACGGTGCTGGCATCCTGACCTCGATCTTCGACCGTTACGCTCCAGTGAAGTCGGGCCACATGTCCGGCCGTCAGAACGGCGTTCTGGTTTCGGTTGAAACCGGCAAGGCTCTGACCTACTCGCTGGAAACCCTGCAGGCTCGTGGCAAGCTGTTCGTAGAACACGGCCAGGAGATCTACAACGGTCAGATCGTTGGTCAGAACAGCCGCGACAACGACCTGGGTGTCAACCCAACCAAAGGCAAGAAGCTCGACAACATGCGTGCTTCGGGTAAAGACGAAACCATCGCTCTGGTTCCACCTGTTCGCTTCACCCTGGAACAGGCTCTGGAATACATCCAGGAAGACGAGCTCTGCGAAGTCACGCCTAAGTCGATCCGTCTTCGCAAGAAGATCCTCGACGAAAGCGAGCGTACCCGCGCTGCCAAGAAAGCCAAGGCGTAATCCAGCCCTGGAATAGAAAACGCCCCCGGTCGCGAGACCGGGGGCGTTTTTGTTTGTCTGGCGTTTAGCGATATTTGTGCTGGCCCCATCGCTGGCAAGCCAGCTCCCACAGGGTTTTGGGTCGTATATAAAATATGTGTTCGACCACAATCATTGTGGGAGCTGGCTTGCCAGCGATGGCGGCCGGTCAGCCGCTGAAAATCTCAAGGCCGATCAAAATTTGTCGATGGCCCGGAAATTCTGCACCCGCTCGACTTCTTTCGGCTTATAAGCGCAATACCCCGGCCGCGGCCCGATCTTCGGGTGGTTGCGGCAGGTGTCCGGGCGCTTGTCATAAATGGTGCACAGGCGGGTTTTACGATCCAGGTAATAGCAGTCGTTGTTGCTCATGCGCTGCAGGGTGAAGATCCCCGACTTCTGATTGAAGCGCTCGACCAGACCTTCCTTTTGCAGACGCTTGGCGATGTTCTTTGGCGGATCGCCCAGTTCGAACTCGTCGACCACACCGATGCGCACCAGATCCTTGATCTTCACTTCGACCGGCAGCGTGCAGCAGCTGGACATGCACGAGCCGCACATCGGCGCCGAGTATTTGGCCCACGTATCGAGACGATCAATCTCGGCGGCGGCGATCAGGTTGGGCTTCATCATCGGGAGTTACCAGGCGTGTATGCATCAGGGCGCGCGATCATACCGGGAGCGGTGGAATTTTGAACAACCTTTCGCCGGATATTTTCGCAACGACTGCAATTTGCCCGACAGGACGGCACGGCCCCTGCATTCATTGGCTCATCCGCCAGGGTTATGTCGGACTGGTGCACAGTCCGCGCAAATACTGCCGAACCAGAGCCGTTACCGCCGGTCAGACCGTCTAGGCTCAGAAAATTCCCGCTCGCTCGAGGTCCTGTTGATGACTCAAGAACCACTAGTTCGCGAAGCAGAGGTGGCCGCGTTCCGCGACGCCGTCCTGACCAAACTCACCTACGCCGTGGGCAAAGACCCCGATCACGCCTTCGACCATGACTGGTTCGAAGCCATTGCCCTGGCTGCGCGTGATCACATGGTCGAACACTGGATGGACCACACCCGGCAGATCTACCGCAAAGGCCAGAAGCGGGTTTATTACCTCTCGCTGGAATTTCTCATCGGCCGCCTTCTCTACGACAGCCTGAGCAACCTTGGGCTGCTCGACGTCGCCCGTGAAGCGTTGACCGAACTGGGCGTCGATCTGGAGCGCATCCGCTTGCTGGAGCCTGACGCGGCGCTCGGCAACGGCGGCCTCGGTCGGCTCGCGGCGTGCTTCATGGAAAGCATGTCGACCCTCGGCATCGCCGGCCATGGCTATGGCATTCGTTATGAGCATGGCTTGTTCCGTCAGGCGATCGTCGATGGCTGGCAACAGGAGCAGACCGAACACTGGCTGGATTTCGGCAACCCTTGGGAATTCGAACGGCCGGAAGTGGCGTACCCGATCGGCTTCGGCGGCAGCGTCGAAACCGTCACCGATGCCTCCGGCAAGACTCGTCAGGTCTGGTCGCCGGCGGAAACCGTGCGCGCAATTGCTTATGACACGCCGGTGGTCGGCTGGCGCGGAGCGAGCGTCAACACTCTGCGCCTGTGGCGTGCCCGCGCCATGGAAGACCTGCACCTGGAACGCTTCAACGCCGGTGACCACCTGGGCGCCGTGGCGGAAGTGGCTCGCGCCGAAAGTATCTCCCGCGTCCTTTATCCGGCCGACAGCACCGAAGCCGGGCAAGAACTGCGCCTGCGTCAGGAATACTTCTTCGTCGCCGCCTCGCTGCAGGATCTGCTGCGCCGTCACCGCAACATGCACACCTCGGTGCTGACCCTCGGTGATCACGCGGCGATCCAGCTCAACGACACTCACCCGTCAATCGCCGTGGCAGAACTGATGCGCCAACTGGTCGACGTCTACGACGTCGCGTGGGACGCAGCATGGCAAGTCACCGTCGACACGCTGTCGTACACCAACCACACGCTGCTGCCGGAAGCGCTGGAAACCTGGCCGGTCGGGCTGATGGAACGCATGCTGCCACGGCACATGCAGATCATTTACCTGATCAACGCGCAGCACATCGATTCGCTGCGGGCCAAGGGCATTCACGACTTCGACGTGTTGCGCGCGGTGTCGCTGATCGAAGAAGACAACGGCCGCCGGGTGCGCATGGGCAACCTCGCGTTCCTCGGTTCCCACAGCGTAAACGGCGTGTCCGGTCTGCATACGCAGTTGATGCGCAAAACCGTATTCGCCGAACTGCA
Source organism: Pseudomonas sp. Irchel 3F6 (assembly GCF_900187595.1). Classification (NCBI taxonomy): domain Bacteria; kingdom Pseudomonadati; phylum Pseudomonadota; class Gammaproteobacteria; order Pseudomonadales; family Pseudomonadaceae; genus Pseudomonas; species Pseudomonas sp. Irchel 3F6. The sequence goes on along the minus strand of NZ_FYDP01000003.1, from coordinate 419,711 downwards.
CAAGCTCTACCCGGAGCGGATCAACAACAAAACCAACGGCATCACCTTCCGCCGCTGGCTGTATCAGGCCAACCCGGAACTGACCTCGATGCTGATCGACGCTCTCGGCCCGGATGTGCTCGACCATCCCGAAGAGCGCCTGCTCGAACTTGAACCGTTCGCCGAGAAAACCGCGTTCCGCAAAGCCTTCGCCGAGCAGCGTTTGCACAGCAAGAAGGCGCTGGCCTATCTGATTCACGAGCGCCTCGGGATCGCGGTCAACCCGGCGGCGATGTTCGACGTGCAGGTCAAACGTATCCACGAATACAAGCGTCAGTTGCTCAACCTGATGCACACCGTGGCGTTGTACCAAGCGATTCGTGCCGAGCCGGAAGTCGACTGGGTGCCACGGGTCAAGATCTTCGCCGGTAAAGCGGCGGCGAGTTACCACCAGGCCAAGCTGATCATCAAACTGACCAACGACATCGCTCGGGTGGTGAACAACGACCCGACCGTGCGCGGCCTGCTGAAAGTGGTGTTCCTGCCCAACTACAACGTCAGCCTGGCCGAAAGCATCATTCCGGCGGCGGATTTGTCCGAGCAGATTTCCACCGCCGGTTTCGAGGCGTCGGGCACCAGTAACATGAAGTTCGGCCTCAACGGCGCGCTGACCATCGGCACCCTCGACGGTGCCAACGTGGAAATGTGCGAGCGCATCGGTGCCGAGCACATGTTCATCTTCGGTCTCAGCGCGCAACAGGTTGAAGCGCGCAAGCAGAACCACGAGTTCAGCGCCGTACCCGACATCGCCGCCTCCCATCGTTTGAACGATGTGCTGCAAGCGATTCGCAGCGGTGTGTTCTCGCCGGACGATACCTCGCGTTATACCGGGCTGATCGACTCGTTGATCGACTATGACCGCTTCCTGGTCTGCGCCGACTTCGATTCCTACTGGGAAGCGCAGAAGCGTGTCGATGCGCACTGGCACGACTCGCAGAACTGGTGGCGTTCGGCGGTGCTCAACACCTCGCGGATGGGCTGGTTCTCTTCCGACCGGACGATTCGCGAGTACGCCACGGATATCTGGAAAGCGCTGGAGTAACTTTCCCCGACAAATCTGCGCAAGGCCCAACGTTTGTTGGGCCGGATCGATATACTGAGCGCCGGTTAAAAGGCATCAATCACCGCCGTACCCTGTGGGAGCGAGCCTGCTCGCGAAGCGATCGTCGACTTAAACAGAAATGTTGGCTGACAATCCGCCTTCGCGAGCAGGCTCGCTCCCACACGGTTTGTGCCTAGACTGAAGCCATCGCCGGACTCGCCCCGCCCCGGGGCTGCTTAGGGATATCGACCATGCAATGGATGTTCATGTTGATCGGGCTGGTGCTCGGTGGACTGCTCGACGAGTCATTCAGCGGCGCGCTGTTGGGTGCGCTGCTGGGGCTGGTCATCGGCCAGGCGCTACGCATTGCGCGCCTCGGCTCGCAGGCGGCGGAGCAACAGCGTCAACTCGAGCAGGTGCGCGAAGCCTTGCAAGGCGTGGCCCAGCGGCTGTTTGTGCTGGAAGGTTCGCCCTCGCATGCGCCCGCGCCGCCACCTGAAGCCGAGCCAGTCGCCGCGCCCGTCGACGTGGCTGAGCAGGCAGCCCCGCCCCCTGAGCTGATCTGGGAACTGCCCCCCGAACTCGAACCGGTCTCCGCCGTCGCCCGCGAAACCAGCCAGTCGCTGCCGGCCGATGTCTGGCGCGCCGAACCGGCTCCCGTTGCACCAACGCAAAAACCCGCCGAACCCCGTGGCCCGAACATGATCGAGCGCGGCATCAGCGCTGCGCGCAACTGGCTGTTCGGCGGCAACACGGTGCTGCGCGTCGGCGTGGTGCTGCTGTTTTTCGGTCTGGCATTTTTACTGCGTTACGCCACCGAAGGCATGGTGGTGCCGATCGAGTTGCGATACGCCGGCGTCGCGGCAGCGGCGTTGGCCCTGCTGGCACTGGGCTGGTGGCTGCGCAGACGCAACAGCAGCTATGCGTTGATACTGCAAGGCACCGGGATCGCGGTGTTGTACCTGACGGTGTTTGCGGCGATGCGTCTGCATCCGTTGCTTGATCCGTCCGCTGCACTCGGTTTGCTGGTCGCGGTGACGGTGTTCTCGGCCATTCTGGCGATTACCCAGGACGCGCTGGGGTTGGCCGCAGCGGCGGCCCTCGGTGGTTTCGCCGCGCCGATTCTGACTTCTACCGGCGAAGGCAATCACGTCGCACTGTTCAGCTATTTCGCTCTGCTCAACGCCGGCATTCTCGCCATCGCCTGGTTCAAGGCCTGGCGCCTGCTCAACCTGATCGGTTTCGTCGGCACCTTCGGTATCGGTTTCGCCTGGGGCCTGCGTTCCTACACGCCGGAGCTGCTGTGGAGCACCGAGCCGTTCCTGATTGTGTTTTTCCTCATGTACCTCGCCATCGGCCTGCTGTTCGCCCGGCGCAAATTGCGCGACCTGCAGGATGCTCCGGCGGAGGCTGATCGCGAGGCGCTGCTGCAATGGTCGGCCCGCAAGGGTGATTATGTCGACGGCACCATGCTGTTCGGCCCGCCGATCATTGGCTTCGGTTTGCAGTTTGCGTTGGTCCAGCACCTGGAATTTGCGGCGGCGTTCAGTGCGTTGGCGCTGGGCATGATCTATATGGCGCTGGCCAAAGTTTTGATGGGCGGGCGCGCGATGCTGCTGGGCGAAACCTGCCTGGCGCTGGGGGTGATTTTTGCCAGCCTGGCGATTCCGCTGGGGCTCGATGCGCGCTGGACGTCTGCGGCGTGGGCCGTGGAAGGCGCAGGAATTTTCTGGCTCGGGTTGCGTCAGCATCGACCGTTTGCCCGGGCCTTTGCCTTACTGCTGCAACTGGGTTCGGCACTGGCGTTTCTCAGCCAGCTGCAACTCGGCGAGAGCAGCCTGCTCGACGGCGCACCGCTGGGCGCGCTGATGCTTGGCGCCGCGCTGCTGTTCAGTTTCCTTCAACTGCGCAAGGCTACGCCCGAGCAGACATCGCCGTGGGAAAGGCAAGGCCTGCCGCTGCTGGCGTGTCTGGGCCTGACGTTCCTTTATCTGCTGGCACCGTTGTTCCTGTTCATCCAGGGCACGGCGATCAGTTGGGCCTTGGCCGGGTTGGCGACTTTGTTCGTGGGGCTGCGGATTCAATCACGCACATTCCTGTTCACCGCGTTCGCCGTGCAGTTGCTGGGCGGCGCGTTGTTCCTGCTGCGCCTGCAAACTGCCGGTGAAGATTCGGCGGCGGTGTTCAGCGCTGGCTGGAGCGGTTTGCTCAGTGCGTCCTTGATCGGTCTGGCCTTGATTGGCGGCATGCTGCTCGCGGCGCGGGATGAGATGGTGCGCGGCGATGTGCGCCTGCTGCGCGGCTTGTCGGTGGTGCTGCTGGCCGGCTTGGTACTGATCAATCTGGCGGTGCTGTTCGTGCTGCCGTGGCAAACCGCGAGCGCGGTGTGGGCGGCCAGCGGTTTGCTGATCATCTGGCTGAGCCTGTACCTGCAACAGCGTCTGAGTTTCGTTTTCGGCCTGCTGTTGCAGGTGGTCGGCGGCGCAGCGTTTCTGCTCGCCGGCCCCGAATGGCTCGGGCCGTTGTCTAGCGAAGGATTGAAACCATTGGCCCATGGCGGATTCTGGACGCCGCTGGTGCTGGGGCTGGCCGCGCTGATCGGCGCGTGGCGCTTGCAATTGGGCAACCATGCCAGTGCTTTTGATGCCTTGAGTTTGCAACGCTTGTCGCAAGTGCTGCTGGTCTGGGGCGCCGGTTGGTGGACGCTGGCGTGGGTCAGCGAGATCCTGCGTTTCGCTTCGCCGAACCTGCAAGGCACATTGTTGCTGCTGGTCGCTGCGATCAGTGTTGCGCTGTGGACGCTGTTGTCGCTGCGTCTGAAATGGCCGGCGCTGGGGTTGCTCTGCACCTTGCTGATTCCGGCGGCGACGCTGGTTTTGCTCGGCTCTTGGCATTCGCGCTACCACCCGGCCGCCGACTTCGGCTGGCTGGCGTGGCCGGCGCTGTTCGCGGTGCATTTCTTCAGCCTGCGCCGCTTGGCTTCGGTGTTGCCGGCGCGCGCATTGAGCGCGGCCCATGTGTTCGGTTGCTGGCTGTTGATTGGCGTGCTGGCGCTGGAGTTGCGTTACGGCCTGCTGTTGTTGGCCGAGCAGTACAACGCGTGGCGGTGGCTGGGCTGGGCGATTCTGCCGAGCCTCTATCTGTTGCTGATGGCTGCACCGCGCAACTGGCCGTGGCCGGTGGCCGCATTTGCCCGCGAGTACCGCTTGTACGCAGCGGCACCGCTGGCGGTGCTGATGCTGGCGTGGTTCTGGCTGGCCAATGGCGTCAGCGATGGCAATGCCGAACCATTGCCTTACGTGCCGCTGCTCAACCCATTGGAGCTGGGTCTGCTGTTTGCGCTGTTCGGCGTTTATGCCTGGTCGCGCAGCGCGGTCGCGCAGCTGTCGATCCGTCAGGATCATGCCGACAAGGCTACGCAACTGATCGCCGGGGTTTCGCTGTTCGCCTTCTGCACCGCGCTGGTCACCCGCGCGGCGCATCACTGGGCCGGCATCCCGTTCGAGCTTGATCAACTGCTCGCGTCGATGCTGGTGCAGGCCGGCCTGTCGATCGTCTGGACGTTGATGGCGCTGGGGCTGATGATCGGCGGCCATCTGCGCCATCGCCGCGAAGTCTGGCTGATCGGCGCGGCGCTGATTGCGCTGGTGGTGGCCAAGCTGATTTTTGTCGAACTGAGCAACCGTGGCGGCCTCGCCCGGATCGTCTCGTTTATCGGCGTTGGCGTATTGCTGCTGGTGGTCGGCTACTTTGCGCCGCTGCCACCCAAACGCGTCGAGGCTGAACCGGCGGCGGACAAACCCGCGCCGGAAACCGAAGGAGTTGCATCTTGAGTCGCATGCTGAATCTGGGTTGGTTGGCGCTGGGCGTGGTGATGGTCGCTGGCGCTCAGGAAAAACCGGCGGACTTCGCCACGCAGTTGCCGTTGACGGTGAGCGGCAATGGCCCGTGGTATCGGCTCGACCTGCCGCTGAGCGCGCAATTGCAGGCGCGCCAGACCGATCTCAGTGACTTGCGCGTGTTCAACGCCGCCGGCGAAGCGCAGGCCTACGCCTTGGCTCGCGAGTCGGCGCAGACCCGCGACGACGGCAAGCTGCATGAGGTCAAGTGGTTCCCGCTGTACAACGCTGCCGACGCCAGCGAGCGTGCGCCGAATGTGCGCGTGCAGTCGACCACCAACGGCACCCTGGTCGAAGTGCAACCATCCTCGCAACTGGAGGCGGGCGAAGAAGTGCTGCGCGGCTGGCTGCTCGATGCCAGTGCGATCAAGGCACCGTTGCAGCAGTTGATCCTCGACTGGACCAGCGAGCGCGACGGTTTCCAGCGTTTCAGCATCGAGGCCAGCGACGATCTGCAGCACTGGCAATCCTGGGGCGAGGGCCAAGTGGCACGGCTGACCTTTTCCGATGAGCGCATCGAACAGCACGAAGTGACCCTGCCGGGGCAGACCGCGCGCTATGTGCGCCTGCTGTGGGAGTCGCCGGGTTCGGCGCCCGTCCTGACGTCGGCGCAATTGAAAAGCAGCGACCCGCGCAACCTGCCGCTGCCTTTGGTCTGGTCGCCCAGCGTGGCCGGCAACAGCAGCAAATCCGGGGAATACATCTGGCAGCTGCCGATGGGGCTGAATGTCGAGCGGGTGCAGATCGAGCTGAAACAGCCGAACAGTCTGGCGCCGGTCACGTTGGCCGGCCGGCGCGAGAGCAACTTGCCATGGCAGCCACTGAGCAGTGGTTTGCTGTATCGCCTGAGCCAGAACAATCAGGACGTGGTGCAGAACGAAATCCCGCTGTCCGGGCAGACCGTGCAGCAACTCAAGCTGACCGTGGATGAGCGCGGCGGCGGGTTGGGTGAGCAGGCGCCGGACCTGAAATACGCGGTGCGCGCCACGCAAGTGATCTTCCTCGCCCGGGGCGAAGGGCCGTACAGCCTGGCCTTGGGCAATGCCACGGTGAAAACGGCGAACCTGCCGCTGGCAACGTTGATTCCGGATTTCAAGCCAGAAAAGCTGGCGAGCCTGGGCAAGGCGACGGTGCAGGACGAAGCGAAGGCCACGCAAACCTCAACGGCGACGACGGCTGCGGTGGCCGGGACCAACTGGAAGAAGTTCGGCTTGTGGGCAGTGTTGCTGCTCAGTGTGGTGTTTCTCGGGGCGATGGCGTTCAGCCTGTTGCGCAAACCGCCAGCCAATACCTGAGCATGGCGGCGCTTTGCGCCATTCGCGAGCAGGCTCGCTCCCACAGTGATCTCGGTCGTTCACATATTTTGTGTACACCACACATCCTGTGGGAGCTGGCTCGCCAGCGATGGCGGCCGGTCAAACAACAAAAATTCATCAGACTGCCGCTATCGCTCAACCACCACCCGCCCCATTTCCAACTACGCTAAACCCGACACCTGAACTCTCCACCAACAATCACGTCTCATACAGGCAAATACACCCAGGCGCAGGTTAGCCGGCGTCTTCGCTCGCTAGGTTTTCAGACTCCCTGTAAACTGCGCGGGTTTTCCGCCCCCCATTCCACCGGAGCCGTCCATGTCCCGCGTTACCTTGAGTCGCTATTTGATTGAGCAGACCCGCAGCAACAACACTCCTGCCGATCTGCGCTTTTTGATCGAAGTGGTAGCGCGTGCCTGCAAGGAGATCAGCCACGCCGTGTCCAAAGGCGCCCTGGGTGGTGTTCTGGGCAGCATGGGCACCGAGAACGTGCAAGGCGAAGTGCAGAAGAAGCTCGACGTGATCTCTAACGAGATCCTGCTCGAAGCCAACGAATGGGGCGGTCACCTGGCCGGCATGGCGTCCGAAGAAATGGACAACGCCTACCAGATCCCGGGCAAATACCCGAAAGGCGCATACCTGCTGGTCTTCGACCCACTGGACGGCTCGTCGAACATCGACATCAACGCCCCGGTCGGCACGATCTTCTCGGTATTGCGTTGCCCGAACGAATACCTGAGCCAGAACGAGCCGCTGAACGAAAAAGCCTTCCTGCAGCCAGGCACCCAGCAAGTGGCCGCCGGTTACGCCATCTACGGCCCGCAGACCATGCTGGTGCTGACCCTGGGCGACGGCGTCAAAGGCTTCACCCTGGACCGCGAAATGGGCAGCTTCGTACTGACTCACGAAGACATCACCATCCCGGAAACCACCCAGGAATTCGCCATCAACATGTCCAACCAGCGCCACTGGGAAGCCCCGGTACAGCGCTATGTCGGCGAGCTGCTGGCCGGTGAAGAAGGTCCGTTGAAGAAGAATTACAACATGCGCTGGGTCGCGGCAATGGTCGCTGACGTCCACCGCATCCTGACCCGCGGCGGTCTGTTCATGTACCCGCGCGACAGCCGCGAGCCGTCGAAACCGGGCAAGCTGCGCCTGATGTATGAAGCCAACCCGATGTCGTTCCTTGTCGAACAAGCCGGCGGCGCGTCCACCGACGGTCACCAGCGCATTCTCGACATCCAGCCGGAAGGCCTGCACCAGCGCGTTGCAGTGTTCCTCGGTTCGAAAGAAGAAGTCGCCCGCGCCACGGCCTACCACAAGGAATAAACCATGCACGCGCCCTGGCAGCCGTTGCTCGACTGGTGGTTCGGACACGCCGAATCAGCCAGCGAAGTGGCGGCCGAAAAGGGCAAGTTGTGGTTCGGCAAGCGAAACAGCCAGGACCTCGAAGCGCAGACGCGTTTCGGGGTCTTTGTCGATCAGGCCCTGGCCGGCGAATTGACTGAGTGGACGCAATGTCCCGAAGGCTGGCTGGCGGTAGTGCTGCTGCTCGATCAGCTGCCGCGCATGATCTATCGCGACACTCCCAAAGCCTTTTCCGGTGATCTGCGCGCTCAGAAGCTCGTCGCTCAAGGCATTGCAGCGGATTTCGATCGGCAGTTGAAACCGATTCAGCGTGTGTTCATTTATCTGGTGTTCGAGCACTGCGAAAACCTCGCGGTGCAGAACGAAGCCGTTTCCAGATTTATTGAATTGGTGGCTGAACAGCCAGAGTCGGAGCGGGCGGTGTTTGCCGATAACCTGGACTACGCCGAGCGGCATCAGAAGGTGATTGCCCGGTTTGGAAGGTTTCCGCATCGCAATGCGGTGTTGGGGCGGGAGTCTACGTCTGAGGAATTGGAGTTCCTGTCCAGGCCCGGCTCAAGATTCTGAATCTTCAGTGCGGCTTATGCCGCTTTCGCGAGCAGGCTCGCTCCCACAATTGAAATGCATTCCACTGTGGGAGCGAGCCTGCTCGCGAAGAGGCCTGAGGCTGCAGCTTAGATCCTGAAGCTGCCGACCAGATGCTTCAACCGCGCCGCCTGCTGTTCAAGATCCGAACACGCGCGCAACGTCGCCTGCAAGTTCTCCACGCCTTCCTGATTCAGCGTGTTGATCTCGTTGATATCGACATTGATCGACTCGACCACAGCAGTCTGCTCTTCAGTCGCGGTGGCCACCGACTGGTTCATGCCGTCGATTTCGCCGATGCGCTGGGTCACGCTGCCCAGACGCTCGCCGGCCTGGTTGGCGATGCCGACGCTGCTTTCGCTCTCGCGCTGGCTCTCGGTCATGATGGTTACCGCCTGGCGTGCGCCGACCTGCAGCTCTTCGATCATCTTCTGCACTTGCTGCGCCGAATCCTGGGTGCGGTGCGCGAGGTTGCGCACCTCGTCGGCGACCACGGCGAAACCGCGTCCGGCCTCACCGGCACGCGCGGCTTCAATGGCGGCGTTGAGTGCGAGCAGGTTGGTCTGCTGGGAAATGCTGGTGATCACTTCGAGAATCTGGCCGATGTTCACCGTGTTGCTGTTCAGCGTTTCGATATTGCCGCAGGAATCGCTGATCTTCGCCGACAGTTGTTGCATGGCGTGGATGGTTTTATCCACCACCTGCTGGCCGTCGACCGCGAGGCTGCGCGCATCGCTGGAATGCTGCGAGGCGAGCGCGGCGTTCTGGGCGATTTCCTGAGCGGCGGCGCCGAGCTGATTGATCGCGGCGGCGACGCTGTTGGTGCGGCTGGCCTGCTGGTCGGAGTTGTACATCGACGAGTTCGAGGCAGCGACCACACGCAGGGCGACTTCGTTGACCTGGCCGGTGGCCGAGGACACTTCGCGGATCGACGTATGAATGCGTTCGACGAAGCGGTTGAACGACGTACCCAATGCGCCGAATTCATCGTTGCCGTGAATCACCAGACGTTTGGTCAGATCGCCTTCGCCTTCAGCGATGTCATGCATCGCACGGCCCATGGTCAGCAGCGGTTGCATCAGCACGCGAATCAGCATGCCGAGCAGGCCGATGATGATCAACACGGCGATGACCATGGCGATCAGTGCCGAGGTGCGGAATTCGCTGAGCATCGAGAACGCGGTGTCTTTGTCGAGCACCAGCGCCACGTACCAGTCAGCCGATGGCACGCCGTTGACGTGGGTGAATGAGATCAACTGGGTCTTGCCGTCGAACTCGACTTCTTTCAGGCCTGGACTGACCTCAGGCACGCCGTTCGGATAAGCCTCGGCCAGTGTTTTGAGCACCAGCTTGCTGTCCGGGTGAATCAGGATTTTCCCTTCGGCGCTGACGATGAATGCGTGACCGTGGCCGCCGAAGTTCAGCGAGTTGATGATCGCGCTGACGCTGGTCAGATCGATGTCGGCACCGGCGACGCCGAGCATTTGGCCCTGACGCTGCACCGGGGTGGCAACGGTGATGACCAGTTTGCCCGACGAAGCGGCGATGTACGGTTCGGTGACGATGGTTTGTTGTGCGCTGTTGGCCGCTTTGTACCAGCCGCGCGCGCGTGGATCGTAGTCCGGCGCACGGTTGCCGGCCGGCACCGAGAACATCACGCCGTCAGCGCCACCGAAATAGCTGAGCTGGAAATTGCCGGTGTAGGCGGGCAGGTCGATGATGCGCTTGAGGCTGGCGGGCGCGTTGCCGTCGACGGCGACTTGCTGCGACAACGATTGCAGCAGTTGAATGCGGCTTTCCAGCCAGGTCTGGATGTTGCTGGTGGTCAGGCTGCCCAGTTCCTGCATGGTCGCTTCGGTGCTGCTGCTCAAGGCCTGACGCTGGCGATAGTCGTTGAAGAGGATGAAACAGGCGAACGCAACGGCCACCACAAGGGCAGCAGCCAGCAAAATCTTGTGGCTGAATTTCATGTTTCTGGTCATCGAATGAACTACCGCGAAGGGGCTGGTCAGGAAAGGGCGGCAATTTGCCATATTCGGCAGCGTTGCGCTGCTCTTATTTTCGACCGCGCCGCGCCAAAGATTAGGCGTTTGCAGGGAAAGTCGACGAAATGCTCGACGGCTTCACAAAGTTTTTGATTTACCGACAAAAGCCGGACGGGCGGGCTGATAAATAGGCGTTCGGTCACGGAACCAGATGACACTTTTCTCTTCTAAGCTTCTGGTTGGCACCATGCCATCCCCCCTCGTTCCAGGAGTTTCACCATGTCGCTGCGATCTATCGCCCTGCTGTCGTTTTGCGTGCTGTTGGCCGCATGCAGCAAGGTCAATCAGGAAAACTACTCCAAGCTCTCGGCCGGCATGGCCAAGTCCGAAGTGGAAACCCTCCTCGGCAAGCCCACCGATTGCTCGGGCGCGCTCGGTATGTCCAGCTGCACCTGGGGCGACAAGAACAGCTTTATCAGCGTGCAATACGCCGGTGACAAAGTGCTGATGTTTTCCGGCCAAGGCCTGAAGTAAACCGGGGCTTCGCGCCCACGGAGAAAAAAATGAAGCGGTTATTGCTGATCCTTTTTGCTGGCCTGGTACTGGCTGGCTGCGCCACTTCCGGCGTCGACCCGTTGGCGCCCAAGACCGTCAACAGCGTCAATCTCAAGCGTTATCAGGGCACCTGGTATGAACTGGCACGCTTGCCGATGTACTTCCAGCGCCACTGCGCGCAATCCGAAGCCCATTACACCCTCAAGCCTGACGGTAATGTCGGCGTGCTCAACCGTTGCCTGACTCCGGAGTGGCAGTGGGAAGAAGCCAAGGGCACGGCTTATCCACAAGTGCCGGGCAAGACCGACAAGCTCTGGGTCGAATTCGATAACTGGTTCTCGCGCCTGGTGCCGGGTGTGGCGAAGGGCGAGTACTGGGTGTTGTATGTCAGCGACGATTACAAGACCGCCATCGTCGGCGATCCGAGTCGCAAGTACTTGTGGCTGCTGTCACGCACACCGACCGTCAACGGTGTAGTGCGTGAAGAATTGCTGAGCAAGGCGCGTCAACAGGGTTACGACACCACACGCCTGATTTGGCGGGCGTCGGATCGGCAGATGGCCAAGACCTCCAATTAAGCCGCTATACAAATCAAATGTGGGAGCGAGCCTGCTCGCGAAGAGGGTGTATCAGTCGACATGAATATTGACTGATACACCGCGTTCGCGAGCAGGCTCGCTCCCACAGTTTGGTTTTGGGTCAGCCCAAGAGATCGCGCAGGACCTGGGTGAAGGCTCGGGCGCTTTCCTCTTCGCCAGCATGCCGGCCATCACGCACCACCCATTGACCATTGACCAGCACATCGCGCACCTGGCGATCGCCGCCGGCGAACAACCAGCGATTGAGAATCCCGTCCCCCGCAGCCGTCGCCAGATACGGATCGCTACCGTCCAGGACAATCCAGTCCGCGCGCTTGCCCACTTTCAGCGCACCAATCGGTTGCCCCAACGCTTGCGTGCCGCCGTCCAGCGCGGCGTCATATAGTGTGCGACCGACCATCGGCTGCTGCGCGCCATACAAGCGATTGCGCCGCTGGTCACGCAGACGCTGGCCATATTCCAGCCAGCGCAATTCTTCCACCACGCTCAGCGACACATGGCTGTCGGAGCCAATGCCCATGCGCCCGCCCTGGGCAAGAAAGTCCACCGCCGGGAAAATCCCGTCACCCAGATTCGCTTCAGTGGTCAGGCACAGCCCGGCGATCGCGCGACTGTTGGCCATCAGCGTGACTTCTTCCGGGTTGGCGTGGGTGGCGTGGACCAGACACCAGCGCTGATCGACTTCAGTGTTCTCGTACAGCCATTGCAGCGGACGACGACCGCTCCAGCTCAGGCAATCGTCGACTTCCTTTTGCTGTTCGGCGATGTGTATGTGCACCGGGCATTGTTTGTCACTGGCCGCCAACACTTCGCTGATTTGTTGTGGCGTCACCGCCCGCAGCGAGTGGAAACACAGGCCCAGCGATTGCGCCTTTTGCTGCGCCAGTAATGGCTGCAACCGCGCTTGCAGATTCAGATAGTTTTCAGTGCTGTTGATAAAGCGACGCTGGCCATCGTTTGGCGTCTGCCCGCCGAATCCGGAATGACTGTAGAGCACTGGCAGCAGGGTCAGACCGATGCCGCTTTCGCTGGCGGCCTGACTGATGCGCAGTGCCAGTTCGGCAGGATCGGCATACGGCTGGCCGTTGCTGTCGTGGTGCACGTAGTGAAATTCGGCGACCGAGGTGTAACCGGCCTTGAGCATTTCGATGTACAGCTGACGGGCGATGATGCCGAGCTGATCCGGGCTGATTTTTCCGACGAGGCGGTACATCAGATCGCGCCAGGTCCAGAAACTGTCGTTGGGGTTGCCGGCCACTTCGGCCAATCCAGCCATGGCACGCTGGAAGGCGTGGGAGTGCAGATTGGGCATCCCCGGCAGCAACGGCCCGCGCAGCCGCTCGGCTTCGTCTGCGCTGGAATCGGCCTGGATTCGGGTCAGCAGGCCATCGGCGCTGACCTCGAGACGTACATTGTTGGCCCATCCGTTAGGCAGCAGTGCGCGTTCGGCAAAGAAGGCGGACATCGTTCGGCACCCCATCGTGTGTTATTTGTATATACATATACAGACGTTTGCCTGCCCGGTAAACTCCGGCAAGCTAGTCACTTTCATCCAATGAACAGGGATCAACCGTGCCGACTCCGCCTCCAGTTTCTCCGTTGGCCGCGAACATGGGCGACAGTCCGGCGCCCTTGTACGCCCGCGTCAAACAGATGATCACCCAGCAGATCGACAGCGGTAATTGGCCGCCGCACTACCGCGTGCCGTCCGAAAGCGAGCTGGTCAGCCAGCTTGGCTTCAGCCGCATGACCATCAACCGCGCCCTGCGCGAGATGACCGCTGACGGCCTGCTGGTGCGCATGCAAGGCGTGGGCACGTTTGTCGCCGAACCGAAGAGCCAGTCCGCGCTGTTCGAAGTGCACAACATTGCCGACGAAATCGCCTCGCGCGGGCATCGCCACACCTGTCAGGTCATCACCCTCGAAGAAGAGGCCGCCGGTTCCGAACGCGCGCTGGCGCTGGACATGCGCGAAGGCCAGAAGGTCTTCCACTCGCTGATCGTGCACTACGAAAACGACATTCCGGTGCAAATCGAAGACCGTTTCGTCAACGCTTTGGTCGCCCCGGAATACCTCAAGCAGGATTTCACTCTGCAAACGCCCTACGCCTATCTCAACCAGGTCGCGCCGCTGACCGAGGGCGAACACGTGGTCGAAGCCATCCTTGCCGAGCCGTCGGAGTGCAAGTTGCTGCAGATCGAAAAGGGCGAGCCGTGCCTGCTGATTCGTCGGCGTACGTGGTCGGGGCGTCAACCGGTGACGGCGGCGCGTTTGATCCACCCGGGTTCGCGTCATCGTCTGGAAGGGCGCTTTCACAAATGAATGAGATAAAGGTTTTACGCGCCGAAGGCTACCCGCGCATGCCCTGGAAAAACGGCGGCGGCAGCACCGAGGAAATCACCCGTGATGCCGGCGCTGGCCTGGACAGTTTCGGCTGGCGCCTGTCAATTGCCGACATCGCCGAATCGGGCGGTTTCTCGACATTTGCCGGTTACCAGCGAGTGATCACCGTGTTGCAGGGCGACGGCATGACTCTGTGCGTCGACGGTGACGCTACCCGTCCACTGTTACCGCTGGACCCGTTCGCCTTCAGCGGCGAAAGTCAGGTGTCCTGCACCTTGCTCGGCGGTGCGATTCGCGATTTCAATCTGATCTACGCGCCGCAACGTTACAGCGCACGGTTGCAGTGGTTGGCCGGTGAGCAGCGGTTTTTCAGCTCGGCATCGACGGTGCTGGTGTTCAGTGCCAGTGAGCGGATGGACGTGAGTGTTGGCGACGGCGTTTCGCAGCTCGGTCGGCATGATTGCCTGCAGCTGGACGGCAACAGTGGGCTGGTCGAAGTCTCTACCAACGCCGCATGCTGCGTGATCGAACTCCTCCAGAACTGAACACACCCCTGTGGCGAGGGGATTTATCCCCGCTGGGTCGCGAAGCGGCCCCATTCTTGATAAAAAAAAGCGGTCTGCTGCGCAGCCCAGCGGGGATAAATCCCTCGCCACGAAAGCCATCCCCACTCTTGTTTCCCTCTACGCACCAACTTGTTACCGAACGCCCCAGCGTGGCGCAAAACCACGCTGTCGTAGCCAATCCCAACCTCCCCAAAATAACTGCGAAGAAAATTTCATTCACGCCAGAACCCTCGATTCAGGCGCTCTCCAGCCCTACCTCTGATTTTTCCTGAACACTCCTCCAGCAAGTTGGCCGCTTGATTGCATATGCTTGTATGTACAAGTAAAGACGTATGCGTATGAGTCGTCCGAGACTCTCCGCAGCGTCCACTGATTCGCTTGTCGCGCAGCACAGCGCGCAGGCTGCTGCCCACTGCCAGGGTTGGTTTGAATTGATCGCTGAGGAGTCTTTTTCGTGACTGACAATACCCAGAACAGCAACAAGTTTCGTGACGTGCAGATCCGCGCCGCACGCGGTAACACGCTGACCGCCAAGAGCTGGCTGACCGAAGCGCCGCTGCGCATGTTGATGAACAATCTCGACCCGGAAGTCGCCGAGAACCCGAAAGAACTGGTGGTCTATGGTGGCATCGGCCGCGCCGCACGCAACTGGGAGTGCTACGACAAGATCGTCGAGAGCCTGACCAACCTGAATGACGACGAAACCCTGCTGGTGCAGTCGGGCAAGCCGGTCGGCGTATTCAAGACTCACAGCAACGCGCCGCGCGTGCTGATCGCCAACTCCAACCTGGTACCGCACTGGGCGAGCTGGGAACACTTCAACGAACTCGACGCCAAAGGCCTGGCCATGTACGGCCAGATGACCGCCGGCAGCTGGATCTACATCGGCAGCCAGGGCATCGTTCAGGGCACCTACGAAACCTTCGTCGAAGCCGGGCGCCAGCATTACAACGCTGACCTCAAGGGGCGCTGGGTGTTGACCGCCGGCCTCGGTGGCATGGGCGGCGCACAACCGCTGGCTGCCACCCTGGCCGGCGCCTGCTCGCTGAACATCGAGTGCCAGCAAGTCAGCATCGATTTCCGCCTGAAAAGCCGTTACGTCGATGAGCAAGCCAAAGATCTCGACGACGCTCTGGCGCGTATCGACAAATACACCAAAGAAGGCAAAGCGATTTCCATCGCGCTGCTCGGTAATGCGGCGGAAATCCTCCCGGAACTGGTCAAGCGCGGCGTGCGCCCGGACATGGTCACCGACCAGACCAGCGCCCACGATCCCCTCAACGGTTACCTGCCGGCCGGCTGGAGCTGGGACGAATACCGCGCTCGCGCCAAGACCGAACCGGCCGCTGTGATCAAAGCCGCCAAGCAGTCGATGGCGGTGCACGTCAAAGCCATGCTGGAGTTCCAGAAGCAAGGCATTCCGACCTTCGACTACGGCAACAACATCCGTCAGATGGCTCAGGAAGAAGGCGTCGAAAACGCTTTCGATTTCCCGGGTTTCGTGCCGGCCTACATCCGTCCGCTGTTCTGCCGTGGCATCGGCCCGTTCCGTTGGGCGGCGCTGTCGGGTGATCCACAGGACATCTACAAAACCGACGCCAAGGTCAAAGAGCTGATCCCCGACGACGCGCATTTGCACAACTGGCTGGACATGGCCCGCGAGCGCATCAGCTTCCAGGGTCTGCCGGCGCGTATCTGCTGGGTCGGTCTGGGCCAGCGCGCCAAGCTCGGTCTGGCCTTCAACGAAATGGTCCGTAGCGGCGAGCTGTCGGCCCCCGTGGTGATCGGCCGCGACCACCTCGACTCCGGCTCGGTGGCCAGCCCCAACCGCGAAACCGAATCGATGCAGGACGGTTCCGACGCCGTCTCCGACTGGCCGCTGCTCAACGCACTGCTGAACACCGCCAGCGGCGCGACCTGGGTCTCCTTGCACCACGGCGGCGGGGTCGGCATGGGCTTCTCGCAGCATTCGGGGATGGTGATCGTCTGCGACGGTACTGACGAAGCCGCCGAGCGCATTGCTCGTGTGCTGCATAACGACCCGGCGACTGGCGTCATGCGCCATGCCGATGCCGGTTACCAGATCGCCATCGACTGCGCGAAAGAGCAGGGGCTGAATCTGCCGATGATCACTGGCGGGTAACACGCTCTGGTTTTAAGTGGGAGCGAGCCTGCTTGCGGAGGCGTCGTGTCAGTCGCTACTGCTGTGACTGATACACCCGATTCGCGAGCAGGCTCGCTCCCACAGAGGAATTTCAGTGAACCCGAATAGCAATCCACAGAGGTTGAATCATGGCGGTTAACAACGAACGTGCAGGCAGTACTCCGTTGATTGAAAGGCGTTCGATCGACTACATCCCGGAAGCGGAAAGACACGGTCGTCTGTTCAGCCAGTTCACCCTGTGGATGGGCGCCAACCTGCAGATCACCGCGATCGTCACCGGGGCCTTGGCCGTGGTGCTTGGCGGTGATGTTTTCTGGTCGTTGATCGGTCTGCTGATCGGCCAACTGCTCGGCGGTGGTGTGATGGCGCTGCATGCCGCGCAAGGGCCGAAACTGGGCTTGCCGCAGATGATCTCCAGTCGTGTGCAATTCGGCGTTTATGGCGCTGCGATTCCGATCGTGCTGGTGTGCCTGATGTACCTGGGTTTCACCGCCACCGGGACAGTGCTCTCCGGGCAGGCGCTGGGGCAGTTGTTCGGTGTCAGCGACAGTGTTGGCATCCTGATTTTCGCCAGTGTCATCGTGCTGGTCACAGTGCTTGGCTACCGGGTGATCCACTGGATCGGCCGCGTCGCCAGCGTGATTGGCGTGATCGCTTTTGTGTTCCTGTTCTGGCGGCTGATGAGCCAGACCGACGTCGGCGCACTTCTGCAGATACGTCATTTCAGCTGGAGCAGTTTCCTCCTGGCGGTGTCGCTGGCGGCGTCCTGGCAGATCGCTTTCGGCCCGTATGTGGCGGACTATTCACGCTACCTGCCGAGCGCCACTTCATCGGTGAAAACCTTTTTCGCCGCTGGCGCAGGTTCGGTGATCGGCGCGCAAGTCGCGATGATTCTCGGTGTATTTGCCGCCGCGTCGGCCAACGGTCAATTCGCTGGCCATGAAGTCGCCTACATCGTCGGCCTCGGCGGTACCGGCGCCACTGCTGCGCTGCTGTATTTCAGCATCGCGTTCGGCAAAGTGACCATCTCCACGCTGAACTCTTACGGCAGCTTCATGTGCATCGCCACCATCATCAGTGGCTTCAAAGGGCACTTGACGGTTACCCGCATGCAGCGGCTGATCTTCGTGCTGTTCATCGTCGGCGCGGCAACCCTGATTGCCCTGCTCGGGCAGCACTCGTTCCTCGGTGCGTTCAAGTCGTTCATCCTGTTTCTGCTCGCCTTCTTCACCCCGTGGAGCGCGATCAATCTGGTCGACTACTACTGCATCACCCGCGAGCGCTATGACGTGCCGGCGCTGGCCGATCCGGACGGTCGCTACGGTCGCTGGAACCTGCTCGGTATCAGCGTCTATGTGTTCGGCGTGCTGGTGCAGTTGCCATTCATCTCGACCAAGTTCTACACCGGCCCACTGGTAGCCGCCCTCGGTGATGTCGACATTTCCTGGATCATCGGCCTGGTTCTCCCGGCCACCGTCTATTACTTCTGCGCAAAGAAATGGCACAGCGCAGTGCCCGATCGCCTGATTCTGCCGGTCGAGCAGAACAGCACCCAACAAGCAAAAACGAGCGGGGCCGGTCGCGCTGCGGCGCAGGCCTGATCTGGACGTGGACCAGGCTGGATGCCTCTTGAACTGCCGTAAGCCCATTCATGATTAGGAGCGTCACGACAATGAAATCGAACAAGACCCTGCTGACCACATTGCTGTCCATGGGCCTGTTGGCCAGTGCCGGTGCGACGCAAGCCGCCGGCTGGTGCGAATCGGGCAAACCGGTGAAATTCGCCGGGCTGAACTGGGAAAGCGGCATGCTCCTGACCGACGTTATGCAAGTGGTGCTGGAGAAAGGTTACGGCTGCAAGACCGACAGCCTGCCGGGCAATTCCATCACCATGGAAAACGCCCTGAGCAGTAACGATATTCAAGTGTTTGCCGAAGAGTGGGTCGGCCGCAGCGAGGTCTGGAACAAGGCCGAGAAGGCCGGCAAGGTCGTCGGTGTCGGCGCGCCGGTAGTGGGCGCGGTCGAAGGCTGGTACGTGCCGCGTTACGTGATCGAAGGCGACGCCAAGCGCAAGCTTGAGGCGAAAGCCCCGGACCTGAAAAACATCGCTGACCTGGGCAAGTATTCCGCCGTGTTCAAGGACGCCGAAGAGCCATCCAAGGGCCGCTTCTATAACTGCCCGGCCGGCTGGACCTGCGAGCTCGACAACAGCGAAATGCTCAAGAGTTATGGCCTGGAAAACAGCTACACCAACTTCCGTCCGGGCACAGGCCCCGCGTTGGATGCGGCGGTGCTGTCGAGCTACAAGCGTGGCGAGCCGATCCTCTTCTACTACTGGTCGCCGACGCCGCTGATGGGCCAGATCGATGCAGTCAAACTGGAAGAGAAACCCGGCGTCGACAAGACCGTCAGCATCAAGGTCGGCCTGTCGAAAACCTTCCACGACGAAGCCCCGGAACTGGTCGCCGTGCTGGAGAAAGTCAACCTGCCGATCGACCTGCTCAATCAGAACCTCGGGCGCATGGCCAAGGAACGCATCGAGTCGGCAAAACTGGCGAAAATCTTCCTCAAGGAACATCCTGAAGTCTGGCACGCATGGGTGAGCGACGACGCAGCCAAGAAAATCGACGCGGCCTTGTAGGTCAGGTTTCCCCGGCTGCCAGCCACGGCAGCCGGACGCTTGATCGCAACCCCTTGATTGAGAGTCCCTTATGTTTCCCGAAAGCTTTACCTTTTCCATCGCCGACTGGGTCAACGGTTGGGTCGATTCGCTGGTGACCAACTACGGCGACGTGTTCCGGCATATCTCCGACACGCTGTTGTGGGCCATCGTCAGTCTCGAAGGTTTGCTGCGTGCGGCGCCGTGGTGGTTGATGCTGGCAATCGTCGGTGTCATCGCCTGGCACGCCACGCGCAAAGTCGTGACCACCGCCGTGATTGTCGGTCTGTTGTTTCTGGTGGGCGCGGTCGGCCTCTGGGACAAACTCATGCAGACCCTGGCGCTGATGATGGTCGCGACGATCATTTCGGTGCTGATCGGCATCCCGCTGGGGATTCTCTCGGCGCGTAGCAATCGCCTGCGTTCGGTGCTGATGCCGCTGCTCGACATCATGCAGACCATGCCGAGTTTCGTTTACCTGATTCCGGTGCTGATGCTGTTCGGTCTGGGCAAGGTGCCGGCGATTTTCGCCACGGTGATCTACGCCGCGCCCCCGCTGATTCGCCTGACCGACCTTGGTATTCGCCAGGTCGACGGCGAAGTCATGGAAGCGATCAATGCCTTCGGCGCCAACCGCTGGCAGCAACTGTTCGGCGTGCAACTGCCGCTGGCGCTGCCGAGCATCATGGCCGGGATCAACCAGACCACGATGATGGCCCTGTCGATGGTGGTGATCGCCTCAATGATCGGCGCCCGCGGCCTCGGTGAAGACGTGCTGGTGGGGATTCAGACCCTCAACGTCGGCCGTGGTCTTGAAGCCGGGCTGGCGATCGTGATTCTCGCGGTGGTCATCGACCGCATTACTCAAGCGTACGGTCGGCCACGCCACGAGGTGAGCAAATGAGCAACGCAAGCGTGAGCAAGATCGAAGTGCGCAACGTCTTCAAGATTTTCGGCAACCGCGCCAAGGATGCGCTGGCCATGGTCGGCCAGGGCAAGAGCAAGGATCAGGTGCTCAACGAAACCGGTTGCGTGGTCGGCGTGAACGACTTGTCGCTGAGCATCGGCACCGGTGAAATCTTTGTGATCATGGGCCTGTCCGGCTCGGGCAAATCCACCCTGGTGCGCCACTTCAATCGCCTGATCGATCCTACCAGCGGGGCGATTCTGGTCGATGGCGAGGACATCCTGCAGTACGACATGGACGCCCTGCGTGAATTTCGCCGGCACAAGATCAGCATGGTGTTCCAGAGCTTCGGCCTGCTGCCGCACAAGACCGTGCTCGATAACGTCGCCTACGGCCTGAAAGTACGTGGCGAAAGCAAGCAGGTCTGCGCCGAACGCGCGTTGCACTGGATCAACACCGTCGGCCTCAAAGGCTACGAAAACAAATACCCGCACCAGCTCTCCGGCGGCATGCGTCAGCGCGTCGGCCTCGCCCGTGCATTGGCGGCGGACACCGACATCATCCTCATGGATGAAGCATTCAGTGCGCTGGATCCGTTGATCCGCGCCGAGATGCAGGACCAGTTGCTGGAACTGCAAAAGACCCTGCACAAAACCATCGTCTTCATCACCCACGACCTCGACGAAGCCGTGCGCATCGGCAATCGCATCGCGATTCTCAAGGATGGCCGGCTGATTCAGGTCGGCACGCCAAGAGAGATCCTGCACTCGCCGGCAGATGAGTATGTCGACCGGTTCGTGCAGCGGCGCGCGGCGGTGGTGTGACGCTGAGTGGCCGTCGTGGCGAGGGGATTTATCCCCGTTCGGCTGCGAAGCAGTCGTA
Source organism: Pseudomonas sp. Irchel 3F6 (assembly GCF_900187595.1). NCBI lineage: Bacteria > Pseudomonadati > Pseudomonadota > Gammaproteobacteria > Pseudomonadales > Pseudomonadaceae > Pseudomonas > Pseudomonas sp. Irchel 3F6. The sequence continues at coordinate 398,802 of NZ_FYDP01000003.1, read as the reverse complement.
AAACCGGCCACTGCGGTCTGTCTGACGGATTTGCGGGCATGGTTTGGGGCGGCTTCGCCACCCAACGGGGATAAATCCCCTCACCACTGGGTTACCGGCATCAACAGAATTGGTATGAGGTTAGAGATGTCCCAGGCTGAAAAAATCGTTATCACAGGCAGCCCTCTGCGTTGGCAGGACGTGGTCGCCGTTGCCCGGCACGGTGCGCCACTGGAACTGTCCAGCGAAACCTGGGCGCGCATCGATAACGCTCAGGCCATCGTCCAGCGCATCGTCGCCAGCGGCGAGCGCGCCTATGGCGTCAACACCGGTCTGGGCGGTCTGTCCAACGTCTCGCTGCAGGACGAACAGCTCAGCCAACTCTCGCGCAACACCTTGCTCAGCCATGCCTGCGGTGTCGGCCCGGTGCTCAGCGACGAGCAGACCCGCGCGATCATCTGCGCTGCTGTTCACAACTACAGCCACGGCAAGTCCGGCCTGCATCGGCGTGTGGTCGAAGGGCTGCTGGCGCTGCTCAATCGCGGCATCACCCCGCAGGTGCCGTCGCAGGGTTCGGTGGGTTACCTGACGCACATGGCGCACATCGGCATCGCGCTGCTCGGCGTTGGCAATGTCAGTTATCGCGGGCAGATCATTTCGGCGCAACAGGCGCTGGCCGAAGAGGGCCTGCAACCTGTGCAGCTCGGCGCGAAGGATGGCTTGTGTCTGGTCAACGGCACGCCCTGCATGACCGGCCTCAGTTGCCTGGCGATTGCCGATGCTACGCGGCTGTTGCAATGGGCCGATGTCATTGGTGCGATGAGTTTCGAAGCCCAGCGCGGCCAGATCGATGCCTTCGATGCCGAGATCATTGCGCTCAAGCCGCATCCAGGCATGCAGCAGGTCGGCCAAAATCTGCGCGCATTACTCGATGGCAGCGAAGTGATCGCCGCAAGCAAAGGCGTTCGCACTCAGGACGCGCTGAGCATCCGCTCGATCCCGCAGGTGCATGGCGCCGCGCGTGATCAATTGGAGCACGCAATCAAACAGGTGGAAGCCGAACTAAACGGCTGCACCGACAACCCGTTACTGCTCGGCACACCGGACAATTTCCGGGTGATGTCGCAGGCCAACCCGCACGGTCAATCCGTGGCGATGGCGGCGGATCTGCTGGCGATTGCCATGGCCGAAATCGGCTCGATTGCCGAGCGCCGTCTGGACCGTTTGGTCAATCCGCACGTCAGCGGTCTGCCGGCGTTTCTGGTGGCCAATCCCGGGGTCAACTCGGGGATGATGATCGTGCAATACGTCGCCGCCTCGCTGTGTGCGGAAAACCGTCAATTGGCGCAACCGGCGGTACTCGACAACTACATCACCTCGGGCCTGCAGGAAGATCACCTGAGCATGGGCGCCAACGCCGCGCTGAAGCTGCATCGCGCGCTGGAAAACTGCACGCAGATCCTCGCGATTGAATACCTGCTGGCGGCGCAGGCGTTTGAATTCCTCAAGGAACAGCGCTTTGGCGTGGGCACTGACCGCGCGTGGAAACTGCTGCGCGAAACGGTCCCCGCCTACGATCAGGATCGCTGGCTGGCGCCGGATATCGCTGCCGCTGCGACCGTGCTGAAAGACCCGAATCTGCCGCACAACGTTCTACCGAATTTGCACTGACAACTACCCATACCAGCGTGCCAAGGCGTGGATCGTTCACAAGACGAGAAACGACGGATAACGGAATGCTCCGGAGCGACTGGTAGTTAATAACAATGCCTGACAGGAGCATTTTAATGACTGCGCTGAATCTGATCCCCGGCCAACTGAGCCTGGCCCAACTGCGTGACGTCTATCAGAACCCGGTCACACTGACCCTCGACAACAGCGCCAGCGCGCAGATCGAGGCCAGCGTCGCCTGCGTCGAACAGATCCTCGCCGAGAACCGCACCGCCTACGGCATCAACACCGGTTTCGGCCTGCTGGCCTCGACGCGCATCGCCAGCGAAGACCTGGAGAACCTGCAGCGTTCGCTGGTGCTCTCGCACGCTGCCGGCGTCGGCCAGCCGATCAGCGATGACCTTGTGCGACTGATCATGGTGCTCAAGGTCAACAGTCTCAGCCGTGGTTTTTCCGGCATCCGTCGGCAGGTGATCGATGCGCTGATCGCGCTGATCAATGCCGAGGTCTATCCGCACATTCCGCTGAAAGGTTCGGTCGGTGCGTCGGGGGATCTGGCGCCGTTGGCGCACATGTCGCTGGTGCTGCTGGGCGAGGGCAAGGCCCGCTACAAGGGCGAATGGCTTGAAGCCACCGAAGCACTGAAAGTCGCAGGCCTGGCGCCGCTGACTTTAGCGGCTAAAGAAGGTCTGGCGCTGCTCAACGGTACTCAGGTTTCCACAGCGTTTGCCCTGCGCGGTTTGTTCGAAGGCGAAGATCTGTTTGCCGGTGCAGTGGCGCTGGGCAGTCTTACCGTAGAAGCCGTGCTCGGTTCGCGCTCGCCGTTCGACGCGCGCATTCATGCCGCGCGTGGGCAGAGAGGGCAGATCGATGCTGCTGCCGCGTACCGCGATCTGCTCGGTGAGCGCAGCGAAGTCTCCGCCTCGCACCAGAACTGCGACAAGGTCCAGGACCCGTATTCGCTGCGCTGCCAGCCGCAAGTCATGGGCGCCTGCCTGACCCAGTTCCGCCAGGCCGCTGAAGTGCTGGCGGTCGAAGCCAACGCGGTTTCCGACAACCCGCTGGTATTCGCCGCTGAAGGCGACGTGATTTCCGGCGGCAACTTCCACGCCGAACCGGTAGCCATGGCCGCTGACAACATGGCCCTGGCCATCGCTGAAATCGGCTCGCTGAGCGAACGCCGCATCTCGCTGATGATGGACAAGCACATGTCGCAACTGCCGCCGTTCCTCGTCGCTAACGGTGGTGTGAACTCCGGCTTCATGATCGCGCAAGTAACTGCGGCAGCACTGGCCAGCGAAAACAAGGCATTGTCCCATCCGCATTCGGTGGACAGCCTGCCGACCTCGGCCAACCAGGAAGATCACGTATCGATGGCCCCGGCGGCGGGCAAGCGTCTGTGGGAAATGGCCGAGAACACTCGCGGCATTCTCGCCGTGGAATGGCTGGCGGCGGTGCAGGGCCTGGATCTGCGCAACGGCCTGAAGACCTCGCCGAAGCTGGAACAGGCACGGGCGATTTTGCGCAAGCAAGTGCCGTTCTATGAGAAGGACCAATTCTTTGCCCCGGACATCAATGCGGCGACTGAATTGCTGGCTTCGCGGTGTCTGACCGAGCTTGTTGCTGGGCAGTTGTTGCCTAGTTTGTAAGCGCTTTACGGGGAGATTTGTATTGTTAGTGAAATCGATCCCCCTCACCCCAGCCCTCTCCCCCAAGGGGGAGAGGGGGAAGGGAGCCGATCTTCATTGTTTTCGCAACGTGAGTTCGGCTGAGAAATTTCAGGTCGGCATATCTCGACGGAACAACACGGTCAGTCCCCTCTCCCTCTGGGAGAGGGCTAGGGTGAGGGGCTTTTGAGGCTGCTCACCATACAAACCCAAACGGAGGCCAACAGTGAAAACCCTCTGGCAACACTGCTACGTCGCAACCATGGCCAACGGCGCCTATTCGATCATCGAGGATGCCGCGATCGTGACGTCCGGCACGCTGATCGAGTGGATTGGCCCACGCACTCAATTGCCATCCGGCGAATACCCGGCGGTCAATGATTTGCAGGGTGCGTGGGTCACCCCCGGTCTGATCGACTGCCACACCCACACCGTGTTCGGCGGCAACCGCAGCGGCGAGTTCGAGCAGCGTCTGCAAGGCGTCAGCTACGCCGAGATCGCCGCGCAGGGCGGGGGCATCGCCAGCACGGTGCGCGCCACCCGTGAAGCGAGCGAAGACGAGCTGTTCGCCAGCGCCGCCAAACGCCTGAAAAGCCTGATGCGCGACGGCGTGACCACGGTGGAAATGAAGTCGGGCTACGGTCTCGATCTGGCCAACGAGCGCAAGCTGCTGCGGGTCATCCGGCGCCTGGCCGAAGAGCTGCCGATCAGCGTGCGCAGCACTTGCCTGGCGGCGCACGCGTTGCCGCCGGAGTACAAGGATCGCGCCGACGATTACATCGATCTGGTCTGCGAGCAGATGCTTCCGGCCCTTGCCGCCGAAGGTCTGGTCGACGCCGTGGATGCGTTCTGCGAATACCTGGCATTCTCGCCGGAGCAGGTCGAGCGGGTGTTCGTCGCCGCGCAACAACTCGGTCTGCCGGTGAAACTCCACGCCGAGCAATTGTCCTCGCTGCACGGCTCCAGCCTCGCCGCACGCTACAAAGCCTTGTCCGCCGATCACCTGGAGTTCATGGACGAGGACGACGCGATCGCCATGGCCGCTGCCGACACCGTCGCCGTGCTGCTACCGGGCGCGTTCTACTTCTTGCGCGAAACCCAGTTGCCGCCGATGGAAGCGCTGCGCAAGCACAAGGTGAAAATCGCCATCGCCAGCGACTTAAATCCCGGCACCTCGCCAGCGCTGTCGTTGCGCCTGATGCTGAACATGGCCTGCACCTGTTTTCGCATGACTCCGGAAGAAGCCCTGGCCGGGGCGACCCTTCATGCCGCGCAGGCGTTGGGCATGGCCGATACCCACGGCTCGCTGGAGGTCGGCAAGGTCGCTGATTTCGTGGCGTGGGACATCGAGCGTCCAGCGGATCTGGCCTATTGGCTCGGTGGCGATCTGGACAAGCGCGTCGTGCGTCACGGCGTCGAATCGAATTTCTAGGAGGGCGGTTGTGGACAAGGTTCTGAGTTTCAAACAAGGCCGCGTGCCGCTGCTGATCAGCATGCCCCACGCCGGCGTGCGTCTGACCCCGGCGGTCGAAGCCGGGTTGATCCCCGCCGCGAAGAGTTTGCCGGACACCGACTGGCATATCCCGCAGCTCTACGATTTTGCCGAGGAACTGGGCGCCAGCACCCTGGCTGCCGAGTATTCGCGTTTCGTCATCGACCTCAACCGGCCGTCCGACGACAAGCCGTTGTATGCCGGGGCGACCACCGGGTTGTATCCGGCGACGTTGTTCGACGGCATTCCGTTGTTTGAGGAGGGGCAGGAGCCGTCGAAAGAGGAGCGCGCAACATACCTGGAGCAGATCTGGACGCCGTACCACCGCACCTTGCAGGAGGAACTGGCGCGACTGAAAGCCGAATTCGGCTACGCGCTGTTGTTCGATGCGCACTCGATCCGCTCGATCATCCCGCACCTGTTCGACGGCAAGCTGCCGGACTTCAACCTCGGCACCTTCAATGGCGCCAGTTGTGATGCGCAACTGGCCAGTCAACTGGAAGCGATCTGTGCGCAGCACGCGCAGTTCACCCATGTGCTGAACGGGCGGTTCAAGGGCGGGCACATCACCCGCCAGTACGGCGATCCGGCGCAGAACATCCACGCCGTGCAGCTGGAACTGTGCCAGTCCACCTACATGGAAGAGTTCGAACCGTTCCGCTACCGCGCTGACCTGGCCGAGCCGACGCGGGTGGTGCTCAGGGAATTGCTGCACGGCTATCTGGCCTGGGCAAAATCTCACTACAGCGCCTAACCCCTGTGGGAGCGAGCCTGCTCGCGAAGGCGTCCGTTTGATCGTTCCCACGCTCTGCGTGGGAATGCAGCCCGTGACGCTCCGCGTCACTGGACGCGGAGCGTCCCAAGAGGCGTTCCCACGCAGAGCGTGGGAACGATCAGGCCCCGGAGCATGCTCATTGACGCAAATCGGGTTTATGATGCCCAACGGCAGAATAATACGAGTCCCCCCAGGGATGACCTCGACCCCTTACGGAGCGCGCAATGCAGACTTTGTTTCCGCAGATCAAACCTCACGCCCGGCACGATCTGGCTGTCGATGACACCCATACGCTGTACGTCGATGAAAGCGGCTCGCCGGAAGGATTGCCGGTTGTATTCATCCACGGTGGCCCCGGCGCCGGCTGTGACGCTCAGAGCCGACGCTATTTCGATCCGAATCTGTATCGCATCGTCACCTTCGACCAGCGCGGCTGCGGTCGCTCCACCCCGCACGCCAGCCTGGAAAACAACACCACCTGGGATCTGGTCGAAGACCTTGAGCGCATCCGCAGACACCTGGGCATTGAAAAGTGGGTGTTGTTCGGCGGCTCCTGGGGTTCGACCCTGGCCCTGGCCTACGCGCAAACCCACCCGGAGCGCGTGCACGGTCTGATTCTGCGCGGGATTTTCCTCTGCCGTCCGCAGGAAATCGAATGGTTCTATCAGGCCGGCGCCAGCCGTCTATTCCCGGATTACTGGCAGGACTACATCGCGCCGATCCCGCTGGACGAGCGCGACGACCTGCTCAGTGCTTTCCACAAACGCCTGACCGGCAACGACCAGATCGCCCAGATGCATGCAGCGAAGGCGTGGTCGACCTGGGAAGGGCGTACCGCGACCCTGCGGCCAAACCCGCTGGTGGTCGATCGTTTCTCCGAGCCGCAGCGCGCGCTGTCGATTGCGCGGATCGAATGCCACTACTTCACCAACAATGCCTTCCTTGAACCTAACCAGCTGATCCGCGACATGGGCAAGATCGCTCATCTGCCCGGCGTGATCATTCACGGTCGCTACGACGTGATCTGCCCGCTCGACAATGCCTGGGAATTGCACCAGGCCTGGCCGAACAGCGAATTGCAGGTGATCCGCGACGCCGGCCACGCCGCGTCCGAGCCGGGCATCACCGATGCGCTGGTGCGCGCGGCGAGCAAAATGGCCCAGCGCCTGCTCGACTTGCCACTCGAAGAAGCATGAAGGCGCTGTTACAACGCGTAAGCGGCGCGCGGGTAGAGGTCGCCGGCGAGGTAGTCGGCGCAATCGATCAGGGTTTGCTCGTGCTGGTCGCGTTAGAACCCGACGATACGCGTACCAGCGCCGACAAACTTCTGCATAAGCTGCTTAACTATCGAGTATTCAGTGACGCCGAGGGCAAGATGAATCTGTCCCTGGCGGATGTGGGTGGCGGGTTGCTGCTGGTCTCTCAGTTCACACTTGCCGCCGACACCAAAAGCGGCCTGCGCCCGAGCTTTTCCACGGCCGCACCGCCGGCACTGGGTGAGGAATTGTTCGACTATTTATTGAGCCAGGCGAAACAGGTGCATGGCACTGTGGCATCAGGTAGATTCGGCGCCGATATGCAGGTGCACCTGGTCAACGATGGCCCGGTTACCTTTTTGTTACAGACCTGACAGTGCCTGAAACACCTTTTTCGGAAATTTCGACTGTTTTTAGGCTGTTTTCGCGATAAATACTTTGTTACCCCTGATGCGTTGTCATCCGGGCTACTAGATAATCGCGCGCTGCGGGGATCGACATTCGTTGATCCGTTTTGACTTAGGTAGAGACTTGTCTGGATCCGATTGGGGAATCATTTTGCCCCGGCGGAGTCGGAACAATGCTCGCCAACCTGGCATAAAGATAGCTGGCCGTTGGTTTATTGATCTGTTTTCGGCGAGGGTTGCTCGTGATTGTTAGTCCCTGTAATGCAGCAAAAATGTCTGCCAAACGCATGCGAAGTGCTCTGGTAGCGGGTTCGGCGCTCCTGTGCCTGCTCAGCGCCGGTCAGCTTTGGGCGTTCAATCTTGACGACGTATCGGCCAAGGCCAAAGAGCTGGCCGGGCAGAAGTTCGAAGCCCCGCGCAGCAACCTGCCGAACGAATTCCGCGAAATGAAGTTCGCGGACTACCAGAAGATCCGCTTCCTCACCGAAAAGGCTGAGTGGGCCGATCAGAAGACGCCGTTCAAGCTCTCCTTCTATCACCAGGGTATGCACTTCGATACACCGGTGAAAATCAACGAAATCACCACCAATACCGTCTCGGAGATCAAATACGATCCGAGCCGCTTCGATTTCGGCGATCTGAAATTCGATCCGAAAGCCACCGAGCAACTGGGTTATGCCGGTTTCCGTGTGCTGTACCCGATCAACAAGGCCGACAAGCAAGACGAGATCATGACCATGCTCGGCGCGAGCTACTTCCGCGTCGTCGGCAAGGGCCATACCTATGGTCTGTCGGCCCGTGGTCTGGCGATCGATACCGCGCTGCCGTCGGGTGAAGAGTTCCCGCGTTTCCGCGAGTTCTGGATTCAGCAGCCCAAGCCGGGCGACAAGCACCTGGTGATCTTTGCTCTGCTCGACTCGCCGCGTGCCACTGGTGCCTACCGTTTGATCCTGCGTCCGGGCAGCGACACCATCGTCGACGTCAAGGCGCAGATGTTCCTGCGTGACAAGGTCGGCAAACTTGGCATCGCGCCGCTGACCAGCATGTTCCTGTTCGGCGCCAACCAGCCGTCGAAAGTCCTCAACTACCGTCGTGAACTGCACGACTCCAGCGGTCTGTCGATCCATGCCGGCAACGGCGAGTGGATCTGGCGCCCACTGAACAACCCGAAACATCTGGCTGTGAGCAACTTCAGCGTCGAGAACCCGCGTGGTTTCGGTCTGCTGCAGCGTGGCCGTGATTTCAGCCACTACGAAGACCTCGACGACCGCTACGACAAGCGCCCAAGTGCCTGGATCGAGCCGAAGGGCGAGTGGGGCAAGGGCACTGTCGATCTGGTAGAGATTCCGACCGCTGACGAAACCAACGACAACATCGTTGCGTTCTGGAGCCCGGAAAAAATGCCGGAGCCAGGCCAGCCGCTGGACTTCGCCTACCGCATGCACTGGACCATGGACGAAGCAGCACTCCATGCGCCGGATAGCGCCTGGGTGGCACAGACCCTGCGTTCGACCGGTGACGTCAAGCAATCGAACCTGATCCGTCAGCCCGATGGCAGCGTGGCCTATCTGGTCGACTTCGAAGGCCCGTCGCTGGCGGCCCTGACGCCGGATGCCGACGTGCGCAGTCAGGTCAGCGTCGGTGACAACGCCGAACTGGTCGAGAACAGCGTGCGCTACAACCCGGAAACCAAGGGCTGGCGTTTGACCCTGCGGATGAAGATTAAGGATCCGAGCAAGGCAACCGAGATGCGCGCTGCTCTGGTTCAGCCGGTGGTCACCGCGGATCTGGGCAAATCGGTCCCGGCCTCCAACTCGTCGGTCGCCAAGGCTGACAAGGTTGCTGCCAAGCAACAGGAAAAACTCGACAAGGAAGCCAAGGCCGCCGAAGCCAAACAGGCTGAAGCCAAGCCTGCAGCCGACGCCAAGGACAAGGCCAACAAAGACGCCAAGCAGCCAGTCGCTGCCGACGCGGCCCCTGCCACACCGGAATCGGCGCCGACTGAAGAAGTCCTGACCGAGACCTGGAGCTATCAGTTGCCTGCCGATGAGTAATTCACCAGTACAGCCAGAGACTCTGTCCGAGTATCTGGCGCATCTGCCGATGACCGACGAGCAACGCGCGGAACTCGCGGGTTGCCAGTCGTTCAGCGAGCTGCATGAACGCCTGTCGTCCTCGACATTCGACGCCCCTGCTGAAGCCGCCCAGGCTTCGGTGGGCAAGCGTCTGACCCTGAGCACTGCCGAAGAACTGGCTGAAGCGGAAATGCTGGTGCTCGATGCCAGCGGTCGGGTCAGCCTCAAGGCGACCCCGCCGATCCGCCGCACCAAGGTCGTGCCGGAGCCATGGCGCACCAATATCCTGGTGCGTGGCTGGCGCCGTCTGACCGGGCGCACCAACCCGCCGCAGCCACCGAAGGACGCCAATGTCCTGCCGGCCGCGCGCTGGCGCACGGTCGGTTCGATCCGCCGCTACATTCTGTTGCTGCTGATGCTCGGCCAGACCATCGTTGCCGGTTGGTACATGAAAGGCATCATGCCGTACCAAGGCTGGTCGTTCGTCGATCTGGAAGAAGTCCTGCATCAGCCGCTGCTGCAAACCGCCACGCAAGTGCTGCCGTATGCGCTGCAAACCAGCATCCTGATTCTGTTCGGGATTCTGTTCTGCTGGGTATCGGCCGGTTTCTGGACCGCACTGATGGGCTTCCTCGAGTTGCTCACTGGCCACGATAAATACCGTATCTCCGGGAAAAGCGCGGGTAACGAGCCGATTCCGAAAGATGCGCGTACTGCGCTGGTGATGCCTATCTGCAACGAAGACGTGCCGCGTGTATTCGCCGGTCTGCGTGCGACGTTCGAATCGGTAGCGGCCACCGGTGATCTGGATCGCTTCGACTTTTTCGTCCTCAGCGACAGTAACGACACCGATATCTGCGTCGCCGAGCAACAGGCCTGGCTGGATGTCTGCCGCGAAGCCAAGGGCTTCGGCAAGATCTTCTATCGCCGTCGCCGCCGTCGCGTGAAGCGCAAGAGCGGCAACCTCGACGACTTCTGCCGTCGTTGGGGTGGTGACTACAAGTACATGGTCGTGCTCGACGCCGACTCGGTGATGAGCGGCGAGTGCCTGACCAGTCTGGTGCGCCTGATGGAAGCCACGCCGGACGCCGGGATCATCCAGACCGCGCCGCGTGCGTCGGGCATGGACACTTTGTATGCGCGCATGCAGCAGTTTGCGACCCGCGTGTACGGCCCGCTGTTTACCGCCGGTCTGCACTTCTGGCAGTTGGGTGAATCCCACTACTGGGGTCACAACGCGATCATCCGCATGAAGCCGTTCATCGACCACTGCGCTCTGGCGCCGTTGCCGGGTAAAGGAGCGTTCTCCGGTGCGATCCTGTCCCACGACTTCGTCGAAGCTGCGCTGATGCGCCGTGCCGGCTGGGGCGTGTGGATTGCCTACGACCTGCCGGGCAGTTACGAAGAGTTGCCGCCGAACCTGCTCGACGAACTCAAGCGTGACCGTCGCTGGTGCCACGGCAATCTGATGAACTTCCGCCTGTTCCTGGTCAAGGGCATGCACCCGGTGCACCGCGCGGTGTTCCTGACCGGCGTGATGTCCTACCTGTCGGCGCCGTTGTGGTTCTTCTTCCTGGTGTTGTCGACCGCGCTGCTGGCGGTGAACACGCTGATGGAGCCGCAGTACTTCCTCGAACCGCGCCAGCTCTATCCGCTGTGGCCACAATGGCACCCGGACAAGGCCATCGCGCTGTTCTCGACGACCATCGTGCTGCTGTTCCTGCCGAAGCTGTTGAGCATCATCCTGATCTGGGCCAAGGGCGCGAAAGAGTTCGGCGGCAAGTTCAAGGTGACTCTGTCGATGCTCCTGGAGATGCTGTTCTCCATGCTGCTGGCGCCGGTGCGGATGATTTTCCACACCCGCTTCGTCCTCGCCGCGTTCCTCGGTTGGGCCGCGACCTGGAACTCGCCGCAGCGTGACGACGACTCGACGCCATGGAGCGAAGCGGTCAAGCGCCACGGTCCGCAGACGTTGCTGGGCTTCTTGTGGGCGCTGCTGGTGATCTGGTTGAACCCGAGCTTCCTCTGGTGGCTGGTGCCGATCGTCGGTTCGCTGATGCTGTCGATCCCGGTCTCGGTGATCTCCAGCCGTGTCGGCCTTGGTCTGAAGACCCGTGACGAGAGCCTGTTCCTCATCCCTGAGGAATACAATCCGCCACAGGCCTTGCTGGCAACCGATCAGTACACCCACGAAAACCGCTATCACGCCCTCAACGACGGCTTCGTCCGCGCCGTGGTCGATCCTCAGCAGAACGCCTTGGCGTGCTCGCTGGCGACCTCGCGTCACGGCCAGGCCGAGCCGATCGAGTGGCTGCGTCAGGAACGTGTGCGCCACGCGATCAAGGTCGGCCCGGCCGGGCTGAACAACCATGATCGTCTGCAACTGCTCAGCGACCCTGTTGCACTGGCACGTTTGCACGAGCAGGTCTGGGCCGAAGGGCTTGCCGAGTGGCTGGATGCTTGGCGCGCTTCGGTGAAAGCCGATCCGCATGCGCCGTTGCTGCCGCTGCGACCGGTGAGTTTGCAGGCTCAGCCGGCCTGATAAGAGAACCCCGCTGATTCAGCGGGGTTTTTTTATGTCCGCTGTTGAGCTGCGAACAAACACCGATCAAACCTAAAACCAGTGCATAGCATCCGTCGCCAAATTGGCGCGCCCGTTACCTACGACGCGCAGACCGCGCCGCTGCCTTCGCGAGCAGGCTCGCTCCCACCTTGGAATGCGTGTCCCTGTGGGAGCGAGCCTGCTCGCGAATGGCATCACCTCGGTTACAGGCGAATCGGGGTTGTGCATCAACTCAGACTTTGAAACGGCCTACCAGCATCTGCAGATGCGTGCCCAACCGCGCCAGTTCAACGCTGGACGCAGCGGTCTCTTCACTCGCCGCCGAGGTCTGATCCGACACATCGCGCACGTTCAGCACGCTGCGGTTGATCTCTTCGGCCACGGCGCTCTGCTGCTCGGCAGCGGCGGCGATCTGCTGGTTCATCGCCTGGATCGCCGAGACGGTGCGGGTGATGCTCTCCAGTGAGCCACCGGCACGCCGGGTCAGTTCGACGCTGCTGTCGGTGAGGCTGCGGCTGTTGTCCATGATCGTCGCCACTTGCTGAGTGCCGTTTTGCAGGCCGACGATCAGCTCTTCGATCTCTTCGGTGGACTTCTGGGTGCGCTGGGCGAGGCTGCGCACTTCGTCGGCAACCACGGCGAAACCACGTCCGGCTTCCCCGGCACGGGCCGCTTCGATGGCAGCGTTGAGGGCCAACAGGTTGGTTTGTTGGGCGACAGACTTGATCACGTCGAGGACGCTGCCGATCTTGTCGCTTTCACGCTTGAGCTCGCCCATGGCTTCAGTGGAGTGACCCACCTCGATTGCCAGACGCTCGATCTGCGCGATGGCTTCGCCGACGACCTTGTCGCCTTCACGGGCCTGTTGGTCAGCGGCGACAGCGGCCTCTGAGGCTTCTTCAGCATTGCGTGCGACTTCCTGCACGGTGGCGGCCATCTCGTTCATGGCGGTGGCGACCTGATCGGTCTCCACCTTCTGATTGTTGACCCCGGCGCTGGTCTGCTCGGTCACCGCCGAAAGTTCTTCAGCGGCGCTGGCGATCTGCGTGACGCCGTCGCTGATGCCACCGATCAACTCGCGCAGGCCTTGGGTCATGCTTTGCATCGAGCGCTGCAATTGCCCGAGCTCATCGCGACGCAGGGAAACCAGGTTGTGGGTCAGGTCACCGGCGGCCACGCGCTCGGCCACTTTCAGAGTCTGGGTCAGCGGAATGATGATTTGTCGGGTGATCGCCCAAGCGGCAATCAGACCGAAGGCCAGCGCCAGCGCAGTGGCGATCAGCAGCATGTTCTTGGCATGGGCGGCATCGGTGTCGCGCACCACGGTTTGCGATTCGGTGAGCTTCTTGCTGGCCGCGATCAGGATGTCGCCCTGAGCCGACATGTTGGCCAGTGCGGCGGCGTTCTTGACCTGCGAATCACGGAACTGAGCGACAGCGGCGCGGTAAGCCTTGAGCGAATCGGTGGCTTGCTGCAGGTTGGCGATGTGCTGCTCTGGCACGCGGGTCGGCAGGCTTTCGAGGTTCTTCAAGGCGTTGTCGATGGCGGTCAGCGCCGGTTGCTCGGCATCGGCCTTGCCGCTGTAGGTGTAACCGCGCACCTGATAGCGCGCCTGCTGCAACAGTTTGCTCAGCTCGATGACAGCGTTGTACTGCGCAACGCTGTCGCCTTGCAGCATCGCACTTTCGACTTCGCCGACCTTGGCCACAGCATTGTCAGCGTTGGCGCCAAGCTTGCTGCGCGCATCTTCACGGTGCACGGTGGCCTGGGTCATTTCGCCGAAAGCGCGTTTGTATTCGGCAACCGCAGCAAGCTGTTGATCGACCATTGCCACATCCGACGGCTGCTCGATCATGCCGCGTGCCGACTGCAAACCGCTTTCGAGTTTGCTGAGCAATTCATTGACCGCGCCCGGACCCTGTTCACCACGACGCATGTCGTAGTCCATGCGCGCCAGGCGCAGGTCTTTGGTCAGCTCATTGAGGCTGGAAATGAAGCCGAGCTTGTCGCCACGGCTGATGATGCCGCTCATGCCGGTCCAGCCGGTGAACGTGATCAACAGCGTCAGCAACAGCACCAGGCCGAAACCGATGCCCAGCTTGCGTTTGACGCTGACGTTTCCAAGACTCTCGGCTAACCAACGGTACATGCGACCACTCCCTTCGGACCACTTAATTGGACTTATAGGGGTTGTATCGGCTGGGTGGTGGCAATCTGTAACGCCACTTGTCTGCGACTGTAGGGGCTTGTAGGAGCTGACGAGTGCAACGAGGCTGCGATCCTTTGATCTTGCTTTTAAAAACAAAAGATCGCAGCCTTCGGCAGCTCCTACACAGGATCGGTGTCGCGCTAGAACAGGCGTGCGAGCAGGGCGGTGACGGCGGTTTCGACGCGCAGGATGCGCTCGCCCAATTGCACCGGTTGCAGGCCGGATTTGGCCAGCAGATCGATTTCGTAGGGAATCCAGCCACCCTCGGGGCCAATGGCCAGGGTCACCGGTTCGTTCAGGGCGCGCGGGCAGGGCGGGAAGTGGCCGGGGTGGCCGACCAGGCCGAGGGTGCCCGCGCTGATCGCCGGCAGCCGATCCTCAACGAAAGGCTTGAAGCGCTTTTCGATGACGATCTCCGGCAATACCGTATCGCGAGCCTGTTCGAGCCCGAGGATCAACTGCTCACGAATCGCTTCCGGCTCCAGAAACGGCGTCTGCCAGAAGCTTTTCTCCACGCGATAACTGTTGACCAGAATCACCTTGGCCACACCCATGGTCGCGACGGTCTGGAACACGCGGCGCAGCATTTTCGGCCGGGGCAGGGCCAGCACCAGGGTCAGCGGCAGCTTGGCCGGCGGTGGCTGATCAAGGCTGACACGCAACTCTGCTTCGCCCGCTTCCAGACGCAGCAGCTCAGCCGAACCCATCAGTCCGTTGATGCGCCCGACGCGCAGGCTGTCACCGACTTCGGAGCGATGCACTTCCTGCATGTGGGTCAGGCGCCGGTCGCGCAGGATCACGCGGTCGGCCGCAATGAAGTCGGCCTCTTCGAGCAGCAGCAGGTTCATGCCTGAGTCGCTGGCGGCTGGTCGTTGTGGTCATCGGCCGGGGTTTCGTCCGGGCGTTCGCGCTTGCTGACCAGCGCGCCGAAGAGGATGCCGATCTCGAACAGCATCCACATCGGCACAGCCAGCAGGGTCTGCGAGAAGATGTCCGGCGGGGTGAGGATCATGCCGACCACGAAGCAGCCGATGATCACGTACGGGCGGATCTTCTTCAGGTATTTGACGTCGACCACGCCGATCCACACCAGCAGGACCACGGCCACCGGGATTTCGAACGCCACGCCGAAGGCGAAGAACAGCGTCATGACGAAATCGAGGTAGCTGGCGATGTCGGTCATCATTTCCACGCCGGCCGGGGTGGCAGCGGCGAAGAATTTGAAGATCAATGGAAAGACGAAGTAATAGGCGAACGCCATGCCGATGTAGAACAGCAGGATGCTGGAGATCAGCAGCGGTACCGCGACGCGTTTTTCATGCTTGTACAGGCCCGGAGCGATAAAGCCCCAGATCTGATGCAGGATCACCGGAATCGCAAGAAACAGCGAAACCATCATCGTCAGTTTCAGCGGCGTCAGGAACGGCGACGACACGTCTGTGGCGATCATCGTCGCGCCGACCGGCAGGTACTGGCGCAGCGGCGTCGAGACGAAGGTGTAGATCTGCTGGGTGAACGCGAACAGCCCGGCAAAGATGATGAAGATCGCCGCCACGCAACGCAGCAGGCGGGTGCGCAACTCGGTGAGGTGCGATACCAGCGGCATGTGCTGGTCGTTTTCCGGAAGATCGCTCATGGGGCTCGCGGCGGCAGTGTAGGGTCTTGAGGCGCTGGTGTAGTCGGCGCGGCGGAGGGCGCTACGTGTTCAACCGATGTGTCTGTGGTAACCGGCGCCGGTCCTGGCGGTGTTACAACAGGTGCAGGAGTCGGAGCGGCAGCGCTGTGAATCGTCTGCTCGCCCACAGGCTCGACCGGCGTCGGCTCCTGCTGGTTCGGATTGAAGATCTTCCGCGCCTCTTGCTCCAGCGACAGAATATGTTCGTTGTGCAGTTGCCGACGGATCTCGTCGGCACCGATTTCACGTTCAACTTCCTGTTTGATCGCGTTGAAGCTGCGCTTCAGGCGGCCGACCCACAGACCGGCGGTGCGCGCCGCGCCCGGCAGACGCTCGGGGCCGAGCACCAGCAGGGCGACGAGGCCGACGAGCAGCAGTTCAGAGAAGCTGATACCAAACATTAGTCAGTGCTCACACGTCTTTGCGGATCGGCTCTTCGACTTTTTGCGCCTGCACGTCGATGGTGTGCGGCGGGTTGGCCTGAGCGGTGGTTTGCGGCTGCACCGGTGGCACTGGCTGGGCCGGCGGGGTCACGCTCGGCTCGGCCGGTTTTTCGTCGTCGTTCATGGCTTTGCGAAAGCCCTTGATCGATTCGCCAACGTCGGTGCCGAGGTTTTTCAGTTTTTTGGTACCGAACACCAGCACCACGACAATCAGAATGACGACCCAGTGTTTCCAGTCAAAAATGCCCATGTGGCGATTCCTCTCTAAAAGTTGTTCAGGCGGACGGACGCGAGGCTTTCTCGACGTGTCCGGACAAGCCGAAGCGACGGTCCAGTTCATCCAGCACGGCCTGCGGATGCTGCCCCAGTTGGGCGAGCATGACCATGCTGTGGAACCACAGGTCGGCGGTCTCGTAGATCACATCACTGCAATCGCCGCTGATCGCGGCATCCTTGGCGGCAATAATGGTTTCGACCGACTCTTCGCCGACTTTCTCCAGAATCTTGTTCAGCCCCTTGTGATACAGGCTGGCGACATACGAACTGTCGGCGGCTGCGCCTTTGCGCTCTTCAAGTACCTGAGCGAGGCGGGTCAGGGTGTCACTCATGTGTGTGTCCTGCGGAATAGATAGCGTGCGGGTCTTTCAGTACCGGGTCGACCGTTTTCCAGTCGCCGTTTTCGAAGACCCGGTAAAAGCAGCTTTGACGGCCGGTGTGGCAGGCGATGTCGCCGATCTGTTCAACCATCAGGATGATCACGTCGGCGTCACAGTCCAGACGCATTTCATGCAGGGTCTGCACATGGCCGGACTCTTCGCCCTTGCGCCACAGCTTGCCACGGGAACGTGACCAGTAGATTGCACGATTCTCCGCAGCGGTCAGTTCCAGCGCTTCGCGGTTCATCCAGGCCATCATCAATACGCGCCCGGTCTTGTGATCCTGGGCAATCGCCGGCACCAGGCCGTCAGCATCCCACTTGATCTCGTCCAGCCAGTTTTTCATCGTCAAATCTCGAAAAGCAGCAGCAAGCCATGAGCTTCGAGCTGCAAGTAAACGCACGTTGCGGCGTGCCTGTAGCGTCAAGCTTGAAGCTGGCAGCTTATAACTTGCAGCTCAATCGTGCTATCGGCGAACGACCAGATACAAACCGACCGCGATCATGATTCCGGCGGGCCAGTGCGCCCACTCGGTCAACGGACCACCCGCTGCGAGGATCGCGCCGCCGGCCAGATGCGCGCAGCCGAGCAGGCGCAGGAACCAGTCGTCCTTGCGTTTGTGCCACGGCGGCGGAGGGTCTTTGGCGTGGGGTTGCGACATGCGTTCGAGCAGATCGCGGGCCATGTTCGACAGGTGCGGAATCTGCTCCAGCTGGCTCTGCACGTTGCCCAGCAAGGCTTTCGGGCTGACGCGTTCGCGCATCCAGCGCTCGAGAAACGGCTGCGCGGTGTTCCACAGATCCAGATCCGGATACAACTGACGACCGAGGCCTTCGATGTTCAGCAAGGTCTTCTGCAACAGCACCAGTTGCGGCTGCACTTCCATGTTGAAGCGGCGTGCGGTCTGGAACAGGCGCATCAGCACCTGGCCAAATGAAATATCTTTTAACGGTTTTTCGAAGATCGGTTCGCACACCGTACGGATCGCCGCTTCGAATTCGTTGAGTTTGGTTTCCGCCGGCACCCAGCCCGAGTCGATGTGCAGTTGCGCCACACGACGGTAGTCACGCTTGAAGAAGGCGAACAGGTTGCGCGCCAGATAGTCCTGGTCTTCCGGGGTCAGGCTGCCGACGATGCCGCAGTCGATCGCGATGTATTGCGGGCTCCACGGATTGACGGTGCTGACGAAAATGTTGCCCGGGTGCATGTCGGCGTGGAAGAAGCTGTCGCGGAACACTTGAGTGAAGAAAATCTCCACGCCACGCTCGGCGAGCATTTTCATGTCGGTGCGCTGGTCAGCGAGGGTCGCCAGATCGGTGACCTGAATGCCGTAAATGCGCTCCATGACCAGCACTTTCGGCCGGCACCAGTCCCAATAGACTTGCGGTACATAAAGCAACTGCGAGCCTTCGAAGTTGCGGCGCAACTGGCTGGCGTTGGCCGCCTCGCGCAACAGATCGAGTTCGTCGTAAATGGTTTTTTCGTAGTCCTGCACCACATCGACCGGGTGCAGCAGGCGTGCATCAGCGGAGAACTTTTCCGCCGCGCGGGCGAGGATGAACAGCCACGCCAGGTCCTGCGCGATGATCGGTTTCAGGCCTGGGCGAATGACCTTGACCACGACTTCTTCGCCGCTTTTGAGCTGCGCCGCATGCACCTGCGCCACCGAGGCCGAGGCCAGCGGGGCGACGTCGAAACGGCTGAACACTTCGCTGATTTTCTTGCCCAGCTGTTCTTCGATCAGCTTGATTGACAGCTGCGAGTCGAACGGCGGCACGCGGTCCTGCAGCAGCATCAGCTCATCGGCGATGTCTTCGGGCAACAGGTCGCGGCGGGTCGAAAGAATCTGCCCGAACTTGATGAAGATCGGCCCCAGATCCTGCAACGCCAGACGCAAGCGCGCACCACGGTTGAGTTCCAGCGGCTTGCGCGGCAGCCAGCGCCACGGCAGCAAAAAGCGCACGGCCAGAAGGAACCAGGGCAGCGGCAGATCGAACAGCAGGTCATCGAGGCGGTAGCGGATCACGACGCGCTGGATGCGCAACAGACGGCGGACGGCAAGCAGCTTCATGCGTTATCGCTTGGGTCGAGGGATCGGGAAAGGCGCTCAAAACGCGCCTCGAGTCGTTCCAGATCAAGTTTGATCCGGTCCAGTTCGCTGAACCGCGCTTCGGCTTCACGCTGCCCGACAAGGGTGCGCGATTCTTCGGCGAGATATTCGGCAAGATTCTGGTTGAGGCTGGCAAATCCTTGTTGATACCAGCGTGCGCGGCTGCGCAGATGGCCACCGAGCAATTGCGTTGCGACCGGACCGAGCCAGCGCGAGAGTTCGTACTCCCAGTCCAGCTCGAGGTTTTGCAGCACGCCGGCCAGCTCCAGCAACACACCGCTGTCGCCATCGAGCTCGACTTCCGGAGCGTGCAGCACGGCGGTCTTGTCCTTGCTCAGGGCCAGTTTCAGCAGGCTTGAGGCCGGTGCACGCAACGTGCAATCGACGTCCGCTGCCCACTGCGCAGCGAGCATCAGGCCTTCGTCGCTGGGCAGTATGAACAGTTGCAGCGCCGGGCTGCGGCAGTCGACGGCAATCACTTTGCCGGTCAGATGCGCCAGGCGCGGCAGCGCCGTGCTGTCGAGACGCAGCACCCGATTGAGGCCGAGTTCGACGCTGGCGAGCAGCCCGGTGAGCAACATCAGGGTTTGATGCCGCGGTGCAGGGCGACGATGCCTGCGGTCATGTTGTGATAGGTCACGCGGTCGAAACCGGCCTCGACCATCATCGACTTCAGCGTTTCCTGATTCGGGTGCATGCGGATCGATTCGGCCAGGTAACGATAGCTTTCCGAATCGTTGGTGATCAGCTTGCCCATCAGCGGCATGAAGGCGAACGAGTAGGCGTCGTAGGCTTTGGACATCAGCGCGTTGGTCGGCTTGGAGAATTCCAGCACCAGCAGGCGGCCGCCAGGCTTGAGCACGCGCAGCATCGAACGCAACGCGTCCTCTTTGTGCGTCACGTTGCGCAGGCCGAAGGCGATGGTCACGCAGTCGAAATGGTTGTCCGGGAATGGCAGTTTTTCCGCGTCGGCCTGGACGAATTCGACGTTGCCGGCAACGCCCAGATCGAGCAGACGATCACGGCCGACCTTGAGCATCGACTCGTTGATGTCGGCCAGCACGACCTGGCCGGTCGGGCCGACGAGGTTCGAGAACTTGCGGGTCAGGTCGCCGGTGCCACCAGCGATGTCGAGTACGCGGTTGCCGCTGCGCACGCCGGAAAGCTCGATCGCGAAACGCTTCCACAGACGGTGCATGCCGCCCGACAGAAGGTCGTTCATGAGGTCGTATTTAGCGGCTACGGAATGGAAAACCTCAGCGACTTTTTCCGCTTTCTGGCTTTCCGGAACGTTTTTGAAGCCGAAGTGAGTGGTGGGTTCGGCATCGCTGCCTTTGCGCTGATCAGTCATATCGCTGTCACCAAAAGAGAATGCGCGACATTCTAATCCCCAAGCCATGCTTTGTCTTGGAATGGCTAAAGGTAAGATGGGCAACCTTCGGGACGATTTGCCGCAGATGCGGTCAAGATTCAACGTCAGCCATTCAATCATCAGGAGTCATTCCATGGCCAAAATCAGTGTTGAGCGCGCCCACACCCTGGGCAAGGACGCCGCCCGCGAAAAGGCCGACAAACTGGCCAAAAAGCTCAATGAACAATACGGCCTGGAGCCGCAATGGTCGGGCGACACCCTGAACCTCAAACGCTCTGGCGTGAAAGGTGAAGTGCATGTGGCGGACGATTCGATCAGGGTCGACGTCGAACTGGGCCTGATGATGTCGGCCATGAGCGGCATGATCAAAGCCGAGATCGAGAAAGCCCTCGACAAAGCCCTGGCCTGATTTCCAGATTGAAATCCAATCCCCTGTGGGAGCGAGCCTGCTCGCGAAAGCGTTCTTTCAGTCAAATTATCCGTGATTGACAAACCGCTTTCGCGAGCAGGCTCGCTCCCACATTTGTTTAGAGTTGCTCCCGCTGGTTAGGGTGCCCTTTCTAATTTTTCTCCCTACTTTGTGCCTGAGCCCGACACTCGTCCGGCAGTTCCTCAAACCTTCTGCGCGTGAGGTGCACCATGGCCAAAGTCATTTTGAAGAAAAAAATCGACGCTCCGACTTCCACTCTGAGCGACGTCAAATCCTATGCCCGCAAGATCTGGCTGGCAGGCCTGGGCGCCTACACCAAGGTCGGCCAGGAGGGCAGCGAGTACTTTCAGGAGCTCGTTGCCGCCGGTCAAACTGTTGAAAAGAAAGGCAAAAAAGCCGTCAGCGAAAAACTCCATGCGGCCAACGCCGAGATCGATGACGCGGCCACTCAGGTCAGCTCGTTCAAGGGTCGCGTGGAAGTTCAGCTCGACAAGGTCGAGAAGGCCTTCGACAACCGTGTAGCCAGCGCCTTGAATCGGATCGGCATTCCGTCTAAACATGACGTTGAGGCACTCTCTGCTAAGCTCGATGAGCTGACGGCATTGCTCGAACGCGTCGCGCGAAAATCTTAAGGAGAACGGGATGGCTGGCAAAAAG
The DNA here is from genome assembly GCF_900187595.1 of Pseudomonas sp. Irchel 3F6. Classification (NCBI taxonomy): domain Bacteria; kingdom Pseudomonadati; phylum Pseudomonadota; class Gammaproteobacteria; order Pseudomonadales; family Pseudomonadaceae; genus Pseudomonas; species Pseudomonas sp. Irchel 3F6. Next base: position 377,365 of record NZ_FYDP01000003.1, on the reverse strand, counting down.
AACACCGATAAAGAAAGCAGCTCGTGGGTCGGGAAGGTCGAGTCCTACTCCCGCAAAATCTGGCTGGCTGGTTTAGGCGTGTACTCGAAGATCGACACTGACGGCAGCAAACTCTTCGATGCATTGGTCAAAGACGGCGAGAAAGCCGAGAAACTCACCAAGACTGCCGTCGGCAAGAAAGTCGAGGACTCGACCTCCTCGGCCAAGTCGCGTATCAGCGGCGTGAAAGATCGCGCACTGGGCAAGTGGGACGAGCTGGAAGGGGCTTTCGACAAGCGCCTGAACAGCGCGATTTCGCGCCTGGGTGTGCCGAGCCGCAATGAGGTCAAGGCGCTCAACGCCAAGGTCGATACGCTGACAAAGCAGATCGAAAAACTCACCGGTCTGAAAGCGCAGCCTGTGGCGGCAAAAACCGCTGCGGCGAAACCTGCCACTAAAACTGCAGCTGCCAAACCTGCGGCGAAAACCGCAGCCAAGCCACTGACCAAAGCGGCAGCAAAACCGGCTGCGAAAGCTGCGACCAAAACTGCGGCCGCCAAGCCTGCGGCCAAAGCGGCAGCCAAACCGGTTGCCGCCAAGGCCGCTGCCAAACCGGCAACCAAAGCAGCAGCAAAACCTGCGGCTAAAGCAGCAGCAAAACCAGCGGCCAAGCCAGCAGCGAAAACTGCTGCCGCCAAACCCGCTGCGAAGCCTGCGGCCAAGCCGGCTGCGGCGAAAAAGCCAGCAGTGAAAAAACCGGCCGCGCCGAAAGCCGCTGCGCCGAAACCGGCTGAGGCGCCATCGACTGCGCCAACAGCTCTGGCCAACGCGGCAAACTCCGCTGCGGCACCCACGGCAGCAGCTACTCCGACTGCGGCATCGACACCGTCGACGCCATCCAGTCAGTCCTGATTTCAGGGCAAATCAAAAACGCCCGGCCTGTGAAGGTCGGGCGTTTTTGTTTGTGCATTCCAAGCGGTCCCTCACCCCAGCCCTCTCCCCAAGGAGAGGGAGCCGACCGAGGTGTCCTGCGTCATACGTCGACCTCAACAAATCGAGTCGATTATCGATTCAAAGAAGCTCGCTCAGGTCGGCGTAGCTCGCGAACATCCCCCAATCAGTCCCCTCTCCCTCCGGGAGAGGGTTAGGGTGAGGGGCTTTTCGGGTCAGTCGTGATCCTCAAGGTATTGCAGGGCCATTCGCTCTGTCGCCACCTTCACCGGCGGCAGCAAATGCGGCGCCACCAGCATCATGATCTGATAAACCACCAACCGAACCTCTCCCTCACGATCAAGAATCCGCTGGTAATCCAGCGAGAACAGCAACGTCATGGTCACCTGCTCCACCAGTTGCCCCAATGCCTGGGTATCGCTGACCAGTTGCCCCGAAGCCTTCAATCGCGCCAGCAACGACGCCAGCGTCCGCTTCAGCGCATTGAGCAGATTGCGAATCCCCTTGGCCAGTTTCGGCAAGCGCCCGGCGAGGTTCGACAGGTCCTGGAACAGGAACCGGTATTGCGCCAGGCGCTCGACGATCAAATGCAGAAACAGCCAGTAATCCTCCGGTGCAAGCTCCACGTCCGGCGGCGGGTCGAGCAGGGGCGCGAGCTCGTGCTGGAAGCGTTCGAACAGGCCGAGAATCAGCGGTTCCTTACCGTGGAAGTGGTAGTAGAGATTGCCCGGGCTGATCCCCATTTCGTTGGCCACCTCCATGGTGGAAACGTTCGGTTCACCCTTTTCGTTGAACAGTTGCAGCGCACATTCGAGGATCCGGTCGCGGGTTTTCATCCAGTCTTCTTAGAAAATTTCGGTTGAGCGTCAGCGCACATGCACATAGGTGCCAGGTGCTGCTTCCATCGGTGGATAGTTCGGATTGCCGAGGGTGGTGCGAGTCTCATTCAGGGCGCCGGAGCGCTGGGCGACCCATTCCAGCCACTGCGGCCACCAGCTGCCGTCGACGTGTTTGGCATCGTAGTACCAGGCACGCGGGTCGCTGCTCAGTTTGGCGTTCTCGACGTAGGCAGCTTTCGGGTTGCTCGGCGGGTTGAGGATGCTCTGCACGTGGCCGCTGTTGGACAGCACGAAACGTCGTTCGCCACCGAGCAGCAGGGTCGAGCGATACACCGCGTCCCACGGCGTGATGTGGTCGTTCATGCCGGCGACGCTGAAGCTGTCGACATTGACCTTCTGCAGATCGATCGGCGTACCGCACACCTCGAGACCGCCCGCGTGGATCAGCGGGTTGTGCTTGAAGAAGTCCAGCAGATCGCCGTGCAGCGCCGCCGGCAGGCGCGTGTTGTCGTTGTTCCAGTAGAGGATGTCGAAGGCTGGCGGCTCCTTGCCCAGCAGGTAGTTGTTGACGAAATAGCTCCAGATCAAATCGTTGGGGCGCATCCAGGCGAAGACCTTGGCCATGTCGCGACCGTCGAGCACGCCTCGCTGGTACGAGCGACGTTTGGCCGCTTCCAGTGTTTGCTCGTCGGCGAACAGCGTGGCCGGGGTCTCGATCTGGCTGTCGAGCAGACTGACCAGATAGGTCGCGCTGGCGACCCGGCGCAGTTGCCGTTTGGCCTGCAAATGCCCTTGCAGGGCGGCAATGGTCAGGCCGCCGGCGCAGGCGCCCATCAGGTTCACTTCGCGGGCGCCGGTAATCGCCCGGCAGATGTTCATCGCTTCTTCGACCGCTTCGACGTAACTCGACAGGCCCCACTCGCGATGGCGCACATCAGGGTTGCGCCAGCTGATCATGAAGGTCTGCAGGCTGTTTTTCAGGGCGTACTGGACGAAGCTGTTCTGCGGGCTCAGATCGAAGATGTAGTACTTGTTGATTTGCGGCGGCACCACCAGCAAGGGCTTGGCGTACTGCTTTTCGCTCATCGATTTGTACTGGATCAACTCGAACATTTCATTGCGAAACACCACAGCCCCAGTGGTGGTCGCTACGGTTTTGCCGACCTCGAACGCCTGCTTGGTCACTTGCCGTGGCAGGCCGTCGTTGTGCAACAGATCATCGAACAGATGGCTCAGGCCACGCACCAGACTCTGCCCGCCGGAATTGAACAGCTCCTTGACCGCCAGCGGATTGAGCAGGGTGTTGGAGGGCGCCACGGCGTCATTGAGCAGAGTGAAAGCGAAGTGCGCACGGGCACGATCTTCAGGGCTCATGTCGCCTTCATCGATCCAGCTCTTGACCTGTTTCTGCCAGGCCAGATAAGCCTGCAGGCTGCGTCGGTAGAACGGGTTGAGGCTCCACGCCGGATCGGCGAAGCGGCTGTCTTGCGGATTGGTCGGGTGCAGGGTTTCGCCGAGCAGCACGCGCCCCAACTGCCCGCCAAGCTTCAGCGCGTGCCTGGCGCTGTGCAACGGATTGCGCAAGCCGTGGGCGGCGACGCTGCGCAGTGTCGACAGCAGATCCCTGCCACGCAGACCGGCGATCGCACTTTGGGCGTTGATAAACACGGCGGGGCTGGGCACCACGCCCGTCGCTGGTTTTTCGCGCATGACTCAACACTCCTTCGTCTTCAGGGCAAAAACACACTCACCGAACCAGAACACCATAGACGCTGTTACCGGTTGCTGCCTGCGCGGCGTCCTGCCGCGCGCTTGATTTGAAAAGTGCTGCATAAAGCAGGCCGCCGCGATCAGCCGCCGAGCGGGGTCGGATGCGGGTGCATGACTGCGCGCAGACGCTCCTCTTCGAGAAACTTCATGATGATCGGCGCCACCGCTTCGGCGCGAGTGATCAGGAACAGATGGCCGTCATCGATGATGTGCAACTGGGCGTTGGGAATGCGCCAGGCGAGCATGCGCATGTTGATCAGCGGAATCAGCGGATCGTCATCGCCGGCCAGCACCAGCGTCGGCTGATGGATCTTGTGCAGCCAGTGGATGCTGGTCCAGCCGAGGCCGGCGAACAGTTGCCAGTAGTAACCGAGCTTGCCCGCCGAGCGCACTTTCGCCGCATGGCTGGCAGCCAGCGTCGGGTCGCGACGGAACGAGCCGCCGTAGATCATTGGCGCGATGCGGATCACATGGGATGGCTGAATGTAGCGGCGCGGGCTGGCCATCATCCACAGCACTTTCGGTTTGCCAGGGACCATCACCGCACCGGCCGCAGTGGCCGCCAGTACCAGTTTTTTGCAGCGCTCGGGATAGTCGTAGGCAAACTGCTGCGCCAGAGCTCCGCCCCACGACACGCCGATCACATTGACCTGACCGTAGTCGAGATAGTCGAGCATCCGCGCCGTCAGTTTGGCCAGGCCGGGGAAGCGATACGGCCGGTTCGGCGTCGACGATCCGCCGACCCCTGGCACGTCGAAGGCGATCACTTCCAGATCCGGGTCGAGCGCCGCGACAAACGGGAACACCAGCTCCAGGTTGGCGCCGATGCCGTTGAAAATCAGCAGAGGCGTCAAATGAGGCTTGCCGGGACGCACCGCCGTGCGGAGGGTCTGGCCATCCAGATCGACGGTGCGGAATATGAACGGTTGCGGCATGCGTGAGGCCCTGTAGATTTCAAGTCCACCCGTATTCCTGTAGGAGCGGACCTTGTGGTGAGGGGATTTATCCCCGTTGGGTTGCGAAGCGACCCCCGAATCCTGAAACCGCGATTTGTCAGACTGATCGCGGCTAGTCGATTCACGACTGCTTCGCAACCCAACGGGGATAAATCCCCTCGCCACAAGGCCCTCTCCCACAATGGGTGGTGTCAGTTACCGTTCGTGAACATAAGTGCCCGGCGAAGCCTCGCCTGCCGGGTACGCTTTGTTGCCCAGTTTCGTCGGGGCCTTTTTCAGGTTGCCCGAGCGCTCGGCCAGCCATGCCTGCCAATACAGCCACCAGGAATCGGTGTGCTTGGTCGAGTTTTCCTGCCAGTCATCGGCAGTCGCCGCCATCTCTTCGCTGGTCATGTAACGCGATTTCGGATTGCCCGGCGGGTTGAGGATGCTTTGGATATGGCCGCTGCTCGACAGCACGAATTCTACTTTTCCGCCGAACAGCTGCGCCGACTTGTAGCAGGACTTCCATGGCGTGATGTGATCGTTGGTGCCGGCCAGCGAGAAGATGTCGGCGGTGACCTGCTTGAGGTCGATCGGCGTGCCGCACACTTCCAGTGCATTGGGACGGATCAGTGGATTGTTTTTGAACATCTCGATCAGGTCGCCGTGGAACGCAGCGGGCAGGCGGGTGGTGTCGTTGTTCCAGAACAGGATGTCGAACACCGGCGGCTCGTTGCCGAGCAGGTAGTTGTTGACCCAATAATTCCAGATCAGATCGTTGGGGCGCATCCAGGCGAAGACCTTGGCCATGTCTTTGCCTTCGAGCACGCCGGCCTGGTAGGAGTGGCGCTTGGCGGTCTCCAGGGTCTGCTCATCGACGAACAGGGCGACGTCGCTGTCCAGGGTGGTGTCGAGCACGCTGACCAGCAGGGTGAGGGTGTTGACCTTGTTCTCGCCGAGCGCGGCGTAGTGGCCGAGCAGGGCGGTGCAGGTGATGCCGCCGGAGCAGGCGCCGAGCATGTTGACGTCTTTGCTGCCGGTGATCGCGGTGACTACGTCGACCGCTTCCTTCAGCGCTTCGATATACGTCGACAGACCCCACTCGCGCTGGGCCTTGGTCGGGTTGCGCCAGCTGATGATGAAGGTCGGCACATTGTTGCGCAGGCAGAAGCGCGCCAGACTCTTGTCCGGGCTCAAGTCGAAGACGTAGAACTTGTTGATCTGCGGCGGCACTACCAGCAGTGGGCGTTCGTGGACCTGCTCGGTGATCGGCCGGTACTGGATCAGCTCCAGCACATCATTGCGGAACACCACAGCACCTTCGGTGACGCCGAGGCTCTTGCCGACTTCGAACGCGCCCATGTTGACCTGGCTCGGCATGCCGCCGTTGTGCACGAGATCCTTGGCCAGATGCGAGAGGCCATCGAGCAGGCTTTTGCCGCCGGTTTCGAAGAAGCGTTTGACCGCCGCCGGGTTGGCCGCCGTGTTGGTCGGCGCCATGGCTTCGGTCATCAGGTTGATGACGAAATGCCCGCGAGCGATGTCCTTGGGGGACAGGCTGCTGTCATCGATCCAGGCATGCAGTTCCTTGCGCCAGGCCAGGTAGGTTTGCAGATAACGTTTGTACAGCGGGTTCTGGCTCCACGCCGGGTCGGCGAAACGGCGGTCGTCACCGGCCGGTTGCAGCGCGGACTTACCCAGCAGCACGTTCTTCAGCTCGAGGCCGAAATGGGTCACGTGCCTGACGCTGTGAATCGGTTGTCTGATGGCCTGTTTCAGCACCATTCGAGCAGAGGCCAGCAGATCCTTTCCGCGCAGCCCGACGACGGGGTTAAGCCCCAGAGTGTTTTCCGAGGCTTGGTACTTCAGGTCATCGTTATTCTTGTCACTCATCTACGACGCTCCATTGTCCTGAGACGAGTACCCGGTTTCACGCTGTCGCTTCCACAGCCAATGCCGGGTACTACTGCTCGGGTGACCGTTGATTCTGCATAGCTGCTTTACAGTCGTAGAGCACTGCAGGGAACTTGCCAGCTCCATTGGTTACCCGAGTTTAATTTTTTTCGCAAGCGGCCGATCCGGGGCCATATGCGCGGAGCATTCAAACAGATGAAGTTAGAAAATGCCCTCTAAAGAGCGAGAGCCACGGCCTAGAGCATCAGCTTGACGAACGACTCGTTCGGATCGCGGGATTTTCCGGCCGCGCGCAGCTCGGCAAGATAATCGTCCCAGAGTTCGTTCTGGCGCTTGCCGAGTTCATAGAGGTATTCCCAGGTGAACAGGCCGCTGTCATGACCGTCGTCGAAGGTCAGTTTCAGTGCGTAGTTGCCAGCCGGTTCCAGCTTGCTCAGACCCACGTTGAGCTTGCCGAATTGCAGGATCGGTTTGCCGTGGCCCTGGACCTCGGCGGAGGGAGAGTGCACGCGCAGAAACTCCGCGGGCAGGGTGAATTCCTCGCCGGACGCGTAAGTGAGCGTCAGGGTTTTCGAGGCTTTGTGCAGTTTGATGTCGGAGGGGATTCGATTCATGGGCTGGCGTCCGATGTGTGGGCGACCCTGATTCAAATGTGGGAGCGAGCCTGCTCGCGAAAGCGGCGGTTCAGACGGCATTGATACCGACTGACACGACCTCTTCGCGAGCAGGCTCGCTCCCACAGGGTCCGCTACCGCTGTAAGTATGGCTTACAGGATATAACGGGACAGATCTTCGTTCTGCGCCAATTCGCCGAGGTGGCTGTTGACGTAGTCGGCGTCGATCAGAATCGCCTTGTCATCGTGGGCGCTGGCGAGGTCGCCGGCGCTGAACGACACCTCTTCGAGCAGACGCTCAAGCAGGGTGTGCAGGCGACGGGCACCGATGTTCTCGGTTTTCTCGTTGACCTGCCAGGCGATCTCCGCCAGACGCTTGATGCCCTCGGGCTGGAACTGGATGTTCAGGCCTTCGGTCTTCAGCAGCGCGCAGTATTGCTCGGTGAGCGAGGCGTGCGGTTCGCTGAGGATGCGTTCGAAGTCTTCCGGGCTCAGCGCCTTGAGCTCGACGCGGATCGGCAGACGACCTTGCAGCTCCGGCACCAGATCGCTTGGCTTGCTCAGGTGGAACGCACCGGAGGCGATGAACAGGATGTGGTCGGTCTTGACCATGCCCAGCTTGGTGTTGACGGTGCAGCCTTCGATCAGCGGCAGCAGGTCGCGCTGTACGCCTTCACGGGAGACATCGGCGCCGCCGACATTGCCGCGCTTGGCGACCTTGTCGATCTCGTCGATGAAGACGATACCGTGCTGCTCGACCGCTTCCAGCGCCTTGGCCTTCAGTTCTTCTTCGTTGACCAGACGCCCGGCTTCTTCATCGCGCACCAGTTTCAGCGCTTCCTTGACCTTGAGCTTGCGCGACTTCTTCTTGCCCTTGCCCATGTTGGCAAACAGCGATTGCAGCTGGTTGGTCATCTCTTCCATGCCTGGCGGCGTGGCGATCTCGATGCCGGAGACTTCGGCGACTTCGATTTCGATTTCCTTGTCGTCCAGCTGGCCTTCGCGCAGGCGCTTGCGGAACAGCTGACGGGTGTTGGAATCGGAGCTCGGCGCTTCTTCGTTGCTGAAGCCCATGCGTGCTGGCGGCAGCAACGCGTCGAGGATGCGATCCTCGGCGGCGTCTTCGGCCCGGTGACGTACGCGGGTCATTTCCTGTTCGCGGAGCATTTTGATCGCGGCATCGGCCAGATCACGGATGATCGACTCGACGTCACGGCCGACATAACCGACTTCGGTGAATTTGGTCGCTTCGACCTTGATGAACGGCGCATTGGCCAGTTTCGCCAGGCGACGGGCGATCTCGGTTTTACCGACACCGGTCGGGCCGATCATCAGGATGTTCTTCGGGGTCACCTCAACGCGCAGCTCTTCAGGCAGTTGCATGCGGCGCCAGCGGTTGCGCAGGGCAATCGCGACGGCGCGCTTGGCATCGTCCTGGCCGATGATATGGCGGTTGAGTTCGTGGACGATTTCGCGGGGAGTCATGGACATAGTAATTGACGGTCCTCAAGCAAAAACAAGCCGTGGCACAGGGGCCGCAACAGGCTTATTCAGCGAGATCCTGCTCCTCAATGGTCTGGGTGTGGTTGGTGAATACACAGATGTCGCCGGCGATGCCGAGAGCGGTTTCGACGATCTCGCGCGCCGACAGATCGGTCTTTTTCAGCAGGGCGCTGGCGGCGGCTTGCGCGTAGGCGCCGCCGGAACCCATGGCGATCAGGCCATCTTCGGGTTCGACCACGTCACCGTTACCGGTGATGATCAGCGAGGCGTCCTTGTTGGCGACCGCGAGCATCGCTTCGAGGCGGCTCAGGGAGCGGTCGGTGCGCCATTCCTTGGCGAGTTCGACGGCGGCGCGGATCAGGTGACCCTGATGTTTTTCGAGCTGGCCTTCGAAACGTTCGAACAGGGTGAAGGCGTCGGCGGTGGCACCGGCGAAACCGGCGATGACCTGGCCGTGGTACAGGCGACGGACCTTTTTGGCGTTGCCTTTCATCACGGTGTTGCCGAGAGAAACCTGGCCGTCGCCGCCCATGACGACTTTGCCGTGGCGGCGGACTGAAACGATGGTGGTCAAGGGAAGAGTCTCCACGCAGCGGGGCGAAAATGCCTTATGCCCATTCATATGGGGGTGCTGGAGGGGATTTCAACCGGTTGGGGCGATGGGAGACGAATGGTGTGTGTGATGACTGTGGCGAGGGGATTTATCCCCGTTCGGCTGCGGAGCAGTCGCGAAACCATCATTTGCGGTATGCCTGCTGCACCGCAATGGCTGGTTTCAGGGCTGCTCCGCAGCCAAACGGGGATAAATCCCCTCACCACAAAGTTTGAAGGTCACCTGCAAGTTGCAGCTGACCTCTGAGAGCCTTAGCGGCTCTGGCGTTGTTGTAACAACAGGTTGCTGAAGCCGGCACCAGCCAGTTGTTTCTGCGCCGTGGTCAGTTGTTCACGGTTGCTGAACGGGCCGACCAGCACGCGATACCAGGTTTCATCCTTGACCGTGCCGGACTCCACCGCCACGGCTTGGCCGAGCAGAATGATCTGCGCGCGAACCTTGTCGGCATCGGTTTCCTTGCGGAACGAACCGGCCTGGAGGAAAAACTTGGTCACTGGCGCGGCCTTGCTCACCGGTGGCGCTGGCGGCGGCGTGATCCCGGCCAGAGCTGCCTGTGCCCGTGCGGTGTCGATCTTCGCCGCTTCGGCCGGGGTTACCGGCGTGGTCGGGACGGCCGGCACTTGCGGCGTCGGCAGGGTCTTCTCCGGTACCGCGTCCGGCGGCACGATCACTTCCGATTCCGGCAGCAGGGTGTAGAAGTCGTACTTCGGTTTCACCGGTTGCGTCGGGCTCGGCGGGGTCTTGTTGGCCTCGGCGATCTTCGACGCTTTCTGCTGCTGTTCGACTTTCTCGCGCTTGACCGTGTCGCTGCCCTTGCCCGGTTCCAGTTTCATCAGAAACACGATGAACGCGCCGACGGTCAGGCCGATGGCCATCCACAGCCAGCCCGGAATCGGTTGTTTCGCCGGGGCCTGATAGCGGCTGGCGCCGCGTTTGGGTGCAGGTTTTTTCTTGGCAGCCAACTTACATACGCTCCAGAGTTTCCAGACCCAACAGCTCCAGGCCTTGCTTGAGGGTGCGACCGGTCAGTGCGGCCAGACGCAGACGGCTCTGCATCTGCGCCGGGGTGTCGGCGGCGAGGATCGGGCAGTTCTCGTAGAAGCTGGAGAACAGGCCGGCGACGTCGTACAGGTAGGTGCAGAGAATGTGCGGCGTGCCTTTTTCAGCCACGTTGTTCAGCACTTCGCCGAACTGCGCCAGCTTCGCCGCCAGCTCCTGCTCGTGCGCCGCTTCGAGGACGATCTGGCCGTCGACTTCGCTGAAGTCCTTGCCCAGTTTGCGGAACACACCGGCCACACGGGTGTAGGCGTACAGCAGATACGGCGCGGTGTTGCCTTCGAAATTGAGCATCAGGTCGAAGTTGAAGCTGTAGTCGCTGGTGCGATGCTTGGACAGGTCGGCGTATTTCACCGCGCCGATGCCGACGACCTTGGCGATGTTGCGCAACTCGTCTTCGGCCAGGGTCGGGTTCTTCTCTTTCACCAGGTTGTAGGCGCGTTCCTGGGCTTCGGTCAGCAGGTCGATCAGCTTCACAGTGCCGCCATCACGGGTCTTGAACGGACGGCCATCGGCGCCGTTCATGGTACCGAAACCCATGTGTTCCATTTCCATGGGATGGGTGACGAAACCGGCCTTGCGCGCCACCGCGAAGACCTGCTGAAAGTGCAGGGCCTGACGCTGGTCGACGAAATACAGCGCGCGATCAGCCTTGAGCTTGCCGCTGCGGTAGCGCACGGCCGCCAGGTCAGTGGTGGCGTACAGGTAACCGCCATCGGCCTTGACGATGATCACCGGCAGCGGGTCGCCATCGGCGTTCTTGAACTCGTCGAGGAACACGCACTGGGCGCCGTTGCTCTCGACCAGCATGCCCGCTGCTTTCAGGTCGTTGACCACGTTGATCAGGTCGTCGTTGTAGGCGCTTTCGCCCATCACGTCGGCCATGGTCAGTTTGACGTTGAGCAGTTCGTAGATCTTCTGGCAGTGCGACAGCGAGATGTCCTTGAACTTGGTCCACAGTGCCAGGCATTCGGCATCGCCAGCCTGCAACTTGACCACCAGGCCACGGGCGCGATCGGCAAATTCTTCGGACTCGTCGAAACGCTGCTTGGCCGCACGGTAGAAGTTTTCCAGATCGGACAATTCGTCGCTGGTGATCGGATTTTCCTGCAGATAAGCCATCAGCATGCCGAACTGAGTGCCCCAGTCGCCGACGTGATTCTGGCGGATCACTTCGTCGCCGAGGAACTCAAGCACGCGGGCCACGCCGTCGCCGATGATGGTCGAGCGCAAGTGGCCGACGTGCATCTCCTTGGCCAGGTTCGGCGCCGACAGGTCGACCACGGTGCGTTGCGCCGGGCCGGCCTTGCGCACGCCGACATGGGCGTCGGCCAGTGCGGCGTCGAGGCGCGAGGCCAGTGCCTGGGTGTTCTGGAAGAAATTGATGAAGCCCGGGCCGGCGATTTCGGCCTTGGTGACGTTCTCGTCAGAGGGCAGGGCGGCGATGATTTTCTCCGCCAGATCCCGTGGCTTCATGCCGGCCGGCTTGGCCAGCATCATGGCGATGTTGCTGGCGAAGTCGCCGTGGGTCTTGTCGCGGGCGTTCTCCACCTGGATCGCCGGCGTCAGGCCTTCAGGCAACACACCTTCGTTGACGAGTTGGGTGAGGGCTTGCTGGATCAGCTGGCGAATGGTGTCTTTCATGGTCTTCTCTTTCGACCGCAAGCGCGGCGGGCGCATCGATGCGCGGGTGGAAAAACTGGGCATTATCCGTTGCGAAGACGGGCTTGCCAACCTTAGCAGGCAGGATGTGGATATGTGGTGACAAAAAGTCCGCTTTCGCGAGCAGGCTCGCTCCCACAAGGTTTTGCGCAGGACACACAAGGTATGTACGGCGCTGATCCACTGTGGGAGCGAGCCTGCTCGCGAAAGCGATCTTCAGCTCAATACAGATCCACCGGATCAACATCCAGCGACCAGCGCACCGCCCGCCCGCTCGGCATCTGCTCCAGCACCAGCATCCAGCTCGCCAGCAAGCGGTGCAGCGGTGCCCGCGCGGTCGCCTGTAACAACAGCTGGGCGCGATAACGCCCGGCACGGCGCTCCATCGGCGCCGGCACCGGCCCGAGCAACTCGATGCCGCTCAGATTCAATTCGGCCAGCAAGCGTTCGGCCGCGCTGCACGCTTCATCGAGAAAGCCTTCCGCCTGCCCCGGCTTGTGCGCTTCGGCACGCAACAGCGCCAAATGGGCAAACGGCGGCAACCCGGCCGCGCGGCGCTCGCTCAAGGCTTGTTCGGCAAAGGCGAAATAACCCTGCTCGGTCAGTTGCACCAATAAAGGGTGGTCGGCCAAATGCGTCTGGATGATCACCCTGCCCGGCTCCTCAGCCCGGCCGGCGCGCCCGGCGACCTGGACGATCAACTGCGCCATGCGCTCGCTGGCGCGGAAGTCGCCGGAAAACAGGCCACCGTCGGCATCCAGAATCGATACCAGCGTCACCCTTGGGAAATGGTGCCCTTTGGCCAACATCTGCGTGCCCACTAGAATGCACGGCTGACCCTTTTGAATCGTCGCAAACAGCTGATTCATCGCGTCCTTGCGCGAGGTGCTGTCGCGATCGACGCGCAGTACCGGATAATCCGGGAACAGAATCGCCAGACGCTCTTCGGCGCGTTCGGTACCGGCGCCGACCGGGCGCAGATCGACCTTGCTGCACTTCGGGCACTGGCGTGGCGTGCGCTCAACGTTGCCGCAGTGGTGACAGCGCAACTCGCCGTAACGCTGGTGTACGGTCATGCGCGCATCGCAGCGCGAACACTCGGACATCCAGCCGCAATCGTGGCAGAGCAGGGTCGGGGCAAAGCCGCGACGGTTGAGGAACACCAGCACCTGCTGACCGTTGGCGAGGGTCTGGCCGATGGCTTGCTGCATCGGCCCGGAAATACCGCTGTCGAGCGGACGGCTTTTGACGTCCAGACGCAGAAAGCGCGGTTGCTTGGCGCCGCCGGCGCGCTCGTTCAGGCGCAGCAGGCCGTAGCGGCCGGTGTAAGCGTTGTGCAGACTTTCCAGCGACGGCGTGGCGGAGCCGAGCACGATCGGGATGTTTTCCTGCCGCGCGCGCACCAGCGCCAGATCGCGAGCGTGGTAGCGCAGACCTTCCTGCTGTTTATAGGAACCGTCGTGCTCTTCATCGATGATGATCAGCCCGGGATTTTTCATCGGCGTGAACAGCGCCGAACGGGTGCCGATAATAATGTCGGCCTCGCCATCACGGGCGGCGAGCCACGCGTCGAGGCGTTCGCGATCATTCACTGCCGAATGCAGCAGGGCGATACGCGCATTGAAGCGCTGTTCGAAACGCGCCAGGGTTTGCGGGCCGAGGTTGATCTCCGGAATCAGCACCAAGGCTTGCTTGCCGGCTTCGAGGGTTTCGCGGATCAGTTGCAGATAGACTTCGGTCTTGCCGCTGCCGGTGACGCCGGCCAGGAGAAACGCGTGATAACTGTCGAAACCGGCGCGAATCGCTTCATACGCCGCGCGTTGTTCGCTGTTGAGCGGCAGCTCCGGTTGTGCCAGCCAGTGTTCATGGCGGACGCCGGGGGCGTGGCGGCGGATTTCGACTTGCACCAGTCCCTTGGCCAGCAGCAGATCGAGGCTGTCCTTGCTCAGCATCAGTTTGCTCAGCAACTGATGGGCGACGCCGTGGGGGTGCTGGGCCAGCGTGGTCAGCGCCTCGCGCTGGCGTGGCGCACGGGCCACTCGCGGGTCATCGACGCTGGCGCCGGGGGCCACCGACCAGAAGCGTTCCTGGCGGGCTTCGGCCAGCTCGCCCTGACGCAGCAGCACTGGCAAGGCCCAGTTCAAGGTGTCGCCGAGGCTGTGCTGATAATACTGCGCCGTCCACAGGCACAGCTTGAACAGCGCCGGCGGCAGCGGTGAAGTCGAGTCGAGGAGGGCCAGTGCCGGTTTGAGTTTTTCTGCCGGCACCTCGCTGGTGTCGGTGACCTCGACCAGAATCCCGATCATCTCGCGCCGACCGAACGGCACCCGCAAGCGCATGCCCGGCTGCAATTGCTCACGCCGCACCCCGGCCGGCGCCCGGTAATCGAACAGGCGGCGCAAAGGCGAAGGCAGGGCAAGGCGCAAAATGGCGTCGGGCACGCGGGGGGATCTCGATACGCAAAATGATCGGATATGCATGACCTGTGGGAGCGAGCCTGCTCGCGAAGGCGGTGGGTCAGGCAACACATGTGTCGACTGCCATGGCGCCTTCGCGAGCAGGCTCGCTCCCACAGGGAAGTGCGTTCAAGGCCGGGAGCCTAGCAGACGGTCGGTCTCGGTGACAGCTTGCGCGATTGAAAAGGTCTGGTAGAATCCGCGGCCTAATTACGTGCGGTATTCAACAATAGTGTTGGGTGGCGGCACGCTAGCCTGAGGAAGACACCATGAAAGCCGATATCCATCCGAACTACCCGGAAATTGCTGTTACCTGCAGCTGCGGTAACAAGTTCGAAACTCGTTCGACCTACGGCAAAGCCCTGGCGATCGACGTTTGCAACGAATGCCACCCGTTCTACACCGGTAAGCAGAAGACTCTGGACACCGGCGGCCGTGTGCAGAAGTTCGCAGACCGTTTCGCTACTTTCGGCGTCGGCAAAAAAGCCTGAGGCTGATCATTTTGGATGGTCGTTTCGACTTCTCCAGACTGATGAAAAAGGCGTCCCTTGCGGGCGCCTTTTTTGTGTCTGCGATTTGGCTGTCCGCCGCCCAGGCGTTCTGCCCGACACCCGCAGGGCTGACCAGCGTCTCCGTGCAGCGGGTGGTCGATGGCGACACCCTGCGCCTGAGCGACGGGCGCAATGTGCGCATGATCGGCCTCAATACGCCGGAGCTGGGCAAGCAGGGCCGCAGCGACGAACCGTTCGCCGTGGCGGCGCGTAAACGCCTGCAAGCGCTGGTCGATGACAGCGGCGGCCGGGTCGGCTTGCGGCCCGGCAGGCAGGCGAAAGACCATTACGGCCGTACGCTCGCGCATGTTTACAGCGCCAGCGGAGTGAATCTCGAAGCGCTAATGCTTGCCGATGGCCTGGGTTTTCACGTTGCGGTGGCGCCGAACGTCGATCTGGTCGCCTGCCAGCAGGCCGCCGAACGCAGCGCTCGACAGGCCGGGCTTGGTCTCTGGCGGCAATCGCCGGTGCAGAAAGCGCAGGAGATCCAGCGTTCAGGCTTTGCCGTAGTCAGCGGTCGGGTGAGCAAGGTGCAGCGCAATCGCGGCGGAATCTGGATCGAGTTGCAGGACAGGCTTGTATTGCGGGTTGCACCCAATCTGCTCGGACGATTTGACAGTACTGGTCTGGAAGCACTGAAAGGCAGGCAGATCGAGGCGCGTGGCTGGGTGGTTGACCGAACCCGGCGCGGTGGATTGCAAAAAGGTCAGGCGCGCTGGTTGTTGCCGTTGACCGATCCTTCGATGCTGCACGTGCCGCGTTGAAGAAAAATTGTAGACATTTTTACAGCTGATTGTGAACAGTCCAGCCCTTGTGCGCCGTGGCTCTTGGCCCAAAGTCGTAGGGCAGGGCGCTTGACAGCGGTGACTGCCCAGTCTTGTGGGGACTTTGCGAGGCGCGTATCCTCGCTGACCAGTCTGTCCAACAGTAAAAAAGCGGAATGCCAAAATGTCTGATCTGAAAACTGCCGCTCTCGAATACCACGCCAATCCTCGTCCGGGGAAGCTGAGTGTCGAGCTCACCAAGGCCACTGCTACCGCCCGCGACCTGTCGCTGGCCTACAGCCCCGGCGTAGCTGAACCAGTACGCGAGATCGCTCGCGATCCTGAACTGGCCTACAAATACACCGGCAAGGGCAACCTGGTGGCAGTCATTTCCGATGGCACCGCGATTCTCGGCCTGGGCAACCTCGGCCCGTTGGCGTCCAAGCCTGTGATGGAAGGCAAGGGCGTACTGTTCAAGCGTTTCGCCGGCATCGACGTATTCGACATCGAAGTCGACTCGGAAAGCCCGCAAGCCTTCATCGACACCGTCAAGCGCATCTCCATCACCTTCGGTGGCATCAACCTGGAAGACATCAAGGCGCCAGAGTGCTTTGAGATCGAACGCGCTCTGATCGAGCAGTGCGACATTCCGGTGTTCCACGATGACCAGCACGGCACCGCGATCGTGACCGCTGCCGGCATGATCAACGCCCTGGAAATCGCTGGCAAAACCCTGCCGGAAGCAAAAATCGTCTGCCTCGGCGCCGGCGCTGCCGCCATCTCCTGCATGAAACTGCTGGTGAGCATGGGCGCTCGCATCGAAAACATCTTCATGGTTGACCGTACCGGCGTGATCCACTCCGGCCGTGACGACCTGAACCAGTACAAAGCCGTGTTCGCCCACGCTACCGAGAAGCGCACCCTGGCAGACGCACTGGCAGGCGCTGACGTATTCGTCGGTCTGTCCGGTCCGAACCTGCTGAGCGCCGAAGGCCTGCTGTCGATGGCGGCCAACCCGATCGTGTTCGCCTGCTCCAACCCGGATCCGGAAATCTCCCCGGAACTGGCGCACGCCACCCGTAGCGACGTGATCATGGCTACCGGCCGTTCGGACTACCCGAATCAGGTCAACAACGTACTGGGCTTCCCGTTCATCTTCCGTGGTGCCCTGGACGTTCGCGCCAAGCGCATCAACGAAGAAATGAAAGTCGCCGCCGCCAACGCCCTGCGCGAACTGGCCAAACTGCCTGTTCCACAGGACGTGTGCGATGCCTACGGCGGTGCTCCGCTGGAGTTCGGCCGTGAGTACATCATTCCGAAGCCAATGGACAAGCGCCTGATCACCCTGATCTCCGACGCCGTGGCCAAGGCCGCGATCGAGACCGGCGTTGCTACTCTGCCGTATCCGAAGAACTACCCGCTGAAAAGCGTGGATGACGTGTTCAACGGCTAAGTCGTTGTAGCGTGTCAAACAAAAGCCCCGGCTCGTGAGAGTCGGGGCTTTTTTATGCCTGAAGATCAAGAGCCCCTCACCCTAACCCTCTCCCAGAGGGAGAGGGGACTGATTGGGGGACGCTTGGGAGCTACGCCGACCTGAATGTATGGTTTTGAATCCATAATCGACACCACACTTTCAGTGTCGGTGTTTGACCCCAGACAACTCGGTAAGTCCCCTCTCCCTCTTGGAGAGGGTTAGGGTGAGGGGCTTTTGATCTTCGGGTAATAAAAAGCCCCGCACTTCTCACGAAGACGGGGGCTTTTTGCGGCATCAGGATCAGAACAAATCGATCGGCGCCTGTTCATCCGCCGGCAGCGGGCTGCCTGGCACTGCGCCGTTGCCCAGCTCGTTCACCGATGGCGGCGTGTCTTCGGCCTTGAACAGTTCGAAGTACGCCCCCGGTGTGCTCGGTGTTGCTGCACGGCCGCTGACCGGGTCTACCCGCAGGCTGAGCAAGCCTTCTGGCTCAGGCTGCACATGCGGCGGCTTGTCTTTCAGCGCGGCCGACATGTAATTCATCCATATTGGCAGCGCCACAGTACCGCCGAACTCACGGCGTCCGAGGCTTTCCGGTTGGTCGAAACCAGTCCACACCGTGGTTACGTAATCAGCGTTGTAGCCAGAGAACCAGGCATCTTTCGATTCGTTGGTGGTACCGGTCTTGCCCGCGATGTCACTGCGGCCCATGGCCAGTGCGCGCCGGCCGGTGCCGAGTTTGATTACATCCTGCAGCATGCTGTTGAGGATGTAGGTGGTACGTCCATCGACAATCCGTTCGGCCACGGCCGGCGCTTGCGGCACTGCCGGATTGGCCGACGCTTCACCGGCAACCGGAGCGGCATTGACCGTGAACGACTCGGTAGCCGGCGCAGCGATACCGTCGGTCGCCGCGCCACCCTGTGGCACGGTCGGCGGGTTGGCGACGAACAAAGTGTCACCGTTACGGCTTTCGATCTTGTCGATGATGTACGGGGTGATCTTGTAGCCACCGTTGGCAAAGGTGCTCCAGCCAGTGGCGATTTCCATCGGCGTCAGCGTTGCGGTGCCGAGTGCCAGCGACAGGTTCGGCGGCAGGTCCTGCTTGTTGAAGCCGAAGCGGGTGATGTAGTCGATGGTCTTGCCCACGCCCATGGCCTGCAACAGGCGGATCGACACCAGGTTGCGCGACTTGTACAGCGCTTCACGCAGGCGGATCGGGCCGAGGAAGGTGTTGGTGTCGTTCTTCGGGCGCCAGACCTTGTCCAGGTACTCGTCGACGAACACGATCGGCGCATCGTTGACCAGGCTGGCAGCGGTGTAGCCGTTATCCAGCGCGGCGCTGTAAACGAATGGCTTGAAGCTCGAACCCGGCTGACGCTTGGCCTGCATGGCGCGGTTGTAGTTGCTCTGCTCGAAAGCGAAGCCACCCACCAGCGAACGGATCGCACCGTTTTGCGGATCCAGCGACACCAGTGCGCCCTGAGCCTGTGGTATCTGGCTGAATTTCAGCGAATTGTCCGTCTGGCGCTGCACGCGGATCAAATCACCGACCTGCGCCACATCCGACGGCTGGCGCGGGTTGGCGCCCATGCTGTTGGTGTTGAGGAACGGTCGCGCCCATTTCATCGTGTCCCAGGCTACGTGCTCTTCACCGGTGCGGGTCAACACCTGCAGGCCGGTTTTATCAACCTGGGTGACGATCGCAGGTTCGAGGCTGCTGATGGTGCGCTGCTTGGTCAGCTCGCTGGCCCAGGCTTCGCGGGTCTTGCCCGGCAGGCGCGACTCGGGGCCACGGTAGCCGTGGCGCTGGTCGTAGGTCATCAAGCCTTCGTGCAGCGCGGTGTTGGCCATTTCCTGCAGATTGCTCGGCACTGTGGTGGTGACGCGGAAACCTTCGGTGTAGGCCTCGCTGCCATAACGGCCGACCATTTCGGCACGGGCCATTTCGGCGATGTACGGTGCGTTCACTTCCGGGGTCGGCACGTGGTAGCTGGCGTTCAGCGGCTCGTTGATCGCCGCGGTGTAGTCGGCTTCGCTGATCTTGCCCAGCTTATACATGCGCCCGAGGATCCAGTCGCGGCGTTCTTTGCTGCGCGCCGGGTTGGCCAGCGGGTTGAAACGCGACGGTGCTTTTGGCAGACCGGCGATCATCGCCATCTGCGCCAGGCTGATGTCACGGATCGATTTGCCGTAATACACCTGCGCCGCCGCCTCGATGCCGTAGGCGCGGTTGCCCAGGTAGATCTTGTTGACGTACAGCTCAAGAATCTCGTCCTTGGTCAGTTGTCGTTCGATCTGCAGGGCCAGAAGAATTTCGGTGGTTTTGCGCGAGAAGCTGCGCTCGCTGGTGAGGAAGAAGTTCTTCGCCACCTGCATGGTGATGGTGCTGCCGCCGGACTGAATATGTCCGCTCTTGACCAGTTGCGTCGCCGCGCGCATCAGGCTGCTCGGGTCGACGCCATAGTGGTTGGCAAAATTGTCGTCTTCAGCACTTAGTAACGCATTGATGAAGTTGGGCGGAATGTCGGCGAAACGAATCGGTGTACGGCGCATTTCGCCAAATTCTGCGATCAACTTGTTGTCGCTGCTGTAGACGCGCAGAGGAATCTGCAACTGAATGCTTCTCAGCGCCTCCACAGACGGCAAACCCGGACTAAGGTAAAGAAAGGCGCCGCTGAGACCTAAGAGCAGTCCGCAGAAAACGGCGACGATGGACCAACCGAAAAATTTCAGCAGACGAATCAAGGCTTTTGGACATCCAGGGCAAAGAATGAATTTGGCACGGGGCTGCGGTTACACACAGAGCCATCCGCGCTGGCAGTAAAAAGCGGAAAAAATCGCTGGGCATTATAAGCACTTTTCCGTCGGGGGCGTCATTGGCGCTTCTGTCAAGACGGGGGTGAAGGAACGCAATGCGTATTACAGAGTCCGTAACTCACGGAAAGTCATAGGGAATTGGTAGTGCTGGGACTCTTCAATAAAAAGACCAATGCGTTACTGGGGATCGACATCAGCTCCACGTCGGTGAAGCTGCTGGAACTGAGCCGTCAGGGCGAGCGCTACCGGGTCGAGGCCTATGCGGTGGAGCCGTTGCCGGCGAACGCCGTGGTCGAAAAGAACATCGCCGACCTCGAAGGCGTCGGCCAGGCGCTGAGCCGGTTGCTGGTGAAAGCGCGAACCGGGGTCAAGAGCGTGGCGGTGGCGGTGGCCGGTTCTGCGGTGATCACCAAGGTCATCGAGATGGACGCCGGGCTGTCTGACGACGAACTGGAAAACCAGCTCAAGATCGAGGCCGACCAATACATTCCCTATCCGCTGGACGAAGTCGCCATCGATTTTGAAGTCCAGGGCGTCTCGCCGCGCAACCCGGATCGGGTCAACGTGCTGCTTGCCGCCTGTCGCAAGGAAAACGTCGAGGTGCGTGAAGCGGCGCTGGCGCTCGCCGGCCTGACCGCGCGGGTGGTGGACGTCGAGGCCTACGCCCTCGAGCGCTCGTTCGGTCTGCTGGCGACGCATCTGGCGGCCTCCCAGGAGCGCCTGACCGTGGCGGTGGTCGACATCGGTGCGACCATGACCACCCTCAGCGTCCTGCACAACGGCAAGATCATCTATACCCGCGAGCAATTATTCGGCGGACGCCAGCTTACCGAGGAGATCCAGCGCCGCTACGGCCTCACGGTCGAACAGGCGGGCCTGGCGAAAAAACAGGGCGGGCTGCCTGACGATTACGTCAGCGAGGTCTTGCAGCCATTTCGCGAGGCGCTGGTGCAGCAAGTCTCGCGTTCGCTGCAGTTCTTCTTCGCCTCCGGGCAGTACAACGCGGTCGACCATATCCTGTTGGCCGGCGGCACCGCCTCGGTGCCCGGGCTGGACCGTCTGATCGAACAGCGTCTGGACACGCCGACGCAGGTCGCCAACCCATTCGCCGACATGGCCTTGGGCAGCAAGGTCAACGCAGGAGCGCTGGCCAGCGACGCGCCAGCCTTGATGATTGCCTGCGGGCTCGCGCTCAGGAGTTTCGACTGATGGCGCGGATCAACCTTCTCCCCTGGCGCGAGGAACGCCGCGAAGAACGGCGCAAACGCTTTCTGCTGGTTCTGATCGGCGTGCTGGCCGGCTCGATCGGCGCGGTGCTGATTGCCGACCAGATCATCAGCGCAGCGATCGAGCGGCAGATGGCGCGCAACGATTACATCGGCAAACAGATTGCCGTGGTCGACGAGCGCATCAAGCAGATCAGTGAACTCAAGGCGCGCCGCCAGCAACTGGTCGAGCGCATGCGCATCATCCAGGACCTGCAGGGCAATCGGCAGATCAGCGGGCGGGTCTTCGACCAACTGGCGCGTACCCTGCCGGACGGCGTGTATTTCACCGATGTGAAAATGGCCGGCAAGACCCTGTCCATCAGTGGCGCGGCGGAGTCGAACAACCGGGTCTCCGAGCTGATGCGCAATCTCGACGCGTCCGACTGGTTCGACGCGCCAAGCCTGAATGAGGTCAAGGCCACCAGCGCCGATCAGGTCGAACAGGCCAATGTCTTCCAGCTTACCGTCCGTCAGACTCAGCCCAAGGTTGTGGAGGACGAGCAATGAACGCCCCCGAATGGCTGCAAAGCCTGCGCAATATCGATTTCAACGACCTCGACACCAGCAACATCGGCTCCTGGCCCCCGGCGGTAAAAACCCTGTGCGGTGCGCTGGTGATGGTGTTGATCCTCACGCTTGGCTATTACTTCTTCATCAGCGACATGGAAAATCAGCTCGACCTCAAGCGCGAAGAGGAAACCACCCTCAAGGAACAATTCGCCAGCAAGGCGCGGCTGTCGGCGAACCTTGAGCTCTATACCCAGCAAATGAAGGAAATGGAAAACACCTTCGGCGTATTGCTGCGGCAATTGCCCAGCGACACCGAAGTGCCGGGCCTGCTCGAAGACATCACTCGCACCGGTCTGGGCAGCGGCCTGGAATTCGAAGAGATCAAGCTGCTGCCGGAAGTGACCCAGCCGTTCTACATCGAGCTGCCGATCCAGATCACCGTGACAGGCGCCTATCACGACCTCGCGACCTTCGTCAGCGGCGTCGCCGGGCTGCCGCGAATTGTCACTCTGCACGATTTCGAACTGGCGCCAGCCAATCCCGAGGGCGGGACGAAGCTGCGCATGAGCATTCTTGCCAAGACGTACCGCTATAACGACAAGGGGCTGGAGAAATGACCCCGATTCGTTATCTCGTCCTGCCCATGATGCTGGCGTTAAGCGGCTGCGGTGGCGGCGATGACTTCAGCGACCTCGACGCGTACCTCAACGAAGTGCGCCTGCGTCCGGCGGGCAGGATTGAACCAACGCCGACATTCCGGTCTTACCCCACATTCACTTACAGCGCCGCCAACCTGCGCAGCCCGTTTTCGCGGCAGGCGCGGGTCGATCTGGCCGGGCAGAAACACGGTTCGCGCAACGTCAAACCCGACCCCAATCGGGTCAAGCAATACCTTGAAGGGTTCAATATCGAGCAGTTCGAAATGGTCGGCACGATTGCCAATGCCTCGGGCTCGTTTGCGCTGTTGCGCGGCGCAGGCGGGGTGCATCGTCTCAAGGTCGGAGACTACCTGGGCCGCAACGACGGCCGCATCGTCGCCATCAGCCCTACCCAGGTCGATGTCGTCGAGATCGTGCCCGACGGCGCCGGCGCCTGGCTGGAGCGGCCGCGCACCATTCCTTTGAAAGAGCACTCATAGTGGAAGTCGAACAATGAACAGGATTTTCTCCACCCTCGGTTTTTCGCTATGGATAGCGCTGGTGTCACCGATGGTAATGGCGGCCAGTCTGAAAGCGCTGGATGTTGCCGCGCTGCCGGGTGACCGCGTCGAACTGAAGCTGTCATTCGACGGCCCGCCACCACAGCCCAAGGGCTACACAACCGAGTCACCGGCACGCATTGCACTGGATCTGCCGGGCGTGACCAGCCAGATGGCCAACAAGAATCTTGATCTGGGCAGCGGCAACGCGCGCACGGCCACGGTGGCCGAAGCCAAGGATCGCACGCGGCTGATTGTCAGCCTGACGCAGTTGGCGCCTTACAGCACGCGGGTCGAGGGCAATAATCTGTTTGTGGTGGTCGGTCAGGGCGCTTCCGCGACTGCGCCGCGCCCGGCTGCCGTTGCACCGCGTGCCGCCACGGCCGCTGCGGCACCTGCCAGACCAGCCGCGCAACGCAGCAGGGCGATTCGCAGTGTCGATTTCCAGCGCGGCACCGAGGGCGAGGGCAACGTAGTCATCGACCTCTCTGATCCGACCATCGCCCCGGATATTCAGGAGCACGATGGCAAGATCATCCTCAGCTTCGCCCGCACGCAATTGCCGGAAAAGCTGCGCGTGCGCCTCGACGTCAAGGACTTCGCCACCCCGGTGCAGTTCGTCAATGCCGCGGTAACCGGTGATCGCGCGGTGATCAGCGTCGAGCCCAGTGGCACCTTCGACTACTCCACGTTTCAGACCGACAACAAGCTCACCGTGAGCGTTCGGCCGATGAGCATCGACGACCTGCAAAAGCGCAACGCCGACCGTCAGGCCTATGTCGGCGACAAGCTCTCGCTGAATTTTCAGGACATCGACGTGCGCTCGGTGCTGCAACTGATCGCGGACTTCACCAATCTCAATCTGGTGGCGAGCGATACGGTGCAGGGCGGTATCACCTTGCGCCTGCAGAACGTGCCGTGGGATCAGGCACTGGATCTGGTGCTGAAAACCAAGGGGCTGGACAAGCGCAAGATCGGCAACGTGCTGCTGGTCGCGCCGGCCGATGAAATTGCCGCTCGCGAGCGTCAGGAACTGGAATCGCAGAAGCAGATCGCCGAGTTGGCGCCCCTGCGTCGTGAGCTGCTGCAAGTCAATTACGCCAAGGCAGCGGACATCGCCAAGCTGTTCCAGTCGGTGACCAGCGCCGAGGCCAAGGTCGACGAGCGCGGTTCGATTACCGTCGATGAGCGAACCAACAACATCATTGCCTACCAGACCCAGGATCGCCTCGACGAACTCCGGCGGATCGTCGCCCAGCTGGATATTCCGGTGCGCCAGGTGATGATCGAGGCGCGCATCGTCGAGGCCAACGTCGATTATGACAAGAGCCTGGGCGTGCGCTGGGGCGGTTCGGTGCAGAACAAGGGCAACTGGAACGCGTCCGGGGTCAATGGCTCCTCGAGCACCATCGGTACGCCGGGCAGCACCGGCACCAACTCGCCGTTCGTCGACATGGGCACGGTCAACAATACCTCGGGGATCGGCATTGCTTTCATCACCGACAACGTGCTGCTGGATCTCGAACTGACGGCGATGGAAAAGACCGGCAATGGCGAAATCGTCTCGCAGCCGAAGGTGGTCACCTCGGACAAGGAAACCGCGAAGATCCTCAAAGGCACCGAGATTCCCTATCAGGAGGCCAGCTCCAGCGGCGCTACCTCGGTGTCGTTCAAGGAGGCTTCGCTGTCACTGGAAGTCACCCCGCAGATCACCCCGGACAACCGCATCATCATGGAGGTCAAGGTCACCAAGGATGAGCCCGATTACCTGAACAAAGTGCAGGATGTGCCGCCGATCAAGAAAAACGAGGTCAACGCCAAAGTGCTGGTAAATGACGGCGAGACCATCGTAATCGGCGGTGTTTTTTCAAATACTCAGAGCAAGGTCGTAGATAAGGTGCCATTTCTTGGCGATGTGCCGTATCTTGGCCGCCTTTTCCGGCGTGATGTGGTTTCGGAGAAAAAATCCGAGCTGCTGGTATTTCTCACTCCGCGTATCATGAATAACCAGGCGATTGCTGTGAGTCGTTGATTCTGTGCGAAATTTGATACTTGTAGGACCGATGGGTGCTGGCAAAAGCACCATCGGCCGATTGCTGGCCAAAGAGCTGCGCCTGCCGTTCAAGGATTCCGACAAGGAAATTGAGCTGCGCACGGGTGCCAATATCCCATGGATCTTCGACAAGGAAGGCGAGCCCGGCTTTCGTGACCGTGAGCAGGCGATGATCGCCGAGCTGTGCGCGTTCGATGGCGTGGTGCTGGCGACCGGCGGCGGCGCGGTGATGCGTGATGCCAATCGCAAGGCCCTGCATGAAGGCGGGCGCGTGGTGTATCTGCACGCCTCCGTCGAGCAGCAGGTCGGCCGCACCTCCCGCGACCGCAATCGGCCGCTGCTGCGTACCGCCGATCCGGCGAAAACCCTGCGCGACCTGCTCGAGATCCGTGATCCGCTTTATCGGGAAATTGCCGATCTGGTGGTGGAAACCGACGAGCGGCCGCCACGCATGGTGGTGCTCGACATTCTCGACCGTCTCGCGCAGTTGCCACCCCGTTAAAGCATCGCCCGAAATGCGCTATCCTCGGCGTCCTGTCAGCGCCCGCCGAGGGTGTGGCGGTTGCCGGGCGAGCGGCGTCATACCGCTACGAGCCGCAGAACACCAATAATTTCAGGGCAGGATGCCTGCTTCCATCTTCACTGTGGGGACACATGCAGACACTCAAGGTCGATCTAGGCGAGCGCAGCTACCCGATTCATATTGGCGAAGGTCTGTTGGATCAGCCGGAACTGCTGGCGCCGCATATCCACGGGCGGCAGGTGGCAATCATCTCCAACGAAACCGTCGCGCCGCTCTATCTCGAACGTCTGACCCGCAGCCTTGCGCAGTTTTCGGTTATCTCAGTGGTGTTGCCTGATGGCGAAGCCTTCAAGAACTGGGAAACCCTGCAACTGATTTTCGACGGTCTGCTGACCGCCCGTCATGACCGCCGCACCACCGTGATCGCCTTGGGCGGCGGGGTGATCGGCGACATGGCCGGTTTCGCTGCCGCCTGTTATCAGCGCGGTGTCGATTTCATCCAGATTCCGACCACGCTGTTGTCGCAGGTCGATTCCTCGGTCGGCGGCAAGACCGGCATCAACCATCCGCTGGGCAAGAACATGGTCGGCGCGTTCTATCAGCCGAACGTGGTGCTGATCGATACCGCATCGCTGAAAACCCTGCCGCAGCGCGAGCTGTCGGCGGGCCTGGCGGAAGTCATCAAGTACGGCCTGATCTGCGACGAGCCGTTCCTGACCTGGCTCGAAGAAAACGTCGACGCCCTGCGCGCGCTGGATCAAACCGCGCTGACCTATGCGATCGAGCGTTCCTGCGCGGCCAAGGCTGCGGTGGTCGGTGCCGATGAGAAGGAAACCGGCGTACGCGCCACGCTCAACCTCGGCCACACCTTCGGCCACGCCATCGAAACCCACATGGGCTATGGTGTCTGGCTGCATGGCGAGGCGGTCGCGGCGGGCACGGTGATGGCGCTGGAAATGTCCGCGCGCCTGGGCTGGATCAGCGAGCAGGAGCGTGATCGCGGCATTCGTCTGTTCCAGCGGGCCGGCCTGCCGGTCATTCCGCCTGAAGAGATGAGCGAAGCCGATTTTCTCCAACACATGGCAATTGATAAAAAAGTGATCGACGGTCGTCTGCGCCTGGTGCTGCTGCGCCGGATGGGCGAAGCGGTAGTGACCGACGATTATCCGAAAGAGGTTCTACAGGCCACGCTGGGAGCGGATTACCGCGCCCTGGCTCAGCTTAAAGGTTAAAACGATTCCGATGACTAGTTTGCATGCCGACGAGGCGTTTCTCGGCCATTTCCAGTTAAGTCACGACCCGTTCGCGCCACGGGTGCCGGGCTTCAAATTCTTCCCGGCCCAGCGCAAACCGGTGCTGGGTCAACTGCATCATCTGGCGCGTTACAGCCAGTTGCTGCTGGTGGTCACCGGCCCGCAGGGCAGCGGCAAGACCCTGCTGCGGCAAGCGCTCGTTGCCAGTACCAACAAGCAATCGGTGCAGAGCGTGGTGGTTTCCGCCCGTGGCGCCGGTGATGCGGCCGGCGTGCTGCGCCAGGTGGCGCAGGCGCTGGATGTCGCTCAGGCCGAAGTCGGCGCGATTCTCGAGCAGGTGGTGCAACTGGGTCTGACCGGGCAGGAAGTCTATCTGCTCGTGGACGATGCCGAGCAGCTCGACGAGTCCGCGCTGGAAGCATTGATGGCGCTCGGCGCCGGCACGCCGGAAGGTCGTCCGCATGTGTTCCTGTTCGGCGAGTCGTCGCTGATCGCTCAGCTTGAGGCGTTGCAGCTCGAAGAAGAGCGTTTCCACGTCATCGAATTGCAGCCGTACACCGAAGAAGAGACCCGCGAATATCTCGACCAGCGGCTGGAAGGCGCGGGCCGGGGTGTCGAACTTTTCACCGCAGATCAGATCTCTGATATTCACGAAAGCTCCGAGGGCTGGCCGGGCAACATCAACCAGGTCGCTCGCGATGCACTGATCGAAGTCATGATTGCCAGCCGCTCCGCGGTCAAGCGTCCAAGTATGGGGTTCAACATGCCGAAGAAACACGTATTGGCGATTTCCGCCGTCGTTGTGGTCGCGGTTGCCGCCGCCTGGCTGATGCCGGGTCGCAGCAAGGCACCGACCACCGGTGCTCCGGCCAATGAACAGGCGCAACTGCCATTGGGTCAGGGTGCAGCGAACGGCGCCAACCCGTCCGTCGAATTCGCCGGCAACACCCAGCCGATGCCGCTGCCATTGGTCGGCAACTCGCAGCCGGTCATGCGTGGCCCGCTGGCAGAAGCCGCCGGTGGCATCACCGAAGGCGACGACGGCGTGCCCCTGGAAGGCTCCAGCGATACGCCGCCGACCGTAACCACCTCCGCACCGCCTGCGGGCGTTCCGGCCGGTCCCGCGCCGACACCGGCTCCGACTCCTGCCGCCAAACCGGCGCCAACCCCGGCACCGACGCAGATCGCCACAGCCAAGCCTGCTCCGGCCACCCCGGCGCCAGCTGCGAAACCGGCTCCTGCTCCGGCCAAGCCTGCCGACAAGCCCGTTACCGTGGCCAAGGCTGCCGGTGGCAGCTGGTACGCCGGTCAGCCGACCAGCAACTATGTCGTGCAGATCCTCGGCACCAGCTCGGAGACCGCCGCGCAGAACTTCGTCAAGGAGCAGGGCGGCGAGTACCGTTATTTCAAGAAAGTCCTCAACGGCAAGCCGCTTTACGTGATCACCTACGGCAACTTTGCCAATCGTGATGCGGCCGTTTCTGCCATCAAGGCCTTGCCAGCGAAGGTTCAGGCTGGTAAACCTTGGCCTCGCACTGTCGCCAGCGTCCAACAGGAACTGGCAACAACTCGCTGAAGATTCGGCGGCCTTACCCAGGCCGCCTCTCCCGGCACCTCAAAATCTCCACGAGTGCGCGCCGCCTCTAGGGACGGTTGGCGCTTGCTGACGACCGCGACGCCGCCCCATTTTTTGCTGGGCAAGGCGCGAGGAACGCAGTTTGGTTTTTCCAAATAAGTTCCGAGCAACGCTGCCCAGCGAAAAATGGGGCGCGTCCCTTCGGGTTGCGCGCCAACGTGTGCGAGGCTGCGTTGCGGGATTTGCCAAGGGAACAACCATTGGCAGCATCCCGCGCCTTGCCTCGCACACGTTGGCGTGCAACGCGGTTCGCCAGCAAGCGCCAACCGTCCCTGCGGTCGCGTGCCTTGTGGTGTCTGCGTCACAGTAGTCTTTGAGTCGTTGCGGTCAAAATTAAAAAAGTTTTGACTAGCACAGCAGATCGCTTTAAACCTTTCACAAATGCGACATGAATTTGCGACAGTTCGTCGTCAAATTTGTGAGCCTCTGTGTCGCTGTGTACAATGACCACCCTTTTGCCCCCGCTAAGCCGGCGTACGTTCGGCGCGGAACGCAAGTGGTTGAATTGAAAAGAAATTTGCCTCGAGTAGAGGCAGCCTGGTGAGAAAGTGTCTATGAAAGCAGGTCTGTACCAACCAGATGAATTCAAGGATAACTGCGGTTTCGGCCTGATAGCTCATATGCAGGGCGAGCCCAGTCATACCCTTTTGCAAACGGCCATCGAGGCCCTGACCTGCATGACCCACCGCGGTGGGATTAATGCCGACGGCAAGACCGGTGACGGTTGCGGTCTGCTGATTCAAAAACCCGACGCCTTCCTGCGAGCCATTGCCCAGGAGAGCTTCGGTGTCGAAATGCCCAAGCAATATGCCGTGGGCATGGTGTTCTTCAATCAGGATCCGGCCAAGGCCGAAGCCGCTCGCGAGAACATGAACCGCGAGATCCTCGCCGAAGGCCTGCAACTGATCGGCTGGCGCAAAGTGCCGATCGACACCAGCGTCCTCGGCCGCCTGGCCCTTGAGCGCCTGCCGCAGATCGAGCAGGTCTACATCGGCGGCGAAGGCCTGAGCGATCAGGACATGGCCGTGAAGCTGTTCAGCGCCCGTCGCCGTTCGTCGGTGGCCAACGCCGCTGACACCGACCATTACATCTGCAGCTTTTCGCACAAGACCATCATCTATAAAGGCCTGATGATGCCGGCCGACCTGGCCGCGTTCTATCCGGACCTGAGTGACGAGCGCCTGCAAACCGCGATCTGCGTGTTCCACCAGCGCTTCTCCACCAACACCCTGCCGAAATGGCCGCTGGCGCAGCCGTTCCGCTTCCTCGCCCACAACGGCGAAATCAACACCATCACCGGTAACCGCAACTGGGCGCAGGCCCGTCGGACCAAGTTCACCAATGATCTGATGGATCTGGAAGAGCTCGGCCCGCTGGTCAACCGCGTCGGTTCCGACTCCTCGAGCATGGACAACATGCTCGAACTGATGGTCACCGGTGGCATCGACCTGTTCCGTGGCGTGCGGATGATCATTCCGCCTGCGTGGCAGAACGTCGAAACCATGGACCCGGATCTGCGTGCGTTCTACGAGTACAACTCGATGCACATGGAGCCGTGGGACGGCCCGGCCGGCGTGGTGATGACCGATGGTCGCTACGCGGTGTGCCTGCTCGACCGTAACGGTCTGCGTCCGGCGCGCTGGGTCACCACCAAGAATGGTTTCATTACCCTCGCCTCGGAAATCGGCGTGTGGAACTACCAGCCCGAAGACGTGCTCGCCAAGGGCCGTGTCGGCCCTGGCCAGATCTTCGCCGTGGACACCGAGACCGGGCAGATCCTCGACACCGATGCGATCGACAACCGTCTGAAATCCCGTCATCCGTACAAGCAATGGCTGCGCAAGAATGCCCTGCGCATTCAGGCGACCATGGAAGACAATGACCACGGTTCGGCTTTCTACGACGTCGACCAGCTCAAGCAGTACATGAAGATGTATCAGGTCACGTTCGAAGAGCGTGATCAGGTGCTGCGTCCGCTTGGCGAGCAAGGTTACGAAGCCGTGGGCTCGATGGGCGACGACACGCCGATGGCCGTGCTGTCCCAGCGTGTGCGCACGCCGTACGACTATTTCCGCCAGCAGTTCGCGCAGGTCACCAACCCGCCGATCGACCCGCTGCGTGAAGCGATCGTGATGTCGCTGGAAATCTGCCTCGGTGCCGAGCGCAACATTTTCCAGGAGTCGCCGGAACACGCCTCGCGCGTGATCCTCAGCTCGCCAGTGATCTCTCCGGCCAAGTGGCGCTCGCTGATGAACCTCGACCGTCCGGGTTTCGAACGGGCGATCATCGACCTCAACTACGACGAAAGCCTTGGCCTCGAAGCGGCGATCCGCAACGTTGCCGATCAGGCTGAAGAAGCCGTGCGCGCCGGGCGTACCCAGATCGTCCTGAGCGACCGTCATATCGCCCCGGGCAAGCTGCCGATCCACGCTTCGCTGGCGACCGGTGCCGTGCACCACCGCCTGACCGAGAAGGGCCTGCGTTGCGATTCCAACATCCTCGTTGAAACCGCGACCGCCCGTGACCCGCATCACTTCGCGGTGCTGATCGGTTTCGGTGCCTCGGCGGTCTATCCGTTCCTGGCCTACGAAGTGCTGGGTGACCTGATCCGTACCGGTGAAGTACTGGGCGACCTCTATGAGGTGTTCAAGAACTACCGCAAGGGCATCACCAAAGGTCTGCTCAAGATCCTGTCGAAGATGGGTATCTCGACCATCGCTTCGTACCGTGGTGCGCAGCTGTTCGAGGCCATTGGTCTGTCCGAAGAAGTCTGCGAACTGAGCTTCCGTGGTGTGCCAAGCCGGATCAAGGGTGCGCGTTTCGTCGACATCGAAGCCGAGCAGAAAGCCCTCGCCGTCGAAGCCTGGAGCCCGCGCAAGCCGATCCAGCAGGGCGGTCTGCTGAAATTCGTCCACGGTGGCGAATATCACGCCTACAACCCGGACGTGGTCAACACCCTGCAAGCCGCCGTGCAGCAGGGCGACTACGCCAAGTTCAAGGAATACACCTCACTGGTGGACAACCGTCCGGTGTCGATGATTCGCGACCTGTTCAAGGTCAAGACCCTCGACACGCCGCTGGACATCAGTGAAGTCGAGCCGCTGGAGTCGGTGCTCAAGCGCTTCGACTCCGCCGGTATCTCGCTCGGCGCACTGTCGCCGGAAGCTCACGAAGCCCTGGCCGAAGCCATGAACCGCCTCGGCGCGCGTTCCAACTCCGGCGAAGGCGGCGAAGATCCGGCGCGTTACGGCACCATCAAGAGCTCGAAAATCAAGCAGGTTGCCACCGGCCGTTTCGGTGTAACCCCGGAATACCTGGTCAACGCCGAAGTGCTGCAGATCAAGGTCGCCCAAGGCGCCAAGCCGGGCGAGGGCGGGCAACTGCCGGGCGGCAAGGTCAACGGGCTGATCGCCAAACTGCGTTACGCAGTGCCGGGCGTGACCCTGATTTCGCCACCGCCGCACCACGATATCTACTCGATCGAAGACTTGTCGCAACTGATCTTTGACCTCAAGCAGGTCAACCCGCAGGCGCTGGTTTCGGTGAAACTCGTAGCTGAAGCGGGCGTCGGCACCATCGCCGCCGGTGTGGCCAAGGCCTATGCCGACCTGATCACCATTTCCGGTTACGACGGCGGTACCGGTGCTTCGCCGCTGACTTCGATCAAATACGCGGGCGCACCTTGGGAACTCGGCCTCGCTGAAACCCACCAGACCCTGCGCGGCAACGACCTGCGCGGCAAAGTCCGGGTGCAGACCGACGGCGGCCTGAAAACCGGCCTCGACGTGATCAAAGCAGCAATCCTCGGCGCCGAGAGCTTCGGCTTCGGTACCGCGCCGATGATCGCACTGGGCTGCAAATACCTGCGCATTTGCCACCTGAACAACTGCGCCACTGGCGTCGCGACGCAGAACGAGAAGCTGCGCAAGGATCACTACATCGGCACCGTCGACATGGTGGTGAATTTCTTCACCTACGTCGCCGAAGAAACCCGTGAGTGGCTGGCCAAGCTCGGCGTGCGCTCCCTCGAAGAGCTGATCGGTCGTACCGATCTGCTGGAAATCCTCGAAGGCCAGACCGCCAAGCAAAACCATCTGGACCTGACGCCGCTGTTGGGCAGCGATCACATTCCGGCGGACAAGCCACAGTTCTGCGGCGTTGAGCGCAACCCGCCGTTCGACAAAGGTCTGCTGGCGGAGAAGATGGTCGAGCTGGCCGCGTCGGCGATCAACGACCTCAGCGGTGCCGAGTTTGAGCTGGATATCTGCAACTGCGACCGTTCGATCGGCGCCCGGATCTCCGGCGAAATCGCGCGCAAGCACGGCAACCAAGGCATGGCCAAGGCGCCGATCACCTTCCGCTTCAAGGGCACGGCCGGGCAGAGCTTCGGTGTGTGGAACGCCGGCGGTCTGAACATGTACCTGGAAGGCGACGCCAACGACTACGTCGGCAAAGGCATGACCGGCGGCAAGCTGGTCATCGTGCCGCCGAAGGGCAGCGTCTATAAAACTCAGGAAAGCGCCATTATCGGCAACACCTGCCTGTACGGTGCCACTGGCGGCAAGTTGTTCGCCGCCGGCACCGCAGGCGAGCGTTTCGCCGTGCGTAACTCCGGTGCCCACACCGTCGTGGAAGGCACTGGCGATCACTGCTGCGAGTACATGACCGGTGGTTTCGTCTGCGTGCTGGGCAAGACCGGTTACAACTTCGGCTCTGGCATGACCGGTGGTTTCGCCTACGTGCTTGATCAGGACAACACCTTCGTTGACCGGGTCAATCACGAGCTGGTGGAAATCCAGCGGATCAGCGGCGAGGCGATGGAAGCCTATCGCAGCCACCTGCAGAACGTGCTGAACGAGTACGTCGCCGAAACCGACAGCGAGTGGGGTCGTGAACTCGCCGAGAACCTCGACGATTACTTGCGGCGTTTCTGGTTGGTCAAGCCCAAGGCTGCCAGCTTGAAAACCCTGCTTTCCAGCACTCGTGCCAACCCGCAGTGATATGCGCCTGAAGAGTTTGATGAGGTTTTAACAATGGCTGAACGTCTGAATAACGACTTCCAGTTCATCGATGTCGGGCGCAAGGATCCGAAGAAGAAACTGTTGCGTCAACGCAAGAAAGAGTTCGTTGAAATCTACGAACCGTTCAAACCCCAGCAGTCGGCCGATCAGGCCCACCGCTGCCTGGGTTGCGGCAACCCGTATTGCGAATGGAAGTGCCCGGTGCACAACTTCATTCCCAACTGGCTCAAATTGGTCGCCGAGGGCAACATCCTCCAGGCCGCCGAGTTGTCGCACCAGACCAATACCCTGCCGGAAGTCTGCGGCCGGGTGTGCCCGCAGGATCGTCTGTGCGAGGGTGCCTGCACCCTCAACGACGGCTTCGGCGCGGTGACCATCGGTTCGGTCGAGAAGTACATCACCGACACCGCGTTCGCCATGGGCTGGCGCCCGGACATGTCCAAGGTCAAGCCGACCGGCAAACGTGTCGCGATCATCGGCGCAGGCCCGGCGGGTCTGGGTTGCGCCGACGTGCTGGTGCGTGGCGGTGTAACTCCGGTGGTGTTCGACAAGAACCCGGAAATCGGTGGCCTGCTGACCTTCGGCATCCCCGAGTTCAAGCTGGAAAAGACCGTGCTGAGCAATCGTCGCGAAGTCTTCACCGGCATGGGCATCGAGTTCCGTCTCAACACCGAAGTCGGTAAAGACGTGACCATGGAACAACTGCTCGCCGAATACGACGCGGTGTTCATGGGCATGGGCACCTACACCTACATGAAGGGCGGTTTTGCCGGGGAGGATCTGCCGGGCGTTTATGACGCGCTGGATTTCCTCATCGCCAACGTCAACCGCAACCTGGGCTTTGAAAAGTCGCCGGAAGATTTCGTCGACATGAAAGGCAAGAAGGTCGTGGTACTCGGCGGCGGCGACACGGCGATGGACTGCAACCGCACCTCGATCCGTCAGGGCGCCAAGTCGGTGACCTGCGCTTATCGTCGTGACGAAGCGAACATGCCCGGCTCGCGCAAAGAGGTGAAGAACGCCAAGGAAGAAGGCGTGAAATTCCTCTACAACCGCCAGCCGATCGCCATCATCGGTGAAGACAAGGTCGAAGGCGTGAAGGTGGTCGAGACCCGTCTCGGCGAACCGGATGCCCGTGGCCGTCGCAGCCCCGAGCCGATCCCGGGTTCCGAAGAGATCATCCCGGCCGATGCCGTGGTCATCGCCTTCGGCTTCCGCCCGAGCCCGGCGCCGTGGTTCGAACAGTTCGAGATCCAGACCGATAGCCAGGGCCGCGTTGTTGCGCCCGAGCAAGGTCAGTACAAGCACCAGACCAGCAACCCGAAAATCTTCGCCGGTGGCGACATGGTGCGCGGTTCCGACCTGGTGGTGACGGCGATCTTCGAAGGGCGCAATGCGGCTGAAGGGATCCTCGATTACCTGGGTGTCTGATCACTTTCCAAAATTGGAATGGGATTAATTGTGGGAGCGAGCCTGCTCGCGAAAGCGGTGGATCAGTCAACAGAGATGTTGAATGTGAAGCCCTCTTCGCGAGCAGGCTCGCTCCCACAGTTGTTTCTCGGTGTTGCTGATAGCGTGTTCCAGCGCGACAAATTGACCCGATAGACAAAAGGCTGACCCACATCCGTGCCTTTTGCCGCGCGCTCTGAGAAAATGCCCGCACTTTTTTTCCGGATGCCGACATGACTGCCCTGAAGAACGACCGTTTCCTCCGCGCCCTGCTCAAGCAACCCGTTGACGTCACCCCTGTGTGGATGATGCGCCAGGCCGGTCGCTACCTGCCGGAGTACCGCGCCAGCCGCGCGCATGCCGGCGACTTCATGAGCCTGTGCATGAATCCGCAATTCGCCTGCGAAGTCACCCTGCAACCGCTCGACCGCTACCCGCAACTGGACGCGGCGATCCTGTTTTCCGACATCCTCACCATTCCCGATGCCATGGGCCAGGGCCTGTACTTCGAGACCGGTGAAGGTCCGCGCTTCAAAAAAGTCGTCAGCACGATGGCCGACATCGAAGCGTTGCCGATCCCGGATCCGCACAAAGACCTCGGTTACGTCATGGACGCGGTCAGCACCATCCGTCGCGAACTCAACGGTCGCGTGCCGTTGATCGGTTTCTCCGGCAGTCCGTGGACCCTCGCGACTTACATGGTTGAAGGCGGCTCGTCGAAAGACTTCCGCAAGACCAAGGCGATGCTTTACGACAACCCGCAAGCCATGCACCTGCTGCTCGACAAACTGGCGCAGTCGGTGACGTCGTACCTCAACGGCCAGATCATGGCGGGTGCGCAAGCGGTACAGATCTTCGATACCTGGGGCGGCAACCTGTCGGCAGCCGCGTATCAGGAATTCTCCCTGGCCTACATGAAGAAAATCGTCAGCGGCCTGATCCGCGAGAACGACGGACGCAAAGTGCCGGTGATTCTGTTCACCAAGAACGGCGGCCTGTGGCTGGAAAGCATCGCCGAAGCCGGCGCCGACGCCCTCGGCCTGGACTGGACCTGCGACATCGGCAACGCCCGTGCCCGTGTCGGCGACAAGGTCGCGCTGCAAGGCAACATGGACCCGACCGTGCTCTACGCCAAACCGGAAGCGATCCGCACTGAAGTCGGGCGCATTCTGGCCAGCTACGGCAAGGGCAGCGGCCACGTGTTCAACCTTGGTCATGGCATCACCCCGGAAGTCGATCCGGAACATGCCGGCGCATTCCTGCGTGCGGTGCATGAGCTGTCGGCGCAGTATCACGAGTGATCAGCGCCCAATAAAAAACGCCCGGCCAAGTGCCGGGCGTTTTCTTTTGCACGATCTAATGTCGTACCCAAATCAACTGTGGGAGCGAGCCTGCTCGCGAAAGGGGTGTGTCATTCAACACTGATGTTGCCTGACACAGTGCATTCGCGAGCAGGCTCGCTCCCACAGGGTTTTATGTCAGGCTTTGACACCCTGCAACGGCGGCAACTTCGCCAGCTTCAACGCCACCAGAAGGGCAATCAGCAACAGCGCACCAATAAACAAGCCGATGCCGTTCCACCCGCCCAGATGCCAGAACACCCCGCCCGCCGTCCCGGCAATGCTCGATCCGGCGTAATAACTGAACAGATACAGCGACGACGCCTGACCCTTGGCCGTCAACGCGCGCCGGCCGATCCAGCTGCTCGCCACCGAGTGCGCGGCGAAGAAGCCGAAGGTGAACACCAGCATGCCGATGATGACCAGCAACAGCGGCGTGAACATCGTCAGCGCGAGCCCGGCGAACATCAGCGCAATCGTCGCCCAGAGCACTTTGCGCCGCCCCAGTTTGTCCGCCAGCGAACCGATCTTCGCCGAGCTGTAGATCCCCGACAGGTAGACCACCGAGAGCAATCCGACAAATACCTGATCGAGGTTGTACGGCGCAGCCAGCAAGCGGTAGCCGATGTAGTTGAACAGCGTGACAAACGCGCCCATCAGCACGAACGCTTCAAGAAACAGCAGCGGCAGGCCGGCGTCGCGAAAGTGCATGGTGAAGCCGTCGAGCAGGCTGCGCGGGTGCAGTGAGCGGGCGCGGAAGTTGCGCGACTCCGGGAGGATCTTCCAGAACACCGCCGCCGCGACCAGCGCCAGACCGCCGATCACCAGCATCGCCGTGTGCCAGCTGACGAAGTCGATCAGCACGCCAGTTATCAAGCGTCCGCTCATTCCGCCGATCGCGTTGCCGCCGATGTACAAACCCATCGCCAGGCCGATGTGCTGTGGATGGATTTCTTCGCTCAGATAGGTCATCGCCACTGCTGCCAGGCCGCTCAACGACAGGCCGATCAGCGCGCGCATGATCAATACGCCGTGCCAGCTCGGCATCATCGAACTGGCGATGGTGCACAACGCGGCAGCGAACAGCGCCGCGACCATCACTGGTTTACGGCCGATGCGGTCGGAGATCGGCCCGGTGATCAGCAGACCGAAGGCCAACATGCCGGTTGCCACCGAGAGGATCAGACTGCTCTGCGCCGCGTTGATCCCGTATTCGTGGGACAGCAGCGGCATCATCGGTTGTACGCAGTAGAGCAGGGCAAACGTCGCAAAGCCGCCACAGAACAGCGCCAGCACCGTGCGCATGAACGCCGGCGTGCCTTTTTCGATGTAGATCTCTTGCAGCTCGGCGAGGGTATCGTCGCCGGCAGCGGGCGGGACTTCGTGGGCAAGGGGCGCGACAGCAGTTTTCACTTCAGACCTCGGAAAGCACAGCCGGGCAGGCAATGAAAAAATCATATAGCTGGCTAATGTTTCTATCCAATATATTGTTCGACCTGTTTGATAGCTTCAGCGACCTAATGGAAATCCTATGGAACTGCGTCATCTGCGTTACTTCATCGCAGTCGCCGAAGAACTGCATTTCGGCCGGGCCGCACAGGTGCTGGGCATCTCCCAGCCACCACTGAGCCAACAGATTCAGGCGCTGGAGCAACAGCTCGGCGCGCGCTTGTTCGAGCGCACCAATCGTCGGGTCGAGTTGAGCGAGGCCGGTCGCCTGTTTCTGCAGGAGGCGCGGCTGGTGCTGGCACAAGTCGACAAGGCAGCGGATGTCGCCCGCCGTGCGCAACTTGGCGAGCTGGGTGAATTGAAGATTGGCTTCACCTCGTCGGCGCCGTTCAATTCGACGATTCCGCAGGCGATTTTTTCTTTTCGTCAGCGCTTTCCGGCGGTGCATCTGAACCTGCGCGAAATGAGCAGCACCATGGTCGCCGATGCTCTGGTGGACGAGTCGATCGAAGTCGGCATCATGCGCCCGCTCGGATTGCCAGATTCACTGAGTGTTGTGGAGTTGATGCGCGAGCCATTGGTGGCGGTGCTCAGCTCCAAGCATCCACTGGCCCAAAGTAGCGATGAAGGCCTGTTTCTATCGGCGCTGGCGCTGGAGCCATTCGTGTTTTTCCCGCGCAGCTATGGCAGCGGGCTCTACGCACAACTGCTGAGCCTGGCCCGTGACGCCGGCTTCAGCCCGCACTTCGCTCAAGAGGCTGGTGAGGCGATGACCATTATTGGTCTGGTGGCGGCGGGCTTGGGTGTATCGGTGCTGCCAGCGTCCTACCAACGCATGCGCATCGACGGCGTGGTCTACCGACCGCTGCTCGATCCCGAAGCGATTTCGGCGGTGTGGCTGGTGCAGCGCAAAGACCAGAAATCGCCGATGGCCAAGGCGTTTGTCGAACTGCTTACGCGCAAGGTTGAACCGCTGACGGTGTGAAGGCGGCTGGCGCTTTCGCGAGCAGGCTCGCTCCCACAGGGAAACGCATTCCAAGGTGGGAGCGAGCCTGCTCGCGAAGGCGTCGGCCCAAACATCACAGATTTCAGGGCAACCGCACCAAATCCCCCTTCAAAGCCACCCGGGTAACAAAAACTCCTGCCCGGCACTCGTAGGTATTCAAATCCTTGCGTACACGTTGGTCGTAGTAACTGACGATGTTGACCACCGCATTCGCCCCGACCCGCTTGGCATCAGCCTGCAATTTGATCAGATTCGACTGCAACACCCATTCACACGAAGCCTGATCGCTCTTGTTGAAGCCGTTGGTTTGCAAATCACTGACCACCCCTTGGCGCAGCAACTGCTGAGTGCCCTGCGGCCCGTTGCCGATCAGGTAGAACTTCACACTGCCATCCAGCCGCCCGGCGCGAATGGCGTCCGACAGCACGGTTTCGAAAGGCATGTACATGAGGTTGGTGGCATGGCTGGCACTGGGCAGCAGGGCGATAAGCGCAGCGGCCATCAGGGCTTTCACTTGCATGGTCATCTCCTTTGACGGTGAAAGAGACTGCGAGGGCAGGTGACGGTGCTGCGACCTGCATCAGCGAGTGTAGATGCTGCTGAATCACTGCAAATAAAAAGGGCGCCAAACGGCGCCCTTTGTCGTTTCTGGCGCTTACTGAACCTTCGCCAGATCACCCTTCAACGCAACGCCCGCCATGATCGCGCCGGCGTGGCATTCGTAGGTTTGCGCGTCCTTGCGCTCGTTGCGCTTGTAGAAGCTGACGATGTTGGTCACGGCGTTGGCGCCGGCGTTTTTCGCGGCCTGGTGCAGGCTGATGATTGCCGATTGGGCGACCCACTCGCAGGCGACTTCGTCGGATTTGTTGAAGGCGTTGGTTTTCTTGTTGGTCACGGCGTCGGCGCTGACGACGGTGACTTTGCCGGCCGGGGTGTTGCCGGCCAGATAGAATTTCACGCTGCCATCGATCTTGCCGGAGCGGGTGGCTTCGGCGACGGCTTTGTCGAATGGCAGGTAGACCGCCGTGTCGCGGGCCTGGCTGACCGCTGGCAGGGCGCAGAGCAGCAGGGTAACGGCGGCGAATTTCTTGAAGTGCATGTAGGTCTCCTTGACCTGGATTGATTCGGTTATGCCCAGCGGCGGAAGATCAACGAAGTGTTGACGCCACCGAAAGCGAAGTTGTTGTTCATCACGTAATCGTGGTGCATCTGACGAAACTCGCCGCGCAGGTAATCGAGCTTGCCGCAGTGCGGGTCGACCTCGTCGAGGTTGAAGGTGTGCACGTAACGGTCGCTGTTGAGCATTTCGATGCTGAACCATGACTCCAGCGCACCGCAGGCACCGAGGGTGTGGCCGAGAAAACTCTTCTGCGAGCTGATCGGCATGTGTTCGCCGAACAGGCTGCTGGTGGCCAGGGTTTCGGCGATGTCGCCCTGCTCGGTCGCGGTGCCGTGGCCGTTCACATAGCCGATGGCGTCGGGGCGGAGGCCGGCATCTTCCAGGGCCAGCTCCATGGCGCGGCGCATCGTGGCCTGTTCCGGGCGGGTCGTGTGCTGGCCGTCGGCGTTGCTGCCGAAACCGACGATTTCCGCGTGAATGTGCGCGCCACGGGCGAGGGCGTGTTCCAGCTCCTCAAGCACGAGCATGCCGCCACCTTCACCAATCACCAGACCGTCGCGGCCCTTGTCGTACGGGCGTGGGCTGGTCTGTGGTGCATCGTTTTTCAAGCTGGTGGCGTAGAGCGCGTCAAACACCATGGCTTCAGTCGGGCACAGTTCTTCGGCACCGCCGGCGAGCATCAACGGCAGGCGGCCGAACTTGATTGCTTCGTAGGCGTAGCCGATGCCCTGGCTGCCGCTGGTGCAGGCGCTGGAGGTCGGGATCAGGCGGCCGGTGAGGCCGAAGAAAATGCTGATATTGGCGGCGGTGGTGTGCGGCATCATCCGCACGTAGGAGTTGGCGTTGAGCCCCTCGGCCACCGAGTTGAGCAGCATGTTGCCGAAGGCTTTGATCTCGTCAGTGCTACCGGTAGATGAACCACAAGCGACGCCCATGCGCCCGTCCTTGATCGATTCGTCACCGAGCAGGCCAGCATCGGCCAGAGCCTTTTCTGCTGCGCCGACCGCCAGTCGCGAAACCCGGCCCATGCTGCGCAACTGCTTGCGGGTCCAGTGCGACGGTACGAGAAAATCATCGATAGGCCCGGCCAGACGCGTGTTGAGCTCAGTGAAGCGATCCCACTCGTCCATCCGGCGAATGCCGCTGCGATTGGCCGCGAAATTGCCGGCAATGGTCGGCCAGTCGCTGCCCAGCGAGGTGATGCCGGCCATGCCGGTGACGACGACGCGCTTCATCAGCACAGGCCTCCGTTGACCGCCAGCACCTGGCGGGTGATGTACGAGGCTTCCGCCGACATCAGGAAATTCACCGCAGAGGCCACTTCTTCAGGGGTGCCCATGCGTTGCGCGGGGATCATTTTCATCAGTTCCTCCACCGGCACGTTTTCGTCGAGCATGGCCGTGTCGATCAGGCCAGGGGCGACGCAGTTAACGGTGATTTTGCGCTTGCCCAGCTCGATCGCCAACGCCTTTGCCGCACCGATCACGCCGGCCTTCGAGGCGCTGTAATTGACTTGGCCACGGTTGCCGATCAGGCCCGACACCGAGGTGATGCACACGATGCGTCCGGCGGCGCGACGACGGATCATCGGCATCATCACCGGGTGCAGGACGTTGTAGAAACCGTCGAGGTTGGTGCGCAGGACCACGTCCCAATCGTCATCGCTCAGCGCCGGAAACGCTCCGTCGCGAGTCAGCCCGGCGTTGAGTACCACGCCGTAATAGGCGCCATGGTTTTCGACGTCGGCCTCGAGAATGCTTTTGCAGGTTTCACGGTCGGCGACGTCGAATTGCAGAATGCGTGCGCGGCGACCCAATGCTTCGATTTCGGCCTGCACCGCTTGGGCTTCGGTCATGCCGCTGCGGCAATGCAGGACGATGTCGTGCCCGGCTTGCGCCAGACGCAAGGCAATGGCGCGGCCGATGCCACGGCTGGAGCCGGTGACCAGTACGGATTCAGTCATCGTGCGACTCCTTTGTCTGTTGCAGATATTGGTTGGCATGCGGCGGACGGAACACGTTCAGCCGGGCGCTGGCATGAATGCCGTCACCGTGGATGTGACATTCGAATACGCCCATGCCGTTGTCGTCTTCCAGTGAGCGCAGGCCGTGGATGGTCAGCACGCTGCCAGGCGCAAAGGCTTCGACGTTGCACTCGAATTTGCGCGTGCCGAGGAGAAAGCCCAGCTCCGGCGGATTGCCTTTCTGCCGGGCGTGGCAACCGGCGAAAGCGGCGACGCTCTGCGCCATCAGCTCGACGCCGACCCACGCCGGCAGGCTGCCGTCGGGCAGGTTGAACAGGCCGTCGGGCTTGACCGTGAGGCGGGTGAAAATCTGCTCATCGTCGAAGCGCTCGATCGCGTCGATCAGAATCATGTCGCCGGCATGCGGCAGCAGTTCGGCGAGCGGCCAGTGGCTCATGGGGCGTCTCCGATAATCAGGCTGACGTTGTTGCCGCCGAAGGCAAACGAGTTGCTCATCAGGTAGCGCGGTGCAATGGACGTCAGGCGTTCGCTCGCGGTCACCCACTTGAGCGGCGGCAGCGCGGGATCGGCCTGGCCGTCCCAGATATGCGGCGGTAACGCCTGCTCAGGGTTGTCGGCACTCAGGCTCAGCCAGCAGAACGCCGCTTCCAGCGCGCCAGCCGCGCCGAGGGTGTGGCCGGTCAGCGGCTTGGTTGACGAGCAGGCGACGCCTTGGGGAAACAGCGCCGCGACCGCCAGACTTTCCATCGCGTCGTTGTGCTGGGTGGCGGTGCCGTGCAGGTTCAGGTAGTTGATTTGCCCGGCTTGCAGATGCGCGCGACCAAGGGCTTT
This sequence comes from Pseudomonas sp. Irchel 3F6, assembly GCF_900187595.1. NCBI lineage: Bacteria > Pseudomonadati > Pseudomonadota > Gammaproteobacteria > Pseudomonadales > Pseudomonadaceae > Pseudomonas > Pseudomonas sp. Irchel 3F6. The sequence continues at coordinate 334,820 of NZ_FYDP01000003.1, read as the reverse complement.
TTGCATGGCTTGCAGGGCGCCGCGACCGCTCGGCTCCGGCGCGGAGATATGGTGCGCATCCGAGCTGGCGCCCGCACCCAGCAGGGCGATGCCCGGGCCTTCGTCGCGCTGTTTGCTCATCACGAACAGCACCGCTGCCTCGCCGATATTGATGCCGTTGCGGTTGGCGGAGAACGGATTGCAGCGCTCATCTGAAACGGCTTCCAGCGAAGAGAAACCGTTCAGCGTGAGCTTGCACAGACTGTCGACGCCGCCGCACAGTACCGCGTCGCACAGGCCCAGATCGAGCAGGCGCTGAGCGCTCATCAGCGCGCGGGCGCTGGAGGTACAGGCGGTGGAAATCACGTAGGCCGGGCCGCTCAGTTGCAGCCATTCGGCGAGAAAATTCGCCGGGGCGCCGAGTTCCTGTTGGCGATAGTCGTACTCGCGGGGAAATTGCTGTTCGCGGATGTAATGCGCCAGACCCCGGCTGGCCTCGTCGATGCCTGAGGTGCTGGTGCCGAGCACCACGCCTATGCGCTCGCGGCCGAAGGTCTGGATCGCACGATCGATGTCGTCTCGAATCTGCAGCGCGGCTTCCAGCAGCAGCTGATTGTTGCGACTGCTGTGCTCGACCAGGTCCGCGGGGATCGGCGCCAATTCACCGTGTACGCCGGCGACAGGCAGTTCACGTTCGGCGACCCAGCCGGACTCGCGGCGCATTCCCGAACAGTCTCCGGCAAACAGATTGCGCGCGACTTCAGACTTGTCGCGTCCCAGGGCGCAGATCACGCCTAGGGCATTCAGGTAAGCGGTCATGGCGTCGATTCACCTAACTGGGAAACGCGATATTGCGGGCCTTGGGGCAGATTCAATTGGAAGCTCAACGGTTGTGAATAGCGGATGTTCCAGCGCGCCGGCAGTGAACGCTGATCGGCCTGTTGTCGGGCGTCGGGATAGTTGCGCAGCAGCTCGGCAGGAGGCGTCAGGGCGAACAGCAATGCGGCGAACAACTCCCGCGCTTCCGGGTTCGGCGGCAGCAGACCGTCGGCCTGCCAGTGCCCGTCGATCAGTTGCTGGCGGGCCTGGGGAATGCCCAGCGGATCCATCATCGACCACCGCGTGCCGGCGCCTTCGCGCTGGATCACCAGCAGCCAGTCCTGACGCTGCCCGGCTTGCTCGCGCTCAATGTGCAGTTGCAGCGGCAGAGGCAGCGTCGGGTTGGCCGCTGGTAGCGGTGGCTGGCTGGCGCAGGCACTCAACAGCAAGGCTGACAAAACGATCGCCAGCCATGCAGCAAACCCTGTGGGAGCGAGCCTGCTCGCGAATGCCATCTGACATTCGCCACTTTGGCTGACTGATACACCGCTTTCGCGAGCAGGCTCGCTCCCACAGGGTTTCAGGTGTTCAGATCGATAGCCGTACATCAGACAGATTCCTGCAATGGCTTGCGCGCGACGACGTTTACCAGCGTCTCTTCGCGCTCACCGAATGGCTTGGGTTTGCTCAACCCCAACCGCTCCAGCAAACCAAAATCCTTCGACCGGCTCCACCACAGATACGGGTAGGACACATTGCGCTCGGCAAACTCGAAGCCCTGCTCGCGGATCATCTGCAGGTAGCCGGCGGCGCTCTTCTGCACATGCATCGGATGGCGGAACAGCCAGCGAATCACCCAGGTATCAATGTAAGCCTCGGTGGATTCGGCGAACAGCAGATAGCCGCCTGGCTTGAGCACGCGATAGAACTCGGCCAAGGCCTTTTCCTGCTCGACCAGATGATGGAAGGTCTGGTGGCAGAACAGCAGGTCGACGCTGGCATCGGCGACGTTGAGCGTGGCGCAATCGCTGCCGATCAACTCGACTGGCATGCCCAGGCGGGTGGCCTCTTCGGCGCTGAGTTGCAAACTGTGCGGGTCGGCGTCGACGCCGATCAGTCGCTGCGGGGCGAAGGTCTGACGCAGGTGGCCGAAGGACTTGCCCTGACCGCAACCGGCGTCGAGCAGCACCGGGTGTTCCGGCAGCGGCTCACTGAATAATCCACGCAAATCGTTGATCGCCACGCGCAGCACATGGCGCTGCCAGGTGTGGCTGCGCAAGAACCAGAGACCGAAGCGGGTTTCCTCGACGTAACTGTCGCTCAAGTAATTCATGAGGCGTCCTGCGCGCAGAGTTGGGAAATCATCTTCAGCCGGCGCCGCGCTTCACTGACGAACGGGTTGCGCTCGTCCCAGGCGTAACCGGCGAGGATCGAGCAGATCATCCGGCGAATTTCCGCTTGGCTGTCCTCATAGAAAATCACGTCCTGGAAGGTGCCGGCGTACCAGCCTTCGACGTAGCAACGGAAGGTATCGACGCCGCGTTTCAACGGTTCGGCAAATTCGCTTTGCCAGTCCACCGTTTCACCCTGCAACTGACGGTGCAGCACGCCGGCAGCCATGCTCGCCGAACGCATGGCGATGGTCACGCCGGAGGAGAACACCGGGTCGAGGAATTCTGCGGCGTTGCCCAGCAGCGCAAAGCCCGGGCCGTGCAGGGTTTTCACGTTGGCCGCATAGCCGCCGAGGGTGCGCGCCGGGGTGTCCCAGACCGCGTTGTTCAGAACCGCGGCGAGGCTTGGCGTCTCGGCGATAAAACTGCGCAGGCAGGCATCGAGATCGCTGTCGCGGCTCTGGAAATGTTCCTCAGCCGCGACCACGCCCACCGAGCAGCGGCCGTTGCTGAAGGGGATGGTCCAGAACCACACATCGCGATGCTCGGGATGGGTGGTGACGAGGATCTTTTCACGGTCGAACGCCGGGTTGTCGATGTGATCTTCGACATGGGTGAACACGGCCTGACGCACCGGGAAATTCGAAGGTGCTTCGAGGTCGAGCAAGCGCGACAGCACGCGGCCGTAGCCGCTGGCGTCCAGGACGAAATCGGCTTCGACGCGGTACTCGCTGCCATCTTCGCGGCGCACATCGAGTTGTGGTTTCGCCTGATCGAAATCGACGCTGACAATCGCATCGCCATAACGGATTTCCGCACCTTGCAATGCTGCTTGATCGGCCAGCAACTTGTCGAAATCGGCGCGCTGCACCTGGAACGTGGTCGGCTTGCCGGCGGTGAAAGTGTCGCCAAAATCGAAAGCGCTGTAGCGCTCGCCCCAGGCAAACGCCGCGCCGGTCTTGCGCTGGAACCCGGCTGCGTTGACGGCGTCGAGCATGCCGGCTTCTTCAACGAAGTCCAGGCAGTGGCTGAGCAGGCTTTCGCCGATGGAGAAGCGTGGGAAGTGCTGGCGCTCGAGCACCAGCACATCGTGGCCCTTGCGCTTGAGCAGGGCAGCGGCGATAGCACCGGACGGGCCGGCACCGATGATCACGACCTGACGGGATTCCATTTCAACGATTGGCACGTGAGCTCCGGGGCAGAGGACTGTTCAGATTCAGGGGCGCGCGATGCAGGCCGATCAGGGCCGGCAGCAGCGTCGCGATCAGGCCCATCAGCATCAGCGCGAAATACAGCGCCGGGGTGATGAGCTGTTGTTGCAACAACAGATTGAGAAAGACGATTTCGCTCAGGCCGCGAATGTTCAGCAGTACGCTTTCGCGCCAGCGGCTGGCACCCGCGAACGAGGCTCCAGCCCAACCGAGGCCGAGCCAGTTGCCGAGCAGTTTACTGGCAATCGGCAACAGCAGCAGCGCCGCCCATTGCCCGGCGTCGAGGCTGGCGAGGGCGCTGTGGACGTCGATCTGGACGATGCCGAGCGTGAGGATCAGCGGGATTGCGATCCACGTCTGCAAACGGCTCATCCAGCGTGCCGGCAACGGCAGCACCAACGGCACTTTCAGCAGCGCCATGCACAGCAGATAGCCGATGCCGAAAATCAGCGCGTTGAGTTTGTAATGCTCGGCCATGACCAGCAACGCGAAGAAGCCGAGGCTGTAAGTCAGCGGGCGACGCACGCGCAGCAGGTGCAAAAGCAGCGGCACGCCGGCCATGGCCACGGGCAGCAACAGGCTGCTCAGGTACAGGCTGCCCTGGGCGAGGCCGAACAGCGTCCAGCAGGTCAGATCGATAAGGATCGCTGTTTGCACCAGACGCCGCGTGGCAGCGGGCGGGTAATCGATGTGACGCAGATACAGGTACAACACCGGGATCGCGGTAATCGCGAAGACCAGTCCGATGGCCAATGCGTTGAGCCACGGCTGCGACGGCAGCAACCAGTACGCAACCGCCAGCCCGCAAGCGAACGGCACAGCGAAACTCGGTATAGCGATTTTCACGCTCTGGCGATCCAGACGCAGATCGATGACATCGCTGAGGATATGCCCGAGCAGCAAGGCGAAGCTCAGGCTGTAGAGGTTTTTCAGCCAGTCCGGGGCGATCAGTTGTGCGCCGCTGAGCTGCCAGCCCGGCTCGATCCAGAAATACATCAGCAACGGCAAACCGAAGCTCGCCAGCAGCAACTGACTGACGATCGGAATCAGGCCGAAGTGACGGCCGACACGAGTCGCCAGCGCAAACAGCGCCAAGGCCAGCAACCAGAAGCCGAAGACCATCATGCCGCTGGCTCCGCAACCGGTTCATGGCGCCCGGCCCACGGCGCGAGCATGAAGCTGAACGCCAGGCCGAGGCTCACCGACAGGCCGAAATTACTCACCGCCGGGGTGCTGGACACCGCTAGCAGGCCGAACGACAGCCACGTCGTCACTGCTGCAAGCAAGGTGCCGAGCAGGCTCACCGCCGCGCCGCCCACCTGTTCGCGCATGAGGATTGCATAGTCGACACTGATCGCCGTCACCAACAGCAGGCCGAACAGGCTGAACAGGGTCAGCGGCTGACCGAGCCAGCCAAGGCTGGCCAGACTGCACAGCGCCGCCAGCAGCGGCAGGGCGACGATACGCAGGGCGCCGGTCAGGCCGAACGGCAGGATCAGCACCAGCACGATCAACACGCAGGAGGCCAGTTTCAGTTCGGCGGCGCTGATCTGCGTGGCGGCGAACACCTTGTTCAGATCACCGAGGCGATCGACCAGCACCACCCCCGGCAAATCGAGCGCCTGCACGCGCAACAACGACGGATTGTTCAAGCCCTGCAGGCTGGTGATTGCCGCAACGCCGTCTTCAGTCGGGCCAAGCCATAGCGTGCGATACGGCTCGCCGAGCGGGCCGGCCAGCGCGGCGTCGATGTCTTCGGCGGGCAGGGTCTGCAACTGCTGCAATTCATTTTGCAACGCAGCCACCGGCACGCCGAGATCGAGCAGCGGTTGCCAGACCGACGGCAGCCTGTTCAGTGATTCGCGCACTTGCTGTTGCTGGCTCGGCGCGCTGACCAGTTGATCAAGGGCCAGATAGCCTTGCAGTTTGTCGAGGTTGACCAGTTGCTGCAGCCGTTCGCTCAGCGCTGCCTGGCGCTCAAGCAATTGCTCCTGATTGGCAGCGCGGATCAGGAAGAACTGGCTGGTCGGTTGAAAACCGGTGATGCGCGCGATGGTCTGCGCTTCGTCGGTCAGATGCTGCGGCGCGCCAACCCATTGGCGAATGTCGTTTTTGCTCTGCAACTGCATCAGTCCGCCGACGCAGAAGGCGATCAGCAGGGCCAGCAGCGCGGGCGTGCGTATGCAACCGAGCAACGCCTCACGCAGATGAATCAGGCGCTCGGCCAGACGCAGCGGCCATTGCGCCGGGCGCAGTTCGACATTTTTCAGCAGCGCCGGCAGCAGGCAGACCGCCGACAGATAGGCGCCGAGCAAACCGGCGGCGGAGAACACCGCGATCTGCGTCAGCGCCGGGAACGGTGTCCACGCCAGCGCCAGGTAGCCGATAACGCTGGTGATCAGGCTCAGGGTCAGCCCCGGCAACGTCAGGCGCAGGGCCGGCCAGCTGCGCCACGGCTTGAGGCTCCAGCTCTTGGACAGATAGTGCAGCGGGTAATCGACGGCGACGCCGATCAGACTCGAACCGAGCACCAGCGTCATCACATGCATGTGGCCGAACAGCGCCACGCAGGCCACCGCGCCGAACAGCATGCCGACCAGCACCGGAACAAATGCCAGCAGCACGCCCCAGCGGCGAAACGCCAACAGCAGCAACAGCAGAATGCCAACCGTCGCACCACCGCCGACCCAGGTCATTTCGCGGGTGGCTTGTTGCTGGCCGTTGGCGGCGTAGAGCAGGCCACTGGCGGCGAGCAACTGCACGTCGCCTTTCGCCGCCTGTTCGCGGCTGTGCTGGAGCAGATCCGCAACTTGCAGCGGCAGGTTCATATCGAAGGCATTGCCGGTGGTGCGCGCACGCAGCATCACCCAGCTCTTGCCGTCGGCATCGGCGACCAGTGCGCCGCTGCCAATGTCCAGTTGCACTGCGCCATGTTTCGGCTGGCTGTTCTGGATGCGCCCGGTCAGGCCCAGCCAGTCGTCCTGGCTTGGCACCAGGGTGAAGCCGTTGAACGGATCGAACAGCGCCTGTACTCGCTGCTGGATGAACGCGTCGGGGTGCTTGCTGAGTAGCTGCCGATCATCCGCCGAGAGCATCGCAAGGCGTCCTTGCAGCAATTGCTTGCGCAGCGCCGGCAAGTCGGCTTGCAGGTTCCACTGCACGGTTTCGAACAGACCGCTGGCCTGCCATTGTTCGCCCAGTTGTTGGGCCATGGTCAGCGCTTGCTGGCGATCGGCGTGGCCGACCAGCACCAGCATTTCGCGATTGAGCGGTTCTTGCATGCGCTGTTCGGCGCGCAACTCCAGCGCGTCTGGATTGGTCCCGGGTACCAGCTCCATGAGATTGGCCGACAGCGGCGCACCGTCGCGCCACTGCCAGGCACCCAGCGCGACGACGGCCAGCAGCAGGCTCAGAAACAGCCAGGGCAGCTTGCGTTCACTCGGCAAAGTCATGTTGCTCCGCTTCGCTCAAGGGTTGCTCGGCCGTGCTGTCCTGCATGCGCAGCAGGGTGCTGTCGCCTTGGGTTTCCAGCAGCTCGATGGTTTGCACAAGGGCGCCGCCATCGATATTGATCTGCTGGAACACTTGCTTGAGCAGCATCGAACGCGGCGTCAGGGTCAGTTGCCACTGCTGCGCCGTGCCGCTCAGGGCCAGTTCGAAATCGCGCTGCAAACCGCTGCTGTCACCTTGCAGCACAGCGAGAAACAAACGGTTCTGCTCGGCACCGGCGCTCTTGTTCGGCAGGAGTTGCCAGCCGTTGGTGTCACGGCGGGCGATGCCATCGGCGGTGATGCGGTAATCCTGTTGCAGCGGGGTTTTCAACAGCCACAGCAGGCCATGATTTTTCGCGAGGACGAAGCTGCCCTTGCTGATCAGCGGCTGCGGCAGGGCGCGCAGGTGTTTTTCCTGAGTGAACTGGCCGTGGATAACATCCGGTTTCGCCAGTTGTTCACTGAGTTGTTGCAGGTCGAAGGCATTGGCCCATGACGACACGGCCAGCAGCGTCAACGCGCCGAGGCTTCTGAAAAACACATTCATCGCAGCATCCTTTCCACGGCATCGGTGAAGACTTTGGGTGAAGCCAGTTGCATCTCGCGGCTGCTGACCTCGACAGCGACCTGCACGGAGCTTGCGCGGGTCAGGCGTTCGCCGGTCTGCAGGTCGGTGATCAGGTAATTGATCTTCAGACGGTTTTCCCACTCGACCAGACTGGCGCGCACGTTCAGCCGCTGGCCGAACACCGCGCTGCGCACGTAGCGCAGTTGCAGGTCGATGATCGGCCAGGCGTAACCCGACTCGACCATGTGCGTGTAGTTGTGGCCGATCTTGTCCAGCAACGCGCAGCGCGCGACTTCGAGGTATTTGACGTAATGGCCGTGCCAGACCACGTGCATGGTGTCGACGTCGAAAAACGGCACCAGAATCTCGGTATCGGCGTGAAGCACTCCGGCACTACGCATGCAGCCTCCAGTGTTGCGCGGCGATGCGTTGCAGGCACAGGCGCAGTTCGCCTTCCAGGGCGCGGTCTTCGATGACCGGCGGGAAGTCCTTGCCCAGCTCTTCGTGCATCGCTGCCAGTGCCGGCGGCAGCGGGCGCGCATCGGCGGCTTGAGCGCGCAGCCACACGCCCTGATTGGCGGCGAGCAGGGTGGCGGCGGCGACCTGTTCGGTCAGCTCCAGCACGCGAATCGCATCACGGGCGGCGATGGTGCCCATGCTCACCTTGTCCTGGTTGTGGCACTCGGTGGAGCGCGAGAACACGCTGGCCGGCATGGTGTTTTTCAGTGCTTCGGCGGTCCAGGCGCTGGTGCCGATCTGCACCGCTTTGAAGCCGTGGTTGATCATGGCCCGATCGGCGGGTGCGCCGGACAGGTTGCTCGGCAAGCCGTGGTTGTAACGCTCGTCGACCAGCAACGCCAGTTGCCGATCGAGCAGATCGGCGACGTTGGCCACGAGGTTTTTCAGGCTGTCCATGGCAAAGGCAATGTGCCCGCCGTAGAAGTGCCCGCCATGCAGAACGCGCTCGGCTTCGGCATCGATAATCGGGTTGTCGTTGGCACTGTTCAGTTCGGTTTCGATGAAACCGCGCAGCCAGTTCAGGCTGTCCGCCAGCACGCCGAGCACATGCGGCGCGCAACGCAGCGAGTAACGATCCTGCAGACGATGCAGTGGCGCGGTCGGCGCGTCGATCGCCAGATCCTTGCGCAGCCACGCGGCGACCTGCATCTGCCCCGGGTGCGGTTTGGCGGCGAACAGGCGTTCGTCGAAGTGCTCCGGGTTGCCTTGCAGCGCGACGACGTTGAGCGCGGTGATGCGCGTGGCCAGTTGCAGCAGATAATCGGCGCGAGCGAAGGCGAGACAGGCGAGGCCGGTCATCACCGCTGTGCCGTTCATCAGCGCCAGCGCCTCTTTCGGGCGCAGCACCAGCGGTGTCCAGCCGAGCTCGCGATGCACGTCGGCAGCCTGACGACGTTCGCCACGGAACAGCACTTCGCGCTCGCCGGACAGGGTTGCGGCGACATAGGACAACGGCGTCAGATCGCCGCTGGCACCCACCGAACCCTCTTCGGGAATCAGCGGCAGGATGTCGTATTCGAGAAACGCGTGCAGACGCTCGAGCAGTTCGACGCGCACCCCGGAAACGCCGTGGCACAACGACTGCAAACGCGCCGCCAGCACCGCGCGGGTTGCCTGCGCGTCGAGCAGTTTGCCCAGGCCGCAACCATGAAAGGTGTAGAGATGACGCGGCAGCGCCTCGACGTGATGCAGCGGCACCGCGACCACGCAGGAATCGCCGTAACCGGTGGTGACGCCGTAGATCACGCCTTCCTTGTCCAGCAGCGAATCGAGAAACCGCGCGCCTTTGGCGATGCGCTCGCGATAGTCGGCGTCAGCCTGCAATTGCACGGGCGCCTGACGGTTGGCCAGGGCCAGCACGTCTTCGATGCGCAAAGGGCGTTCGCCGAAGGTTACCGGCTCATGGGTTGGCGTCGTCATCGGTCTTCCAGAAAGGGTAAAAGTTGAACCATTGCTGCGGGGCTTCGAGGCAATAGTGACTCAGGCGCTGCGCGTAGCGGGTGGCCCACTGATGAATGACCTGCTCGCGCTCGCGGCGTGTCCACACCACCGCGTCGGCGAACGGTTCGAGAGTCAGGCGATAGTGGCCGTCGGGTTGCTTGAGGCACATCAGCAGATTGACCGGGCACTTGAGCAGGCCGGCCAGTAACCACGGGCCTTGCGGAAATGGCGCCGGATGGCCGAGAAAGTCCACCGTCACGCTGCGCCCGCCGTGCAGCGGCACGCGGTCACCGGCAATCGCCAGCCACTCGCCGCGTTCCAGCCGTTCATGCAGTTGCAGCATGATCACCGGGTCGAGTTCGCTGACCTGAATCAGGCGCAGATTGGTCGCCCCGGCCTCGCCAAGCAAGCGGTTGAATTGCTCGGCGTGCTTGGTGTGCACCAGCACGTTCATGGTGACCTTTTCGCCGATCTCCGCCAGCGCCCGGCAGACTTCGAGATTGCCCAGATGTGCGCCGACCAGCAGTTGCCCGCGACTGCCGCGCAACTGCTTGCGCAGCAGCGCCGGGTCGATGATTTCGATCTGCTCGATGCTCAGCTTACCGTTCCACACGTCGAGCTTGTCGAGCAGCGAATCGGCGAAGGTCATGAACTGGCCGAACACCCGCCAGTGGCTCGGACGCAGGTCGTCGCGCTGGCTCCACGCGGCCAGCCGCTGCTGGTACTGCCAGGCACTGCGCCGGGCGATCCGGCCGAACAAAAAGAAATACAGGACGATGGCGTACAGCAACGGGCTGAGCAGGCGCCGTCCGAGGACTCTGGCGGCGAACGCGGTGAATTTCATCAGCAGGAAACTGCCGCGCTCTTCGCGGTCGGCCCAGTGCTTTTTGTCGACTTCTTCGCTCATGGTTTCCACCGCCGCCAGAGGATCACCGGCCAACGCAGCAACATGCCGAAGAACAGCCGCGTGTGCATGCTGGAAATCAGCGCGTTGTCGTGGAACAGGCGAAAGTGCGACACGCCGTCCAGCGGGTAATGCACGCTGGTCTGCAGCCAGCGCATCGGCTGATTGCGCCAGGCCAGCCGCACAAGAATGTCCGAGTCGAAATCCATGCGCTTGCCGACTTTGGCCGAGTCGATCACGGCCAGAGTTGGCGCCAGCGGGTAGACGCGGAAGCCGCACATCGAATCGCGAATCTGCAACGACAGGGTGTTGATCCAGACCATCACGTGGGTCAGGTAGCGCGCGTACAAACGCCCTTTCGGCACGCTCTCGTCGAACAGTGGATAGCCACAGATCATCGCCTCGGGATGGCCGCGGGATTCGCCGACGAAGCGCGCGACGTCATGCAAATCGTGCTGGCCGTCGGCATCGACCTGCAAGGCATGGCTGTAACCCAGACGCGAGGCTTCACGCAGACCGGTCATCACCGCGCCGCCCTTGCCCTGATTGGCCGTCAGGCGCACCAGAAAAACCCTGTCGCGCTCGGCCAGGGTGTCGAGCACCCGCGCGCAGGATGGCTCGCTGGCATCGTCCACCAGAATGCACGGCAGGCCTTGTGCGAGCAGGGCATCGACCACGGTGGTGATCGCGGTTTCGTGGTTGTATACCGGGATTACGGCGCAGGGGTTATGCATGGGCAGGCCCCAGGAGAATGCGTCCGCTGGAACACGTCGCCGTGTCGTTGCGATAAGCGAAATACAACTTGCCGCGCTCGGCATCGAAACGCAGATGCAGCTGGATTTCATCACCCGGGCGCACCAGTTGCTGGAATTTCAGCACTTCCATTCCGGCAAATGCGCCGTCCAGCTTCAGCAACTGCCGACCCAGATTCAGCGCCCATTCCACCTGCACCACACCGGGCAACACCGGTGCCTTGGGAAAGTGTCCGCTGAAGTAGGCCAGGTCCGGCGGCACGCTGAGTTGCAGGCTCCACTCGCCGTCGCTTGCGCTTTGCTCCAGCACTTCGGGGACTTTCGGCCGTGCGGCCAGCAGCAATGCTTCGACGTCGGCTTGCGCCAGTTTGCCCTGGCTGTTCAACGGCATCTGCCGCAGCAGGCGCCAGCGCCGGGGCAGGGCGAGGGCTTCGCAATGCTGGCTCAAATGTTTGCGCAGGGTTTCGGTCAGGTCGCGGCGACCGTGCTCGCGCAGGGCGAACAGGCCCGATTCGCTGAGCACCAGCAGCGCACCGAGCGAAGCGCGGTTTTCCTGCACGACACCGAGGCGCGCTTCGGCGACCCAGTCATGGGCTGCCAAGGCCTGCTCGAGCATCGGCAACGAGATGCGTTTTTCTTCCAGTTTGACGATGCGGTCGAGCCGTCCCAGCAGTTCGAAGCGACCATCGGCGGCAATGCGCGCGGCATCGGCGCTGTGTTCAACATGGCCGGCAGGCAGGTAAGGCGAGGCGATCAGCAGGGCGCCGTCGCTGTCCTGGCTCAGTTCGACGCCAGCAAACGGCCGCCACAACGAATCGCCCTGACGCCAGGCGATGCCGCCGGTTTCCGAGCTGCCGAGGATTTCTGTCGGCCATTGCTGCAAGCGCTGTTGCAGACTTTGCGCCGCTTCCGGCGGTAACGCGCCCCCGGAGGAAAACACCCGGCGCACCGCGCTCAGGGCCGGCCAGTCGAGGTTGTCGCCCATGCGCTTGAGCAGCGCTGGGCTGGCGACCCAGGCAAAGGCCGGATGCTCGCGGCTGGCGCGTTGCAGGTCTTCGGAAAAGGCCAGTTGCCGGCGCACGAACGGACGCCCGGCGCACAAGGGCCACAACACGCGAAACAGCAGGCCATAGATGTGTTGGGTGGCGACACTGCCGATGATGCAGGCTTCACCGAGGTCTGCGCCCCACAACTGTTCCAGCGCTTCGACCTCGTTGGCCAATTGGCGCAGGGTCTTGTCGATGCGCTTGGGCTCGCCGCTGGAGCCGGAAGTGCACAGGCTCAGTCGGCATTGATCGAGATCCAGTTGTGCACCGGGCAGTTCGGGCTGAGTGAAGTCGTCCAACTGTGCATCGCCCGGCTGATCGGTCAGCCATAGATCGACTTCCTGCGACCAGCGCTGACGCGTCTGCGCTTGCAGATCCGCCGGCAGCAACACGCTGACGCCGGCACGCCACGCGCCGAGCAGGGCGATGGCGAGGTCGGCGGCATCTTCCAGATGCACGGCCAGCCTTTTCACGCCTTGGCTTTGCAGACCCGCGGCGACGCTCAGGGCCTGCGCTCGCAGTTGCGTGTGATCGAGTGCCGGCGCTTGGCAGATCGCCCGTGCCGGCAGTGCCTTGAGCAACAGCTGCTCAAGTTTTATCCAATTCATGTACGGCCTCTTACCCGTTGTCGTATCAGCCATTCAATGGCAAACATCAGGCCGATCAATCCGTAGGAGATCAGGCCGGTGTACAACATCCACCAATCCAGCGGCGCCCACAGGGTGAGGAGGGCGGCGCACAAACCGTTGCAGAAGAAAAACACGCTCCAGGCCAGTGTGACCTTGCGTGTGTAGCGAACGGCAACCTCCGGCAGCTCCGGCTCACGCAAGCGCGCCAGACGCTCGACCATCGGCGGGCCGAATTTCAGGCTTGCGCCGAACAGCACCAGCATGAATGCGCTGATCAGCACCGGGTACCAGCGCAGCAGCTGCGGGCTGTCGAACACCGCCAGCAGCAGGCAGAAAACCATCGCCACGCACGCCATCCACAGGCTGCCCGGCTTGCGTTCGCCGGTCAGGGCTCGCGCCAGCCACAGGCTGCCCAACAGCAGCGCAAATTGCCACGGGGCGAAATGCTCCATGCCGAAATACACCGCAAAGGGGTACAGCAGACCGGCCAGCAGCAGGCCCAGGCCGATCAGTCGGCTCATGCGGCCGGTTGAACCAGACGGAACACCGCTTCGACCACGTCACCGACGGTGCGCACCGATTTGAACTCTTCGGCGGCGATTTTCTTGCCGGTCTGGCGTTTGATGTGATCGATCAGGTCGACCGCATCGATGCTGTCGATTTCCAGATCCTGATACAGATTGGACTCTAGGTTCACACGGGCCGGATCCAGCTCGAACAGCTCGACCAGGGCATCGCGCAGGGTGTTGAAAATATCGTCACGAGTTTGCATGGTCCGGTCTCAAGCTGCCTTTTTTGCCGTGACGAACGCCGCAAGGCTGGCCACGTTGGTGAAATGGTTGCGGGTGTCCTTGGCATCGGCGTCGATCTTGATGCCGTATTTTTTCTGGATCGCCAGGCCCAGTTCCAGCGCGTCCACGGAGTCCAGGCCGAGGCCTTCGCCGAACAATGTCTGCTCGTCGCCGATGTCCTCGGGGCTGATGTCTTCCAGGCCCAAGGCGTCGATGATCAGCAGTTTGATGTCACGCACCAGGCTAGCGGTGTTCAGTTCGCTCATCTGCGGCGAGCTCCTTAATGAAATAGTCATGCAAATAATCGTTGAGCTTGCGCGAGGCCTGCGGTGCGGGGCCTTGCGCGGCGAAGGTCTGTGGGTCTATATCGGCCCCCACGCGAAAACTGAAGTGCACGCGGCGATGGGGGATGCGATACCACGGCTCGGCTTTGGTCAGGGTGGTCGGGCTGACCTTGATGATCACCGGGGTAACGATTTTCGCACCGCGCAGGGCAATTGCCGCCGCCCCCCGATGAAAGGCCGGCGCCTGCCCCGGCTGGGTGCGGGTGCCTTCGGGGAAGATGATCAGGGTCTGGCCGTCCTGCAATGACTGCGCGGCGGCGTCGAGCATGTCCATGCTGCCGTCGTTGCTGATGTACTCGGTGCGGCGCAGCGGGCCACGGGTGAACGGGTTTTCCCAGAGGGTTTTTTTCACCACGCAATTGGCGTGGCGCACCAGACCGATGAGAAACACCACATCGATCAGCGACGGGTGGTTGGCGATGATCATCTGCCCCGGTCGGCCAAGGCGCTCGGCACCCTCGATGTCATAAGTCAGCACCCCGGTGCGGGCCATGAAACGCACGAAAAACCAGAACAAGCGACTGACCGTACGCCGCGCGCGCAGGCGATGGACCAGCGCGTCACCGGGCAGGCAGCCGAGCAGCGGAAATACCAGAAGGCGCAGACACAGCCCGCCGAGCCCGAACAAGGCGAAGCTCGCAGCAGTGGCCAGCAGGCGCCAGTAGTAGGCGTCGCGGTGTTTGGCGGTCACGGGTTGCGATGCCAGGTCCATACACGATTTTTCCACGCATGTTGGCAGTCAGGTTGCTGGCCGAGCAGGGTTCGCAGCAGGTTGAGCGCGTGCGGCCAGTGCGCCTTTGACCGGGTTTCGGTGCTGCTGTTCAGGGTCAGCCGCCAGTCGGTACCGGGCGTAAGCAACAAGCCCAGCGCATAAGGGAACGGCACATCATCGACCCACTGCGAATACGCCTCGGGCGGCTGCTCTTCGGTGATCACCAGCAGCACCGCCGGGGCGCCTTCATCAAGCAGTGCGGCTGCTTCGAGCATGCCGTGTTCGAGGCCGTCGCCAGCAGCGGCGAGGGCGGTCATTTCGCTGGTTTCACCGCGCATGATCGACCACAAACCGATGATCGCGTTATGCACCGACAGGCTGAATTGGGTCGGCGACAAGGGCTGCTCGGTGGCCAGATCGCGGAGGATTTCAAACGTGCGGGGGGTTTCGCCGTGCCGCGAGACGAACACCAGCGGCAGATTGTCCCGCCCGTCGGCCAGCGGCCAGCCAACGCTGAAGGCCATCCGCGCCAGGCGGCTGAGGCGGCGGCGCTGCATGGCCGGCAGAAACGACACATCGGGCGCGGCATCACTGCTCTGCAGCACGACCGGTTGTCGGCTCCAGGCCTGCCAGGCGTCCACGCTGTCGAGCCCCGGGGCCCACGCGCGCCATTGGGCGATGTTGAAGTTGATCACGGACATTCATCCCGCCCCTGCGGGCTTTCGTTGACGCGTTGAGTCGCCAGCGCCGCAGCAGGCTTGGCTTGGCGCAGGGCGCCGGGTGGCGCGCATTATCCCGGTGCGACGGGTGTGTAGCAAATGTTGGTTACATTTTGCCCAACAAAATGTACCGAGCGGTTCGCTGCATGGCTATCACTTGGCCATTATCCGGATTTGACGCGGCGTGTCTGTCAGGTGTCTCCGTAATGGCTGGCGGTTTTTTCCATGCCTGGGCGTCGATTTTTACACCTGACGACGTAGTCCATGTCCGTGAAGGTAGCGAAGCGCGGTCACCGCCAACTACACTCGGTCATTCTTTGATACACGGAGGTTTGGTCATGCGGCGCGTGGTGTTCAATCAGAAAGGTGGCGTGGGCAAATCCAGCATCGCCTGCAATCTGGCGGCGGTCAGCGCCAGCGAGGGTTATCGCACGTTGTTGGTCGACCTCGATGCCCAGGCCAATTCCACTCAGTATCTGACCGGGCTCACCGGCGACGATATCCCGATGGGTATCGCTGACTTCTTCAAACAGACCCTGTCCTCCGGGCCGTTCTCGAAAAAGAATCAGGCGGACATCTACGAAACGCCGTTCGACAACCTGCACATCATTACCGCCACCGCCGAGCTGGCCGACCTGCAGCCCAAGCTCGAGGCGAAACACAAGATCAACAAGCTGCGCAAGTTGCTGGACGAATTGTCCGAGGATTACGACCGGATCTATCTCGACACCCCGCCTGCACTGAATTTCTACGCGGTATCGGCGCTGATTGCCGCGGATCGAGTGTTGATCCCCTTTGACTGCGACAGCTTTTCACGTCAGGCCCTGTATGGACTGATCGCCGAGATCGAAGAGTTGAAGGATGACCACAACGAAGGGTTGGAAGTCGAAGGCATTGTGGTCAATCAGTTTCAGGCGCGGGCCAGCCTGCCACAGCAGATGCTCGATGAGTTGATCGCCCAAGGCTTGCCGGTATTACCGGTGTATCTGAGCAGTTCGGTGCGCATGCGCGAGTCGCACCAGGCCAGCATGCCGCTGATCCACCTCGATCCACGGCACAAGCTCACGCAGCAGTTCGTTGAACTGCACAATCTGCTGGAAGGCCACTGATTCCCCGACTCACACGCAAATCCTGTGGGAGCGAGCCTGCTCGCGAAGAGGCCGGCACATTCAACATCGGCGCTGAATGATCGACCGCCTTCGCGAGCAGGCTCGCTCCCACAGGGGGATCTGTGCTGGATCAGATGCCTTGGCTACGCAGCCACGCCATCAACTGCGGCAATGGCAACGCACCGCTCTGTCGCGCCACTTCCCTGCCGTTTTTAAACAGAATCAGACTCGGAATCGAGCGAATCCCCAACTGCGCCGACAACTGCTGATTCGCTTCGCTGTCGAGCTTGGCCAGCCGACACTTGCCCGCCAACTGCGCCGCAGCCTGTTCGAACACCGGCGCAAACGATTTGCACGGCCCGCACCAGTCCGCCCAGACATCCACCAGTAACGGCAGATCGCCCTTGATCTGACTGGCGTAATCGCCTTGCTTTAGTTCGAAAGGCTTGCTCAGCAGTACCGCAGATTTGCAGCGCCCGCACTTGGGTTGATCGGCGAGACGCTCGGCTGGAATGCGGTTGACGCCATTGCAGGAGGGGCAGGGGATGAGGAGTGGGGTGGTCATGATTGGTTCTCTGATAGGCAGTCTATAGAACTGATTTGGAGTCGATCTGCCAACTTATCAATGTCGCAACTGCTCACATTTTTCTCAAAACAGTTCCGGGATCGATGGCTAGTCTGAAGACCAATTCGGCGTTTTACGCTTGTCGTGAGGAGATCGCTTTGTCTTTATCCGCGTGCTACTTTTGTTGCACTAATCCAGGAATCGATGATTCCTATGCATCAAATCGGAGCGACATAATGTCCGTAACTTCCAAGATACGCCGCCAAGGTGGCGCTGCCGTCATTACGATTCCGCCCACGCTTTTAAAGTTGTTGCATCTGGAGGTTGGCGCACAGCTAGAGCTGAATGTGGTCGATGGCGAACTGATTGCTCGTCCAGCCGTAGCCGCTACGCGTAAGCGTTATAGTTTGTCAGAGCTACTCGAAGGCGCAGAAGAATTGCAGAAACTTAACGCCCAGACTAGCGAGACCCTTGAAGGTGATTCTGTCGGCCGGGAGCTGGGTTGATGGTGCGCCGACAGCCCCCTCAGCGGGGTGACGTTTACTGGATTGATCCAAACCCAGTGGCGGGGCGGGAGATGATGAACAGACATCGCTTTGTGGTGATCACGCCCAGAGAGATCAACGCATTGGGCGTGAGCATGACGGTGCCTGTTACTCGCGGTGGGAATTTCAGCCGGTATATGGGTTTGGCGGTCGCCATTACTGGCCACGAAACCAATGGTGTAGCGGTGTGTAATCAGGTTCGCAGTTTTGACATAGAACAACGGGTACGAGACGGCACGGCCAAATTCATCGAGCGACTGGATGACGTGACAATGTCTGACATCGTCGACCGTGTAATCAGTGCAATCGACCCGCTAAGCTGAAGCGCCTACGAAGAACAACTGATCTCCAAATGCTTGCCCCACTCCGGCGGTCTCTCGGCGTAACTTTCCATTCCCGGCTGCTCGTCGAACGGTTTGCTCAATACCGCATGCAACCGGCGCACCTCGGAATAGTCGCCTTGCTCGGCCGCATCGATGGCTTTTTGCGCAAGGTAATTGCGCAGGATGTACAGCGGATTGACTGCATGCATCCGTGCGCGGCGTTGTGCCTGATCGGCATTGCCGTCGCGGGTAACCCGGGCGACGTAGCGTTCGCCCCAGGCATCGAAACCTTTGATATCGACAAAATCGTCGCGCAGGCGGGCGATGGCCTGTTCGGCTGACTCTTCACCGAGGCGGCGGAAAAACAGCGTGTAGTCGACGCCGCTGTTCTGCATCAGTTGCAGCAGGTTTTCCAGCAGTTGCTGGTCCTCCTCCTCGGCGGTGGTGAAGCCGAAGCGACGGCGCATCAGGTCGAGGTAGTGCGCCTGGAACAGCGGCAGGTACAAGCCGAGGGTTTCACGCAGGGCTTCGACGCTGATGAATGGCGTCAGTGCCTGGGCGAGGGCGCTGAGGTTCCACTGGCCCACCGGCACCTGATTGCTGAACGAGTAGCGGCCCTGATCGTCGGAGTGGTTGCAGATGAAATGCGCGTCGAAGTCATCGAGGAAGGCGAACGGGCCGAAGTCGAAGGTGATGCCGAGGATCGACATGTTGTCGGTGTTCATCACGCCGTGGCAGAAGCCATAAGCCTGCCACTTGGCGATCAGCTCGGCGTTGCGCTCAACGATTTCGCGAAACATCGCCAGATACGGTTCCGGCTGTTCGAGGCATTCGGGGAAGTGCGTCGCCAGCACATGCTCGCCGAGCTGTTTCTGCTGCTCGGGTCGCTTGGTGTAGTAGAAATATTCGAAGTGGCCGAAGCGGATATGGCTCGGCGCCAGACGCAGCACCATCGCCGCGCGTTCCTGCTTTTCCCGCCAGACCGGCGTGTCGGAGCCAATCACGCAGGCGGCCCGCGAAGATGGAATGTTCAGCGCAAACAGCGCCTCGGAGGCGAGAAACTCGCGAATCGATGAGCGCAGCACCGCGCGACCATCGCCCATGCGTGAAAACGGCGTCTGCCCGGCGCCTTTGAGGTGCAAGTCCCAATGCTCGCCAGCGTTGTTGTACACCTCACCCAGCAGCAGACCGCGCCCGTCACCCAGTTGCGGGGTATAACCGCCGAACTGATGCCCGGAATACACCATCGCCCGCGGCTCGGCATCGGCCCACAGCTTGTGGCCGCCAAACAGTTGCGCGAATTCTTCGGTGTCGGCGCTGGCCGCATCGAGATCAAGCAAGGCCAGAGCGGCCGGGCTGGCGACCACCAGACGCGGATTGTCGATCGGTTCGGGCAGCACGTGCGCGGAGAACGCGTCGCCCAGCCGGGCAAAGCGGTTATCGAAAGTCAGTTCGTCGAGGGCTTTCACGGGCCGGCTCCAGCAGAATGTCCGAGCATTCTGCTGGGACCATGTCGGTTAGTCGAGTTTGCTCGGTGGCGGTTCCGGCAACGGTTTCTGCCCGTCGACGATCGGCACGATGGTTTTGTTCTCGGGTTCCACAGGCACCATCTTGTATTCCTGACCGTGGAGGTTCTTCAGATAAACCTCCATCTGCCGGAACGAGATGTTGATGTGCTGCTTCTTGAACTCGCGATTGATGAAGCGGTTGACCTCATCCAGCACCGGGTTGCGGTCGCCGAGATCGCGCACATGCATGCGCAGTTCGTGGTCGAGGGTGCTTTCGCCGAAGTTGAGGAAGTACACGTGTGGCTCAGGTTCTTTGAGCACGCGCGGGTTCTCCCGAGCCGCTTTGAGCAGCAACTCCTTGACCAGATCCAGATCCGAGCCGTAGTCGACGCCGAGTTTCAGCGTGACGCGGGTGATGGTGTCGGTCAGCGACCAGTTGATCAGTTGCCCGGTGATGAACGTTTTGTTCGGGACAATGATGTCCTTGCGGTCGAAGTCGGTGATGGTTGTGGCGCGGATGCGGATCTTGCTCACCGTGCCCGACAGGTTGCCGATGGTGATGGTGTCGCCGATCCGCACCGGGCGTTCGAAGAGGATCATGATGCCGGAGATGAAGTTGGCGAAGATCTCCTGCATACCGAAACCGAGGCCCACCGACAGCGCTGCCACCAGCCATTGCAACTTGTCCCAACTGACGCCGAGGGTCGACAGGGTGGTGACAAAACCAACGCCGGCAATCACGTAGGACAGCAGCGTCGTTGTCGCATAAGCGCTGCCCTGGGCCAGATTGAGTTTGGACAGCACGAACACTTCGAGCAGGCCGGGCAAGTTGCGCGCCAGAGCGAAGGTGATACCGATGATGATCAGCGCGCCGAGCATGTCGCCGATGCTGATCGGCACCATGCTCATGTTGGCGCCGGTGCCGCTGGTGTATTCGTAAAGGGTGATGTTGTCCAGATACGAGAACACCGAAATCAGGTCCGACCAGACCCAGTACAGCGCCGCGATGAAACCGCCGAGCAGGGCCAGGCGGATCAGGCGCAGGGACTGTTCGTTGACCTTTTCAATGTCCAGGGTCGGCTCTTCGATCACCGCTTCGCCGTCGCCGGCCTCTTTTGCCGCCTGCCGTTTGGCCAGCGCTCGCTGGTAAGCCAGACGCCGCGCGGCAACGCTCAGGCCCCGTACGAAAGTGGCCTCGATCACTAGCCAGAACATCAGCAGGTACAGGGTGTTGATCAAACGGTCGCTGAGTTTCAGCGCGGTGTAGTAGTAGCCGAAACACACCGCAACAAACAGGGCGATCGGCAGCAGGGTGAACATCACTCCGACGGCTTTGCGGAACAGCGAAGCGTTCTGGTGCGTCGGGCTGCTGATCAGCAGGCGACTGAGCAGCCATGCCATCAAGGCGTAGCAGGTCAGCACCACCGGCATGCCGAGCACGTCATCGGCCAGCGCCGCCGGTTGCAACTCGGCGACGGCCACCACGGCCACCAGCGCCATGACCACAAGGCCCAATCGACGTACCCAGCCCTGAAGGAACTCGACCTGCGGTTTTTCCCAGCGGAAGTGCAATTCCGCCACGCCACCCGGTGCGAGAATCCGGTACGCGGTGTAGAACACCAGCCAGGCCTGGCCCATCTGCAACAGCGCCGCGCCCATGTTGGCGTTCTGCCCGCGCGCGTCGATCTGCAGGGCCAGACCGCACAGCGCCAGACCCAGCGCCACCGGCATCGCCAACAGGATGTTGATCAGAATCGCCTGCGGCGTGTGCCACTGGCTGTCGCGCTTGAAGTGGCCGATGTCCTGGTGAACCTTGTTGAGTCGTCCGTACAGCGCTTTGCGTCGCCACAACAGGGCGCCGATCAGCAGCGCCAATGGCAGGAACAGCAATGGCCGCTGGGTCAGGCCGTCAGTCAGTTCGCTCAGGCTCGACGCCCAGGGCAGGGTGTTGACCTGTCGCTCGAGACGCTCGGGCACGCCGCGCATCCATTCCACGTCCAGCGGCTTGTTGCTGGGGATCCAGAACATCTGTTCGTCGAGGGTCGCGCGCAGGCTTTGCGCGGTGCTCAGCAATTGTTTCTGGTTGAGCTGCAGGGTGATCGATTCATTGAGCATCGCGCTCAATTCGCGGTTCAGCCGCTCGAGCAGATCAGCACGGGTGTTGGCCAGATCGAGCAGGCTTTTGCGCAGTTGCGGGGTGACCTGCTCTGGCGGCTGCGTGGCCAGCAAATTGTCGACGTAGGTCGCCGGATTGCTCAACAGCTCCCGCTGCTGGCTGACATCGAACTGATACAGGCGAATATCGGCAATCTGGTCGGCGAGGTCGCGGTCGACCTTCAAGTGCGGCAGCGCCTGCTTCTGTTTATAGAGAATTTTCGACAGCAACAGGCTGCCCTTGAGCACGCTGATCTGTTCGTCCAGTGCCGAATCGCTCTGGGTCAGGGTGTCGAGTTGCTGTTTGGTCTGCAGGTTCTGCTGCGTGACTTCGTTGAGACGGTCGGTGCTCTTGAGCAAATAGTCGGAAAGCTTGAGATTGGTCGCGCTCTCGCTCGCCAGCAGGCTGCTGCCGCCGGCCTTCTGCGCTTCGATCGATTGCTGGGTAACGGTTTCCTGCGACTGCGCCAGACGCTTCTGGTTGATCAGGGTTTGCAGTTCCTGGATCTCGCGGTCGAGGCGATCGGATTTCTCCGAGAGCAAGTCATGCTGAGCGTTGCCCAGATCCTGCAACTGGGTGTTGCCGGCCAACTCCTGGCGGCGCAATGGAATCAGTGCATTGAGTGCGGCCAGTTCGGCGTTCAACTGGTCGCGCTGTTCGGCGGTGACCGTTTTGCCCGTGTCCTTGCCGGATTTGAGGATGGTGTTGATCTGCTGGATGCGCGTCTGGCTGGCGGAAATCTCCGCCTGCGCACGCTCGGGGCGAGTCTGCGCGGTGATGATCAGACTGTTGGCTTCGGCCAGGGCTTTTTGCAGATCGCTTTGCTGGGTCGAGCGATCGGTGAGGATCTGCTCCAGTTGCTGGATCGACTCTTTCGGAAAACGCTGCGCTACCGGCACCGGTGCGGTGGCCTTGAGGCGGCTGAGTTCGCGGGTGTTTTCAATCGTCTGCTTCGGCGCGTTGGCCAGCTGACGCTTGAGATCGATCAGCTTCTGCTCGTAATCACGCTGGTTGTTCAGTTGATTGAGGGTGTTCTGCAGGACGGTCTGCAGGGTCTTCTTGTCGGCGTCCGGCAGTTTGCTGTCAGCCAGCTTGTCGAGGCTGGCCTGCACGGCATCGCTGGACGGTGGTTCGGCAGCATGCAGCGGGCCGACAACGAGACTGAGGCCCAGCAGGGCCGCGGCGAAAAAGGAGCGCAGGGTAGGCATAGAGACCGGTCAAGCAAGTGAGAGTGGAAGCAGTTTAGAGGAAGAGTCCGGGGCCCGGGCGACTTCCTTCGGGGAATCTGACGCCCACTTTGCCGATCTTGTTCCCGTCCATGACCGCAACCGTCCAGTGGGTGTTGTTCCACTCCACCTGGTCACCGACGATGGGAGCACCCCCGACTTTTTGCGCAATGAACGCGCCCAGGGTCATGTCCGGATCGATGCCTTCGGCCGGCAAGCCATACAGCGCTGCAACCGCTTTAAGCTGGGCGTCTCCTTCGAGTACGAAGTCGCCGAAGAAGCGCAGATCGAGGCCACGTTGCGGCGCCTGGCTGAACAGTTTGCCGAGGGCCGACAAGTTGTGTTCATGGCCAATAACACACAGCAAATCATCGACTTCCAGCACCGTACTACCCGACGGATGGAGCAGTTGCTGACCACGAAACAGTGCCGCGATGCGTGTGCCTTCGGGCATTTTCAGCTCACGCAGGGGCGAACCGATGCACCATTTCTCGGCGCCGAGCTTGTAAACGAACAGTTCCCACTCGCTGGTGACGTGCACTTCCAGTGCCGCCCGGGATATCGGCGCGGGTTCTGGCGGAACGGTCACCTTGAGCAATTTGGCCACCCACGGCAGGCTCGTGCCTTGCACTAGCAGCGACACCAGTACGATGAAGAAGGCCAGGTTGAAATACAGCTGCGCTTGCGGCAGCCCGGCCATCAGCGGGAACACCGCGAGAATGATCGGCACCGCGCCGCGCAGGCCGACCCAGGAAATAAAGGCTTTTTCACGACCATGGAAAGCCTTGAACGGCAGCAGGCCGACCATCACCGACAGCGGCCGCGCGAACAGGATCATCCACAGCGCCAGACCGAGGGCGGGCAGGGCGATCGGCAGCAGATCGTGGGGCGTGACCAGCAGGCCCAGCACCAGGAACATGCCGATCTGCGCCAGCCAGGCCATGCCGTCGAGCATGTGCAGAATGCCGTGGCGGCTACGCACCGGGCGGTTGCCGATCACCAGACCGCACAGGTACACGGCGAGAAAACCACTGCCGTGCAAGGCGTTGGTCAGCGCGAACACTACCAGACCGCCAGCGATGATCAGAATCGGATAGAGCCCGGCGGCGAGATTGATGCGATTGACCAGTTGCAGCATCACCCAGCCACCGCCCAGACCGATCACACCACCGATGCCGAACTCGCGGATCAGGTGGGTCAGCAGGCTCCAGTGCAGGCCGGTTTCGCCGCTGGCGAGCATGTCGATCAGGGTGACGGTGAGAAACACCGCCATCGGGTCGTTGCTGCCGGATTCGATTTCCAGACTGGCGCTGACCCGTTCGTTGAGGCCTTTACCGCCGAGCAGCGAGAACACCGCAGCGGCGTCGGTCGAACCGACGATGGCGCCGATCAGCAGGCCCTGAATCAGATTGAGGTCGAACAGCCACGCAGCGGCCATGCCGGTCAGCCCGGTGGTGATCAACACCCCGACCGTGGCCAGCGACAGCGCCGGCCATAACGCCACGCGGAAACTCGACACCCGCGTACGCAAGCCGCCGTCGAGCAGGATCACTGCCAGGGCGAGGTTGCCGACCAGATAGGCCGTCGGGTAGTTATCGAAAATGATCCCGCCACCATCGACCCCGGCCGCCATGCCGACCGCGAGAATGATGACCAGAATCGGAATGCCGAGACGTGAAGAAAGAGAGCTGACAAGAATGCTTGCGCCTACCAGCAACGCGCCGATCAAGAACAGGCTGTTGATGGTCGTCGCATTCAAAGGCAGTACTCCAGAAGCGTAAAGACGGGGGCACAAACTGACCATGCAGTCTGCGTGCCAGCGATTCTAACCTGTTGAAATGTGATGCTGTCAAAAAGGTTTTCAGGGTGCATCAGGTTTTGCGGCAGGCGGAGGATTGCGGCCCTCACCCTAGCCCTCTCCCGGAGGGAGAGGGGACTGACCGAGGTGTTTGTAAAGGTTACACCGACTTGCAATATCGAGCCGAACTCAAAATCTGAAAGGCCCTCAATCTGCTCCCTTTCCCCCTCGCCCCCTTGGGGGAGAGGGCTGGGGTGAGGGGGGTAGCCTTTGATCTTAGAGGCTGAACCGCCCAACCATGTTGTTCAGATCCAGCGCCAGGCGCGACAGCTCATTGCTCGCCGCGCTGGTCTGATTGGCGCCGGTCGCCGACTGCACCGACAGATCGCGGATATTGACCAGGTTGCGATCGACTTCCCGCGCCACCTGCGCCTGCTCTTCGGCAGCGCTGGCGATGACCAGGTTGCGCTCGTTGATTTCGACGATGGCGCTGTTGATCGTGTCCAGCGACATCCCGGCGCCACGGGCGATGTTGAGCGTCGACTCGGCGCGCTCGGTGCTGTTGCGCATCGAATCCACGGCATGCTCGGTGCCGCTCTGGATGCTGCCGATCATGCGCTCGATTTCGCTGGTCGACTGCTGGGTGCGATGGGCCAGGGCGCGCACTTCGTCCGCCACCACGGCAAAACCACGACCGGCCTCACCGGCACGGGCCGCTTCGATCGCTGCGTTCAATGCCAGCAGGTTGGTCTGGTCGGCGAGGCCACGGATCACGTCGAGCACCTTGCCGATGTCGCGGGATTCATTGGCCAGGTCGCCGATCAGCGAAGCGGTGCTCTGCACATCGGCGCTCATGCGTTCGATGGCGCTGACGGTTTCCTGAACCAGATCACGACCGTCGCCCGCCGAAGTGGTGGCGTTTTTCGAGGCTTCCGAAGTGCTGACTGCGTTGCGCGCGACTTCTTCGACGGCGCTGGTCATCTCGTTCACGGCAGTGGCCGCCTGCTCGATTTCGTTGTTCTGCTGGGTCAAGCCGCGAGCACTTTCATCGGTGACGCTGTTCAGCTCTTCTGCGGCAGACGCAAGCTGTGTGGCCGAACCGGAGATGCGCTGCAGGGTATCGCGCAGCTTCGATTGCATCTTCGCCATCGCCGCCAGCAAGCGCCCGGCTTCATCTTCGCCATCGACATGGATCGGCTGGGTCAGGTTGCCTTCGGCGATGGTTTCCGCCGCCTCCAGTGCCTTGGAAATCGGCTTGGTAATGCTCACGGTCAGCAACCAGGCGAACAGCAGGGTCAGGCCGCTGGCGATCACCAGCAAGGTCACCACCAGATTGAACGACATCGAATACTGATCCTTCGCGCCCTGGTCGGTTTCGGCGATCTGCTGGGTGTTGATCTCCAGCAAGCGCGCCAGCGCGGTATTCACCGCTTCCGAATTGCTCAGCAAATCGCTGTTGAGCATCTGCCGCAACTCGTCGATCTGATTGTTGCGCGACAGGGTTTTCATCCGCTCTTCGAGCTGACGGTACTGCGCCAGCAATTGCACGTACTGATCGTACGCCGCACGTTCCTGCGGGCCTTCGATCAGTGGCTCGTATGCGCGTTGCGCATCGGCGATCTGGCGATTGCGCAGGTCGAACAGTTCGATGGTTTTCTGCTGCACGTCGGGTTCGCGGTTGATCAGCAAACGATAGGAGAGCACGCGCAGGCGCAGGGTCAGTTGGGTGAATTCGTCCAGAGCCTTGATCGACGGCACGCTGGCGGTGGCGATGTCTTCGCCGGCCGCGCGGATCTTGCTCATCTGGTTCAGCGCAAACACGCCGAGGATCAACATCAGGCCGCCGATCAGGGCGAAGCCGGTGAACGCCCGTGGGGCGATGTTCATATTGCGAAGGGACATGGGCGGATACCGAAAAGGGCCGCATCCATGCGGGCTGAGACTGCTGTATGGGTGACTTATCGGTCATACGACTAAAGTCTTGAGGTGGTGTGCGTATTTGTCGCAGACAGGCTTGAGCGACGAAGTGCAGGAACCAGATCGACCAATCACAGTCTTTTAAACTCGCGAGAAGCTTCGCCACCCAGGAAAATCAAGGCCTTGCGCCGGTTTAACCCTGGCATCCGTGGTGACTTTTCTTTATCGTACGCGCCCTTTGAAAAACGCTTGGAAGATCAAAATGTTGGAAGCATCCCTCAGCCAATTGGAACAGCTCGTCAGCGACCTGGTGCAACAGAACCAGACCCTGCTGCAGACCAACCAGACCCTGTCCACGGAACTGGCCCAGGCCAAGGATGAAAACGAAAACCTGCAACTGAACCTGATGGAGCAGGAAGAAAAACACGGCGCCACCGCCGCGCGCATCCAGGCGCTGGTTGATCGCGTCAATGCCGGTCCTGTCAGCGCATGAACCACGGCACAGCAGGGGTAAAAGTCATCTCCATTCTCGGCGAGGACTATTCGATCAAGGCACCGGCCGGGGAAGAACAGACCCTGCTGGACGCGGCGATGATGCTCAAGGCAGCGCTGGAAGACACCAAGCGCAAATACCCGACGCTGATCGGCGACCGTTTGCTGGTGCTGGCGGCGATGAATCTGTGCTCGCAGCAGATCGAAATGAAGAAGCAGCACAAAGAAGAACTCGAGCGTTATCAAGAGCAAGTCAGCGCCACGGTCGAGACGATTGCCAAGACCATCAGTCAGGGCTGATGGGGTTGCGCACAACCAGGGAATAGATTGTCGGTTGGTTTGTATACAATCGGCACGGCCGTTGCAGTGTTTCGGCCACTTATTCCTTGGGGGTGCTCCATGCAGTGGTGGCGACGCAGTATTCAGTGGCAGTTGATTCTCGGCATGGGCGCGGCCCTGCTGATCAGCATCGTGATTGTGGTTGGCATTTATACCCTGGTGGTCAACCGCCTCGCCCAGAGCTATCTGGTCGAACAGGCGCTGCCGTCGAGCATTGAAGCGACGCGCAACGATATCGAACGCATCCTCGTCCAGCCACTCACCGCCGCCAAGGACATCGCCAGCAACACCATGGTGCGTGACTGGCTGGCATCCGGCGAAGACAGCCGCAAAACCGCGCTTTTCGCGCAATATCTGGAAGGCATCCGCGCTGAACACAAAGCCTTTACCGCGTTGATCATCGGCACCGAATCCAATCATTACATCACCGAAAAAGGCCTCGATCGCACCCTCAGTCGCGCGAAACCGGCCGACGCCTGGTTCTATTCCTTTCTCGACAGCAATCAGCCGCGCACCCTCAATATCGACAACGACGGCGCCACTGGCGAGCTGGCCCTGTTCATCGATCTGAAGGTCGAGCAGGCCGGCAAAGTCGTCGGTGTCGCCGGGTTGGGGCTGAGCATGAAAGAGCTGTCTGAGCTGATTCACAACTTCAGTTTCGGCGAGCGCGGCAAGGTCTATCTCGTGCGTTCCGATGGTTTGATTCAGGTCCATCCTGAAGCGCAGTTCAGCGGCAAACGCACCTTGACCGAGCAGATCGGCGCCAACGCGGCGCAAGCGCTGATGGGGCACAAATCCGCAGTGAACAGCAGCTTCCAGCGCGACGGTGAAGACTTCCTCGCCTTCAGCCTGCCCCTGCGCGATCTCGGCTGGACGCTGGTGGCCGAAGTGCCGCAGTCGCAGATCTACGCCGAAGCACGGAAAGCGATGTGGATGAGCGGCGGCATCGGTCTGGTGGTGGCGCTGGTCTGCCTGGCGTTGGTGGTGTGGCTGGCGCAGGGGCTGGTGCGACCGATTCGACAAGTAACACGGGCGCTGGTGGCCATCGGTAGCGGTGGTGGAGATTTGACCCACCGGTTAGATTCCAGCCGTGCCGATGAGCTGGGTGACCTCGCGCGCGGCTTCAACCGTTTCCTCGACAGCCAGCGCGCAATGATCGGTGAAG
Organism: Pseudomonas sp. Irchel 3F6; assembly: GCF_900187595.1. NCBI lineage: Bacteria > Pseudomonadati > Pseudomonadota > Gammaproteobacteria > Pseudomonadales > Pseudomonadaceae > Pseudomonas > Pseudomonas sp. Irchel 3F6. The sequence goes on along the minus strand of NZ_FYDP01000003.1, from coordinate 306,363 downwards.
TGCTGACCACCAGCGAGCGCCTGCGCACAGCCGTAGGGCAAGTGGCTACGGTGGTGGACAACACCGCCGAGCGTTCCGGCCGGCAGCAGGAAATGACCGACATGGTAGCCACCGCCGTCCACGAAATGGGCCTGACCGTGCAGGAAATCGCGCAGAACGCTGGCAACGCCGCGCTTGCCTCGCAAACCGCGCGCGATGAGGCGTTGCAGGCACGGGAAGTGGTCGGTGGCTCGATCCGTCATATCGAAAGCATGTCCGATGAGATCGGCTTAGCGGCGGGCGCAGTGGGTGAGCTTGCGCAGCAAGTGGCGTCGATCGATTCGGTGCTGGCGGTGATTCGTGGCGTTTCCGAACAGACCAATCTGCTCGCACTCAACGCCGCCATCGAAGCTGCCCGCGCCGGCGATATGGGCCGTGGCTTCGCGGTGGTCGCCGATGAAGTGCGCACCCTCGCGCGCCGAACCCAGGCCTCGACCGACGAAATTCAACTGATGATCGGCAGCCTCAAGCAAGGCGCGGAGAACGCCGTGTCATCGATGCGCACCGGCCAGGCCGCGACCGGCACCGGGGTCGAATCGAGCCAGCGTACCGGCGCGTCGCTGACGGCGATCACCGGTCAGGTCGAGCGCATCAGCGATATGAACCATCAGGTGGCGACGGCAACCGAAGAGCAGTCGGCGGTGACCGAAGAGATCAACCGCAACGTGCAGGGGATTTCCGATCTGGCGCGGGCGACGGCGGGGGAGGTTCGTGCGTGTCGTGAGGATTGTCAGATGTTGCAGCGGCTGGCGGATGATCTGGCGCGGCAGATGGGTGGGTTCAAACTGAGTTGAGTATCAGACCTGAAAAGCCCCTCACCCTAGCCCTCTCCCGGAGGGAGAGGGGACTGACCGAGGCGTCTATCGCTATACGTCGACCTGAAAACACCAGTCGATTATGGATCCGGCAAGGCCCTTTCAGGTCGGCGTACTTCTTGAATATTCCCCATTCGGCCCCCTCTCCCTCCGGGAGAGGGCTGGGGTGAGGGTAGCGTTTCAGAACCACGCATCCCGCATCCCCAGACACGTATCATCCCGCGCCTCCAGCAAGTCCAGCTCATGCTGGCAACCCGGCACTTCCCATGTCAGGAAATACCGCGCCGCCTGCAACTTGCCCTTATAGAAGTCGACATCCGCCGCATTTCCTTTGGCCAGGCCTTCCTCGGCGCGGATCGCCTGCTCCAGCCAGCGCCAGCCGATCACTGCGTGGCCGAACACTTTCAGGTACAGCGCCGAGTTCGCCAGGCTGCTGTTGACCTTGCCTTGGGCCAGATCGGTGAGCAGGCCGATGGTCACGGTTTGCAGGCGGGCAACGAGTTTTTCCAGCGGTTCGCGCAGGGTGGTCAACGAATCGTATTCAGTGGCACGTTCGGCCGTGTTGGCGATCAATCGAATCAGCTGCTTGAGACCGGCGCCACCGTTCTGCGCCAGTTTGCGCCCGAGCAAATCCAGCGACTGGATGCCGTGGGTGCCTTCGTGGATCGGATTCAAGCGGTTGTCGCGATAGTACTGCTCCACCGGGTACTCACGGGTGTAGCCGTGGCCGCCAAGAATCTGGATCGCCAGTTCGTTGGCCTTCAGGCAAAACTCCGAAGGCCAGGATTTGACGATCGGTGTCAGCAAGTCCAACAGTTCATGAGCCTGTTTGCGTTCGGCTTCGGTTTCCAGCGTGGTGGTGTCATCGAACAACCGCGCGGCATACAGGCCGAGGTCAAATGCCCCTTCGACGTAGGATTTCTGCGTCAGCAGCATGCGTCTGACGTCCGCGTGCTGAATGATCGCCACCGGCGCCGTGGTCGGATCCTTGCTGTCCGGCACCCGACCCTGCGGCCGCTCGCGCGCATATTCCAGTGAATACAGGTAACCGGCATAGCCGAGCATCACCGCGCCCATGCCGACGCCGATTCGCGCTTCGTTCATCATCTGGAACATGTAGCTCAAACCATGGTGCGGTTTGCCCACCAGATAGCCGACGCACTCACCGTTATCGCCGAAGTTCAGCGCCGTCGATGTGGTGCCGCGCCAGCCCATCTTGTGGAACAAACCGGCGAGCAGCACGTCGTTGCGCTGGCCGAGGCTGCCGTCGTCGTTGACCAGAAACTTCGGCACGATAAACAGCGAAATACCTTTCACCCCCGGCGGGGCGTCCGGCAGCTTGGCCAGGACCATGTGCACGATGTTTTCCGACAGCGGATGATCGCCGCCGGAAATGAAGATCTTGTTGCCCTTGAGGCGATAGGTGCCGTCGGATGCAGGCTCGGCGCGTGTACGAATATCCGACAACGATGAACCGGCATGGGGCTCGGTCAGGGCCATGGTGCCGAAAAAACGTCCGTCGATCATCGGTTGCAGGAAGCGCTGTTTCTGCTCTTCGCTGCCAAAGCTCTCGATCAGATTGGCCGCGCCCATGGTCAGGAACGGGTAGGACGTCGAAGCTGCGTTGGCGGACTGAAAGTGCGCGAAGCAGGCTTGCGACAGCAGGGTCGGCAATTGCATGCCGCCGGCGTCGAAACTGCGTGCGGCGTTGAGAAAGCCGGCCTCGAGAAAGGCATCCACCGCCGGTTTCACTTCGGGAATCAGAATGGCCTGGCCGTCTTCATAGCGCGGCTCGTTTTCATCGCTTTTGCGGTTGTGCGGTGCGAAATACTTCTCGGCGATGTTGCGCGCGGTGCCGATGGCGGCGTCGAAGGTTTCGCGGTTGTGCTCGGCAAAGCGCTCACGCCGGGTCAGGCCCTCGGCATCAAGGACTTCGTACAGCTCGAAAGCCAGATTGCGGGAACTGAGCAGCGTCTCGGACATGGCGGCCTACCTGGAAATTGGGGTTGGGCCGAGTCTAAGTCGGTGGAATAGAGGCTGGATAGGATGATTGATGAGAGTGATGCAGAAGCAAAAGATCGCAGCCTTCGGCAGCTCCTATATTTGGAATGCGTTTCCCTGTAGGAGCTGCCGAAGGCTGCGATCTTTTGATCTTCTGTGGAAGCGAGCCTGCTCGCGAAAGCGGTGGGTCAGGCAACATTGATGTCGACTGAAACGCCGTCTTCGCGAGCAGGCTCGCTCCCACAGAGTATTGCGTACCAGGCGACCATTGCGGTCGCCTGGATTTACAGCGGTTTAACCGATCGTCATCAAGCTGGCGTTACCCCCCGCCGCAGCGGTGTTCACGCTCAATGCACGCTCGATCACCAGGCGCTCCAGGGCAATGTTGGTCTCGCCTTGGGACAGTCCCTGAACGCCAACGATCGCGCCGCCACGCTGGGCGATCTGCTGGCAGACGCCGCGCAACTGGTCGGAGTGGCCGTGATGCAGCACGGCATCGAACACCACTTCGTCCTTGTTCCAGTCGGCAACGCGTTTGATCCGCGCCTGGACTTCCTTCGGCAGACGGGCGAATAGCGTCTTGGTCAGCTCGGTTTCCGGCCACACTGCCGAACCGCCAACCGCCAGCACCGCCGCCAGTTGCGTCAGCAGATCACCTTCAACTTCTGCCAGGCACAGCACGTGTTCGCGCGGCAGGATCGCGTAGCTGTTTTTCTCGCCGGTCGGGCCAGCCAGCACGCGGGTGATGCCGCTCTGCGATTGCGCTGCGTATTGCACGCACAGGGTGCTCAGATCGGCGAACTTGTTGTTGTCGGCCCAGGCTTTCAGAGCGTTCAACGATTGGCTCATGGCATCGCGCAAACGCACGTCCGGGGCGACGATGGCGTCACCGCGAGCGAAGGATTGCTCGATGGCGTCGCTAGGACGCGTCGACAGCAAACGGTACAGATACAGCGGGCCGCCGGCTTTCGGGCCAGTACCCGACAGGCCTTCGCCGCCGAATGGCTGCACGCCGACCACGGCACCGACGATGTTGCGGTTGACGTAGACGTTACCGGCGTTGACGTTGTCGATCACCTTGGCGATGGTCTCGTCGATGCGCGTGTGCACGCCCAGCGTCAGGCCGTAACCGGAGGCGTTGATCTGGCCGATCAGTTGATCCAGCTCTTTGCGCTTGTAGCGCACCACGTGCAGTACCGGGCCGAAGATTTCGCGTTGCAGTTCGTCGAAGCTTTCCAGCTCGATCAGGGTCGGCATGACGAAGGTGCCGCGCTTGATCTCTTCGCTGTCGGCAATCGCCACCTGGTAAACATTGCGACCTTTATCGCGCATGCCCTGGATGTGCTTGTCGATGCCCGCCTTGGCTTCGGCGTCGATCACCGGGCCGATGTCCACGGACAGACGCTCGGGGTTGCCGAGACGGCTTTCGGCCATGGCACCTTTGAGCATTTCGATGACGCGATCGGCGGAATCTTCCTGCAGGCACAGCACGCGCAGTGCCGAGCAACGCTGGCCGGCGCTGTCGAAGGCCGACGACACCACGTCGATCACGACTTGTTCAGTCAGTGCCGAGGAATCGACGATCATCGCGTTCTGGCCACCGGTTTCGGCGATCAGCGGAATCGGACGGCCCTGGCTGTCGAGACGGCCAGCGATGTTGCGTTGCAGCAAGCGCGCGACTTCGGTGGAACCGGTGAACATCACGCCTTTGACACGCTCGTCACCAACCAGACCGGCGCCGACAGTTTCACCGCGACCCGGCAGCAGTTGCAGCACGCCTTCCGGAATGCCGGCTTCGAGCATCAGGCGCACGGCTTGAGCGGCGACCAGCGGAGTCTGCTCAGCCGGTTTGGCCAGTACCGGGTTACCGGCAGCCAATGCCGCAGCGACCTGGCCGCTGAAGATTGCCAGCGGGAAGTTCCACGGGCTGATGCACACCACCGGACCGAGTGGGCGGTGAGCGTCGTTGCTGAAATCGTTGCGCGCCTGCACTGCGTAATAACGCAGGAAGTCGACGGCTTCGCGCACTTCGGCGATGGCGTTGGCGAAAGTCTTGCCGGCTTCGCGAGCCAGCAGGCCCATCAGCGGCTGGATCTCGCCTTCCATCAAGTCAGCGGCGCGCTCCAGAATCGCCGCACGTTCGGCCGGCGGGGTGGCCTGCCAGATCGGCGCGGCGTTCAGTGCGCATTGAATGGCGTTGTCGACGTCTTCGACCGTAGCTTCTTGAACATGACCGACCACATCGCGGTGATCGGACGGGTTCAGCACGGCGACCGGCGTTTCGTTGCTGGAGGCGCAACCGAGCATCGGCGCGGCTTTCCAGTCGTTGTGCGCGGTGGCGAGCAGGGCGCAGGACAGCGAGGCCAGACGATGTTCGTTGGCCATGTCGATGCCGCTCGAGTTGGCGCGCTCGGCACCGTACAGGTCACGCGGCAGCGGAATGCGCGGGTGCGGCAGGCCGAAACCGCCTTCCACGGTGGCCATCTGCTCGATCTGTGCCACCGGATCGGCCACCAGTTCCTGGATCGAAATCGACTGGTCGGCGATACGGTTGACGAACGAGGTGTTGGCGCCGTTTTCCAGCAGACGACGCACGAGGTACGCCAGCAGGGTTTCGTGGGTGCCGACCGGTGCGTACACACGGCACGGACGGTTCAGCTTGCCCTCGGAAACCTTGCCTACAACTTGTTCGTAGAGCGGTTCACCCATGCCGTGCAGGCACTGGAACTCGTACTGGCCCGGGTAATAGTTCTGACCGGCGATGTGGTAGATCGCCGACAGGGTGTGGGCGTTGTGCGTAGCGAATTGCGGGTAGATGACTTCCGGTACCGACAGCAGTTTGCGTGCGCACGCAATGTAGGAAACGTCGGTGTAAACCTTGCGGGTGTAGACCGGATAGCCTTCCAGACCTTCGACCTGGGCGCGCTTGATTTCGCTGTCCCAGTACGCGCCTTTTACCAGACGGATCATCAGGCGATGACGGCTGCGGCGGGCCAGATCGATCACGTAGTCGATCACGTACGGGCAACGCTTCTGGTAAGCCTGGATGACGAAACCGATGCCGTTCCAGCCGGTCAGTTGCGGCTCGAAGCACAGACGTTCGAGCAGATCCAGCGACAGCTCGAGGCGGTCGGCTTCTTCGGCGTCGATGTTCAGGCCGATGTCGTATTGCTTGGCCAGCAGGGTCAGCGACAGCAGGCGCGGGTACAGCTCGTCCATCACCCGCTCGTACTGCGCACGGCTGTAGCGCGGGTGCAGCGCCGAGAGCTTGATGGAGATGCCCGGGCCTTCATAAATTCCACGACCGTGGGACGCTTTGCCGATCGAGTGGATCGCCTGTTCGTACGAGGCCAGGTATTTCTGTGCGTCGACTTCGGTGAGTGCCGCTTCACCGAGCATGTCGTAGGAATAGCGGAAGCCTTTGGCTTCGAACTTGCTCGCATTGGCCAGCGCTTCGGCGATGGTTTCGCCGGTAACGAACTGCTCGCCCATCAGGCGCATGGCCATGTCGACGCCCTTGCGGATCATCGGCTCGCCGCTCTTGCCGATGATGCGGCTCAGCGACGAAGTCAGGCCGGCTTCGTTATGGGTGGAGACCAGTTTGCCAGTCAGCAGCAAGCCCCAGGTGGCGGCATTGACGAACAGCGAAGGGCTGTTGCCCAGGTGCGGATGCCAGTTGCCGGTGCTGATCTTGTCGCGGATCAGCGCATCGCGGGTGCCTTTGTCCGGGATGCGCAGCAGCGCTTCGGCCAGGCACATCAGCGCCACGCCTTCCTGGGACGACAGGGAGAATTCCTGCAGCAGGCCCTGAACAATACCGGCACGACCACCGGCACTCTTCTGGTTGCGCAGTTTTTCTGCGATGGTCGCCGCGAGCTTGTTGGTGGCTTCGGCCATCGGGGCCGGCAGGCGCGCCTGCTCGATCAGCATTGGCACCACTTCCGGCTCAGGACGGCGGTAAGCAGCGGTGATCGAAGCGCGCAGTACCGATTGCGGGAGGATGCTTTCAGCGAATTCGAGGAAGCATTGGTGAGCGTGATCGGTCTGCACTTCGCCTGCGTCATCGGCGTCTTTGGCGGTCAAACCGTTCAACTCGGTCAGGGTTGCACCACCCTCGAGTTTTTCCAGGTAATTGAAAATTGCCTGCTTGATCAGCCAGTGCGGCGTGCGATCAATCGAGGTTGCGGCAGCCTTCAGGCGCTCGCGGGTCGGGTCATCGAGTTTGACCCCAAGGGTGGTGGTAGCCATATTTTTATCCTCATGGTTGCCACAGTTGCGTGGCATCAGCTGGCCGCAAGATTAGCCGTGCGCTGAATGAGGTGCAACCGGGTGCAACCCTTTTTTTGCCGGAATAATACGCAGCTCGTCAGGAAATAATTTCTGGTACGAAAGTGCTGCTCCTGCTTGGTGCTTTTACTTCTAGCAAAGAGGCGTGACTGCCACAAAAGGGAGCAAAAACGGGGTGATCGTCGATTAATCCGACTGGGTGCAACTAATTCTCGCGAAACTGGTTGCACCTTATTTGCTTTGTTGCATAGCATTCGCCGCCAAGGTGCAACCGGGAATAACCCGGTGTACCGGCTGATGGCTTTCCTGGGGAAACATCAGTCTTAAATGCGCGGGATCCCGGATCGTCTGCCAAACGTCGTCGTTTGCGAGCGGTTCACCACCGCCGCTACATAAAAACAAAGCCAGGGCGTAACTCAATGAGCGTAAGCAATCCAACCCTGATCACATTCGTGATCTACATCGCAGCAATGGTGCTGATCGGCTTGATGGCCTATCGCTCCACCAACAACCTTTCTGACTATATTCTCGGTGGTCGCAGCCTCGGCAGCGTCGTCACCGCGCTGTCTGCCGGTGCCTCCGACATGAGCGGCTGGTTGCTGATGGGCCTGCCGGGCGCCATCTACATGTCCGGTCTGTCTGAAAGCTGGATCGCCATCGGCCTGATCGTCGGTGCCTACCTGAACTGGCTGTTCGTCGCCGGCCGTCTGCGTGTGCAGACCGAGCACAACGGCGATGCCCTGACTCTGCCGGATTACTTTTCCAGCCGTTTCGAAGATAAAAGCGGCTTGCTGCGGATTATCTCGGCGATCGTGATTCTGGTGTTCTTTACCATCTACTGCGCTTCCGGCATCGTCGCTGGTGCCCGTCTGTTCGAAAGCACGTTCGGCATGACCTACGAAACGGCGCTGTGGGCCGGTGCTGCGGCGACGATTGCTTACACCTTCATCGGCGGTTTCCTCGCGGTGAGCTGGACCGACACCGTGCAAGCCACGCTGATGATCTTCGCGCTGATCCTTACGCCTATCATCGTCCTGCTGGCCACTGGCGGCGTCGACACCACGTTCCTGGCCATCGAAGCGCAGGATCCGAGCAACTTCGACATGCTCAAAGGCACCACCTTCATCGGCATCATCTCGCTGATGGGTTGGGGTCTGGGCTACTTCGGCCAGCCGCACATCCTCGCGCGTTTCATGGCGGCGGATTCGGTGAAGTCGATCGCCAAGGCGCGTCGCATTTCCATGGCCTGGATGATCCTCTGCCTGGGCGGCACAGTGGCAGTGGGCTTCTTCGGTATCGCTTACTTCTCGGCGCACCCGGAAGTGGCCGGTCCTGTGACCGAGAACCCGGAGCGCGTGTTCATCGAACTGGCGAAAATCCTCTTCAACCCATGGGTTGCCGGTGTACTGCTGTCGGCCATTCTGGCGGCGGTGATGAGCACCCTGAGCTGCCAGTTGCTGGTGTGCTCGAGCGCCCTGACCGAAGACTTCTATAAAGCCTTCCTGCGCAAGTCCGCTTCGCAACTGGAACTGGTCTGGGTCGGTCGTGCCATGGTGCTGCTGGTAGCCTTGATTGCTATCGCGATGGCTGCCAACCCGGAAAACCGCGTACTGGGTCTGGTGTCCTACGCCTGGGCCGGTTTCGGTGCTGCGTTCGGTCCGGTTGTGCTGATCTCGGTCGTCTGGAAAGACATGACCCGCAACGGCGCCCTGGCCGGCATTCTGGTCGGCGCGATCACCGTGGTGGTCTGGAAGCATTTCGAACTGCTGGGTCTGTACGAAATCATTCCTGGCTTCATCTTCGCCAGCCTGGCCATCTACTTTGTCAGCAAGGCGGGTGAACCGACTCGCGGCATGGTTGAGCGTTTCGAGGCAGCGGAAAAAGACTTCCATCTGAACAAGTGATGGACTGAGCTTCGGCTCACATGAAAACGGCCCGCTTCCTACCGGAGGCGGGCCGTTTTTTGTTGCCTGTGATTCTTCAACAACACTGGAGAACCCTGTGGGAGCTGGCTTGCCAGCGATGACGGTGTGTCAGTCAGCGATAAGTTGAATGTGCCGACCTCATCGCTGGCAAGCCAGCTCCCACAGGGACACTGACCGGCTTGAAGGAATGTCTGTAGTCAAAGTGCTAATTTCTAAAGGTCCTTTCAGCAAACCACGTAGGGCAAATCTGAATTTGCCGTCACCTGCTCAGCACCCCTTGCCCCTCATGCAGAATCGCCCGCCCTCACACTGCAGAGAGACATCGGATGTTCGCGCCTGCCAATCAACCGCGTTTCACGTTGACCCTCGAAGGCGCCCGGCATGACCTCAAAGTCCTTGAGTTCACGGGCAGGGAAGCCATCAGCCAACCCTTTCGCTTCGAGCTGGAACTGGTCAGCGAGCGGCCGGACCTGGATCTGGAAAGCCTGCTGCATGGTCAGGCGTTTCTGAGTTTCGATGCTCAGGGTTGCGGTATTCATGGTCAGATCTATCAGGTCGGGCAGGGCGATTCCGGGAAACGTCTGACACGCTATCACCTCAGCCTTGTCCCGCGTCTGACGTATCTGGGGCATCGCATCAACCAGCGGATTTTTCAGCATCAGAGCGTGCCGCAAATTGTCACGCAGATCCTCAAGGATCATTCGATCCTGCGCGATGCCTTTGAATTTCGCCTGGGCAGCGAATACCCGGAGCGCGAATACTGCGTGCAATACGCCGAAAGCGATCTGGCCTTCATCCAGCGCCTGTGTGCCGAAGTCGGCATTCATTACCACTTTCAACACAGCCCCGAAGGCCATTTGCTGGTGTTCGGCGACGACCAGACCGTGTTCCCCAAGCTGCCCGCGCCAACGTTGTATCTGCCGGGCAGCGGCATGTCGGCGGGCGCGCCGGCGATTCAACGGTTCAACGTGCGCGTGGAAACCCGCACCAGCGTCGTCACCCGGCGCGACTACAACTTCGAAAAACCACGCCTGTCGCTGGAAAGTCGCAGTGACGGCGAGCAGCGTCCGGTGCTGGAGGACTACCTCTTTCCGGGCCAATTCAACGATCGCGAAACCGGCAGACACCTGACGCGCCGTGCGCTTGAACGGCACGTTGCCGATTACCGTCAGGCCGAGGGCAGCAGCGACGAATCCTCACTGGTCTGCGGGCATTTTCTGCAACTCACCGAGCATCCGCGCAGCGACTGGAATGATCTGTGGTTGCTCACCTGTGTCGAGCATCGCGGCCGCCAGCCGCAGGTGCTTGAGGAATCGGTGACCAGCGATGGCGAATCCTTCCAGGGCTACCGCAATACTTTCGTCGCCACGCCGTGGGACGTGGTCTTTCGTCCGGCGCTTTGCCCGGAAAAACCGCGCATGTCGGGCTACCAACCTGCCGTGGTCACCGGCCCGAAAGACCTGGAAATCCATTGCGATGAATATGGCCGGGTCAAAGTGCAATTGGCCTGGGATCGTGATGGCGAACTCAACGAGCACTCCAGTTGCTGGCTGCGCGTCGCGACCGGTTGGGCTCACGATCACTACGGCAGCGTGTTGATTCCGCGCGTCGGCATGGAAGTTTTGGTCGGCTTCATTGATGGCGATGCCGACAAGCCGCTGGTCATGGGTTGCCTGCCGAATGCGGCGACCCCGGTGCCGCTGGATCTGCCGGCAGACAAGACCCGCAGTATTTTCCGCAGCCAGAGCAGTCCTGGCGGTGGCGGTTATAACGAACTGCGCATCGAGGACAAAAAGGGCGCCGAGGAAATCTACCTGCGTGCCCAGCGCAACTGGACCCAGCATGTGCTCAACGACCAGCAGTTGCAGGTCGACAACCAGCGCAGTGTGGTGGTCACCGGCACCGCCCGACATGAACTCAAGGCCGACGAGCAACGCATCACCCACGGCCAGCGCCAGACCGAAGTCAGGCAGGATGATCATTTGTCCGTGCTCGGCGACCGGCAGGTGCGGGTGAACAGCCAGGCCACCAGCGCCTCGGCGCAGATCCATATCAGCGCAGGCCAGCAAGTGGTCATTGATGGCGGCGCGAGCGCGACGATTCAGGCCGGCGGACAGTGGATCAACATCGGCCCCGGCGGAATTTTCAGCAGCGTGCCGATTGTTGTGGGTGGCGCGCCGATGGCGGCGACCAGCGCTGCGCCGGTGGTGCCGGGATTGCCGGAGAAACTGGCCGCTGCGCCGGCGGCGATTCTCACCGCCGCACAGATCATGAGTCTCAAAGGTGATGCGCCATTCTGCGAGGAGTGTGAGCGTTGTAAGGATGGTGTTTGTGCCGCGTGAGGAATTGACGCCTGAACAATGGCTGGCGCGGCAGCCGCTGCATGCGTCGGAAAAATTGTTCGCCATTTTCAGCCGCGCCAGCGACGCCGATGCCTTCAAAGCCTGGCAGGGCACGGCGAATCCGGTCTGGGCCGAAACCATTTATGCCGAGTGGGACGCGGTGATGCCCTACGTGGGAATTGTCGCTGCAGACAGTGAGTTTTTACGTTGGGTGGCGGAAACAGAATCCCGGGATTGGGGATGGTTGGCGGTGTCTTCGGCGGATCTTGACGTGCTGGTCGAACATTTCCGCAGCCTGACTCAAGTGCTGATGCCGGACGGTAAAACCGTGTTTTTCCGCTTTTGGGATGGTCGGTTTCTGCTGCCTCTTTTGCACTCTGAGGAGGTCAATTCCGCGCAATTGCTGCCAGTCGTTTCACGAGCCTTGATCAATGGCCAAGCCATCGAAATCGCGGGCCGTGCGCTGGTTTCGGGGCGGGTCTTTCCGTGGTGGAGCGTGCCGCAATCGCTCTTGGCGCAGACAGATGCAAGCGTACGCATCGCCAATGCTCTGCAATGGCTGAGCGAGGAGCGACCGGCCATATTCGAGGCGTTTCCCGAGGCTGTTTTGCGCTGCAAGGTCGGGCAGTTTTTCAAATTATCGATGTCGGAAGATTCGTCACGATCGTCCCTTCTGGAGTTTTTGCTGGCAGAGGCAGAGTGAAATTTCGGGGCAAACGCTTCGGACGTTTCCTTCGAATCGCGGCGGCTTTCATGAACTGGTGCGCGGTGGGTTGCAGGGATAGTCTTTTCGTTGTCGCCGCGAGAGCGTTGGCAGGATGAAGGATTCCCGCATTCATGACGTTACAGTTCGTTGGCTTTTTGCGGCACTTGGTTCAAGTCCGTAAGATCGTTCGCGGCGGCTGTGCGTGGGGCACGCTTCGGCGTGGCCGAGGTCCATGATTGCTCGGTTCCTACTCCCGCGCACAGCTGCCACCCTAACCCGTAGGAAGGTGTGATGGCGGCTCACGTTTATCAATCATGGGACCCGGAAAATGACCAATATGCATACTGATTCACCCTACGAAAAAATCACTCCTCACCCCGACAACCGCTTCATGGCCCTCACCGGCAATTGCAGTGACATGCCCAGCCTGTTCGTCGACACCCACGTGCCCCTCGACATCCTCATGGACGCCGCCAACCATCGCATCCGCGCCGTGGTCCAGGTCCTGGAAAACATGTGCATGCGCGGCTCGATCGAATGCGACTCCGTGATCCTCAGCGACTTCGCCCTGCTGTGCGCCATCCCATTGCGCGATGGCTGTGATGTGCTCGATGTCATCGGCAGACGCTTGCGCAGCATGCCCGCCTGAAGATCAGAAGATCGCAGCCTTCGGCAGCTCGAACAGAGTGAACGCGTATCCCGTGTAGGAGCTGCCGAAGGCTGCGATCTTTTGATGTTGAGGCCCGCTCGGCTGCGAACCCCTGACTTGCCGACCGGTAAAAGGTAAACTTTGCGGCCCTCGCAGGAGCAGCCATGAATTATCGTCACGCCTTCCATGCCGGCAATCACGCCGATGTGTTCAAACACCTGACCTTGACCCGCCTCATCGCTCTGATGTCGCGCAAGGAGCAGCCGTTTGCCTATCTCGACACGCACGCCGGCATCGGTCTGTATGACTTGCAGGGCGATCAGGCCAACCGTACCGGCGAGTACCTGGAAGGCATCGCGCGGTTGTGGGATCAGCCGGACCTGCCGGCGCTGACCGCTGATTACATGAAGGTGCTGCACGAGATGAACCCGGATGGCCAGTTGCGCTATTACCCGGGTTCGCCCGAGCTGGCGCGGCGCCTGACGCGGCCGCAGGATCGGGTGATGCTCAATGAGAAGCACCCGGAAGATGGCGTGCTGCTCAAGGACAATATGGCTGGCGATCGTCGGGTGAAGGTCCATTTGGGCGAGGGCTGGCACGTGGCGCGGGCGATGTTGCCGGTGCAGGAGAAGCGCGCGGTGATGCTGATCGATCCGCCGTTCGAGCAACTGGACGAGATGCAGCGCTGCGCGGCGTCGATGAAAGAAGCCATCGGCCGCATGCGCCAGACCGTGGCAGCGATCTGGTATCCGGTGAAGGATCAGCGTGCATTGCGGCGTTTCTATCAAGACCTGGCAGGCACGGGTGCACCGAAGTTGCTGCGTGTGGAGCTGCTGGTGCATCCGCTGGATACGCCGAACAGCCTGAACGGTTCCGGGCTGGCGATCGCCAATCCGCCGTGGGGGCTGGAAGAAGAATTGCGTGAGTTGCTGCCGTGGTTGTCGAAGAAGCTTGGGCAGACTCAGGGTGGCTGGCAGATGGATTGGTTGATTGCCGAGAGCTGATCGCCGAGCGATCGTTCCCACGCTCCGCGTGGGAATGCCTCAATGGACGCTCTGCGTCCGCTGTCAGGACGCGGAGCGTCCCGGGCTGCATTCCCACGCAGAGCGTGGGAACGATCAGGCGGGGTTAGTCGCCCGCCAGGCTCGCAGGCATGCAAACGCCGGTGCCGCCAATCCCGCAATAACCCTCAGGGTTCTTCGCCAGATACTGCTGGTGATACGCCTCGGCAAAGTACACGGTCGGCGCCTGTTCGATCTCGGTGCTGATTTCGCCCAGACCCGCCTTCGACAGTTCCGCCTGATACACAGCCTTGCTCTTCAGCGCCGCGTCCAGATGCTCAGGCGAGGTCGCGTAGATCACCGAGCGGTACTGGGTGCCGATGTCGTTGCCCTGACGCATACCCTGAGTCGGGTTGTGCAGTTCCCAGAACATCGCCAGCAGCTCTTCATAGCTGACTTGGGCCTTGTCATACACCACCAATACCACTTCGGCGTGGCCGGTCAGGCCCGAGCAGACTTCTTCGTACGTCGGGTTCGGCGTGAAGCCGCCGGCGTAACCGACCACGGTGCTGACCACACCTTCGCGCTGCCAGAAACGTCGTTCCGCGCCCCAGAAGCAACCCAGACCGAAAATCGCAAAGTCGACGTCCTGAAAGAATGGACCGAGCAGCGGGGTGTCTTCGAAGACAAAGTGTTTTTCCGGCAGGGTCATCGCGGTTTCGCGGCCGGGCAGGGCTTGTTCTTTGGTTGGAAGCACGTTTTTGTTCACCAGAATTTCCGAGCGCAGAACCATGAGCGTTCCTCTCAGTCAGGTTGGAGGTAAAAAGTCAGACCGCCAGTGTGCCGAATGATGCCGAGTTAATCACTACCCAATGTAGGAGCTGCCGAAGGCTGCGATCTTTTGATTTTGCTTTTTAAAAACCAGATCAAAAGATCGCAGCCTTCGGCAGCTCCTACAGGGGGCGGCATGTTATGGCGAGAATGGGGTAGCGGGGTTAGAGGCAGAGCGGGCCGCGCGGATAGCGCTTGAGAGCCTGGATCAGCTCGCCGCCTGGAATCGGTCGGTCGAACAGATAACCCTGGCCGACGTCGCAACGGTGTCGACGCAGGAAGGCCAGTTGCTCGGCGGTTTCGATGCCTTCGGCCACAACCTTGAGTTTCAGGTTGTGGGCCATGGCGATCACCGCCGAGGTGATTTCCATATCGTCCTGGTTGTCGGGGATTTCGTGGATGAAGCTGCGATCGATCTTGATGATGTCGATCGGGAATTTCTTCAGATAGCTCAGCGACGAGTACCCGGTGCCGAAGTCATCCATGGCCAGGGTCAGGCCCAGGCGCTTGAGCTGGTCGAGTTGCAAATGCGTGTCTTCGGTGGCTTCCAGCAGCAGGCCTTCGGTCAGCTCGAGTTCGAGCAGATTGGCCGGCAGCGCTTCTTCCCTGAGGATGTTGGCGATCGAGGCGACCAGATCCGGATCAGAGAACTGTTTCGGTGACAGATTGATTGCCACCTGCAGATTGCCCAGGCCGGCAGCGGTCAAGGATTTGCTCATGCGGCACGCCTGACGCGCGATCCACTTGCCGATCGGAATGATCAGGCCGGTTTCCTCGGCGACGCTGATGAACTGATCCGGGCGAATCATGCCGCGCTCCGGGTGGTTCCAGCGCAACAGCGCTTCCATCCCCAGCAGACGACCGCTGCGCAGGCACAGTTTCGGCTGGTAGAACACGTCCAGCTCGTTCTGCGTCAGGGCGCGGCGCAGGTTGTTCTCGACGAACAGTTTGTAACTGGCCTCGGCGTTCAGCGCCTCAGTGAACACCTGCAACTGGTGTTTGCCGTTGGCCTTGGCCTTGTGCAGTGCCAGACCGGCGTTGCGCATCAGGGTTTGCGGATCGCGCCCGTGCAGCGGCGCGCAGGCCAGACCGACGGAGCCGGTGACGCTGATAAGCTGGTTGTCGACGAACATCGGCTTGTCGAGGGTCATCAGCAACTGACTGGCGATCTGCTGCCCGGCCTCAAGATCGGTGTCGTCGAGCAACACGGCGAACTCGTTACTGGCAAAACGCGCCAGGCTGCCACTCGGGCTGAGGCTGTTGCGCAAGCGCCGGGCGAGGCTGATCAACAGTTTGTCGCCGGTCTGGTGACCGAGGCTGTCGTTGATGCGCTTGAAGTTGTCGATGTCCACCAGCAACAGGCTGATCGGCGTATCGCTGTCGCGGGCGAAACGCTCATCGAGATTGCGGATGAATGCCGGACGGTTGCCGAGGTTGGTCAGGTTGTCGGTATAGGCCAGGCGCTCGATACGTTGCTGCGCGAGTTTGGTCTGGGTGATGTCTTCGTAGATGCCGATGTAATGCGTCAGCTCACGGTTATCGCCATAGACCTTGGAGATCGACAGCTGGCCCCAGTACGGTTCGAGGTTCTTGCGTCGGCTCTTGAATTCGCCCTGCCAGCTGTTGCTCTGGGCCAGCGCCGAGGGCGCATCGAACAGCAGCTCGCTGAGATTTTCCAGGGCGGGCAGTTCCGACAGGCGCTGACCGTGGACTTCCTCGGTGGTGTACTGGGTGATCGCAGTGAAGCTCGGGTTGACGTACTCGACCACGCCGTCGCAGTTGACCAGCAAGAAGGCGTTGGCGCTTTGCTCGACCGCGCGCTGAAACAGGTGCAGGGCGCTGGTGGCAGTGCGCCGGTTGTGGTTGTTGATCACTTGTGCGAACTGGTCGGCCAGTTCGCCGGCAAAGGCGATTTCGTCGGACTGCCAGGCACGGGTGACGCCGGTCTGTTCCAGGCACAACACGCCGACAACCTGGCCGTCGACGCGAATGCTGGCATCGAGCATGGCGTTGACGTCACGCGGACGCATCGCCTCGGCCATCTCGCGGGTGCGCGGGTCGTGCATGGCGTTGTGGGCATCGATGGCGCGGCTGCTGTGCAGGGCTTCCATGTAGTCGGGGAAGCCGCTGATATCGATCGGCTCCGGCAGGATGTATTCCTGGGTCGCGCGATGGTAAGCGGAGATCGGCAGCAAGCGCTGGCCTTCGAGGTTCCACAGGCTGGCGCAGTCGATCTCGTAGATATCGCAGGCGCAGCGGGTGATCAGTTCAGCGGCTTCCTGCAGCGAGTTGTGCGTGCTGTAGCGCTGGCGTGCGAGCAGCAGAATCAGATCCTGCTGGGCACGCACGCGCTCCAGATGCTGCAGTTGTTCCTGCTGGGCACGCTGGTTCAGCTCAAGGGCGATTTGCAGGCGCGAGTTCTGGGTTTCCAGATCCACCGAAGGCAGCGCCTGGGTTTCGTCGAACACCTCGTCGACCGCCAGCAGGTAGCCGCGCAGCAAGTGCCGGTTGTGCTGTTTGTAGGCTTCGCCCAGCTCGAGGATGTTCAACGCGCCGGCGGCGGTGTGCAGGGTGTAGCGCACCACGTAATGTGCGCTTTTGCTCAACTGCTGCTGAATCGCATCGTGCAGTTGATAGCGCGCCTCGGGCTCCATCAGGCTGGCGTAAGGCGAGCCGACCAGTGCGCAGAGCTCTACGGCCGGCTGGCCAAACTGGCGTTCGCAGTTGGGATCGAGGAACAGCATTGCCCAACTCGCTTCATTCAAGCGCTCGAAACGCAGCATGCCGAGCCGCGAGGGCACAGGCAACTGCGTCACTACCTCGGCCGCCATACGGCTGGCGGCATCGGGCTGGCTCTTCATGAAGGAAACTCGCTTGGAAATATGCTGAATGCGCCGGGCTCTCGCCCTCTTGTCTGTTGGCTGCGGCAAGGTTGCATCATTGCGGCACCGACTGACAAGAGAGATGAAGGCCAAGTGCTATAAGAATATGTCGGCTGCAGTGAACATTTCTCCAGTGCACAACTGAAATGAGCACAAGATCGCAGCTTCACGCAGCCCCAACAGGGTAATGCGCCTTGTGTAGGAGCTGCCGAAGGCTGCGATCTTTGGGTGTTTCAACGCAATTTCATACTGATCGACTGCAAGTTCTTGCCATCGCGGTCATGGTAATTGACCAATATCTGATCAGCCTCGACCACCACATGCGCAAAATTGTCCTGACTCACCACTGCACTGGTCAGCTCGTGCCGATAATCCCCTGCCGCCGTGCGCACCAGCGGTTGATCGAGGATAAACGTTGAAGCCTTGGCATACGGCAGCAATTTGCTGTTGTGCAGCGGCGAGGACACGATAGTGTGCACCTCGAAATCGGTGTCCTCGCTGTGACTCAAGCGACTGGTCAGCGAGCCATGGACGTCGCCGGAGACGAACACCACGTTCTTGATCCGGTGAGTGCGAATGGTTTCCAGCAGGCGCAGACGCTGTTCGGGAAATGCTTTCCAGGCATCGTCACCGTTGAACTTGCGATCGGGATAGAACATCACGCTGGTCACCACGAACTTCACTCGTGCCGGGCTATGGATCAGCCATTGCAGCAGGGTCTGTTCCTGCTCGATGTCGAGAATGCGCCGGTCTTCTTTCGAGAGGTTGCGTCGGGTGCGGCTGTCGGTGACGAACCAGGCGATATCGCTGTCGCCAAACTGATACCAGTAATGCTTCAACGTATCCCGGTCTATCTGACCCTTCTCATTACATGCATAAACCGGGCTGTGGCTGGCTTGATAAAGTTCATAAGCGGCCATGGCGTTGCGATATAAGTCCTCGTCCGCTGCGGTGGCATTGGCAGGCCAGTTATCTTCTATTTCATGATCGTCGAGCATCATGTAAGTCGATGTATTGGACATCAGTCGCTGAATATTCGGTTGCGAAAATGCCGTTCGATATTTCTTCAGGATGTCTTTGGCTTCGCGATCCGGAGCAATGACATTCAAATCATCTACATACACTTGATCTCCGGTCATGATCACCGCGCTGACGGGTAGATGACTGTTCTCGACCAGTCGATTGATCGAGCCAAAGATGCGGTCGCCCAGTTGCGGCAGGGAAGCGACGCCAGCGGTAATCCGCAGATAACGGCACGAACCGACGACAAAGCCCCGAGGCTGGCTGGCTTTCGCGGTGCGGGTGCGAAAGCGGTAGAGCTGTCGCGGCCATTGCAATGGAAACTCAATGACCGTGTCGATGGTATGCACCGGATTCATCGGACTTAACCAGCCGGCTTGATATTCGTATTCACAATCAGCTTCGAGATCCTGCAATACCAGTACACCCGACATGTCATTGGCCGGTTTCAAAAGTGCAAATACGCTGTTCGACCATTTTTCCGTGCCGGCCTTGCGAGCGCGAACTCCGGCAAATACACGTTTTTTGTCCTGTTGTTCGCCGCGCATGAAAATGCGCACTTCGTTAGTTGTGGTGTGGCCCACGATAGGGCCGATAGTCGGTTTGAACATGATCGATTCCGTTCGAGATTTTAATAAACAAGAATTAAATAAGCGGAGCGCGTTGAAGCAACTTTCCTGAGCAGAGGTTAGTTGGCCAGCGGCGGAAAATATTGGCGTTAAGTGGACCAGACCTGTGGCCGATGTCAGCGCAGGTTGTAGGAAAGAGGCGCGATCCGGTTTATTTCAGGCAAAAAAAAGCCCCGTCAATTGACGGGGTTGAGGTACGAGCGTGTGGCGCTCGAAAGGGTACAGCAAGCGGCCCTCCGTCGCCGGAGGGCCGTTTGAGTTACAGCAGGATGGTGCGGATGTCGCCCAACAGACTGCCCAGACGCTGAGTGAAGCGTGCCGCTGCAGCGCCGTTGATCACGCGGTGATCGTAGGACAGCGACAGTGGCAGCATCAGCTTCGGCTGGAAGGCTTTGCCGTCCCAGACGGGCTGGATGGTTGCCTTGGAAACACCAAGAATCGCCACTTCCGGCGCGTTGACGATCGGCGTGAAGCCGGTGCCGCCAATATGGCCGAGGCTGGAAATGGTGAAGCAGGCGCCTTGCATCTCGTCCGACGACAGCTTCTTGGTGCGGGCTTTCTCAGCCAGCGAAGCCGCTTCGGCTGCCAATTGCAGTAGGCTCTTCTGGTCGACGTTCTTGATCACCGGCACCAACAGGCCATCCGGAGTGTCGACGGCGAAGCCGATGTTGACGTATTTCTTGCGGATGATCGCCTTGCCGCTTGGCGCCAGCGAACTGTTGAAGTCCGGCAGCTCCTTGAGCAAGTGCGCGCAGGTCTTGAGCAGCAGCGGCAGGATGGTCAGCTTGACGCCAGCCTTCTCGGCCACGGCTTTCTGCGCAACACGGAAAGCTTCCAGCTCGGTGATGTCCGCCGAGTCGAATTGCGTTACGTGTGGCACGTTCAGCCAGCTGCGGTGCAGGTTGGCGGCGCCGACCTGCATCAGGCGGGTCATCGGCACTTCTTCGATTTCGCCGAAACGGCTGAAATCGACCACCGGGATCGGCGGAATGCCCGCACCACCGGTAGCGCCGCCGGCAGCGGCCGGGGCTTCCTTGGCCTTCTGCATCATCGCCTTGACGTAAACCTGCACGTCTTCCTTGAGGATGCGACCGTGCGGACCGCTGGCGCCAACGGCGCTCAGCTCGACGCCGAACTCACGGGCCAGTTGACGCACGGCAGGGCCGGCGTGAACTTTCGCGCCCGGCTTGGCCGGTGCGGCGGCTGGAGCGGCGGCAGCAGGTGCAGCGGCAGCCGGAGCAGCAGCGGCAGGTGCCGGAGCGCTCGGAGCTGCGGCAGCTGGAGCCGGGGCAGCAGCAGGGGCCGCGCCTTTGACTTTCAGCTTGAGGATCAGGTCGCCGGTACCGACTTCGTCATCCAGCTTGATCGAAACGCTTTCCACCACGCCAGCGGCAGGCGATGGGATTTCCATGCTTGCCTTGTCGGATTCCAGGGTGATCAGCGACTGGTCGGCTTCAACGGTATCGCCCGCCTTGACCAACACTTCGATGATCTTGGCTTTGCCAGCCGAGCCGATGTCCGGAACGTGGATGTCCTGAACGCTGTCGGCAACCGGTGCTGCTGGCGCGGCTGCCGGAGCAGGCGCAGCGGCAGCGGCCGGTGCAGCAGCCTGGGCCGGAGCGGCAGCCGCAGGGGCCGCAGCACCCGCCACTTCCAGATCCAGAATCAGGTCGCCAGTGCCGACTTCGTCGTTGAGCTTGACGCTGATGGCCTTGACCACGCCAGCGGCAGGCGACGGGATTTCCATGCTGGCCTTGTCGGATTCCAAGGTGATCAACGACTGATCAGCTTCGACGCTGTCGCCGACCTTGACCTGGATCTCGATGATCTGTGCCTTGCCCGACGAACCGATGTCCGGCACGTGCACTTGCTGTACCGAAGCGGCAGCAGGAGCAGCGGCTGGTGCGGCAGCAGCAGGAGCGGCAGCCGGTTTTTCCTCGGCTTTCGCAGTAGGCGCAGCGGCAGGCGCAGGTGCCGCTTTAGCGGCGCCCTCGACTTCCAGCTCAAGCAGTTCGTCGCCTTCTTTCAGACGGTCGCCCAGCTTCACTTTCAGGCTCTTGATGACGCCGGCTTTCGGGGCCGGCACTTCCATGCTGGCCTTGTCCGATTCCAGGGTCAGGATGCTCTGGTCGGCTTCGATGCGGTCGCCGACCTTCACAAACAGTTCAATTACTTCACCTTCACCGCTGCCGATGTCAGGTACGCGAATGAGTTCGCTCACAAAATGTCTCCTCAGCAGTCCAGTGGGTTGCGTTTTTCCGGGTCGATGCCGAACTTGACGATGGCCTCGGCCACGACTTTAGGTTCGATATCACCACGGTCAGCCAGTGCTTCCAGGGCTGCCAACACCACGAAATGACGGTCGACTTCGAAGAAATGACGCAGTTTCTTGCGGCTGTCGCTACGGCCGAAACCGTCGGTGCCCAGGACTTTGAATTCCTTGGACGGTACCCACTGACGGATCTGCTCGGCGAACAGCTTCATGTAGTCGGTAGAAGCAATGACCGGACCTTTACGGCCGTTCAGGCACTCTTCGACGTAGCTCAGCTTAGGCTTCTGGCCAGGCTTGAGACGGTTGCTGCGCTCTACGGCGAGGCCGTCGCGACGCAGTTCGTTGAAGCTGGTAACGCTCCAGACGTCAGCGCCGATGTTGAACTCTTCACGCAGGATCTTCGCCGCTTCACGCACTTCACGCAGGATGGTGCCGGAGCCCATCAGCTGAACGTGGTGCGCCGCATCGCGAGTGTCTTCCTCGAGCAGGTACATGCCTTTCTTGATGCCTTCTTCGGCACCGGCCGGCATGGCTGGCTGCTGGTACGACTCGTTCATCACGGTGATGTAGTAGAAGATGTCCTGTTGCTCTTCGGTCATCTTCTTCATGCCGTCCTGAATGATCACCGCCAGCTCGTAGCCGTAGGTCGGATCGTAGGTGCGGCAGTTCGGGATGGTCGCGGCCAGCAGGTGGCTGTGACCGTCTTCGTGCTGCAGACCTTCACCGTTCAGGGTGGTGCGGCCAGCGGTGCCGCCGATCAGGAAGCCACGGGTACGGCTGTCACCAGCGGCCCAGGCCAGGTCGCCGATACGCTGGAAGCCGAACATCGAGTAGAAGATGTAGAACGGCAGCATTGGCTGGTTGTGGCTGGAGTACGAAGTACCGGCAGCGATGAACGAGCTCATGGCGCCTGCTTCGTTGATGCCTTCTTCAAGGATCTGACCTTTCTGGTCTTCCTTGTAGAACATCACCTGGTCTTTATCGACTGGCTCGTAGAGCTGGCCGACGGAGGAGTAGATACCCAGCTGACGGAACATGCCTTCCATACCGAAGGTACGGGCTTCGTCCGGGATGATCGGGACGATGCGCGGGCCGATTTCCTTGTCCTTGACCAGTTGCGCGAGGATCCGCACGAAAGCCATGGTGGTGGAAATTTCACGGTCGCCCGAGCCATCGAGGATGGCTTTGAGGGTGTCCAGATCCGGGGTCGGTACGCTGAAGCTCTGCGCGCGGCGCTGCGGCACGAAACCGCCCAGTGCGGCACGGCGCTCGGCGAGGTAGCGGGCTTCGGCGCTGTTCGGCTCTGGTTTGAAGAACGGCAGGTTCTCCAGTTCTTCGTCCTTGACCGGGATGTCGAAGCGGTCGCGGAACAGCTTCAGGCTGTCGACGTCGACTTTCTTGGTGTTGTGCGCAGTGTTTTTCGCTTCGCCGGCACCGGTGCCATAACCCTTGATGGTCTTGGCGAGGATGACGGTCGGTTGTTCCTTGTGGTTGACCGCTTCGTGGTACGCCGCGTAGACCTTGTACGGGTCGTGGCCGCCACGGTTGAGTTTCCAGATCTCGTCGTCGGACAGATCGGCAACCATTGCCTTGAGTTCAGGCGTGTTGAAGAAGTGCTCGCGAACGAATGCGCCGTCTTTGGCTTTGTAGTTCTGGTATTCGCCGTCGATGACTTCGTCCATGCGGCGTTGCAGGATGCCGTCGACGTCTTTGGCCAGCAGCGGGTCCCAGAAACGGCCCCAGATGACTTTGGTCACGTTCCACTGCGCACCACGGAACACGCCTTCGAGTTCCTGGATGATCTTGCCGTTGCCGCGAACCGGGCCGTCGAGGCGCTGCAGGTTGCAGTTGATGACGAAGATCAGGTTGTCCAGCTTCTCGCGGCCCGCCAGGGAGATCGCGCCCAGGGATTCCGGCTCGTCGCACTCGCCGTCGCCCAGGAAGCACCAGACTTTCTGTTTGCCCGGCTGGATGAAACCGCGATGCTCCAGGTACTTCATGAAGCGCGCCTGGTAGATCGCCTGGATCGGACCCAGACCCATCGATACGGTCGGGAACTGCCAGAAGTCAGGCATCAGCCAAGGGTGCG
The DNA here is from genome assembly GCF_900187595.1 of Pseudomonas sp. Irchel 3F6. Taxonomy (NCBI): domain Bacteria; kingdom Pseudomonadati; phylum Pseudomonadota; class Gammaproteobacteria; order Pseudomonadales; family Pseudomonadaceae; genus Pseudomonas; species Pseudomonas sp. Irchel 3F6. The sequence continues at coordinate 282,875 of NZ_FYDP01000003.1, read as the reverse complement.
GATAGGACGACAGGCCTTGACCATCGACTTCCTGACGGAAGTTGTTCATCTGGTCTTCGGTGATGCGGCCTTCCATGAATGCGCGGGCGTAAACGCCTGGCGAGGTGTGGCCCTGGAAGTAGATCAGGTCGCCGCCATGTTCGTCGGTCGGGGCCTGGAAGAAATAGTTGAAGCCGATGTCATACAGGGTCGCACTGGAAGCGAAGCTGGAGATGTGACCACCCAGGTCCGAATCTCGCAGGTTCGTGCGCATTACCATGGCCATCGCGTTCCAGCGTACCAGCGAGCGAATGCGGCGTTCCATGAACAGGTCGCCAGGCATGCGTGCTTCGTGGGTAACGGGGATCGTGTTGCGGTAAGGCGTGGTGATCGCGTAAGGGAGCTGCGAGCCGCTGCGGGTCGCGAGTTCGCCCATACGGGTCATCAGATAGTGAGCACGGTCTTCGCCTTCTTTGTCGAGAACCGATTCCAGGGCGTCCAGCCATTCCTGGGTTTCGACGGGATCGAGGTCTTGCATGGCTTGCTCCAGGGCGGAAAGGCTTCCAGAATCGGTTGCCTGAGTTTGCGACTGGCCTTGTGGGCAGACGATTTAAAATTCTTGGATTGCCGACAGGTTGTTCCGGCGGCGTGTAGTTTTACTACAAATCTTCCGGCATTTCAGCCTTTCGAATGTATAGACGAGTAGTAAAACTACAGATGAAAGGCTTGTGGCCTCCGACTGCGTTGTGAGAATAATCGTTAAGGCGGGTCGATTTCCATCCGAATAAGGTGAAAGTTTGATGCTGGATGCCAAAGAAGAAGAAATTTCAGCTATTTCTAACTTTTGTTCGACAGTCCTTCACGTAGCGGGTTTTCATCATTCACTACAAGCGGCCCTTATTACGCCGATCAAGGATAGACCATGACCCTGCCCGTGCTTGCCGAACTGCCCGCCATTCTCCTGCCGTTGGTCAGCCGATCCGAGCAGTCGTTCCGTACGTCCGTCGCCGCCCTTGAAGACGATCACGGCCTGTCGAACTGGACGTCGGAGCGCTGGGCGCAATTCGCCCGCGTCAGCGCCGCCAGCGAATTTGTCATTGAACAGAGCATTCGTGACCCTTTGATGTTGCTGTCGCTGGTGGCGTCCGGCGAACTTGATCGGGCGTTCGCGCCCGGCGAACTGTGCGCACAGATCGCCGCCGCCGTGAACTGCGCGCAGAGCGAAGACGAAGTCGGCCGCGCCTTGCGCCGTCAGCGTGCACGGCATCAGGTGCGGATCATCTGGCGCGACCTGACCCGTCAGGCCGATCTGGTGCAGACCTGCCGTGACCTCTCGGACATGGCCGACGCCACCATCGATCAGGCTTATCAATGGCTGTACAGCCGCCATTGCGAGCAATTCGGCACACCCACCGGCCGGCGCAGCGGTGAGCCGCAGCAGATGGTCATCCTCGGCATGGGCAAACTCGGCGCGGTCGAGCTGAATCTGTCTTCCGATATCGACCTGATCTTCGCCTACCCCGAAGGCGGCGAAACCGTCGGCGTGAAACGCTCGCTGGATAATCAGGAATTCTTCATCCGCCTCGGCCAGCGTCTGATCAAGGCCCTCGATCCGATGACCGTCGACGGCTTCGTGTTTCGCGTCGACATGCGCCTGCGCCCCTACGGATCGTCCGGCGCGCTGGTGCTCAGCTTCAATGCGCTGGAGCAGTATTACCAGGATCAGGGCCGCGACTGGGAACGCTACGCGATGATCAAGGCGCGGGTGGTGGCTGGCGATCAGGTTGCCGGCGCGCAGTTGCTCGACATGCTGCGGCCGTTCGTCTACCGCCGTTACCTGGATTTTTCGGCGATCGAAGCGCTGCGCACCATGAAGCAGCTGATCCAGCAGGAAGTGCGGCGCAAAGGCATGGCCGACAACATCAAGCTCGGCTCCGGCGGCATTCGTGAAGTCGAGTTCATCGCTCAGGCCTTTCAGTTGATCCACGGGGGCCGCGATCTGAGCCTGCAACAGCGTCCTCTATTAAAGGTGTTGAGCACGCTGGAAGGGCAGGGCTATCTGCCGCCGGCGGTGGTCAGTGAACTGCGCGAGGGTTACGAGTTTCTGCGTTACACCGAACATGCCATTCAAGCGATTGCCGACCGTCAGACGCAGATGCTGCCGGACAGCGCGCAGGATCAGGCGCGGATCGCCTTCATGCTGGGTTTCGCCGATTGGCCGGCGTTCCACCAACAGCTGATGTACTGGCGCGGGCGCGTAGCCTGGCATTTCGCCCAGGTGATCGCCGATCCCGACGAAGAAGAGGGCGGCGAAAGCGAAGTGGTGGTCGGTGGCGAATGGCTGCCGCTGTGGGAGGAAGAACAGGACGAAGAGGCCGCGTGCCGACAGTTGCAGGAGGGAGGTTTCGTCGATGCCGGCAAAGCCCTGAAAGCGCTGGCCGGTTTGCGTGGCAGTCCGCAATTGCGCGCGATGCAGCGGCTGGGGCGCGAGCGTCTCGATGCTTTTATTCCGCGACTGCTCGCGCAAGCGGTGGAGCATGAAAATCCCGATCTGGTACTCGAGCGCGTGCTGCCGCTGGTGGAGGCGGTGGCGCGGCGTTCGGCGTATCTGGTTTTGCTCACGGAAAACCCCGGCGCGCTGCGCCGCCTGCTGACTTTGTGTGCGGCGAGCCCGTGGATTGCCGAGCAGATCACGCGCTTCCCGCTGCTGCTCGACGAATTGCTTAACGAGGGCCGGCTGTTCAAGCCGCCGCTGGCGCCGGAACTGGCGGCCGAGTTGCGCGAACGCCTGACGCGAATTCCCGAAGACGACCTCGAGCAGCAAATGGAAGCCCTGCGCCATTTCAAACTGGCGCACCGCTTGCGCGTCGCCGCCTCGGAAATCGCCGGCAGTCTGCCGTTGATGAAAGTCAGCGATTACCTGACCTGGCTGGCCGAGGCGATTCTCGAACAAGTGCTGGCCCTGGCCTGGCGGCAGACCGTGGCCAAGTACGGCACGCCGCTGCGCACCGACGGCACGCTGTGCGATCCCGGCTTCATCATTGTCGGTTATGGCAAAGTCGGCGGTATCGAATTGGGGCATGGTTCCGATCTGGATCTGGTGTTCATCCATGACGGCGATCCGCAGGCGGAAACCGACGGGCCGAAATCCATCGACGGCGCGCAGTTCTTCACGCGCCTGGGGCAGCGGATCATTCATCTGCTCACAGCGCAGACCAATTCCGGCCAGCTGTATGAAGTGGATATGCGCCTGCGGCCGTCCGGCGCTTCCGGGCTGTTGGTGAGCTCCCTCGGCGCATTCGCGCGCTATCAGGAAAACGAAGCCTGGACGTGGGAGCATCAGGCCTTGGTGCGCGCGCGCGTGCTGGTGGGCAGTCAGGATGTTGGCCAGGCTTTTGAAAAAGTCCGCGCGCAGGTGTTGGGCAAACCACGGGATCTGGCCAAACTGCAACAGGAAGTCAGCGAGATGCGCGCCAAGATGCGCGATAACCTCGGCACCCGCAGCACCGCAGCCGGCACGGCGGCGAATGCGTTCGACGCGGGCGTGCCGTTCGACCTCAAGCAGGACGCCGGAGGTATCGTCGATATTGAATTTATGGTGCAATACGCGGCCCTGGCGTGGTCGCACAGCCATCCGCCGCTGCTGCGCTGGACCGATAACATCCGCATTCTGGAAGAGCTGGAACACGAAGGGCTGATGCCCGCAGAAGATGCCAGTCTGTTGCGCGAGGCCTACAAAGCCTATCGCTCCGCCGCCCACCGGCAGGCCTTGCAGAAGGACGCCGGGGTGATACCGGGCGACCAGTTTGCCGACGAACGCCGGCAGGTTTTGCGGATCTGGAAAGAGATGGGGCTAAGCTGAAAGCGGTTTATGCAGCACCCAATACCCTGTGGGAGCGAGCTTGCTCGCGAAGGCGGAGTGTCAGACGACACCGATGTCGGATGTGATGGCCCCTTCGCGAGCAAGCTCGCTCCCACAGTGATCTGCGCTGAAATGCAGATGTTGAAACAGATGCAAAACCCTGTGGGAGCTGGCTTGCCAGCGATAGCGGAGTATCAGACGACAATAATGTTGAATGTGAAGACCCCATCGCGGGCAAGCCCGCTCCCACAGTAGATCTACAGTGTTTGTAGAATTCTCGAGGCGGGGAGGCGTAAATGCCTCCCCGGTTCGTTTTTGGAAACCACATGAATATTCTGATCGTTGGGCCCAGTTGGGTCGGTGACATGGTGATGGCGCAGACACTGTTTCAGTGTCTCAAGCAGCGCCACCCGCAATGCGCAATCGACGTGCTGGCGCCCGAATGGAGCCGGCCGATCCTTGAGCGCATGCCCGAAGTGCGCAAGGCCTTGAGCTTCCCGCTCGGCCACGGCGCGCTGGAACTGGCGACACGCCGACGCATCGGCAAGTCCCTGCGCGGTCAGTACGATCAGGCGATCCTGCTGCCCAACTCGCTGAAGTCGGCGCTGGTGCCGTTTTTCGCCGGCATCCCGAAACGCACTGGCTGGCGCGGCGAATTCCGCTATGGCCTGCTCAACGACGTGCGCACTCTCGACAAAGAACGCTACCCGCTGATGATCGAGCGCTTCATGGCCTTGGCCTATGAAGCCAACGCCGAGCTGCCGAAGCCGTACCCGCGCCCGAGTCTGCAAATCGACCCGGTGACCCGCGAGGCGGCACTGGTCAAGTTCGGCCTGAGCCTTGATCGCCCGGTCCTGGCCCTGTGCCCCGGCGCCGAGTTTGGCGAATCCAAGCGCTGGCCGTCCGAGCATTACGCCAAGGTCGCCGAAGCGCGCATCCGCGAAGGCTGGCAGGTGTGGCTGTTCGGCTCGAAAAACGATCACGCGGTCGGTGAAGATATCCGCGCACGTTTGATCCCGGGCCTGCGCGAAGAATCGGTCAACCTCAGCGGCGGCACCTCGCTGGCCGAGGCCATTGACCTGCTGTCCTGCGCCGATTCCGTTGTGTCCAATGACTCCGGCCTGATGCACGTCGCTGCGGCATTGAATCGTCCGCTGGTCGCGGTATACGGCTCGACCTCGCCGGGCTTCACCCCGCCGCTGGCTGAGCAGGTCGAGATCGTGCGCCTGGGCATCGAATGCAGCCCGTGCTTTGATCGCACTTGCCGGTTCGGCCATTACAACTGCCTGCGTCAGTTGATGCCGGAAGCGGTCAACGATGCCTTGCAGAAGTTGCAGGGCTCCGTGGTCGAGGTTCATTAACTTGCGGGTATTGTTGATCAAGACCTCATCGCTGGGCGACGTGATTCACGCGTTGCCGGCGCTGACCGATGCTGCACGCGCGATCCCGGGGATCAAGTTCGACTGGGTGGTGGAAGAGGGCTTCGCCGAGATTCCGAGCTGGCACCCGGCGGTCGATAAAGTGATTCCGGTGGCGATCCGCCGCTGGCGCAAGAATCTTTGGAAAACCATCACCAGCGGCGAGTGGAAACGCTTCAAGCAAAGCGTGCGCGCCAATAAATACGATCTGGTGATCGATGCCCAAGGCCTGCTGAAAAGTGCCTGGCTGACCCGCTACGTCAAAGCCCCGGTGGCCGGCCTCGATAAAACCTCGGCCCGCGAGCCGATGGCTGCGCGCTTCTACGATCGCAAGCTCGCCGTCGCCCGTGGTCAGCACGCCGTCGAACGCGTGCGCCAGTTGTTCGCCATTGCCTTGGGTTACGACCTGCCCAAAGGCCTCGGCGATTACGGCCTCAACGTTGAACGACTGGTCGAGTTGCCGCGCAAGAACGCCTACGTGGTGTTCCTCCACGGCACCACTTGGGACACCAAGCACTGGCCGGAAATCTACTGGCGCGAGCTGACCGAGCGGGTCGGCTACCTCGGCGTTGGCGTGAAGCTGCCGTGGGGCAACCCGCAGGAAAAGGCCCGCGCCGAACGCATCGCTGCCGGCTTCAAACACGCCGAAGTGCTGCCGAAACTCAATCTGGCCGGCGTCGGCAAAGTCCTCGCCGGCGCGCAAGCCTGCGTGGCGGTGGACACCGGGCTCGGCCATCTGGCCGCTGCGCTGGATGTACCGACGATTTCGTTGTTCGGCCCGACCAACCCGGGCCTCACCGGCGCCTACGGCAAGCTGCAGATTCATCTGGCCAGCGACTTCCCGTGCGCGCCCTGCATGCAGAAAAAATGTACCTATCAACCGACCGCGCAGGATGCCCGTCAGTTTGACCTGAAACGCGAGCAGCCTTTGTGCTTCACGCGTGTGAACCCCGAGCGTGTCGCCAGCCGACTGAGCACGTTGTTAATGGCTGAGGAGCTGCGCTGATGCAATTGGCATTTGTCCTGTACAAATATTTCCCGTTCGGTGGCTTGCAGCGCGACTTCATGCGCATCGCTCTCGAATGCCAGAAACGCGGCCATCAGATTCGCGTCTACACGCTGATCTGGGAAGGCGACGTGCCGCCCGGTTTCGAAGTGCTGGTGGCGCCGGTCAAGGCCTTCTTCAACCACCGTCGCAACGAAAAGCTCAGCGCGTGGATGGCAGCGGATCTGGCCAAGCGTCCGGTCGATCGCTTGATCGGCTTCAACAAGATGCCGGGCCTGGACGTCTACTACGCCGCCGACGGCTGCTTCGAAGACAAGGCGCAAAATCTGCGCAACTCGCTTTATCGCCGCTGGGGTCGCTATCGCCACTTCGCCGAGTACGAGCGCGCGGTGTTCGCCAAAGACGCGAAGACCGAAGTGCTGATGATTTCCGAAGTGCAGCAGCCGCTGTTCATCAAGTATTACGACACGCCGCTCGAGCGCTTCCACCTGCTGCCGCCGGGCATTGCCCAGGATCGTCGGCGGCCGGCGGATGCCGATGAGATTCGCGCCGGTTTCCGCGCTGAATTCAATCTCAAGGACGACGAGTTGCTGCTGGTGCAGATCGGCTCCGGCTTCAAGACCAAGGGTGTTGATCGCAGCCTCAAGGCGCTGGCCGCCCTGCCGGCCGAATTGCGCAAACGCACCCGGCTGTTTGTAATCGGCCAGGATGACCCCAAATTGTTCCAGATGCAGAGTGCGACGCTGGGCCTGGGCGACAATGTGACCTTCCTCAAAGGGCGCAGCGATATCCCGCGTTTCCTGCTCGGCGCCGACCTGTTGATTCACCCGGCCTACAACGAAAACACTGGCACCGTGCTGCTTGAAGCACTGGTGGCCGGTTTGCCGGTGCTGGTCAGTGCGGTCTGCGGTTACGCCCATTACATCGCCGAAGCCGATGCCGGGCGAGTGCTGGACGAGCCATTCGAGCAGGCGCAGCTGACCCGATACCTGACCGAGATGTTGAGCGACGACGCTGCACGGGCGGCCTGGAGCCGCAACGGTCTGGCCTTCGCCGAGACGGCCGACCTCTACAGCATGCCGCAGCACGCGGCGGATGTGATTCTGGCGGAGCACGCTTAATGAAGTTGATGCTGGCTGAACCGTTCAAAAGCCTTTGGGCCGGACGCGACCCGTTCGCCGAAGTCGAAGGCTTGCAGGGCGAGGTGTACCGCGAGCTGGAAGCGCGCCGGACATTGCGCACGGAAGTCGACGGCAACGGGTTTTTTGTGAAAATCCACCGTGGCATCGGCTGGGGCGAGATCTTCAAGAACCTGCTGACCGCCAAGCTGCCGGTGCTCGGCGCGGGTCAGGAGTGGAAAGCCATTCAGCGTCTGCAGGAAGCCGGCGTGCCGACCATGACTGCCGTCGCCTACGGCGAGAAAGGCAGCAACCCGGCGGATCAGCATTCGTTCATCGTCACCGAAGAACTCGCGCCGACCATCAGCCTCGAAGACTTCAGCATTGACTGGGTCAAGCAGCCGCCGGAGCCAACACTCAAGCGCGCGCTGATTGCCGAAGTCGCGCGGATGACCGGGATGATGCACCGCGCCGGGGTCAATCACCGTGACTGCTACATTTGCCATTTTCTGCTGCACACCGACAAACCGGTCACACCGCAGGATTTCAAACTCTCGGTGATTGACCTGCATCGAGCCCAGACCCGCGCAAAGATCACTCAGCGCTGGCGCAACAAGGATCTGGCGGCGCTGTACTTCTCGGCGCTGGACATCGGCCTGACCCGCCGCGACAAACTGCGTTTCCTCAAGGGCTATTTCCAGCAACCACTGCGGCAGATTCTGGCGGAAGAAGCGCCATTGCTGAGCTGGCTGCAAGGCAAGGCCGACAAGCTCTACGAGCGTAAACAGCGTTACGGGGATGCGCTCTGATGGCGGGTTGGACACTTGAGCCGCAGTACGGCGAACTCGCCGAAGATTTCGGCAGCCTCGAAGCCGTATTTGCCTTGCAGGGCGAACGCCTGACCCGCGATCCGCTGTCGGAGGTGGTTCGGGTGCAGCGCGACGGCGTCAATTATTACGTCAAACGCTACGTCGGCGCCGGTAAAGGCCTGCGCCGTTACCTCGGCAAGCCGCGCGTAAAAATGGAATGGCAGAACCTCAAGCGCTTCGCCAAGTGGGGCATCCCCACTGCCGAGGTGGTGGCCTGGGGGCTGGAGCGGCGGGGCGCGGCCTACGATCGGGGCGCGATGATCACCCGTGAGCTGCCCAATACCGAAGACCTCTCGGCACTGGCCGAGCGCAAGGATCCCAGGCTCAAGGATCGCGCCTGGGTCGACGGTGTCAGCCAGCAATTGGCCGGTTACACCCGGACCATGCACGACCATCGGTTTACGCATAACGATTTGAAATGGCGCAACCTGCTGATCGACGATCAGGCGCGCATCTTCCTCATCGACTGCCCCAACGGCGAATTCTGGCGCGGCTTCTGGCTCAAGTACCGGATCACCAAGGACCTCGCCTGTCTCGACAAACTGGCCAAATATCACCTGTCCAACACCCAGCGCCTGCGCTTCTACAAGCAGTATCGCCAGTGTGATCGGCTCGATGTCGCCGACAAGAAACGGATCCGCCATGTGGTGAGATTTTTTGAGGGGCGCGAATGACTGATTTTCTTGCCGAACAGGACCGCGCACTGCTGGAGCGCCACGGTCTCGGCAATTTCGATGCACTGTGGGCCAAACAGCTTGAAGCTGTGGATGAGCCCAACACTGCCGGTGGCGGCTGGAGCAGCGTGTTCCGTCTCGATCTTGAAGGCCAGGGCTATTACCTCAAGCGCCAGAGCAATTATCTGACCCGCACCTTGCAGGCGCCGTTTGGCGAACCGAGCTTTGCCCGCGAATTTCGCAACATCAGCCGTTACCGCAAGCTAGGCATTCCGGCGTTGCAGGCAGCCTTTTTCGGTGAGCGCAAGGTCGCCGGGGAAGTGCGCGCCATTCTGCTCACCCGTGCACTGGACGGCTGGAGCGACCTGGATTCGTTGCTGGCGTGCTGGGCGCAGCTCAGTGCCGCGCAGCATTCGGCCATTCTCAAGGCTTGCGGGCTGTTGGCGCGGCGGCTGCACGGCGCGCGTCAGGTGCATGGCTGTTTCTATCCCAAACATATTTTCCTGCGCGCCACCGGCGACGGCTATGAGGCGCAGCTGATCGATCTGGAGAAAACCCGGCCGTTGCTGTTCGGCATGCGTGATCGGGTCAAGGATCTGGAACCGTTGCAACGGCGAGCGCCGCAATGGAGCGAGGCAGACTTGCGCCAGTTGCTCGCGGCTTATCTCGATCAGCCGACTGACAGCTCGCTGCTCGACAGCTGGCTGAGCCGACTGACAGCGCGGCGCAGCCACAAGGAGACCCGCTGATGCAATTGTCCGAGCTGGCCCGCTCCGGGCGTACCCCCTCACTGCCGCTGACCGTGACCCTGGCGGACGCCGCCGGTGTTGCGGATTTGCAGTTGCTGAGCCTGCTGCGGGTGTTGCCCGGGCAGCGCTATGTTGGCGCCGGCGTCTGGCGCGGTCGGCCGGTATTGGCCAAGTTGCTGGTCGGCAGCAAGGCCGCCCGGCATTTTCAGCGGGAGCTGGACGGTGTGCGCCTGCTCGCTGCGCAAGGTCTGACCACGCCGCTGCTGTTGGCCGATGGACTGAAAGACGGTGAGGGTGGCTGGCTGCTGTTCGAATTCCTCGAGGGCGCCGAGAGCCTCGGTGATGCCTGGGCCGAGGTCGAGTCTCTGCCGGCACTGGCCGATGAGCAGACCGCCGTTCTGGCCGAAGCGCTTGACGCTATCGGTCGGATGCATGGCAAAGGACTCTGGCAGGAGGATCTGCACCTGGACAATCTGCTGCGTCACGGCGGTCAGTTGTACCTGATCGATGGCGCCGGAGTTCGTGCGGAAGCTGCGGGCCAGCCACTGTCCCGACAAAAAGTGCTGGAAAATCTCGGGGTGTTTTTCGCTCAGCTTCCGAAGTCACTCGAGCCGTTCACCGAAGAGTTGCTGGTCTATTACCTGTTGAGCAACAGCGAACATGCTTTGCCGCTGGAGGCGTTGCAGAAACAGATCGACAAGGTGCGCAGTTGGCGGCTCAGGGATTATCTGAACAAGGTCGGCCGTGAATGCACGCTGTTCGCCGTGCAGCGCGGTGCATTTGTCCTGCGCGCCGTTCGCCGTGAAGAAGCAGCGGCCATGCTGCCGGTGCTTGATCAGGCCGACGCCTTGCTTGATCGGGGGCATCTGTACAAGACCGGCGGCGCGGCCAGCGTCGGCAGAGTCGAGGTGGCCGGGCGAGCTCTGGTTATCAAACGCTACAACATCAAGAATTTCGCCCATTGGCTCAAGCGCTTCTGGCGCCCGAGCCGGGCCTGGCATTCGTGGCGTGAAGGCAATCGCCTGGCGTTCCTGGGCATCGCCACGCCGAAACCGCTGGCGGTACTGGAAAAGCGTTTTTTGTGGCTGCGCCGCAGTGCCTATCTGGTCACCGAGTTCCTGCCCGGGCCGGACATCATCAAGCGCTTTGCGCCGTACGTGGAAAATGGCCAGGCACCGGAAGCCGAGTTGCTGGCGCTTGATCAATTGTTTGCCCGATTGATCGCCGAGCGCATCAGTCATGGCGACTTCAAAGGCCACAACCTATTCTGGCAGGCGGATCGCTGGGCGCTGATCGACCTCGACTCCATGTGTCAGCACTCATCGGTCGGCAGTTTTGCCCCAGCTTACGCCCGCGATCGCGCGCGGTTCATGCGCAACTGGCCTGAAAGCAGCGCGTTGTACCAGGTCATTGATCAGCGGTTGCCGAAAGAAGTCTCCAGCGCAGGGTGATTCCTTCTCACGAGCAGACTCGTTCTTGCAATGGACCTGGTCCACTGCGAAACGGAGTCTGTGGGCAGTAGCGGACAAAATACAGCGATCTGTCCTACAACTTCTCCAGAAGCCATGAACTGTGCCCTGCTCGGGCTCGATGCTAATTTGCCTGACGATCTCGGAGGGCGAATCTTGAGCATGAAAAAAATTCTGACGCTGGGCGTAATGTCTGCAGTTCTCTCAGGCTGTGGCAGTGTCTCGACCGTTTTGCAGGGCGACGCCGATGCTGCCCGTGACCTGCGCAAAAAGAAGACCTACTGCCAATCGATTCCGCGCATCTACAGTGGTCTGGCCTTCGATTTTTGCACGCTGAATGCGCCGCCTGATCCTACGGGTATGCTGGCGCCCTTTGTGTTGCTCGATCTTCCGCTGTCCGCCGTGTTCGATACCGTTTCCTTGCCCTATACGATTTACCGGCAAATCGAGGATGGCAATCTCAGTATCTATTGGCGCCCGAATCGCGGGTGACGTTGTGCAGTTTTCTCGTTTTGAAAATCGGGGCGAGGTGCGCGAGGTTCTTGAAGGCGTAGAGCCTCAGCACACCGACGCGAGATACAGTGATTTCGTCATTTATGTTGATGAAAGCGGTGATCACGGAATGCAGCGGTTGGACCCTTACTATCCGATTTTCGTACTCGCCTTTTGTGTGTTTCATAAGCGCCACTATTGCGAAAAGGTCATCCCAGCGGTTCAGAAGTTCAAGTTCAATCACATGGGACATGATCTGATCGGGCTGCATGAGCTTGAGATTAGAAAAGAAAAAGGCGCTTTCTCTAGTTTGTTTACCTCAAAGGCGCACAAGCATGCGTTTCTTGCCGAATTGACCGGCATCATTGAGGCCAGCAATTTCGTTTTGATCAGCTGTGTCATCGATAAGGCTCCACTCTGCGAGAAGCAGGGTTCTCTAGAGAATCCGTATCATCTGGCGCTCGGCTTCTGTCTTGAAACTTTGTACGATTTTTTATCTGAGAAGGGTCAGCACCGCGCATCAACACATGTGATTTTTGAACGCCGAGGAAAGCGGGAAGATAACGAGTTGGAGCTGGAATTTCGCAGAATGTGCGGTGGTGCCAATCGAATGGGCGTGCAACTGCCGTTCGAAATAGTCTTCGCCACAAAGCAGGTCAATTCCACCGGCTTACAGCTGGCTGATCTTGTTGCGAGACCCATTGGTATGAGTGTTTTGAGAGCGGGTCAGGAAAATCGCGCTTTCGAGGTGCTCAAACGCAAGTTTTATTGCAGCGGTGGGCGCATAAACGCTGGAGAAGGTTTCGAAAATTGGGGCTTGAAGATTTTCCCGCCTCCAAAAAGCGAAAAGCCCCGGTGATCTCACCGAGGCATTAGCGCCGACCGGGATCCCCCAGTCCATTTGAGTTGGAGTCTATTGCGACGTCCAAAGCCTGTCAACGTGGCGACTGCCTGTTCCTGCTAGAGGCTTGCGGGCGCTTTTACGCTATAATCCCGCCCTTTAGCTGCCACTCGCCCTGTGCGAGGGCACATCAATTTTCAAGGCGCATCGCGCCTGCATGCAGACTAAAGAGGCTAGACCCCTGTGGCATTGACGATTCTTGGCCTGTCCGGCGCCCTTAGCCATGATCCTTCCGCAGCCTTGTACATCGACGGCAAGCTGGTCGCGGCGGCTGAGGAAGAGCGCTTCGTACGCGATAAACATGCAAAGAACCGCATGCCCTACGAATCGGCGAAATTCTGCCTCGAGCAAGCCGGCATCAAACCGTCCGACGTTGACGTGGTGGCGATTCCTTTCGCCCCGATCAGCCTGTTCGGCAAGGCCCGCTGGCACTACGCCAAGCGCTACTGGTACGCCCCGGATCGTGCTCTCGATGCGATCCTGATGGGCAACCGTCGCTACAAGCGCTATCGCAACAAGATCGTCTGGTGCCTCGAGCAACTGGGCTTCGATCCGAAGAAAATCAAGATCGAGCCGGTCGAGCATCACCTGGCACATGCCTCCAGTGCTTATCACTGCTCCGGTTTCAAGGAAAAAACCGCAATCCTCGGCATCGACGGTAAAGGCGAATACGCCACGACCTTCTTCGGTTACGGCGAAAACGGCAAGATCCACAAGATCAAGGAATTCTTCGACCCGGATTCCCTCGGTGGTCTGTACGGTGCGATCACCGAATTCCTCGGTTTCGAGATGCTCGACGGCGAGTTCAAGGTCATGGGCATGGCGCCATACGGCGATGCCAGCAAGTACGATTTCTCACGTCTGGCCTCGTTCGAAAATGGCGAGCTGGTGATCAACACCGACTACGCCAACGTGATCGGCCTGCGTCGCTATAAAGAGAAGGGCAAGGGTTTCTACTTCTCGCCGAAGCTGATCGAGTGGCTGGGTCCGAAGCGCGAAGGCGACATCGCCGACGAGCCGTACATCCACTACGCCGCGAGCATGCAAGCACTGTTCGAGAAGCTGGCGCTTCAGATGATCGACCACTATCTGGGCGACGTGCTCAAGGAAACCGGCAAACTGGCTTTCGCTGGTGGCTGTGCGTTGAACGTCAAGCTGAACCAGAAAATCATCGCTCGCGACGACATCAAAGAGCTGTTCGTACAGCCTGCGTCCGGCGATGCCGGCACCGCAGTCGGCGCTGCCGCTTACGTGTCGCACGCCCGTGGCGTACCGGTCGAGAAGATGGAACACGTCTATCTCGGCCCGTCGTACAGCAACGAGGACGTGATTGCTGCGTGTGCCCGGCACGAGAACAAGCCGACCTGGCGCAAGCTCGACAACATGCCGGAGCAGATCGCCCAGATCATGGTCGATGGCAACCCGGTCGCCTGGTTCCAGGGCCGTATGGAGTTCGGTCCGCGTGCGTTGGGTGGTCGTTCGATCATCGGCTGCCCGAGCGTGGCCGGTGTCGCCGACCGCATCAACCACCAGATCAAGTTCCGCGAGCGCTGGAGGCCTTTCTGCCCGTCGATGCTCGACACCGTCGCTCCACAGATGATCAAGATCGATCACCCGGCGCCGTTCATGACCTTCACCTTCGAAGTCGCCGAAGAATGGAAAACCCGCGTGCCGGAAGTCGTCCATGAGGACGGTACTTCCCGTGCCCAGGTGCTCAAGCGCGAATACAACCCGCGCTACTACGACATGATGAAGGCGCTGGAAAACCTCACCGGTAACGGCGTGTCGCTGAACACTTCGCTCAACCGTCGTGGCGAACCGATGATCTGCTCGCCGACCGACGCGCTGAACATGTTTTTCGGCTCGGATCTGCAGTACCTGATCATGGAAGACATTCTGGTGGTCAAAGAGGGCGCCAACGCTTATGACTCGCTCGGCTGAACGCCATGTGCTGCAGTTCTGTCACGGCTATGACGGGCCGTTCCTGGACTGCGCGCGGCAGTACGCCAGCCTGTTTGCCGGCACCGGCTATCGGGTGACCACGGTGTTTCTGACCGGGGCCGCCGATAGCGAGGTGGCCGCAGCGTGTGCTTCCGATGAAGTGTTGTTCATGGAGTACAGCTCCAAGGCCATTCGTGGCCTGAAACTGGGGGCTATCGGCGATCTGCGCAAGATCGTCGCCTCACGCAATTTCAGCCTTTGCATCGCCCATCGCTTCAAGCCGATCTATATCGCCTTGCTCGGCACATCGCTGCCGGTCATTGGTGTGCACCACGCGTTCGGCGATTACCAGCGTGGGACGCGCAAGTTGTTCGCGCATATTTTCCGCCAGCGCCTGAGCCTTCTCGGCGTGTCGGATGCAGTGCGTGACGACATGCGGCGCTGCCTGCCGAAATGGCCGGCAAGCCGAATCCAGACGTTGTACAACCGCATCGATGTGCCTGCACTGCAAGCCCGTCAGGTACCTTCCGAAGAAGCGCGGCAGATCCTCGGGCTGTCGCCGGATGCCTGGATTGTCGGTAACGTCGGCCGCCTGCACCCGGACAAGGATCAGGCCACGTTGCTGCGCGGGTTTGCCCAGGCGCTGCCAGGCCTGCCGGACCACAGTCAGTTGGTCATTCTCGGCAGTGGTCGCCTGGAGCAGGATCTCAAGGGGCTGGCCCGTGAGCTGGGCATTGCCGACCGAGTGCTGTTTCTCGGTCAGGTGCCTGATGCGCGCAATTATTTCCGCGCCTTCGATGTGTTCGCCTTGAGCTCCGATCATGAACCGTTCGGCATGGTCTTGCTGGAGGCCATGGCCGCCGGCTTACCGTTGCTGGCCACCGCGTGCGGCGGGGCGAAGGAAGTGGTGGAGGGTGTGGGCATCCTGTTTCCATTGGGCGATGCCGAACATCTGGCTCAGGGGCTGCAACATCTGGCCGCGATGGATGAGCCGCAGCGTCGTCAATGTGCGCAGATGATGCTCGAGCGACTGCATGAGCGTTTCTCCGACCGTGCGGTGCGCGAGACCTTCTGGCGCCTGCCGCCAGTTACCGATCTGGCAACGAGGGGCTGATGCTCAACCGATTTCAAGGCTGGCGCGAACGTGGCTGGTCGCCCGTTGACGCCTCGACCTACGCCACTGCCTGGCAACGTTATGGCGGCAGTGTCGCGACACATCCGCTGGTCATCGAGCGCCTGGCCGACTTGGCCGGGATCCCGGTGCGTTATCTGGCCTGGCAGCAGCAGGGCGAGGTTGAAGCCGCCATCGCTACCTGGGGACGCGACCTGGCGTTGTCCAAGGACGTGCTCAAACGCAACGGCAAGAAAGGCCTGTTCGACCTCGGCAATGCCGAGCTGATTCTGCCGGCCGCCGTCGATGCTCAGGCACCGCTGCGGCATCGGGCGCGCTATCTGTCGGCACTCAACGAAGGCCGTTTCAGTGGCCTGAAGTTGCAGGCTGAACAACTGGCCATGGCCCGCACGCCGGAAGAATTGTCGAAAAAGTTCCGCTACAACCAGCGTCGCGAATTGCGTCTGCTGGAAGAAGCGGGCGGTGTGGTGCGAGCGGTCAGCGAGTTTTCCAGCGTTGAGCTGGCCGCGATGTACTGCGATCTGTTTCAGCGCCGCTGGGGCTTTCCGGCGACCGGCGCGGCGCGCATGGCCGAGGTCATCGAGTTGCTGCGCGAGCTGTTGATCGGCTCGGTCATTTTCCTCAACGATGCGCCGATTGCGATTCAATTGGTCTACCGCGTTGAGGCGGCAGAATGGATCAGTGTCGAATACGTGAATGGCGGCGTGGATCCCGAAACCCGCGAGTTCAGCCCCGGCAGCGTGCTGAGCTTTCTCAATACGCAAAGCGCCTGGGAACACGCACGGGCACTCGGCAAGCCGTTGCGTTTTTCGTTCGGTCGCGCTGACCGTGAATACAAGGACCGCTGGTGCAACCCTGTGCCGGTGTTCACCGTATGAGTCAGACCATGAGCCGCAAACAGCAATTGCTCAGACGCCATCGACGCAACAAGCGCGTGGCCATGTTGGTCGCGCTGGCCGCCATCATCGCGCTGAGCGTGCTGGTCGCCTGGTGGCTGGCGCCGGTGTTGCTGATTGGCGGCTGGATCGCCCATGAGGCGTGGTTTGCCGATCATCTTTTCTACGCGCCCGGCGACGATTACCAATACAGCTTCCCGGCGTATACGCCGCAGCCTAAGGTGCATCTGAACGGCGAGCAACTGCGTCTGGATGAAGGGGTGATGCTGGCTGACGAAGCCGTGCTGATTCTGGCTGTAAAGGTCAAAAGCACTTGGCTGGGACGTTTTCTTGACCCTTTCATCGAGTTGTCGGGTGGCGCCAATCCTGACGTGCAGACCTTTGAACGCGGTGTCGGCGGCCTGCGCTATCTGAACCTGAGCGGTCAGGCGCAAGCGTTGTCCGAAGGCGTGTTGCGCCTGCGTGGACGCTTCTGTCGTATATCGGGAGAACCGGTACTGTGGGCGCTGGAACACGCTGATTATCGTCGCCAGCGGGTCATGGTCATTGCCCCTCACGCCGACGATGCGGAGCTGGCGGCGTTCGGGTTGTACTGTCAGGCCGATGAAGCCTGGATCGTCACCCTGACCGCTGGCGAAATCGAGGCCGAACATTATCAGCAGATGTGCATGAGCAAGGTCGACGCCGCGCGGCTGAAGGGACGTTTGCGCGCTTGGGACAGCCTGACCGTGCCGCAATGGGCCGGTGTCCCCCAGGAACGCTGCGTGCAGTTGGGGTATTTCTGTCTGCAACTGGCAGCGATGCGCGACCACCCGGAGCAACCGGTGGGCTCGCGCGAGGCGGATTTGAGCGATACCCGTCTGTTCCGTCAATTCAACCGGTTTGTTCTGCCAAGTGACGCCGATGGCGCGCCGACCTGGAACAATCTGCTGGCTGATCTGCGCGAAACAATGCTGCGCGCGCGTCCGGACGTTATCGTGCTGCCGCATCCGACGCTGGACCCGCACCCCGACCACATCTGTGCGCAGCAGGCTGTACTTGAAGTGTTGGGGGGGCTGGACTGGCAGCCGACGCTGCTCGGTTATGCCAACCATCTGCACGATAACGACCGGTGGCCGATGGGCAATAGTGGCGATGGCGTGGCGCTGCCGCCAGCCTTTGATGCTGGCGTGCCGGTGCAGCCTGTATGCCTGACGTTGTCCGTGGATCAGCAGCGTGACAAGGCAATGGCCCTGGGCATGATGCATGACCTGCAGCCGCCCGCGCCGTTCAAGCGTCGCTTGCGTCGAAGCCTGCAGCGATTGCTGGCTGGGCGCGCCGGTTCGCCTTATGGCGAAAACGAATTTTTCCGCAAGGCGGTTCGGCGACACGAACTGTTCTGGCGTTTGTAGCGACACAGGCGCCCGCGCAAGACTGTCTTGCAGGCGGGCATGTTCAGGTTTGCTCGGGTTGCTGTTGCGGCAAGGAAGACAATGAAAGTTCTATTTCTGGTGCAGAAAGATCAGCGGGCCATCCTCGATCGCTTGTATGAGGGTGTCGCCGCCCATTGTGATTGCGACCTGCGCTGGTTGAGCGGCGAGGAGCAGCGCAATCTGCGGCGATATTTCCGCCGCGAAGTCGACGTTTCCCGCTATGACCGCATCGTATTTTTCCTGCGCTTCAAGCAGGAGATCCGGCAGGTCGGGTTTATCCGCACCATCCCCAATCTGGTGATTCTGGAGCACGATGCCTATCAGAATTACATCCCCTGCAAGTACACCGGCAAGTTCAGTGCGCACTATCGGCGTTTGCCGTGGGCACGGGTGATCAGTTCCGGTTTCGTGGTGGCCGAGCGCCTGCGCTCGGAGGGCTTCGACGCCGTGTTCGTGCCCAAGGGCTACGATCAGACGCAATTGCAGGACCAGGGGCGCGAGCGGGATATCGAACTCGCCTTCGTCGGCAGCACCAACAGTGTGGCCTACAGTGGCCGCAAGGCGCTGCTGGATGAACTGGGCCAGGTCGAGCCGCTGCTGGTGACGCGGACCAAGTCCGGGGCTGAATACCTGGAAACGCTCAACCGTATCCGTTTTTTTGTCAGCGCGGACGTGGGCATGGGCGAGTTCATGATCAAGAACTTCGAAGCCATGGCTTGCGGCTGCGTCCTGCTGGCCTATGATCAAGGCGCCGCCGAAGCTGCGGCGCTGGGTTTGCAGGACATGCACAACGTGGTGTTCTATCAGACGATCGCGCAGTTGCAGGAAAAGCTGGCCACGCTGCGCGAGGATCCGCAACTGGCGCAACGCATCGCTGACAACGGTCGCGAACTGGCGGTGGAGCAGTTCAGCTTCGCGCGGATCGGTCAGCGCATCGTTGAAGAACTTGAGCCGCCGTTGCGTGATCGGGCGCCGCTGAGCCTGCTGGAAAAAATCCGCCTGAAAGTGGGCATTTGACAAGTGTCATATAGCCAGTGATATTGCTGGCGACTTCTGATTAACGAGATATCGGTGCAATTTTCCAAAGAAAGCCAGATTACATTGGTGGTTACCAGCTGCGGTCGACTCGATCTGCTCAAGGCCACTCTCGATAGCTTCGACCGGTACAACACGGCACCCATTCGTGAAGTGTTCATCACCGAAGATGCCGGCGACGAAGGCGTTGCCGGGATTCTGCCTGCCCACTGGAAAGAGCATTGCACGGTTTTCGTCAATCGTCCGAAGCTGGGCCAGTTGGCTTCGATCGACCTGGCCTACGGACACGTCAGCACCCCCTACATTTTTCATTGCGAAGATGACTGGGAGTTCTATCGTCCGGGGTTCGTCGAAGACTCGATGACCATTCTGCAAGCGCGGCCGGAAATTCTGCAGATCTGGTTGCGCAGCTATAATCACGATCTGCGTGTTCACAGCCCATACATCCACTTGGGCGCGCGCGAGATTGTCGATGGCGTCGCCTGTTATCCGCTGATTTCCGACAAGCCGGAGTGGCAAGGGTTCTCGCTGAACCCGGGGTTGCGCCGACTCGAGGATTATCGGTTGTGCGCGCCTTTCGCCGGACACGGTGGCGAGAAGGCCTTGTCACAGCGCTACTCGCAACTGAACAGGGAGGCCTTGATACTCGAGGCAGACGCGGTCATGCACACCGGTTTTGGTCTGCATGTGCAAACGGATGTCGAGCGTGAACGCAAAGCGCGCCGCAATCGCCGCGAGCAGATTAAATTTGCCTTGTTTCTGTTGCTGGGAGTCTGCATTGGCTGGTTCATCAACTGAGTTCGAGTACCGCGCAGCTTGTCCCCGCAAATCCGTGCAACGGCTTTCTGCCCTATGAATATTCTCAATATCATGTGGGCCGGTGGCGCTCCGTTCGCATCAATCCATAAAGTGCATCAGCAGATACTCTCTCAGGCTGCGCCGTCGGCGGTGGTCAAAACCTGGCTGCTCCAGGGGCAGGGAGCCGAGTGCGGCGTGGATGTCGGTGAGGTCCGGGAGTGGCAGTTATCGTCAGCCCGCCTGAAGGGCCGGCATTTCTGGCGTTTGGCCAAACCCGTGATGCGGGCGAGGTTTCGCCAGGCGCTCGTGGACAGTGACGCTCGATTGCTGCTGCTGGACGGCATGGGTGTCGCACGCACGTTATTACCGGTCCTCAAGAAACTGCCGCATATCCGCGCGGTAGTGATCTTCCACGGTTCGGCGCGTTTGAATGCCGGCGACCAGGCTCTATTCCAGGCAATCCCTGCGTCCCGGCTGAAACTGGTTGCCGTTTCCAGCACTCTCGCCGATTCACTGGCCCGCGATCTGCAGATGCCTGTCACCCCGTTGCGAAGTGCGTTCGATCCGGAAGCGTTTCGTGCTGACCTGTTCACCCGCGAGCAAGCCCGGACACGGTTGGGGTTGCCGCAAGGCGATACGCCGGTATTGGGCGCGGTAGGGCGGCTGGTCTCCGAGAAGGGGTTCGGTTATTTGCTGGATGCCTTTGCCGCAGCACTCGACAGCCGCCCGGACTTGCGCCTGGTCATTATCGGCGAAGGCTCCAAACGCGCGGCGCTGGAGCAGCGCATCGACGCGCTTGGCTTGCAGGAGAAGGTCTTGCTGACCGGGCATCTGAACGAAGCAGCGCAGCTTTATCGTGCGTTCGACTGGGTTGCCATCCCTTCGCTGGAAGAGGGCTTGGGTCTGGTGATGCAGGAGGCGGTGATGGCCGGCGTACCGGTGCTGTGCAGCGATCTGGAGGTGTTCAGCGAACAGCTGGGCAGCGCCGGCTGGTATGCGCCGGTCAATGACACGAAAGCCTGGGCCGAGGCCATCGACCGCGCCTTCAGTGCCTCATCTCAAGCGATCAATGCCGAGCAGTACCGGATGCTTTCACCGGACGAGGCCTGGGCGAACTTCAGCCAGGCTGCCCGCGCATTGTTTTCATGACGACAAGACCGCGCGCTCAAGTGCCTGCATCGGAAAGCTGTCGTTCAGCTTTTCGCGCGCAATATAGCGTGCGAAGTGTTGCAGGTTGCGTTTGATCAAGCGCTTTGGCAACGGTCCGCGGGTGAAGCGCATGTCGGCGACATCGATCAGGCCCATGCGGTTGTCTGGTGTGACCACGATGTTGCCAAGATGCAGGGAGCGGAAATAGATGCCCGAGCGGTGCAGGCTGCGTATCAGCTCGGCCAGATCCGGCAATGCCTGAGTCCAGTTGAAACCTTGTTTTGCGGCGATCTGGCGCAGCGTTTGCCCGGGCAGAGGCTCATACAGCACGGCGGTCATGCCTGGTTTCTCAAGGCGAAAAAACTGGAGGATCTGCAGCGTCGGTACGCCGAGTTTGTGCAGCTCGACGGCGTTGTCGATGAATCGCTTCGAGTAGGGGCGAAACAAGGCGGATGAAAAAAACCTTTTGCGACGAAACAGTTTGAGAATTTTCCCATCCTGCAGCAGGTAGACTTTCGGCCCATAGCTGTCCGCTTCCAGAACTTTGGCGGCGTCGATCATTTGGTCTAGAGCGGCTTGTGAGAGCCGGGAGCATCGCATCGTAGGAAGCCTTGTCGAAAGTGCGGGGTGTAGTAGCGGGCAATGATGCCGAAAAGTTTCGATTTTAACCATGCCGCGTCGCATGGGCGAACCCTTGTCAGGAGCAGATTGATGCAGGAAACACGCTGGGCGCAACTATGGATGGCGATGGGGCTCTTGTGGTTTTTACTGGCTATTGCCGTAGCGCCCACCAACAAGGTCTACCAGCAGGGGCTGGTGGCTCTCGTCTGGTTGCCGGCGCTAGTGCTGGGCTGGGCTGCGCGGCACCGCGTCAGAGAAGTGCTCCATGAACAACGCTGGATCTACCTGCCATTGCTCGGATTGCTGGTCTGGTCGCTGATCAGTCTGGCATGGACAAACGCACCGGAAACGGGGCGCGAGGCCAAGCGTCTGTTGTATATCGTGGTGTTCCTGCTGTTTTTTCCGGTGTTCGCCAGCGGACGCCCCGAGCGGTTGATTCGCCTGATGCAGTGGGGCGGGCTGGGATTGGCAGTAACTGCGCTGGTGGCCATCGTCAGGTTTTACGTCATCGAAGGTAACGCCTGGTCTGCCCGGGTGGAAGGGCTGGGTGAGCTGGCGCATCCGATCCTCGGCGGCTATGTCATCGGCCTGGCGGCGGTGTGGCTGGCCCTGTGGGCGCCGCGTGGCGTGATGTGGCAAGGGGTCTGGACACTGGCGTTGGCGGTGCTGGGTATCTTTGTACTGATGAGTCAGAGTCGAGGCGCGGCGCTGGCGTTGTTTCTGACCATCCTGGCCATGCCGATCTGGTGTCGTGACCGCCACAGCCGAATCGTCGCAGCCGTGGCCCTGGTGGTGGCGATTGTGGCGCTGTGGCTGTTCGAACCGTTGGTGCTGGCGCGCGGAGTTTCCTTTCGTCCGCAGATTCTGATGGCCTCTCTGGATATGATTGCCCAACATCCCTGGGGTGGGTTGGGCCTGGGTGGGGACTACCGGGTTTTCTGGTCGGGCATGACTTTCGATCACGCCCACAATCTGTTCACCCATGTTGCGATCGTACTGGGTCTGCCGGGACTGCTGTTATGGTCTGCCGTCTGGTTCGCCGTTATTTTCCAAGCGTGGAAAGTTCGGGAAACGCTGTATGCCCGGGGGATCATCGGTATCTGGCTGTTCTCGACACTGGCGATGCAATTCGACGCTGCCAGCCTCACCGGCACCCCGCGCGCCGAGTGGTTCATCAGCTGGCTGCCGTTGGGGCTTGCCAGCGTTTTGGTATGGGCGCGGGCCAATGGCAGCGCTTGTGATAAAATTTCGCGTTCTTCTTAACCAGTGAGCTCTACGATGACTGACGCACCGCCCAAAGCGGAACAGGAATCCAGCCTGAAAATCTACTTTCGGCTGTTGGGGTACGTAAAACC
Organism: Pseudomonas sp. Irchel 3F6; assembly: GCF_900187595.1. Taxonomy (NCBI): domain Bacteria; kingdom Pseudomonadati; phylum Pseudomonadota; class Gammaproteobacteria; order Pseudomonadales; family Pseudomonadaceae; genus Pseudomonas; species Pseudomonas sp. Irchel 3F6. The sequence goes on along the minus strand of NZ_FYDP01000003.1, from coordinate 259,999 downwards.
CTATATCGGTCTTTTCCTGCTGAGTATCGTGGGCTTCGTGATCTTTGCTTCCACGCAACCAATGCTGGCCGGGATTCTCAAGTATTTTGTCGATGGCCTGAGCAACCCGGAAGCGGTGCTCTTCCCCAACGTTCCCTATCTGCGAGACGTGCAATTGCTGATGGCTGTGCCGTTGCTGATCATCCTGATCGCAGCGTGGCAAGGCCTCGGCTCGTTTCTCGGCAACTATTACCTGGCGAGGGTTTCGTTGGGGCTGGTGCATGACCTGCGTATCGAACTGTTCAACAAGCTGTTGGTACTGCCCAATCGCTATTTCGATACCCACAACTCGGGTCATCTGATATCGCGCATCACTTTCAACGTGACCATGGTCACCGGCGCCGCCACGGATGCCATCAAAGTGGTGATCCGCGAAGGCCTGACCGTGGTTTTCCTGTTCGCCTATCTGCTGTGGATGAACTGGAAACTGACTCTGGTGATGCTGGCGATCCTGCCCGTGATCGCGTTCATGGTCGGCAATACCAGCAAGAAATTCCGCAAGCAGAGCAAAAAGATTCAAGTGGCCATGGGCGACGTCACCCACGTGGCTTCCGAAACCATTCAAGGCTATCGCGTTGTGCGCAGTTTCGGTGGCGAGGCTTATGAGCAGCAGCGTTTTGCGGCGGCCAGCCAGAGCAACACCGACAAACAGTTGCGTATGACCAAGACTGGCGCGGTGTATACGCCGATGCTGCAGCTGGTGATCTACACCGCCATGGCCGTACTGATGTTCCTCGTACTGTTCCTGCGCGGTGATGCAACGGCCGGTGATCTGGTTGCCTACATCACAGCTGCCGGGTTGCTGCCCAAACCGATCCGGCAATTGTCTGAAGTCAGCTCGACCATCCAGAAAGGCGTGGCCGGCGCCGAAAGCATTTTCGAGCAACTCGATGTTGAACCGGAAATCGACACCGGTACGATCGAGCGTGATCGGGTCAGTGGCCATCTGGCGGTGAACAACCTCAGCTTCACTTACCCGGGCACTGAACGGGAAGTGCTGAAAAACATCAGCTTCACCGCTTCGCCAGGTCAGATGATCGCCTTGGTTGGGCGTTCCGGCAGCGGCAAATCGACGCTGGCCAGTCTCATTCCGCGCTTCTATCACCACGAGACCGGCGAAATCCTGCTCGATGATGTCGAAATCGAGGACTATCGTCTGCGCAATCTGCGTCGCCATGTAGCGCAAGTGACCCAGCACGTGACGCTGTTCAACGACACCATCGCCAACAACATCGCTTACGGCGATCTGGCAGGCGCGCCTCGCGAAGATATCGAGAAAGCCGCCAGGGATGCATTTGCCATGGACTTCATCGCGCAGATGCCTCAAGGCCTGGATACCCAGGTCGGCGAGAACGGTGTGCTGTTGTCTGGCGGACAGCGTCAGCGTCTGGCGATTGCCCGGGCCTTGCTGAAAAACGCCCCGCTGCTGATCCTCGACGAAGCGACTTCGGCCCTTGATACCGAGTCCGAGCGGCACATTCAGGCGGCACTCGACCATGTCATGAAAGGCCGCACCACGCTGGTGATTGCCCACCGTTTGTCGACCATCGAGAAGGCCGATCTGATCCTCGTCATGGATCAGGGCGAGATCGTCGAACGCGGCACTCATGCCCAACTGCTTGCTCATAATGGCTACTACGCGCGTCTGCATGCGATGGGGCTGGATGCTCCGGCTGAAGACATTGCCTGATCTGCAGATGAGGGTGGGCCAGCCTCACCCTCGTGTATTCCCGGCGCGCGCGATCCTGTTAATATCGCGCCCCTGTTCATTTTGTATGTGGGTTGCTCCATGAAATTGTCGATGCCGCGATTCGATCAAGCCCCTGTCTTGGTGGTCGGCGATGTCATGCTCGACCGTTACTGGCATGGCGGAACCTCACGGATTTCTCCTGAAGCGCCGGTGCCGGTGGTCAAGGTCGAGCAGATCGAGGATCGCCCGGGCGGTGCCGCCAACGTGGCGCTGAACATTGCCGCGCTGGGTGCACCGGCATCACTGGTGGGCGTGACCGGCGATGACGAAGCCGCCGACAGCCTGAGCAACAGTCTCAAGGGCGCGGGCGTGCGCGCCTTGTTTCAGCGCATCGCGCACCAGCCGACCATCGTCAAGCTGCGGGTCATGAGCCGGCACCAGCAACTGTTGCGTATCGATTTCGAAGAAGTGTTCGCCACCGATGCTCTGGCACTGGCCGCGCAGGTTGACGGGTTGCTGGAAGGCATCAAGGTGCTGGTGTTGTCGGATTACGGTAAAGGCGCACTGAAAAATCACCAGGCCCTGATCCAGGCCGCCCGTGCCAAAGGTATACCGGTATTGGCTGATCCGAAGGGCAAGGACTTTTCGATCTACCGCGGTGCCAGCCTGATCACACCGAATCTCAGCGAGTTCGAAACCATCGTCGGTGGTTGCGCCGATGAGCACGAACTGGTGAGCAAGGGCGCCGTCCTGATGCAGGAGCTCGACCTCGGCGCGCTGCTGGTGACCCGTGGTGAACACGGCATGACCTTGCTGCGTCCGGATCATCCGGCGTTGCATCTGCCGGCCCGCGCCCGCGAAGTGTTCGACGTGACCGGTGCCGGCGATACGGTGATTTCGACCCTGGCCGCGGCCATTGCCGCAGGCGAAGAACTGCCGCACGCCGTGGCGCTGGCCAATCTGGCAGCAGGCATCGTCGTCGGCAAGTTGGGTACCGCAGCGATCAGCGCCCCGGAACTGCGCCGCGCCATTCAGCGCGAAGAAGGTTCGGAGCGAGGCGTGCTGGGACTTGAGCAGCTGCTGCTGGCGGTTGACGATGCCCGTGCGCACAACGAGCGGATTGTTTTCACCAATGGCTGCTTCGATATCCTGCATGCCGGCCATGTCACCTATCTGGAACAGGCCCGTGCTCAGGGCGACCGCCTGATCGTGGCAGTCAACGATGACGCCTCGGTCAGCCGCCTGAAAGGCCCGGGCCGGCCGATCAACAGCGTGGATCGCCGCATGGCGGTACTCGCCGGTCTCGGCGCGGTGGACTGGGTGATCAGTTTCTCTGAAGGCACACCGGAAAACCTGCTGCGCGAGGTCAAGCCGGACGTGCTGGTCAAGGGCGGCGATTACGGAATCGATCAGGTGGTCGGCGCGGATATCGTCACCGCCTACGGCGGCACCGTGAAAGTCCTGGGGCTGGTGGAAAACAGCTCGACGACAGCGATCGTGGAAAAGATCCGCGGCCAATAAGATCAAAAGATCGCAGCCTGCGGCAGCTCCTACATGGGAATACATTCCAATGCAGGAGTCGTCGAAGGCTGCGATTTTTTGCTTTCAGGAATTCACTTTCTTGCGCGGTACGATTTTCTTCAGCAGCTGCCTGGCCTTGCCGCGCAGGCGTGCCAGTCCAGTAGCCTTCTCGGGTGGCGTCAGACCCTGTTGGCGCAACCAGTCCTTCCAGCGAATCCGCTCATCACGCACCAGCCAGCCATCCTGTCGCGCGAAGCTTTCGGCCAGATACAGACCGCGGGTACTCGCCGGATACAGTTGATCCTTTTTCAGGGTGTACAACTCGGGCAGCGGCTGGCCGTCGTGCAATGGCATTAAGTACAGGTCTGGCCGTTTGCGATCGAGTCGCGCCACCAGTTGATCGCCTTCCAGACGCTCGTCGACATGAAACAGGCTCAAGGACTTCGCCTCCTTGGGCACGTCCAGGCGCAAGTCATAGATCAATTGCAGGGACGCCGTCGGCAGATGCACGTACGCCCTTGGTCGCTCCAGCAATTGCAGGTTGGCGCAGCGCACCGGACGCGCCGAACCGGACAACGGCGTCAGGCGAAACGGCAACGCCTCACGGTAATGCAGCGCAGCGGAGTAGGGCGCCGGCAACCAAGTCTCGTTGAAGCGCCCGCCGAGCCAGCCTTCCGGGGTTTCCAGCAGACACTCTTCGGCAATCTCCTGAATCGCCGTGTGCAGCGGAATATTCAGCTCATGAGCAGGCACATAGCCGGAAATCAGTTTCAGCACCACGTCGCCGCGATCCTGCCGACGCTGGCGCACCAGCACCCAGTAATCGCGATTCTGCCAATGCAGGGTCAGGCGCACGGACACGCCGAGGTTGGCCAGTTCCAGGGCGAAGCGCTCGCTGTCGGCGACGCTGACCGGTTTACGCCGTTGCAGGGTCTGGGCGAAGTTCAGCGGCATGCCGACGCTCTGATAGCTCAGGCCTTCGGGTGTGGCTTCGACGAACAGCGGCAGTGTCTTGAAGTTGCTCGGGTTCTTGCGGATGAGCGTGCGCGGCATATCGGCTCCTGGCTTAAGGCCGCGGGGCGGCGTCAGTGACTACGCAGGACCTGGGCAACGGTCGCTACGTTATGGGCGAGGTGCAGCGGATTGATCGTGCCGACAATAGCACTGGCAACGCCGGGATGAGTGAACAGCAACTCGAAGCTGGCGCGCACCGGATCGACTCCCGGACTCAGACAGACATGACCGCTGGCCAGGGCTTTTTTCACCAGAATGGCTTTGCCGTGGGCAGCAGCATAGTCAATGACCGCCTTTTCGTTTTGTTCGTTCAGATTGTAGGTGACCATCGCGCAGTCGCCTTGCTCCAGCGCTTTCAAGCCGCCTTCGACGGTTTTGCCGGAAAACCCGAAGCCGCGAATCTTGCCCTCGGCCTTCAGCGCCGCGAGGGTGGCGTAGACCTCTTCGTGCTCGAGGATGGCCATGTCGTTGCCGTCCGAGTGCACGAGGACCAGATCGATAAAATCCGTTTCCAGACGTTGCAGGCTGCGCTCGACCGACATTCGCGTGTGCGCGGCGCTGAAATCGTGACGCGACAGGCCATCGGCAAACTCTTCACCGACCTTGCTGACGATCACCCAGTCCTGACGCTGACCGCGCAGCAGCGGGCCGAGGCGTTCTTCGCTGCGCCCATAGGCCGGTGCGGTGTCGATCAGGTTGATGCCCAGATCGCGCGCCTGGCGCAGCAGCATGCGCGCTTCATCATCGCCGGGAATCTGAAAGCCGTTGGGGTATTTCACCCCTTGATCGCGGCCGAGTTTGACCGTGCCCAGGCCCAGCGGCGAAACCGTCAGGCCGGTGCTGCCCAGTGGGCGATGCAGTTCGTGCAGAGTGGCGATGCTCATGGCAGCAGTTGCTCCCACGCGGGTACACCGAGCGGTGGTTTCGGCAGCGGCGGCAGCGGATCAGTCGCCTGCGGCTGGATGCCGTCGCGTTGCAGCGAGGCGATAACGCGGTCGGCGAAGTCCGGCGCCAGTGCCAGTTTGGTCGGCCAGCCGACGAGCAAGCGACCTTCCTCGGCGAGGAATGCGTTGTCCGGACGGGTCAGGCCGGTTTGCAGCGGCTCCGCGCGGTCGACGCGCAGGGTGGCCCATTGCGTGGTGCTGAGGTCGATCCACGGCAGCAATTGGCCGATTTCCTTTTGCGCGGTGGCGATCTGTTCGGCTGGTTCGCGGGCCACGCCTTCGCTTTCGGCGATGTCGCCGCCCATGTACCAGACCCACTGGCCATCAGCCGCCGGATGCGTGGTCACGGTGATGCGCGGCTTGGTGCCGCCGCCCAGGCAGTGCGCGTACAGCGGTTTCAAACCGGGGCCCTTGGCGAGGATCATGTGCAGGGGGCGGCGCTGCATGGCCGGACGGCTCAGGCCCAGGGCGTCAAGCAGTTCGGCCGTGCCGGCGCCGGCGCTGAGGACGATGCGCTGGGCGCGGATCTCACGGCCGTCGACTTTCAGGCCGACCAGCACGCCGGCTTCCAGCAGCGGCTCGATGACCTGCCCGGCGAGCAGACCGTCACCGGCCAGATCGGCGAGACGCTGGATCAGGCTCGGGACATCCACTACCAATTCGGCGAGGCGATAGACTTTGCCCTTGAAACGCTTGTCTTGCAGGGCTGGCGGCAGTTCATCGCCCTTGACCTGATCGACCCGGCCACGCACGGCTTTGCTGGCGAAGAAACTGGTCAGGTTGCCGGCCAAAGTGCCTGGCGACCACAGGTAATGGGCTTCGGACAGCAGACGTACGCCGGACAGATCCAGCTCACCATTACCGGCCAGCGCCTCGCGCCAGCGGCGCGGCATGTCGGCGATGGCTTCCGAGGCCCCGGTCAGCGCGCCGTGCAGCGCGTACTTGGCACCGCCGTGGATGATGCCCTGGGACTTCACGCTCTGCCCGCCACCGAGGCTGGCGCTTTCCACCAGCACGGTCGAGAAACCCTGACCGCGCAGGCGCGCATTCAGCCAGAGGCCGGCGACACCAGCGCCGACAATCAGAACGTCGGTGGAAATAACGGATGGCATGCAACGACCTCAGTGCTCAAGACGAGGGCGCAGTATACAGACTCAGACATCGGCCTCCGATGTGAAAAAAGATCGCAGCCTTCGGCAGCTCCTACCTTGGAATGCGTTACCTGTAGGAGCTGCCGAAGGCTGCGATCTTTTTCTTCAATGCCCCGCGGTTTTCGAAAACAGCTGAATCACGACGACCCCTAGCACGATCAACGCCATCCCCAGCATCGCCGGTACGTCGAGTTTCTGCCCGTAGATGAACAGCGCCGCGACGCTGACCATGACAATGCCCATCCCCGCCCAGACGGCGTAGGCAACGCCCACCGGTACGGTGCGCACTACCAGCGTCAGCATCCAGAATGCAATCCCGTAGCCGACAATGACCAGAATCAGCGGTAGAGGAGTGCTGAAGCCCTTGACCGCTTTCATCGAAACGGTGGCGATCACTTCGGCGCAGATGGCGATGGCCAGATAGACGTAGGCGTTCATGGTTTGATCCTCAAATAAATCATTGCTTGCTGGAGTGACATTCTAGGGATTGCTCAGATGGGGTAAAGTCATTACCTATCTGTTCAGTAGATAGGTTGAAAAATCGTATGCAATGGAATCTTGAGCACCTGCGGGTATTTGTCGACGTCGCCGAACAGCGATCGTTCTCCGCCGTGGCACGTCGACAACGCAAGGCGCAATCGGCGATCAGCAGTGCTGTCGCGATGCTCGAAGAGGATTTGCGCGTGAGCCTGTTCGAGCGCAGCAGTGGCCGTCAGCCCAGTCTCACCGAGGCGGGCGAGGCATTGCTGGAAGAGGCGCGGGAAGTGTTGCGCCAGTGCGAGCGCCTCAACGGCCGCGCGATGGCCATGCTGCGCGGCCAGGAGGCGCAGTTGCGGGTGGCTCAGGACGAGGCGATGCCGTATCAGGCGCTGGTGGAAAGTTTCGGCGAACTGGCCGAGCAGTTTCCCAGCCTGGAAGTGCAACTGACCAGCGCCGCCCAAGGCGAAGTCGCGCGCAAACTGGTCGAACGTCGCGCCGACCTCGGCCTGCTGTTCTATCACGATGAAATCCCCGAAGCCCTTGAGCGCCGCGTACTGGGTCGAGTGGAAATGGTCACGGTCTGTGGCGTCAATCATCCGCTGGCGCAGCATTCCTATGTGACCTGCCAGCAACTGGCGCAGCACCGGCAATTGCTGATGTCGACGCAGACCAGCGTCTATCCCGGCAACGAGCCGGCCAGCCCACAGGTGTGGCGCGCCGACAGCTTTTACGTAATGTCCGAATGGCTGGTGCGCGATCTCGGCTGGGCTTGGTTGCCGCGCCACGTTGTGCAGTACTCGGCGTATCAAGGCCAGATGATTGAGCTCGACAGCGAATGGACGCCGCCAGCGCTGGTGGTGGAACTGGTCTGGCGCCGCGACGAACCGCTCGGCCCGGCCGCGCGCTGGCTGGCGGAACGTTTTGCCGTGCACTTGCGGGCGATCGGCGACAAAAGCCGATAAACTCCGCCGCCATGAATAGAACTCTCTACACCGCGCTGTTTTACTTGGGGCTGCCATTGGTGGCGATTCGACTATGGCTGCGTGCGCGCAAGGCGCCGGCGTATGCCAAACGCATTGGCGAGCGCTTTACTTATGGCATGCCGACGTTGCAGCCCGGTGGCATCTGGGTGCACGCGGTGTCGGTCGGCGAAAGCATTGCCGCCGCGCCGATGATCCGCGCGCTGCTGGAACGCTACCCGACGCTGCCGATCACCGTGACCTGCATGACCCCGACCGGTTCGGAGCGGATTCAGGCACTGTTCGCCAACGAGGCGCGCATTCAACACTGCTATCTGCCGTATGACTTGCCTTGTGCGGCGGCGCGTTTTCTTGATCGCGTACAGCCCAGGCTTGCAGTGATCATGGAGACCGAGCTGTGGCCTAACCATATTCATCAATGTGCCAAGCGCGGGATTCCGGTGGCGTTGGCCAATGGGCGGTTGTCGCAGCGTTCCGCCAAAGGCTATGGCCGCTTCAGCAAACTCACTGCGCCGATGCTCGCCGAGATGAGTTTGCTGGCCGTGCAGACCGCAGCCGAGGCCCAGCGCTTCCGCGATCTTGGCGCACGTCCGGAAACTGTCGAGGTCACCGGTTCGATCAAGTTCGACCTGACCATCGACCCGCAACTGTTGCAGCGTGCAGCCGAACTGCGCAGCCGGTGGCAGGCGCAGGATCGCCCGGTATGGATCGCTGCGAGCACCCACGAAGGCGAAGACGAAGTGGTGCTCGAAGCCCATCGTCGTTTGCTGGGCAGTCATCCCGATGCGTTGCTGATTCTGGTGCCGCGTCATCCCGAGCGTTTCAATTCGGTGTTCGACTTGTGCCAGCGCGAAGGTTTCGCCACGGTACGTCGCTCGACCGGGGCCAATGTCGATGCGCAAACGAGCGTGCTGCTCGGCGACACCATGGGTGAGTTGCTGTTTCTCTATGCCCTGGCCGACAGCGCATTTGTCGGCGGCAGTCTGGTGCCGAACGGCGGGCACAACCTGCTCGAACCCGCCGCGCTGGCGAAACCGGTACTCAGCGGCCCACACCTGTTCAACTTCCTCGACATCGCCGCGCAATTGCGCGAAGCCGGGGCGTTGGCCGAAGTGGATGATGCCGAAGGGCTCGCAGTCGAGGTGCAGCGCTTGTTCGAACTGCCACGTGATGCGCAGCGCATGGCCGAGGCCGGGCTGGCGGTGATGCGCCGTAATCAGGGCGCGTTGCAGCGCTTGCTGGATGGCTTGGCGCGGCTGATCCAATAGTCGCCTGGAATATCAGGGTGGCGAGGGGATTCATCCCCGCTGGGTTGCGAAGCGGCCCAAAAACCATTCAGCGCGGTCATTCAGTCAGATCTGACAAGCAGGATTCACGACTGCTGCGCAGCCGGACGGGGATAAATCCCCTCACCACAGGGATTCATCCCCGCTGGGTTGCGAAGCAGCCCCAAAACCATTCAACGCGGTGATTCAGTCAGATCTGGCAAGCAGGATTTACGACTGCTGCGCAGCCGATCGGGGATAAATCCCCTCACCACAGGGATTCATCCCCGCTGGGTTGCGAAGCAGCCACAAGACCATTCAACGCGGTGATTCAGTCAGATCTGGCAAGCAGGATTTACGACTGCTGCGCAGCCGGACGGGGATAAATCCCCTCACCACATGGGATTCATTCCAGATTGTTTATGGCCGGGGCCTTTGGCTGGATGGTCTGGCGCGGCTGATCCAATAGTCGCCTGGAATATTACTGTGGTGAGGGGATTTATCCCCGTTGGGTTGCGAAGCAGCCCCAAAACCATTCAGCGCGTTGATTCAGTTAGATCTGGCAAGTCGGATTTACGACTGCTGCGCAGCCGGACGGGGATAAATCCCCTCACCACAGGGATTCATCCCCGCTGGGTTGCGAAGCAGCCCCAAAACCATTCAACACGGTGATTCAGTTAGATCTGGCAACTCGGATTTACGACTGCTGCGCAGCCGGACGGGGATAAATCCCCTCGCCACAGGAATTCATCCCCGCTGGGTTGCGAAGCAGCCCCGAAACCATTCAGCGCGGTGATTCAGTTAGATCCGGCAAGTCGGATTTACGACTGCTGCGCAGCCGGACGGGGATAAATCCCCTCACCACAGGGATTCATCCCCGCTGGGTTGCGAAGCAGCCCCAAAACCATTCAGCGCGGTGATTCAGTCAGATCTGGCAAGCAGGATTTACGACTGCTGCGCAGCCGATCGGGGATAAATCCCCTCACCACAGGGGATTCATCCAGATTGTTTAAGGCCGGGCCTTGAGCTGCGCCTCGGCCGCCGACGCCAGATCCGGCGGCAGGAAATCCTTGTCCGGGTTGTAGTCGGCTTTCAGATAACGCCGCAGGTCTTCCAGGTCACCCGGGTTCAGCGTCCCCGCCGCCTGCTTCAGGCGCAGGTTGTCGAGGATGTAGTCGTAGCGGGTGTTGTTGTAGTTGCGCACCGAGGTGTACAGCTGGCGCTGCGCGTCGAGCACGTCGACGATGTTGCGTGTGCCGACCTGATAACCGATTTCCGTGGCTTCCACCGCGCTCTGGTTGGAGATGATCGACTGGCGGCGCGCCTGCACCTGCTCGACGTCGGTGTTCACCGCGCGGTGCAGATTGCGGGTGTTTTCCACCACTTGCCGGCGCAGCGATTCGCGCTGCTGTTCGCTCTGATCCAGTTGCGCATAGGACTGGCGCACTTGCGAACTGGTCAGCCCGCCGCTGTAGATCGGGATGTTCAGTTGCAGGCCCAGCGTGCTCTGCTCGACGTTGCCGCCATAAGGCGCGCCGAACGAGTTGGGGTTGGCGAAGCCGAGGGCGTCGTTGTCGCCTTTCTCGTATTTCGCCACGGCGTCGAGGGTCGGCAAGTGGCCGGCCTTGCGCTGCTTGAGCGTCTGTTCGGCGGAGCTGACCGCGTAGTTGCTGGCGAGCAGATTGAGGTTCTGCCGCGCCGCCGTGTCGACCCAGGATTTCGCATCGTTGGGCGCCGGCGGCAGGATCGGCAGCGTATGAACGATGCCCTGAATCGAGTTGTACTGACGGTTGGTCAGGGTGATCAACGCCTGGAACGCATCATCGACCTGACGCTGGGCGACGATGCGGTTGGCTCGCGCGGTGTCGTAACTGGCTTGCGATTGCAGCACGTCAGTCTTATCCGAGAGGCCGACATCGAAGCGCTCGTTGGACTGATCGAGCTGACGTTTGAACGCCGCTTCTTCAGCCTTGGTCGAGGCCAGATTGTCCTGGCTGCGCAGCACGTTGAAGTAGCTTTCGGCCGATTGCAGGATCAGGTTCTGTTCGGTCGCCGACAGCTGCAGCGCGGCCTGCTCGTTGACGTCCTTGGCTGCTTGATACTGGAACCAGCGATCGGCGCGGAACAGCGGCTGCGCGAGTGTCGCCTGGTAGGAATGCGCGCTGCGGTTGGCGATGGCCGAAGGCTGGTCGATCGAGGTGCGCACGTCGGCGACTTCGGCGCCACCGGACAGGTTCGGCAGCAGACCGGCGCGAGCCTGCGGCACCACTTCTTTCTGCGCGCCATACTGGGCGCGGGCCGCCGCGAGGTCGGCGTTATTGTCGACCGCTTCCTGATAGACGCTGACCAGATCGGTTTTGGTCGACAAGGGTGCTTCCGCTGCCCAGGCCATTGTGTTGGACGCACAGGACACGGCAACAGCCAATGAAAGTTTGCGCAGCATGAGGCGATCCCTAGCATGAATATTATGGAAGTAATCCGGGCGCCAAAGGTAAGGCGCAGCCCGCACAGCGTCAAGGCTGAGCAGGCCCAGCGAGTGTAGTTGCGCATTGCTCCGGCAACAATCGGCCAGCCTGGGTATTTACGCCATTCATCATGGCGTTCGCTGCGGTGTTGGCGTTCCTTGATGGTTGTGTCTAGACTGGCCGGGTTCTTGTCGGGGTGCCTTGCTATGAGGCTGAGATCGAATAATTTCGGATCCCGTTGAACCTGATCAGGTTAGCGCCTGCGTAGGGAACAAGATTTCTCGTCACCCGGCGAGTCCTCTTGTGCTTCGTCCGGGATATTGTTCGACAATCGAACGCTCATGACGAATGCACAGCACCGGTCCTGGTGCGTCCGTGCCTTTCAGGTTCTGCTCCGACAATCCACTGCTGGATGCTGTCTGGAGAGCCCGTGATGACAACAAAAGAAAAAAACGCGATCAACCTGAGTGACTCGGCCAAGGTCGACGAGCAATCGGTCAAGCCGTTCACCCGTTCGCAAAAAATCTACGTTCAGGGCTCGCGCCCGGACATCCGCGTGCCGATGCGCGAAATCAGCCTCGATGTAACCCCGACCGATTTCGGCGGCGAGATCAATGCGCCGGTCACGGTCTACGACACTTCCGGCCCGTACACCGATCCGAACGTGGTCATCGATGTGCGCAAAGGCCTTGGCGATGTGCGTTCAGCGTGGATCGATGACCGTGGCGATACCGAGCGCCTGCCGGGCCTGAGCTCGAACTTCGGCCAGCAGCGTCTGGCCGATGCCGAACTGACCAAACTGCGCTTCGCTCACGTCAACAACCCGCGCCGCGCCAAGGCCGGGGCCAACGTCAGCCAGATGCACTACGCGCGCAAAGGCATCATCACCGCCGAGATGGAATACGTCGCCATCCGCGAAAACATGAAGCTGCAAGAGGCCCGTGCAGCCGGCCTGCTCAAGCAGCAACATGCCGGCCACAGCTTCGGCGCAAGCATTCCGCAAGAAATCACCCCTGAATTCGTCCGCGAAGAAATCGCTCGCGGCCGCGCGATCATTCCCGCCAACATCAACCACGTCGAACTGGAACCGATGATCATCGGCCGTAACTTCCTGGTGAAGATCAACGGCAACATCGGCAACAGCGCCCTGGGTTCTTCGATCGAAGAAGAAGTGGCGAAACTGACCTGGGGCATTCGCTGGGGCTCGGACACGGTGATGGACCTGTCCACCGGCAAACACATTCACGAAACCCGCGAGTGGATCATCCGCAACTCGCCGGTGCCGATCGGTACCGTGCCGATCTATCAGGCGCTGGAGAAGGTCAACGGCGTCGCTGAAGACCTGACCTGGGAGTTGTTCCGCGACACCCTGATCGAACAGGCCGAGCAGGGCGTCGACTACTTCACCATTCACGCCGGCGTGCTCCTGCGCTACGTACCGCTGACTGCCAAACGCGTCACCGGCATCGTCTCCCGTGGCGGTTCGATCATGGCCAAGTGGTGCCTGGCGCACCACAAAGAGAACTTCCTCTACACCCACTTCGACGAAATCTGCGAAATCATGAAGGCCTACGACGTCAGCTTCTCGCTGGGCGATGGCCTGCGTCCGGGCTCGATTGCCGACGCCAACGACGAAGCGCAATTCGGCGAACTGGAAACCCTCGGCGAGCTGACCAAAATCGCCTGGAAACATGACGTGCAATGCATGATCGAAGGCCCGGGCCACGTGCCGATGCAATTGATCAAAGAGAACATGGACAAGCAGCTCGAATGCTGCGACGAGGCGCCGTTCTACACCCTCGGCCCGCTGACTACCGACATTGCTCCGGGCTATGACCACATCACCTCGGGTATCGGCGCGGCGATGATCGGCTGGTTCGGTTGCGCGATGCTCTGCTACGTGACGCCGAAGGAGCACTTGGGCCTGCCGAACAAGGATGACGTGAAGACCGGGATCATCACTTACAAGATCGCCGCCCACGCAGCGGACCTGGCCAAGGGACACCCGGGCGCGCAGATTCGTGATAACGCACTGAGCAAGGCGCGTTTCGAATTCCGCTGGGAAGACCAGTTCAACCTCGGCCTGGATCCGGACACCGCGCGCTCCTATCACGACGAAACCCTGCCGAAGGACTCGGCCAAGGTCGCGCACTTCTGCTCAATGTGCGGGCCGAAATTCTGCTCGATGAAGATCACCCAGGAAGTCCGTGAATACGCAGCCAACCAACGCATCGATGCGGTCGACGTGGACGTCGCCAAAGGACTCGCGGAACAGGCCGAGCGGTTCAAGAAGGAAGGCAGTCAGCTGTACAAGAAAGTTTGACCCCGTACTGATCGTTCCCACGCTCCGCGTGGGAATGCAGCCCGTGACGCTCCGCGTCACTGGACGCGGAGCGTCCCGAGAGGCATTCCCACGCAGAGCGTGGGAACGATCACACCAAATGTCCCTTTGAGATAACACCCTTGAGCATTCAACCCGGCACTTATTCCCCCGACCTCGCCGTCCCCGCTGAAAAGCGTGTGTTCGGCGGGCGCGATCTGTTTTCCCTGTGGTTCTCCCTCGGCATCGGCCTGATGGTTTTGCAGACCGGCGCATTGCTCGCGCCGGGTCTGGGTCTGTCCGGTTCTTTGCTGGCCATCTTCCTCGGCACGCTGGTCGGCGTGCTGTTGCTGGCTGCTGTCGGCGTGATCGGCAGCGACACCGGCCTGTCATCGATGGCGGCGCTGAAGCTCAGCCTCGGCAGCAAAGGCGCGAGCCTGCCGGCGCTGCTCAATCTGCTGCAACTGATCGGCTGGGGCTCGTTCGAAATCATCGTCATGCGCGACGCCGCCAGTCTGCTCGGCAGCCGCGTCTTCAGCGAAGGTTCGCTGTGGGCCAATCCGATTCTGTGGACGCTGTTCTTCGGTGCGCTGGCGACCTTGCTCGCGGTGAGCGGGCCGTTGACGTTCGTGCGGCAGATTCTGCGCAAGTGGGGCATCTGGCTGTTGCTCGCCGCGTGCCTGTGGCTGACCTGGAACCTGTTCGCCAAAGCCGACCTCGCGGCGCTGTGGGCGCGCGCCGGTGACGGTTCGATGCCGTTTGCCGTGGGCTTCGACATTGCCATCGCCATGCCGCTGTCATGGCTGCCGCTGATTGCCGACTACTCGCGTTTCGGCAAACGCGCGAAGAATGTTTTCGGTGGCACGGCTGTGGGTTTCTTCATCGGTAACTTCTGGCTGATGAGCCTTGGCGTGGCCTACACCCTGGCGTTCGCGCCGAGCGGTGAAGTCAATGCGTTGCTGCTGGCCTTGGCTGGCGCCGGTCTGGGCATTCCGCTGTTGCTGATTCTGCTCGACGAGTCGGAAAACGCTTTTGCCGACATTCACTCGGCGGCGGTATCGAGCGGGATTCTGTTGCGTCTGAAAGTCGAGCATCTGGCCTTGGCCATCGGCGTGATCTGCACGCTGATCGCACTGCTGGCGCCGTTGGCGCAGTACCAGAATTTCCTGCTGTTGATCGGCTCGGTGTTCGCGCCGCTGTTCGGCGTGGTGCTGGTGGATCACTTCATTCTGCGCAAACGCAGTGCTCAGGTCGCGTCAGCCGCATTGCGCTGGCCGGCGTTGCTGGCGTGGCTGGGTGGTGTGAGCACCTACCACTTGCTGGCGAATCTGTATCCGGATGTCGGCGCAACCCTGCCGGCGCTGGTGCTGGCAGGATTGCTTCAACTGGTGCTGGGCCGGGCCTTCAGTTACGGCCGGGAAACAGCTCAGGCTTGAGAATGCCGTTCAGGCGCGGGTAAGGAATCTTCAGTTCGACGTGGCCCAGCGCATAAGGCGCGATGGTGGTCACGTCGTACTTGAGGATCACGCCACCATAGGTCAGCGCCACGTGCGGGGTTTTCACGAACGGCCAGTTCGCGACGAATTCCGCCTCCTGATCGAGTTTGGTACTGATCAGCCAACTGTTGTGCGCCACTTGCGCGGCTTTCCAGAACGCCTCTTCCTGCCCCGGCAGCAACATGTCGGACAGGTTCAGCACCTTGTGCTGCTGGCGCGAATAGTTGATGAAACCGCGACCCGGCGTGCCGTGGGCGCCGCCGGTGTCGAGGTAGCTCGACAGCTCGATGATCACCAGTCCGTCATGCTGCTCGCGTACTTTCGCTTGCAGATAGCTGCTGTTGCGCGGGCCGGCGCTGGCGAGGAACTGCTCGCGGTAGGCGGCCAGGGTTGGCGCTACCGGCGCGTTCTTCTCGGTGCGGGTCATTTGCAGCAAACGTTTTTCGATGATGCCATCCAGCGCCGGTTCGTCCGGGAAGCGCAGGGTGTCGATGTTCACCAGCGGGCAATCGGGGTTGGAACAGCCGGGTTTGAGTTGTTCCGAGGCGTCGCGGGTGGTTTCCAGCGGCGTGCGATAGTTGGGCTGGAACAGGCTGGCACAAGCGCCCAGAGTCAGGGCAATAGCGGCCACAGAGGCAATTTTGAAAAGCGACATGGGCGTCCTTTCGAAAGCAGGGGAAGGCGAAAAAGTTACCGCTTCGACTCTCAACGGAGCAGTCAGTTCGCCACTAAGCTGATTAGAGTGTGTTTCACCGTCACCGTCCATCCCGCTGACGGTAAAGGGGCTGCATCAAACGGTGCGGGCGCGTTAGGATGGCGCGAAGTCGAGGTTGCCGGTTGTACACAGCAACCTCGTAATGGATGTGCAGTAAAGAGGAAGATTATGACTGACTTTGCCAACGCCATTCCGACCGCCGTCGATATCGTGCGGCGCGAAAGATGCTACGAGGGCTTTTACAAGCTTGACCGTGTGCACCTGCGCCATGAGTTGTTCGCCGGTGGCATGAGCCGCGAAATCAATCGTGAAATCTTCGTGCGCCACGATGCCGTGTGCGTCCTGCCTTACGATCCGCAGCGCGATGAAGTGGTGTTGATCGAGCAGTTTCGTGTCGGCGCCATGGGCAAGGCCGACAACCCGTGGCTGGTCGAACTGGTCGCCGGTCTGATCGACAAGGATGAGCAACCGGAAGAAGTTGCTCACCGCGAGGCGCAGGAGGAAGCTGGGCTGGACATCAAGGCGTTGTGGCCGATGACCAAGTATTTCCCCTCGCCGGGTGGCAGCAACGAATTCGTGCATTTGTATCTGGGGCGTTGCAGCACCGACGGTGTCGGCGGGCTGCACGGGCTGGAAGAAGAGGCCGAAGACATTCGCGTAACGGTCTGGGCATTCGAAGATGCCTTGCAGGCGGTCCGCGACGGTCGTATTGCCAACGCGGCGAGCATCATCGCCTTGCAGTGGCTGGCGCTCAACCGCGCCGAAGTGAGGGGGCTATGGTCGTAAACAAGCTGCGCGATCGTTATCGGGTTGACCTCGTAGGGCTGCAAGCCGCCTGCGAGGCCAACTACGCGCGCCTGATGCGACTGCTGCCGGACATGCGCAACGAACCCGAAGCGCGGCGTATCGCCGTGACCCAGGGCGAGCAGATGCTTGGCGTGCTCGCTCTCGAGGTGTTGCAGACCTGCCCGTACACCACGACCTTGCAGGTGCGCCAGGAGCACAGCCTGCCGTGGTTGCCGGTGCCGCAACTGGAAGTGCAGGTCTATCACGACGCGCGCATGGCCGAAGTGGTCAGCGCCGAGCATGCACGACGCTTTCGCGGCATCTATCCTTATCCGAACGCCGCCATGCACCAGCCCGATGAAAAGGCCCAGCTCAATGTGTTTCTGGGCGAATGGCTGAGTCATTGCCTGGCGTTGGGGCACGAGTACGAAGTCGTTCGCTAGTTGTGAACTGCGTCCGCTTCGGCGGTTTCCCCTTTGTGTCATCCCCCAGCATAATTGCCGCACCCATCCATTGCGTGCTTAGCCCCGGGAGAGCGCCTTGCCCAGCGTATCGACATTGACCAGCGCCGACCCGGCGCTGCTGGTGCAGTTGTCCGACAGCCACCTGTTCGCCGAGGCGGACGGCACGCTGCTGGGCATGAAGACCCGCGAGAGCCTGCAAAGGGTCATCGACCTGGTGTTGGCGCAACAGGCGCAGATCGACCTGGTGCTGGCCACCGGCGATATTTCCCAGGACGGCACGCTGCAGTCGTACCAGGCATTCCGCCAACTGAGCGCGCAGATCAGTGCACCCGCGCGCTGGATTCCCGGCAATCACGACGAGCCGATGGTCATGGCCGAGGCGGCGGTGCAAAGCACGCTCCTGGAGCCGGTGATCGATATCGGCAATTGGCGGGTGACGATGCTGGATTCGGCGGTGCCGGGTTCGGTGCCGGGCTATCTGCAGGATGATCAATTGCAACTGCTCGCACGCGCGCTGAGCGAAGCGCCGGAGCGCCATCATCTGGTGTGCCTGCATCATCACCCGGTGTCGATCGGCTGCGCGTGGATGGAGCCGATCGGCTTGCGCAACCCGGAAGCGTTCTTTGAAGTGCTGGATCGCTTCCCGCAGGTTCGCGCGGTGTTGTGGGGGCATGTGCATCAGCAAATCGATCGCGAACGCAATGGCGTGCGTTTGATGGCTTCGCCTTCGACGTGCATCCAGTTCGAGCCGGGGAGTGCGGATTTCAAGGTCGGTGAGCAGGCGCCGGGGTATCGCTGGCTGCGATTGTTGCCGGACGGGAAACTGGAAACGGGCGTCGAAAGAGTCACCGACTTCGAGTTCACAGTCGATTACGGCTCCAACGGTTACTGAGACCTCCGTGTAGGAGCTGCCGAAGGCTGCGATCTGTTGATTTTCGCTTTAAAAGACAAGATCAAAAGATCGCAGCCTTCGGCAGCTCCTACAGGTGCATTTGTATGGCCCATCCAATGCAGACTCCCTGTAAACTCCGCTATCTTTCGCCGACAGCCAGGGAGCTCAAATGTCCGGTTCGATCCTCTATATCCACGGTTTCAACAGCGCGCCGGCCTCGAAGAAGGCCTGTCAGCTGGTCGCGGTCATGGAGCAGCTGGGTTTGAGCGGGCAATTGCGCGTGCCGGCGCTGCATCACCATCCGCGTGAAGCCATCGGTCAGCTCGAGCAGGCAATCGCCGAGCTGGGCCGGCCGTTGCTGGTGGGAAGTTCGCTCGGCGGCTACTATGCGACTCACCTGGCCGAGCGCCATGGCCTGAAAGCCCTGCTGGTCAACCCGGCGGTCAGCCCGCACCGGATGTTCGATGGTTATCTGGGCACGCAGCAGAACCTCTACACCGATGAAACCTGGGAACTGACCCACGACCACGTCACGGCGCTGGCCGAACTGGAAGTGCCACCACCGCAGGATCCGCAGCGTTATCAGGTCTGGTTGCAAACCGGCGACGAAACGCTGGATTATCGCCTCGCCCAACAGTATTACCGCGCCTGTGCCTTGCGCATCCAGGCTGGCGGCGACCACAGTTTCCAGGGCTTTGCCGGGCAATTGCCGGCGTTGCTGAGTTTTGCCGGCATGGCTGCCGATATGTACCAGGCAATCGATTTCACCACGCTGTGAAGTCTTGCCCCTCTTTCATGAATGACTGACGACGAGACCTTATGGCCACTCCCAGCGCTAGTTCTTATAACGCCGACGCCATCGAAGTCCTCTCGGGCCTCGACCCGGTGCGCAAACGCCCCGGCATGTACACCGACACCAGTCGGCCGAACCACCTCGCCCAGGAAGTCATCGACAACAGCGTCGACGAAGCCCTGGCCGGCCACGCCAAATCGGTGCAGGTCATCCTGCACGCCGACCATTCGCTGGAAGTCAGCGACGACGGCCGTGGCATGCCGGTCGACATTCACCCGGAAGAGGGTGTGTCCGGCGTCGAACTGATCCTCACCAAGCTGCATGCGGGCGGCAAGTTCTCCAACAAGAACTACCAGTTCTCCGGCGGCTTGCACGGTGTGGGTATTTCCGTGGTCAACGCGCTGTCGACCGAAGTGCGCGTACGGGTCAAACGTGACGGCAACGAATACCAGATGACCTTCAAGGACGGCTTCAAGGCCTCCGAGCTGGAAATCGTCGGCACCGTCGGCAAGCGCAACACCGGCACCAGCGTGTACTTCGCGCCGGACCCGAAATACTTCGACTCACCGAAATTCTCCATCAGCCGCCTCAAGCATGTGCTCAAGGCCAAGGCTGTGTTGTGCCCGGGCTTGCTGGTCAGCTTCGAAGACAAAGGCACCGGCGAGAAAGTCGAGTGGCATTACGAAGATGGCCTGCGCTCCTACCTGGTCGATGCGGTCAGCGAATTCGAACGTCTGCCGAACGAGCCGTTCTGCGGCGCTTTCGCCGGTAATAAAGAAGCGGTCGACTGGGCACTGTTGTGGCTGCCGGAAGGTGGCGACGCGGTGCAGGAAAGCTACGTCAACCTGATCCCGACCGCCCAGGGCGGTACGCACGTCAACGGTCTGCGTCAGGGCCTGCTCGATGCGATGCGCGAGTTCTGCGAGTTCCGCAGCCTGCTGCCGCGCGGCGTGAAGCTGGCGCCGGAAGACGTCTGGGAGCGCATCGCTTTTGTCTTGTCGATGAAGATGCAGGAACCGCAATTCTCCGGCCAGACCAAAGAGCGTCTGTCTTCCCGTGAAGCAGCGGCGTTCGTCTCCGGTGTGGTTAAAGACGCTTTCAGCCTGTGGCTCAACGCCAACCCGGAAACCGGTCTGGCCCTGGCCGAATTGGCGATCAACAACGCCGGTCGCCGTCTCAAGGCGAGCAAGAAAGTCGAGCGCAAACGCGTCACCCAAGGTCCGGCGCTGCCGGGCAAACTGGCTGACTGCGCCGGGCAGGACCCGATGCGTTCCGAGCTGTTCCTGGTCGAGGGTGACTCCGCCGGCGGTTCGGCCAAACAGGCGCGGGACAAGGAGTTCCAGGCGATCCTGCCGTTGCGCGGCAAGATCCTCAACACCTGGGAAGTCGACGGCAGCGAAGTGCTCGCCAGCCAGGAAGTGCATAACATCGCCGTGGCCATCGGCGTCGATCCGGGCGCGGCGGACATGAGCCAGCTGCGCTACGGCAAGATCTGCATCCTCGCCGACGCCGACTCCGACGGTCTGCACATTGCGACTTTGCTGTGTGCGCTGTTCGTCCAGCATTTCCGCCCGTTGGTGGATGCCGGTCACGTCTACGTGGCGATGCCGCCGCTGTACCGCATCGACCTCGGCAAAGAGATCTACTACGCCCTCGACGAAGCCGAGCGCGACGGCATTCTCGATCGCCTGGTGGCCGAAAAGAAACGCGGCAAGCCGCAGGTCACCCGATTCAAAGGTCTGGGTGAAATGAACCCGCCGCAGTTGCGTGAAACCACCATGGACCCGAACACCCGGCGTCTGGTGCAGTTGACGCTGGGCGAAGACTTCGCCGAAACCTCGGAAATGATGGATATGCTGCTGGCGAAGAAACGCGCCGGTGACCGCAAGACCTGGCTCGAATCCAAAGGCAACCTCGCCGAGGTGCTGGCCTGATGCAGTTTGGCTGGGCCTTGGCGGGTGCGTTGCTGCTGAGTGCGCTGAGCGTGTCGGCCGAGCCGCTGCAACAATTGCGGCTGCTTTCCGAACACCCGGTCGAAGGCATGCGCGGCGGTAACCTGTCGGGTCTGGCCATGTGCGGCAATGAGCTGTGGACGGTTTCCGATCGCGATGACGAGCAGATCTATCGGCTCGATACCCGCGATCCGGTCTGGCAGGCGCAAACCGTGCACATCGACGTGCCGCCCGTGCCCGAGAGCGGCTTGCCGTGGGGCTTGAGCTCGCGCACTTGGGCGGCGTCGTTCATTCGCGGGGGCGAACTGGATTTCGAAGGCATCAGTTGCGACAGCGCTGGCAATCGCTACATCGTCAGCGAAGCCCATGCGGCGGTGTTGCAGGTGCCGGTCAGTGGCCCGGCGAACTGGCTGAAAATCTCGCCGCTGCTGGTTCGCGAAGCGCGGGCGAGCGGCCTGTTGCTGAAGTTCAATTCGATCTTCGAAGGCCTGGCGATCAACCCGGCCGGTGATCAGATATGGCTGGCCGCCGAACGGCAAAAGCGCGGCCTGCTGCTGATCAAGCGCCAGCAGACGGTGTGGGATTGTGACGGTCGCTGCGTGCTGCTCAGTGAGGGCGGCAAGGAGATGCAGCCGCCACAGTTTCCCAAGGCGAAAGCGGTTCATCGCGACTTTTCCGACATTTCCTTGTTCAACGGCAAGCTGTTTACCCTTGAGCGCAACGCTTTCGAGATCTGCCGTCGCGATGCACAGACGGCCAAGGTCGAGCAATGCTGGTCGTATGCTGGCGAACTGTTGCAGGAAAATCGCCGTTACTCTCAGAACTACGGACTGGAAGAAGCGCTGATCATTGATGCCGAAGGTGCGTGGATCGGCGTCGACAACAATTTTGGCCCACGTGCTGATGGCGAAGTCCGCCCGGTGGTCTGGCGCTTCGCCGCGCCGGACGGTGGCTGGAGTGCCAGGCCATGAGCCAGCAACCGCCGGGCAAGCGTGCCGGTCGGGTGTTGATGATCCTCGCCTGGTGCGCGGCGCTGTTTCTCGCGACGCGGTTTTTCGGTCAGTGGGAGCAGCGCCAGCAGAATCCGAACATCGTGGTTACGTCGGAGCAGGGCGAAGGTTTTATCGAAGTGAAACTGGCGAGCAATGCCCAAGGGCATTTTGTCGCCAGCGGCCAGATCAACGGCGAGCCGGTGGAGTTCATGCTCGACACCGGCGCGACCGATGTGGCGATCCCGGCGGATCTGGCCAAGCGTTTGAAGCTGCAAGAAGGTTTCGGCGTGACCCTGAGCACGGCCAATGGCCTGAGCCAGGGCTATCGAACGAAGATTGCCCGCCTGCAACTGGGCGACATCGTGCTGCGGGATGTCCGTGCACTGGTGGCGCCGGGGCTGCATGGCGACCAGGTGCTGCTCGGCATGAGCGCCCTGAACAAACTTGAATTTACCCAGCGCGGTGGCACCATGCTGCTGCGCCAGACAACGAACCGATGAGGCCCGCATGAGCGACTCCCTTGATCTCAGCCTGGATGGTGTAGAACGCCGCTCGCTGGCTGACTTCACCGAAAATGCCTACCTCAACTACTCCATGTACGTGATCATGGACCGCGCCTTGCCGCATATCGGCGACGGCCTGAAGCCGGTACAGCGGCGTATCGTCTACGCCATGAGCGAACTGGGGCTGGACGCTGATTCCAAGCACAAGAAATCGGCGCGTACCGTCGGTGACGTGCTCGGCAAGTTCCACCCCCACGGCGATTCGGCGTGCTACGAAGCGATGGTGCTGATGGCGCAGCCGTTCAGCTATCGCTACACGCTGGTCGACGGCCAGGGCAACTGGGGTGCGCCGGACGATCCGAAGTCCTTCGCCGCCATGCGTTACACCGAAGCGCGGCTGTCGCGCTATTCCGAAGTGCTGCTCAGCGAACTGGGCCAGGGCACCGCGGACTGGGGGCCGAACTTCGACGGCACCCTGCAGGAGCCGCTGGTGTTGCCGGCGCGCCTGCCGAACATTCTGCTCAACGGCACCACCGGTATCGCCGTGGGCATGGCCACCGATGTGCCGCCGCACAACCTGCGTGAAGTCGCCACCGCCTGCGTGCGCTTGCTGGATGAGCCGAAAGCCACGGTCGAACAGCTCTGCGAACACATTCAGGGTCCGGATTATCCGACCGAAGCGGAAATCATCACGCCGCGCGCCGACCTGCTGAAGATGTACGAAACTGGCAAGGGCTCGGTGCGTATGCGCGCCGTGTACCACGTCGAGGACGGCGACATCATCGTCACCGCGCTGCCGCATCAGGTCTCCGGCGCCAAGGTGCTGGAGCAGATCGCCGCGCTGATGCAGGCCAAACCGTCGAAAGCGCCGCAGATCGCCGATCTACGTGACGAATCCGACCATGAAAACCCGTGCCGCATCGTGATCATCCCGGTCAACAGCCGCGTCGATCACGAAGCGCTGATGCAGCACCTGTTCGCCAGCACCGAGCTGGAGTCGACCTACCGGGTCAACGTCAACATCATCGGTCTGGACGGCAAGCCGCAGCTGAAAAACCTCCGTGCGCTGCTGGTCGAATGGCTGGAATTCCGCGTGCTGACCGTGCGTCGCCGCCTGCAATTCCGCCTCGACAAGGTCGAGCGTCGCCTGCACCTGTTGGACGGTTTGCTGATCGCCTACCTCAACCTGGATGAAGTGATCCACATCATCCGCACCGAGGAACACCCGAAAGCCAAGCTCATCGAGCGTTTCGCCCTCAGCGAGATCCAGGCCGACTACATTCTCGACACCCGTCTGCGTCAGTTGGCGCGGCTGGAAGAAATGAAGCTGCGCGACGAGCAGGACGAACTGCTCAAGGAGCAAGCCAAGCTGCAAGCCCTGCTGGGCAGCGAAGCCAAGCTGAAGAAACTGGTGCGTACCGAGCTGCTCAAAGACGCCGAAACCTACGGCGACGACCGCCGCTCGCCAATCGTCGAGCGCGCCGAAGCCAAGGCGCTGAGCGAGCACGATCTGCTGCCGAACGAGAAAGTCACCGTCGTGCTGTCGGAAAAAGGCTGGGTGCGTTCGGCCAAGGGCCACGACATCGACGCTACCGGTTTGTCGTACAAGGCCGGCGATGGCTTCAAGACCTCGGCGGCGGGGCGCTCCAACCAGTTTGCCGTGTTCATCGATTCCACCGGTCGCAGCTACTCGGTTGCCGCGCATACCTTGCCGTCGGCCCGTGGCCAGGGCGAACCCTTGACCGGCCGTCTGACGCCGCCACCGGGCGCTTCGTTCGAATGCGTGCTGATGCCCGAAGACGATGCGCTGTACGTGATTGCGTCCGATGCCGGTTACGGCTTCGTGGTCAAAGGCGAAGACCTGCAAGCGAAGAACAAGGCCGGCAAGGCCCTGTTGAGCCTGCCGAACAACGCCAAGGTCATCGCGCCGCGCCCTGTGGCCGATCGTGAGCAGAACTGGCTGGCCTCGGTCACGACCGAAGGTCGCCTGCTGATCTTCAAAATCAGCGATCTGCCACAATTAGGTAAGGGCAAAGGCAACAAGATCATCGGTATATCCGGTGAACGCGTGGCCAGTCGCGAAGAATATGTCACGGACATCGCCGTCCTGCCGGAAGGCGCCACCCTGGTATTGCAGGCTGGCAAACGGACCCTGTCGCTGAAAGCCGACGACCTCGAGCACTACAAAGGTGAGCGTGGACGGCGCGGAAACAAACTTCCGCGGGGCTTCCAGAGAGTGGATGCGCTGCTCGTCGAAAACCTCAATTAGGCGAGAACGCCTTCCTAGAGCGTTCGATCTGCGATTAAACGCGTAGATCGACGCTTTGGCGCTGGAGTCGGAACGCATATTCACGGATGATATGGCCTTTCAAGCGCCGGCGTGGCCGAGCGTTCTTCATATTTATTGAGTATTTTCACTGTGGTCAGCCTTGTGGCGGCCACCTGGACGGGATGATGACTGCTCTACGCCCCCTTATTTTGTTGCTCGCCGGCGTTCTTGGCCTGGCGGGTTGCAGCGTTCACCAGCCGGTGTCGCTGTACCAACTGGACAGCGGAAGTCCGGTTCAGCCTGCGCAAAGCGCAGGCATGGCGGTTTTGCTGGGGCCGGTAGTTGTTGCCGATTACCTGCAACGCGAAACCCTGCTGCAACGTCAACCCGACGGCAGCCTGCAAGCGGCGACCGACGGTCGTTGGGCTGGCAGCCTTTCGTCGGATATCGATCAACTGCTGATGCGTCAGGTCGCCGGTCACCTGGACAGTCAGCGTGTGGTGCTGGCGCCTGCTACTGCCGGATTCACGCCGGATGTGCAGGTTCTGCTGACCATCACCCGTCTGGATTCCGGGGCGAAACAACCGGCGATTCTCGATGCGCAATGGCGTTTGATCGATCGTCGCGGCAAGGTGCGCGATAACCGCATCATTCACCTGCAGGAAACGCACGCCGGCAGCACCGCGTCCCAGGTGCAGGCACAAGGGGTTCTGTTGCAGCGTCTGGCCGAGCAGTTGTCGGTGGCGCTCAAGCCACTGGCCAACCAGCCGCCCGTGGCCGAGGCACCGCGTAAAGCCGCGCCGAAACCCGCAGCGCCGGCTGCGGATGCCGAGAAGCAGCCGAAGATCCCGATGGCCTCGCCGATTCGTACCGATATGGAAGTGTTTCGCTTCTGAGGCTGGAACGAGCCAGAACAGAGCCCGCCTAGTGCGGGCTTTGTTGTGTCTGGGGGTGGGGTGGAAGATCAAAAGCCCCTCACCCTAGCCCTCTCCCGGAGGGAGAGGGGACCGACTGAGGTGTCGGGCGTCTTACGTCGACCTGAGAGATCTTGGCGATTATGGATTCACAGCCAAACGTGCATGTCGATGTAACTCTCGAATATCCCCCAATCTGTTCCCTCTCCCTCTGGGGGAGGGCTAGGGTGAGGGGCTTTTCAGGAATGCACTCGAATCCAATAACGCCGCGCACAAAAAAGCCCGCAGACAATCACTCGTCTGCGGGCTTTTGCGTATCTGGCCTAAGCCTTACGCCCGGCGCTCATGCATCCGCGCCAGTTGCCGTTCGAGCATCGACGGATAAGGCTCCATCAACCGTTCTACACAGCAAGCGCCTTCAGGGCTGGCGATCGGCCGGATCCGCGCACGCTGGCGGATCAGCGTGTCATCGCTGATCTTGCGCTCGACCAGCAGCAGATTGCGGCTGTGTTGCGACAAGGCCAGTGCATCCTGGGCCGAATCGGTCAGCAGCAGATCAATCTGGCTCAGACCGAACAACTCATCGCCCAAGGTCAGGCCCAGCTGCAATTGCAGGGTGATGCCGCTGTCTGCGACCTCGATCTGCAATTGGTGGCCGAGTGCACGCAGCAGTTCGCCGCAGCAGATGGCATTGGTCAGGTAATCGTCGCCGCAGTCTTCGGTGTGGAACAGCAACAGCGTGCTGCCATCGTTGAGGGTTTCGATTTCGCCCTGATACAGCGACGCGGCCTGCTCGAGGCAGTCGCGATAGCGTTCCTGCAATTCTTCCAGACGTGCGCGAGGCAAACGACGCAATTGTTCCTGCGAGCCCAGTTGCACGGCCAGTACGGCGGTGTGCTGTGGCACGTCAGGGCTCGGTTTGCGCGTGAGCGGTTGGGCGGCGCCGTTCAGCGATTCGTCGCGCAGGTCGGCGAAAGCGTCATCGTCATCATCGTCTTCGACGGTGCTGACCAGGTGACGCGGCGCCGGTTTCTTCGCGGCCAGCGGGCGGCTTTCGTCGAAGCTCGGATCGCGCAGGTTACGCACCTCGAATTCCGGCTCGTCTTCTTCCTCGGCGAATTCCGGCTCGGGTTCGGGCTCAGGCTCCGGTTCCGGGGCGTAGCTGGCGTGCAGCTGGCGCGCCAGATCGCCGATTTCATCCTGGCGATCGATGCCCGGTGTATGCGCGTCGATGCGGCGCAGCCACACGCGCAATTGCAGCAACGGCGTCGACAGATAGCGGCCCATGCGCAGACTCAGAGCCAATGACAGCGCCAGCAGAATTGCGCTCAGAATGCCCATGCTTTGCAGGCTGATGGTCATCGGCTGCTGGAACTGATCCATGTCCAGGCTGATGCGCAGTTGCCCGGCAGTCACGTCCTGGAAAGTGATCTTGCTCTCGTACATGCCCTCGGCTTCGCCCAGCAGGCTGTGCTTGGGACGCTGACCGGACTCGGCGAGGATGCGGTTGTCCACACTGTAGATTGCCGCGTGGGCGACCAGTTTGTTCTTGGTGAGGTTGTTGAGCAGCACGTTGAGGCTGAGGATGTCGTTGGACACCAGCAGCTCGGTGGCGGAGGTGGCGGTCTGCGTGGTCAGGCTTTCGCCCAGCGCATCGGCCTGCTCGTGCATGGCCTGCTTGAATTGCAGCCCCATCACCCCGGCATAGATCACCAGGGCCAGAGCGACCAGGATCACGTTGTGGCTGGCAATGCGCAATGCAATCGGTACACGGCGATGGCGCAGTGCACGGAAGATCAGCAGGAAGAAGTTATCGGTTTTGACTGGCGTGGGCCGGTTCACTTGAGCTCGGCTCTTTGTCCGTGAAGTTGACGCGCAGTATAGCGACAGGCCCCAGACCGGCAAAGCGCTCGCGGTGCCCGATGGTCACTGAAAGTGGGTAGAATGCGGTTTTTTTCCAGTTGCGGGGGTGCGCGTTGCGCGAAATCGTCCTGATTAACATCACGGGAGTCGACCGTCCCGGTCTGACAGCGGCCATCACCGGTGTTCTGGCACAAGGTGGTGTGAACATTCTCGACATCGGTCAGGCGGTGATCCACGACACCCTGTCGTTCGGCATCCTGGTTGAAATTCCCGATTCCGAACAAGGCAAGTCGGTGCTCAAGGACATCCTGTTCAAGGGCTACGAACTGGATCAGCAAGTGCGTTTCACCCCGGTGTCCGAAGAGGATTACCAGCAGTGGGTGGGCAATCAGGGCAAGAAACGCCATATCGTTACCCTGCTGACGCGCAAAGTCACCGCCGGCCAATTGCAGGCGGTCAGCGCGATCACCGCCAAATATGGCTTGAACATCGACCATATCGACCGTCTGTCGGGGCGCATGCCGCTGGACACGCCGGCCGACAAGGGCAAGGGTTGCATCGAGTTTTCCGTGCGCGGTGAGGCCGCCGATCCGCAGGCCTTGCGCGCCGAATTCCTCAGCGTTGCCCAGGAATTGAACGTCGATATCGCCTTCCAGGAAGATTCGCTGTTCCGCCGTAACCGCCGCCTGGCGGTGTTCGACATGGACTCGACGCTGATCGAAGCGGAGGTCATCGATGAGCTGGCCAAGGCAGCCGGTGTGGGTGAACTGGTGTCCGCAATCACCGAGCGCGCGATGGCCGGTGAACTGGATTTCCGCGCCAGCTTCAAGGAGCGTCTGGCGCTGCTCAAGGGCCTCGACGTCAGCGTGCTCGACTCGATCGGCGCCTCGCTGCGCCTGACCGAAGGCGCTGAAACCCTGTTCGCCGAACTCAAGCGCCTTGGCTACAAAACCGCCATCCTGTCCGGCGGCTTCACTTATTTCGCCAAGCAGCTGCAAGCCAGGCTGGGCATCGACTACGTGTTCGCCAACGAGCTGGAAGTGGTCGACGGCAAGTGCACCGGCGTGGCGATCGAGCCGATTGTCGATGCGCAGCGCAAGGCTGATCTGCTCAAGGAGCTGGCGCACAAGGAAGGGCTGCGTCTGGAGCAGACCATTGCCGTCGGCGACGGCGCCAACGACTTGCCGATGCTGGCGATTGCCGGGCTGGGCGTGGCGTTCCGCGCCAAACCGTTGGTCAAGCAGTCGGCGAAGCAGGCGATTTCAACGCTGGGGCTGGATGGTGTGTTGTATCTGCTGGGTTTCCGGGATCGTGACGGGCAGCTCTGAGATCTCCATAAGCTGATCTGGCCTCTTCGCGAGCAGGCTCGCTCCCACAGGAAATCTCATTCCAGTGTGGGAGCGAGCCTGCTCGCGAAGGCCGCGCCTCGGTCTAGAGCGAATTCCACAACGAATCAAAATCCTCCTCACCTCCGCCATTCTGCGCAGGATCCAGCGAGCGGTAGGCGAACTGGTTGAAGCTGTGCGTACTCGCCACCCGCCGATCCAGCCCGGCGCGGTGTTCTTCGCCCTGGGTGTTGATCAACACCTTGTTGCCTTCCTGGAACGGCAGGCGCGGCGCAAGCACGGTGGCCGGCACATCGATCGCACTGATCTCCGGCAACAGCAAACCGCGCAGATAATGGCTGTGATCGTCCTTGGAACGAACCAGTTGCAGCCCGCACGGCTGCGCGTGTGGCGCGACCAGTTCAATGCCCATCTGTGTGCCGCTGCCGCGCACCTGGCGAATCCAGCGAATCACCGCAATGCTCCAGCCTTTGCTCTCGCTGTCCTGAATGCCGAGCATTTCCCCGGCCTGCAATTCCGCCGGCACCTCGCTCGGCCAGGCCAGGCAATAGCCGCCGGGGCTATGGTTGATCACCGGCAAGGCGTAAGTCGGATAGTTCGGCGCATTGTCGCGGCCTTCGTCCTCGCCTAATTGGTCGTACTGGATTTCCTCGTATGGCAACAGCTCATCGTTGCCTTGCGGTGCGGCGTCGAACGCTTGACTCCAGCTGTCCTTTTCGCCGTTGGCCACCACGCTGCTGAAATTTGCCGCGCGGGCACCGGGATGTTTGAGCAACTCGCTGAAGGTGCGCTCGCCGCCGAGGTAGAAGTGCAGGGCGCTCATGCCGACGCACACGGTCAATGTGCCCTGGCCGGCGCTGCGCTGAAAACTGCGTTCGGCAGCCTGGCCCCAGGTCGCGTGCAGATGTTGCAGGGTATCGATGCTGAGACCGGCGGAAACAGGCAGGGGGGGCGAAGTCGGCTGCTGCAGCAGGTGCGTTTCGAGCTGCTTGACCAAGGGCTGCGGGTCGAAGCCCAGGAGCGCGCTCTGTTGTTCACTGCGAAACATTTTGCGGTAGCGCGGGCCGACATCGAGTTCCGGACTGACCGCAAACAAGCCGTCGTCGGCGCTATCGGGATGCAGCTTGAGCAGGGCGCTCCATGGCTCGATCACCTCGGCCAGACGAGCAATCTGGCTCTGGCGTAATTGATTGCAACGGGCACTGCCCAATAGCAGTGCGGCGATGTAGGTCTGTTCGACGCTCAGTTCGCTGGTCAAAAACGTCAGATCATCGCGCAGCCGCCGTTGTTGCAGCTGCAATTGCGCCGCGCTGCGATACAGCTGATGCAATTCGAACCACACGTGTTCCGGCGGTGAACTGTACAGCTGCGTGGCGCGCACCAGTTGCGCCTTGAGGGCATGCGCGGCGCGTTGCAAGGCGGTGCCGACCAACGTCGCGCGATCCTTGCTGTATTTGGGCAGGATGCGCAGAACGATCTGTTTATAGCCGATGGCCAACTGACCTTGCAGCGCCTGACACAGGTTGCTGACTTTGCGCGAACGCTCGTCGAGCATGATCGCCTGATGCAGAAAATGCCGTTCCAGATGCTGGCAGACGAAATACACCTCGGGCCGCAGCAGCTCAAGCAATTGCAGGCGATTGTCGCTGGGAGTGAGCAACAGGTTCAGTTCGCCGAGGCCTTGATACAGCAGGCGGGCGGTTTCGCCGATGTTGGCTTTGGGCAGGCTGGCGATCCAGCGCTTGAGGTCGCGCGGGCTGGCGTCGCAGAACGACAGGCGTGTTTGCGTGGGAGTCGGAGCGCGCAGCTTGGGAGAAAAGTTGGTCTGGCTCATGAGCAAAACCATAGCAGCAAATGCCGCAGTTTGCGGAAGCAGCCTCGGCTGCTTCCGCGAACAGAGTCACGCTTTTGGCAGTGCCAGACCTTGGCCCATCTGCACGGGTGAACCGGCCACCAGCTCTTCCGCCCACTTCACCTGATCCGGGCCAAACAGCACGATCGCCGTCGAACCGAGCTTGAAGCGCCCAAGTTCCGCGCCTTTTTCCAGATGAATCGGTGCGCGTGCGGCTTCGTCGTAGCGGAAGGTTTTCAGCTCGCGCTTCGGTGGCGTGACCAGACCGGCCCACACGGTTTCGATCGAAGCGACAATCATCGCACCGACCAGCACCACGGCCATCGGCCCGCGTTCGGTGTCGAAAATGCACGCCACGCGCTCGTTGCGGGCGAACAGCTCCGGGACGTTTTCGGCAGTGGTCTGGTTCACCGAAAAAATGCGGCCCGGGATGTAGACCATTTCGCGCAGGGTGCCGGCCAGCGGCATGTGCACGCGGTGGTAGTCCTTAGGCGACAGGTAAATGGTAGCGAAGTCGCCGCCCATGAACGGCGCTGCGTTGGCCGCATCCCCGCCGAGCAACTCCAGCACGCTGAAGCTGTGGCCCTTGGCCTGGAACACACGACCGTGCTCGATCGGGCCGAGCTGGCTGACCGCACCGTCGGCCGGGCTGAGGATCGCGCCCGGGGTCTCGTCCAGTGGACGCGCGCCGTCTTTCAGGGCGCGGGTAAAGAAGGCGTTGAAGTGCTCGTAAGCGGTCAGGTCTTCGACCAGCGCTTGCGACATGTCCACTTGATAACGCTTGGCAAACCATTGGATGAAGGCATTCTTGAACCAGCGCACGCGGCATTCGGCGATGCAGCCGGCCAGACGCGACAGCAGGTGATGCGGCAGCAGGTACTGGCTGAGGATAAACAGACGCTCTTTCATTAGTTGTCCTTAAAAACCTTAAATCTCGACTGGCGTGTCAGGGTGGTTGCCCCATTCGCCCCAGGAACCGGCGTAGCCCTTGACCCGCGGATAACCGAGGGCTTTGGCCACCAGATAAGTGAAGCCCGACCGGTGATGGGTCTGGCAGTGGGTAATGATTTCCTTGTCCTTGGTGATCCCGAGGTTTTCGAGGATCTGCGGCATGTCGCTGCGGATACGCAACTGACGCGTCTGGTCCATGCCGGCAGTCCATTCGAAATTGACCGCACCGGGGATGTGGCCACCCTTGGCGGCGAGGACTTTCTCGCCGGAATATTCCAGCGGCCCACGCGCGTCCCAGATCGCCAGATCGGCCGCGCCGAGACGGCTTTGCAGGTATTCGCGGGTGGCGGTCGGTTCGTCGTGCAGGGTCAGCGACACTGGGCCACCGACGGCGGCCGGCACTTGAATCGACATGGGCATGCCGTCCGCCAGCCAGGCCGGAAGACCACCGTCTATATAGTGGTACTTGTCGTGGCCAATGACATCGAGCAGCCAGATGAAACGCCCGGCCCAGCCGCCGCCCTCATCGTCATACACCACGTAGACCGCGTCTTTGCGATGACCGAGCTCACCAAACAACGCTTCCAGATCGGCCTTCGCCGGCATCAGCCCGGGGGCCGGTGGCTGGCCGAGCTGGGTGCGTTTCGGGTCGACAAAACGTGCGCCGGGCAAGTGACCTTCGGCATACCGGGCAGGGCTGGTCAGGTCCACCAGGATCAGTTCCGGGGACTCCAGACGCGGCAGCAGGTCGCTCGGCTCGATGACAAGCGGCAAGCCAGAGAAGTCAGACATGTGAGGTCTCCAGAGCACAAAGGGGAGGATTGTAGCGCAGGCTCATTGGCCACGGCTGCTAAAGCTGTGCAGGGCTTTTTCGATGCACTGCGCGGTTTTGCCGAAGGCTTGCACAGTGATGTCGGCGAAGGGGCCGCCGCCCTGATCGGCAACGACGATCATGATCACCCGACCATTGTTGACCAGCGAACGCAGAAACAGATGTTCGCCACGAAACAGCGTGCGCAGGCTCGCCGGTAACAAGGCCGAGAATTGTGCGTTGGTCTCCGGCGTGATCCGCACCTGCGCCTGCTGAGCGAGCAGGCGTTGCAGGACTTTGCTCTGGCTGACGACAAAACTCAGCGCCGCCGCATCCTTCGGCAAACCGGCGGTCTGGTGTACGCGCAGGGTCGAGTGCGTGCGGTCGGCCATCAGAATTATCACCCGGCGCATGCCGCTGGCCACCAGTGCCTCGCGGGCGGCGACGGTCAGGCTCATGGCATTGGTGAAGCGGCTGGGTTCGGCGAGCAGTTCGGCGCATTGCCGACGCCACTGGCCCAAGTCATCCGCATTCGGCGCTGCTGCCGGGAGCATGCCGGCCGGCAAGCGACGAGTGCCCCACGGCCAGATCAGCGAAACCGCCGGGTGCCACAAATCGGGCATCGCATGCTGACGCGCGCTGTTCGCCGCTTGCTGGTGCAACTGTTGCTGCACTTCGTCCATGGAAATCTGCAGATAGAGGCTGGTCAGGTACTGCCAGCGCTTGCTGTGCGGACTGTCCCAGGCCTGTTGCGCCGACAGCGCCAGCCCATTGGCCAGCAGCACGGTATTCGCCGGCTGGTTGAGCCAGCGGCGCAATGTCGGGTCATCGTCGAGGCGATTCTGCTGGCGCAGCGGGTGTTCACTGTCGCGGGCGATGCGCAGCACTTTGACCAGTTCGCGTTGTTCGCTGAGCAGCAATTTGTAGCCTTGCTCGACCCAGATCGGCAGATGCCAGGCGTGGACCAGTGCCTCGGCGATCTTCAACAGGCGCACGCCGAACAATTGCTTTTCGACCACACGTGCCGACTCGCCCTTGTGGATCACGCGCAGTTCCCACTCTTCGAGCAACTGCGGATACGTCAGTGCCAAGGGCCACAGCGGCGACAAAAACAGCAAGCTGCCCCAATGAATGTCCTGCCACAGCCGCGCGAGGCGACTGGCAAAAAAACCGTTGGCCTGTTGTGTCGCGTGTTGGCTGATCAGTTGCAATTGGCGCAAAGCCTTGGGGATTTGCCGGTGCGGTTCGGCGGGCAGGCGCGCGAGCAATTCTTCGGTGCGGGCAAGGCCCAGGCGATTGATTGCCACCTCAAGATTTTCCGCCGGCGCGGCCATGGTGCCGTGGGTGTGACGATTCGCCTCACGGATGACGCTCAAGGCCAGCGCCGGGCTGTCCTGCATCAGATCGGCGATGTCGCGCAGCGAGCTGCGATTGTCGCGGATCGCCCGGCAGACTTTGTCGTGAGCCTCTTGTGGTACGGGCAGGCGGACGCTGTCGAGCAGCTTGACCCAAGCCTGGAGCGTGGTCGGTATTACCGATGGAATGTTCGTTTCATTAGCCATGTCTGGACGAGATCTTCACTGACTGTAGACGCGCCCGGCATGGGCTAAATTGGCTTTTCGCCTGAACTGGCTATAGTCTGGCGCAGTTTTGCCGATAAGTAGAAGAAGAGATTTTTTAACTTCCGAATATGACCTTGAACCCGACTTAAACAAGTACCTTCTACCTATGGCTAAAATTATCGGCATCATCGTCGTATTCGCGAGCGTGCTCGGCGGATACGTGCTCTCCCACGGCAAGATTGCCGCTCTGATCCAGCCCTTCGAGGTGATGATCATCGGCGGTGCGGCCCTCGGCGCATTTCTCCAGGCCAACCCCGGTTACATGACGATGCACGTGCTCAAGAAATCCCTGAGCATGTTCGGTTCGCGCTTCACCCACACCTTCTACCTGGAAGTGCTCGGGCTGATCTACGAAATCCTCAACAAGAGCCGCCGTGAAGGCATGATGGCGATCGAAGGCGACATCGAAGATGCCGCCGCGAGCCCGATCTTCGCCAAGTACCCGGCGGTGCTCAAGGATGAACGCATGACCGCGTTCGTCTGCGATTACCTGCGCATCATGTCCTCCGGCAACATGGCTCCGCACGAACTGGAAGGCCTGTTCGACATGGAACTGTACAGCCTCAAGGAAGACCTCGAGCACCCATCGCACGCAGTCAACGGCATCGCCGACGGCATGCCCGGTTTCGGTATCGTTGCGGCGGTACTCGGTATCGTGGTGACCATGGCTTCGTTGGGCGAGGGCGACCAGGCGTCGATCGGTCTGCACGTGGGTGCGGCACTGGTCGGTACCTTCTTCGGTATTCTCGCGGCGTACGGTTTCTTTGGCCCGCTGGCACATTCCCTGGCCCACGATGCCAAGGAAGAACTGAACGTCTACGAAGCTATCAAGGCCTCGCTGGTGGCTTCGGCGTCCGGCATGCCGCCGTCACTGGCGGTCGAGTTCGGGCGCAAGGTTCTGTACCCGGCGCACCGTCCAAGCTTCGCCGAGCTGGAACAAGCGGTTCGCGGTCGCTAAGTCATGGAAAATAATCAGCCGATCATCGTCAAGCGCGTCAAGCGCATTGCCGCCGGGCACCACGGAGGGGCGTGGAAAATCGCCTTCGCCGACTTCGCCACGGCGATGATGGCGTTCTTCCTCGTGCTGTGGCTGCTGTCCACCGCTACGCCGGAACAGAAGATCGCCATCGCCGGTTATTTCAAGGACCCGGTCGGCTTCTCCGAAAGCGGCACGCCGTACATCATCGACTTGGGTGGCACGCCGACCCTGGCGCCGGAAAACACCCTCAACCCGGAAGTGAAGTCGCAGCCGCAACCGGACAAGGTCACGGTCGACACCGATCAGGTTGAAGGCATGGCCGAGCAAGTCGAGAAGGAGCGTCTCGAGCTGCTGTTGCAAGAACTGCAGAACAAGGTCGACGAGAACCCGCAACTGCAGAAGTTCAAGGATCAGATCCTCTTCGAAATCACCCCGAACGGCTTGCGCATCCAGATCATGGACGCCGAGAACCGGCCGATGTTCGACTCCGGGTCCGCACGCCTGAAACCGTACTTTGAAGACATCCTGCTGGCCATGGCCGACACCATCAAAGCGGTGCCGAACAAGATCAGCATCAGCGGCCACACCGACGCCAAGCCGTACATTGGCACTGGCGACTACGGCAACTGGGAGCTCTCGGCCAACCGCGCCAATGCGGCTCGCCGTGCCCTGGTCGCGGGCAGCTATCCGGATGAGCAGGTGGCGCGGGTGGTCGGTTATGCCTCGTCGGCGTTGTTCGATCGGGAAAATCCGTTCAACCCGGTCAACCGCCGGATCGACATTGTCGTACTGACCAAAAAAGCCCAGGCCGCCATCGAAGGTGCGCAGGGGCCTGAGGCAGCGAAACCGGCAGATCAGGGGCAGAACGGTGCTGCTCCGGCAGCCCCGGTTGATCCGAATGCGTTGCCGGCGGACAAACAGCCAGTGCCGGCTCACGAGTTGCGCGAGCGGTTGAATCTGTTTGACGATGCGGCGCCGAAACCGGCTGAGCCGGGTGGGGCGGCGCCTGCGCCGAAGCAGTGAGTGAAAAAAAGCCGACAGTGATGTCGGCTTTTTTGTGGCTATCACAGGCCGGCACAGTCTCAGAATCCCCGACGAATCCGGTTCTTCAACTGTTCATGAAACATCTCTGCATCGCGCTTGTAAGCCCCTTTGACCGATTCGCTGATCGAATCCAGCGCCATCGACCGCTTGTTCGACACCTCATCACGATACGCATCGATAAAGAAATCCAGATCGCTGGCCGTGCTCAGCTTCGGCCATTTGTCCAGATAGATCGGCAGTTGCGCAGGTCCGGTCTTGAACGTACAGATCCGCCGATTGCTGATCGTCGCCTCGCCAATTTCGAACGGCACCCACCACGACAGTGCAGTTGTCTCCGACACCACCGCCAGCAGATGCGTGCACTCGGTGATGTTGCGGGTAATGACTCCGGTGATGTCGTCGGTGGTCTGCGATTCCGGATCCAGTACGTCGAGGTAAGTCCTGATCTTCGCCTGGGTCAGGCGGGTGTTGATGGCGATCGCATGGGCGCGATCCATGTGGCGGTAGCTGATGAAGACAGGCATCAGAAATGTCCTTTGAGGGCGAGTTCGCGGTAATAGGCGCCGAGTGCCGTCAGGCGGCAGCCGGTCGAGTGAATGGCGGCGTAGTACATGTGCTCGGCGTCGACCGGCTCGATCAGGCTGTGGCGGTTGCACTTCTGCAACTGGGCAAAGACCTCGCCATGTTCAGGCACGAACGCCTTTTCGGTGGGCTCATAGCTGGGGTCGAGCGGGTAGACCGATTCGGCTTCGGCGAACCAGTCGGGCAATTTGCGCAGGATCTCCTTGGGGATCAGCGGCGAGACTTCGCGCAGGGAAATGAACTGCGACACATTGGTCTTGAACACCGGACGCTGTTCCCAGGCGCCGAGGGCGTTGTCGACAAAGGAATACAGACTACCGGGGGTGATTTTGCCGAGGATATTCGCCGCGCCGCCATGCAGCGCTTGCAGGAGCAGGCCGGTGAACACGCCGTGCTGCGCGCCCTCCAGCGCCGGCTCGGCTTTTTTGCAGGCGGTGAGGATCGTCATACCCTCGCTGACCATGCTGCTCTCGCTGCGCAGGGCGCGCACTTCGCCGGCCGAACCGCTTTCGCAGCAGTCGAGGATGATCACTTTGTTTTTGATCCGCGTGGCCTTGTCCGCCCAGTTCAGGATGTCGCTGATGCGGATGCCGTCCTTGGCGTTGCGGTAGTCCTGGGGTATCAGCATGCCTTCGTCAGTGTCGGCGTCGAAACCGCCATGGCCGGCGAAATACAGCAGAGCGACGTTGCAGTCACCGGAAAACAACTCGCGGATCTGGTCTTCGAGTTTTTGCCGGCTCAAATAATCCTCGGCGGACGTCAACACGACATTCTTGAAGTTGGGGTCGCCGTTGGCATTGGTTTTCAGCACCGAAGCCATGGCCATGGCGTCGTTGCAACAGCCGCTCAGGCCGCCGATATGCGTGTAATCGTTGATGCCGATGAACAGTGCCTTGCGCATGCTCATACCACCGTGTGCAGGCGGATCGCGCCGACGATGCTGTGGGCACTGCACGCGTGGATGTAGCGAGACGAATGGCGGATGAATAAAACACAGGTTGGCATGGCTTTCCTCGAAGGTCGCTGTGAGCGAAGGAGGAAAGGAATGTAGGCCGCTGGCTCAGGCCTACAAGGTCTGCGCGGCAAAACAGAAAGGTCCTGCAAGCAGCCGCGCAAAAGCCTACAGCAGAGGCTTATGTTTAAGTGGGGGAGAGCTGATTCAGATGCGGTCCGACAACCGGCAGCCCGTGGTGCGGGGCTGCCGGCGCGACTGTTTAATAACCGTTTTCGGGCAGGCTGGCGATGATCGAGCGATAGCTGTTCATCCGTTGCTGCTGGATGCGGCCATCTTCGAGCGCCTTGAGCAGCGCGCAACCCGGTTCGCGGTCGTGCTTGCAGTCGCGGAAACGGCAAGTGCCGAGCAGGTCATCGAACTCGATGAAACCGGCTTCGACATCGGCGCGGCTGACGTGGCCCAGACCGAATTCACGGATGCCCGGGGAGTCGATCAGTTCGCCGCCGCCAGGGAAGTGGAACAGGCGCGCGGTGGTGGTGGTGTGCGTGCCCTGACCGGACAATTCCGACAACGGCCCGACGCGGGTTTCGACTTCCGGCAGCAGGCTGTTGACCAGCGACGACTTGCCGACGCCGGACTGACCTACGAACACGCTGATGCGCCCGTCGAGCTGCTTTTGCAGTTGCTCCATGCCGTCGCCGTGGTGGGCCGAGACTTCCAGCACCGGATAACCCAGCGTGCGGTACACCGCCAGCAACGCGTTCAGCGCCGGGGCGTTCTGCTCGTCGATCAGGTCGAATTTGTTCAGCAGCAGAAGCGGGCGGATACCGGCATGTTCGGCGGCGACCAGATAGCGGTCGATCAGGTTGGCGTGCGGCTCGGGCAGCGGCGCGAAAACGATGACGATCATGTCGACGTTGGCGGCAACCGGCTTGAGCTGGCCACGACTGTCGGGGCGGCACAGTTCGGTGCTGCGCGGCAGTTGCGCGACGATCACGCCAATGCCTTGGTTGCCGGCGCGCCAGACCACTTTGTCGCCAGTGACCAGCGCTGGCAGGTTGGCGCGCAAGTGGCAGCGGAACACTTGACCGGCGAGTTCGCCGTCGACGGCTTCGACTTCGACCTGCACGCCGAAGTGGGCGATCACCAGGCCGTGTTGCTCTGGGCCAAGGTCGCCGCCCTCGAGGGCTTCGACCGCCGAGGACTCGCGTTTGGCGGCGCGTGCGGCGCGCTCGCCCTGGATCTTTTCGATGCGCCAGTTTTGACGACGATTGAGTTGGCGTTTGGCCATGGGTGTTCCGTCTGAAGAATGCAGCGATTAGGTAAAACGGCCGCGAGTTTAGCACGCCCGGCCACCGGCCTAGGCTAAACTGCGCAGCATTGCCTAGGAGCCCGAATATGCAAAACCCGCAGAACCTGATCTGGATCGACCTGGAAATGACCGGTCTGGACCCGGACAACGATGTCATCATCGAAATGGCCACTATCGTTACCGACAGTGAGCTGAACACATTGGCTGAAGGTCCGGTGATTGCCATCCACCATAGCGACGAAGTGCTCGCGCGCATGGACGAGTGGAATACCCGCACCCACGGCAACTCCGGTCTGACCCAGCGTGTGCGCGACAGCCGCATCAGCATGGCTGAGGCAGAAGCTGAGACCATCGCCTTTCTGGAAAAGTGGGTGCCGAAGGGCAAGTCGCCGATCTGCGGCAATAGCATCTGCCAGGATCGTCGCTTCCTTTATACCCACATGAAGGCGCTGGAAAGCTACTTCCACTATCGCAACCTCGACGTCTCCACGCTCAAGGAACTGGCCGCGCGCTGGGCGCCGGATGTGCGCGACAGCTTCAAGAAGGGCAGCACCCACCTGGCTTTGGATGACATCCGCGAATCGATCGCCGAGCTGCAGCACTACCGCAAGCACTTCATCAAGTTCTGATGCGGCGGCATCAGCCCTGACGCTTTCGCGAGCAGGCTCGCTCCCACATGGAATGCGGCTTATGTGGACGCGAGCCGGCTCGCGAGAGGCGCGCCCTCTTCTGGTGCGGCGCCGAAATGGCTAGACTGCGCGCCTTCCTGCCTGGACTGCCATCATGTTGCTGATGCTATATCTGATCGCCATTACCGCCGAAGCCATGACTGGCGCGCTGTCCGCCGGACGACGAGGCATGGACTGGTTCGGCGTGGTGCTGATCGCCTGCATCACCGCGCTCGGTGGCGGTTCAGTGCGCGATGTGTTGCTCGGGCACTACCCGCTGACCTGGGTCAAACACCCGGAATATCTGGTGCTGACCTCGGTGGCGGCGATGTTTACGGTGTTTGCCGCACGCTGGATGCGTCACCTGCGCTCGCTGTTTCTGGTGCTCGACGCGGTGGGGCTGGTGGCATTTACCTTGATCGGTTGCATGACAGCGCTGGAAATGGGCCACGGCATGCTGGTGGCCTCGGTCAGCGGCGTCATCACCGGTGTGTTCGGCGGCATCCTGCGCGACATTTTCTGCAATGACATTCCGCTGATATTTCGCCGCGAACTTTATGCCAGTGTTTCATTCGCTGCGGCATGGTGCTACATGTTTTGTCTTTATATAAATGTGCCGGGCGAACAAGCCATCCTGATCACTTTGTTTGGCGGGTTCCTGTTACGTCTGCTGGCCATCCGTTTCCATTGGGAAATGCCGAAGTTCGTCTATAACGACGAACATTGATCATTCTTGCGTTGGTGTATTGGAGGCTGGTTTAAAGGCATATGAGTTGCCGGCGGCTGGTGCACGCATATTTCTTACACTTTTCACTTTGATATTTTCTTGGTGGGTATGTAACTTTTTTTGCTGACATGTTTTCGATGTCACTATCAAGTTATATTCTCACAGAGGAGCTGTATTATGAGTGAAAGCATGGATGCTACAGGTAATCAACAAAACACTTCGCCCGTTCTTGTGGGGTTGTCCAGTCTGAAGGTCAAGTTTGACGCCAGTGATAACACTCAAAGCAGGGCACTTTTTGCTAATGGCCGGATGCAAGTCAAAGTTCAGGTGCTCGTTGCCGGAGTAGACGCCGACGGCAACGCTGTGCATGTACCGGAAGATGTACTGGAAAGCATCCAGCTTATTCATTACGCGACCGGCAAGACCTTGCGCGATGGTTGGGTCGCGAGCGCAGTCCAAGGGCGGTTTACGCGTGAGGCACGGCCTGCACCGGATGCCTTGGACAGGCACGATGATGATCTTGAGAATGACAGCGTTCATCCACAGGTGCGTACGTTCTGGGTTTCCTCGTCGAGCGCCGGAACGACTGAGGTCGGTGCGCGCCTGTCTCTCAACGGGGAGAGGATTTTGAGCAACGGAACCACCCCTGCCAGTGTTCATTACAGCAGCGTGACTCTGGAGGCTGAAAAGCCCGCGACATATGGAGTCTTTCAGTTGTATCAGAACAGGATTGGTAATGAGTCGCCTGGTAATCGTATCTGGAAGTACCATCTGGGGCTGTACCCGGACGGGAAGCAAATCCGCCTGGTCGATTGGATGGTCGAGGGGGCTGAAGAGGGCGAAAACCTCGATTTTGCGGGCGGGAACAGGCTTAACGAAATCAAAACCAATTATATGAAGTGCATTTTCGTCCGTCCCGAAAAAACCAGTGTGACCGTCACCTTGCCTGATAGGGGTGATCCGTTTGTATATGCTTTCACCGGCGATGCGCAAACATGGAATCACAAGCATTACAAAGTAAATACGCAAAGCGACGGAGAACTCACTATTGTGCAGGCGTTATCCGAATACTCGGAAAATACCGGTGCGCAAAAATATGGAAGTGTCCTCTACTTTATCGCTATCGATGAATATGGTACCGGGCATAAGTTGGCGATTCGCGTGAGTTTTTATGAGCGCAATTTGTCTCTTCAGCGAGGCTGAGTTTCATCATCCATTGATGCAATGTCTTGGGATGTAGTAGCTGTATATGCGTTTGGCATCGCGGCTGCAGATAAGCTGCCATGTTCGATGATCAGGCATATGCACGAAAGTGCTTTATCTGATGTCTTGCGCTGGCCCCGCAGCGATGTGTGGCCAGCGTCACCACTCCTCAAGGATGAGCATTCATGACTGGCAAACCGCCGAAAATCAAACCTGTATCTGCCCCAACCAGACCCATCGAGTCCAGCGGGGATGGCCTGCCCCGGGCTCTGAACCCGTCTTCGACAATGCCGCATTCGACTGTTGCACATCATCAGGGACCCTTGCCTTCGCCATCTTCTTCAGATTCGCTTGCAGTGATGCCTGTCATCAGTGTGAGCACGAGGCCGAAATATTCCACGATCGACGAGTTCGCAAGTGTGTCCGCAAGGAATTCGCTGGAGAACTACTGGATACCCACGCAAGAGCGTCTCGACAAGACCGATGCATGGGGCATCGCAATCATGAAGCAGCGTCAGTATGTTGCCGTCGCTGACAATCACATCGTACAAGTGGTCCGAGACCCCGAGAGCGGCCTGTTT
Organism: Pseudomonas sp. Irchel 3F6; assembly: GCF_900187595.1. Lineage (NCBI taxonomy): Bacteria > Pseudomonadati > Pseudomonadota > Gammaproteobacteria > Pseudomonadales > Pseudomonadaceae > Pseudomonas > Pseudomonas sp. Irchel 3F6. Next base: position 217,858 of record NZ_FYDP01000003.1, on the reverse strand, counting down.
CGCGCCACACATGCCAGAGAACTGCATCCTTCCGGTCCGCTGTTGAGGCCTGACAGCGAGTGCCGTTTGTGGCATCCGCTGGATGATCCTGAGTCGGCCAATCCAGTTGCAACTGTCTTTACCGGACAAAATCGCACGACAGAGCTTCCCGGCACGGAGTATTCAATAAAGGATTTCCCTCCACTGATGACCCAACGCATATTTGCCGTGAGCGGCGTCGACGCGATGATGGCGCACAGGTCCGACATTCATCCCGCTTCGCTGGCATTGCTGCAGGACACTGCGAGGCGCTTCGCCCTCGATCAAAAGATCCGCCAGTTCATCACCCAAGTGCAACATTCCGATCCGACCGTGCGTGCGCAAGCCGATTCACAACTGCAGGCTTTGTTAACGCTACAGGCAACTGATCTGAGCGAGCGCGTTATCGAACAGTCCCGCGCTTTGCTCTTTGAGCAGAGCGAGCGGGCGTTCGAACTCGATTGCGATGACAATACGTTGCAGATGCGACGGATTTTTCCTCATCTGCCCAAGACGATTGCTCAGGCGTTGTGGCGAGAGGCCAGTGCCGCCGACCACAGGCATTTGCGCCTGCGGCCGGGAATGCCGCGGCACATGGCAGAAAAAACGCTGGTGGCGCTACGCGAGGTGCGTCTCGCCAGGGCGTGCGAAGGAATCTATCTGGATGCGGTAGCCAGCCTGGACAGTGACCAACTGGCTTTGCAGATGCTCGGGCAGCTTGATCAGTGGCCGCGACAGATTCGTATCGAGATTCGTCTGCAAGCGTCAGAGGGTGAGTCATTGAGTGCTATTGGCGATGCTCGATCGCCAGTGCGGCACATATTGATTCGTCAGCATGAAGGCTACGTTATCCAACGCAGCGGCATCGCGTCCCCTCAGGATCGGATGGATCTGTATGCCGCCGTCTGGCGCCTTTTACTGCCCGGGCAGCGCCAGTTGCTCGGTGTAGCGCAGGGCGGTGGTGCGGCGCTGCGGCAACTGGTACGCGCACAGCCATTGCCGTCGCGCCAACGCGTGAGCGAATTGTTGGGACTGGCACCGGTGCAGGTAACGGCTGTTCCGGCCAGCGCCCAATACGCGCAAGCGGGGCTGCGAGGCGGCGGCGATGTCAACCCGATGTTGACAGGATCCGTTGTGGAACGTGTCCGTAGCCTCTATCCGCAACTTGATGACAAGGAGTTGGCCGCGTTCGTTTCCGAGCGCCTGGGATCTGAGCCGTCCACAGTTTTAGCGCGCCTGGAGACAGACCTCGCAATATTGCGCAATGAATTGGCGATCTGGAGTGCGGAAGGATTATCGACCCAAGCGGACTCTTCGCAGGACGCAATGCAGATCGCAGAACAGCGCCCGGCTCGCGAGCAATTTAGCGCAAAACTGCAAGATATCTGGCGACGCAAGTCGGTTTCCAGGTGGGGTTACGGTGACTATCATTTTTCCCATCATGTCGATTTTACTGGTGAGTTACCAAGATTATCCGCCAGGTTCGACTATGTAACAGAGTTGATATTGACTGTGGAAACGCCAGGCGCACGCATCGGCGCTTTTTTTGACAGTTTTCCCAATGTTCAATATTTGATGGTCACTGGCATAAAAATGGAGGACTTCCCGTCAGGGATATTCCAAATGCGCCAGTTGCGTCAACTGGTACTGGACGATTGTTCGCTTGAATTATCTGAAGCGACGGCTGAAGGTGTGTCCAGGATCGAGACGCTCACTTTGTTGAATCTGGCCAACAACCCTCTGACAGTTGCTCCGCATGTAGGCTTCATGACAGGTTTAACCGAGTTGATGCTATATAACGCCAATCTCTCCAGCCTACCCTCCGGCATAGACAGGCTGGGAGATCTTCGGGTCATGGCGTTACAGGATAATAATATCTCAGACGTAGGGGGCGATTTGTTCGATATTCCGGATACTCAAGATCTATATGTTGGTTTATTGAACAATCCGCTGAGTGACGAGTCGATGCGGCGGATTAATCAATACCTTGAAAATTCCAGTATGGACCGGAAAGTGGAAATCCAAACGGAAGAAGCAGTTTCAGATTTTGATTCCGATAGTGAGTCATCGGAGAGCGGATTTTCGACAGGTCCAGATAGCGACTGAGTGTTGTCGAAAGTAACGGATCGATCACGCTGCCAACATGATTTGGCAAACATAAGCTACTCGCCGACTCCCCTTCCGGTTCGGGTTGATTGAATTCGGAAGGGGTAACAGGCCATCGTGGGCCAGAATCAAAGGGGCGAAGGGCTTAGTGTTGAATCTCGTAACATGCAGATCGCATTTTTTGAAGTTATTAGCATCTGTGTGAATTATTAAAGATAATGTTGAAAGTTTGCTTTTTCACAAAATGTCAAATGTCGCGGCTGTTTATATTTAAATTCGACGTTAATACTTTGCCGAGCCCTTGAAGGGCGAAATATATTAATCGGCTGAGGTGTTATCAGATGTTTGATGAGCAAGTTGGTATTTCCCGTATCGAGGTAAAGCTCGACGCCACAAATCATGGCCAGCACAAAGTGCTTTATGCCAACGGTCGCATGCAGGTGCGTGTATTGGTGCTTCTGCACGGTATCGATAACAATGGCGACGGCGTATCGCTGCATGGACATCCTGCATTGCCGTCATTGCGGCTGATTGCCTACAACGGTGCTCGGCCTCTGGAGGGAGACTGGAGTGTTTCGATTCAGGAAAATCGTTACGCTCACGAAATGTCGGGTGGTGCAACGCGCCTGACAGAACTCCCTCGGGTTAGTGACAACCAGGTAAGCAACGCCGCAGATCCGGTACAGATTTTCCAGTTCTGGGTCTCGGCTTCCCGACCTGGAATTATGGAAGTGGCTGCCGAGATCTCCTTGAATGGCGTGGTATTGCGAAGTAATGGGGTTGGTTTCGACAGCAGTGTCACGCTGGAGGCGATTCCTCCAAAAGAGTACTCGCTGAGCAGCTTTTCATTGAGCAAGTATGATGAGAAACGGCAGAGGGGTCGATACGATTCGATTCAGCATTATCATATTGCCCTGCGCGCTGAAGGCAGGCAGATTCACCTCCTTGACTGGTACAGCAGTGAGGTGAAACTTGATCCTTATGATTCCGAAGAGGCGGTGCAAGTCTATGTGTCCGGTAATATCCCCGGAATACAAGGTAGTCGCAAAGTTTTTTATGGCTATATGGCACCGATATATGGCGTGCAAGCAACATTCCGCAGTCCCCTGAGCTACGTTACCGTCCCTATCAATAAGGTGCCTGGGCAATTAACCCTTGTTCAGTATCTTTCCGCTGACCCGCAAGCAGCACGGGAAAATGAAAGCGCATTCGAGTTTGCCGTGTTCGATGAGTTCGGTACGGAGCACCGCCTTTGTATCGATGGTGATAAAGAGCGGCTCACTTTTATTCTGGATCAATCCAGGCGGTCAATGAAGCAGCTTAGCTGACTTCGTTGTGTGGTCGGCGCTTTTTGCTGGCCAGTTTTAACTGCTCAACCTAAGTCTGGAAATAAAAGGACGGTTTACCAATGGAAAGTAATTTCTCTCCCTCTGTTCATTCAAACGCTTTCAACTTTGGTGAATTTGTTTCAGGAGGCGTTGATCCCCGCACGGGCATGTACACCTGCGCATTTTCGCTTGGCAAGTTGCACTCGGCGGATCTCAATGGTCCGGAGCTTGCACTTTCAGTGGGCTTTAATCCGCTCAATCAGGCGGATAGTGGTTTCGGCGTTGGCTGGTCTTTGACACTGACCAATTATGACTTGCGCAGCAAAGTGATGACCTTGTCCAACGGTGAGCGCTACAAGGCTGTCGAGACGTCTACCGGCCTTAAGTTCAAGGAAATGAAACTGCAAACGGCGAAAGTGTCAGTCGCTGGAGCAGGGCGCTATGAAGTTCGATACAAGGATGGCTGGCGTGAACTGCTCAAAGTCCTGGCCGGCACTCAGGTCGCCGTCGCGGAAAAAATAATCGCGGCGAACGGTGTGAGCATTACGCTGAAGCATGAGTTGTTCAACCAGTTTCCCCGATTGGCCGAAGTCCGTGATGCCAAGCGCTGCCTGTTGAAAATCACCCGCGCGGCTGGCCAGGTGACGCTGTCCCGGCATCCCGACACTACTTCCAGTTCCAACTACAAGCTGATCTTGAAAAACTCTCGAGTGACGGCCATCGAGCTGCCGGTTGGTAAGGGTTGGGACCTTGAGTATGAAGTCATCGCTGGAGCCAGCTATGTTCATCGCATCGTCAATCCGCTGCGCGGGGTCGAAATCATTCGCTACAAGCGGCACGGCCACCGCTTCATCAGCGGTGTGGAACGGACACTGCCGTTTGTGATTGCTCACGATGTCTACCCAGGGCGCGGCCAGCCCCGACTTTGCAAGACCTACACGTACTCCGACCATAACTTCCTTGGGCAGGGCCTCCTTCCTGCCAAGGATAGTGACCTGGATCCTCTCTATCTTGCGCCCGGCCACTACGTCTACACCTCGGACGAGCACTTGCTGGTCAGCGGCAAAGTACATACCCGCATCAAACGCACCTACAACAAATTCCATCTGTTGGTGGCTGAGGTTACAACCTGTGGTGACGCTCAGATCGCCACCACCACGGAGTATCACTGTTCCATTACCAAGCCATTCAGTGAGCAGGTTGCTCAGTTCCGCATGCCTAAGGTCCACACGGTGACGTACCTCGATCGGCGCACCCAACAGCAGCGTGTGGAAATCACCGTCACCGAGTTCGATGACGAAGGTAACTTGCTCAAGCAGGTCGAGCCCACTGGGGTGACGACGACCACGGAATTTTATCCGGCCAGTGGTGGAGATAACTGCCCAGAGGATCCGCTGGGCTTTTCCAGATTTCCGAAAAAGAGGACGGTGACTGCTGCCGCATCCGATGGTGCTTCGACAGTCACCTACTACGACTACGCGCTGCATCCGGCGCTGGACGGTGCGGAACTGGCATCCGTGTTACCGGTCGAGGAGCGTTTTTGTGAAGTGTTGGAAGGCGTTGAGGTATTGCGTTCGAAAACCGCACGCAGTTATTTGAATACGCCCGGGGATCCACTCAAGCATGGAGCCACGAAAGAGCAAAGTGTCGTTCTGAATGATAAAAAAACCGCTATCGAATTTTCCTATGAACTTGAGGGTGACAGGTTGCGAGTCAGGTCCAGCACGCGCGGATTTGACGGCACGCTGCAGACCAGTGAGAAAGTGCTGTCGACGCTGACCGGATTACAGGTCTCTGAAGTCGGTGTCGATGGCGAGCACATCGAGCATGAGTACGACGCAATCGGTCGGGCAGTGGGCAAAACGGTTGCTGGCGGCACCCCATATGCGGCCGTTACCCGGTGGACCTATCTGGCTGCCAGCAAACAGCATCCGGCGACAATGGTGACCACGGATCCTGCTGGCGGCGAGCAAAAAGTGACTTATGACGGGATGGAACGGGTGATCACCGTTCATGAAAAGGACTGCGACCATCCCGACAAGGACGGTCTGATTCAGACACGCACGCTTTATTCTGCGCTGCATGATTCGGTCGGCCACAAGGTGAAAGTGACGCTGACTGATTGGCGTGATGGCAAGCCTTATCCGGTCAGCACCGGCTACGAATTCGATTCCTGGGGCCAGGTCAGCAAGACGCTGCACGATGATGGACGTATCGAACACAGCGAGGCGGACCCGGTTCTTCGCCGGCAGACCCATTGGCTCCAGGGGATGGGCAAGACGATCACCCTCGTCAATGATTTCGGTAAACCGCTGAGTGTCGAGAGCTTCAATCTGAAGAACAAAAGTCTCGGCAAAACCGTGTACACCTATGACGGCTACGGGCGCACAACCAGTCAGACAGACCCTGTCGGCAATACCAGCCGATATGAGTACGACGTTTTTGACCGGATAACCCGCAGTGTCCTGCCCGACGCCACTGCGGTCGTGACCGACTACGCCGGGCACAGTGATGAAGGTCTGCCGATCAACATCAAGGTCGCTGACAAAGTGTTGGGGCAGCAAACTTATGACGGTCTGGGTCGCTTGATCCAGAGTACCGTGGGCGGACGTAAGACCGAGACTGGTTATGAAGCGGGCTTTAGCCAGCCGCAGTGGTACAAGAGTGCTGATGGCAAAAAAACCGAATTCACTTATTTGCGGGAACTGGGCGGCCTGCTGACTGAGCGCAAGGCAGGGGATCTGGTCACGACCATGACGTATGACCCCCTCAGTGGCAATCCCTTGACCTGTACCGAAAACGGCAGACAGCGCAATTTCGCCTATCACCCCTCCGGGCGTGTGAAAACCGAAACGACGACCCTCGGCGCTATCACCAAAGCAACCTCCAGTAGCTGGTCCCTGCAGGGGCGACCGATCAACCATGTCAATGTGCTCGGAGTCGAAAGCACATCCGAATACGATAAGCACGGCCGCCTGCTATCCACCTCTCAAGGCTCGCTTAAAACCGAATTCCACTACGACGCGCAGACGGGGATGCTGGACTGGACGAAAACCGAAGAAACGTCAATCAAGCGTCAAATGCTCACCCGGTTTGCCTATGACGATATCGGGCGTGAAACCCGCCGAACATTCGAGATTCAGGGGCAGCCAGACCAGACCCTGGAATCGACTTACACGCTGGCTGGCAAACTGGCGCAGAAAGTGTCCAGACGTGGCACTCAAGTGTTACGTGATGAACAGTTCACCTACGATGTGCGCGGGCGCTTGATCCAGTACGACTGTGCCGGCACGCAAAAGCCGCGCGATCCGTATGGCAAGGAAATTATCCGCCAGACATTCACCTTCGATGCATTGGATAACATCCTCACCGTGCAGACGAAGTTCCCGCTGGGGGTGAATCTGACCACCTTCAGTTACGACAATCCTGATCCTGCACAGCTCAGCGCCGTCAAACATTCCCACGTCGACTATCCCTCGGCAGTGACGCTGGAATACGACGCCAACGGCAGGATGATCAAGGACGACCAGGCGCGAACGCTGGCCTATGACGCGTTCGGACGTCTCGAGCAGTTGTCCAGCGCAGGGGGATCAGTGATTCGTGGCTACCATTACGACGGTTTCGACGATCTGGTGGAGCTGTCGCAAGCCGAAAAAGCAATTGTGCAGCGTTACTACTACGCAGGCCGGGTTGCCAACGAGGTGAGTGGTGAAAGTTCAACCAGTGTTGTGCGTCACGGTGGAGCGCTAGTGGGGCAACAGCAATCGGGGTTGAACCCCGACGCGCAGCTATACGCCACCGATCAGCAGCAAAGTGTGCTGGCAACGCTGGGCAAGGAGCAGCTCACCGATTGCGCCTACAGCCCTTATGGGCATCGTCCCGCCGAAGGTGGATTGTTCAGCGTGGCAGGGTTCAACGGCGAACAGCTGGATCCGGTTACCGGGCTGTATCTGCTGGGCAACGGTTACAGGGCTTATAGTCCGACACTGATGCGCTTTCTCGCCCCCGACAGCATGAGTCCATTTGGCGCGGGCGGATTGAATGCCTACAGTTATTGCCTGGGCGACCCTGTCAATCGTGTCGACCCTACCGGGCATATCTCCTGGCAATCGATCCTGGGCATCGGCCTCAGTGTTCTCGGAATTGTTGCCAGCGTGGTGACGATGGGCGCGGCGACGCCATGGGCAGTGGCGGCATTGGGGCTGGCGGTTGCTTCAGGCCTGGCGGGTATTGCCAGCGAGGTGGTCAATGAACTCGCACCGGGTTCTCAAGCGGGCGAGATTTTGGGCTGGATCAGTTTCGGTCTTGGGCTGGCTTCGGTGGGGGCAGGGCTGGCAGCTGGTGCCAAAGCGGGCATCAATGCTGGCAGGAAACTGGCTGGCGCCTTCAAGCAGGGCCTGAGTAGTAAAGGCTCCAAGGCAGCGGGTCAAGAGATGGCCCGAGGCATGATCAAGGGTAAGGGAAACAAGGCGGCGGCCAAGGCGAAGGCGAAGGCCAGCGCGGCCGTTCAGGAGGAGGCCGAGAAACCATGGTCACTCGTCAGGGTCGACCCCAAAAAGAACATCCTTGAGAAAGAGGGCCTTACCGGCTTGCTTGAAAAGGCCGAAACTTTCATGCAGCACATAGAGGCGGGTAACTCTCCGACGTCTTCTGCAGCGCTGATTCATGCCAAATACACGCCCATGCATGGTCCATCCGGCTCAGCATCAAAGCCGATGCATCTCTATCTGTCGCAAGGAGACCGAATATATATGACCGAAAACGCCAAGGAGCGGATCGCGGTCATCAACCAGCTGGGTGGTCATTTAAAGGAAAAAAAGTAGGTCGGAGCACGCAACGAAACGATACAAGGCGAAAGCAGGAACACTCAAGGTCCGGCTACGATTTGAACAGTGCGCTTGCCGGTTTTGCGAGCGCGCGGTGGGCGTGCTGTTCCAGTGCCCACTCGACATGTTCCCTGACCAACTCTGACGGATAATCGCGTCGCGCCTTCAACGCTTCCAGCACAGGAATCGTTGAAGGCGCATTCCCCAGCCCCACCGCCAGATTGCGTAACCAGCGCTCGTACCCGGCACGCCGCAACGGTGAACCTTCGGTGCTGCTCAAGAACTTTTCTTCATCCCACATGAACAGTTCAGCCAGCTCGGCATTATCGAGATTGTGCCGTGGCTTGAAATCGCTTTCTCCAGTCGGCCGAGCGAAGCGGTTCCATGGGCAGACGATCTGGCAGTCATCGCAGCCAAATACCCGATTGCCTATCAATGGCCGCAATTCTTCGGGAATCGCGGTTTTCAGCTCAATGGTCAAATAGGAAATGCAGCGCCGGGCGTCCAGCACGTACGGGCCGACAAAGGCGTTGGTCGGGCAGATATCCAGGCATGCGGTGCAACGCCCGCAATGTTCGCTGCTGTGCGGTTCGTCCACCGGTAGCGGCAGGTCGACGAACAGTTCGCTCAGGAAGAAATAACTCCCGGCCTTGCGGTTCAACACTAAGGTATTTTTACCGATCCAGCCCAGTCCAGCCTGTTCGGCGATGGCTTTTTCCAGCACCGGTGCGCTGTCGACAAACGCACGAAAGCCGAACGGGCCGATCTCCGCCTGGATCTTGTCGGCCAATTGTTGAACACGTTTACGGATCAATTTGTGGTAATCGCGGCCCAAGGCATAACGCGACACGTAAGCCTTCTCCGGCTCAGCCAGGCGTTTGGCCATTTCGGTATCGCCTGGCAAGTAGTCCATGCGCAGGGAAACCACGCGCAACGTGCCCGGCACCAGCTCTTCGGGATGCGAGCGTTTGCTGCCATGGGCGCCCATGTAGTCCATGTCGCCGTGGTAGCCGGCCTCGAGCCAGCGCTGCAGATGCTGCTCGTGTTCGGCCAGGTCCAGACCGCTGATGCCGACTTGCTGGAAGCCCAGCTCGCGGCCCCAATCCTTGATCGATTGGGCGAGGGCGGGCAGGTCTGTGGTGATGGCGGACATGAGGCGAGAGAAACCGGAGCTGAGGTGCGTATAATTCTGCCAGACATCGGAGCCCGAAGACGCATGCCGCAGACGAAAGATGAATTACCCGACGCGCTGTACCGCGCCGCGCAGGTGCGCGAACTCGACGCGCGGCTGATCGCCGCCGGCACGCCGGGCTTCGAATTGATGCAACGCGCCGCCCGCGCGACGTGGCGCGCACTGGTGCGCAAATGGCCGGGCGCGAACGAGCTGACCGTGCTCGCCGGCCATGGCAACAATGCCGGTGACGGTTATCTGGTGGCCGGGTTGGCGCTGCGGGCCGTCTGGACCGTGCGCGTTCTCGCCGTCGGCGATCCGCAACGTTTGCAGGGAGATGCCGCACTGGCCCATGCCGAATCCGTGGCTGCTGGTGTTGTGGTGCAAGGCTGGCAGGCGCAAAGCGAGCTGTGCGGTGTCGTCCTCGATGCCTTGCTCGGCACTGGCCTGAGCGGCGAAGTGCGTGAGCCCTATGCCTCGGCGATCAAAGCGATCAACGCCTGCGGCTTGCCGGTAGCGGCGGTCGATATTCCTTCCGGGCTGTGTGCCGATACCGGGTGTGAACTGGGTGTCGCGGTATGCGCCGATCTAACGGTGACCTTCATTGCTATGAAGGTCGGGCTGTTGACCGGTGATGCGGCGGATCATATCGGTGAGCTGGTCTTCAGCGACCTGCAAGCCCCCGACGAAATTTTCAGTGACATTCCTGTCTGCGCTCAGCGCCTGAGCGCCGCTAATCTTCCAGCACTTGCGCCGCGCGCGCCGACCTCGCACAAGGGCCGCTTTGGCCACGTGTTGCTGATCGGCGGCGATCACGGTTTCGGCGGAGCGATTCTGCTCAGCACGGAAATGGCCTTGCGCGGCGGCGCGGGCATGGTCTCGCTGGCGACTCGCCCAGAGCATGTGCCGGCGGCGCTGACTCGGGTCCCGGAGGCGATGGCGCTCGGCACTTCGTCAGCCAATCAACTGATGGGGCTGCTGGAAAAGGTTTCGGTGCTGGTGGTCGGACCGGGTCTCGGTCAGGCCAGTTGGGGCCGTGCCCTGTCGTCGGCGGCCGCCAATGCTGCGTTGCCGCAAGTGTGGGACGCCGACGCGTTGAACCTGCTGGCCAGCGATTTTGTCCAGTTGCCCAAGGATTGCGTGATCACCCCGCATCCGGGTGAAGCGGCGCGCTTGCTTGGCATCAGTACCGCCGAAGTGCAGGCCGATCGCCCGGCCGCTGCTCTGGCGTTGAGCAAAAAGTATTCAGCGGTAGTGGTTCTGAAAGGGGCCGGCAGTCTGATCGCCCATCCCGATGGGCGTCTGGCCCTATGTCATCAGGGCCATCCGGCGATGGCCACGGGCGGGTTGGGGGATGTGCTGGCCGGTCTGACCGGCGCATTGCTGGCCCAGGGCATGGACGCGTTCGATGCGGCATGCCTGGCCGTCTGGCTGCACGCCAACGCGGGTATGCAACAAGGCAAATTCGGCCGTGGGCTGGCGGCCAGTGATCTGATTCCAGCCATTCGTCAGTTGTTGGAGGAGCAAGCACCGTGTCTGAAGTAACCCTGTACCTGGCCGATGAACAGGCGATGAGCGACTTTGGCGCACGAATCGCCCGCGTCACCCAGGGCCATGGCCTGATTTTTCTTGAAGGCAATCTGGGTATGGGCAAAACCACCCTGTCACGGGGCATCATTCGCGGTTTGGGCCATGTTGGCGCGGTAAAAAGTCCCACCTTCACTCTGGTCGAGCCCTACGAGATCGGTGACATACGTGCCTTCCACTTCGACCTCTATCGTCTGGTCGATCCCGAGGAGCTGGAGTTTCTCGGCATCCGTGACTACTTCGAAGACGATGCCCTGTGCCTGATCGAGTGGCCCGATAAAGGTGCAGGCTTTTTGCCAAAGCCCGACCTGACCATTACCATTAGCCCGCAAGACAGCGGGCGTTCGCTGAAAATTTTAGCCCAGGGCTCGCGTGGCGAGACCTGGTGTGCCGCTTTGGCATTGGAATCCAATTAAATGATGGGGTTTGGTATGCGCTTTCGCGCGTTGGTGGCTGCCGCTGGACTGATGTTGATGGCAGTAACCGTCAACGCTGTGGCCGATTCAAAGGTCAACAGCGTGCGCCTGTGGCGGGCGCCGGACAACACGCGACTGGTCTTTGACCTCAGCGGCCCGGTGCAGCACAGCGTTTTCACCCTGACAGCCCCGGACCGGCTGGTGATCGACATCAACGGCGCCACCCTCGGCGCGCCGTTGAACGTGCAGACCGCGAACACGCCTATCACCGCGATGCGCTCAGCCCAGCGCACGCCGACCGACCTGCGCGTGGTCATCGACCTGAAAAAAGCCGTCACCCCGAAAAGCTTCTCGCTGGCGCCGAACGCGCAATACGGCAACCGTCTGGTGGTCGATCTGTTCGACAACCCGGCCGATGCCGCGCCGCCGCCAGCCCCGACGCCATCGGTGGCGACCGTGCCGGCGGTGCCGGTGACTCCGACCGAACCGGCGATCAAGCTGCCGCCAGCCCCGGCTGGCAAGCGCGACATTATCGTCGTGATCGATGCCGGCCACGGAGGGGAAGACCCGGGCGCGTCCGGCTCGCGCGGCCAGCGTGAGAAAGACGTGGTGCTGCAGATCGCCCGCGAACTGCAGCGTCAGGTCAACGGCATGAAAGGCTTCCGCGCCGAGCTGACCCGTACCGGCGACTACTTCATTCCTTTGCGCGGGCGTACCGAAATCGCCCGCAAGAAGGGCGCCGACCTGTTCGTCTCGATCCACGCCGACGCCGCGCCGTCCGCGGCCGCTTTCGGTGCTTCGGTGTTCGCCCTGTCCGATCGTGGCGCTACCTCCGAGACCGCCCGCTGGCTGGCCGACAGTGAAAACCGATCCGACCTGATCGGTGGTGCCGGCAACGTCAGCCTCGACGATAAGGACCGCATGCTCGCCGGCGTGTTGCTCGACCTGTCGATGACTGCGTCGCTGACCTCCAGTCTCAACGTCGGCCAGAAGGTGCTGACCAACATCGGTCGCGTTACGCCGCTGCACAAACAGCGCGTGGAACAGGCCGGCTTCATGGTGCTGAAGTCGCCGGACATTCCGTCGATCCTGGTTGAAACCGGCTTCATTTCCAATGCCAACGAAGCGAACAAGCTGTCCGCGTCGAGCCATCAGCAAGCGCTGGCCCGTTCGATCAGCAGCGGCGTACGCCAGTTCTTCCAGCAGAATCCGCCGCCGGGCACCTACATCGCCTGGCTGCGTGATTCCGGCAAGATTGCTCAAGGCCCGCGCGACCACCGTGTCGGCCCGGGGGAAACCCTGGCGATGATCGGCGTGCGCTATCAGGTTTCGCCGGCTACCTTGCGCGCCGCCAACAATCTGAAAAGCGATGAGCTGAAAGTCGGTCAGCACCTGACGATTCCTGGCACCGAACTGGCGTCGAAAGAATGAACCAGGTATTGAACACTGCGCGCATCGAGCTGCTCAGCCCACGACTGGCGAACCAGATCGCCGCTGGTGAGGTGGTTGAGCGCCCGGCTTCGGTGATCAAGGAGTTGCTGGAAAACAGCCTCGACTCCGGCGCCAAGCGTATTGACGTCGATGTCGAGCTGGGCGGCATCAAGTTGCTGCGCGTGCGCGATGACGGCAGCGGTATTTCCGCCGATGACCTGCCGCTCGCCCTGGCCCGTCACGCCACCAGCAAGATTCGCAACCTCGAAGACCTCGAACAGGTGATGAGCCTGGGTTTCCGTGGCGAGGCGCTGGCGTCGATCAGCTCCGTGGCGCGTCTGACCCTCACCTCGCGCACCCGCGATGCCGATCAGGCCTGGCAGGTCGAGACCGAAGGCCGGGATATGGCGCCGCGCGTGCAGCCGGCGGCGCATCCGGTGGGCACCTCGGTGGAAGTTCGCGACCTGTTCTTCAACACCCCGGCCCGGCGCAAATTTCTCAAGACCGAAAAAACCGAATTCGATCACCTGCAGGAAGTGATCAAGCGTCTGGCGCTGGCGCGCTTCGATGTGGCTTTCCATCTGCGCCACAACGGCAAGACCATTCTCAGCCTGCACGAGGCCCACGATGATGCAGCCCGCGCACGGCGTGTGGCGGCGATCTGCGGTTCGGGTTTCCTTGAGCAGGCGTTGCCGATCGAGATCGAACGCAATGGCTTGCACCTGTGGGGCTGGGTCGGTTTGCCGACCTTCAACCGCAGTCAGGCGGATTTGCAGTATTTCTTCGTAAACGGCCGTGCGGTGCGCGACAAACTGGTGGCCCACGCGGTACGCCAGGCTTATCGCGACGTGCTGTTCAATGGTCGGCACCCGACCTTCGCGCTGTTTTTCGAGGTCGATCCCGCAGCGGTAGACGTCAACGTGCACCCGACCAAACACGAAGTGCGTTTCCGTGACGGGCGCATGGTCCACGATTTCCTGTATGGCACGCTGCACCGTGCGCTGGGCGATGTGCGTCCGGAAGATCAATTGGCCGGCTCGGTCACCACGGCGATCGTTCGGCCGAGCGGGATCGAGGCGGGCGAGTTTGGCCCACAGGGCGAGATGCGTCTGGCAGCCAATGCGCTGCTGGAGCAGCCGCAGGCGCAACCGGCGTTCAACACGTCATCCGGCGCCAGCGCTGGCGGCGCTTATCAGTATCAATACACGCCGCGTCCGCAATCGGCGGTGCCTGCTGCCGAGGCGCAAGCCGCATACAAGGAATTTTTCGCGCCGCTGCCTGAAGCCAATGCCAGCGCACTGCCGACCGGTCAGGAAGATATTCCGCCGCTCGGCTATGCACTGGCGCAGCTAAAAGGCATCTATATCTTGTCTGAAAACGCCCACGGCCTGGTGCTGGTGGACATGCATGCCGCCCACGAGCGGATCATGTACGAGCGCCTGAAAATCGCCATGGCCAGCGAAGGTCTCAGTGGCCAGCCGTTGCTGGTGCCGGAGTCGCTGGCGGTCAGTCAGCGCGAGGCCGATTGCGCTGAAGAACACGCCGCCTGGTTTCAGCGTCTTGGTTTTGAATTGCAGCGACTGGGGCCGGAAACCCTGGCGATCCGGCAGATTCCCGCTTTGCTCAAGCAGGCCGAAGCCAATCGACTGGTCGGCGACGTGCTCTCTGACCTGATGGAATACGGCACCAGTGACCGTATCCAGGCGCACCTCAACGAACTGCTCGGCACCATGGCCTGCCACGGCGCGATCCGCGCCAACCGGCGTCTGGCCCTGCCGGAAATGAACGGTCTGCTGCGCGATATGGAAAACACCGAGCGCAGTGGTCAATGCAACCATGGCCGACCGACCTGGACCCAATTGGGCCTGGACGATCTGGACAAACTGTTCCTGCGCGGTCGCTGATGAGCCAGCTGCCTCCAGCGATTTTCCTGATGGGCCCGACCGCTGCGGGCAAGACCGATCTGGCCATCGAGCTGACCAAGGTGCTGCCGTGCGAGTTGATCAGTGTCGATTCGGCGCTTGTCTACCGCGGCATGGACATCGGCACGGCCAAGCCTTCGCAAGAACTGCTCGCCGAATACCCACACCGGCTGATCGACATTCTCGACCCCGCTGAAGCGTATTCCGCTGCCGATTTCCGTCGCGACGCGTTGCAGGCCATGGCCGAAATCACTGGGCGAGGAAAGATCCCGCTGCTGGTCGGCGGCACCATGCTCTATTACAAGGCTCTGGTCGAAGGTCTGGCGGACATGCCGGCAGCCGATCCCGAGGTCCGCGCGCAGATCGAGGAAGAAGCTGCACGCCTCGGCTGGCAAGCCCTGCACGAACAGTTGGCGCAGATCGATCCGGTGTCGGCGGCGCGCATCCATCCCAATGATCCGCAACGCTTGAGTCGGGCACTGGAAGTGTATCGAGTCAGCGGGCAGAGCATGACCGCTCTGCGCGAGCAACAATCTGTGCGAAGTACTGAAGCAGCCGCTTCGGGACGGCAACAATTGCCCTATACTGTCGCGAACCTGGCCATTGCTCCGGCGAATCGTCAGGTTCTGCACCAGCGAATTGAACAAAGATTCACAAATATGTTGGAACAGGGATTCATCGACGAGGTCGTAGCCCTGCGTAAAAGAAGTGACCTGCATTCGGGGTTGCCGTCTATACGTGCGGTAGGCTACCGCCAAGTCTGGGATTACCTGGACGGCAAGCTGACATTGGCCCAGATGCAGGAGCGGGGCATCATCGCCACGCGCCAATTGGCCAAACGCCAGTTTACCTGGCTGCGCAGCTGGGACGATTTGCATTGGCTGGACAGTCTTGATTGCGACAATCTGCCACGCGCCTTGAAATACCTTGGGACCATCTCCATATTGAGCTGAGTCCTTGCAATTGCCGTCTATCCTTGGGGGTGTGACGGCCGAAGCCATCTGAATTTACCTGTTTTTATTATTGAATCCTTAAAGGAGTGCGGCACATGTCAAAAGGGCATTCGCTACAAGACCCTTACCTGAACACTTTACGTAAAGAGAAAGTCGGGGTTTCCATCTATCTGGTCAACGGTATCAAGCTGCAAGGGACGATCGAGTCGTTCGACCAGTTCGTGATCCTGCTGAAAAACACCGTAAGCCAGATGGTCTACAAACACGCTATCTCGACCGTCGTGCCGGTTCGTCCAATTCGTCTGCCTAGCGCAACCGAAAACGAACAGGGCGATGCCGATGCAGCGCCGGGTAACGCCTGATAGGAGTCTCCTTTGTTCTTTGAGCGCCACGGTGGTGGTGAACGAGTCATCCTCGTTCACTTGGATGGACAGGACCCTGAGGCGCGCGAAGATCCGCAGGAGTTTCAGGAGTTGGCAAATTCGGCTGGCGCCGAGACCGTCGCGTTTTTTAACGTGCCGCGTCATCGGCCAACCGCCAAATATCTGATCGGCAGCGGCAAGGTCGAGGAACTGCGTGACCTGGTCAAGGCTGAAGAAGCCGATCTGGTGATTTTCAATCACATCCTCACGCCCAGTCAGGAACGCAACCTCGAACGTGTCTTCGAGTGTCGCGTGATCGACCGCACCGGGCTGATTCTCGATATTTTCGCCCAACGCGCACGCACCCATGAGGGCAAGCTGCAGGTCGAACTGGCCCAGCTTGACCACATGAGCACGCGGCTGGTTCGCGGCTGGACTCACCTTGAGCGTCAGGGTGGCGGTATCGGTATGCGCGGTCCGGGTGAAACCCAGCTGGAAACCGACCGCCGTCTGCTGCGGGTTCGCCTGCGTCAGATCAAGGGGCGGCTGGAGAAGGTGCGCAGTCAGCGCGAGCAGTCGCGCCGTGGCCGATCCCGTGCGGACATCCCTACCGTTTCGCTGGTGGGATACACCAACGCCGGCAAATCGACACTCTTCAACAACGTGACGAAGTCCGAGGTGTACGCGGCCGATCAGTTGTTCGCCACGCTCGACCCGACCCTGCGCCGGCTGGAGCTTGACGACCTCGGTCCGATCGTCCTCGCCGACACCGTGGGGTTCATTCGTCACCTGCCACACAAGCTGGTCGAGGCATTTCGGTCTACGCTCGAAGAGTCGAGCAACTCCGACCTGCTGTTGCACGTGATCGATGCAGCCGAACCGGATCGCATGTTGCAGATCGAGCAGGTGATGGTGGTGCTGGGCGAGATTGGTGCCCAGGACTTGCCGATCCTCGAGGTCTATAACAAACTCGATTTGCTTGAAGGCGTCGAGCCGCAGATCCAGCGCGATGCCGATGGCAAGCCGCAACGGGTCTGGCTCTCGGCGCGTGATGGCAGCGGTCTGGAATTGCTTGAACAGGCCATCGCCGAGTTGCTCGGCAGTGATCTGTTCGTCGGTACCTTGCGCTTGCCGCAACGATTCGCTCGGCTGCGTGCGCAGTTCTTCGAACTCGGGGCGGTGCAGAAAGAAGAATACGATGATGAAGGTGTCAGCCTGCTGGCCGTTCGTTTGCCCCGGATCGAGTTGAATCGATTGGTAAGCCGCGAAGGATTGCAGCCGATGGAATTCATCGAGCAACACACTTTGCAATAAAAGCCTGACAAAGCGGTTGTGCCGCAACGGCAGGCATTCTGTAGCATTGGTCGGCGCGCCGTGGGTGCGTCTTTGCTTTATCAGATGGAGAGCGCTATGGCTTGGAATGAGCCGGGTGGCAACTCGAATAATCAGGATCCCTGGGGTGGCAAGCGCCGCAATAACGGCGACCGCAAGGGGCCACCGGATCTCGACGAGGCCTTCCGAAAGCTGCAGGAAAGCCTGAA
Source organism: Pseudomonas sp. Irchel 3F6 (assembly GCF_900187595.1). NCBI lineage: Bacteria > Pseudomonadati > Pseudomonadota > Gammaproteobacteria > Pseudomonadales > Pseudomonadaceae > Pseudomonas > Pseudomonas sp. Irchel 3F6. The sequence goes on along the minus strand of NZ_FYDP01000003.1, from coordinate 200,197 downwards.
CGGGTTGTTCGGTGGTGGTAAGAAACGCGGTGATGACGGCGGCGGATCGGGGCGCAGCAGTGGCGGCTTCGGCGGTCTGCTCGGCATCGGTCTGGTCGTGCTGGCGGCTGTCTGGCTGTACAGCGCGGTCTACGTGGTGGACGAGCAGGAGCAAGCCGTGGTGCTGCGCTTCGGCAAGTACTACGAGACTGTCGGCCCGGGCCTGAACATCTACTTCCCGCCGATCGACAAGAAGTACATGGAGAACGTGACGCGTGAGCGTGCGTACACCAAGCAGGGCCAGATGCTGACTGAAGACGAGAACATCGTCGAAGTGCCGCTGACCGTGCAGTACAAGATCAGCAACCTGCAGGACTTCGTGCTGAACGTCGATCAGCCGGAAATCAGTCTGCAGCACGCGACCGAAAGTGCACTGCGTCACGTGGTCGGTTCTACCGCCATGGACCAGGTGCTGACCGAAGGTCGTGAATTGATGGCCAGCGAAATCAAGGAGCGTCTGCAACGTTTCCTCGATACCTATCGCACCGGTATCACCGTCACCCAGGTCAACGTACAGAGCGCAGCAGCACCGCGTGAAGTGCAGGAAGCTTTCGATGACGTGATCCGCGCCCGTGAAGACGAGCAGCGTTCGCGCAACCAGGCTGAAACCTACGCCAACGGCGTTGTGCCGGAAGCCCGTGGTCAGGCCCAGCGCATCATCGAAGATGCCAACGGTTATCGCGACGAGACCATCTCGCGCGCCAAGGGTGAGGCCGATCGCTTCACCAAACTGGTCGCCGAGTATCGCAAGGCACCTGAAGTCACCCGCGAGCGTCTGTACCTGGACACCATGCAGGAAGTCTTCAGCAACACCAGCAAGGTGCTCGTGACCGGCAACAAGAACGGCCAGAGCAATCTGCTTTACCTGCCGTTGGACAAAATGATCCAGAACAGCTCGGGCAACGCACCGGTGACCGGTTCGGCCGCCAGCAACAACACGGACGTCACGCCGCATGTCACTGACGTGCCGCAGACGCGTACAAGGGAGACCCGCTGATGAGCAATAAATCGCTGATCGCCCTGATCGTTGGCGTCGTTGTGGTACTGGTGGGCTGGAATTGCTTCTACATCGTCGCTCAGACCGAGCGCGCGGTGCTGCTGCAATTCGGCCGTGTGGTTCAGGCGGATGTCCAGCCAGGTCTGCATGTGAAAGTGCCTTACGTCAACCAGGTGCGCAAATTCGATGCGCGTCTGCTGACGCTGGATGCGCCGACGCAGCGCTTCCTGACCCTGGAAAAGAAAGCCGTGATGGTCGATGCCTACGCCAAGTGGCGGGTGAAAGATGCCGAGCGCTTCTACACCGCGACTTCGGGTCTGAAGCAGATCGCCGACGAGCGTCTGTCCCGTCGTCTCGAATCGGGGCTGCGTGACCAGTTCGGCAAGCGCACCCTGCACGAAGTGGTGTCGGGTGAGCGTGATGCGCTGATGGCTGACATCACTGCATCGCTGAACAAGATGGCGGAAAAAGAGCTGGGTATCGAAGTGGTTGATGTCCGGGTCAAGGCCATTGATCTGCCGAAGGAAGTGAACCGCAGTGTGTTCGAGCGTATGAGCACCGAGCGTGAGCGTGAAGCTCGCGAGCACCGCGCCAAGGGTAACGAGCTGGCCGAAGGCATCCGTGCCGACGCCGATCGTCAACGCCGCGTGCTGCTGGCCGAAGCCTATCGTGAATCCGAAGAGGTTCGCGGTGACGGTGACGCCCAGGCAGCTGCGATCTACTCCAAGGCCTACGGTCAGGATCAGGAGTTCTACGGTTTCTACCGTAGCCTGCGTGCCTACCGTGAAAGCTTCGCGAACAAATCCGACGTCCTGGTCCTCGACCCAAGCAGCGACTTCTTCCGTTACCTGGAAAAAGCCAAACCTTGATACGACGTTGACCTGAATCATTCCGCCCGGCGGCTAAAACCTCGGGCGGGGTGATCCTTTCGGAAAACGTGTGTATGATGCGGCAGCCGGGAAATTCCCGGCTTTTTTGCGTCTGCACGTTTGATTGCTGTTTTTGTTGCAGGCATCGGGTTTGAATAGCCCGAGCGTTTTTCGAGGAAAGTGATGGGCGAAGCCGCCAGCCGGCCTTTCGCTGCGTCGTTCATGCGCGTGCGTTTTGAACGCTCCGGTCATTTTCTGCTTCACTCAAGGCTCGCCTAGTGCTGGCCGCCCGGATCAAAGGGGAATGGCGTAATGGCAACGGTAGACCGCTGGCTGCTGCCAGATGGCATCGAAGAAGTACTGCCACCGGAGGCGGCGCGCATTGAAGTCGCGCGTCGTCAGGTGTTGGATCTGTTCCAGAGCTGGGGTTACGAGTTCGTCGTGACTCCCCATATCGAGTACCTGGAATCCCTGCTGACCGGCGCGGGCCAAGACCTGGATCTGCGTACCTTCAAGGTCATCGACCCGCAATCGGGCCGGCAGATGGGTTTCCGTGCCGACATCACACCGCAGGTGGCGCGTATCGATGCGCACACCCTGCGCCGCGAAGGCCCGAGCCGTCTGTGCTACGCAGGCAGTGTCCTGCACGCCCAGCCGCGTGCATTGTCGTCCTCGCGCAGCCCGATCCAGCTGGGCGCCGAGCTGTACGGCGACGCCAGCCCGAGCAGCGACGTCGAAGTCATCAGCCTGATGCTGGCCATGCTGCAACTGGCCGATGTGCCGGACGTGCACATGGACCTCGGGCATGTCGGCATCTACCGTGGTCTGGCGCGTGCCGCTGGTCTTTCCGGTGAAGTCGAGCAGCAGTTGTTCGATGCCCTGCAGCGCAAGGCCATCGATGAAGTGATTACCCTGACCGAAGGTCTCCCGGCCGATCTGTCGGGGATGCTGCGTGCCTTGGTTGATCTGTGCGGCGGCCGTGAAGTATTGAGCGCTGCCCGCGAGCGTCTGGCCAATGCGCCGGCGCCGGTGCTGGCGGCGCTGGAAGACCTGCTGGCGATCGCCGAGCGTCTTTCCGTGCGCTTCCCGCACCTGCCGCTGTATTTCGACCTCGGTGAGTTGCGCGGCTACCACTACCACACCGGTGTGGTGTTCGCGGTGTTCGTGCCGGGCGTTGGCCAGTCCATCGCTCAGGGCGGTCGTTACGATGACATCGGTGCCGACTTCGGTCGCGCCCGTCCGGCGACTGGTTTCTCTACCGATTTGAAAACCCTGGTGACCCTGGGGCGTGCTGAGATCGAGCTACCGTCTGGCGGTATCTGGATGCCTGACAGTACGGATGCGGCACTCTGGCAGCAGGTTTGCCAGTTGCGCAGTGAGGGTCAGCGTGTCGTTCAGGCCTTGCCTGGACAACCTTTGGCCGCCGCCCGTGATGCGGACTGCGACCGGCAATTGATTCAGCAGAACGGGCTTTGGCAAGTATCGCCACTGGCTTCTTGAGTTTTCCTGCCGGCCATCGCCGGCACCAAGTTTGCGCGAATGAGGACAAGTGTTATGGGTAAGAATGTCGTAGTCCTGGGCACCCAGTGGGGTGATGAGGGCAAAGGCAAGATCGTTGATCTGCTGACCGAACATGCTGCCGCCGTAGTGCGCTACCAGGGTGGCCACAACGCGGGTCACACGCTGGTGATCGACGGCGAGAAAACCGTCTTGCACCTGATTCCGTCGGGCGTGCTGCGCGAAGGCGTGCAATGCCTGATCGGCAACGGCGTGGTGGTTGCACCTGACGCCCTGCTGCGCGAGATCACCAAGCTGGAAGAGAAAGGCGTACCGGTGCGCGAGCGCTTGCGTATCAGCCCGTCCTGCCCGCTGATCCTGTCCTTCCACGTTGCGCTGGACCAGGCCCGTGAAAAGGCCCGTGGCGAGCTGAAGATCGGTACTACCGGTCGCGGCATCGGCCCGGCGTACGAAGATAAAGTTGCCCGTCGTGGCCTGCGTGTCGGCGACCTGCTGAACATGCCGCGCTTCGAAGACAAGCTGCGGGAACTGGTGGATTACCACAACTTCATGCTGGTCGGTTACTACAAAGAGCCAGCCATCGAATTCGAAAAGACCCTGGCCGAGTGCAAGCAATACGCTGAGCTGCTCAAGCCGCTGATGCTCGACGTGACTGCCGAGCTGCACGATCTGCGTCGTGCCGGCAAGGACATCATGTTCGAAGGCGCGCAAGGTTCGTTGCTCGACATCGACCACGGCACCTACCCGTACGTGACCAGCTCCAACACCACTGCGGGTGGCGTGGCGACCGGTTCGGGCGTTGGCCCGATGTTCCTCGACTACATCCTGGGCATCACCAAGGCTTACACCACTCGCGTCGGTTCCGGCCCGTTCCCGACCGAGCTGTTTGACGAAGTCGGTGCACACCTGGCCAAGCAGGGTCACGAGTTCGGCGCTACCACCGGCCGTGCCCGTCGCTGCGGCTGGTTTGACGCCGTCATCCTGCGTCGCGCTATCGATGTGAACAGCATCTCGGGCATCTGCCTGACCAAGCTGGACGTACTCGACGGTCTGGAAACCATCAACATCTGCGTCGGCTACAAAGACGCGCAAGGCAATGCTGTTGCCCCGACCGATGCTGACAGCTACGTAGGCCTGCAGCCTGTGTACGAAGAAGTGCCAGGCTGGAGCGAATCGACCGTGGGTGCAAAAACCCTGGAAGAGCTGCCGGCCAATGCTCGTGCCTACATCAAACGCGTTGAAGAGTTGATCGGCGCGCCGATCGACATTATTTCGACGGGCCCGGACCGCAACGAAACCATCGTTCTGCGTCATCCGTTTGCTTGATAAGTCGTTGATGTAAAAAACAAAGGCCCCTTAATCGGGGCCTTTGTCGTTTATGCCTGTTGGACGGCATGACCTTTGCTGTGAATCTGTCTACAAGAGTGCCATCAAATTAATGGCGTCAGAAGTAGAGGGATTTAAAGTGTCAGCCGTTCTCTCACTGTTACAAAGCCGTTTGTTGCGGCCAGTGTTCGTTACCCTTGGTATCGCCCTTTTGGTGCAGGTGTTGGTGGCGGTTGCCCTGACGCGGAGCACGGTGACCGCGCTGGAAGCCGATCTGGCTGTGCGCCTGGGTGCCGACAGCCAGAAACTCTCCGGTGAACTGGAGCAGGCCGGGCGTGAAGTCACTTCAAGTCTTGATGCGTTATCGGCCAGCACTCGTCAGCGCCTGACGGTCGGCCTGTCCGCGCGTCTGAAAGAAGAGCAGGCGCAGCTGCGAGCGACGCTGGAAAAGGATCTGAAGGATTCGGCCAACGACATGGCGCAGTTGCTTGCATCCGTAGCGCCGCGTGCCATGTGGGACAGCGACGTGCCGACGCTCTCGGAGTTCGCCCGCCGCGCCCAGCGCAATCCCAACGTGCTGTTCGTGGTGTATGACGACGCCACCGGCCAGCATCTGACCCGTTATCTCAACCGTGAAAACCCGATCAACAAGGCCTTGCTGGAAAAAGGTCAGGGCGAGCGCGCGCTGGATAAAGTGCTGGATGCGGCGAAGAATGATCCTTCGGTCTACTACCTCGAGGCCTCGATCAATCCCAACGGCGTGGAAATCGGCAAAGTGCTGATGGGTGTGTCCACAGCCTCGGTGGAAACCGATCTGGCCGAGCTCGACAAGCGCTTCCTGGCGCTGATTGCCAGCAGCGATCAACTGGTCGGCGACAGCCTTAAAGGCGCAGCGGCGGACAGCGCCAAAGCGATGCAGGCGCGCCTGCAATCGGCGCAAGCCACCGCTGGTGAAATGAAAGCCAACACCGCACAAACCGTTCAGGAAGCTGCCGCCACTCTTCGCTGGCGCATTGGCCTTGGCCTGGCACTGGTCGGTTGCGGCGTGCTGCTGTTGCTGGCCGTGGTGCTCGGTCATCGGGTGGTCAATCGTCTGAAAATGCTCAATGCAGCGATGGACGATCTGGCAGCAGGCGAGGGTGATCTGACCAAGCGTGTGCAGATCAACAGCAAGGATGAAATCGGCGACATGGCCTCAGCGGTCAATCGCTTCGTGGATAAATTGCAGCCGATCGTACGCGAGGCGGGTGATGTCGCTCAGCGCACTGGCGTGGAAATCGGCGCGATGACTTTGCGCAACGCTGGCGCCGATGCGGCTGCCGGAATGCAGCGCGATGAAGTTGCAGAAAGCCTGCGCGCGCTGTCGCAAATGGCAGACGAGGCGCAGTCGGAAAGTCAGGCGATGCAGGCGGCGCTCAAGCAGGTTGTCGATATTCGTCAGGCCACCGATGAGAACACCCGGACTTCGGCGAAGGTTGGTAGCCTGATCGAAGCGCTGGCCGGGCAGGTCGATACCGGGGCGAAGGTTATCGAGCGACTGGCGCAGCAGAGCGAGCAGATTGAGGTGGTGCTGACGGTGATTCACGGCATCGCCGAACAGACCAACCTGCTGGCATTGAACGCTGCGATCGAGGCGGCGCGGGCCGGTGAGACCGGGCGTGGTTTCGCCGTGGTCGCCGATGAAGTTCGTGCGCTGGCGAGCAAGACGCAAAGCTCCACGGGTGATATTCAAGCGCACATCGTCGCTCTGCAACAGGGCGCACGTGAGGCAGTCGAGGCGATTGGCCAGGCCGGACGGCAGGCCAGCGAAGGTTTGCTGGTCTTGCGCGACAGTGCGCGCTTGCAGCAATCGGTGCAGGCTTCGGTCGAGCAGGTGCATGCGGCGATCGGTCTGGCGACGCAAGCAGCAGCGCATCAGGCGCAGGGTGCACAGGCAGTGCGTGGGCGCGTCGAAACGATTCACGCCCAAGCCGAGAAAGCGGCGCAGGCAGTGGTGGAAACCACGGCCAGTGGCAAGGTGCTGGATGGTCTGGCGGCGCAGTTGAAGGCTAGCCTGGGGCAGTTTCGCGCTTGATGTTATCCGGGCTGGCATCTTCGCGAGCAGGCTCGCTCCCACAGGGAAACTCAATCCATTGTGGGAGCGAGCCTGCTCGCGAAAGCGGTATCAGCGGCTCAGATACATCCGCGTCGTCAGCAGATAAACCGGCAGCCCCGAGACCACAATCAACAACGCCGCATAAGGCGCCGCCGCCGCAAACTCGACATTCGCCGTATGCGCCCAGACCTCGGTCGCCAATGTATTGAGTCCGGTTGGGCTGAGCAGCAACGTTGCCGTCAGTTCCTTCATCGCATCGAGAAACACCAGCGCAAACGCCGCGCCCAGTGCCGGGAAAATGATCGGTAATGTCACCCGGCAAAAAGCCGTGAACGACGATGCGCCCAAGGTCCGCGCCGCTTCTTCCAGCTGTGGCGCAGCCTTGTTCAGTGCCGTACGAATCGGCGCCTGCGCCAGTGGCAGAAACAGCAGCGCATAGGCGATCAGCAGCAAGCCCGACGTCTGATACAGCACCGGTACGTAATGCAGGGCGAAATACACCAGCGTCAACGCAATCACCAGGCCCGGCAGCGCGTGCAGCAGATAAGGCAGGCGTTCGGCCCAGATTGCCAATTGGCCTTTGTAGCGCACCACCAGCAAGCCGACTGGAACCGCCAGTACCAGGCACAGCGCCGCGCCGCCCAGCGACAGTGCCAGTGACGACAACAGCGCTTCGGTGATCGCCGCTACCGGGAACGCCGCCGATGAGCCGACCGCCAGCCAGTAGGCCAACATGCCCAGCGGAACGCCGCTGCCGATAATCGCCAGCAACAGGCAATACAACTGACCTGCCGCAGCCCATGGCCCAAGCTTTACTTGCTCAGCCTGTCGCGCTGCACCTTGGCCGGTGCGCACATGCCGGCCCTTGCCGCGCACCCGCAGTTCCAGCCACAACAGCAGCAGGCACAGCGCCAGCAACACCGCCGAAAGCATCGCTGCGTTGGCGTTACTGAATTCCAGTTCGAATTGCTGGTAGATCGCCGTGGTAAAGGTCTGCAAACCGATGATCGACAGCGCGCCGAATTCCACCAGCATGTGCAGGGCAATCAGCAGCGAGCCGGCCAACAGCGATGGCCACAACAGCGGCAGGGTGACGCGGAAAAACACGCCCCAGCGATTCTGTCCCAGCGTGCGGGCGGATTCTTCGAGAGAGGGATCGAGATTGCGCAGGGTCGCCGCGACTGGCAGGAAGATCAGCGGATACTTCGACAGGCTCATCACCAGAATCGCTCCGCCGAGGCCTTCGAACTGCGCACTCAGCGACACCCAGGTGAAGCTGCTGACAAACGCCGGCACCGCAAACGGCAGGCACAGGATCACGCCCCACAGGCGTCGACCCGGCAGATTGCTGCGTTCCAGTAGCCATGCCAGCGACAGGCCGATCACGGCGCAGGTGATCGTCACGCCGACCATCAGTGCCAAGGTGTTGCGCAACAGGCCAAACACATACGGGCGCCACAGCAAATGCAGCGCCTCGGCCCAGCCGGCCTGCCAGGCTTTCACCCCGACGTAGGCCAGTGGCAACAGGCTCAGTACCACCAGTAGCAATACCGGCAGCACCAGCCAGATCGACGGCCGCTTGCGCCTTGGCACATAACCCCCGCGCGCGGCGGGGGGCGATAACGATGCTGCCATCAGTTCAGGCCAACTTCGCGTTCCAGTTCCAGCGCTTCTTCAGCGTTGCCCAGATCCGCCGGGGTGACGTTCGGCGCTTCCAGTTCGCTGAACGGCTTGAGACCGCGATCCGATTCCATGCCTTTGTGCAGCGGATATTCAGCGGTGGTCTGGGTGATCACGCGCTGACCTTCTTCGCTGGCCATGAAGGCGAGGAATTGCTGGGCTTCTTTTGGATGTTTGCTGGATTTCAGTACGGCAGCGCTGGACACGGTGATCAAGCCGCCAGCGTCGCCGCCGGTGAAGTAATGCAATTTGGAATCGAGCTTGCCCTTCTCGCGTTGCAGGGCGAACCAGTAGTAGTTGTTCACCAGTACGGTAGCGACTTCGCCGTTTTCCACCGCTTTGAGCGCGACCATGTTGTTGCTGTAGGTCTTGCCGAATGCGCGCAGGCCGGTCAGCCATTCTTCGGCGGCGTCACGACCGTGCAGCTTGATGATCGCTACGGCCTGCTCCTGGAAGGCGCCGCTGGTCGGAACGAAGCCGACCTTGCCCTGCCACTGCGGCTCGGAAAATTCCATCACCGATTTCGGCAGGTCTTTTTCATCGATCAGTTTCGGATTGAACGCGACCACGCGTACGCGGGCGGTAACGCCGATCCAGGTGCCATTGGCGGCGACGTATTTTTCCGGCAGAACTGCCAGCGTGGCGTCATCGGCCTTGGCCAGCAGACCCTGTTCGCCGAGGTTATTCAGCGGCGGCGACTCTTCGGTGTAGATCACATCGGCGGGGGAGCGGTCGCCTTCTTCGATGATCTGGCTGGCGAGCTGGTTGCTGCTGCCTTTGCGCACGTTGACGTGGATGCCGGTCTTGGCTTCGAAAGCCTTGGCAATCGCGTCGCCGACTTCCTTGTGCTGGCCGTTGTAGAGAGTCAGGGAAACCGCATCGGCAGCCTGGGTGAGGGGAGTGGCGAGTGCCAGGCCGAGGAGGGTGAAGGTCAGGCCTCGGCGCAGGGTATTTCGAAACGTCATTCGCAGGGTTCCTCACTGTCGCATTGCAAAAACTTGCAACAATGATAAACGATATTGTTTCTCATGTGCGCCTTGTGGGGCGACTGGCAGTCTTGTAGGGATGGCGAAATTCAGGAAGCCAGAAACGCAAAAACCCGCTTTCGCGGGTTTTTGTGAAATCCAAGGCGTGAACCTTGAATTTGAATTGGTGCCCAGAAGAAGACTCGAACTTCCACGACCGTAAGGTCACCAGCACCTGAAGCTGGCGTGTCTACCAATTTCACCATCTGGGCAATCATCGCAAGCGTTGCCGCTGTTGATGTGGCGCACTATACGGAGGCCTTTTTGATCTGTAAACCCCTGATTTGGTTTTAATAAATCAGTGTGAACAAAAGCTTTCCCGCAAATGCAAAAAACCCGCTTTCGCGGGTTTTGTGTGAGTCTTGAAACTGATCTAGTCTCAAACTCGAAATTGGTGCCCAGGAGAAGACTCGAACTTCCACGACCGTAAGGTCACCAGCACCTGAAGCTGGCGTGTCTACCAATTTCACCACCTGGGCATCATCGAAAGCGCTTGTGCGTCGTCGATGGCGCGCACTATACGGAGCGCCTTTTTAACTGTAAACCCCTACTGCAGAAAAAACTGAATTTTTTTACCAGCGGCGTTCAAAACCCTATCAGAGCGTCGATACAGGGCCATGCAAAGCCTTATAGAAGCGGAAATTTCCCGTTTCCCGGCGCCTATGCCAAACTAACCCGCATATAGACAAGGTGAAAACTCTCTAATGGCCGATTGGCAGTCCCTCGATCCCGAGGCCGCTCGTGAAGCGGAAAAATACGAAAACCCTATTCCCAGCCGCGAACTGATCCTGGCGCACCTCGCCGATCGGGGTTCGCCTGCTGCCCGCGAGCAACTGGTCGAAGAGTTTGGTCTGACCACCGAAGACCAGATCGAGGCCCTGCGCCGCCGCTTGCGCGCCATGGAGCGCGACGCTCAACTGATCTACACCCGCCGTGGCACTTACGCGCCGGTGGACAAGCTCGACCTGATCCTCGGCCGCATCAGCGGTCACCGTGACGGTTTCGGCTTCCTGGTGCCGGACGACGGCAGCGACGACCTGTTCATGAGCCCGGCGCAAATGCGTCTGGTGTTCGACGGTGACCGCGCGCTGGCCAGGGTTTCCGGGCTCGACCGTCGTGGTCGCCGTGAAGGCGTGATCGTCGAAGTGGTTTCCCGCGCTCACGAAACCATCGTCGGCCGCTACTTCGAAGAAGGCGGCATCGGTTTCGTCGTTGCCGACAATCCGAAGATCCAGCAGGAAGTGCTGGTCACCCCGGGCCGCAACGCCAATGCGCAGATCGGTCAATTCGTCGAGGTGAAAATCACCCACTGGCCAACGCCGCGTTTCCAGCCGCAAGGCGATGTGGTCGAAGTGGTCGGCAACTACATGGCGCCGGGCATGGAAATCGATGTTGCCCTGCGCACCTACGATATCCCGCACGTCTGGCCTGAAGCGGTTGTGAAAGAAGCCGCCAAGCTCAAGCCGGAAGTTGAAGAAAAAGACAAAGAGAAGCGCATCGACCTGCGTCATCTGCCGTTCGTCACCATCGACGGCGAAGACGCCCGCGACTTCGACGATGCGGTCTACTGCGAAGCCAAACCGGGCAAGCTGCGTCTGTTCTCCGGTGGCTGGAAGTTGTACGTGGCGATTGCCGACGTTTCCAGTTACGTGAAGATTGGCTCGGCGCTGGACAACGAAGCTCAGGTTCGCGGCAACTCGGTGTACTTCCCCGAGCGCGTGATTCCGATGCTGCCGGAGCAACTGTCCAACGGCCTGTGCTCGCTGAACCCGCAAGTCGATCGTCTGGCCATGGTTTGCGAGATGACCATCTCCAAGTCCGGCGAAATGACCGACTACTGCTTCTATGAGGCGGTGATCCATTCCCACGCCCGTCTGACCTACAACAAGGTCAGCGCGATGCTGGAAACGCCGAAGGCTACCGAAGCGCGCAAATTGCGTGGCGAGTACACCGACGTCGTCCCGCACCTCAAGCAGCTCTACGCGTTGTACAAGGTATTGCTGGCCGCCCGTCATGTGCGTGGCGCGATCGATTTCGAAACCCAGGAAACCCGGATCATCTTCGGCTCCGAGCGCAAGATCGCGGAAATCCGTCCGACCGTGCGCAACGATGCGCACAAGCTGATCGAGGAGTGCATGCTGGCCGCCAACGTGGCCACTGCCGAATTCCTCAAGAAGCACGAAATCCCTGCGCTGTATCGCGTTCACGCCGGTCCGCCGCCAGAGCGTCTGGAAAAGCTGCGCGCGTTCCTTGGTGAGCTCGGCCTGTCCCTGCACAAGGGCAAGGACGGTCCGTCGCCGAAGGATTATCAGGCTTTGCTCGCGAGCATCAAGGATCGTCCGGATTTCCACCTGATCCAGACTGTGATGCTGCGTTCGTTGAGTCAGGCGGTGTACAGCGCTGAAAACGACGGCCACTTCGGCCTGAATTACGAAGCCTATACCCACTTCACTTCGCCGATCCGTCGTTATCCGGACCTGCTCACGCACCGCGCGATCCGCAGCGTGATCCATTCGAAACAGGACACCCCGCACGTTCGTCGTGCCGGTGCGATGACCATTCCGAAAGCGCGCATCTATCCGTACGACGAAGCGGCGCTGGAGCAGCTTGGCGAGCAGTGCTCGATGAGCGAGCGTCGTGCCGACGAAGCGACCCGTGACGTGGTGAACTGGCTCAAGTGCGAGTTCATGAAGGATCGCGTGGGCGAATCGTTCCCGGGCGTAATCACCGCTGTTACCGGTTTTGGTCTGTTCGTCGAGCTGACCGATATCTACGTCGAAGGCCTGGTGCATGTCACCGCGCTGCCGGGCGATTACTACCACTTCGATCCTGTGCATCACCGCTTGGCGGGCGAGCGCACCGGTCGCAGTTTCCGTCTTGGCGACACCGTTGAAGTACGCGTCATGCGCGTCGACCTTGATGAGCGCAAGATTGACTTCGAGATGGCCGAGAAAACCATCAGCGCGCCGATCGGTCGCAAGAAACGTGGCGCCGAAACCGCTGCGCCTGCTGCCAAGGCTGCGGAAGAAAAGGCTCCAGCGAAAACCGCCAGCCGTCGTCCGGCCAAGGAAAAGGTTGCCGAAGCCTATCGTCCGAGCGATGCCGTGGCGAAAAACGCCGAGCTGCGCAAAAGCCGTGAATTGAAGAAGGCCTTGCTGGCCGATGCGAAAAACGGTGGTAAAGCGGCGTCCGGGGGAAAGACCGGACGGTCGGCGCCTGACAGGGCGACCGACGGCAAGCCAGCCAAACCGAGCAAACACCGTAAGGGCCCGCCAAAAGCGGGTTCCGCTCCAGCCAAAAGTGGCGGGGCGCGTAAACCGAAGGCGAAGTCATGAGTCAGTTGGAAAAAATCTACGGCGTTCACGCGGTAGAAGCGTTGCTGCGTCACCACCCCAAGCGCGTCAAGCAGATCTGGCTGGCGGAAAGCCGCAACGATCCGCGCGTGCAGACGCTGGTCGAGCTGGCCAACGAAAACCGTGTTCAGGTCGGCCAGGCCGAGCGTCGCGAAATGGACGCCTGGGTTGAAGGCGTGCATCAGGGCGTTGTGGCTGAAGTCAGCCCGAGTCAGGTCTGGGGCGAGGCGATGCTCGACGAGTTGCTCGATCGCACCGAAGGCGCGCCGCTGTTGCTGGTGCTCGACGGCGTGACCGATCCGCACAACCTCGGCGCCTGCCTGCGTTCGGCCGATGCGGCCGGTGCGCTGGCGGTGATCGTGCCGAAAGACAAGTCGGCCACGCTGACGCCGGTCGTGCGTAAAGTTGCCTGTGGCGCGGCGGAAGTGATCCCGCTGGTGGCCGTGACCAACCTGGCGCGCACGTTGGAAAAACTTCAGCAGCGCGGTTTGTGGGTAGTCGGCACCGCTGGTGAAGCCGAGGTCAGCATTTATGACCAGGACCTGACCGGTCCGACCATCCTGATCATGGGCGCCGAAGGCAAAGGCATGCGTCGCCTGACCCGCGAGCACTGCGACTATCTGGTGAACCTGCCGATGGCCGGCAGCGTCAGCAGCCTCAACGTCTCGGTCGCCACCGGCGTGTGCCTGTTCGAGGCCCAGCGCCAGCGCGGTGCGAAGGCCAAGGCTACTGCGAAGAAGTCCTGACCTGCTGCAAATCCCCTGTAGGAGCTGTCGGGTGAAACGAGGCTGCGATCTTTTGATCTTGCTTTGAAAAAGTCAAAGTCAAAAGATCGCAGTCTTCGGCAGCTCCTACACGGGTCGCCCGGTGATTGTTCAAATAATCACCAATTGCCTTGCGCGCCCGCAGTCCCTTCTCTACAATTGCGCCCCTTGCTGTGACGGCAGGTACGCATGTGCCCCGCACCAGCAAGTCCATAAGTGTCATTCACTCCTTGTCTGACCGTTTTTGAGCGGCAGGCTACAACCCGTAAGGAGCATTCATGCGTCATTACGAAATCATCTTTCTGGTCCACCCGGATCAGAGCGAGCAAGTCGGCGGCATGGTTGAGCGTTACACCAAGCTGATCGAAGAAGACGGCGGCAAAATCCACCGTCTGGAAGACTGGGGCCGTCGTCAACTGGCCTACGCAATCAACAATGTTCACAAGGCTCACTACGTGATGCTGAACGTTGAGTGCACTGGCAAGGCCCTGGCCGAGCTGGAAGACAACTTCCGCTACAACGATGCAGTGATCCGTAACCTGGTCATCCGTCGCGACGAAGCCGTTACCGGCCAGTCCGAGATGCTCAAGGCTGAAGAAAACCGCAGTGAGCGCCGTGAGCGTCGCGACCGTCCTGAGCACGAAGGCGCCGAAGGCACCGACAGTGATGACAGCGACAACAGCGATAACGCTGACGAGTAATCCACGGACCTTATTAAGGAGCCTATCAAATGGCACGTTTCTTCCGTCGTCGTAAATTCTGCCGCTTCACCGCTGAAGACGTGAAAGAGATCGACTACAAAGATCTCAACACTCTGAAAGCCTACGTATCCGAGACCGGCAAAATCGTTCCAAGCCGCATCACCGGTACCAAAGCTCGTTATCAGCGTCAGCTGGCCACCGCTATCAAGCGCGCCCGCTTCCTGGCCCTGCTGGCCTACACCGACAGCCACGGCCGCTGAGACCGGGCAGTCGACAAGTAGCAAAGGATTGAATGCATGCGCGCCTTAGCTGAGTTCATCATGCGAGGCCGAATGCAGGCCACTCTCGTGGTGGCCGGATGTGCAACATTGCCGTTGTTGTATTGGTTGGGTGCTGCCGCCGGGAGCCTTGTGCTGCTGCGGCGCGGATTGACGGACGCCCTTGGCGTTCTGTCACTGGGACTGCTGCCGGCCTTGATCTGGTGGCTGTATGCCGACGACCCACGGGCACTTCTGGTGCTGCTGGGGTCTTCGGGGCTTGCGTTGGTTTTGCGCGCAAGCGAATCCTGGGTCCGCACGCTGCTGGTCAGCGTAGTGATCGGAGTGGTGTTTTCAGTGGTGCTCGGGGTCGCGTTTGCGGCCCAGATCGAGATGCTCGCGCAGGCCCTCATAAAGGTCATGCCGGCACTTCTCGGTGAGACCTACAAGCAATTGTCGGTCGATGAGCAAGCGCGTTTCGCGTCCCTGATTGCACCGGTCCTGACCGGACTGATTGCGGCCTTGTTGCAGATCGTCAGCGTGCTGAGCCTGATTGTCGGGCGGCATTGGCAGGCGTTGTTGTACAACCCGGGTGGTTTCGGTCGCGAGTTTCGCGCCATCCGCATCCCGCTGGGGCCGGCGATGTTACTGCTGGCGTTGATGCTTCTGGGCCCGAATCTCGGTGCACAGATGGCCATGTTGACGCCGTTGTGCAGTGTACCGCTGGTGTTCGCCGGGCTGGCCCTGATTCACGGGCTGGTCGGGCAGAAGCGACTGGCCGGTTTCTGGCTGGTGGGGTTGTACGTCACGCTGCTGTTGTTCATGCAGCTGATCTATCCGTTGCTCGTGGTTCTGGCCATTGTCGACAGCCTGATTGATTTTCGCGGTCGTCACGTGTCGAAAGACACCGACAGCGCGAACGGTGAAGGTTAAAAGTTAGAGGATTTTCACATGCAACTGATCCTTCTGGAAAAAATCGCCAACCTGGGCAACCTGGGCGACAAAGTAAACGTTAAGGCCGGTTACGGCCGTAACTACCTGCTGCCTTTCGGCAAGGCTACCGCTGCGACCGCTGCCAACCTGGCTGCGTTCGAAGAGCGTCGCGCCGAGCTGGAAAAAGCCGCCGCAGACCGTAAGGCATCGGCTGAAAGCCGTGCTGCCCAACTGGCCGAGCTGGAAGTGACCATCACTGCCACCGCTGGCGACGAAGGCAAGCTGTTCGGTTCGATCGGTACCCACGACATCGCTGACGCACTGACCGCCTCCGGCGTTGAAGTGCAGAAGAGCGAAGTTCGTCTGCCGAATGGCACCATCCGCAACGTGGGTGAATTCGACGTGGCCGTGCACCTGCACGCCGAAGTTGAAGCCACCGTACGCGTTGTCGTGGTAGCAGCTTAAGCAACACGGATCGGCTGGCGGCTTGTTCGTCAGACGGTTAACATCGGGCACGATCCTGTTTACAGGTCGTGCCCTTTGTCTTTCTGAATTCCCTGCTTTTCACTAATACTCAAGTGGCCATGAACGATATCTCCGCTCCCGAGCAATACGATCTGCAAACCGCTGCCCTGAAGGTGCCGCCGCATTCCATCGAGGCCGAACAGGCCGTACTCGGTGGTCTGATGCTGGACAACAACGCCTGGGAACGCGTGCTCGATCAAGTCTCCGATGGCGATTTCTATCGACATGACCACCGTCTGATCTTCCGAGCGATCGCCAAACTGGCTGATCAGAACTCGCCGATCGACGTCGTGACCCTTGCCGAACAGCTGGACAAGGAAGGTCAGACGTCGCAAGTCGGCGGCCTCGGCTATCTTGGCGAACTGGCGAAAAACACCCCGTCCGTCGCCAACATCAAGGCCTATGCGCAGATCGTCCGCCAGCGTGCGACGTTGCGCCAACTGATCGGCATCAGTACCGAGATCGCCGACAGCGCCTTCAACCCCGAAGGCCGCACCGCCGAAGAGATCCTCGATGAAGCCGAACGGCAGATCTTCCAGATCGCCGAAGCGCGGCCGAAGACCGGCGGCCCGGTCGGCGTCAATGAGTTGCTGACCAAGGCCATCGACCGGATCGATACCCTGTTCAACACCGCCGACGCCATCACCGGTCTGTCTACGGGTTACACCGACCTCGATGAAAAGACCAGCGGCTTGCAGCCGTCCGACCTGATTATCGTCGCCGGCCGTCCGTCGATGGGTAAAACCACCTTCGCGATGAACCTGGTGGAAAACGCCGTGTTGCGCAGCGAGAAGGCTGTCCTGGTTTACTCCCTCGAGATGCCAGGCGAATCGCTGATCATGCGTATGCTGTCTTCGCTCGGCCGAATCGACCAGACCAAGGTGCGTTCCGGCCAGCTCGAAGATGACGACTGGCCGCGCCTGACGTCAGCGGTCAACCTGCTCAATGATCGCAAACTGTTCATCGATGACACCGCCGGTATCAGCCCTTCGGAAATGCGCGCGCGGACCCGGCGTCTGGTGCGTGAGCACGGCGATGTCGGCTTGATCATGATCGACTACCTGCAACTGATGCAGATCCCCGGTTCCAGCGGTGACAACCGCACCAACGAGATTTCCGAGATCTCGCGATCGCTGAAAGCGCTGGCCAAGGAATTCAACTGCCCGGTAGTCGCCCTGTCGCAGCTCAACCGCTCCCTCGAACAACGCCCCAACAAACGCCCGGTCAACTCCGACTTGCGCGAATCCGGAGCGATCGAGCAGGACGCCGACGTGATCATGTTCGTTTATCGCGACGAGGTGTATCACCCGGAAACCGAGCACAAGGGCATTGCCGAAATCATCATCGGCAAACAGCGTAACGGCCCGATCGGGTTTATTCGGCTGGCGTTCATCGGCAAGTACACGCGCTTCGAAAACCTCGCGCCGGGCAGTTACAACTTCGACGACGACGAGTAACAGCAGACCGGATCATCCGGCCTGCTGTCGTGGTCGGTTTCAATCGGCCGAAGCTGCCGTCTCGCTGCTTGCAGTTGTTTCGACTCCGTCACCGGGGCGAATTTCCTCGCGGGTCAGTGCCTGGATCAGCGTCGCTTCGCTGATGGCCAGCTGTGCTGTGACGTCATTGGTTTGCGCCTGATATTCGGTTTCGGTCAGGGCATTTGTCGCAGACTGCGCGTCCAGTGCGGCCTGTTTCTGTTGATAGGGCTGACGTGCGGCGTCGAACCGGGACGAGTATTTGTGCGTGATGAAGTCCTGCCAGAAATCCATCGATACCAGAGCCTGAAACTCATCGGGGGAGTCGTTCAAGGCGATGACCTTTCGGTAGGCCACTTCCAGCATCGGCGATGTGACGCCGGCCATGCCGATAAAGGACAGTGTCTGCGGCTGAAACGGTAACTGCAGCCGATCCTTGAGCCCAAAGCGGTAGGCCATCGTCATCTCGTGCGGGTCGCGCAAGCGCAGCTGATGGATATTGCGCTCCCTCGCTGAAGTTTGCGGATCGTCGACGATTGCCCTGCTCGCAGCGATTTCGGCTGCGGCCAGATCATCGACCTGTCTGAGTCTGAACAGGCTTCTGGACAGGTCCACCAATCGAGCACCATCGCCGTCTTGCCTCGCCTGCATTCGCGCCTTGTGCGTCATGGTCAGTACTTGCATGTCTGTAAACGTGGCAGCGGCAAGGTCAGTGCAGCCAGCCTCGCAGGCGCGATCAAAAACGTCTCTGCGCAGCGCACGTGTCTGCACGCTGTTCTCGCTGATCGCATCGACCACGTCCCAGATCTGTCGGCGGAAATCGGCATGGTGGGCGAGCTTGGAAATGATGTTGAAAAAGCCATCTGAGCCCACCTGTGCTTTGAGCCTGTTCAATTGCTCGGCGCGAATCATCGCCTCGTCTGCCGTCATGCCGACGGTCAACTGCGGATAGACCGAAACAGAGTTCGTTGCCACTGCTTGCGGGTGGGCTGCCGAAAGAGAAGTCGTCAGCAGGTTCAATGGATTGTAGAGCGATGCTGCGGAGCGGTTCAGCCATTCACCGTAGCCGGCCAGGCGTTCTCGTGTGTATGCGCTCAGGGGATTACCGCTTATCTGAGTGCCACTGTTGACCTGAATCGAATGCGTCAGGCGATCCGCTGCCGGTGCGACGACAAAGTCGGGCAGACTCGTGATCCGGTTGTCGTTCAGATGGACCTTGCCCAGCAGGGGCTGATCGAACAGTCCGGTTGGCCAGCTTTCGATGCCCGTATTGGACATGTCGACCTCGCGCATGTCAGTGATCGCACTGAAATCCGGGCTCACGCTCAAGTGCGGGTTGTCGTGAATCCACAAGGCCCTCAGAGTGGTTCTCCCGGCCAGTATCTGCGCGGTCTCGGCGGTGAGTTCCAGTTGATTGCCCTGCAGGAACAACCGCGTCATCCCGTGCATCTCGCCGATGGCCGGAGGGAGATCCCTGAGTCGATTGTTCGCCATGTTCAGCCAGCGCAAATGCCGGAAGCGGGTCAGGAAACCTTCCGGGGATTCGGTGAGATTCATGTTGTTGAGTTTGAGTGAGCCGACATGGCTGAAGTCGCTGCTCAGATCCGGCAGGGTTGGCAGTGTCAAACCGCTCAAATCCAGTTCAAGACCTATCGGCGTGCCGTCGAAGGCGTGTTGCTCGGGCGTTTCACGTCGCCAGCAACTGATGATCCGGTCACGTGCCTCGATGCGCTCATTGCGGGTTTGAGTGTTGGCGTGCAATTGATTGACGCGGATATAGCGCAGACGATTGCTGCCTCCGGAAAAAACCCAGTCATCCAACTGGTTTTTCAGCACGGCGAAATCCTGCTCGAGCGCCAACAGCCTGGTCGCGACAGTGCCCTTGTCATGGCTCCAGATAAAATCCCGGCAGGCCTTGATGCTTTTGCCCGGAAACAGTCTTCGGTAGCGTTGCGCTCGCGAGTTCTCAGTATCGAATACGGCGGGGTGGGCTGGAGTCATCAACTCGGGATGCAGTTCATTGAGTCTTCGCCAGTAGCCATCGAACTTTCTCCAGTAAGGCGAAGGGAAGTCGTTGCCCTCAATCAGCGTGCGGTTGTTGATCCGCGCGACCACGGCCAATTGATCGGCAGGCGGGTTGATATGCGCGTCGGGGACGATGCGCAGTTTATTGTTGCTGAGGTCGACGCCGGTCAAGGTGGTCTTGTCAGCCAGCCCGAGGGGCCACTCGCTGATTCCGGTGTTCCTCAGCTCCAGTGTCTGCAGTCCGGACATCGCGCTGAAATCGGGCGGTATCTGCAGTGGGTTGTCAGAGAGCTTGACGGTAACCAGCTGATGCAATGCACTCAATGCACCAGCGCTGTGCTCATCGAGTTTTATCTGGTTTTCAGTCAGATTGAGGTGGGCGAGCCGGCTCATCCCGCTGATGGCTGCGGGCAATTTTTTCAGGCCGGAGCGGGTGATCGTCAGAATGTCCAGATCAGGCAACCGCGACAGGAACGTGTCGGCAGTGTCGGACCAGACGACGTTATTGAGGATGAGCATTTTCAACCGACTGAAGTCGGCCGTCAGTGACGGTAGCGGTCCGTTCACTGCTGGCAGCATGAGCGACGTCGATTCCTGGAGCCAGCAGTCCTTGATAGTCCGGGCAATGTATTCTGCCCGAAGCTTTTCCTGGCCGGCGGCGCTGGATGCTGCCGACGTGCTGTCGGCGACGTAAGCCTGCAGCTGTGCGTCGAGCACCTTGAACTCCTCGAAACGCCGGCTGATCGTGGCTTCTGCATCATCCCCCAGACCGATCAGGTATTCCCGGGCAGTTTGCGGGGTTCTCTCTGGATGCATCTGCAGCAGCATGGCGACTTCTGGAATGTCGCCATCAATCCGGAATGCAGCCGTGCGTGCGCTGGTGATCAGTGCCGGGTATTGCGCCGTAACCCGCTGCCAATAGACTTCCAGCCGCCGCCAATAACCGCTGGCGAAGGGATTGCCTTCGATCAGGGTGACGCGGTTGATATTGGCGATGGCGAGCAACTGATCACTCGCCGGGTTGATGATTGTCTGTGGAATTTCGCGCAATCGGTTGTCGCGCAGATCGATTGACTCTATCGCTAGCTGATCTCGCAGCCCCGTTGGCCATTCATCCAGCCCGGTGTTGCGCAGACTCACGGTCTTGAGCTGGAGCATGCCGCTGAAGTCCAGGGTCTTGCCCAGCGGGTTGTCCGACAGATCAAGGCTTTCCAGTTGGCTGAGCGAAGCCAGCTCGCCGGCGGTTTGCTCGCTCAGTTCAATGCGGTTCGCTCGCAGGTCCAGTTCCTTCAGGCCGGGCATCTGCGTGAGGTTCGCCGGCGGTGTATCGAGCGCCGAAGCGTTGATTTTCAAGCGCTCAAGGGCTGTGAACCGCTTGAGAAAAGTTTCGGAGCCCGCCGACCATGCCACCGCCTGCAAGTGCAGCGTGCGTACATGGCTGAAATCTGCCGAGAGCGCAGCGATGCCGGCGCCGCCAAGATCCAGCTGCAGCGTTGTGCCCGTCTGCCGTTTCCAGCAACGCTTGATCTCTTGCGCGGCGCGCTCCACCGAGGGATCGGCCGCCCCGCCGGCCAGCGTACTGGTCTTCAGCCACGTCGCGAGTTCCAGCTTCAAGGTCTTGTATTCAGTCTCGACGCGGGTCAAGAAGCCTTGTACATCGTCGCTGTGGGGGCTCAGCAGCGTGCGGATCTGCTCGCTGTCCAGAGAGGGATAAAGTTTTCGCAGTCGCGATTGTGGCGTGCGCAGTCGGTTGAACGCGGTGTTGAGCCGTTCCCGCAGCCCCGGTGAAGCCGGTTGGTCGGGACTGCCACGCTGCATTCCGCCGGCTCCGCCGACTAAGATGCCTTGCCAGCCCTGACGGGCATCGAACACCACAGGCTCGGATCTGCCAGGGCGCGTAGCGCTGTAGATGTTGTCTACGTCGGCGGCGACAGGATCTTGCGGGCGAACGATGCGCATCACTTCGGCCAGAGGCGTCGATGCATCGGGATCGTGCAAGACCTGATAGCCGTGATTATCGATCACTGCATAGAGCTTGCCGTCATGGCGGTGCAGCCCGTCGCTGTCGGGTGAGCTGGTGCTGAAGTCGAGCGGCGTGCGAAACGCCTGCAGACGCGCCCCCGATAAAGCGAAGGTGCTTGGTTGCGAAAATTCCAGCGCATGCCATCGACCACTCTCGGGGTCGTGCAGCATCAGCGGTCCGGAGGGGATCGATTCACTGGCCAGCCTGGCGCGCCAGAGGCCGCTCTGCGCATCCTTGCCCACCTGCACGAAGCCACCATCGATCATTTCCACGTAATGGCGGCCCTTGAATGTTCTCAGGCCTTCAGCGTCGGCATCGGGCAAGCCGATCGTTGCACTGAGCCGGTAATGCTCAGGCGGGTGGCCCACATGAGCGAAGGCGTCATGCATTGAAGCAATCGCCTGCACTGTGACGTTGGGAGCAGGAACGATTGCATCAGGATCGATACCGTCTGTGGGCCTGTTCGCGCGGATTGACGGGCCGCTCAACGTGGTCGGATCCAGGCCGGGGCGCGGGGTCAGGTTGAGGCGTGGCGGGGGCGTATCCATGGATGTGTCCGGTCGAATATGTGAATGACCGGGAAGCGTCACTTTCGACGGCGGTTTGCTTGGCATGTCTTACATTCCTTGTAGTCGTTGCACGGTAGCTTCTTCAGCGGAAGCTGCCGGCCTGTTCGGCGTCATTGCCTGAGGCTGTGTCATCGGGTGAGCGGAGGCGGCGGCCAGGTCGAAGATTTTCTGCGCTGTGCGTCCATCGAGATATTCGCGCCAGACAGGTTGATGCGGCCGCTGCGCCAGTTCTTCCCTGCGCTGCGATTGAATACCCCTGCTGCTTTGTTCAAGGGTTTTCAAATGCGCGCCGCGCACGTTGAAATTCAAGTCCGGGGAATCCTGTCTCGCATAATGAAAATGTGCGTGCCAGAGGGGATCGTGGGTATGTGCATCGGTGACTAGATAGATGTCGAGATATTGCCGGTCCGAACCCTTGCCACGTTTCAATCGGCTCTCGATTTTCCGGGCGTTCACGTGGCCCTTGTCGATCAGGTACAGCAGTCGGTCGACGTTCAGAACATGCTTGTCCTTATAGATTCGCAGGCGGATGTTTTCGCCCTCATTGCGCAGACGTTCACTGGCGTCCTGCAGGCGCCGAATCAGCGCGGCGCTCTCATCATCGGCCAGTTCCGCCCGCTGCAACTGCAATACGGTGTCATCCATTGCCCCGGCGCTGCTTTCGAGCATCTCGACAATGTTGTCCGGATGGTTTCTTTGCCGTTCTTCGTGCAGGGCAGCGCGAACATGCGCGTCGACACGGTCAAGGTGCCGAGTGGCTTCGGCAACCAATGACGGCAAGCTCCTCTGCGGCGTTGTCCGCGGCGAACGCCATTCACCGCGTCCTCGGTCATAGGTCTGTGACGGCTGCCTGGGATTGTGGAGGTTGCGGACCTCAATCACCTCTTCGTTTTGCGCGGTGCGTCGAGACTCGCCGACATTGAGCTTGTAGACGCCGTTTTTCTTTGCCCGAAAGATGAGCTTGGGCGGCGGTTGGAGACCGCTTCTGTCCTGGGCCGGAATGAACTCGAAATCAATGTTCTGCTGGTCGAACGTCAGCACCGGACGGTCAGCCTGATGGAGAAACTGGTTCAAGCGGCCTACCAGCGTCTGCTCGAATATTTCGATTTCCGCAGTGATCTCCCTGCGTGAAGTGGCGTGCTGCTCCCCCGGTGCCAGATCAAGGCGTTCGAACCAGTGGCGGATGGCTGTGCATTCCTGGAACAGGTTATTCAATACGGCAGGGTGGGAAACTTCGGGAACTGCGCCAAGCGCTCCGTAAACAAAGGTCACCTGACCAAAGCGGGTGGCCAGTTCCGATGCCAGAGGGGCGTTGCCGGCCGATTGTGGGGTATCCAGCATCAGACTTTTGGTCAGGACCCAGGAGGCAACAACGTTACGGGTGTCCATTGGTGAAAGAACATCCGCGCTGAACTCGTCTGGAGAGACCCGCCATTTGTTCACCAGATTGTCGGCGATTTGCTGGCGCTCTTTCAGATGACTCAGCATCCTGCCCAGAACGTTGACTGTTCGCGGCAGCCGCTCCGGGTCGAGGTCGATCATCGGACCCTCCAGGGCGTGGCGCGTCAAGCCGCATTCGATCAGTTGCTGATAGGCGAGCATCTGTTTTTTTTGCAGCCTGATTATGTTGTTCAGGTAAGCGTCCTGCTTCATGAAGCGCTTGATCGAGGATTTTTGCTCCTCGTAGTATTTCAGCGCCTTTCCAAGGTGTTTCAGTTCTTTGTGGCAGTGAACCTCGCGATCAAGCAGCGCCATTGTTTCGCGTCGAACGGTTTGCGCATGCTCTCCCTGCGCGTTACTCGCCTCCAGCCAGGCGTTTATCAGCTGTTCACGTTTATCCTGATCCTGCTTGATCCGCTTGTTGATACCCTCGAGTGCGACTGTCACCTCCAGATGCAGCCATAAGTCTGAGGGTCGCGCCGCTGCGCCTCTCGGCATTCCGGCTACACCTGTCAAGGAGGTTCCGCGCCAGCCGGATTGAGCGTTGAAAGTAATTGCTTCCGACCTGCCGGGACGTGATGCGACGTAAACGTTTGTCGCATCGGCGGCGATCGGATCTTCAGGGCGAACGATGCGCATCACCGCTCTGTGCGGTGTCGAGGCCTCGAGATCATGCAGAACCTGATAGGCGTAGCTCTCGATCTGCACATAGAGTTTGCCGTTGAAGCGCAACAGGCCATCGCCGTCCGGCTCGACCGTGCTGAAATCCAGATCGGTGCGAAACGCCTCCAGCCGGGTCGTGGACAAGGGGTAGGTGGAGGGCGCCGAGGTGTCGATGGGCTGCCAGAGACGGCTGTCGGTATCGAAGCGCAATAGCGGTCCCGACGCGTGCAATTCGCTGGGCAATTTTGCCCGGTAGAAACCGCTGGCCGAGTCCAGACTCACCTGTACGGTGCCACCCTCCGGTACCTGGACATACTGGCGTCCATTGAGCGTCGACATGCCTTCGGCATCGGCCGCCGGCAGCACAACCAGCGAAGTGATCCAGTAATCCTTCAAAGGGCGGTCGTGCACAAAGGCAACAGATTGCGCTACCGCCGCCGTTCTGACCGCCGCCCGCGCAGGCATGGGGATAATGTGGTTGAGCACGTGATCGATCGCTGTTGCGATCGTTGTTGTCGGGCGCGTGGGAATCCTGAGCCCCGACGTGCCATCGAAGGACAGGGGGAAACCAGGCCGGGTTAGCGAATAATCGGGTCGCGGATTATGGATCGAGACGGTAGTGATGCCTCTGATTGGCGGTTTGGGTGACATTGCCTGTCTTCCTTTACATTGAATGCCCCGTTACTCCCGGGGGAGTGCTGCGGGCGGGCGGCTTCCTTGCCGTTTTGGTGCGTCGTACGCTCAGCGAAAACTCGTGATGTGTCGCGGGCTGGCTGCGCGAGACCAGCTCGCAGAGAAACCGACCACCGTCGTCGGAATTGGTCAAAATTTGTGCTATATTCCGCGCCCGCGATTTTTCACTTCAACACCGGTCGTCGACATGCAAGCAGCCAAGCCGTTATTTGACTATCCAAAATATTGGGCCGAATGTTTCGGGCCAGCGCCATTCCTGCCGATGAGCAGGGAGGAGATGGATCAGCTCGGCTGGGATTCGTGCGACATCATCATTGTTACCGGTGATGCCTACGTCGATCATCCGTCGTTCGGCATGGCGATCATCGGCCGGCTGCTGGAGTCGCAAGGTTTCCGCGTCGGGATCATCGCGCAGCCGAACTGGCAGTCCAAAGACGACTTCATGAAGCTCGGCGAGCCGAACCTGTTCTTCGGCGTCGCGGCGGGCAACATGGACTCGATGATCAATCGTTACACCGCGGACAAGAAAATCCGTTCCGATGACGCGTACACGCCCGGCGGCATGGCCGGCAAGCGTCCGGATCGCGCCAGTCTGGTCTACAGCCAGCGCTGCAAGGAAGCCTACAAGCATGTGCCGATCGTGCTCGGCGGCATTGAAGCCTCGCTGCGCCGCATCGCCCACTACGACTATTGGCAGGATCGCGTGCGCAACTCGATCCTGATCGACGCCAGCGCCGACATTCTGCTGTACGGCAACGCCGAGCGGGCCATTGTCGAAGTTGCCCAGCGCCTGTCGTGGGGCCACAAGATCGAAGACATCACCGATGTGCGCGGCACCGCGTTCATCCGTCGCGACACGCCACAGGGCTGGTACGAAGTTGACTCCACGCGCATCGACCGTCCGGGCAAGGTCGACAAGATCATCAACCCGTACGTGAATACCCAGGACACCCAGGCCTGCGCCATCGAGCAGGAAAAAGGCCCGGTCGAAGATCCGCAGGAAGCCAAGGTCGTGCAGATCCTGGCCAGCCCGCGCATGACCCGTGACAAGACCGTGATTCGTCTGCCGTCGATGGAGAAGGTGCGCAACGACCCGGTTCTTTACGCCCACGCCAACCGCGTGTTGCACCTGGAAACCAACCCGGGCAACGCCCGTGCGCTGGTGCAGAAGCATGGCGAGCTCGATGTCTGGTTCAACCCGCCGCCGATTCCGATGACCACCGAAGAAATGGACTACGTGTTCGGCATGCCTTACGCCCGTGTGCCGCACCCGGCGTACGGCAAGGAGAAGATCCCGGCCTACGACATGATCCGTTTCTCGGTGAACATCATGCGTGGCTGCTTTGGTGGCTGCACCTTCTGCTCGATCACCGAGCACGAAGGCCGCATCATCCAGAACCGTTCCGAAGAGTCGATCATTCGCGAAATCGAAGAGATCCGCGACAAGGTGCCGGGTTTCACCGGGGTCATTTCCGACCTCGGCGGCCCGACTGCGAACATGTACCGCATCGCCTGCAAGAGCCCGGAAATCGAATCCGCCTGCCGCAAGCCTTCGTGCGTGTTCCCCGGTATCTGCCCGAACCTGAACACCGACCATTCGTCGCTGATTCAGCTGTATCGCAGCGCCCGTGCCCTGCCGGGTGTGAAGAAGATCCTGATCGCCTCCGGTTTGCGTTACGACCTCGCCGTCGAGTCGCCGGAATACGTCAAGGAGCTGGTGACTCACCACGTCGGCGGTTATCTGAAGATCGCCCCGGAGCACACCGAGGAAGGTCCGCTCAACCAGATGATGAAGCCGGGCATCGGCAGCTATGACAAGTTCAAGCGCATGTTCGAGAAGTACACCAAGGAAGCGGGCAAGGAGCAGTACCTGATTCCGTACTTCATCGCTGCCCACCCGGGCACCACCGACGAAGACATGATGAACCTTGCTCTGTGGCTCAAGGGCAACGGCTTCCGCGCCGACCAGGTGCAGGCGTTCTACCCGTCGCCGATGGCGACCGCCACGGCGATGTACCACTCGGGCAAGAACCCGCTGCGCAAGGTGACGTACAAGAGCGACGGCGTGACCATCGTCAAGAGCGAAGATCAGCGTCGTCTGCACAAGGCGTTCTTGCGTTATCACGACCCGAAAGGCTGGCCGATGCTGCGTGAAGCGCTGATCCGCATGGGCCGCGCCGATCTGATCGGCCCGGGCAAGGATCAACTGATCCCGGCGCATCAGCCGGCCACCGACAGCTACCAGAGCGCCCGTCGCAAGAACTCGACGCCGGCCGGCAGCCACAAGGTCGCCAAAGAGAAGACCACCAAGATTCTCACTCAGCACACCGGTCTGCCGCCGCGTGCCAGTGATGGCGGTAATCCGTGGGACAAGCGTGAACAGGCCAAGGCTGCGGCATTCGCCCGCAACCAGCAGGCGGCCAAGGAGCGCAAGGATGCGGCCAAAGGCAAAGGGCCGAAGCCGACACGCAAGCCGGTCGTGCCGCGCTAAACACTGCTTGAGCTGAACAGAACGCCAACCTTCGGGTTGGCGTTTTGCATTTCAGGCCTCAGGAAATGCAGTGAGCCCACTGGCCCCATCGCTGGCAAGCCAGCTCCCACAGGGATCTTTAGTGGCCGCCGTTCTGTGAGCGACAGAGAAACCTGTGGGAGCTGGCTTGCCAGCGATGGGGCCCGTTCAGACACTTCCATCAATGACTGCCTGCCACAAATAGAAGCAAACTCGCCAAAGCATTTCCTCGCATCGCCCGGTTTTGGTGCTGTACTGCCTTGAGCATTTCGCGAAAGCGCGCAAGCCTGTGCATGGCATAAGTCTTGCGCGCTTTCCCATACGCCCAAGGCTCGCAGGAGGCACGCCGTGTCGATTCATGTCGCATTGCATCACGTCACGCATTATCGCTACGACCGCGCTGTCGAACTCGGCCCGCAGATCGTCCGCCTGCGCCCGGCGCCCCACAGTCGCACGCGGATTCTGTCCTATGCGCTGAAAGTCTCGCCCGAGCAGCATTTCATCAATTGGCAGCAAGACCCCCAGGGCAATTACCTGGCACGTCTGGTGTTCCCCGAGAAAACCGCAGAGCTGCGCATCGAAGTCGATCTGGTCGCGGAAATGGCGGTGTTCAATCCGTTCGACTTCTTCCTCGAACCGTACGCCGAGAGAATTCCGTTCAGCTACGCCGCCGATGAACGCAAGGAGCTGGCGCCGTACCTCGAAACCCTGCCGCTGACGCCAACGTTCAAGGCTTACCTGGACTCCATCGACCGCACGCCGCTGCCTGCGGTGGATTTTCTGGTGGCGCTCAATCAGCGCCTCAGTGAAGACATCGGCTACCTGATCCGCATGGAGCCCGGCGTGCAGACTCCTGAGCACACACTGCAACACGCCTCCGGTTCCTGCCGTGATTCGGCATGGTTGCTGGTGCAGCTGTTGCGCAATCTCGGTCTGGCGGCACGGTTTGTTTCCGGTTACCTGATTCAACTGACCGCCGACGTGAAAAGCCTCGACGGCCCGTCCGGCACTGAAGTCGACTTCACCGACCTGCATGCCTGGTGCGAGGTGTATTTGCCGGGTGCCGGCTGGATTGGCCTTGATGCGACGTCCGGGCTGTTCGCCGGGGAAGGGCATATTCCGTTGGCCTGCAGTCCCGATCCGTCCTCGGCGGCGCCGATCAGTGGTCTGGTCGAACCTTGCGAGACACAGTTCAGCCATGAAATGTCGGTCGAGCGAATCTGGGAAGCGCCACGCGTCACCAAGCCCTACACCGATGAACAGTGGCGGGCGATCCAGGCACTGGGCCGGCAGATCGATGCCGACCTGCTCGAAGGCGATGTGCGCCTGACCATGGGCGGCGAGCCGACCTTCGTCTCCATCGACGATCCGGACGGCGCCGAATGGAACACCGCCGCGCTGGGGCCGGACAAGCGCCGGCTGTCCGCCGAACTGTTTCAGCGCCTGCGCAAGCAATACGCACCACAGGGGCTGGTGCATTTCGGCCAGGGCAAGTGGTATCCCGGCGAGCAGTTGCCGCGCTGGTCGCTCAATTGTTACTGGCGCCGCGACGGTCAGCCGATCTGGCACAACGACGCATTGATCGCCGACGAACAGCAGGACTATGGCGCCGACGGCGCACTGGCCGGACGCTTTCTCGCCAGCGTCGCCGAGCGTCTGAAGTTGCCTGCGCGCTTCGTCTTCCCGGCTTACGAGGATCATCTCTATTACCTCTGGCGCGAGGACGCGTTGCCCGGCAACGTCAGCGCCGAAGATTCGCGTCTGGAAGAGCCATTGGAGCGCGCGCGATTGCGCAAGGTCTTCAGTCAGGGCCTGAACAAGGTGATCGGCCAAGTGCTGCCGCTGGCGCGCACGGCCAAGGGCGATCAATGGCAGAGCGGGCGCTGGTATCTGCGCGATGAGCACTGTCGCTTGGTGCCGGGGGATTCGCCGCTGGGTTACCGCTTGCCGCTGGCCTCGCAGCCGTGGGTGAAAGCGGCGGAATATCCGTTCATCTATCCCAACGATCCGAATCAGGACTTCGCTGAACTGCCGGATCCGGCGCAGCTCGGTGTGCACGGCGAACCTGCTGCGCTGGATGAGCGGGTGCCGAAAATCGATGAGTCCGCCGACTGGCTGACCCGTACCGCATTCTGCGCCGAGGCCCGCGAAGGCCGGCTGTATCTGTTCATGCCGCCGCTGGAGCGGGTCGAGGATTATCTGGAACTGGTCTCGGCCATTGAGGCCACTGCCGAAGAATTGCATTGCCCGGTGCTGCTGGAAGGCTATGAACCACCAAGTGATCCGCGCCTCAGCAATTTCCGTGTCACTCCGGACCCGGGCGTGATCGAGGTCAACGTGCAGCCATCGGCAAGCTGGGACGAGTTGGTCGAGCGCACCGAGTTTCTCTATGAACAGGCACGGCAAACCCGCCTGACCACCGAAAAGTTCATGATCGACGGGCGCCACACCGGTACCGGCGGCGGCAATCATTTCGTCCTCGGCGGCGCGACACCAGCGGACTCACCGTTTCTGCGGCGGCCGGATCTGCTGCGCAGCCTGATCAGTTACTGGCACAACCATCCTTCGCTGTCGTACCTGTTTTCCGGGCTGTTCATTGGTCCGACGTCCCAGGCTCCACGGGTTGATGAGGCGCGCAATGACGCCTTGTACGAACTGGAAATCGCCTTTGCGCAAATGCCGGAACCGGGCGAGGAATGTGCACCGTGGCTGGTCGATCGACTGCTGCGCAATTTGCTGATCGACGTCACCGGCAATACCCATCGCGCCGAATTCTGCATCGACAAACTGTATTCACCGGACGGCGCCACCGGGCGTCTTGGCTTGCTGGAACTGCGCGCTTTTGAAATGCCGCCCCATGCGCGCATGAGTCTGGCTCAGCAGTTGTTGCTGCGGGCGCTGGTCGCGCGGTTCTGGCGCGAGCCTTATGCGCCGGCGAAACTCGCGCGCTGGGGCACCGAGCTGCACGACCGCTTTCTGCTGCCGCACTTTATCGAAGAGGATTTCGCCGACGTTATCGTCGAACTCAACAACGCTGGCTACCCGTTGCGCGCCGAGTGGTTCGCGGCGCATCTGGAATTTCGTTTTCCCAAGGTCGGCGACTACGCCGTCAATGGCATCGAGCTGGAGCTGCGTCAGGCGCTTGAACCCTGGCATGTCCTGGGCGAGGAGGGCTCGGCGGGCGGCACGGTGCGCTACGTCGATTCATCGCTGGAGCGCTTGCAGGTCAAGCTCAACGGCCTGCCGCCACAGCGCTATCTGCTGACCTGTAATGGCGTCGCGGTGCCGTTGCACCCGACCGGACGAGTAGGCGAGTTTGTCGCCGGGGTGCGCTTTCGGGCCTGGCAACCAGCCAACTGTCTGCATCCGACCATAGCGGTGCACGCACCATTGGTATTCGACCTGCTCGATACCTGGATGGGGCGTTCGCTGGGCGGTTGCCAGTATCACGTGGCCCATCCCGGCGGGCGCAATTACGAAACCTTGCCGGTCAATGCCAATGAAGCGGAGAGCCGGCGCATGGCGCGGTTTTTCCGCCTCGGACACACGCCGGGGAAACTTCCCGTACCCAAAGTAGAAATCAATGACGAGCTACCGATGACCATCGATCTGCGCCGTTTCTAGAGCCTACGCAACACGCGGATTTTTCGTATATCCGCGTGTCATGTGCCTGCGTTAGTCTGACCGTTCCCTGCTGTCTGCCGAGCTTTCCATGCCTGACCTGCTAGACCGCTACCCGCTGACCGCGGGCACCTATCACGAACTGCTCGACGGCAGCGGCGCGGTGCGCTCGCATTGGCGGCGCCTGTTCGATCAGTTGCAGCGCAGCAGTCCGGCGCAACTGGTGCAGCGCCAAGCCTTGCTGGCGCGGCAGATTCAGGAAAACGGCGTTACCTACAACGTCTATGCCGATCCCAAGGGCGCTGACCGGCCGTGGGAGCTGGATCTGCTGCCCCATGTGATCGCGGCAGATGAATGGCAGCAATTGTCCGCCGGCATCGCTCAGCGTGCGCGCTTGCTCAATGCAGTGCTGGCGGATCTGTACGGTCCGCAGCGGTTGATCAGCGAAGGCCTGCTGCCCGCCGAGCTGGTATTCGGACACAACAATTTTCTCTGGCCCTGTCAGGGCATTGCCCCGCCCGAATCAGCCTTTTTGCATTTGTATGCCGTGGATCTGGCGCGCACACCGGATGGTCGCTGGTGGGTCACTGCCGATCGCACCCAGGCGCCGTCCGGGGCCGGCTATGCGCTGGAAAACCGCACCATCGTCTCCCGCGCCTTTCCCGATTTGTACCGGGATCTTAAGGTCCAGCATCTGGCCGGTTTCTTCCGCACCTTGCAGGAAACCCTGACCCGTCAGGCACCGGAGGGCGATGACGCACCGCTGGTGGTGCTGCTGACACCGGGGCGATTCAATGAAAGTTATTTCGAGCACCTGTATCTGGCGCGTCAGCTCGGCTATCCGCTGGTCGAGGGCGGCGATCTGACGGTGCGCAATGCCACCGTTTACCTGAAAACCCTCAGTGGCCTGCGCCGGGTGCACGCGATCATGCGCCGCCTCGACGATGATTTCTGCGACCCGCTGGAACTGCGTACCGACTCGGCGCTTGGCGTCCCCGGTCTGCTTGAGGCGGTGCGGCAGGGGCGGGTGCTGGTGGCTAATGCGCTCGGCAGCGGCGTGCTTGAATCGCCGGGCCTGCTGGGTTTTTTGCCGAAGATCAATCAGTACCTGTTCGGCGAGGAACTGATCCTGCCGTCGATCGCCACCTGGTGGTGCGGTGAAGCGCCGGTGCTGGCGCAGGCGCTGGAAAAACTTCCGGAGCTGTTGATCAAACCGGCGTTCCCGTCGCAGAGCTTCGCGCCTGTTTTCGGCCGTGATTTGAGTGAAAGCCAGCGCCTCGAGCTGGCGCAGCGTATGCAGGCACGGCCTTATGCCTACGTCGCGCAAGAGCTTGCGCAACTGTCGCAGGCGCCGGTGTGGCAAGCCGAAGACGGTCATCTGCAACCCCGCGCGATCGGCATGCGCATGTATGCGGTGGCCAGCCACGATGGCTACCGCGTGTTGCCGGGCGGTCTGACCCGAGTGGCGGCCGAGGCTGATGCCGAAGTGGTGTCGATGCAGCGCGGCGGGGCGAGCAAGGACACCTGGGTGCTCAGCGACCGTGCGCCGAGTGGCGAGCAGTGGAAGGCGCAGCGCAATGTCGGCGTGCACGATCTGGTGCGGCGCGATCCTTACCTGCCATCGCGGGTAGTGGAGAATCTGTTCTGGTTCGGCCGCTACTGCGAACGCTGCGACGACAGCGCGCGGCTGCTGCGCATCATGCTCACGCGTTACGTCGATGGCGATGATCCGCAGGCGCTGCAAGCAGCGGTCGATCTCGGCGAGCGGCTGGCCTTGCTGCCCGATGAAGGCGAACTGCCGGAGCGCCTGCTCGCTGCGTTGCTGGGCGAGGATTGGTCGTTCAGCCTGCGCTCCAACTTGCAACGCCTGCAATGGGCCGCCTCGCAAGTGCGCGGCAAGCTGTCCCGGGAGAACTGGCAGGCGCTGGTCGAATTGCAGCGCGAGGCGCTGGAGCTGGAAGTCGATGAACCGGACTTCGGCGAACTGCTGGATTTCCTCAACCGTCTGGTGATGTCGCTGGCGGCGCTGTCGGGGTTTGCGCTGGATGACATGACCCGCGATGAAGGCTGGCGCTTTCTGATGATTGGCCGGCGCATCGAACGCCTGCAATTTCTCAGCAGCAGTCTGGCGGCGTTTCTGCGCGGCGCGGGTGCGTTCGATCAGGCGGGGCTGGAGTGGTTGCTGGAGTTGGGTAACAGCAGCATCACCTACCGCTCACGCTATCTGGCGGTGGCGCAATTGATTCCGGTGCTCGATCTGCTGTTGCTGGATGAGCAGAACCCCCACGCGGTGCTGTTTCAGCTGAAACTGGTTACCCGCACGCTGAAACGCTTGAACGACGATTTCGGCGCACCTCGCGAAACTGCGTTGCCACAGTTGGTCGAACGTCTGTCGCGGTTTGATCTCGGTTGTCTGGAGAACCCGCTGTTCGGCAAATCCAGCGTACGTGCCGCGCTGGATGGTCTGGCCGATCTGTTGCAGGAAATCGCCGAAGCCAGCGGCCAGGTATCGGATCGTCTGGCCCTGCGCCATTTCGCCCATGTCGATGATGTCAGCCAGCGAACGGTGTCCGTGTGATGAGTGCTCAATATCAGATCTTCCACGACACCTGTTATCACTACGACAGCCCGGTTTCCCTCGCGCAGCAACTGGCGCACCTGTGGCCGCGCGAATGCAGCTGGCAGCGCTGCACCGAGCAGCAGTTGCTGATCAGCCCCGAACCGACCATGCGCCGGGATGAGCTGGATGTTTTCGGCAATCCGCTGACACGGTTGGCCTTTGAGCGGCCCCATGACCAATTGCAGGTCAACGCTCGGCTGACGGTCGAGGTGCTGGCGCGCCCGGCGCTGGATTTCAATCACTCGCCGGCGTGGGAGCAAACCCGCGATGCGCTGACCTACAGCAGTCAGCCGTTGTCCGCCGACTTGCTCGAAGCCTGTCGCTACCGGTTCCAGTCACCTTATGTGCATTTGAAGCGCAGCTTCGTCGAGTTCTCGCAAAGCTGTTTTCCGCCAGGGCGACCGTTGCTGCTCGGGGTGCAGGCGCTGATGCAGAAGATCTTCAGCGAATTCACCTTCGATGCCGAAGCCACCCAGGTGGCGACGCCGCTGGTGGAAGTGCTGGAGCGTCGACGCGGCGTGTGTCAGGACTTCGCTCATCTGATGCTGGCCTGTGTGCGCTCGCGCGGACTGGCGGCGCGTTATGTCAGCGGCTACCTGCTGACCCAGCCGCCGCCGGGGCAACCACGCCTGATCGGCGCCGACGCCTCGCATGCGTGGGTATCGGTGTTCTGTCCGGTATCGGGCTGGGTGGATTTCGATCCGACCAACAATGTGCGGCCGGCGCTGGAACACATCACGTTGGCGTGGGGAAGGGATTTCTCCGATGTGTCGCCGCTGCGTGGGGTGATTCTCGGTGGCGGTAATCACGACCCGGAAGTGCGGGTTACGGTGATGCCTCAGAATTGATGAGTCTTCAAATGTGGGAGCGAGCCTGCTCGCGAAAGCGTCAGGTCAGCCAATACATTTGTAACTGATACGCCGTTTTCGCGAGCAGGCTCGCTCCCACAGGGATTTTGGTGTGTCAGAGAAAGCAGGGCTGTGAAGGCCGGCAGCAGAACTGCCAGCCCCGTCACAAATCCGCAGGGTCTGATTCGATCATCAAACCCGGTGGGGCTCAGGCGTCGGGCGTCTGATCTTTCGGTGCATCGGATGCATCAACATCATCATCGGTCGCCACTTCACCGTCAGGGTTCAGTGCCGCTTCTTCAGCGGTTTGCTTCTTGCGCTGAAGCTTTTCCTCTTTCTTCTGTTCCTTTGCCAGGTCTCGTTGACGTTTGGCGAAGGAGTAATTGGGTTTGGCCATGGGCGATCCTCTGGGGTCGAAGGTGAGGTTGAGCGGCGCGTATTCTGCCCTGTATCGGTGTCCGGGGGTTAACCGGGTTTTTGGTCGACCCACTTGGGTGTGACGGTCGGCTGCCACTGATCGAGGGCGTCGAGCAGGGAATCTGGCGATTCGCTCACTTGCAGCATGTCACGGTGTGGCGCGCGAACGAAGCCTTCGCCGACGATATGATCGAGAAAAGCCGTGAGTTTGCTGTATAAACCGTTCACTTCCAGCAGCCCCAAAGGCTTGCCGTGGTAGCCGAGCTGGCCCCAGGTCCAGACTTCGAACAGCTCTTCCAGCGTGCCAAGGCCGCCGGGCAGGGCGATGAATGCATCGCTGAGTTCGGCCATCCGCGCCTTGCGCGCATGCATGCCGTCGACCACTTCTAGGCGCGTCAGGCTCTTGTGGCCGATCTCCTTGTCCATCAGGCTTTGCGGAATGATGCCGATCACTTCGCCGCCAGCGGCCAGCGCGGCATCAGCCATAATGCCCATCAAGCCGACCGCGCCGCCGCCGTAGACCAGCGTCAGATTTCGCTCGGCCAATGCCCGGCCAAGGGCCACGGCAGCCTCAGTGTAGGCCGGCACGGTACCGGCATTGGCACCGCAAAACACACAAACGGATTTCAGCGACATGCGTTACTCCTGGGTCGATCAGGCGCACAGGGTAACGGCTGGCACGCTGCGCTCCAAGGGCTAGACTTCGCGTTCGGGTGATTCAAAAGTACCGCTGGCGCCACAAGCGTAGGCGGCGAGCAAGCTGCACAACAGGCCGTTAAAGAACATGACTGGCACTCCGTTTCAGTAGGTGGGCCGATCATAGGGCTGGCCGTACGAAATGGCCGTTAGATTGTGTCGATGGGTGTCATAGCCTGAAAGTTGTATACAATTTTTGACTCAAGTCATATGAACTTGCGATGATTTCAGGCAGTCTTTCCACCACTAGCGTGTTTGTTAACCCTGCCTTGGAGATTCACCATGTTTTCCAAAGTTGTTGCGGTATCCCTGCTGGCGCTGGCCAGCAGCCAATTGATGGCTGCCGAGTGCAAAACCACCGTTGATTCCACCGATCAGATGACCTTCAACACCAAGGAAATCGTGATCGACAAGAGCTGCAAGACCTTCACCGTCGAACTGACCCACTCCGGCAGCCTGCCGAAGAACGTCATGGGCCATAACCTGGTGATCAGCAAAAAAGCTGACATGCAGCCAATCGCTACCGACGGCCTGGCAGCCGGTATCGACAAGAACTACCTGAAGGATGGCGACGCCCGCATCATCGCGCACACCAAGATCATCGGCGCCAAGGAAACCGATTCGGTGACCTTCGATGTGGCCAAGGTAGCTGACGGTGACTACGGCTTCTTCTGCTCGTTCCCTGGGCACATCTCGATGATGAAAGGCACTATCGTCGTCAAGTAAACCAGGCACAAAAAAAGCGTCCCCCCGGGACGCTTTTTTTGTGTAGGAGCTGCCGAAGGCTGCGATCTTTTGATCTTGATCTTCAAAGCAAGATCAAAAGATCGCAGCCTCGTTGCACTCGTCAGCTCCTACAGGCTCGTGCAGGCATTTCCATACCTCAAGGCGCAAACGGCATCACGCGTTTGTGATGGGTCTTGTTGTACGTGTCGACAATGATCTTCGCCGCCTCGTCCCGCACCGCTTCACCGTGCAGAAACGCATCGATCTCGGCATAGGTCACGCCGTGCGCCGCTTCGTCCGGCTTGCCCGGCGACAAGTCTTCGAGGTCAGCCGTCGGCACTTTCTCGACCAGCGATTCCGGCGCACCAAAGCTGCGGGCAATCGCACGCACCTGATTTTTCACCAGGCCGCTGAGCGGGGCGAGGTCGCAGGCGCCGTCGCCGAATTTGGTGAAGAAGCCCATCACCGCTTCTGCCGCATGGTCGGTGCCAATCACCAGACCGCCCGCCACTCCGGCAATCGTGTACTGCGCCACCATGCGCATCCGCGCCTTGGTATTACCCAGCACGAAGTCCACCGACGCCGCCGGTTTGCCTTCGAACGCCGACACCTGAGCCGCCAGCGCCTTGACCGCCGGGCCGATGTTCACGGTGTGGATTTCGTCAGGGGCGATGCAATCGAGCGAGGCCTTGGCGTCGTGCTCGTCGAACTGGGTTTCATACGGCAGGCGCACGGCGATGAATTTGTAGCGGTCGTCGCCGGTTTTTTCGCGCAGTTCACGTACCGCGCGCTGGGCCAGGAGGCCGGCGGTCAGTGAGTCGACGCCGCCGCTGATGCCCAGCACCAGGGTCTTGAGCCCGGAATTGACCAGACATTCCTGGATGAACGTCAGGCGCCGGGCGACTTCGGCCTGCAGGGCCTGATCGTCGGCGAACGGTGGTTGCACCTTGAGCTGCTCAGCAATCTCACGCTGTACGGCTTGCATGAATTCACTCCTTGCTAGATAGACTGGATTCGGCAGGAACCTTGAACACATGTCGCAAATAGGCGACGAAATTCGGATCTTTGCAGTGGGTCTTGCCAGGCTCGTCGGAGATCTTCGCCACCGGCTGGCCGTTGCAGGCGGTCATTTTAAGCACGATGCTCATCGGTTCGACACCCGGGATATCACAAGTGAGGTTGGTACCGATGCCGAAGCTCACATTGATGCGACCGTGCAGCGCGCGGAAAATCTCCAGCGATTTGGGCAGGGTCAGACTGTCGGAAAACACCAGGGTCTTGCTCATCGGGTCGATGCCGAGCTTGTGATAGTGCGCGATGCACTTTTCACCCCACGCCACCGGGTCCCCGGAATCGTGGCGCAGGCCATCGAAGAGTTTGGCGAAGAACAGATCGAAATCGCCAAGAAACGCATCGGTGGTAATGCAGTCGGTGAGGGCGATACCGAGCAGGCCACGGTATTCGCGAACCCAGCAATCGAGCGCGGCGATCTGGCTGTCGATCAGGCGCGGGCCGAGTTGCTGATGGGCCATGATCCACTCGTGGGCCATGGTGCCCAGCGGTTTCATGTCCAGCTCGCGGGACAGATGTACGTTGCTGGTACCGACGAAACGCCCGGGGAAATCATGCTTGAGCACGTTGACCACTTCGGCCTGCACGCCAAAGGAAAAGCGTCGACGCGTGCCGAAATCGGCAACCTGCAGTTGCGACAGCTCATCGGCCGAAGCATTGGCGGTCAGCCAGTCGAACTTGCGATACAGCTGTTCGCGTGCCTGCTCCAGCGAAGTCTCCCGGTAGCGATAGCGATTGCGCACTTCGCTGACGATCGCCAGCAGCGGCACTTCGTAGAGGATCACATGCAGCCACGGCCCGCGCAGGCGGATGAACAGCTCTCCGTTCTCGATGCCGGTGTGCAGGTAGCGCAGGTTGAAGCGGAACAGGCCGAGGAAGCGCAGAAAATCCGGTTTCAGAAAGCTGATGCGCTCGAGAAAACTCAACTGATCGGCACTCAGGCTCAGCTCGGCCAGACGCTCGATCTGGTGGCGGATCTCGGCCAGATACGGACGCAGATCCTCGGCGTTGCGGCAGCGGAACTCCCATTCGACTTCGACGTTGGGGTAGTTGTGCAGCACCGCCTGCATCATCGTCAGCTTGTAGAAGTCGGTGTCGAGCAGGTTCTGCACGATGCGATCGGCAAACACACTCTCGCTCATAAACGGGTCTCCAGTTGCGCCGCGCCTGGCGCGGTCTATATCGATGGCGCTAGTGGCGCATATCGGCGGTGGGGATTGCCAGCATTTTTTCAGAGCGCCGCAGATCCACTGTGGGAGCGAGCCTGCTCGCGAATGCGGTGTGTCAGTTAAAGATGATGTGGCTGACCCGACGCTTTCGCGAGCAGGCTCGCTCCCACAGGGATCCCGGTTGACCTCACACCGGGCTATCGATTTGTTCAAGCATCCATTTCACAAAATCCCGCACCTTCGGCACTTCCGCCGCGTGCTCCGGGTAGGCCAGGTAATAGGCATCGCTGCTGGGCATCGCATGCTGCCAGGGTATGACCAGTTTGCCTTCGGCCAATTCCTCTTCCACCAGAAACCGCGGCAGCAGCGCCACGCCACAGCCGACCTGGGCGGCGCGGATGCACATGTAAAAGGTTTCGAAACGCGGCCCGTGGTAGCTGTGTTCGGTGTGGTAGCCCTGACTGTCGAACCAGTCGTGCCAGGCCTGCGGTCGCGAGGCATTTTGCAGCAGTACCAGGTCGGTGAGTTGCGTCGGGTCAGTGAATGGCGTGTCCGGCAGGCTGCCCGGGGCGCAGACCGGCACCAGTTGTTCGCCGAACAATTTCAGGCATTCGGTGCCCGGACGCGAAGCCTGGCCGAAATAGAAGGCCAGATCGCTGCGCCCCTGCAACAGATCGTCGGCTTCCTGCTCGTTACACAGATCCAGATGAATCGACGGATGGCGCAGGCGCCAGCCTTTCAGGCGCGGCACCAGCCAACGGGCGCCGAAGGTGGAAGGGGTAGAGACTCGCAGGACTTCGGTCTCGCCGCCGTAGGAACGCAGGTAATGCGTCGACATCTCCACTTGGCTGAGGATTTTTCTGACCTCGACCAGATACAAATCCCCGGCCGGCGTCATCTGCAAGCGCCGACGCACGCGGCGGAACAGCAAGTGCTGCAACAGTTCTTCAAGCTGTGCGACCTGTTTGCTCACCGCACTCTGGGTCAGGTTCAGCTCTTCGGCGGCGCGGGTAAAACTCAGGTGCCGGGTCACGGCCTCGAAGCATTGCAGCGCGGTGATCGAGGGCAAGTGGCGTCTGTTCAGCATGGCCAGTCCTTTTTCTTGTCTTTCGCTAGGCAGCATGAATAAACGGAATGATATCTGGCGTAAAGGTCGTTTGTTGCATCGCCGCAGTGAGGCTACAACTAAAGGCCTGCCCGGCCATGCAAAGGATGGCCGCACACATTCTGTTTTTGCTTGAGGAGAGACCGATGGTAGCCGCATTGCTTGATCGTCTGGGAGTCAACCCGGCCCTGTACCAGAACGGCAAGGTGCCGGTGCATTCGCCCATCGATGGCGGTGAAATTGCCTCGGTGAACTGGGAGGGCGCTGCCGAAGTCGAGCAACACATCAGTCGCGCAGATCATGCATTCGAGCAATGGCGCAAGGTGCCGGCACCGCGTCGCGGCGAGCTGGTGCGTCAGTTCGGCGAAGTGTTGCGCGAATACAAGGCCGATCTCGGCGAGCTGGTGTCGTGGGAGGCTGGCAAGATCACTCAGGAAGGCCTGGGTGAAGTACAGGAGATGATCGACATCTGCGATTTCGCCGTTGGCCTGTCGCGCCAGTTGTACGGTCTGACCATCGCCTCCGAGCGCCCGGGCCACCATATGCGTGAAACCTGGCATCCGCTCGGCGTGGTCGGCGTCATCAGCGCGTTCAACTTCCCGGTCGCAGTGTGGGCGTGGAACACCACCCTGGCGCTGGTCTGCGGCAACCCGGTGGTGTGGAAGCCATCAGAGAAAACCCCGCTGACCGCGCTGGCCTGTCAGGCGCTGTTTGATCGCGTAGTGAAGAATTTCAGCGATGCCCCGGCGAGCCTGTGCCAGGTGGTGATCGGCGGTCGCGATGCCGGCGAAGCGCTGGTCGATGATCCGCGTGTTGCGCTGATCAGCGCCACCGGCAGCACGCGCATGGGCCGCGAAGTGGCGCCGAAAGTCGCCGCGCGTTTCGCCCGCAGCATTCTTGAACTGGGTGGCAACAACGCGATGA
This sequence comes from Pseudomonas sp. Irchel 3F6, assembly GCF_900187595.1. Taxonomy (NCBI): domain Bacteria; kingdom Pseudomonadati; phylum Pseudomonadota; class Gammaproteobacteria; order Pseudomonadales; family Pseudomonadaceae; genus Pseudomonas; species Pseudomonas sp. Irchel 3F6. The sequence continues at coordinate 159,521 of NZ_FYDP01000003.1, read as the reverse complement.
TCCTCGGCCCGAGCGCCGATCTGGACATGGCAGTGCGCGCGATTCTGTTCAGCGCCGTCGGCACCGCCGGGCAACGCTGCACGACTTTGCGCCGTCTGATCGCCCATGAATCGGTCAAGGAAGAAATCGTCACGCGCCTCAAGGCTGCCTATTCGAAAGTACGCATCGGCCATCCGCTGCAAGGCAATCTGGTCGGCCCGCTGATCGACAGGCACAGCTTCGAAAACATGCAGGATGCGCTGGAACAGGCGCTGAGCGAAGGCGGCCGGGTATTCGGCGGCAAGCGTCAATTGGAAGAGCAATTCCCCAATGCTTATTACGTGTCGCCGGCCATCGTGGAAATGCCCGAGCAGAGCGACGTGGTCTGCAGCGAAACCTTCGCGCCGATTCTCTACGTGGTCGGCTACAGCGATTTCGAGGAAGCGCTGCGCCTGAACAATGCCGTGCCGCAAGGCCTGTCATCGTGCATTTTCACCACCGATGTGCGTGAGGCCGAGCGGTTCATGTCGGCGGTCGGCAGTGACTGCGGCATCGCCAACGTCAATATCGGCCCGAGCGGCGCGGAAATCGGCGGCGCGTTTGGTGGCGAGAAAGAGACTGGCGGCGGCCGTGAATCCGGCTCCGATGCCTGGCGCGCGTACATGCGCCGGCAGACCAACACCGTCAACTACTCGCTGGAATTGCCGTTGGCGCAGGGCATTACATTCGACTGACAGGTGGAGATCCTCTGTAGGAGTGAGCACTGTGGCGAGGGGATTTATCCCCGTTCGGCTGCGAAGCAGTCGTCGCTTTTGAAATTTTGGGGCCGCTCCGCGACCCAGCGGGGCGGTGCGACGTTTCGCTAAATCCCCTCGCCACAGGGGGCTCACTCAGGTTTGTGTGTTTGTTGGGTTTCTGTTGGAGTCTGGCAATGCCGTTACGCGAAGAATGTCTGTGGGAAACGCTCACGCCACAACGCCCGGATAACGCCGCGCTCAGTGGCGAGGTCAAGGTCGATGTCTGTGTGATCGGCGCCGGGTTCACCGGGTTGTCAGCGGCGCTGCATCTGTTGGAAAAAGGCAAAAGCGTCTGCGTGCTGGAAGCGCATCGCGCAGGGCATGGTGGGTCCGGGCGCAACGTCGGGCTGGTCAACGCCGGCATGTGGATTCCTCCGGACGAGATCGAAGCCGGGTTCGGCGAGGCGGTCGGCAGTCAGCTCAACCGCATGCTTGGTGCAGCGCCGGCGCTGGTGTTCAGCCTTGTGGATAAATACAACATCGATTGCCAGTTGCGCCGCGAAGGCACTTTGCACATGGCGCATAACGCCAAGGGCGAGGCGGATCTGCGCAGTCGCGAGCAGCAGTGGAAGCGCCGTGGCGCGCCGGTCGAACTGCTGACCGGCAAGGCCTGCGAGCAAGCCACCGGCACGCAGAAAATCGCCGCCGCGCTGCTTGATCGCCGCGCCGGCACGCTCAATCCGATGGCCTATGTCACCGGGCTGGCCAATGCCGTGCGCGGGCTCGGCGGGCAGATGTTCGATCATTCGCCGGTGACTCGCCTCGAGCGCATCGGGCAGAACTGGTCGGTGCAAACCGCCCAGGGTTCGGTACTCGCCGAACAAGTGGTCATCGCCTCCAACGCCTACACCGAAGGCGACTGGACCGAACTCAAGCGCAATTTCTTTCCCGGTTATTACTACCAGGTCGCCTCGGTGCCACTTACCGAAGACGCTGCGCAAGAAATTCTCCCGGGCGGGCAGGGCTCGTGGGACACCCGTCAGGTATTGAGCAGCATCCGCCGTGACAAGGACGGGCGCCTGTTGCTCGGCAGCCTCGGCAATGGCAACCAGAAACCGACCTGGTTTCTCAAAGCCTGGGCCGATCGGGTGCAGCAGCATTACTTCCCCAATCTGAAGCCGGTCGAGTGGCAGTGCACCTGGACCGGGCGCATTGCGTTTACCCCTGATCACCTGATGCGCCTGTTCGAGCCGGCGCCGGGACTGGTGGCCGTCACCGGTTATAACGGTCGCGGCGTCACCACCGGCACGGTGGTCGGCAAAGCTTTTGCCGATTACCTGTGCAACGGCAATCCGCAGGCACTGCCGATTCCCTTCGCACCGATGCAGCCCCTGGCCGGTGTGGGCTTGCGCAGTTGCCTGTACGAGGCCGGGTTTTCCCTGTATCACGCGGGCCAGTGCCTGCGCATCGTCATTTGAGTGTTGAAATTTGTTGCCGCAAGCGGCGCTTTTGCATCCAGCGACTAGCCTGTAATGGTGCGGGTTGTAGCAGTACCGCACCAGCAGTGTGCAGTTCGGTGACGCGGGCTGTTACAGGCTGGTTGCACGTCGTTTGCCGCTGCGGTTGCAATGATGGCGCGTGCGGGTTGCGCCTGAAAAAACAAATGGTTTCACCTTCCGCGGTTTAGACGGTTGCACGCCCAATGAAAATGGGACCGAAACAGTCGAAATAACAACAACGCAGCGACTTTTTGAAGAATAAAAAACCGATGGCACGGGCCTTGCTCTGAGCTTTGAGTGAAGTGAAGTCGCAGTGCCAACTAAAAAAAACCTTGGAGCACCACCTCATGTCCCAGACGTTTTACAAGAAAGGCTTTCTGGCCCTCGCAGTCGCTACTGCGCTGGGTGTTTCTGCGTTTGCTCAAGCTGATATCAAGATCGGTGTAGCGGGTCCTATGACCGGTGCCAACGCGGCATTCGGCGAGCAGTACATGAAGGGTGCACAGGCGGCGGCCGATGCGGTCAACGCGGCGGGTGGCGTCAACGGGGAAAAAATCGTCCTGGTCAAAGGCGACGACGCCTGCGAACCGAAGCAGGCAGTGACGGTCGCCAAGGACCTCACCAACCAGAAAGTCGCCGGCGTGGTCGGTCACTTCTGCTCCTCTTCGACCATTCCAGCGTCGGAAATCTACGACGAAGCCGGGATCATCGCGATCACTCCGGGCTCGACCAACCCGCAAGTTACCGAACGCGGCCTCAGCGCCATGTTCCGTATGTGCGGACGTGACGACCAGCAAGGCATCGTTGCCGGCGACTACATCGTCGACATGCTCAAGGGCAAGAAAGTCGTCGTGCTGCACGACAAGGACACCTACGGCCAAGGCCTGGCTGACGCCACCAAGGCTCAGCTGGAAAAACGCGGCGTCAAGCCTGTGCTGTACGAAGGCCTGACCCGTGGCGAGAAAGACTTCAGCACCATCGTCACCAAGATCCGTGGCGCCGGCGCCGATGTCGTCTATTTCGGCGGCCTGCACCCGGAAGCCGGTCCGCTGGTTCGCCAGCTGCGTGAACAAGGTCTGAAAGACGTCAAGTTCATGTCCGACGACGGCATCGTGACCGACGAACTGGTGACCACCGCTGGCGGCCCGCAATTCACCGATGGCGTGCTGATGACTTTCGGCGCCGACCCGCGCCTGTTGCCGGAAAGCAAGACCGTAGTGGACGCGTTCCGCAAGGCCGGCACTGAGCCTGAAGGCTACACCCTGTACGCCTACGCCTCGGTTCAGACCTTGGCGGCAGCGTTCAATGGCGCGAAGAAAAACGACGGCGAAGCCGCTGCCAAGTGGCTGAAAGCCAACCCGGTGAAAACCGTGATGGGCGAGAAGACCTGGGACGCCAAAGGCGACCTGAAAGTCTCCGACTACGTGGTTTACCAGTGGGACAAGGACGGCAAATACCACCAGCTGGAAAAGCAGAAGTAAGGGCTGAAGCGATCATCTGATCACCACCGATCCCCTGTGGGAGCGAGCCTGCTCGCGAAGACGCACTGACAAACAACCTCTGCGTTGAGTGTTCAACCGCTTTCGCGAGCAGGCTCGCTCCCACAGAGGGATCAGTGGTGATCGGGCTGATCACGCTCCGACATTGCTCCGACGTACATCTGTATTTTTCCTAGAAGAACCGCGCGCCGATGGCGCGCAGGTTCTCACTGCGTGAGATTGCGTTATGGATGGTATTTTCCTGCAGCAACTGGTCAATGGCCTGACCCTCGGGTCGGTCTATGGCCTGATCGCCATCGGCTACACAATGGTCTACGGCATCATCGGCATGATCAACTTCGCCCACGGCGAGGTTTACATGATTTCCGCTTACCTGGCGGCAATCAGTCTGGCTCTGCTGGCTTACTTCGGTATCGAATCCTTCCCGCTGCTGATGCTCGGTACGCTGATCTTCACCATCGTCGTCACGGCGGTGTATGGCTGGGTCATCGAGCGTGTCGCCTACAAACCCCTGCGTAACTCGACCCGCCTGGCGCCGCTGATCAGCGCTATCGGTATTTCGCTGATTCTGCAGAACTACGCACAGATCGCTCAGGGCGCCAAACAACAGGGCGTGCCTACGCTGCTGACCGGTGCCTGGCGTGTTGAAGTCGGCACCGGCTTCGTGCAACTGACCTACACCAAAGTCTTCATCCTGATCGCCGCGTTTGTCGGCATGGGGCTGCTGACCTACATCATCAAATACACCAAGCTCGGCCGCATGTGCCGTGCGACCCAGCAAGACCGCAAGATGGCCTCGATCCTGGGGATCAACACCGACCGGGTGATTTCCTACGTGTTCATCATCGGTGCAGCCATGGCGGCACTGGCCGGTGTGCTGATCACAATGAACTACGGCACGTTCGACTTCTATGCCGGCTTCATCATCGGCATCAAGGCGTTCACCGCAGCGGTTCTGGGCGGCATCGGTTCACTGCCCGGCGCGATGCTCGGCGGGATCATCCTCGGCATCTCCGAGTCGCTGTTCTCCGGTCTGGTCAACTCCGACTACAAAGACGTGTTCAGTTTCTCGCTGCTCGTCCTCGTACTGGTCTTCCGGCCGCAGGGCCTGTTGGGCCGTCCTCTTGTGTCGAAGGTGTAAGCGATGTCTGCAACCACTGAAAAATCCATCGATATCAAAAAAAGTCTGGTCGAGGCGATTCTTACTGGCCTGATTGCGCTGATCGTGTTCGGGCCGATTGTCGGCGTGGTCCTCGACGGCTACAGCTTCAACCTCGAAGCAACCCGTGTGGCGTGGATCATTGCCATCGTCATGGCCGGTCGCTTTGCCCTCAGCCTGTTCCTGCAAACCCCCAAGGGCCTGAAGATCCTCGACGGGTTCGAGAGCAGCGGTTCCGGCGTGCACGTGCTGCCGGCGGACTACAAATCGCGGCTGCGCTGGATCATTCCGCTGATCATTGTGCTGGCGATCATCGTGCCGTTTGTCTCCAACTCCTATCTGCTGGGGGTGGTCATCCTTGGTTTGATCTACGTGCTGCTGGGGCTGGGGCTGAACATTGTGGTCGGTCTGGCCGGGCTGCTCGATCTCGGTTACGTGGCGTTCTACGCCATCGGCGCCTACGGTCTGGCATTGGGTTACCAGTATCTCGGTCTGGGTTTCTGGACCGTGCTGCCGCTGGCGGCAATCACCGCAGGCCTGGCTGGCTGCATTCTCGGTTTCCCGGTGTTGCGTCTGCACGGTGACTATCTGGCGATCGTGACCCTGGGTTTTGGTGAAATCATTCGTCTGGTGCTGAACAACTGGCTGTCGCTGACCGGCGGCCCGAACGGCATGCCGGCGCCATTGCCGACGTTCTTCGGTCTGGAGTTCGGCAAGCGGGCGAAGGATGGCGGGGTGCCGTTTCATGAGTTCTTCGGCCTGACCTACAACCCGGACGTGAAGTATTACTTCATCTACGCGGTGCTGTTCCTGGTGGTGCTGGCGGTGTTGTACGTCAAGCATCGGCTGGTGAAGATGCCGGTCGGTCGCGCCTGGGAAGCCCTGCGTGAAGATGAAATCGCCTGCCGCTCGATGGGCCTCAACCACGTACTGGTCAAGCTCTCGGCGTTCACCATCGGTGCGTCGACGGCGGGTCTGGCCGGGGTGTTCTTCGCCACCTATCAAGGCTTCGTCAACCCGACCTCGTTCACCTTCTTCGAGTCGGCGCTGATCCTCGCCATCGTCGTGCTCGGCGGCATGGGTTCGACCATCGGCGTGGTCATCGCCGCATTCGTGCTCACCGTCGCCCCGGAACTGCTGCGTGGCTTCGCTGAATACCGCGTGCTGCTGTTCGGCATCCTGATGGTGTTGATGATGATCTGGCGACCACGCGGGTTGATCCGCATCAGCCGCACCGGGGTCAAACCACGCAAAGGTGCCATTCACTACGAGAGGACTGCGCCATGAGTGAAGTCGTACTCTCTGTTGAAAAACTGATGATGCATTTCGGTGGCATCAAGGCTTTGAGCGATGTCAGCCTGAAGGTCAAACGCAATTCGATCTTCGCCCTGATCGGCCCCAACGGTGCTGGCAAGACCACGGTGTTCAACTGCCTGACCGGTTTCTACAAGGCCACGGGCGGCAAGATCGAACTCAACGTGCGCGGCCAGCAGACCAACGTCATCCAGTTGCTGGGCGAGTCGTTCAAAGCGACCGATTTCGTCTCGCCGAAATCCTTCCTCAGCCGCATGTACTACAAAATGTTTGGCGGTACTCACCTGGTGAACCGTGCCGGTCTCGCCCGTACGTTCCAGAACATTCGCCTGTTCAAGGAAATGTCGGTGCTGGAAAACCTGCTGGTGGCGCAGCACATGTGGGTCAACCGCAACATGCTCGCCGGCATCCTCAACACCAAGGGCTATCGCAAGGCCGAGAGCGATGCGCTGGATGTCGCGTTCTACTGGCTCGAAGTGGTCGATCTGGTGGACTGCGCCAACCGTCTGGCCGGTGAGCTGTCCTACGGCCAACAACGGCGTCTGGAAATTGCCCGGGCCATGTGCACGCGGCCGCAGATCATCTGCCTCGACGAACCGGCCGCCGGCCTCAATCCTCAGGAAACCGAAGCGCTCAGCGCGATGATCCGGCTGCTGCGCGACGAGCACGATCTGACCGTGGTGCTGATCGAACACGACATGGGCATGGTCATGAGCATTTCCGATCACATCGTGGTTCTCGACCACGGCATCGTCATCGCCGAAGGCGGGCCGGAAGCGATCCGCAACGATCCGAAAGTGATTGCGGCTTACCTGGGCGCTGACGAAGAGGAGCTGGTATGAGCCAACCGATCCTCGAACTGCGCAATCTGGACGTGTTCTACGGCCCCATCCAGGCGCTCAAGGGCGTTTCATTGCAGATCAACGAAGGCGAGACCGTCAGCCTGATCGGCTCCAACGGCGCCGGCAAGTCGACCTTGCTGATGTCGATCTTCGGCCAGCCCAGAGCGGCGGGCGGGCAGATTCTCTATCAGGGCGTCGACATCACGCAGAAGTCCTCGCACTACATCGCCTCCAACGGTATCGCGCAGTCGCCGGAAGGGCGGCGGGTTTTCCCCGACATGACCGTCGAGGAAAACCTGCTGATGGGCACCATCCCGATTGGCGACAAGTACGCCAAAGAGGACATGCAGCGCATGTTCGAGCTGTTTCCACGGCTTGAAGAGCGACGCAATCAGCGGGCGATGACCATGTCTGGCGGTGAACAGCAGATGCTCGCCATCGCCCGTGCGCTGATGAGCCGGCCGAAGCTGTTGCTGCTCGATGAACCGAGCCTGGGTCTGGCGCCGATCGTGGTGAAGCAGATCTTCGCCACGCTGCGCGAGCTGGCGAAAACCGGGATGACGATTTTCCTCGTCGAGCAGAACGCCAACCATGCGCTGAAGCTGTCGGACCGGGCGTATGTGATGGTCAACGGCGAGATTCGCCTGACCGGCACCGGCAAAGAACTGCTGGTGAATGAGGAGGTGCGTAACGCCTATCTTGGTGGGCACTGATTCTTCTCGCGGTTGCACACAGCCCCGGCGACAAGAGTCCCGGGGCTTTTTTATCCTTCAAACTCACTGTGTAGGAGCTGCTGAAGGCTGCGATCTTTTGATATTAAAAAAATCAGAAGATCGCAGCCTTCGGCAGCTCCTACATGGAATCAAGGCATGACATCAAGCGGAATTCAGAATTGTGGAAAACAAATTCTCCCAGCTGCCAAAGCGCGACATATAGACGCTGCAAATGGCTGTTTTTGCACAGTTTTGACTTGTCCCCGGTTACTGTGGAGCTGGCTGTGAATAACGTGGGTGTATCTGGCTGCAAGCCTTATGAAACGTGGCTTGCAGGGATGTGTTTGTTTTTTGATCAGGCATTTTTGCTGGAGCGCGCGGCGTCGTTGTCAACCTTTTTCTGGGGAGCAGAGACATGGCAATTCCATGTGCGCAAGCCTGTGGATAAGTCTGTGACTAAACTCTGGAAAGACCTCGCGGAGCGCCGTAATTGCTGGCCTCGCGCAATCACCCGGTGACACCGTCCGTCGTGCAAAATGCCCTGTCCCGCACATCCCCCGCCTCACGGTCAAGCAAAAAACTTTCCATTTCGCCCGCAAAGCCTTGTGTGGCGCGGCTTTGCACGTTTGCACTTGCCCCCGGAAACTGTGGAGCAGATTGTGGATAACATGCGTGCACATGGCTACAGGCCACGCAGGCTAAGGTCCTGGCGCACTTGGTTGATTTTTGTACAGTTGGCAAGTGTTGCCCGTATTCGCGAGGGCGGGCATGCTGCCTGCTGATTTTCTATTCCAAGGGCTGCCGTGGCGGCCGAAGCAAGGAGAACACGATGTCCGACACCCTGTTTATCACCGGCGCGACGTCCGGTTTTGGTGAAGCCTGTGCCCGGCGTTTTGCCGAGGCTGGCTGGAAGCTGGTCCTGACCGGCCGTCGTGAAGAGCGCCTCAATGCCCTGTGCGCCGAACTGTCGAAGCAGACCGAAGTGCATGGTCTGGTTCTCGATGTGCGCGATCGCAAGGCGATGGAGGAGGCGATCGCCAACCTGCCGCCGTCCTTCGCCAAACTCCGTGGCTTGATCAACAACGCCGGCCTGGCGCTCGGCGTCGACCCGGCACCCAAGTGCGATCTGGATGACTGGGACACCATGGTCGACACCAACGTCAAAGGCCTGATGTACGCCACCCGCCTGCTGCTGCCTCGGCTGATCGCCCACGGCCGTGGTGCCGGTATCGTCAACCTCGGTTCCATCGCCGGTAACTACCCGTACCCGGGCAGCCACGTGTACGGCGCGAGCAAAGCCTTCGTCAAACAGTTCTCGCTGAACCTGCGTTGCGACCTGCAAGGTACTGGCGTGCGGGTCAGCAACATCGAACCCGGCCTGTGCGAAAGCGAGTTCTCGCTGGTACGTTTTGCCGGTGACCAGGAACGCTACAACGCCACTTACGCCGGCGCCGAGCCGATCCAGCCGCAGGACATCGCCGAGACGATTTTCTGGGTGATGAACACCCCCGCGCACATCAACATCAATAGCCTCGAACTGATGCCGGTGAGCCAGACCTGGGCCGGGTTTGCCATCGAGCGTAACAAGGCTTGATACCGCGCTGAGGCCATTCGCGAGCAGGCTCGCTCCCACAGGGGAATGCATTCCAAGATGTGGGAGCGAGCCTGCTCGCGATAGCAATTGGTCGGTCAGCGAAGATACGCAGCCAAACCGTGATAGCAAGTCGCCAAATGATAAGGCGTGGTCGAAGGCATGTCCTTGCGACTGACCTCTCCATTCTCATCGCGACACTCATGCCAGCCGCCGGCATGCAGAAACCGCTGCTGCAACGCCTGCAACTGGCGCAGCACCACCGCTTCGCTGTCCGCCCGCAAGGTCAGCGCACGCAGGTATTCGGCTTGAGCCCAGATCCGTTGGGTGGAATCTCTGGGCCGACCATTGCTTTCCAGATCAAGCATCGCCCGCACCGCGCCGCAGGACTCCAGCACGCCATACTGCTCGGTAAAGGCAAACGCCCGATCCAGCGCCCGGTGCAGTTTCGAATCGCGCAACAGCGCCGACGATTCGAGCAGGAAATACCATTCGAACTGGTGCCCCGGCTCGTACCAGTTATCCACAGCGCCCAGCGGCTTCTCCATCAACACGCCATATTGCGGATCGACGAACTGCTTGTGCATGGCTGTGCATAACTCAAGCAGGGCGTTGTGCGTCTGCAGGTCTTCACGCACGGCGAGGGTGGCCAGAAAAGCTTCGGCCAGATGCATCAGTGGATTTTGCAGTGGCCCGGTTTGCAGGGTGAGCCAGTCACGCTCAAGGCAGGCTTCGTACAAACCGTCGCCGGTGGCGAATCGGCGGCCGATGATTTCCAGCGCGGCGTTCAATGTCGACTCGGCCAGCGAATCCCGGGACTTGTCCCAGTAATGCGCGCAGGCGAACAGGATGAAGGCGTGGGTGTAGAGATCCTTGCGTTGATCCAGCGGCTTGCCTTGCGCATCGATGCTGTAGAACCAGCCGCCGTGCTCGGCATCATGGAAATGCCGTTGCAGCGAACGGAACAACGCGGCGGCGCGGACTTCGGCGTTATCCACAATCCCGATCAGGCTGGAGAACAGATACAGCTGCCGTGCGCAGGCCATCGCCCGATAGCGCTGCACTGGCAGCGGTTGATGCGCGGCGTCCAGCGCCTCGTACGGCAACGCCATGTCGGCATTCCAGCCCGGGCCTTGCCACAGCGGCACGATCACGTCGAGGAAATGCTGCTGCACTTGGCCAAACAGGGCGGTCAATTCGGGCAGGGCGGTGGAGCGGGAAGCGTGGGACATGGGCGGGCGTCACGGGCTGGGGCGATTGCGCGACATGGTAGCAGAGAGGCAGCCTTTAAAGGTTTGGTGTCTGATCGGCCGTCATCGCTGGCTCAGGCGATAGAGATTAGCCTGCGAGCAACCACACCCCAGTCGCCGCCGAAGCCGCACCCGCCAACCGCACCAGCGGCGCCGCTGCCTGCGGAAGAACTCGCACCACGCCATAACCGAGCGCATGCAAAACCGCTGTCGCCGCGACAAACCCGGCCGCATACGCCCACGGGCTGCTCATTTCCGGCAGCTCCAGCCCATGCGCCACGCCATGGAACAGCGCAAACAGCGCCGTCGCTGCCACCGCCATCACCAGCGGCGGACGCACGGCCAGTGCCACGGCCAGGCCCAGCGCCAATACCGAAGCAGCAATCCCGCTTTCCAGCGCCGGCAACTCCAGCCCTTCAAAACCGAGCAGGCCGCCCAGCAGCATGGTGCCGACAAACGTGCACGGCAGCGCCCAGCGCGCCGCGCCTTGTTGCTGCGCCGCCCACAAACCGACGGCGAGCATTGCCAGCAAGTGGTCGAGCCCGCCGATCGGGTGGCTGATGCCCGCGACGAGGCCGCTGTCGCCATGCCCAGGGTGCGCGAAGGCCAGTGCCGGTGTCAGCAGCAGCGCCACGGCGCCAAGAATGCGTTTGAGTGTCATGGATAAGCTTCCTTGTTGATAAGTGGTTCAGGCGGCGGTCAGCAGGCCCTGGCGTTCGATGAAGGCGATGATTTCTTCAAGGCCCTGACCGGTTTTCTGGTTGCTGAAAACGAACGGCTTGCCGTTGCGCATGCGTTTGGTGTCGCTGTCCATCATTTCCAGCGAGGCGCCCACCAGTGGCGCGAGGTCGATCTTGTTGATCACCAGCAGGTCGGACTTGCAGATCCCCGGGCCGCCCTTGCGCGGCAGCTTGTCGCCGGCGGAGACGTCGATCACGTAGATGGTCAGGTCCGACAGCTCCGGGCTGAAGGTCGCCGAGAGGTTGTCGCCGCCGGACTCCACCAGAATCAGATCCAGCCCGGGAAAACGCCGGTTCAGTTGATCGACCGCCTCGAGGTTGATCGAGGCGTCTTCGCGGATCGCCGTGTGCGGGCAGCCGCCGGTTTCCACGCCGATGATCCGCTCCGGCGCGAGGGCTTCGTTGCGCACCAGGAAATCGGCGTCTTCGCGGGTGTAGATATCGTTGGTGACCACGGCGAGGTTGTAGCGCTCGCGCAGGGCCAGGCACAGGGCCAGGGTCAGTGCGGTTTTGCCGGAACCGACCGGGCCGCCGATGCCGACGCGCAGAGGTTGTGTATCCATTTCATTCTCCAAAATAAACAGCCCTAAGAGCGGAAGAGACGGCTGTACTGGCGCTCGTGGGCCATGCACGCCAGAGACAGGCCAAACGCGGCGCTGCCGATGTGTTCGGGGTTGATGTGGGTCGCGTCGTACTGCGCCTGTTGCAGCAGCGGCAGCAGTTCGCTGGTCAGGCGCTGGGCGGCTTGCTGGCCCAGCGGCAGGGTTTTCATCAATACGGCGAGCTGGTTTTCCAGCCAGCTCCACAGCCACGCGGCAAGAGCGTCCTGCGGGCTGATGCCCCAGGCGCGTGCCGCCAGTGCCCAGCACAGGGCGAGATGCGGTTCTGTGGTCTGTTCAAGAAAGTCGCGGGCGGGCGCATCGAGTTCCGGCAAACCGTTCAACAACTGCTGCAGGGAGTAGCCCATCTGCCGGCTCTCCAGATGCAACTCGCGGGTTTCGCGACTGGCGCGGTGGCTCTCGCAGAGTTGTCGTAATTCGGCCCAGTTTTCATCTGCTGCGGCCTGGCAATGCGCCAACAGCAGCGGCGCTTCGAAGCGCGCGAGGTTGAGCAGCAGTTGATCGCTGATCCAGCGGCGGGCGCCGTCCGGGTTGTGGACCCGGCCATTATCCACCGCCATTTCCAGACCCTGGGAATAGCTGTAGCCGCCAATCGGCAATTGCGGACTGGCCAGACGCAGCAGCGCCCAGGCCGGATTCACAGGCGCACGCCGAACTGGTGGAGTTTCGGCGCGTAGTTGAAGTCTTCGTCGCCGTGGCGGGAATGATGATGGCCGCCGCCGTAAGCGCCGTGTTCCGGCTGGAACGGCGCTTCGATAGCCTCGACCTGCGCGCCGAGCTGTTCGAGCATCGCCTTGAGCACGTAATCGTCGAGCAGGCGCAGCCAGCCATCGCCGACTTGCAGGGCGACATGGCGGTTGCCGAGGTGATAGGCCGCGCGGGTCAGTTCGAACGCATTGGCGCAAGTGACATGGAGCAGTTGTTCAGGGCGGGCGCAGACGCGCACGACACGGCCGTCTTCAGCCTGCAGGCATTCGCCGTCATACAGCGGTGGCTGGCCGCGCTCCAAAAACAACCCGACGTCTTCGCCTTCGGCACTGAAACAGCGCAAACGGCTTTTGCTGCGCGCTTCGAAGGTCAGGTGCAGCTCGGCGGCCCAGACGGGTTGAGGGTCGATTCTGCGATGAATCACCAGCATCGGAAAGCTTCCAGCAATGAACGTTGAATGGGCTAGAGCAAGCGCCGCGCCAATCGGGTGATCTGTAGGAAATAGCTGTCGGCGCTTGCCTGATCTTTCAACAGGCGCGGCGATTCTGGAAGGTTTTGGTGCATGAAGGATTTGTCATGCACCAATTCGATGCCGTGACGGATGTTCAATGTGGGAGCGAGCCTGCTTGCGAATGCGCCGTGTCAGACAGATGTATTCAGCTGACCCAGCGCTTTCGCGAGCAGGCTCGCTCCCACAGGGGCTTTGCGCTGTGTCAGATAGAGAAGGGGATTACTCGGTACTGCCCAGCCCTTGCCAGTGCTTGAGGCCGATAAAGATGAAGCGCAGTTGCTGGGTGATCTTCGCTTGCGGGGTCAGATGCTCCGGCAAGGCCTCGGCGGGCGGGTCGATGATGTCGGGGAGGGTGGCGAACACCGATTTGACGATCAGGTCGGCGATCACGCTCAGACCGGCGATGTCCAGATGTTGCAGCTTGGGCATCAGCGCCAGGTCCGCCGCGAGGTCGGCGCTGATGTTCTCCCGCAGGCGTCCGATCGCCTGGCGTACCGGCAGCGAGCCGCCGTATTGTTCGCGGGCGAGAAACAGGAATTGCGAGCGGTTGGCGTTGACCACATCAAGGAAGATGCGCACCGAAGCGTCGATGATGCCGCCCATGACGAATTCGTTGTGCCGCACCAGGCGGATGGTTTCGCGGAAGGTCTGGCCGACTTCGCTGACCAGCACCAGCCCCAACTCGTCCATATCGGCGAAGTGCCGGTAGAAACCGGTGGGCACGATGCCGGCGGTCTTGCTCACTTCGCGCAGGCTCAGGCTGCCGAATCCTCGGCCGCTTTCCATCAGGTGGCGGGCAGCGTCCATCAGGGCGTTGCGGGTCTGTTGTTTCTGTTCGGCGCGGGGCAGCATCGCAGGGTGTGTTCTTCGGCAGGACAAGCGCCGCACTCTAGCAAATCGGCTTTGTCGGCGTCGAACGGGGAGTCATGCAGCGAGGGATTCACAGAAGCTGAAAAGTCAAAAGCCCAATCCGCTGATTGGGCTTTTTCGCTGGGCCGTCATAGGCTCAGCTCACGGCGCTGTTGCGTTCGATTACACGATCACCACCACCTTCGGCGAGGGCTTGACCTTGTGGAGTCTTGTCGTAGCCATCTTCCACCAGGCCTTTTTCTTCGAGACGATTGCGGCCGTTTTCAGCCAGGGTCTGGCCCTGTGGGGTTTTGTCATAGCCATCTTCAGCCAGAGTCTGACCTTGAGGGGTTTTGTCATAGCCGTCTTCAGCCAGAGTCTGGCCTTGTGGGGTTTTGTCGTAGCCGTCTTCAGCGAGCGTCTGGCTGAACACCGAGTGGCTGTCTTTGACTTGCGGAGTGGCCTGATCGGCAGCGGGCAGGGCAAAAGCTGTGCTGGCTAGCATGGACAGGGTAAGGCTGAGCAGTAATTGGCGTTTCATGATAGTGGCTCCTTGGGAGGGCGATAAAGTGGGTACGAGGGCAATGCTACTCTCGATATGTCGATATAAAAGTTCATAAACGCAATGGTAATAATCAACAGAATTGATTATTCGGCGCGAAGGCTCTAGATCGGGCCTTTGCGGGCGACGGTTTTGCACCGTCGTGGGTATTTTCGACTCACTCGTGCCTCGCAAAAGTGCGGGTCGCGGTAACACTGCTCGACCGATCGGTCAGTTTTGCTGCGCTTTTTATGGCTTAAACTGCCTTTCGATTAAACCTGCGGGCCTTTCGCCAGTCACAGACTGCATAGGGGCCGCTTAGGTCTGCCGTTTCAGCTGTGCGTCGGGTAATCGGCGTGCGGTCGTGATCAGGAGCTTTGTGCATGACGCGCACTGGAAAAATCTTCAGCTGGATCTTCGCCATGCTCGTGCTGCTGCTGGCAGCCTTGATTCTGATCATCGTGTTCTTCGACTGGAACCGGATCAAACCGACCATCAATGCCAAAGTCTCGGAAGAACTGCACCGGGCGTTTGCCATCAATGGCAACCTCGCAGTGATCTGGCAGCGCGAGCCGGAAGAGGGCGGCTGGCGCTCTTGGGTGCCTTGGCCGCACGTGGTCGCCGAGGATCTGAGCCTGGGTAATCCTGACTGGTCGAAGCAGCCGCAGATGGTCACTCTGAAACGTGTCGAGCTGCGCATTTCGCCGCTGGCCCTGCTGGCCCAGCGCGTGGTGATTCCGCGCATCGACCTGACCGAGCCGAATGCCGAGCTGCAACGTCTGGCCGATGGCCGCGCCAACTGGACGTTCAAATTCGATCCCAAGGACCCGAACGCCGAGCCTTCGAGCTGGGTGGTCGACATCGGCGCGATCGGTTTCGACAAGGGCCACGTGACCCTCGACGATCAGACCCTGAAAACCAATCTCGATGTGTTGATCGACCCGCTCGGCAAGCCGATTCCATTCAGCGAGATCGTCGGCGACAAAGCGGCGAAAACTGCTCAGGACAAGGGCGGCGCACCGCAGGACTATGCCTTTGCGCTCAAGGTCAAAGGCCAGTACCACGCGCAGAACCTCACCGGGCAGGGCAAGATCGGCGGGTTGCTGGCGTTGCAGGACGCGAGCAAGCCGTTCCCGTTGCAGGCCCAGGCGAAGATCGGCGATACCCGTATCGAACTGGCCGGCACCCTGACTGACCCGCTGAATCTTGGCGCTCTTGATCTGCGCCTCAAGCTCGCTGGAGACAGCCTCGGCAATCTCTACCCGCTGACCGGCGTGACCCTACCGGACACCCCACCGTACTCCACCGACGGCCACCTGATCGCCAGGCTGCATGACGAAGCCGGGGCGAAATTCACTTATGAAAAATTCAACGGCAAGATCGGCGACAGCGACATCCACGGCGACCTGACCTACGTGGCCAGCCAGCCACGGCCGAAACTCAGCGGTGCGCTGCTCTCCAATCAACTGCTGTTTGCCGACCTCGCGCCACTGATCGGCGCCGACTCCAACACCGAGCAAAAGGCCCGTGGCGGCGCGAGCAAGCAACCGGCGGACAAAGTCCTGCCGGTCGAAGAATTCAAAACCGATCGCTGGCGGGCCATGGACGCCGATGTCGAGTTCACCGGAAAACGCATCGTCCACAGCGAGAAGCTGCCGTTCAACGACCTCTATACCCATCTGAAACTCAACGACGGCGAGCTCAGCCTGGAACCGCTGCGCTTTGGTGTCGCCGGCGGCACGCTGGATGCGCTGATTCGCCTCAATGGCCGCACCGAGCCGCTGGAAGGCCGTGCGCGTTTGACCGCACGCAAATTCAAACTCAAAGAGTTGTTCCCGACCTTCGAGCCGATGAAGACCAGTTTCGGTGAGCTCAATGGCGATGCCGACATCAGTGGCCGGGGCAACTCCGTGGCCAAGCTGCTCGGTGGTGCCAACGGTAATCTGAAGATGCTGATCAACGACGGTGCAATCAGCCGTGAGTTGATGGAGCTGGCCGGGCTCAACGTCGGTAACTACGTGGTCGGCAAGATCTTTGGCGACAAGGAAGTGAAGATCAACTGCGCGGCGGCGGACTTCGACATCAAGACCGGCCTGGCCACGACACGGCTGTTTGTCTTCGATACCGAGAACGCAATCATCTACATCGATGGCACGGCGAACATGGCCACCGAACAACTCGATCTGACCGTGACCCCGGAATCCAAGGGCTGGCGTCTGATCTCGCTGCGCTCGCCGCTGTATGTGCGCGGCAAGTTCATCAAACCGGATGCCGGCGTCAAAGCCGTACCGTTGATGCTGCGCGGGGCGGGGATGGTTGCGCTGGGCGTGATTGCCGCACCGGCGGCGGGATTGCTGGCGCTGGTGGCGCCGAGCGGTGGCGAGCCGAATCAGTGCGCGCCGTTGCTCGAGCAGATGAAGCAGGGCAAGGCGCCGGTAACCGTTAAACCCAGTAAGTAAGCAGGGCAGATCAAAAGTTCGCAGCTCCTACATTTGGAATGCGTTTCACCTGTAGGAGCTGCCGAAGGCTGCGATCTTTTGCTGTTAAGGGTTACAGATCGTTGAGGATGTCCGCCATGTCGTCGGCGTGTTCTTCTTCCTGGGCGAGGATGTCTTCGAAGATGCGGCGGGTGGTCGGGTCTTTGTCACCGATGTACTGGATGATTTCGCGATAGCTGTCGATAGCAATGCGCTCGGCCACCAGATCTTCGTAAACCATTTCCTTGAGCGTGTTGCCGGCCACGTATTGCGCGTGGGACATCTTGCTGAGCAGGTCAGGGTTGAACTCAGGCTCACCGCCCAGTTGCACGATCCGCTCGGCGAGGCGATCGGCGTGCTCGGCTTCCTGGTTGGCGTGTTCGAGGAATTCGTCGGCGGCGACGTTGGCTTTCAGGCCGCTGGCCATGAAGTAGTGGCGCTTGTAGCGCAAGGTGCACACCAGTTCGGTGGCCAGCGACTCGTTGAGCAAACGCAGTATTTCTTCACGGTTGGCGTTGTAGCCCTCGGTGACCGCGCCGTTTTCCACGTGTTGCCGCGCGCGTTCGCGCAGGGTTTGAACATCAGACAAATGCACGTCACTCATTTCATTCTCCTGGAGGCTAATCCGATAAGCGCCACGTTCTGAAGACGCGGTCGCTACCCAGGTTGTGAGTCTTGAGCGAAGCGAAAAGTTTTATGCGATTTACGCCGGACGCGCTGCAGGAACTGCTGAAGACTGCTATGTCGGAAGAGTCAGACCGGTTTCGGTGGAGCGGGTGCTGGCGGACTGGAATAGGCTTATCGTTGAGTTGTCATCGCCGAGGTGGATGCTTGGCGGGCGTCTTGCAGGTCTGGCATCCACTCACCGCGCACAAGGATGTAACCCATGTCGACACGTTATCCATTGGTGCTGGTGCCGGGCATGCTCGGCTTTATCCGGCTGGTGCTTTACCCGTATTGGTTCGGCATCATCAAGGCCTTGCGCCGTGGTGGTGCGACGGTGGTCGCGGTGCAGGTTTCGCCGCTCAACTCTACTGAAGTGCGCGGCGAGCAGTTGCTGGCGCGGATCGAGGAAATCCTGCGCGAGAGCGGGGCGCAAAAGGTCAATCTGTTCGGCCACAGCCAAGGCGCGTTGACCGCACGATATGCGGCGGCGAAGCGTCCGGATCTGGTGGCCTCGGTGACTTCGGTGGCCGGTCCGAATCATGGTTCCGAGCTGGCTGATTATCTGGAAAAGCACTGTCCCGGTAGCAGTGCCAAGGGCCGCTTGCTCGAAGCGTTGCTGCGCTTGATCGGCTGGGTCATGGCATTGCTCGACACGGGTTATCACGGTCCGAAACTGCCGGTGGATATCCACGCTTCCCACCAATCGCTAACGACGGCGGGCGTTGCATTATTCAATCAGCGTTATCCACAAGGGCTGCCGGAAGTCTGGGGCGGCCAAGGGCCGGAAGAGGTCAACGGTGTTCGTTATTACTCCTGGTCAGGGACGCTGCAACCGGGCAAGACCGATCGTGGCGGCAATCTTTTTGACGGCACCAACCGAAGTTGTCGCTTGTTTGCCAAGACCTTCGTCCGTGAGCCGGGGCAGTGCGATGGCATGGTCGGCCGTTACAGCTCGCATCTGGGCACGGTGATCGGTGATGACTATCCGCTGGATCATTTCGACATCGTCAATCAGTCGCTGGGACTGGTGGGCAAAGGCGCGGATCCGATAAGGCTGTTTGTCGAGCATGCGGCGCGGCTGGAGGCTGCAGGGTTATAGCCAAACAGACCGCGTCATCGTTCTTCGCGAGCAGGCTCGCTCCCACAGGTGTCTGCATTTCAATGTGGGAGCGAGCCTGCTCGCGAAGGGGCCTTATCAGGCAACGCTGATCCTGCGGCCCAACACGGTGGTCCAGCGCTCCGACAAAACCACCCCACCCAAGGTCAGCAAACCGCCCACCAGGTGATACATCGCCAACTGTTCCTTCAGCACCACCGCTGCAATCAACGCGGTAATCAGCGGCAGCAGATTGAAGAACAACGTCGTCCGGCTCGGTCCCAGCCGCTGCACCGCTTGCATCCACGCCAGCGGCGCGACCATCGAAGCCAGCAGGCATGCATAGAGCACCAGCGGCACGTTCTGCAGATTCAAACCGGTCTTCGGCGAAACAGCGAACAACGGAAACAACACCACAATCGCCACCAGCACCTGCAAGTACAGCAGCACCAGCGGCGGCAGGCGCAGTTGCCACTTTTTCAGCAGCGTGCTGTAAACCGCGTAGGCCAGCGTGGCGATCAGCATCATCGCATCGCCCAGATTGACCCCGTGTTGCAGCAGCGCTCCGAGGCTGCCGGATGACACCACCACCAGCACGCCAGCGAACGACAGCACCGCACCGACCAGCGCACCAGCCGTCAGGCGCTGGCCGAGGCTGATGATCGCCATGGCCAGCGACATCAATGGCATCAGCGACAGGATGATGCCCATGTTGGTCGCGGTGGTCAGTGTTGCGGCGAAATAGGCGAGGCTCTGATACACCGCCATGCCGAGCACGCCGAGGACGAAAATCCGCCCCAGGTTCGGCCGAATCTGCGGCCAGTGGGCGATGACTTTCTTCAGCATGAATGGCGTGAACAGCACGCCGGCCAGCAGCCAGCGATAGAAACCGATCTCGGCGGGGAAGATTGCCCCGACCGCCAGTTTGTTGATCACGGTGTTGCCGGCCCAGATGAAAATCGCCAGCAGGGGAAATGCGTATTGCATGGGACAAAACCAGAACGTTGATGAAGGGCGATTATCGCCTGTCTGGATGCAGGCCTATACTGCGATCCAGACAACCTGCCTCTGCATCCGGACAGCATGAACAGCAAACACATCGATCTGCTCGATTTCAGCGAACTGCCGTCAGCGGTGTATTTCCGCTACGCCGATTTCAATGCCCACGAATATGCCGCGCCACACCGGCATCCTTGGGGCACGCTGGAATACGCGGCCCATGGCGTGCTGCACATGGATGTCGACGGCAGTCGCTTCATGTCGCCGCCGCAATACGCGGTGTGGGTGCCGCCCGAGGTCGAGCACAGTTTCTACAGCCATCAACCGGTCAACTACCGCGCGGTGTGTCTTGATCCCGACGTCTGCGCGCGATTGCCGTCGCGGGCCTGCACGCTGGCAATCAGCGACATTCTCAAGGCCATCCTCAAAGACTTCGCCGCCCGCGATGTGAAGATCCCCGAGCATGAAGCCGATCAGCGTCTGGCCCAGGTATTGGTCGATCAACTGCAACAGGCACCGGTGCAGGAATGTTATCTGCCGTACGCGAGCAGCCCGGGCTTGCTGACGATTCTTGACGCCTTGCAGGCCGCGCCGGGCGACAACCAACCGTTGGCGCATTGGGCCGCGCAAGTGCATGTCAGCGAGCGCACTCTGGCGCGGCAGTTTGTTCGTGAGCTGGGCATGAGTTTTGGCGAGTGGCGTCAGCGCTTGCGTTATCTGGCGGCGATCGAGGCGCTTGAGACCTCGCGTTCGGTGCAGGAAATCGCTTTCGACCTCGGCTACAGCAGCGGCTCGGCATTCATCGCCATGTTCGCCCGCCAGGCCGGGTGCACGCCGGAGCAGTATCGGCGCAGCCACCTCGAGGGCAGGAAGGTGTAACAAGCTTTGACTACACTGCGATAGAGGCCGCATCCATCGGTGCGGCAACAAGGAGAAAACTCCATGAAGATGTTGCGTGTGCCGTTGTTGATGATCGGGCTGCTTGTGTGTTCCCAAGGTTTCGCCGCCACGGCGCAACAGAACAAGATGACCACCTGCAATGCCGATGCGACCGCCAAGAGCTTGAAGGGCGATGAGCGCAAGGCGTTCATGAGCACCTGCCTGAAAGCGGCACCAGCGGCCAACGATGGCAAGGAGCTGACCCCGCAGCAGCAGAAGATGACCACCTGCAATGCCGATGCGAAAACCAAGGCACTGACGGGCGATGCGCGCAAGGCGTTCATGAGTGAGTGTCTGAAGAAAAAATAAGGGGGCGCCATGGGTGTCCGATTGACTCGGTCGGCTTGAGATTTTCCCTCACCCTAACCCTCTCCCGGAGGGAGAGGGGACCGACCGCATTGATGCCGACAGGAACTGGGGTCTGAAATACCGGGTCGATTGCGGATTCGGCACTGCACGTTCAGGTCGGAAAATTTTTCGAGCCCCCCCCAATCTGTCCCCTCTCCCTCTGGGAGAGGGCTAGGGTGAGGGGGAAATTCGCAAGCCTTGCACGAAAATCCGAAACCCCGCATATCCCTAGTGCTAACCCAGGATCGCTGGCAGACTGCCCATCCTTTCACGCCGTTCGTTTTGAGGCTGTATGCCAACGTTTTCTCAGCGTCATGTTGTGTTCTGGGTCAGCTGCATCATCATTTTTGGCGGTTTGCTGCTGGTGCTGCCGCTGCGCTTGTTGCCCAGCCTGCTGGCCGGGTTGCTGGTGTTCGAGCTGGTCAACATGCTCACCCCGCAACTGCAACGGCTGATCGAAGGGCGCCGTGCGCGCTGGTTGGCGGTGGCGCTGCTCGGCACGCTGGTGGTGAGTGCGCTGGCGCTGATCTTCGCCGGGGCCATCAGTTTCCTCCTGCATGAAGCGGAAAACCCCGGCGCTTCACTCGACAAATTCATGGGCGTAGTCGATCGCGCGCGCGGGCAGTTGCCGCCGTTCATCGATGCCTACCTGCCGGCGAGTGCAGCGGAATTTCGCGTGGCGATCGGCGAGTGGGCGAGCAAGCATCTGGCCGACCTGCAACTGGTCGGCAAGGACGCCGCGCACATGTTCGTCACCCTGCTGATCGGCATGGTGCTCGGCGCGATCATCGCCCTGCAGCGCATCCCCGACGTGACCAAGCGCAAGCCGCTGGCCGCCGCTTTGTTCGACCGTTTGCATCTGCTGGTGCAGGCGTTTCGCAATATCGTCTTCGCGCAGATCAAGATTTCCCTGCTCAACACCGTGTTCACCGGGATCTTCCTCGCGGTGATCCTGCCGATGTTCGGCATCAAGCTGCCGCTGACCAAAACCCTGATCGTGCTGACCTTCCTGCTCGGCCTGCTGCCGGTGATCGGCAACCTGATGTCGAACACGCTGATCACCATCGTCGGTCTGTCGCTGTCGATCTGGGTGGCGATCGCAGCGCTGGGCTATCTGATCGTTATCCACAAGCTCGAATACTTCCTCAACGCGCGCATCGTCGGCGGGCAGATCAGTGCCAAGTCGTGGGAGTTGCTCCTGGCGATGCTGGTGTTCGAAGCCGCGTTCGGTTTGCCGGGGGTGGTGGCAGGCCCGATTTATTACGCGTATCTGAAGAGTGAGCTGAAGCTGGGCGGGATGGTCTAAGGCCAGGCAACTGAATTGAATGCATCTGTGGCGAGGGGATTTATCCCCGATGGCCTGCGCAGCAGGCCCCTGCTTTCAAGCTCAGGAGCGGGGCCGCTTCGCGGCCCAACGGGGATAAATCCCCTCGCCACAGGATAAATCCCCTCTCCACAAAGGCTCTTCGCCACAGATTGTGATCAGGCCATCGAACCGTAACGCTTCATCGCTTCAATCGCCAAACCGCTACCAATGCTGCCAAAGATGTTGCCTTCGACATGCCGGGCGTTCGGCAGCATTGCCGAGACGCTGTTGCGCAGGGCCGGGATGCCGCTCGAACCACCAGTGAAGAACACCGTGTCGACCTGATCGACTGCTACGCCGGCGTCATTCAACAGCTGCGTAACGCTGCCGCGCACGCGCTCGAGCAAGGCTTCGATCGCCGATTCGAACAGCGCGCGGCTCAGCTCTACGCTCAGCCCGGCTTCGATGCGGTCCAGCGGCACGTGGCGGCTGTCGGCGTGGGTCAGCTGGATCTTGGTTTCTTCCACTTCCATCGCCAGCCAGTGCCCGGCGCGCTGTTCGATCAGCTTGAACAGGCGATCGATGCCGCCGGTGTCTTCGATGTCGTAGCGCATGCTGCCCAGTGCCAGCGTGGATTTCTGCGAGTACACCGAGTTGATCGTGTGCCAGGTCGCCAGGTTCATGTGGTGGCTGGTTGGCATGTAGGCGCCGCTCTTCATGCGGCTGCCGTAGCCGAACAGCGGCATCAGGCCTTGCAGACTCAGCTGTTTGTCGAAGTCGGTACCACCGATGTGCACACCGCCGGTGGCGAGGATGTCATCGTGACGGTTGTCGACACCGCGACGCTCGGGCGACAGGCGCACCAGCGAGAAGTCGGAGGTACCACCGCCGATGTCGACGATCAGTACCAGCTCTTCTTTCTCGATGGTCGACTCGTAGTCGAACGCTGCCGCGATCGGCTCGTACTGGAACGACACGTCCTTGAAGCCGATTTTGCCCGCTACCTCGACCAGGGTGTCTTCGGCCTCCTGGTCAGCCAGCGGATCGTCGTCGACGAAGAACACCGGGCGACCCAGCACCACTTGCTCGAATTCCCGACCAGCGGCGGTTTCGGCGCGGCTCTTGAGCTGGCCGATGAACAGCCCGAGCAGATCCTTGAACGGCATCGCCGTGCCGAGGACGCTGGTGTCGTGCTTGATCAGCTTGGAGCCGAGCAGGCTTTTCAACGAGCGCATCAGCCGGCCTTCGTAGCCTTCCAGATACTCGTGCAGGGCCAGGCGACCGTAGACCGGGCGACGTTCCTCGATGTTGAAGAAGACCACCGACGGCAGGGTGATCTTGTCGTCTTCCAGCGCAATCATGGTGTCCATGCCGGGGCGCAGCCAGCCGACGGTGGAGTTGGACGTGCCGAAGTCGATGCCGCAGGCACGGGCTGGAGAGGCGTCTTTCATGTCTTTCGGTTTCCGGTCAAAAAAACGGCCGCGCAGTGTATGTCAGTGCGCGGCAGATTCGAAGGCCGGTCATCCGCTATTTCGCCCCCAGACAGTTGAAAACCACCGCATCGCCCCAAACTTGCTGGCATGGGCCGGCAGACACACCGGCGGTCGCAAGAACCGTCGTCCACTGCCGATAAACTTCTGCGGCGCCACCCGGTCACAAACTTGAGATCGGTCAACCCGGCACGTGCCAATCGGCGCATGCTGGTCTCGGCGCGAAATCGATAACGTATGGTGATCCTTCCATGGACTTCAAAGACTATTACAAGATACTCGGCGTGGAGCCGACAGCCGACGACAAGGCCATCAAGGCGGCCTATCGCAAGCTGGCGCGCAAATACCACCCCGACGTCAGCAAGGAAAAAGACGCCGAGGCCAAGTTCAAGGATGCCTCGGAAGCCTATGAAGCGCTGAAAAGCGCCGACAAGCGCGCCGAATACGACGAACTGCGCCGTTATGGCCAGCACGGTCAGCCGTTTCAGGGCCCACCGGGCTGGCAGAGCCGTGGCGGCTTCGGTGGCGGCGGTGGCGACACGGGCGACTTCTCGGACTTCTTCAGTTCGATCTTCGGCAATCGCGGCCCCGGTTTCGGTGGCGCCGAGAGCCGCCAATCACGCGGACGTCGAGGGCAAGACGTGGAAATGGAACTGCCGGTCTTCCTCGAAGAAACCCTGTCGAACGAATCGAAGAAAGTCACCTTTCAGGTGCCGCAATACAACGCGCACGGCCAGCATGTCAGCAACACCAGCAAGAGCCTGAACGTGAAGATTCCGGCCGGCGTGACCGATGGCGAGCGAATTCGCCTGAAGGGCCAGGGCGCACCGGGCATCGGTGGCGGGGCGAATGGCGACCTGTACCTGACCATTCGGTTTGCGCCGCACCCGAAATTCGATGTCGAAGGCGAAAACCTGATCATCACCTTGCCCCTGGCTCCGTGGGAATTGGCATTGGGCACGGAAGTGGCCGTGCCGACCCTGACCGGCAAGATCAACCTCAAGGTCCCGGCCGGCAGCCAGAATGGCCAGCGCATGCGCGCCAAGGGCCATGGCCTGCTGAACAAGGCCGGCGAACGCGGTTATCTGTTCGTGCAGCTCAAGGCCGTGATGCCCAAAGCCTCCGACGATGAGGTCAAGGCGCTGTGGCAGGAACTGGCGAAGAAAGCCGCCTTCAATCCGCGAGAGAACTTCTGAACCCGACGACGGAGTAGCCCATCATGAGCAGCCCCCTGATCGTTCAACTGGACCTGGCAGAATTCTGTGAGGCGGCCGATTTGTCGGACGTCTACGTGATCGAAATCGTCGAGCACGGCATCCTCGAACCTCAGGGCGCGCAGCCCCGGGAATGGCGCTTCACCGATTACGAATTGGCCTTGGCCAAGCGCGCCGCCAAGCTGCGCCGTGATCTGGAACTGGAGTGGGAAGGCGTGGCGCTGGCGCTGGATCTGCTGGACGAGGTGAAGCAGTTGCGTGCCGAGAACCGCATGTTGCGCCAGCGTTTGGGGCGGTTGGTGGTCGAATAAATTGTTTGAGGCCGTGAGGTCCTAGCAGGCCTCATCGCGTGCCGGCCCGCTCCCGCCTGATTAATGTTTGCGGGTGTTTCGTCCGGTATGAACCGGCAGGATGGTCTGATAGTTTTCCGGGCACATGTTGGCAATGGATGCCAACGGTCGTAGCGCCAGCCAGACTGGCCAGCGCTGCGCAATCTTTGCAAGGAAGCCTGTCAATGCCAGTCAGACCCAAGCCGCCCAAGCCGGGCGTAGGCGATGTGAACACCCCTGTACGTACCACCCCGGATCCAGTTGCGCACGGTATCGAGTCGTCGCACCTGACCCCCGGCCCGTTCATTCGCAAGACCCCGCCCGATGCCAGTGAGCCCGGCAGCAACACGCAGCAAATGGAAACTGCAGTTGCCCCGCACAGCGTGCACGTCGACCCGACGCCGTCTACATCTGGTCCCGTCCCGAAGCTTAAAACCTCGGCTCTGGAGCGTTACCTGATTGCCTCGACAGCCCCTCTACCGCAAGCGGACGTTGACGGGTTTCGCGTATTCAAAGGACGCCAATACGCGGACCTGCAGGGCGGTGGTACGGTGCTGATCGGCGTCGATGCCGAGACCGGTCTGCATCGGGCCAGATTGTCCAGCGAGCTGCAGCCGTCCGGCCCTGTGCTTGCCTACGATCCGTTGACCAAGCACTGGTACGCGCTTGAAGAGTCCGGCGCGTCGCCGGACGCTGCCGCTGTCCCGGGTAAAAGCCGCAGGGTGGCGCGCCAGAGCGATGAAGACTATGAGTCTGCCGTTGAGGAGCTGCCCGACGATGGCGGTGTAACGCAGGAACATTTTTATCTGGCGTCCGAGTCGATGCCCGTTAAACCCTTCACCGCTGAGGAATTGCGTGCAATGCGCAGCGAAACACGGTTTTCGTTCCTCACCAATCGGCCCGGGGTCTACGACCGTGCCAATAACGGCAAATACCCTTTCCGGGACATGGCCGGCCGGCCTGTCAGGATAAAGAAGCTCCAGACCCTTGCGCGTTTCGAAGACGGCAGCCGTTATACCTCCGAGCAGATCAAGCCTTACATCAAGTTTGGCGCCTACGAGCATGTCGCGCGGTTGTATGAAGAAAAGCTGCAATGGCGATTGTTCACCGAGGCCGACATGACGGTGCCCGGAGAGCGGGCCCTGGTCGGCCAGTCAATGGTGGTCGCCAACCGGCGCATCACCCGAGGCGAGGTGGTCGGTGTCTATGCTGGCGCGATCATGCCGGGACGTCTTGTGCCGCTGCCCCAGCAGTCATACACCATGAAGGTCGGCGTCCGTTATCAACCAGGGCCTGGATATTTGATCCCCGACGAATTCGCGCTGGTCGGTGACACGATTATTTCCCGGATCAACACGCGCTTTTGGTATGACGCCACGGGCAAACCAGTTCGTCAGGCTACGGAGGGTTACAACGTCGAGTTCGTCCCGTTCGATGTCGAAGCGCAACAGTGGATAGGCAAGGAACTGGTCACCCGAGACTTCATTCTCAACGCCATCTTCGCTACCGAAGACATTCCGGCGGGAACCGAGTTACGCATCGATTACAACTACAGCGATGCGGACATCGCGAAACTGTTCCCGTGATTGCCTGAGCGATCGCGACTGAATACGGACCTGCGCGTCCGTATTCAGCGCACGCCTTCATCAGAACAGAAAATAGCGCTGCGCCATCGGCAGCGTTTCCGCCGGTTCGCACCACAGCAACACGCCATCGGCCTTGACCTGATAGGTCTGTGGATCGACATCGATGTTCGGCAGATAGTCGTTGTGGATCAGGTCGGTTTTCTGCACGTCTCGGCAGCCCTTCACCACAGCGATCTGCTTCTTCAATCCCAAGGCTTCCGGCAATCCGGCCTCCTGCGCCGCCTGGCTGATAAAGGTCAGGCTGGTGGCGTGCAGCGAGCCGCCGTAGCTGGCAAACATCGGGCGGTAATGCACCGGTTGCGGTGTTGGAATCGAAGCGTTGGCGTCGCCCATCAGGCTGGCGGCAATCGCACCGCCCTTGAGGATCAGCGTCGGCTTCACACCAAAGAACGCCGGGCGCCAGAGCACCAGATCGGCCCACTTGCCGACTTCGATCGAGCCGACTTCATGGCTGATGCCATGGGTGATCGCCGGGTTGATCGTGTACTTGGCGATGTAACGCTTGGCGCGGAAGTTGTCGTTGTTTGCGCCGTCCTGTGGCAGCGGGCCGCGCTGTTTTTTCATCTTGTCGGCGGTCTGCCAGGTGCGCGTGATGACTTCGCCGACACGGCCCATGGCCTGACTGTCGGAGCTGATCATCGAGAACGCGCCGAGGTCGTGGAGGATGTCTTCGGCGGCAATGGTTTCGCGGCGGATCCGGCTTTCGGCGAAGGCGACGTCTTCGGCAATGCTCGGGTCGAGGTGATGGCAGACCATCAGCATGTCGAGGTGTTCGTCGATGGTGTTGCGGGTGAACGGCCGGGTCGGGTTGGTCGAGCTTGGCAGCACGTTGGCAAAGCCGCAGGCCTTGATGATGTCTGGCGCGTGGCCGCCACCGGCACCTTCGGTGTGATAGGTGTGGATGGTGCGGCCCTTGAACGCGCCAAGGGTGGTTTCGACGAAGCCGGATTCGTTGAGGGTATCGGTGTGGATCGCCACCTGCACATCGTACTGGTCGGCGACGTTGAGGCAGTTGTCGATGCTCGCCGGAGTGGTGCCCCAGTCCTCGTGCAGCTTGAGACCGATGGCACCGGCCTTGACCTGTTCGATCAACGGCTCCGGCAGGCTGGCGTTGCCCTTGCCGGTCAGGCCGATGTTCATCGGGAAAGCATCGGCGGCCTGGAGCATGCGCGCCAGATGCCACGGGCCGGAGGTGCAGGTGGTGGCGTTGGTGCCGGTGGCAGGCCCGGTGCCGCCGCCGATCATGGTGGTGACGCCGCTCATCAGCGCTTCTTCGATCTGCTGCGGGCAGATGAAGTGGATATGCGTGTCGATGCCGCCAGCGGTGAGGATCATGCCTTCGCCGGCAATCACTTCGGTGCCGGCGCCGATGGCGATGGTCACATTGGGCTGCACGTCAGGGTTGCCGGCCTTGCCGATCGCGGCGATGCGCCCGTCTTTGAGGCCGACGTCGGCCTTGACGATGCCCCAGTGGTCGATGATCAGTGCGTTGGTGATCAGCGTGTCGACCACTTCGGCGGCGAGCAATTGGCTCTGGCCCTGGCCGTCGCGGATGACTTTGCCGCCACCGAATTTCACTTCCTCGCCGTAGGTGGTGAAGTCCTTTTCGACTTCGATCCACAGCTCGGTGTCGGCCAGGCGCACCTTGTCGCCGACGGTGGGGCCGAACATGTCGGCGTAGGCTTGACGGGAAATCTTCATTCGTTCGCCTTGAGATTCAATTGGGTCTGAAATCGCTCGCATTACTCGCTTTCGCGAGCAGGCTCGCTCCCACATTTGATCGCGTTCTCATGTGGGAGCGAGCCTGCTCGCGAAGGGGCCAGAGCGGGCACCGTGTTGTTTAGAGATCACCCATGATGCGGCCGGCAAAGCCGAACACCCGGCGATGCCCGGCGTAATCCACCAGTTCGACTTCACGGCTTTGCCCCGGCTCGAAGCGCACCGCCGTGCCCGCCGGAATATTCAGGCGCATGCCGCGACTGGCGGCGCGATCGAAGGTCAGCGCGTCGTTGGTTTCAAAAAAGTGGAAATGCGAGCCGACCTGAATCGGCCGGTCGCCGCTGTTGGCGACTTTCAGGCTGAGGGTGCGACGGCCGACGTTGAGTTCGATGTCGCCGGGCTGGATCTGGTATTGGCCAGGAATCATCGCTGGGCTCCTTGCAGGACTTTGTAATAGAGCGCGGTCGGGCGATAGGTGCCGTTGGGGTCGCAGGCGTAATCAGGGATTTCGCCGGCGCGCACGTAGCCCAGCGCCTTGTAGAAATCTTCCGCCGGCGAGCCGGCCTCGGTGTCGAGATAGAGCATGCCGCGCTTGTGCTTGGGCGCTTCGAGTTCCAGCGCCTGCATCAGTTGCTGGCCGAGGCCACGGCGCCGCGCGTGTTCGCGCACCAGCAGTTTCTGCACTTCGGCGCGGTTCAGACCATTGGCCTTCTGGCACAGGCCCAATTGCACGCTGGCCAGCACCTGCTCGTCCTTGACCACCACCCAAAGCAGCGTGCTGCCCTTGTTGATGTTGTCCTGCACCTCATCGAAATATGCGCGCGCCTGCACCTCATCGAGGTCGGCCATAAAACCGACGCTGGCGCCGTAACCGACGGCGTCGAGCAGCAGATCGATCAGGCCCTGGCGATAGTGGGCAAAGCTTTCAGCGTTGACGCGGCGCAACTGGGCGGCGTTCATCGACATCACTCCTTGTGAGTATCCGGCGGCTGTGCGCCGGGATTGAGGGTCAACTGCATGAAGGTCAGATCGAGCCAGCGGCCGAACTTGGTGCCCACTTGCGGCATCTGCCCGGTGATGCTGAAACCGGCGCGCTCGTGCAGGCGAATCGACGCGGCGTTGCCACTCTCGATGGCAGCGACCATGACGTGTTTACCGCAGGCGCGGGCGCGTTCGATCAACGCGGTCATCAGTTGCGGGCCGAGGCCGTTGCCGCGTTGATCGCTGCGCACGTACACCGAGTGCTCGACGGTGTGGCGGAAACCGTCGAACGGCCGCCAGTCGCCGAACGAGGCGTAACCCAGCACCGCGTTGTGGCTGTCGACGATCACCAGAATCGGGTACGCCTGCAACTGACGCGCGTCGAACCATGCCTGGCGATTGCCGAGGTCGACCGCTTGTTCGTTCCAGATCGCCGTGGTGTTGAGCACGGCGTCGTTGTAGATGTCGCGGATCGCCGGCAGGTCGGCCCGGCTTGCATCGCGAATGGCGTAAGTCATGGCGCGGCCTCAGACGATCGGCTGGTGAACGGTGACCAGTTTGGTGCCGTCGGGGAACGTCGCCTCGACCTGGATTTCCGGGATCATTTCCGGGATGCCTTCCATCACTTGTTCGCGGCTGAGCAGGGTGGTGCCGTAGTGCATCAGCTCGGCCACGGTCTGGCCGTCGCGGGCACCCTCCAGCAGCGCGGCGGAGATGTAGGCCATGGCTTCCGGGTAGTTGAGTTTTACGCCACGGGCCAGCCGCCGCTCGGCGACGAGGCCGGCGGTGAAGATAAGCAGCTTGTCTTTTTCGCGTGGGGTCAGGTCCATGGTTCGGGTTCCATCAGGGCAGATTCGGGTGGCTCTCGAGAAGTGTGGGGTGCCAGTTGGAGCAGCCCCTCACCCTAGCCCTCTCCCGAGGGAGAGGGGACTGATCTTGGTTGTTTTCAATGGCCAATTCAGTCAGCAATATTCGTTCAGGCAGATAAATTTATTTCAGACGACTCGGTCAGGCTCCCTCTCCCTCCGGGAGAGGGCGGGGGGTGAGGGTCGGGGTTTCAGGTGCTCCATATTCTTGGCGCGATAGCTTCGCGCCCCAGCAGCGCAGGTCTGAGCAATCGCCACAAATCGATGAGCCAGGCGCGGGCGAGCAACGCCTCACTGGCCAGGCACCGTGCCACCAGCAACCCCGGCAACTGAGTCAAATCCCCGCGTACCTCATGCCCCAGCGAGCGGCAGCGCTCCAGCAACTCGGCGTCTATCTCACCGGTGACCAGCAGCGTCGCGAACACCGGTTGCCCGTCCAGGCCGATCGGCGAGTCGAGTAAACCGTCCGCACCGACAATGCGCTGCCGTTCGTGCCAGAGCAACCGACCGTCGCGGCGGATGTCCAGGTGCGCCTGAAAATGCCCGAGGTCAAAACGCTCGCCGCTGGCCGGCCGACCGAGCGCCACCACGTCCCAGTAGAACAGCCGCGCATCGCCTTCAAGCTCGATCGTTGTGGTCAACTCGGCCTGCGCGGCGCTGTAGACGATGGTTTCCTGCGGCAGCCATTCCAGTGTCGCACCGGCAGCGACTTTCAAGTCGAGCTGTTGATACGCCGGCCCACCCGCGCGATACCACTTGGCGGCGCCGGGGCTGGTGATTTGCGCCCAGGCGTTGTGTTCGACGCGGGCCTTGATGTCCAGCCGATCACCACCGGCAATTCCGCCCGGTGGATGGACGATGATGTGCTGGCAGACTTGCGGGCCTTCGGCGTACAGATGCTTTTGCACGCGCAGCGGGCCGAGGTGGCGGCGCATGACCGGGCGCGTGCAATCGCCGAAACGCGCGTAGGCCAGTTCCAGCTCGGCGTGCCAGCTCGGGGTAAACAGGGCAGGTGCAACAATCGAATTCATGGTTTGTGATTATCGTTAGGAAGCTACAGATTAGACCGGCGCGTTAGATCGTGACCAGCCCGCGTACACCCTCGGCCTCCATATTTTCACCGCGACCCTGCTGAACGATCTCGCCCCGCGACATCACCAGGTATTGATCGGCCAGTTCTGCAGCAAAGTCGTAGAACTGCTCGACCAGCAGAATCGCCATGTCACCGCGCGCCGCGAGCTGCTTGATCACCGCGCCGATTTCCTTGATCACCGACGGTTGAATGCCTTCGGTCGGCTCATCAAGAATCAGCAGGCGCGGGCGGCTGGCCAGCGCCCGGCCGATTGCCAGTTGCTGTTGCTGACCGCCGGACAGATCACCGCCACGGCGCTGCTTCATTTGTAGCAGCACCGGGAACAATTCGTAGATGAAACCCGGGACTTCTTTGGCTTCTGAGCCTGGAAAACGCGACAGGCCCATCAGCAGATTTTCTTCTACCGTCAGGCGCCCGAAGATCTCACGGCCCTGCGGCACGTAGGCGATACCAGCATGCACGCGCTGATGCGGTTTGAACGTGGTGATCGGTTTGCCTTCCCAGTTCACCGCGCCTTCCTTGGCCGGCAGCAGGCCCATCAGGCATTTGAGCAGGGTGGTCTTGCCCACGCCGTTACGCCCGAGCAGGCACGTGACTTCGCCGACTTTCACGTCGAAGCTGAGGCCGCGCAGGATGTGGCTACCGCCGTAGTACTGATGCAGCTTGTCGACTTGCAGCATGTTCGAATTCTCCCCCGGTGATCGTTCCCACGCTCTGCGTGGGAACGCATCCCGTGACGCTCCGCGTCACATAACGGCGGACGCAGAGCGTCCATGGCGGCATTCCCACGCAGAGCGTGGGAACGATCTAGGTCTTCAGCGGCCGAGGTAGACCTCGATCACCCGCTCGTTTTCCTGCACTTGCTCAAGCGAGCCTTCCGCCAGAACGCTGCCCTGATGCAGCACCGTGACGTGGTCGGCAATCGAGCCGACGAAGCCCATGTCGTGCTCGACCACCATCAACGAATGCTTGCCCGCCAGCGATTTGAACAACTCGGCGGTGAACTCGGTTTCGGCGTCGGTCATGCCCGCCACCGGTTCGTCGAGCAGGAGCAGCTGCGGGTCCTGCATCAGCAGCATGCCGATCTCGAGAAACTGCTTCTGGCCGTGGGACAGTAGGCCGGCCTGGCGATTGACCGAGGTGGTCAGACGAATCGTCTCAAGCACTTCGCTGATGCGGTCCTTCTGTTCGCCGCTCAGGCGTGCACGCAAACTCGCCCACACCGACTTGTCGGTCTTCTGCGCCAGCTCAAGGTTTTCGAACACGCTCAAGGCTTCGAACACCGTTGGCTTCTGAAACTTGCGGCCGATGCCGGACTGGGCAATCTGCACTTCGCTCATCTGCGTCAGGTCCAGGGTTTCGCCGAACCAGGCCTTGCCGTGACTGGGCCGGGTCTTGCCGGTGATCACGTCCATCAGCGTGGTCTTGCCCGCGCCGTTGGGGCCGATGATGCAGCGCAGTTCGCCGACGCCGATGTACAGGTTGAGATTGTTCAACGCACGGAAGCCGTCGAAGCTGACGCTGATGTCTTCCAAAGTCAGGATCGTGCCGTGACGCGTATC
Source organism: Pseudomonas sp. Irchel 3F6 (assembly GCF_900187595.1). Lineage (NCBI taxonomy): Bacteria > Pseudomonadati > Pseudomonadota > Gammaproteobacteria > Pseudomonadales > Pseudomonadaceae > Pseudomonas > Pseudomonas sp. Irchel 3F6. Next base: position 126,238 of record NZ_FYDP01000003.1, on the reverse strand, counting down.
GAGGCCAGGGCCGACGCGCTGGCCGAGGCCGATCGAGTCGCGGCTGGTGCCTTCGTCCTTGTTCGGTTCCACGGGGAAAAACGCCGGCTCCAGCATGAATTCAGCACTCGCTGTGACTCTCATTGTTCACCTCGTTTCTTGAGCAGCCCGATCACGCCCTTGGGCAGGTACAACGTCACGACGATGAACAGCGCGCCGAGGAAGAACAGCCAGTATTCCGGGAAGGCCACGGTGAACCAGCTCTTCATGCCGTTGACCACGCCGGCACCGAGCAGCGGCCCGATCAGCGTGCCGCGCCCGCCAAGGGCGACCCACACCGCCGCTTCGATTGAGTTGGTCGGAGACATTTCGCTGGGGTTGATGATGCCGACCTGCGGCACGTATAGCGCTCCGGCGAGACCGCACAGCACCGCACTCAGCACCCAGACGAACAGCTTGAAACCGCGCGGGTCGTAGCCGCAGAACATCAAACGGTTTTCCGCATCACGCAGCGCTGTCAGCACGCGACCGAACTTGCTCTGCGCCAGGCGCCAGCCGATGAACAGACTGGTTACCAGCAACAACACCGTGGCCAGAAACAACACCGCGCGCGTGCCCGGTTCGGTGATGCCGAAACCGAGGATCGTGCGGAAATTGGTGAAGCCGTTATTGCCTCCGAAACCGGTCTCGTTGCGGAAAAACAGGAGCATGCCGGCGAAGGTCAGGGCCTGGGTCATGATCGAGAAATACACGCCTTTGATCCGCGAACGGAAGGCGAAGAAGCCGAACACCAGCGCCAGCAATCCCGGCGCCAGCACCACCAGACACATGGCCCAGAGGAAGCTGCTGGTGCCGGTCCAGTACCACGGCAATTCGCTCCACGACAGGAAAGTCATGAACGCTGGCAAGCCATCGCCGGCCGCCTGACGCATCAGGTACATGCCCATCGCATAACCGCCGAGGGCGAAGAACAGACCGTGACCCAGCGACAGCAAACCGGCGTAACCCCAGACCAGATCCAGCGCCAGAGCAACGATGGCGTAGCAGAGGATTTTGCCGACCAGCGTCAGCGTGTAGGCCGAGACGTGCAGGGCATTGTCCGGCGACAACAACGAGAGCAGCGGCAGAACGATCAGCAGCGCGAGGATCACCCCGCCGACCGCGAGCGTGACTTTCGGCCCGGCCTTTTGTGTGGCCGTGACTAACAGAGGCTGGTTCATCAGTCGATCACCCGTCCTTTCAGTGCGAAGAGGCCTTGCGGACGTTTCTGAATGAACAGAATGATCAGCGCGAGGATCAGGATCTTGCCGAGCACCGCACCGATCTGCGGTTCGAGAATCTTGTTGGCGATCCCTAAGCCAAATGCGGCGAGCACGCTACCGGCCAATTGGCCGACGCCGCCGAGCACCACCACCAGGAACGAGTCGATGATGTAGCTCTGGCCAAGGTCGGGACCGACGTTGCCGATCTGGCTCAGCGCCACGCCGCCCAACCCGGCGATGCCCGAGCCGAGGCCGAAGGCGAGCATGTCGACGCGCCCGGTCGGCACGCCGCAGCAGGCGGCCATGTTGCGGTTCTGGGTGACGGCGCGGACGTTGAGGCCGAGGCGGGTCTTGTTCAGCAGCAGCCAGGTCAGCACCACCACGAACAATGCGAAAGCGATGATGACGATGCGGTTGTACGGCAGCACCAGATTGGGCAGCACTTGTATACCGCCGGACAGCCACGCCGGGTTGGCCACTTCAACGTTCTGCGCGCCGAACAACAAACGCACAAGCTGAATCAGCATCAGGCTGATGCCCCAGGTCGCGAGCAGGGTTTCCAGTGGCCGACCGTAAAGGTGGCGGATGACCGTGCGTTCCAGCGCCATGCCGATGGCGGCGGTGACGAAAAACGCCACCGGCAGCGCGATCAGCGGATAGAACTCGATGGCTTGCGGCGCGTAACGCTGGAGCATCAACTGCACGACGTAGGTCGAGTAGGCACCGAGCATCAGCATCTCGCCGTGGGCCATGTTGATCACCCCGAGCAGGCCGAAGGTGATCGCCAGGCCGAGGGCCGCGAGCAGCAGAATCGAGCCCAGCGACATGCCGCTGAAGGCCTGGCCGAGCACTTCGCCGATCAGCAGCTTGCGCTTGACCTGAGCGAGGCTGGTTTCGGCGGCGGTGCGCACGCCGGCATCGCTTTCCACCCCGGGCTCGAGCAGGCCTTCGAGGCGTGTGCGTGCCAGCGGGTCGCCGGTTTCACCGAGCAGACGTACCGCCGCGAGGCGCACCGCCGGGTCGCTGTCGACCAGTTGCAGATTGGCCAGCGCCAGGCTCAAGGCGGCATGCACGCTTTGATCTTTTTCCCCAGCGAGTTGCCGGTCGAGAAATTTCAGCTGCGCGGGTTTCGCGCTTTTCTGCAATTGCTGCGCGGCGCTCAGACGGATCTTGCTGTCAGCGGCGAGCAATTGATGGCTGGCCATTGCGGTGTCGATCAGACCCCGCAGGCGATTGTTCAGGCGCAGGGTTTTCGCTTGGCCGTCGATCGTCAGTTCGCCTTGTTGCAGGGCGTTGAGCAATTCGATACGCGCCGGATCGGGCTGCGCGGCCCAGGCTTCCAGCAGTTTGGCCTGTTGCATCGGGTTGGCCGCGACGAAGTCTTCGGCGTCGCCGGCGTGGGCCAGGAGTGGCAGCAACAGTGCGATGGCGAGAAGTACGCGGTGTATGGCAGTGGGCATTAGTGGTGTCCTGTTCAACCGCCCCCTCACCCTGACCCTCTCCCGGAGGGAGAGGGGACTGACCGAGGTGTCTGGACGATGTGCTGCGACCTGCGAACTCGAGTCGAACTCAGGGTCTGAAGAGCATGAAGATCGGCTCCCTTTCCCCCTCTCCCTGAGGGAGAGGGCTGGGGTGAGGGGGAAGTCTCATGCTCGCCTCAAAAACTGAATTCGCCTCAGTTGCTCTTCACCGCATAATCCGGCTTCTTGTCGTTGCCCTGAATGAACGGGCTCCATGGTTGCGCGCGGATCGGGCCTTCGGTCTGCCACACGACGTTGAACTGCCCGTCGCTCTGGATTTCGCCGATCATCACGGGCTTGTGCAGGTGGTGATTGGTCTTGTCCATGGTCAACGTGTAACCGGACGGCGCAGCAAAGGTCTGCCCGGCCAGTGCTTCACGAACCTTGTCGACGTCAGTGGATTTGGCTTTCTCGACCGCCTGCGCCCACATGTGGATGCCGACGTAGGTGGCTTCCATCGGGTCGTTGGTCACGGCTTTATCGGCACCCGGCAGGTTGTGTTTCTTCGCATAGGCTTTCCAGTCCGCGACGAATTTCTTGTTCGCAGGATTCTCCACCGACTCGAAGTAGTTCCACGCCGCGAGGTTGCCCACCAGCGGTTTGGTGTCGATGCCGCGCAGTTCTTCTTCGCCGACCGAGAAAGCCACCACCGGTACGTCGGTGGCTTTCAGGCCCTGGTTGGCCAGCTCTTTATAGAACGGCACGTTGGAGTCGCCGTTGACGGTGGAAATGACGGCAGTCTTGCCGCCGGCGGAGAATTTTTTGATGTTGGCAACGATGGTCTGGTAATCGCTGTGACCGAACGGCGTGTAGACCTCTTCGATGTCTTTGTCGGCCACGCCTTTGGAATGCAGGAACGCGCGCAGGATCTTGTTGGTGGTGCGCGGGTAGACGTAGTCGGTGCCGAGCAGGAAGTAGCGCTTGGCGCTGCCGCCTTCTTCGCTCATCAGGTATTCAACGGCGGGGATCGCTTGCTGGTTCGGCGCGGCGCCGGTGTAGAAGACGTTCGGCGACATCTCTTCGCCTTCGTACTGCACCGGGTAGAACAGCAGACCGTTGAGCTCTTCGAACACCGGCAGTACCGATTTGCGCGACACCGACGTCCAGCAACCGAACACCACCGCGACCTTGTCCTGGGTCAGCAGCTGTCGGCCCTTTTCAGCGAACAGCGGCCAGTTGGAAGCGGGGTCGACCACCACCGGCTCGAGCATCTTGCCGTTCACACCGCCCTTGGCGTTGATCTCGTCGATGGTCATCAGTGCCATGTCCTTGAGCGATGTTTCGGAGATCGCCATGGTCCCGGACAACGAATGCAGAATCCCGACCTTGATGGTCTCGGCGGCCTGGACAGTCCAGGTCATGCCCATCGCGGCAATGGATGCCGTGAGTGTGAAAGCCTTGATCAAACTGCGACGCTTCATTGTGCGATCTCCATGAACATTCGATTTTTTCTGGTTGGCAGATGCGGACGACTGAAGCTGTGTTTTGCAAAGGCTGTGCCCGGTCGCGTTCAGGCAAGAAAATGTCGTGCCAGAGCGCTTGCGCGCTGAAACCGTGCACCAGGAGGGGACGGTAGTCGGCCGATGGTGCGTCGAGTTGCGCCAGATTGGGGCGCCCGCTGGCACTCAGATGCGGATACAAAAGCGATAACCCTGTACCACAGCTCGAGAAAACCGAAGGGCCACACTCAGTTGCTCATCCGATTCTCAGCGCAGGTTTTTATGAGTCATGTCTCAGGCCGATCCGGTCGTACCGCAAGTTCTTCAGCAACGTTCAAGCTGCCCCCACTGAGCCCGGCTTTTCTGACTGAAGAAGACGCCGCCTATTGGGTGCACACACGAATTCCACTCAACCCGGACAAAGAGTACGGCAGCGTGGTCCTGCTGCGACCGGACGGGAAATTCCTCGCCACCTCTCCCATCGCAGGTGAAGCCACGCGCTTCGACTTCGGCACGATTGTGCAGACCGATGCCCTTGGCGGCATGCTCCATCCCTTGGGCTACCGATGTATCGCCAGCGTACACAGCCATCCGCCGCTACATGACCAGTTCCGCAATGGCAATCGGCGTCAGGATGAAACCCTGCTCAGGCTGTTCATGAGCTTCTATTCAGGCGGCGATTTCATTGGCGATGTGTCGGCGCGGGATTTTTTCCGCAGCGCTTACCTTTCAGGCCCGGATGGCAGCTTGCTCAAATACGTCTCGAGCGGCTCGCCCGAGGAACGCGACTACTTCCTCTGGCAGCAGTCCGGCGGGCCGTCGGGCCATCCGGCTGGGGCCTATGACGTGATGGAGGTGATCAACAAGCTGGCGACCGTGGGTGAACTCAAAGTCATTGTTTCGAATGCCGACTGGGGCTACTCGGTGGGGCGCGTACCTGCGGACTGGAAGGCCGGCGCGTCGTTCTCCACGGGTGTGGTCACCGAACTGCCGCTGATGACCCGGGTATGCGTCAATGCCGAACGCGCCGTGCTTGCCGCCTTGAAATCCAGAGGCGCGCACGCAGCGGGTCTGCTGTTGAAGAAGTTGACCGGCGAGGAGTATGTCGCCACCCATGCGCGCCCGGCCGGACTGGCTGCATGGGATCCTGAGCGAATATTTCCGGTTGATGCCCAAGGGCAATTGCAGCTGCCGAGGGGTTATTTGCTGGAGGGTTTCTACTTCGCCTCGCGGCCCGACCCTGCGCAGTTTCCACCCGCTCAGCCGTGGCTCTACGAGAACTTCTTCACGCCCCGGGAGATCGCCGTCGCTATCGAAGCGAATGCCCGCAGCAAACATCTGGCGAAAGCAGGGCATGCGTTGTCGCTATACATGCGGGCGCAGGATCATGCGATGTTGAAGTACCGCTTCAGCGGCGATTCGATCGAAGCGGCACTGAGCGTTACGCAGTCGGACGGCACGGTCGGTGACAATGGGGTGCAGGCAAGGCTGGCGGCCGGCACACTGGATACCCGCGCATTTGTCTCGATGCTGGTACTGGCTGGCACCCTGGAGGTCGTGCGCGGCAGTGCGCTGTGGGCGCATCTGGGGCCGGTGGATCTGCAATGGCAACCCTTCGCCAATTTCCCCTGGCCGCAATTGAGCGGCGCTTTTCTGTGCGCCGATGATGCCGTGCGCCATGCCCATGAACTCGCCGGCCTGCGCCGTGACAAACCGTACGCCGGGTATGTTTTTCAGCGCAGCGACAAGCGCTTCGTGGCGACCGAACCGTTGCCGGGAGATATCGACACGCTCAGTCAGGGCAGGCTTTATCCGATGGACAATCATGGGCGTCCGGTCTTTCCCGACGACCATGCGCTGCACGCCCGTTACGTCTCTCACATTGCCATGTCGCAACTTTTGCCGGTGGATACGGAGCTTTTTGGCTGGGCGTATCAGGAAGCGGCTGTGAGCTTGCAGATGTTGAGTGTGGCGGAGGTCAGGCAAGTCCTGCTCGACGAGATTGCCTTGTATGTCAGCGCGGCGCCGGACAGCCTCGTCAGGTATGAGGTCATCGGATCTGCGGGCTCCACGGAATTGGCCCGGCGCCTGGGCACGCGCCAGCATCCGGGCGCCCTGGCGCTGGAACTGGACAGCGGCCGTAAACGCCCGCAGGACTTCATACGTGAACAGGCAGCGGCCGGACGTTTAACGGTTCTGATCGATAATGAACTGTGGGGCTATCGCGGGCGGGTGCCGGCTACCTGGTCGCTGCGTACAACGCCCGCGCCTTCGCCCGCGCCGCAGTTGCCGGTGGTGCAACTGCCGCCGCTTCTGTATCCCCAGCCGGACAGAGACAAGCCGATCCTGCCCAAACCCACGCCACTCCCGCAGCCGCAAATACCGTTGCCGCCGCTGACGTTGCCGTTGCCCTGGAAACGCCTGGAAGGTGTGGCATTCGGCGCGATTTTCCCCTCGGCGGATGAGGCTGCACGGGACCGATGCATGGGGGACTTTCGTCCACAGGGCGAAACGCGCGCGTACTTCGGCTTCATTCTCAGGCACAAGAGCCGGCCAGAGTATGTGGCTACCGAGCTGGTGCCCGTCAGTGATCAAGGCAAAAATCTGTTCAGGCTCGATTCGGTTTTCGCCGACCTGCCCTCAGAGCCCTGGCATGCGTTGCCCGAGGGCTTCGAACTGCACGGCAATTTTTATGCGTCGCAACGAGCCGGTGATCCAACGAAAAGCCCGGATGAATGGCTGGCGCATTACTTCATCTCGCCGGACCACCTGACAGCCTCGATGTATTACGGCGGCCGGCGCCCGGTCATGGTGTCGGACGCTCCCGCAGCGCTTTATATCGCCGTGCGCGATGGTGCTTTGCTCAAATATGTGTGGAGCAAGTCCAGCAAACTGTTTCATGACGCCTCGTCCCAGCGCACGCTTGAACAGATCAAAAGCGATCTGCCCGCTGGCAACCGTCTACCGACCGACTTTATCCATGAGGTCGCCAGCAGCGGCGAGCTTTCCGTCATGCGCACCGGTCTGTGCTGGGACCGGGCGGGGCTGGTGCCAGCCACCTGGCAACCGTACGCAAATCTCGAACGGCGCCGGCTCGGTCCGGTTTTTCTGACGGCTGACGACGCGGCCGTCCACGCCAGGACGCTCGTGCCTCTGGTGACCGACAGGGTGCATGGCGGGCTGATTCTGGAGACGGTCGATAAGCGCTACGTCGCCACAGTGCCCGTTGAAGTCAGCCATGAGGATTTCGATTTCGCCGATATCTGCCCTGAGGAAAGTCGCGCCGCCGGATTGTTTCCTGCGGGTTGTCGCATCGTGGCGCGGTACCGCTCGCGCGTCGCCCAAGAGGTGTCATTGGTCTTGGCGCCTGTGCAAAAGCAGGTGTACCAGAACGTGTTTTCGGTCGAGGTGCTGGAGTCGGCGTTCAACAAACGCGGCATCAAAGAGGAATACCGGGTGGCGGCGGACGGTTCGCTGATTCGCTATACACCCGCCCCACGGGATGAATACCTGTTCTGTCCGGATGGCGCGGTGATCGGCTATCGGCCGCAAGCCGAACTGCTTTCGCAACTGCTTGATCAGGGCGAGCGGCTGTCCGTCGTCGATGCAAAAGCGATAAGACAGCGCTTGCGCGATCGGCAATTGAAACCCGTCGAATGGGTGAACGATCTGGCCAGGGCCGGGCGTCTGTGGGTGGTCGCCGTAAGCGCGATCTGGGGGCAACCGCGCCAGATTATCCAGTGGGCACCATACTCCGGGGATCTGTTGCCGGCCGCCGATTATGACAAGGTGTTGAGCAGCCCGGTCGGCAGCCCGCTGTTCATCCAGGCAGACGCTGCCGCGCGGTACGCTCATCAATTCTCCTCGAGCAGAGATACGCAGACCTTCGGCTACGTTTTGAACGGCCCTGAAGACCTGTTGGTGTCCACTCTGCCAGTTGCGGTGCAGCGTTCGGGGTTGGCGCTGGATCGGGTTTTCGAACAGGGCAAGCTGCCGTCAGGTTTCAGTCTGAGCGCCATTTATTTGCGAGCAGCCCTGCCACCTCTGGGCGCGCGGCCGGACGATATGCGGCACTTTTTTCTGCTGCCCAACGATGTCCAGGCAGCCTGCGCATGGGCCAACACGCCCCAGGGGTACCGGCCGATCTACTTCTCCTGCGCCGATGGCGCGTTGTTGAAATTGCAACTGCATGCATTCGAGCCCGGCACTTTCTACGATGAGTTCGGGCAAGTGCAACTGCGCCCCAATGCCTTTGTGTCGAAGGTGGAAGCGGCGGTCGATGAGCGGGGCATTGCCAGTGGTACGTTCAGATTTGTCGACTATGTCCAACGGATGGCTCATGCCGGCCGACTTGAGGTAATTGAAACCAGTGAATACTGGTCGCGGCATGGTCAGGTGGATGAACACTGGCAGCCACGGCTGACCGAGGTGTCCAGTGAGCAACGCTGGCGCGAGCATCCGGCGCCAGCGCTGGGACCTGTCTTTCATCATCCCGATGATGCCGCCTGCCATGTTCATGGGCGGGTAGCCGGCCAGGCGGTAATAGGCACCGGTTATGAGAGTGCGATTCTGGCGAACCCGTCCAGCCGTCGCTTCGTTCCGCTTGAGCCGATCGTGTATTTGGCCAACGAGGACAATCCGCTGTTGCGCATACTGCGTACCGTCGCGGATCCGGCTGTCAGTTGGCGCGATCCGGCGCCGCGCTATCCCGAGGGTTACTCGGTGATGGCCACCCATCAATTGCATGTCTCGGGCAACACCACGCTGGCGGCGGACGTGGATCAGGTCTATGCCAATTACGCTGCGCCTTCGCTGGTGCATGCGCATACCCATGCACCCACGGAAAAAGGCCTGCATATCCTGCACTACTACTATTCAACGCCGCACGATGTGCTGCTCAAGTACACACCCGTGTATTCAAGGGCGGAAAGAGATCTGTTGCTGACCCGCTCAGCCACTTTCGAGGGCGGACGCTGGATCAGCCGGCTGAGCCCTGGAGAGTTTCTTTCGCGGCTTATGGCGCTGGGTGAGTTTCGGGTGCTGATCGGCGGTTATTACTGGCGCCAGACCGGCCGCATGAACACTACCTGGCGAAGCCGTCGTCAGCAGACCCCGACACCCGGAACCGTGCGCTTGCGCGACGAGTTGTAAATGAAATGAATGAACAGGCGCGGGCCGCCGCAACGGCCCGCGCCCGTCACATCAACGCTGCACCTGCGCGGCGCGCTGGCCAAGTCGGGGCACGAGAAACCGGTCGAGCAACCAGACCACCACCAGCGACGCCCCCACCAGTGGAAACACCACCGCCAGCACCAGCATGATCGCCACGCCGGTTTTCCACTTCGGCAGGTCATGGCGCAGCGGCGGCACACCGAATTTGCCTTCAGGCCGACGCTTCCACCAGATCACCACGCCACTGACGGCGCTGAGCAGAATCATCAGGCAGATCAGCAGCACGACAATCTGGTTGAAGGTGCCGAACATCTTGCCTTCGTGCAGCATCACGCCAATTTCCGTGGCGCGCGCGACGGTGCCGTAGTGCTCGAAGCGGACATCGGCGAGGACTTTGCCGGTGTACTGATCGACGTGCAGGGTGGCGTCGTTGCGCGGGTCATCGGCGAACACGGCAATGGTGAACACGCCGGTGGCGGTGGTCGGCAGGGTGATGCTGTAGCCCGGTTCAACCTTGCGTTCACTGGCGATGTTCTGCACGTCCTGCAGGCTGATCGCGGGTGCTGCGGGGCCGGCATGGGCATTGCCGTGATTCATGTGTTCGGCGTGGTCGCCGGACATCGGCATCGGCGTATTTTCCATCGCCCATGGCACGGTCTGGCGGGTGGCGCTGTTGAGGCTGCGTGCCTCGATGTCGGAGGTCGGTACGTTGTCCCACATCGCTGCCGGAAACACATTCCACACTTGCGCGTATTGCTTGCCCCAGAAACCGGTCCAGGTCATGCCACTGAGCAACATCACCAACAGCAATGTCGCGCCCCAGAAACCGGTGACCGCATGCAGGTCGCGCCACAACACCCGACCGCGACGGCTCAGGCGCGGCCACAGAATGCCCGCCGCCTGACCACGCGGCCACCACAGGAACAGCCCCGAGACCACCAGCACCACGCCCCAGCCAGCGGCCATTTCGATCAGGCGATCGCCGACTGTGCCGATCATCAATTCGCCGTGGATCGCACGGGCGATGGCTTGCAGGTTCTGCTTGGCATCCTGCTCGCCGAGGATGTCACCGTGGTACGGATCGACGAACACGTTGAGTTCATGACCGGCGTTCTTCACCACGAATTGCGCGCTGCGCTCAGCATTCAACGGCGGCAGATACTGAGTGACCTGGCCTTGTGGATAAGCGCTTTTCACCCGTTGCAGCAAGTCATCGGCCGGCACCGTGTGGTGCCCGGCCGGTACTTCGAGCAGGCTGCTGTACATCAGCGAATCGAGCTGCGGTTTGAACAGATAAATGATCCCGGTCAGGGCCAGCATCACCATGAACGGCGCGACGAACAGCCCGGCATAGAAATGCCAGCGCCAGGCCAGGTTGTAGAAATTGGATTGAGGCTTTTGCATCACGTGTGCTCCGCTTGGCTTGGTTCTTTTCGTTGTCTGTTTACCTGTGGGAGCGAGCCTGCTCGCGAAGCGGTTGTTCAGTCGATATCAATGCCGACCGTGGCGCCGTCTTCGCGAGCAGGCTCGCTCCTACATGGGTGGGTGTCAGAAACTCATATCCACTTTGGTCCAGAGCGTGCGCCCCGGTTCATTGATTGCTTGCGGGTCGTTGGCCGGATAGCCGAAGCCGGCATTGCCGGCCAGATTCAGGTGTTCGGCGTAGGCTTTGCCGAACAGGTTGTCGACGCCGCTGCTGACTTTCCAGTGCTGGTTGATGCGGTACGCGCCGTTGAGCGAGAACACGCCGAAGCCCGAGCTCTGGGCGTAATCCTTGCCGACCACGTTGCCCTTGTTCGCGTCGATGCGGTGCTGCGCGGCGACCACTCGCCACAATGCGCCGGCGCTCCACTTGGCCTCGCTGTAGGTCAGGCCGAAGCGCGCATCCAGCGGCGGCATCTGCGGTAATGCCGAGCCGTCACTGCTGTTCTTGCCCCAGGCATAGGCCAGGGTCGCATCGGCTTTCCAGTTGTCGGTCAGGTTGTAGGCAGCTCCGAGTTCGCCACCCATGATCCGCGCGTCGATGTTCTCGGCGCGCGAGGTGCTCATGCCCATCATTCCCGGCGTGTAGTCGAACAGGATGTAATCGCGTACCACACCGATGTAACCCGAGGCCCAGGCTTCGAGGTCGGCGCTCTTGTAGTTCACGCCGAAGTCGAACTGCGTGGTCTTTTCCGGTTTGATCGAGTCGAACGCATTGACCGATCCTGCCGGGCCGGACTTGGGCGAAAACAACTCCCAGTAATCCGGGAAGCGTTGCGCATGGCCGAGGCCTGCATAGAGCGTGGTCGGGCTGTCGGCCAGATCGTGTTCATAGCGCACGAAGCCACTGGGTAACGTGTCGGCGCGGCTGTCGTCGGCGGTCTGGTTGGGGCGGGACATCATCCCCGACCCTGTGGTTTGCCGGTAATCCTTGGCCGAGGCGCGATCGACCCGAGCGCCAGTGATCAAGCGATCACGCTCGGCGGCGTACCAGGTCATTTCGCTGAACACACCGTAATTGTGGAAATCGGCGTCCTTGCTGTACGGCAGCTCCTTGTAGGTATCGATGCCCATTGAGCTGCGCTGACGGTGCTCGTTGGTCTGTGCGTCGAGGCCGGTGATCAGCTGAACATCAGCCCAGCGCCAGGTTGCTTTGATCCGTGCACCGAGGGTACGACGGTCGACGTTGGACGCCATCGGTCCCGCCATCATGCCGGTGCCGGACGGGGTGCGCAGGGTGTAGTTGTCCATCACATGGTCGGCGTAGTTGTAGTAGACCTGCGCTTCCAGTTTTTCCAGCACCTCGCTGATGTTGGATTTTTCCAAGCGCAGACCGAGGCTCTCGCGCAGGAACTGCGAACCGTCCATGCCGCGCCCGGCATACCGTGCCTCGCCATCGCCCTTGCCGGCGGTGAGTTCGATCAGGGTGTCGGCATCCGGCGTCCAGCCCAGTGCGATATCGCCGTTCCACTTGTCGTAACGCGAGGCGACGATGTCGTTGTTGCCGTCGCGATAGTCATCGGAATGCGCAGTGTTGCCGATCACCCGCACGTAACCCAGAGGACCGCCGGCAGCGGCGTCGACAACCTTTTCGAAACGCCCATGCGAGCCGGCCAGGAGGCTGGCGTTGACGCGCGTGCCGAGTTCGCCGAAGTTCTCCGGCTCACGGTCGAACAGCACCGTACCGGCCGATGCGCCGGGACCCCAAAGCACGGTTTGCGGGCCTTTGATCACGGTGAGTTTGTCGTAGGTTTCCGGCGAAATGTACGAGGTCGGCGCGTCCATCCGGCCAGGGCAGGCGCCGAGCATCATGCTGCCGTTGGTGAGGATGTTCAGGCGCGAACCAAACATGCCGCGTAGCACCGGATCGCCGTTGGTGCCGCCATTGCGCACCAGAGCGAAGCCGGGAATGGTCTTCAGGTAATCGCCGCCGTCACTGGCCGGCACCGGTTGGCGCGGATCCTTGGGGTTAGTGACGATCGTCAGTGGCGAGCTCGGGGCGATGGCAGTGATCACCGTCGGGCTCAGTTCATGTTCATGGCCGGCGTGAGCGTCGGCCAACGCCAGGGGTGTCAGCAGTACGCCGCAAAGGACGGCAATAGCGTGCCTGCAACGAATCCGCGATTCGTTCAGGGCAAAGTGCGCGCGGGCAGATTCCGCGCAGGGGACAGCAGTAAACCTGGACATGACAATTTCCATCGAACAGTCGTAAACACCACGGTCGGCAGCCTGGCGCTGTCTTCTCAACCGTGTGCAATCAGAGGTGCGTGTTTACGTGGCGATGGGCGGGGCGCGGGTGCGGGCGCCGGGGAAGAAGGGTTGGCGGGCATGGCCCAGACGCGGGGAGGGTGTGGTGAAGGTGTTGGGTGGCGGGATGTTGAAAGCGACGAAATCGCCGCCGCCGGTCAGTGCCGGGCAATTGAACAGCAGGGTGCAATAGCCGCACTTTTCCCACAGCACGTGATGCGAAGATTGCGGCGGGCAATGCTCGGCAGCAGGCTGGGCGCCATGGCCGCTGTGATCCATGCCGGGCATGTCCATCGACATGTCCATGCTCATTGGCATCGACGTCGAGGCGTGCTGATCCATCGGCATCGACTGAGAAATCAGTGGACCGATGAAGATCATCAACATGGCGAACAGGGCGATCCAGCTGCCACGCGTCAGCGCTTGAGTCTGACGGTGATGCGGGACGGGCCTGGCGCGCAACGGACGCATGGGCGAAGTCAGCCGAAACAGTTACTGAGCGTGCACGTGGCCCTGGGCCGATTCCGGCGGTTTCTTCTGCACGGCTACTTCAACGCTGACGTCACCTGCCTTTTCGAAATGCAGGGTCATCGGGAAACGCTTGCCGTCGCTGAGCAGGCTGCGATCGCTCGGGTTGAGCAGCATCACGTGGTAAGCCATCGGCGCGAAGGTCACGGTGCCGCCGGCGGGGATTTCCACGCTTGGCACTTGCTGCATCTTCATCAGATCGCCCTGCATCACGTGCTCGTGCAACTGCGCTTGTGCAGCGATGGGCGAGTCGACGCTGAGCAGGCGATCGGCGCTTTTGCCGGTGTTGTGAATGATGAAATAGGCGGCGACGGTCGGCGCATTCGGCGGCAGTTCCTGCGACCACGGATGGGCGATTTCCAGCGCACCCACCTTGTATTCGTGGGCATGGGCAAAGCACGCCGGCAACAACAGCGCAGCGAGGACGAAGAGTTTCTTCAACATGGCAGTTCTCCAGAACGATTTGAAACGCGGATTCAGGGCGCGAACCAATCAGACCAGAGGGGAGGCACGGGGATTGAGACTCGGCCATTGCTGGCGCGGCGTCGGGGTTTGCAGGGAGGCGGGCGCAACGCTGCGGTTGCTTTCAAATTGCGCGAAATACAGCTGCGGCGAATGCCCCGGCAGCGCCAGCAATGGCGCCCCGCCTGAGCAACACCAGCAGTGCTGCATGTTCGAATGGTTGTCGTTTTGCGGGGCCTTCTGATCCGTGGCACCGATGTCGATCGCCACCATCTTCATGCCGCTGCCGGTGCAGAAACTGCTCCAGAGTATCTGCTCGGCCGGTGAACTGGCCGCCTGCGCCATCGCCCCGCTCAGCGGCATGGCGAGCATGTTGAACAGCACTGCAAAGCAGGCGATCCAGGCAAATGCTAACCGGCGTCGGTTCATGGGACAGGTCCGTTGGGTGGGCGATCAGGCGCGGCCCATTTAGCCTGATCAGGGCCGATAAGTAAAAAAGCGTCGTGCGGCTTGGTGTCGCATTGAGCTGTTAAAGGAGTGTAGCTACTTGAATTTGCAGTGCCAGACCTGACGCCTTCGCGGGCAAGCCCGCTCCCACAAATTTTGTGAGTGTGCACAGATATCAGCAACATCCACGGTTCCTGTGGGAGCGAGCCTGCTCGCGAAAGCGATTTGTCAGGCACTGATGGGCTACTGGTGCTGACGTCTTCGCGAGCAGGCTCGCTCCCACAAAGCGCCGTGCCGATTCAGTGGGAAAGGGCAGCGAGGACTTCAGCGACTGATTCAAACTCCCGATCAACCCCCGGCAACCCCGGGCGCTTCAACACCAGCACCGGCACGCCACGCTCACGCGCCACTTCGAGCTTCGGCTCGGTGGCGCTGCTGCCGCTGTTCTTGCTGATCAATACGTCGATCTGCCGGCGCTCGAACAGCGCGCGCTCGTCTTCCAGCAGAAACGGCCCACGGGCGCCGATCACTTCGCAGCGCGCGTTGCCGGGATAAACGTCGAGGGCGCGCAGGGTCCAGAACTGGTGGGCGGGGATTTCGTCGAGGTGTTGCAGCGGTTCACGGCCGAGGGTGAACAGCGGGCGGTGGAACGGTTCCAGGGCGGCGATGAGTTCGGCCCAGTCACTGACCTCGCGCCAGTCATCGCCTGCTTGCGGTTGCCAGGCGGGCCGGCGCAAGGCCCAGCAGGGAATGCCGGCGAGCTGTGCCGCGCGGGCGGCGTTGGCGCTGATTTGTGCGGCGTACGGATGCGTGGCGTCGAGCAGCAGATCGACGCCTTCATCGGCGATGAACTGCGCCAGACCCTCAGCGCCGCCATAGCCGCCGACCCGAACCTGGCAGCGCAAATCGCTCGGCACCCGGCCAACGCCGGCGAGGCTGTAGATATGTTGTGGGCCGAGCGTGCGGGCAATCGCCAGCGCTTCAGTCACGCCGCCGAGCAGCAAGATCCGTTTCATGCAAAACCTCCGGCGTGCCCGACAATCCCGCCTTGACGATCAATGGCAAACACCTCGACCTGGACCTGTGCCGGCACGACGCTACTGGCGAAATTCAATGCGTGGCGACACACCTCATCCCCTAAAGCGATGCCCGCCGCACTGGCTATGGCCAAGGCTTGTTGGCTGGTATTGGCTTCGCGAATGCCTTGTTGCAATGCCGCATCCGCGCCAATCGCCGCCGCCCACTCGGCCAGTTGCGGCAAATCGATGCTCGAATGCCGTGAGTGCAGATCCATATGCCCGGCGGCGAGTTTGCTGATCTTGCCGAAGCCGCCGCACAGGCTGAGTTTATCCACAGGTACTTTGCGCAGATGCTTGAGCACCGCGCCGACAAAGTCACCCATTTCGATCAGGGCGATTTCCGGCAGGTCATAGACCCGGCGCATGGTGTCTTCGCTGGCGTTGCCGGTGCACGCGGCGATGTGCAGATAACCGTTGGTTTTCGCTACGTCGATGCCCTGATGAATCGAGGCGATGTAAGCGGCGCAGGAAAATGGCCGGACGATGCCGCTGGTGCCGAGGATCGACAGGCCGCCAAGAATGCCTAGCCGCGGATTCATGGTTTTCAGCGCCAGTTCTGCTCCGCCCTCGACATTGACTGTGACTTCGAAGCCGCCGCCATAACCGGTTTCGGCGGCGAGCAAGGCCAGGTGATCGCTGATCATTTTGCGCGGCACCGGATTGATCGCCGGCTCGCCGACGGCCAATACCAGGCCGGGTCGGGTCACCGTGCCGACGCCGACACCGGCGTTGAAGTGGATTCCCGGTTCGGCGGACAGTCGCACCTGTGAATAGAGCAGGGCGCCGTGAGTGACGTCAGGGTCATCTCCGGCATCCTTGATCGTACCGGCCTCGGCGCCGCCCTCGCTCAGGCGGCAGAACTCCAGGCGCATCTGCACCTGTTTGCCCTTGGGCAGCGTGATCTGCACCGCGTCGGAGCTGACGCCGGTGAGCAACAGGCGCGCGGCGGCGAGGCTGGTGGCGGTTGCGCAGCTGCCGGTGGTGAGGCCGCTGCGCAGGGGCGCGGGTTGTTCGGCGGTTTCGTCACGCATCGAGGGGTTTGACCAATTCCAGCAGGGTGATCGGCAATGCCTGACGCCAGGTGTCGAACTCGCCGAGCGGTTGCGCCTGGGCGACATGGATGCGCGTCAGCTCACCGCCGTATTGTTCGCGCCAATGCATCAGGGTGACTTCGCTTTGCAGGGTCACGGCGTTGGCCACCAATCGGCCGCCGGGCTTGAGCTGGTCCCAGCAGGTCTCGAATACACCCTCACGGGTGACGCCGCCGCCGATGAAAATCGCTTCCGGACGTTCAAGGCCATTGAGCGCTTGCGGCGCCTTGCCGCGAATCAGGTGCAAGCCGGGTACGCCCAGCGCATCGCGGTTGTGTTCGATCAATTGCTGACGGCCCTCGTCGGCCTCGACCGCGATGGCGCGACAGCTCGGGTGCGCACGCATCCACTCGATGCCGATCGAGCCGCTGCCGGCGCCGACATCCCAGAGCAGTTCGCCGGGCTTCGGCGCCAGGCGGGCGAGGGTGATGGCGCGCACGTCGCGCTTGGTCAGCTGGCCGTCGTGACGGAGCGCCGAATCGGGCAGACCGGCAAGACGCGACAGGCCGGTAACACCGGGGTCGGCCAGGCACTCGACAGCGACGACGTTGAGGTCGGCGACCGCCGCATCGCTCCATTTGCTGGCGCTGCGTTCGATACGTCGCTCGGCGTCGCCGCCCAGATGCTCCAGAACAGTCATGCGACTTGGGCCGAAACCACGTTCGCAGAGCAATTGCGCAACGGCGGCCGGGCTGCTGCCGTCATTGCTCAGCAACAACAGACGCACGCCGCTGAACAGATGCGCATTGAGCGCCGCCAACGGACGCGCCACCAGCGACACAATCGTCACCTCCTGCAACGGCCAGCCCAGGCGCGCCGCCGCCAGTGCGCAGGATGAAGGGGCGGGGATGATCGCCATCTCGGCGCTCGGCACCTGACGCGCCAGACTGGCACCGACGCCGTAAAACATCGGATCACCGCTGGCCAGCACGCAGACCCGCTCGCCACGCGACTCGAGCACCGGCGCGAGGGAAAACGGACTCGGCCACAATTGCCGCTCGCCGCCAATGCACGGCGGCAGCAGATCCAGCTGACGCTGGCCGCCGACGATCCGCGAGGCGCCCATCAGAGCACGCCGGGCGTTCTTGCCCAGGCCTTTGAAGCCGTCTTCACCAATACCCACAACGGTCAGCCAATCGCCCATTTCATACTCCAGATCCTGCGTCCAGCGAAGCGGGCGACATGATAGCGCGACAATCGATAACTGGCTGCTGTCCTTTTTTCAGGAGCGCCGACATTGAATGTTTACATTGTCTTTTGTGATTTTTCGAGTTCTTCGCAAGTATTGAATTGGCGTTCCGCTGGAAGTGCTTGTGGCTATCCGGAAGGTACTTTTTTAGTAAATTGAATAATCAAATGGATAATTGAAATGAACGATGTTTTGAACAGTATCTCAGCACTGCCCGACCAAGGCAGTGCGACGGTGATGGGGAATAATCTGTTGTCCTACTTTTCCGGGTTGACTGCGGAAGACAAACGATTCGTCAAAGACAGTATGCGCTGGGCAGAATACAGAGCCGATTTGCGTCATGACAGAAACAGTGAGCCAGCTGCTTGGTTCGAATATTATTCCGGGGTGCTCTGGTCTGTCGGCTGGAGCCTGGAGCAAGCTCCGGTAATCCATGTTGACAAGAACTTTACCGGCAATGCGCTGGACGTCTGGGCGCGATCCTTGTCGCAACAACTAAGTCGGGAGAAAGTCGCGCTAATGAAGGAAGCGTTCCATATGCTTGAGACACATTCGGACGCCATAGACGTATTTAGAGGCAGCGCTCGGGAATGGAGCGATTTTCGTTTTTCTCCTGCTCAGTACAATTTCAATAGGGAGTTGGAGATTGTCGTTAGTAACGTTCGCTTGCTTGATGCGAAGTGGTCCTCTACCTATTTGTTCTGGACTATTCAGCATACGGGTTCGGAGCTTGATATCCGCTCCAGGCGCTTTTTGATCAGGTCTGCCGCGATAAATGAAAATCGGCTTCAGTTGGCTGCTGCAGTGCTTGATATGCGCACGCGTGAAATTGAGTTGGCTCGGGGCGCTTGATATTAGTTGTACAGCTTTGTTTGATGGTTTGTATGACGCTCTGAAATTAAATGCATGGATTTTCGATTTGATTAACTCCGGTGCTGTGGTTAGTTTGTTTTCCACACCAAGTCGGTGTTTTAACCAAGAAAGGATTCCATTTATGACTGAGCTTAATAAAGATGTAATCTCCGCTGTTGAACGGTTTAGTTTGATTGCACAAACCAATGAGTTTATCGCTGCGCAGCCAGTGCTGCGCTCGCGTTCGGCAAGTGTTGGCAGTAGCTTGCCGGTTGATAAAGATGAACTGAATGCTGCAATCATGGGCTCGGGTATTGCAGGCTTTGATGCAAGCATGTCCAAGCGCAGCAAGCGAATCGTTAAAAACACCTACATGTATGCCGATCTGGTTGCCTTGCTCAAATATCCGGCGTCCAACCAAAAGGAACAGCGCTATAACGAGTTTATGCGATTGATGAAACTGGCTGGCTGGTTTGCTTTCAGCCAGCCTTATAATCGATATACCGCTACTTCGCAAAAATTGACCATGGATAATGTTGTCCTGTCTGTTCTGCATACCGCTGTTGGTGCAGCAGTAGGACAGGGCCAGGCAGCCCTTAAAGTATTGTCCTCTGTGGCAGATGCGACCATGGATGCACTGAAAAATGAACCACAGGCCCTGACGCTGTTCGAGAACAACTCGAAGAAAGCCGAAGGTGGCAACTTTTGCATGAGTGCGGCTTCGCAGGATGATGAGGGTGGTATCACCCTGGCAATCGCTGCTGTGCAATATCTGGCTTCGGCTCAACCTACCAAAGTACTGTTTGTAGAATGGGCAACATCTGCTGTGGAGATTTATAACGCCGGCGCCACTATGTATATGGATGAGGAAGACTATGCAATGGTTGAACCGTTGATTGTCAAGGCTCTGACTGAGCAGCGTGAGAAAGCGCTCAGCTACGAATTTGGCCAATCGGTCTGAAAGTGATTAATGCCAGAGGCGCAAGCCTCTGGTTTTTTTGTGGGAGATGCAAATGTTCGCGATTTCGAAGGTTTTCGTATGCGCAGGGGCATTAGTGCTGGTGAGTAAAGAGCTGTCGGCATCTGACATTGACGACAGTCTCGATGCGCTGCTTTATTCACAAACGGTCGCCTCGCATAAAGTTCCCGATGCTGTTGAATGCGATGCATGGAATGACGCCAATAAAACGGCTTTGAAAGTCACCGGTGCTTTGTTTTTCGACGATCCGGTTATCAGCGCGCCGGTCACTACGCCCGATACTTTTACTCTGCTGGAGTTGGCACAAGAACTCTTGCAAGGTTGGGCGCCGGCAGTTTTTAACCAACAGGTAATTGCCAATCTGACCTCGCAACTGGAGAGCAACGGTGCGGCCCTTGAGTTGCTTCAGCGAAATATTCTGCAAGAGGGCAAGTCGATTCGCTTCATGCTTGGCAGCGTATCTGCGGAATCAACGATTACGATGGTCGTCATTTCGTTTGCCGTCAAAGAGCCTGTTCCGGGCAATGTGCTTGAGCGACGCTTCAATGCCGAGCAGATAGTGGGCAACCTTGCTGTTGATTGCTACAAGGCTCTTATAGATGCCGATGATTACTGTTTCTCGAGAGCCAGGATTATTGCGTTATTGGGTGAGCGGCGCGAAAAGCAGATTATCGCCCTGACCTGAGCGCGCGGCAGAGGCAACAACTGAAGCCTGCCTGCCCCACCGGTCGAGACAGAGGGCAGACTTTTCATACCGGTGGGCAAAGCAGGCATAATACCGCGCCTTCGCCCGCGAAGCGCTTCTGCCACACAACCGGTCAGCCCCTTGAACGAACGCCCGATGTCCACTGCCTTACGCCCCTCGGCCTGCCCGGGGTTGCTGCGTATCGTCCAGGCACTGGACGGCGGTATCTGCCGGATCAAGCTTGATGGCGGTTCGATCAGCGCCGATCAGGCCGATGCGGTGGCCGCTGCCGCCGAAGCGTTTGCGAGCGGTGCGATCGAAGCGACCAATCGCGGCAACCTGCAGATTCGTGGTATCGGTGCGCAATCGGCAGCGCTGATCGAGCGCTTGCTGGCCGCTGGCCTCGGGCCAAAGAACGCTGCCGGCGACGATGTGCGCAATCTGATGCTCAGCCCTGCCGCCGGGATCGATCGGCAGATGCTGATCGACACGCGCCCGCTCGCAGGGCAAATCCTCGACACCTTGCAAAGTCATCCGCGCTTCCATGAGTTGAGCGCCAAGTTCGCCGTGCAGCTCGATGGCGGCGAAGCGCTGGCGATGCTCGAACATCCGCATGATCTGTGGCTGTCGGCATTCGAGCGTGACGGCGAAATCCTCTGGGCATTCGGTCTGGCCGGTTGCCCGACCGATCGCCCGCTCGGCGCTGTGAGCCTGGACAACGCTCACGCGCTGGTGGTCGCCGCGCTGGAGTTGTTCCTCGACCTGGCCCGGCCAGAGCAAACACGGATGCGCCATCTGCTCGACGAGTTGCCAAGGCTCGCCTTTCTTGAATCGTTGCGCGAG
This sequence comes from Pseudomonas sp. Irchel 3F6, assembly GCF_900187595.1. Taxonomy (NCBI): domain Bacteria; kingdom Pseudomonadati; phylum Pseudomonadota; class Gammaproteobacteria; order Pseudomonadales; family Pseudomonadaceae; genus Pseudomonas; species Pseudomonas sp. Irchel 3F6. Next base: position 104,982 of record NZ_FYDP01000003.1, on the reverse strand, counting down.
CGCGTATCGCTCAAGGCGATCAGCAATTGGCAGCGCCCGACGTCGGCAGACGCGCTGCACATCGGCGCTCATCAGCAGAGCACGCAAGGTCTCTGCTACGTCGGCGCAGTGCCGCCACTGGGCCGACTTGATCCGGCGATGCTGCGTGGCGCGGCACAACTGGCCCGTCAATTTGGCGATGGCAGTCTGCGCTTCACGCCGTGGCAGAGCCTGCTGCTGCCGAACGTGAAAGCCACTGATACCGACAACGTGCTTGAGCAGTTGCGGGCGTTGGGCCTGTTGACGGCCGAGGCCGAACCACTGGCTCGCCTGATCGCCTGCACCGGCGCCGATGGCTGCGGCAAAGGCCTTGCCGACACCAAACAGGATGCCCGGCAACTTGCACCTCTGCTGCCCGCAGGCCTCAGCGTGCACCTGTCGGGTTGCTCGCGCTCCTGCGCCGCCGCCCACTGCGCGCCAGCGACGCTGCTGGCCGTTGCCCCCGGTCATTACGACCTCTATTTTCGCGATGCAGCACAGCCCGGATTCGGCACGCTGCACGCCTGCAACCTTACTATTGAAGCGGCCGCGACCCTGCTCGACGCCCGCTCCCGGAGCCCCCTTGATGCTTGATTACATCCGCGACGGTCAGGAGATCTATCGCAACTCCTTCGCGATCATTCGCCGCGAGGCCAATCTGGCGCGCATTCCCGCCGATCTGGAAAAACTTGCGGTGCGGGTGATCCACGCCTGCGGCATGGTCGAGGCCGTCGACGGTCTGCAATTCTCCGAGGGCGCGGGCAAGGCCGGGCGCGATGCTCTGGCGGCCGGTGCGCCGATTCTCTGCGACGCGCGGATGGTCTCCGAAGGCGTGACCCGCACGCGCCTGCCGGCCAATAACCAAGTGATCTGCACTTTGCGCGACGACAGCGTGCCGGACCTCGCCCGCGAGTTGGGCAACACCCGCTCGGCTGCCGCGCTGGAACTGTGGCGCCCGCACCTCGAAGGCAGTGTGGTGGTGATCGGCAACGCACCGACCGCGCTGTTCTACTTGCTGGAAATGCTCGACGCCGGCGCGCCGAAACCGGCACTGATCCTTGGCTTCCCGGTCGGCTTCGTCGGCGCTGCCGAATCGAAAGCGGCGCTGGCCGCCGACAGTCGCGGCGTGCCGTTCGTGATCATGCAGGGTCGGCTGGGCGGCAGCGCCATGGCCGCGGCCGCCGTCAATGCCCTCGCCACGGAGATCGAATGATGCAGGCCAAAGGACGTCTGATCGGCCTCGGTGTCGGCCCCGGTGATCCGGAACTGATCACTGTGAAAGCCTTGCGCCTGCTGCGCGAATCGCCGGTGGTCGCGTATTTCGTGGCCAAGGGCAAGAAGGGCAATGCGTTCGGCATCATCGAGGCGCATCTGGTCGAGGCGCAGAACCTGCTGCCGCTGGTCTATCCGGTGACCACCGAGGCGTTGCCGGCGCCGCTGTCGTATGAGCAGGTCATCAGCGATTTCTACGACGAAGCCGCTGTGGCGGTCGCCGAGCATCTGGACGCCGGCCGCGACGTGGCGGTGATCTGCGAAGGCGACCCGTTCTTCTACGGCTCCTACATGTATTTGCATGATCGTCTCGCCAGCCGTTACGAGGCCGAAGTCGTGCCCGGCGTGTGCTCGATGCTCGGCGGCGCTTCGGTGCTCGGCGCGCCGCTGGTGTATCGCAATCAGAGCCTGTCGGTGCTTTCCGGCGTGCTGCCCCACGAAGAACTGAAACGGCGTCTGGCCGATGCCGACGCGGCGGTGATCATGAAACTGGGGCGCAACTTTCCCAAAGTGCGTCAGGTGCTGGAAGAACTCGGTCTCGCCGAGCGCGCGCTGTATGTCGAGCGCGCGACCATGGCCAATCAGAAGATCGTGCCGATGGATCAGGTCGAGCCGATGTCCTCGCCGTACTTCTCGCTGATCATCGTCCCGGGCGAACGGTGGCAAGGTTGATGAGCCAAGCGACTCCCGCCATCGTCATTCTCGGCCAGGGCAGCCTCGCCACGGCGCGGCGCATTCAACAGGTCTATCCGGCGGCGCAGGTTCATGGCCTTGCCGGACGGGTTGAAGGCGCCGACAGCAGCTATCAGGAATTCGGCGCGACCCTGCGCGCGTTGTATCAACAGGACACGCCGATCATTGCCCTGTGCGCGGCGGGGATTGTCATTCGCACCCTGGCGCCGCTGTTGCTGGAGAAAGGCGCCGAACCGGCGGTGCTGGCGGTGGCCGAAGACGGCAGCGCGGTGGTGCCATTGCTGGGTGGACTCGGCGGGGTCAACGTCATGGCCCGGGAGATCGCGGCGGCGTTGCAAGTGGCGCCGGCGATCACCACCAGCGGCGAATTGCGCTTTGGTACCTGCCTGCTCAATCCGCCAAGCGGCTACGCACTGGCGGATCTGGAATCGGGCAAACGCTTCGTTTCCGACCTGCTCGCCGGGCACAGCGTGCGCATCGAAGGCGCGGCGCCATGGCTCGATCAGGCGCAGTTGCCGCAGGATCCGCAGGCGCAGCGGTCGATTCATGTGAGCAGTGTGCAGCGGGTGGCCAGCGCCGATGAATTACTGATTTACCCGCGCAGCGTGGCGGTGGCAGTGAGCGCTGACGTGGCAGATCTGTCGAACGCTGTTCGCGCTGCGTTGCAACAGGCCAGCGTCGCCGTGCCGGCACTGGCGTGTCTGGTGGCAGCAGACGCTGAAATGGCCTCATCGAGTTTGCGCGAGGCTGCGCTCGAGTTGGGCGTGCCACTGCGCTTCGTGGCAGCACAAAACGATCTTCAGACTTTGGCCCGCGTGGCAGTGCCAGCGGCGACCGTGATCTGCGCAGAATATCTGGCGATCGCGATTGCCGAGCAACCGCTGGACGTCGCGCAGATCGGCCGCCCGCGCGGTCGCCTGGCGGTCATTGGTCTTGGCCCCGGCGCCGCCGAACTGATGGTGCCAGCGGTGAAAACCGAACTGGCCCGCGCCACCGATGTGCTGGGCTATGAAACCTACGTGCGCATGGCCGGCCCGTTCCGCGACGATCAGGTGCAGCACTGCACCGACAATCGTGAAGAAATGCAGCGTGCCCGCCATGCCTTCAGGCTCGCCGCCGAAGGCCGCTCGGTGATCGTGGTTTCCTCGGGCGACCCGGGCGTATTCGCCATGGCCGCTGCGGTGCTCGAAGCCCTGCACGAATCGGATGACCCGGCGTGGCACAGCGTTGATCTGGAAATCCTCCCCGGCGTCTCCGCCTCGCTGGCCACTGCGGCTCAGGCCGGTGCGCCGCTGGGCCACGACTTCTGCGTGATGTCCCTGTCGGACAACCTCAAGCCCTGGGCGATCATCGAGAAACGTCTGGATCTGGCCGCCCAAGCGGATCTGGCCCTGGCGTTCTACAACCCGATTTCCCGGGCGCGCCCGTGGCAACTGGGCCGCGCACTGGAGATTGTTGCGCAGCACCGCTCGCCTGAAACACCGGTGGTGCTCGGTCGGGACATCGGCCGGCCGGGGCAGACGCTGCGCACCACGACCCTGGGCGCATTGACACCGGAACAGGTGGACATGCGCACCATGGTGCTGATCGGCTCTTCGACCACCTGCACCTTCGCCCGTGCCGGAGGCGGTGAGTGGGTTTACACGCCGCGTTGGTATGGTGAAAAACCGCTGTCCTGAAAAACCCTCCGCTCATTCAATATTCAGCTTTGGGAAAGTTTGAGCGGTTGTAAGTCCGATCGAAGTTTCAATTGTTTTCCACCAGCAATAAACAATGGTCATGCCCCACAGGGCAGGGCCATTTTTTTTGTCCGACGGTCGCGCCGGTCCGCTAATTATTTCGCAGCCGTTACAGCATAGTGCTTCGGTGTTATCAGATATTGCCGGGGACAAGCTTTGTATTCCTTGTTGTTTGTGTGGCGCGTATTAGCCCACTAGGGTGCTGTGTTCATAGCACTTGTCGAGTGTCGTTCAAATCAATTTACCGCTCTGCAGCGGCGCGAAAGTGCGCGCGTCAATGGGCCATTAAGTAAACAAGGAGTGTGTGATGGCTTTAAAAAACGATTACTCGTTCGGGCGAGCATTCATTTCTGCGCAAGAGTATTCCGTACTCTCAAAAGCATTGCGGGAGCTTTCTGCTACACCCCAATATCAAGCGCTGAACGACTATTACCAGCAAGCCGGTCAAACGACTGACCCGGTGTCGTTGTTGACCCTGGCGAGCCTGTTTCAAGAGCAACTTGCAGCGTTGTTGAAACGCAAAAAAAACCCTGTTCCGGTGGTTGTCGATGACATTGCGCGAGGGCTGCAACGTTATCTGTCACGGCTTTCGACGACCGTGGAAATGTTGTCGGGGCCGACCCGGCCGGTGCCGAAAGTCATCCATTTCGTCTGGGTTGGCGGAAGCGAAGTCGGGGTCAATCAGCGCGATTACATGAATATCTGGCGCCAGGTGATGGCGGCGGAGGGTTACCGCTTCAACCTTTGGTACGACAGCGATGCGTTGCTGGCTTTCGAGATGAACCGGGTCATTCTCGACAGCGCCAGGGCTGATGCGATGGCATCCGGTGGTGCAGCACTCAAGCATGCCGGGCAACTGGCGACGATGATTGAAGAGCGTGCACGGGTGTTGAAACAGCAGATGTTCGACTACCTCAGCCAGCCGAGGTGGAAGGGGCGGACCGATGAAGCACGCATCGATCTGATGGTGCGTGCTTATGGCAAGGACCGCGCGTCGCTGCAGGCTTTTCGTCAGCGCTGCCTCGACAGCCATCTGGCGATGGTGGGGCCGGATCTGCAATTACGCGATGTCACTCACGCCTTTGCCGATGACTTGTTGGCGGACGTCTACCACCGCGAAGTGTCGATGCGCGGCAACTTCGCTGCAGCGAGCGATGTGGTGCGCTTGCAGGCGGAATTTCGTGAAGGCGGGCGTTATACCGACATGGATTATCTGCCGCCGCTGCTCGACAAGTTGGGCGGTGTCGATATCAGCGATTACAGCCAGACGCAGAAAATCGCAGTCCTGCAACTTCTGTTGAACAACAATCCGCAGTTGATGCCGGGGCGCGATCCGCAGCATTACCCCGACAGGACCGACAGTCTTCCAGAGCAACATAAACAACTTCTCGAGGATTTTGCTCGCAGCAAACCCGACGTCCTTGAACTGTTCATAGCGCCAAAAGTCGTGGAGGCTGCGGAGAACGGCTTTCGCATGGGGCTGCAAATCAATGAAGAAATGAACGCTCATTTCATCGCCCAGCCGGGCAGCGGCATGACGATGTCGATCATGCAAGTCATTCGGCTTAATTACGACGTGCTCGCTGAAGTTGAAAAGCGCATGGCCAACTCGGCATCCGGTTGGGCCGACGGTGAAAACCTGACCACGGTCGCGGCGACAGTCATTGAAGAGATGTTGGTCAGGTCGAACTTCACCAGCTGGAATGAAGCTTATGCCTACCAATTGCTTAAAGCGGTTGTCACCTATTATCGGGACGGTATCCGCAATGACGCGGCGGGTACGGTAACGCTCACCGGCCCGGGCGCGGCACTCGCTGGATTACATGAATATATCGAAGCCAATTGCGATCCGTTTTTCACTCGTCAGGTGCTGGCGCAACAGCGTCTGCGCGAGGGCTACAACGTCAATACCGAAGAGGAAACCATTTCCGGCTGGATCGTCAGGGGCACGGAAAAAGACTGGCTGGAGAAGGAACACGCCCGGTGGGCCGAGGGAAAGCTCAAGTCTCGTTATGCCGGACGCTTGTCCAACCTGCTCAGCGATCGAAGCCTGACCTTCGAGCGCGGCTGGCCCGTTGTCGAGGGCAAACCGGTGCTGGTGACCGCGGTGCTGCAACGCTTGATGGATGATCTGGGCGAGCCGTTCATTCGAGCGATGCGAGACAAGTTGAGCGGGGAGGTCAATTTCGCTCAAGCCGTGGTCATCGACTTCGACGCCCGTCAGCAAGTGCTGGCGCAAGGACCTGTGGTTGTGCCGACCTCCCATGGTGCGGAATCGGTCAGCCATCTCAACGAACTGTTCAGCCGGATCGCCCACGGTACGCTGCCGCTGGAACAACTGAGCCCCGCGATGCGAGTCGTGCTCGGGGGGATTTTCGGCGCAACGAGCGTGGACGATGTCGGGTTCGCCGATACCTGGCAACAGGTGCGCGACCTGGCCATCGCCACCGACCGTGACGGCACTTTCGCGCGCTACGATGCGATTGAAAAAGCCGTGCGCCAGCGCCGCTCGGCGGCGTTCGAGAACGGACTGGAACGCGACCTGCCGACGGCCACATCGACGACCCGCGAACTCAAGGTTCAAGCCATGTCCGAGCCGCTGACGCTGCGCCAGTGGGGCGAACGTATCGGCCAGATCAAGCACAGCGCGCAGCGGGAGTTTCGCACGCAGATCCTGCAGCGCAGCGGGCAAGTGCGTGACATCTTTTTCAAGGCTGGCGCGGTGTCGGTCAAGCAGTTGCCGCAGGATCTGTTGCAGCGCAACGCGGGCGACCCGGGGCGCCGCTGTTATCCGCTGGCGCTGCTGATGGGCGCCGCAGTGGCAGCCGGCGAGCCGGCGGAACGGGCGTTGGTCGGGCATGTCGCCAGCGCCAGCGCGAGTCCCGACGAAATTGGATCGCGGGCGTTGCGCAGTGCGCTGGACGAACTGCGCGCCTTGCCCACCGGCGAGGTCGGCAGCGTTCGCGGCGTGCAACGCCTGGACAGCATCATCGCCGCGCTGAACGTCAGTGCGGCGCCTGCGGTGCTGCTGCTCGACACTGGCGACCACGCCCTGCTGCTGGCGAAAGTGCGAACCGGTGAGCACGCGGCCTATCGCTTCTACGATCCTAACTTCGCCCTCTACGGATTTGCCGATGGCGCGCAGTTGCAACGTGGCGTAGAGCGTTATCTGAGCGCAGACGATAACGCGCTGGCGAAGCTTTATGGTCTGGGTGAGATGGCCACGGCGCAGTTCACCGTCACTGAGCTGGACACTGCGGCGATCGCCGAACGCAAGCTGTCATCGGCTCTGCGTGTGGACAGTTTTCTGCACAACGTTGCGCTGGCCGATCCGCAGGGAGCCTCGATCTGGCACAAACAAGCGCTGGCCCGTACCCGATCTCTGGGGGAAAACGCTCGGCTGGGCACCAGCCTTGCGCAACTGGACGCACGCTACTGGACCAGCGAGTTCGAGCAGGCGACCGAGCGTTTGCGCCGTGAGCACAACCTGGCGCGTGATTACGTGCCGTTGCTCGATACCCACAGCAAAAACGCCGACGGCGGCCACAGCATTACGCTGATGGATCTGCGCAATGCGCAAAATGCCCGGACGGTCAGCACCCGGGATTCGCGCTTTCAGAAAATCAGGCAATACGTCGAACGACTCGTGCAGGGCGGTGCGGCCAGGCCCGGTCAGACGGCTGATCACGACGGTGGCAGCCGACTCAGTTTCGCCTTTGCGATCCAGACGCTGATCAGTGAAATGCGCCAGCGCGAGTACCGCGCTGGCGATACAGCGCCGACACTGACCGTCGCCCTGCAACTTCAGGTGTACGTCAGTTATGCACAGCTGGGCTTTGGTGTGGCCAGCGATGCAGTGCAGGTCATCCAGTTGGTGCGCCATTTAGCGGTGGCCGAGCGGGCGTTGCAGCAGACCTCGTTCTCCGCACGTCTGGCAGGGCAGGCCGCCACGGGCGTCGGGGTGGCATTTTCCGTGGCCAATATCGGTTTCGACATCTACAACCTGACGCAGGCAGAGAATCATGAGCAGCGAGCGCGATTCTCTACGTCTCTGGCGTTCAATACGGCGGCCCTGGGTCTGGATATTGTCGCCCTGGCGGCGGGCGGAACGGTGGGCGCGTTCGCCGCAGCGCTGTCCGTGCCGCTACTGGGCGTCGGTATCGGGGTGACCGCGATTGCCAGCAATCTCGGGCAGATCATGGACAAGGCTGCGGCCATCGGCGAGCACCTCTCGCAGATTCACGACGCTTATCAGAAGTCTTACGAAAGCGTTGGTGCGGTCTTGCAGTTCCCCGCACTGGCAGTGATTACCGAGGTGGATCTGCACAGCAGAAGGGTGGCGTTCGAAGGGCAGAAGTTTTACCCCTGGAAGGGCAGTGCACTGGAATTGCCGCAATACGACGATGATCCTGCCACGCGGCATGCTGCGATCAACATCCCCATAGCCTTTCAACGTCCTGCTGTCGGCAGCGTCTGGGGTACTTTGCCCACGATGGTGGTGCTGCCTTGTTCGCCAATCTGTTACTACGGCTATGAATATCAACTCGGCAGCGCCGGGACCGTGCCCTTTTCAACAACCCGCTACCCGCGGTTGCACGACCGCCTGGCACATCAGCTGGAATATGACGCGCTCGGTAACCGGGTGTTTTACCTGTTCAGTACGCCATTAGCGCCGCACATACTCTACAAGCTGCATCCGGTATTCATGGCCACGACGATCAAGCTGCAGTTGAGCGCAGAGGTCAGTCAGCTGTTGGTTCCGGACCTGCCGCCAGAGTGGCGCGAGAAGATTGCCTACCGGATCACCGCACCGCAGGGGCAATTCCGGATTCGGTTGGTGCCAGGCCTGCTGTCGGTGAATTTCGAGCAAGCCCAAGGCTGGGAACGGGTGACCTGGACGGTGCAGGCGTCCTGGGCACGGGTCGAGCAGGTCAGCTTTCGTGCAAAACCACGGGACAGCATCGACAGCGCACCTGACATGCTGGTCGATGGCCTCGTGTTGAATCGTTTTGACGGCGTCATCGAGCTGGCCGAGGGGCTGTTCCGGATCGACTGGACGGGCCGCAGCCTGCATCTGATCGCCGTTGTCCTCGACTACGAAAACAACGCTGCGACTCAACTGCGTAGCGCCAACATGACCGCCAGCGGCATCCCTGCGCCGGTGCAGCGCTATTTGCGCGCTCAGGTCGCAAGCGGGCAACTGACCGCAGCCTATTTGCCGTTGCGTAACTTCAGAGTGCCGTTCGATTCGCCGAACCGGCCAGTGGTGACTACCGGCTATTACGACACTGCGCGGGATCGGGTGCTGTTCGCGCGTAACCTGCCGCAGGAGGTGAACGAGGGTGTGGTTCTGGCAGGCGTCAACGCCGGCCATGCGTGGTTCTACCATCCCGATCATCCATCGGTATGGCGGGTCGATGTGCTGACCGGCACTGTCCAGCATCGCTACCGTCTGAAAAATCCACGTACAGGTTCGACCATCATCGGCTGCCGACAACAAGCCGATGGAGCGCTGCGGATTGCGCAGAAGCTGACGGCAGAAGCGTTGCATGGCACCACCACGGTCGAGTACCGGATTAGCGGGCAGCATGTAGAACTGACCGCTTGCCAGATCGCTTTTGCCGCCGAGGACTATCGGTTCGAGCCGCGTGAAGCGCTTCGACAAGCCGATGCCCCGGACATGAGCGTCTCGTCAGACATGGCCGCCAGCAGCAGTGATTGGTCTTGTGCTCCGTTCATTGTTGTCGAGGGCTATGCCGGGTCGCAGTTGCGCGACAGGGCTTGGCTGAACAAGACGACGGGCAAGTGCATTGAGGCCAGGCAAGACCTGTCCTGGCCCGAATACTTGTTGATGCTGATGCCGTCCAGCCCTGAAAACAACGCGGTGCTGTTCTATAGCCAGCAGGAGCGGACGATCAGCCGCGGCATCGAACCCCGTGTCGGTCATGGGCAGAATGTGGTGATCGAGCGCGATGTGGTGGAGGTCACTCAGATCAATCAGCGTTTCATCGCCACCAAGGACGACGGCCGTCTGTTCGAGGTCGATATCGTCGACGTGCCGGCAGCGGCAGCGATCGACGAGGTGATTGTGTTTCAGTACGGGGTACCTTCCCTTGCGCACAGAAGCGATGAGGCATGGCTCGATCAGGCCGATAAACCCTCGATTCTCCGGTTCGCCGGCGTTGGGCAGCGCTGGCTGCAGCGAAATCCCGATTGGTTGAGCGCATTGCCCTCGCTGGCCACGGTCGCAGCGTTGCTGCCGTTCCCGGTCTTCGGTTTACGAGATGGGGCAGGTCAGGCGTTCCTGACTGTGTGGTGTGTCGATGGCAAAGTCGCTGTGGCCGATATCGGTCAGGGCAAGGAGCTGGCGCTGCTCGGTCTGACCCCGGATCAAAGCGCTGTCTGGTTGCTTGAGGTCAGCGCCGGACAACTTTTCCGCCAGCCGCTGATGGCGATCGAAGCACTGCGGGGAGTGTTTGCCGCTGACCATCGTTTGCTGAAACCGGAGGTGCTCGACAGGCCTGAAAAGGTCTGGACGTCATGGACTTTTGCTGAGGTGCGGCGCCAGGGTGAAGGGCTGATTGCGCAGACCCTCGACGGGGTGCATCTGCAATTGCTGGATAACCAGCCGGCAATGATCGTTGGCGTGGAAAATCGCTGGTCTCATGTGCCGGGGCAGAGCGATGAACAGTTACGTGCACGCCTGCGAGCATTGTTGCAAGGGCATGCCCACGCGCCTGTCATACAAGTGGCAAGTGCAACCGGACGCTATCTGTATTACCTACCGCAACTTGATCAGCTGTTCGATCTGGCCGGGCGCAGTGACGGACAGTGGTCGGCATTCCTCGGTACGCGCGGGTCGAAGCAGCCGATGCTGTTCGACCCGGTCGACCAACTGATTTTCAGCGCCGGCCCGAACGACGGCGTCTGGCTGCCCGACAGTTATGCCCATCGCGACGCCGAGGTCATGGTGCTTGAGGTAGGTGATGACATCACAGAGATCGAAACATTGTTGCCCGATGGCGTCACCAGGCTGCTGCTGACTTTCGGTGCGCAGACCTCGGGTTATCGGCTGGCGCAAGCGTCCTTCCAGCGGTTGGACTGCATCGTGGTCGATGGACGACAGGCTTCGGATGCTGAAACGGCAGAACCTTGCCTGCTGGATCTGGATCTGGACGAGTGCGGGCATTGGTGGATGTCACGGGTCGATGACGGTGTGGTACTGACCGATCCGGACTCCGGGCACAGTCTGATATTGCGTAATTTCGACGGACAGCGCCCACTGCTACTGATGCTGCCCATTGCCGGGCGGCCACACACGTTCACGCTGGCTCAAGGGCTGGAAGCGTTTGCCACTGTGCGCGGCGCAGAGGCCACGGTCAGCCTGACAGCGGTGATCGCAGCGCTGCGCTGATGTCTCTACGCACAGCAAAACGCCGCGAACGGTAACCGTACGCGGCGTTTCGTTGTGGCGGTTGCGCTGCAACAACACTCAAGGCACTAGATAGCCTTTCACACCGGTAAAGATGATTTGCGCCGCCAGTGCGCAAACAAACAATCCCATCAAGCGGCTGACAATCTGCAAGCCCTGATCGCCGAGAATCCGCTCGATGCGATTGGACAGATACAGCACCACTCCGACAGTAAAACTGGCCAGGGCGATACTCATGATTGCAGTGAGCTTGTCGTCCCAGTGCGGCTGGCTGACGCCCATCACCAGCAAGGCGCCGATGGTGCCGGGGCCGACCGTCAGCGGGATGGTCAGCGGCACGATGGTCACGTCCTGCTGCACATTATCAGCCTGCACCGCCGGTTTGCCCTGAGCCATGCCGAGCGCGGAAATGAACAACACGCTGCCGGCACCGATGCGAAAGGCGTCCACGGTGATGCCGAAGACATCGAAAATCACCCGCCCGAACAAATAGAGCAGCACACTGGAAATCAGTGTGGCGAGGGCGACCTTCCACGCCAGACGCCGCTGTTCCTTGCGCGAATAGCCACGGGTCAGGCTGATAAAGCACGACAACACGAAGAACGGGCTGTAGAGCACCAGCATCTTCAGATAAACGCTGAACAACACATGGAGCATGATGCAAGCTCACTGGCGATGGAGTCGGGGGGGAGTCTATCAGGCACCGCAGATTCTGTCGGTTTACGACGGCTGGGTCGTGGCCCGGTTCTGCTGATCGCGTTGGGCAACCCAGTGTTCGATCAACTCGCGCAACTGGGAGAGCTCGACCGGTTTGGACATGTGCCCGTCCATGCCGGCCTGCCGGGCGCGCTCCTTGTGTTCGGCAAGAATGTGCGCGGTGAGGGCTACAACCGGTGTGCGGATGCGCTGATTGCTGACTTCCCAGGCGCGCAGTTGCTGAGTGGCGGAGAAGCCATCAAGGATCGGCATTTCACAATCCATCAGCACCAGGTCGTAACGCTGGGCCTTCATCGCTTGCAGCGCTTCTTCGCCATTGCTCGCGGTGTCCGGTTGCAGGTTGAGCTTGCCGAGCATGCCACGGATCACTTTGGTCGAGATGGTGTTGTCTTCGGCGACGAGGATGCGGAAGTCGCTCGGCACTTTGGCCGCTGTGGCCGCCGTAACGACCTGCGGCTGGAACGCGACCTGGCCCTTGTTGCGTTGATTGAGCTCGTCAGCCAGCGTGGTCTTGAGCGTATAGCCGGCCACCGGTTTGGCCAGTATTCGTTTGATCCCCGAATTGCGCGCAATGATCTTGCTCGGCGCGTTGCTGATGCCGGTGAGCATGATCAGCAGAATGTCGTGGTTCAGGCTCGGGTCTTCCTTGATCTTCGCTGCCAGTTGCATGCCGGTCATGCCGGGCATGTTCTGGTCGAGCAGGACCACGTCGAAGTAATCGCGCAGATGCGCCTTGGTGCGCAGCAGCGCCAGCGCCTCCTTGCCCGACGGCACGGCGCTGACATTCAGGCCCCAGGCGCTGCACTGCTGCACCAGCACTTTGCGGCAAGTGTCGTTGTCGTCGACCACCAATACCCGCGCGCCTTGCAGCGGGCTGTCCAGATCGGAGGTCGGATGTTCGAGGCGATCCGGGTCCAGTGGCAAGGTCAGCCACAAAGTGCTGCCCTGGGTGGCGCCGCTCTTGATGCCGAACTCGCCTTGCATCAGACGGATCAGTTGGCGCGCAATCACCAGGCCGAGATTGCCGCCCAGGCGATTGGCCGAGAGGAAGTGCTTGCTGTGCAATTCGGCGTGCAACAGTGCTTCGCGCTCTTCCGGCTCCATCGGCACGCCGCTGTCCTGCACGGCAATGCGCAGGCGCGGCTTGCTGCTGCGCTCATCCAGTGCAACGACGATCAGCACTTCGCCTTCTTCGGTTTTCTTCAGGGCATTTTCCAGCAGGCTCAGCAAGGTCTGGCGCAGGCGCGTCGGATCGCCGCTGATTACCCGTGGCACTTGCGGCTGGATGAAGCTGATCAGCTCGACGTTCTGTTGCTCGGCCTTGGCCCGGTAGATGCTCAGGCAATCATCGATCAGGGCGTTGAGGTCGAACTGCACGTCATCGAGTTCGATCTGCCCGGATTCGAGCTTGGAGATGTCGAGGATCTCGTTGATCAGCGTCAGCAGTTCGTTGCCGGCGCTGTGGATGGTTTGCACGTAATCGCGTTGCTTGACCGACAGCGGCGTGCCCAGCAGCAGCTCGGTCATGCCCAGTACGCCGTTCATCGGTGTGCGGATTTCGTGGCTGATCTTGGCGAGGAATTCGGCTTTGGCGTTGATTTCGGCGTTGCTTGCCGCCAGGTCGCGGCTGATGCTGAAACGACTTTCAGTGATGCTGCGCTGTCGCTCGCCCAAGGCGACGCTCATCAGCAGACCGCTGATGCAGATGAACACCATCAGCGTCATGATCAGGCCTTGCGGCGTGACCAGGGTCAGCCCCAGTAGCGCCGGCAGGATAACCAGGGTGCCGATGTTGAACACGATCATGGCGGCGACGAACAGACGCGCCGGGCGATAGCCCTTCTGCCAGTGATAGAAACCCACCAGCAACATGCTCAGACCGGCCAATGCGACCAATGCGTAGGTGATGATGTTCAGCGGCAAGGTGTTGACGAACAGCAGCAACAGGCTGCACGTGACGATCAACAGAATGTCGCCCCACAGCAGTTTGTTCAGCGGATGCTGGCCCAGTGGTGCAAAGAAGCGCAGGGCGTACATCAATCCGGCTGGAGCCGTCAGCAGCAATGCCAGATAAGCGCCCGGCGTCTGAATGGCTTGCCAGTTCGGCAACCACGGACCGGCGAGATTGAGCAACAGGAACAGACTCAGCCCGAGCAGGCCCTCACAGATCGCCAGCCACAGACTGCTGCGCGAGCGCGAGTAGGCGTAGCGCACCAGGTTGTGCAGCAGGAGCATGGCGAGGCAGCCGAACAGCAGGCCGAAAATCAGCGTCTGCTTCTGATCGGCTGCGCCCTCGATTGCCGCTTGCAGGGTGATGTGCGGGCGCAGCTGATGGCCGGAGACCATGCGTACGTAGACGTCCAGCGGCTTGTCGGCCTGGGGCAGGGGCAGCATGAAATCGCTGCTTGGCAAAGGATGTTCGGCCTGCGGCCGTTCGTTGCCGGTATTGCGTTGCTCGATCAGCCGGTCGCCGTCGAGCACGTAGAGATTGAGTTGGGACAGGTCGGGGGCAAAGATGCGCAGCACTTGTTCGTGCTTGCCCGGCGCCAGTTTGAAGCGCAGCCACAGGGCGCCCTCGGGTTCGGCCGCGGTCAGACGGTCAAGCTCGATGGGGCTGAATTGATTGGTATAGCGAGCGGAGCGGATGTCGCTCAGTTGCAGGATGCCCTGATCGTCAAGCAATACCGACCAGCCACTGCCTTGCGCGGCCTGGGCCGGAAGCATGCAGAGCAAGGTCATCAGCGTGACGGTGAAGCTTATGGCAATCCTGAGCCAGCGCACGGCGAAATCCCTTCGTAGGTTGATGCCAGAATATAACGATGCGCGACGACCGAACAGCCCGGCGAGGAATGGCATCCCGCGCCGGGCCTGATGGATCGCTTACTCCTGGGTTTCGCCGCGTTCACGGGCAATGGCGCGGTAGCCGATGTCCTTGCGGTAGAAGCAGCCTTCCCAGTCGATTGCCGAGGCAAGTTTGTAGGCCTGCTGCTGAGCTTCACCCACGGTGGCGCCCATGGCAGTGGCACACAGTACACGACCACCGGCAGTGACGACCTGACCGTCCTTCAACGCGGTGCCGGCGTGGAAGACTTTACCTTCCAGAGCTGCCGCCGCGTCCAGACCGTTGATCGCTGCGCCTTTGGCGTAGTCGCCCGGGTAGCCGCCAGCAGCCAGAACGATGCCAACGCTCGGACGCGGATCCCACTGTGCTTCAATTTTGTCCAGTGCCTGCGCCAACGCGGCTTCAACCAGCAGCACCAGGCTCGATTGCAGACGCAGCATCACCGGTTGGGTTTCCGGATCGCCGAAGCGGCAGTTGAACTCGATGACTTTCGGGTTACCGGCCTTGTCGATCATCAGACCGGCATATAGGAAGCCAGTGTAGACGTTGCCTTCCTCGGCCATGCCGCGCACGGTCGGCCAGATCACCTGATCCATCACGCGCTGGTGCACGTCGGCGGTGACCACCGGGGCAGGGGAATAAGCACCCATGCCGCCAGTATTCGGGCCGCTGTCGCCGTCGCCGACGCGTTTGTGATCCTGGCTGGTGGCCATCGGCAGCACGTTCTTGCCGTCGACCATGACGATGAACGAAGCTTCTTCGCCGTCGAGGAATTCTTCGATCACCACGCGTGAACCGGCGTCGCCAAACGAGTTGCCAGCGAGCATGTCACGCACGGCGTCTTCGGCTTCGGCCAGGGTCATGGCGACGATCACGCCTTTGCCGGCAGCCAGGCCATCGGCCTTGATCACGATCGGCGCGCCTTTCTCACGCAGATAAGCCAGGGCCGGCTCGATCTCGGTGAAATTCTGGTAATCGGCGGTCGGGATCTTGTGGCGGGCGAGGAAATCCTTGGTGAAGGCTTTCGAGCCTTCCAGTTGCGCAGCACCGGCAGTCGGACCGAAGCAGTCCAGGCCACGGGAGCGGAACAGATCGACCACGCCGGCCACCAGCGGCACTTCCGGGCCGACGATGGTCAGGGAAACGTTCTTTTCCGCGAAGTCGGCCAGTTGCTCCAGCGCCAACACGTCGATGGCAACGTTCTCGCACTTGGCTTCAATGGCGGTGCCAGCGTTGCCCGGTGCAACGAAAACCTTCTGCACACGCGGATCCTGAGCCACTTTCCAGGCCAGAGCGTGTTCACGGCCACCGCTGCCAATGATCAAAACATTCATTTCAAAAACCTCAAAAATCTGTCAGGCGCTGCTGGAGCGCTTTATGTGGGAGCGAGCCTGCTCGCGAAAGCGGTGTGTCAGTCAACGTCAACGTCGCTGGCAGATTGCATTCGCGAGCAGGCTCGCTCCCACATTTGAATCGGTGTATCAGTGACGGAAGTGGCGCATGCCGGTGAAGACCATTGCGATGCCGGCTTCATCAGCAGCAGCAATCACTTCGTTGTCACGCATCGAGCCGCCCGGCTGGATCACCGCAGTGATGCCGACCTTGGCCGCATTGTCCAGACCGTCGCGGAACGGGAAAAACGCGTCGGACGCCATGACCGAACCGGCCACCTGCAAACCGGCGTGCTCAGCCTTGATCGCGGCGATGCGTGCCGAGTTGACGCGGCTCATCTGGCCGGCGCCGACACCGATGGTCTGGCGGTTCTTGGCGTAAACGATGGCGTTGGATTTGACGTACTTGGCGACTTTCCAGGCGAAGATCAGGTCGTGGATTTCCTGTTCGGTCGGCGCGCGCTTGGTCACCACTTTCAGGTCATCGGCGCTGATCATGCCGATATCACGGCTCTGCACCAGCAGGCCACCGTTGACGCGCTTGTAATCCCACGCAGCGGCGCGCTCAGCCGACCACTCGCCGCAGGCCAGCAGGCGTACGTTGGCTTTGGCCGCGACGATGGCGCGGGCTTCTTCGCTGACCGATGGGGCGATGATCACTTCAACGAACTGGCGCTCGACGATCGCTTTGGCGGTCTCGGCATCCAGTTCACGGTTGAAGGCGATGATGCCGCCGAACGCCGACTCGGTGTCGGTGGCGTAGGCCAGTTCGTAAGCCTGGCGGATGCCGCCTTCGGCATCCGGGCTGACCGCCACGCCGCACGGGTTGGCGTGCTTGACGATCACGCAGGCTGGCTTGACGAAGCTCTTCACGCATTCCAGCGCAGCGTCGGTGTCGGCGACGTTGTTGTACGACAGTTCTTTGCCTTGCAGCTGGGTCGCGGTGGCGATGCCGACTTCGGCCGGCCTGGCTTCCACGTAGAACGCCGCGCTCTGGTGCGGGTTCTCGCCGTAGCGCATTTCCTGAGCCTTGATGAACTGGCTGTTGAACGTGCGCGGGAATTCGCTGCGACCTTCAGTGCTCAGGGTTTCAGCGGCCTGGTTCACGGTGCCCATGTAGTTGGCGATCATGCCGTCGTAGGCGGCGGTATGTTCGAAGGCCTTGAGCATCAGGTCGAAACGCTGAGCGTAGGTCAGGCCGCCGGCCTTGAGGTTTTCCAGGACGTTGGCGTAATCGCTGGCATTCACCACGATGGCCACGTCTTTATGGTTTTTCGCTGCCGAACGGACCATGGTCGGCCCGCCGATATCGATGTTCTCGATGGCGGTCGGCAGGTCGCAGCCTGGCTTGTTGATGGTCGCTTCGAACGGGTACAGGTTGACCGCTACCAGATCGATCGGCTTGATGCCGTGCTCGTTCATGATCGCGTCGTCAGTACCGCGACGACCGAGGATGCCGCCGTGGATTTTCGGGTGCAGGGTTTTCACCCGACCGTCCATCATCTCGGCGAAACCGGTGTAGTCCGCGACTTCCACTGCTGCAACGCCGTTGTCGCGCAGCAGCTTGAACGTTCCGCCGGTGGAGAGGATCTCGACGCCCAGAGCTTCAAGCTCCTTGGCGAATTCGAGGATCCCGGTCTTGTCGGAAACGCTGATCAAGGCGCGGCGGATCGGCAGGCGGGTAGTCTGGTCGGTCATCTCAATTTCCATCAAAAGCAAAGGAAGTCAGCAAAAAAGGCGACCGTTTTTTACGCGGGCGCCTTTCTGGTTTGATTGAATGCTTACAGCAGATCGTACTGCTTGAGTTTCTTGCGCAGCGTGCCGCGGTTCAGTCCCAGCAGCTCACTGGCCTTGGTCTGGTTGCCCTTGACGTAGTTCATCACGCTTTCGAGCAGGGGCGCCTCGACTTCGGACAGCACCAGGTTGTACACATCCGTGACGGACGCGCCCTCAAGGTGGGCGAAATAATTGTGCAGCGCCTTCTCGACACTCCCGCGAAGGGTCTGGCCTTCTTCGCTCGGCGTGTTGAGGTGCTGTTTCAAATTCACGTTGTCGCTCACGGGTGTTGTTCCACTCACTAAAGTCTCGGTCATCATCGTCATGCGGCCACCCCTTCTTCGTCCCCTGTCAGGCTCTTGTAACGCTCGGCGAAGAACTCCCGAACGTCGGCGCATTGTGTTTCCGTACCATCCAAACGATTGAAACGGGCGCGAAACTCCCTGGCGCCCGGCAAGGTTGCGAGATACCAGCCCACATGCTTGCGGGCAATGCGCACGCCCATCACGTCACCATAAAAGGCGTGAAGGGCAGCCAGATGCTCCAGCAGGATGCGTTCCACTTCGCTCAGTTTCGGCGCCGGCAATTTCTCGCCGGTACGCAGGAAATGATCGATCTCGCGAAAAATCCATGGCCGCCCTTGAGCGGCCCGGCCTATCAGCAGGCCATCGGCACCGGTCGCATCAAGCACGTATCGGGCCTTTTCCGGCGAATCGATATCGCCGTTGGCAAACACCGGGATCGACACGGCCTGCTTGATCGCGGCAATCGTGTCGTACTCGGCTTCCCCTGTGTACAGATCGGCGCGGGTGCGGCCATGCACGGCCAGCGCTGTGATCCCGGCCTGTTCGGCGATCTTCGCCACGTTCAGACCGTTCTTGTTTTCGCGATCCCAGCCGGTGCGGATCTTCAGGGTGACCGGCACATCAACCGCGGCCACTACGGCCTGCAGGATCTCGGTCACCAGTGCTTCGTCTTTCAGCAACGCGGAGCCGGCGGCCTTGTTGCAGACCTTTTTGGCCGGACAGCCCATGTTGATATCGATAATCTGTGCGCCCAGTTCGACGTTGGCCCGTGCCGCATCGGCCAGCATCTGCGCGTCGCCACCGGCGATCTGCACCGAGCGCGGCTCGGGATCGCCTTCGTGGATCATGCGCATGCGCGACTTGCGGGTATTCCACAGGCTCATGTCACTGGTGACCATTTCCGAGACTACAAGCCCTGCGCCCAGACGCTTGCACAGCTGACGAAAAGGCTGGTCGGTGACGCCCGCCATCGGGGCGAGAATCAAACCGTTCTGCAATGTATATGGGCCGATGCGTACCGCCGACATAGGACTTCCCTGAAGTGGGGCCGGATCATGAGAGTTCGAAAAAGGGTGGGCATGATACCCGCTCTCGATGACTGGTTAAAGGCTGAATTGAACAAAATCTGAACAGTTATTCTGTTATCGCCAACGGTTTGGTTGGCCGCGATCCAGTCAGAAAAATGCCGTCAATCGAGAAACGCTGAAGCGGTTCACTCCGGTGAGTGGAAGTTCAGGCTGTAATTCACCGCTTTCGGCCCCGGATCGAGAATATCCAGGGCGATGTGGATCGGCGTCTGCGGCGGCATTTCCGCGAGGCCTTCGAGATCGCCGCTCAGATACTCGCCGGGTTTGAAGCGACGACTGGCGATCAGATGACCGTTGAGGTCGGCGAAGCGCAGTTCGAGCAAAGGGAACGGCTGGGAAAACGTCGCCCGGTTGTAAATGATCGCGTCGACCACCAGCGCCCCGCTGAAATCGGGATGGCTGCGCACCACCAGATTGCTGCTCTTGATTTTGCCGATATCGACTTTCGACGGCACGGTGCAGCCGATCTGCGGGCAGATCTGCTGGAACCACGGTCGGTATTGATCCTGCCGCGCCAGTTCCTCGAAGTGATAGGCGATGTACTGGGCGGCAAGGCCGCCGGCCGCCAACACCACCAGCACCAGCCAGAGCAGGCGCCGGCCCCAGGGCGAGCGGCGCTGCTGCCAGTCCAGTTGCAGCGGGTCGTCGGTCAGATCCTGCAGGACCTCGGCGCGCACCCCGGGCTCGGCCCGTTCGCGTTTTTTGCGCGGCGAAGTGATCAATGGCAGATCGTCGTCATCGTTGTCGTCGCTAGCCGACAGTCGTTCGCGGCGGGCGTTGGGGTCGATCGGGTCATGCAGGCGCAATTGCGGAATCGGCGGCTCGTCATCCAGATCCACCGGCTCCAGCGACAGCGAAGGTTCGGTGCGCTCGGGTTCGAGGGTTTCGATGCCGTCGATATCCGGCTCGATATCCGGCGCTACGCTGCGCTCATCCGCAGGCTCGCTGAACAGGCTGTCGGGCCATGTGCCTTCGTCCGGCTCCGGGCTGTCGCGTCGGGCGCTCAAGGATTCTTCGCGGGTACGGCCGAATTCGGCGGCCGGCTGGATTTCGCGCTGTTCGAGGCGGGCGAGTTCTTCGTCCAGATCGAGGCTGTCCAGATCCAGTTCCGACGCGCTCCATTGCTTCTGGCTGATGGCGCGCGGTGCGGGGATCTGTTCGACGACCGCAGAATCGCTGACAGGCGCGGGCGCTTCAGGCAGCGCTGGTGCGAGCGGCGTCACCGTGTCCTTGCCGGAATGTTGCTCGAGCAGCTGCTTGGCGGCATTGAACACTTGCAGGCAGGAGCCGCAACGAACCACCCCGCGCGCCACGCTCAATTGAGCATGGTTGACGCGGAAACTGGTCTGGCAATGCGGGCATTGGGTGACGAAACTGTCGGTCATGCGGCGATCCGGTTCAGGCAAGCGGTCATTTTAGCGCCGACGCCCGGTGATGCGCACCCAGCCGTCGCGATTGGCGATCGGGTCGAGCTCGAAGTCCTGCGCATAAGCTGCCGCTACTTCTTCGCCCTGCTCGGCGAGAATGCCCGACAGCGCCAGGCGCCCGCCGCTCTTGACCAGACCGGACAGTTGCGGCGCCAGCGACACCAGCGGGCCGGCGAGAATGTTGGCGACCAGCACGTCGGCCTGAACTTGCGGCAGATCCTCGGGCAGGTACAGCGGGAACAGCTCATCGGCAATATTGTTGCGCCCAGCGTTGTCGCGCGAGGCTTCCAGTGCCTGTACGTCGATGTCGGTGCCCACAGCTTGTTTGGCGCCGAGCAGCAGGGCGGCAATCGCCAGAATCCCCGAGCCACAGCCGAAGTCGAGCACGTGGCAGCCTTTCAGATCCTGACCGTCGAGCCATTCCAGGCACAGTGCGGTGGTCGGGTGGGTGCCGGTGCCGAACGCCAGGCCCGGGTCCAGCAGCAGGTTGACCGCGCCAGGCTCGGGCGCGGCGTGCCAGCTCGGCACGATCCACAGACGCTGGCCGAAACGCATCGGCTCGAAACCGTCCATCCAGCTGCGTTCCCAGTCCTGGTCTTCGATGACTTCGCTGTGATGTTCGGGCAACGGGCTGCCGGTCAGCAATTCCAGATGGGCCAGCACCGGTTCCGGTTCGGTACCGCCTTCGAACAGCGCCAGCAAGTGGGTGTGCGACCACAGCGGCGTGGTGTTGAGTTCCGGTTCGAAGATCGGCTGGTCTTCGGCGTCCATGAAAGTCACCGACACGGCGCCGACTTCGAGGAATGCGTCCTCGTAGGTTTCGGCTTGTTCCGGGGTGATGGCGAGACGGACTTGCAGCCAAGGCATGGCGGGCACCTTTGAAAATCTGTGGGGCAGCCCGAAGCTGCAAAAGCGCGCAGTTTACGCCAGGTCGCCGGCAAAGTGGACACACCGCTTGGCTGTTACACATTCGCGGCCGCGATATACATATGTATGGCCTGAGCACTTTTGTCGGCAAATAGAGTGAGCGCTCATCTCTACGCAACAAAAGGCTGGACGACATGGCGGATCAACAAGGGACTGTAGAAGAAAAACCACCGATAGCCGCTGCGTCTACGGGGTCGGTGCAGGAGATCCTCCTGCGCATCACGCGCTGGCAGGTGATGATCGACAAGCGCTTGAACAGCCAGATGACGTTGCTCGAGGCGCTGGAGCATTTCGCTTTGACTGAACTGCGCAGGCATTACCCGGACGGCCATTTCGCCCCGGGCTTTGTGGTTGCGCTGCTTGACGCCATTCTGCAAAAGCTTATCGACGGCCGGCCAGTCATGTTCCTGGCGCTCCAGGACGCGCCATTTCGCTGGCCTGGGGGCGCTGACCCCGGTTTACCGTCCAGCCGTCATGAGCATGTGATCCGGACGGTGGATAGCGTTTCGCTGCACTTCCTCGACCAGTACAAAAAATACCTGCGAGAACATTGGACGACAAAAGGGCAGGAAGCGCTGTTTGATCGCCTGATCAAGCGCAAGCTGCGGCGCTATATCAAGGATATCGAGTTACTGTTGCGCCGTGACCAACTGGCGGGCCTGACACTGGATCAATTGCGCAGCAAAATCGACCGGGTTCACGCCCGCAGCACGCGTCGGTACCGGTTGACTGCCCTGGCAACCGGCGCAGAGAAAAAGATTCTCGAGGCGCATTCCTTCGCGCAACTGCCGTCATGGATGAAGGCGCTGAAGGAGCCGGATCGCGCCTTGTTGCGCGATTATCAGGAGCAGACGTCACTGGCGCAGGCAGCTCTCGATGACTTGCTGCAGGGCCACGGCTCGTTGCGCGCCTTTGCCCGCCAGCAGGCCATCGAATACATTCAGCTCAAGCTCGACATGGCGGTTGAACCAGACCGGATCGACGTGCGGCTCAGATGGCGCTCGGCGGTCGGTGAGCCGACCCACAATCGCAGCCTCAGTGACCTGCTGGCATGCGGGCCGATCGGTCAGGACTTCGCAGCGGTGTTGGAGATCACCAGTCCTGCGCCATTGCGCAACCAGTCACTCAAGCCGGCATTCATTGCCGACATGCTGGCGGAACAGGATTATCCGGCGGACTACCTGCGCGCCCTCGCCGAGCAGTACCAGCGCACCGACGTGCAAAAGGCACTCATCGACTGGTTCACCGTACGGCTCAGGCAGAGCGCATTCGTCGCGCGCTGCGCAGCTCATCTGGCGGATTCCGACCATGAGCGTCTGGAGCAGATGTGGTCTGGGCAAGCGGCAATGAAACCGTTGCAAGTGGCCGCATTGACGCTGCCCAACGGCATGCAATGCGCCGATCTTCTGGTGTTCTACCAGGCAGAGACTGAGCAAGCGGCGAATAACCTGGTGCTGTACGCGCCCAACAAACCGGACGGTCAGGAGTGGGTCCGGTTGCCTTCGATTGCGGCGTTGACCGGCGAAGTATGGAGCTGGACGCAGAGCGAATCCGGTCGCGAGTATCTGTTGCAGCAGCTTTCGCCGACGGCACATCACCCGGCACGTGATTATCTTGTGGC
The DNA here is from genome assembly GCF_900187595.1 of Pseudomonas sp. Irchel 3F6. Taxonomy (NCBI): domain Bacteria; kingdom Pseudomonadati; phylum Pseudomonadota; class Gammaproteobacteria; order Pseudomonadales; family Pseudomonadaceae; genus Pseudomonas; species Pseudomonas sp. Irchel 3F6. The sequence goes on along the minus strand of NZ_FYDP01000003.1, from coordinate 81,734 downwards.
TGCGGCGGCCAGTCCTGCTCTCTGGGGCATGCAGAGTGACCTTCGACGAACGCCCTTGCCGTTCGACGAGTGCGTCGAAGCCGCTGCAAAAATGGCCCTGGCAAACAACCTGCAGCGGGTCGAGCAGGACAACTCGCTGCGCTGGTACACGACGCTCGCGCTCGAGGCTCGCCGGCGCATCAGCAGTCTGAATCAGGAACTGATCGTTCATCAGCAGGTGTTCAACGAGCTGCTGGGCGGTTTCGAGGTTTTTGTCGATTTCGCCAGGCGCTCGGTTGCCGCAGCGATCACGCCCTATATGCGCAGCAAGAACGTGCTGGAACCGGTCGATCCGGCCACCGTGTTGATCGATTACAACCCCGGTGTCGCCGACCGCAGGAAGCAGCAGGTTGCCACGCTGCTCGACCTGGCCATTCACGGCTACGATGACAACTCCGGCATCGACCATCCGAAAAAAGGCGTGCGATCGTCGGTTGGCCAGGATCTGAGCCAGGTGCGCAGCGCCGATCTGGCGCTGTATCTGCGCCGGGCGTGGCTGGGTGAAAAATACGCCAGCGAGATCCGTGGCAAATATCTCGATCCGCGTGATGCTGCCTACGAACCGCGTCGCTTTGCCTACCGCAACGTGCTGCTGTCAAAGATGGACCGGGATTTACGCGTTGCCAGAAGTCAGGCGCGATTGAGCGACGCGGTGTATTCGGCGCTGGTCCGTCAGGTTTCTCTGTTGAGCCAGGTGCCAGCACCGGGTACGCATTTTCCGGGCGCCAGCATGGTTGAAAGTGACGGCGTGTTCAGGTTCACCGTGCGCCATCACGTCGTGCTCGGGGTGTATGTGCTGACCTCGTTCGACCCCGAGCCGTCCTGGTGGCTGTACACGCCCGATGCCCCCGACGGAATTGTGGTGCGCGCGTATCAGTCACTGTTCGGCGACATCGCGGGCGTATTGCATGACTACTTGATGGCGCGTACGCCGGTTGCTGCGCGCAGCATCGTGTCACGCACCCTGTATGCGATTGCGGCAAAAAAACAACGCGTCGATACGCTGCACGAAGCGCAGCGCCTGATTGACGCCCGTAGCGAGTTCAACGCGTACATCGAGCGCGCGGTCACGGATGTGCAGGACATCACCACCAGCCGCGCGCAAATGATCGAACGCCAAGTGGTCAAGGGGCTGATGTTTGCAGCCGCACCGTTTTGTATGGTGTTTCCACCGTTTGCCTTGCTGCTTGACGTTGTGTTGATTGCCGTCAGCGCTGGTCAGGCGGTCGCGGCGCATCTGGAGGGCGACATCGATGGCGCGCTCGGCCACTGGCTGGAGGCGTCGTGGGGGGCGCTGTTTGCCATGGTCGGCGCAGGCAGTGCGATCAAGTGGCTGGGCGGTGCGGCCAGGAGTCTGAAGCACACCATGAGGCCTGTTTCGTTGTTGTCAGAGCGTCTGAATACCGTGGCTCCGCTACGCAGGGACGCGCTGCCGGCGATCCGGGAGGTACGCTTTCATGCCAGGCAGGCCGTCAGCAAGACGCCCGAACATTTGCAAAGGGTGAGCGAAGAAGGCGTCTTTTTCGGCACCTGGCGCAGCCCGTCCAGCGCTGCACAGCCGCAACCGGCCTATTACATTCGCAACAGAGGCAAGTACTTTCTGGTCAGGGAAAATCCGCATTTCGGTGGCCTGAGCCTGGTCGATGCCCGTCGCCCGAGCGCCATCTATCAGCAACCGATTCAGCTTGCTCCGGGGGGCAAGTGGACACATGCCAGGGTCGGACTCACAGGAGGCAACGTGCGCAACCTTGGGCGCGTGAATAATTTGAATGATGCTTTTCCTGGAGGTGTCGAGCCCGTGCTGAACCGCGGCGCGCTGCAGGGCGAAGCCGTAGTGGCGGCTTTCCGTCCCGGATCGCAGGATAACTACCTGTTTTCGTTGAATGCGCAGAGTTGCGTCATCGCCTCGCTGTATAACCCGACGACGAGAGTGGGTGCGGTCATTCATTTTGATCACAATATTCGCCCGTTGATCGAGCGAAGTGTCACGCAGGTGCTGGAGCGTCTGGGGGGAACACCGCAGAACATTCGCGCCACGCTGGTGGGTGGCGACTGGCTGTCGGCGGGTGCTGACATCGGCGGTCCGGTCAGGCGAGTGTTGCGCGAACAGGGCCTGCAGCCGACATGGGATTACTGGTCATACTCGTCCTGCCTGGGCAACAGCTATGGCGTGGTGCTGAATCTGAACAATGGAGTCTCGAGAGTGTTCAAGCATTCCGCTGGTCAGATTGGCAGGTTGTACAACCCGCTTATCGCCAGATCGAGCTATGCCACGGACGGGCTCTCGATACGTGCCCGAAACTTTACGAGGCGGTTCACCCGCAGACCGTTACATGAAAACGCAGCAGGAGCGGTGGTCGATGAGGCTGGCCTGGGGGCATCTGCCACAATGGTCGAGCAGCAGGCGTTCTCCACGGTAATGGTCTGATCTGCTTGTTGCAGGCATAAAAAAACCCGATCCGCAGGGATCGGGTTTTTCATGCCGCTTCAGCCTTACGACTGTTTGGCCAGCTTGTGCTCGAGGTAGTGAATGTTCACACCGCCTTTGCAGAAGCCTTCGTCACGAACCAGATCACGGTGCAGCGGGATGTTGGTCTTGATCCCGTCGACCACGATTTCGTCCAGGGCATTGCGCATGCGTGCCATGGCTTCGTCGCGGGTTGCGCCGTAAGTGATCAGCTTGCCGATCAGCGAGTCGTAGTTCGGTGGCACGGCATAACCGCTGTACAGGTGCGAATCGACGCGAACGCCGTTGCCGCCTGGGGCGTGGAAATGCTTGACCGTGCCCGGGCTCGGCATGAAGGTCTTCGGATCTTCAGCGTTGATCCGGCACTCCAGCGAGTGACCGCGGATGACCACGTCATCCTGAGTGAACGACAGCTTGTTGCCAGCGGCGATGCTGAGCATCTCCTTGACGATGTCGATACCGGTGACCATCTCCGAAACCGGGTGCTCCACCTGAACACGGGTGTTCATTTCGATGAAGTAGAAACGGCCGTTCTCGTAGAGGAACTCGAAAGTACCGGCGCCACGGTAGCCGATGTCGATGCATGCCTTGACGCAGCGAGCCAATACTTCCTGGCGCGCTTTCTCGTCGATGCCCGGTGCCGGCGCTTCTTCGAGAACCTTCTGGTGACGACGCTGCAGCGAGCAGTCGCGGTCGCCCAGGTGGATGGCGTGGCCCTGGCCGTCGGACAGAACCTGCACTTCGACGTGGCGCGGGTTGGTGAGGAATTTTTCCAGATAGACCATCGGGTTGCCGAACGCCGCGCCTGCTTCGGAGCGGGTCAGTTTCGCCGAGGCGATCAGGTCTTCTTCCTTGTGCACCACGCGCATGCCGCGACCACCACCGCCACCGGCGGCCTTGATGATCACCGGGTAGCCGACTTCACGACCGATGCGCAGCGCCGTTTCTTCGTCTTCCGGCAGCGGGCCGTCAGAGCCAGGAACGGTCGGTACGCCGGCTTCGATCATCGCGTGCTTGGCCGATACCTTGTCGCCCATCAGGCGGATGGTGTCGGCTTTCGGGCCGATGAAGGCGAAGCCGGAGTTCTCGACCTGCTCGGCAAAATCGGCGTTTTCCGCGAGGAAACCGTAGCCTGGGTGAATGGCGGTAGCGCCGGTCACTTCAGCGGCAGCGATGATGGCCGGAATGTGCAGGTAAGACTGAGCGGCGGACGCCGGGCCGATGCAGACGGATTCGTCTGCCAGACCCAGGTGCATCAGCTCTTTGTCGGCCTTGGAGTAAACGGCGACGGTCTTGATGCCCATCTCTTTGCAGGCACGCAGAATCCGCAGGGCGATCTCACCGCGGTTAGCGATCAGAACTTTTTCCAACTTCGCAGTCATCAAAGGCTCTCCGCGGTTCAAACGATGGTGAACAGCGGTTGGTCGTACTCAACCGGCTGGCCGTCTTCGACGAGGATGGATTCGATCACACCGCTGGTTTCAGCTTCGATGTGGTTCATCATCTTCATGGCTTCGACGATGCACAGGGTGTCGCCTTTCTTCACGGTCTGGCCGACTTCAACGAAGGCAGGCGAGGTTGGCGAAGATTTGCGGTAGAAGGTGCCGACCATCGGCGAACGGGCCACGGTGCCGTTCAGCGCGGGTGCAGCAGCGGCAGCCGGAGCAGCGGCAGCGACTGGCGCGGCAGCAGGGGCAGCGGCCGGAGCCTGCATCGGGGCTGGCGCGTAGTACTGCTGCGCCGGGGTCTTGCTGTGGCGGCTGATGCGTACGGACTCTTCGCCTTCCTTGATCTCGAGCTCGTCGATGCCGGACTCTTCCAGCAATTCGATCAGTTTCTTAACTTTACGGATATCCATGAATCATCAACTCCCAAGGGTCGGTCAGGGGCGTATAGCTTGGTGTTCAAGCTGCTCTAGTGCGGCCTCCAGGGCCAGTCGGTAACCGCTGGCGCCAAGGCCGCAGATCACTCCTACCGCTACATCGGAGAAGTAGGAGTGATGGCGGAAAGGTTCGCGCTTGTGCACGTTGGACAAATGCACTTCGATGAATGGGATGCTCACTCCCAGCAGCGCGTCACGTAATGCGACACTTGTGTGCGTAAAAGCCGCCGGATTGATCAGAATGAAGTCCACGCCTTCACCGCGTGCAGCGTGGATGCGATCGATCAATTCGTACTCGGCGTTGCTTTGCAGGTGCAGCAGATGATGGCCGGCTTCACGGGCGCGCCGCTCCAGATCCTGATTGATCTGCGCCAGGGTCGTCGACCCGTAGGTCCCCGGTTCCCGGGTGCCGAGCAGGTTCAGGTTGGGGCCGTGCAGCACCAGTAGCGTCGCCATCTGCGTTGTCCTTGTTATCAATGTGCAGTCGTCATAACCCGGCGACTATGCCGCAAAGCCTTTGTGACTGTCCAGTTCCATGCAATAGGCGGCACGATGGGCGATGTTTGCGCGAAATTTGTGACCGAGTGAGCTGATCCGGTCATTCGTGGTGTCGGCAAGAGCCTCTTCGCGAGCAGGCTCGCTCCCACAGGGGTATGCATTCCAATGTGGGAGCGAGCCTGCTCGCGAAGGTGGTACGTCAGACGCGGAAGGCCTGAACGGCCGTATGCAGTTGGCCGCCGAGAACCAACAGATTCTCGCCCTGTTCGCGGCCCTGGCCGATGCGCAGCAGGTTATCCCCACCCAATTGATGAATGCGCTCGCTGTGATCGCGGATCTCGCTGACCGCGCCACTTTGCTGCGCGGTGACATCGGCGATGCGCACGGCGGTGTCGGCGATGGTCTGGATCGCGCCAACGATTTTGTCCAGTGCACCGTCCGCCGCTTGCGCCTGACTGGCCGTGGCTTCGGCGTGTTCGACCTGCGCGCGCATGCCTTCGACCGATTGTCGCGCGGCGGTCTGCAGACCGGCGATCAGCGTCTGGATTTCTGCCGTGGCCCCGGCGGTGCGTTGTGCCAGCGAGCGCACTTCCTCGGCGACCACGGCAAAACCACGGCCCATCTCCCCGGCGCGGGCCGCCTCGATCGCGGCGTTCAGGGCGAGCAGATTGGTCTGGTCAGCAATCGAACGAATCACTGTCAGCACGCCGCCGATGGTTGCTGATTCTTCTGCCAGATGTTCGATCATCTGCGCATTGCCTTGAACCTCACCGACCAGCGCATGCAGTCCGGTCAGGCTCTGGCCGATTACAGCCTGCCCATGCTCGACGGCGAGACCGGCATGACGACTGGCGTCGGCAGCCTGACGAGCATCGCCGGCCACTTGCTGAATGGTCGCCTCGAGTTCTCCCAGCGAATCGCGAATCAGCGCAGTATCGCCGGCCTGATGTTCGGCGCCGCTGTGCAGGTCATTGCTCAGTTCGGCGAGGGTGCGGCTGCTGCCCGCGACCTGCTCGGCGTTGCCGCGAATGGTGCCGACCAGATCCACCAGATAGGCGCGCAAGCGGTTGAGCGAGGCTTCGATGTCGTGCAGTTCTCGATTGGTCTTGCCCAGTTGGATGTCGCGACTGAAATCGCCTTCGGCCCAGGTCGACAGCGCTGGGGCGAGGTTGGTCAGGGTGCGGGCCAGGCGCCGCTGCAAGGTATCGATGAGGAGGGCGATCAGCAGAATCAGGCCGATCATCACGCCTTGCATCAGCCGCACTTCGCCCTGGATCTGCCCATGTTGCGCGCGTACCACCGGTTCGAGGCCGGAGATGGCGTGTTGCACGCTGGCGATTTTTTCGTGGGTCGCGGCGCTGAGCTCGGCGCGTTTCTGGATCTGCTGGCGGGTGCGCGCCAGTTCCGCCGGATAGCGGCCGAGCAAGCTGTTCAGTTCGCGTTTGAGGCCGACACCGGCATCTTCGGCGGCGGCTTTATCAGTGGTTTCGATGCCCATCAGCGCGGCGAAATCGTCACTGCTCGATTCGTTGCTGGCGACCACACCGAGCAAGGGCAGGGCATCGATGGCCTCGGCCTGGGCGCGCATGTTGCTCACTTCACGCTCGACATCGGCGGCCAGCTCACTGCGCCCGCTGCTCACCAGTTTGTCCCGCGCCAGCGACAGTCTGCCCAGATGCTGCGATGCGGCAAGCAGTGGCGCGAGGTAGGCGGCGTTGCCATTGGCGTAGGTATTGAGCTGGTCGAGGCTGGCGCTGAGTTCGCGTTCGGCCTGTAACAGCAGCGCCTGCGGATCGCCAGCCAGTTTGCCGGCGGCGAGCAGGTCGGTTTTGCTGAACTCATCAAGGCTCGACAGGCTTGGCCGTACGGTGTCGGCCAGCGCCGGGGGCAAGTCACCCAGTTGCTTTTGCACGCTGTCGATAGCCTGGGCGGCGCTGCTCAGGCGCAGCGCGTCACCGCTGGCCAGATAATCCTCGACGTTGCGCGCTACTTCATTCTGAAATTGTTGCGACAGCCCCAGGTAACGCTCCATCAAAAGATAGGGTCGTTCGAGGGCTTTTTGCGACCACCACAGCGTGGCGCCAAGGGCCACGCAGACGGCGACCAGCAGCAGAGTGTTGAGATTGGTGAGCAACTTCAGGCGCATGACGGCTACCAACGGCAGGAATGGTAAGCGCCTGAATTTATTGCGGTTCTATTACAAGGTTATGACCGAATCAGTGGATTCCGATGAAAAAGTGGCACTTTGCTTTGACTGGCGCGCGGTCTGCACCCGATTGCGTCCTGCACCCTTGGCGCGATACAGCGCCTCATCGGCCTGGCTGGCCATCATCAGGCTGTCGGAGTCATCGCACATTTCTACTACGCCGGCGCTGAACGTGCACCAGAGGTCCTGCGGCTGCGCCGGGTAATGAATCTCGGCGAAGCGCTGGCGAATCTCGTCGAGGACTTTGTGCGCCGCGTCGATATCGGTGTCGGGCATGACGATGGCGAACTCTTCGCCGCCGTATCGGCCAATGAAATCGGTCTTGCGCAAACGCTGCTTGAGAAACAGCGCCAGGCTCTTGATCACCCGGTCACCCATCGGGTGGCCATGGCTGTCGTTGACCCGCTTGAAGTGATCGATGTCGAGCATGGCAAAGCTCAGCGGTTTGTTTTCGCGGCGCGCGCGGAACGAGCAGTCTTCGAGCAATTGCAGGATGTGCGTGTGGTTGTACAGGCCGGTGAGGCTGTCGCGAACCATCCGTGCTTTCAGATTGCGTGCCCGCGCGGCGCGGTTGCGCACAGTGGTGATCAGGTGTCGCGGTTTGATCGGCTTGGTCAGGAAGTCATCGCCGCCCTCGCTCATGGCGTCGAGCTGCTTGTCCAGATCGTCCTCGGCCGACAGGTAAATGATCGGCACGCTGACGTAGCGGTCATTGTGACGGATCACTTTGGCCAGCTCGGTGCCGGTGCAGGCCGGCATGTACATGTCGAGGATGATCAGGTCCGGCTGGAAATCCGCCAGTTCGGCCATTGCCTGAATCGGTTCGATCAAGGTGCGAGTGACAATCCCGGCACTGTTGAGCAGACGCTCGGTGTGCAGGGCCTGGGCGCGCGAGTCGTCGATGATCAGCACTTTATAGGGCTCGTACTGGGCGACGCAGGTCAGCACTTCGATTTTTTCCAGCAGGCTCGAGGCTTCGAGCGTGCCGGTGAGGAATTCCTGGCCACCGGCGCGCACGGCGGCTAGGCGGGTCGGGGTGTCGGTTTCGTGCAGGCTGAAGAACAGCAGCGGCAGGGGTTCTTCGAGGCCGACCTGAGCTTCGGCGGCGAGTTTCAGGCCGATGCCGGGGCCACTGAAATCCACGTCCATGACAATCGCTGCGGGCAAGCGCTCGACCATCGACGAGCGAAACGCGGCCACGCTGTCCAGTGCCTGCGCGCTCAAGCCGAAAAACTCCAGTTGCTTGGCCAGTCGTTCAGCGCGGTCGTGATCCTGCAACATTACGTAGATCGGCTTGCGCAGCGGCGGCAGGAACGTCTGGTCGAGCTGATCGCCATGGCGCAGGCCAGTGCGCGACAGGCGCTGCATCAAACGATTGAGATCGGTGATCAGGCCGCTGCTGAGGCGCCCACGGTTGGCATCCACCGCTTGCAGCGACTGGCTGATGTGATGCGCCAACTGAGTGTGTTCCGGCTGTTCAAAGCGCTCGGCAAAACGCAGCAGACGCAGATTCGCCTCGCTCAGTTCGGCAAGATCGACGGTGGACCACTCACTGCGTTGCAGGCGCTGCCATATCTCAAGAATCTGACGTGCCTGATGAATTACCCGCTGGGCAAAGTGGTGCTTGAGACGCTCACGGCTGGGGTCTTCTGGCTCGGTCATATCCTGACTACTAGTTAGGGTGCATGCTGAGATCGACTGGTGGCTCTATGCTAGCACCTCTTTTCCCTTAGACGAGTGTCGTACGTCAATAATCTGCTGGACGACACGATTCAGTTTCTGACCGGGTGGTTTTGTTTTTACCTCTGATTTCGACCAAGTGCCCGCATGCTGGGATTTTGCGAGCAATCCGGCCAGCGCTGTCGACATTTCACCGGTCTTGATAGGCGGCGTCTGACAGCGCTTTCTGATTTTTCTTCTACGCGCTTTCACCGGCCAGATTGGCTGGTACGGTTCAGGGATTCCCCTAGCTGCCGCCCTTCCATCATGAGCCAATGTTTCACCGAACTCGCCAGTGATGCCCAGCGCCTCAATCACAACATCAGGCCCATCGACGACTGCGCTTGCGACGAAGAGCTGTTGTACGGCGAGCGGGTGCAGGTGACAGAGGTGCCAGTGCTGACCTGCCAATGCCTCTGGCGGCGCTATCAGCGCGCCGCCGAGGCAATTGTCGCCCCGAACGGCGTGCTGATTGCCGATCCGGTCGCGCGCAACCGGGCGATCAACGCGGCTTATGCCCGGTTGTGGTTGCACGACTCACGTTTTCAATGGGCGGGCCTGGCGGCGTTTGCCTCCAAGCAGGTCGGCTGTGGCTTGCTGCATGCGGCACAGAGTATCGAACGCATCCGCGAGGAATACGAAGCGCGGCAGCGGCTGCGAGACAGCCGACGCGAATCCGGATTGCTCACGCCGGAAAAAATGCCGGGACAGGCCGAAGACCTGCGTGAATATCAACAGGCTCAGGCGCGTAATCCGCTGTCTGTCATGGATGCCCGGGTGCCAGGTGAAGAGCTGTCGGTGGCCGAGCAACAGTTCCGGCATGTCTACGAAATGATGGCGATGGGTAATACCACGCTGTTTCTGGATGTTTATCCGTTGCATCAGTTCTATGCGGTGCGGGGATTGGCGGAGTTGAAGAAATGTCTTCGCGACCGGGAGAAGATTCAAGGGCATGCGAAGTGGCCGGTGCTTTGGCCGGTCGGGCAAGACACCCTCAGGTTCGGGGATGCATATCCCGAGATAGAGGTGGCCTTTGAAGCAATAGAGGCTGGGAAAATCGCCGAAAGCGTGAAGCATTTGGCGTGGCACGAGCAGCAAAATATTCTCCAGCCGACCATTTACGAAAACAGCCACCTGGTTGCGCTTTTGCGCGGCAATCATTTTTCTTATATCACCAACTTCCCTTCCGGCGTCGCTCAGGCCATCGAGCTGACGCTGACCAGCCAATGCCAGCGTGTCGATGATGGCCGGACCATTGATTTTGATAGCAGCCCGCTGGCGGATTTGTCCGATATCGACCAGCGAATGAAGTTTGTGCTGCGGGCGGCAAGTCGTTTTGATCTGTTGCTCAACGACAGCAACAAGGCGTTGTTGGCGCAGTCAATCCGCGAGATTGCGCTCAGGGAGGAGGGCTGATGAGCTTGCGCCTTCGGCAAATCAGCCGACGTCGCTGGGTGTGGATGATTGTTTGTGTGGCTGCTGCACTGGCCGCCTTGCGGCAATTGATGCAGCCGCTATGGAATGATCCAGTCATTACCTTGAGGATCGGCGAAACCTACGAGTACATGGAGGCACATTCAACCGCTCCGTTCAGTGTGTGGGATCGCGGCAGCAAGACTGTTTCCGGTGGCATTCCGAAGACGGATGCACGTCTGCGCTTCGTTGATCCGCAGTACGGGTTCGAGACGCCGCTGGCTCGGTTTTTCACCGTGACGTTCGTCAATAATCTGACCGTGAGCATCCGCATGTCTCCGCAAATCGAACCTCTGCTGATTGAGGACGCCATGAAGGTTGTTACCGATCTGCAGAGCCAATGGTGCGCAAAAGGCTGGAAACCGATGGGTACGCAGGGCGACCCGACAATTACGGACACCCCCGATTGGCGCGCATACGTCAGACAAGGAGTGCTTTCTGGGCGGTCATTTTGGCAGGCCGGCGACAAATACCAGGCAATGCTGATTCTAGGACGCTTCAGAGATTCCAGACATCTCGATCAGGAGCGCTACCTCATCACTCTCGCCGTGGCGAAACCCTGGATTCCTTTCGACGAAATCGAAGATCGCCGCCTCGAATCCCATCACTTCCTCCCACCCCTACCCGAAAAAGGAGCCATTCCATGCCCATCCCAGCCTTCATGACCATCCACGGCAGCCGCCAGGGCCTGATCACCGCCGGCGCTTTCACTGAAGCCTCGGTGGGCAATACCTACCAGAGCGGGCGCGAAGACAAGATCATGGTTCAGGCCCTCAGTCATGGCATGTACATACCCAAGGATCAGGGCGCCGGGCGGCGGATGCACAGGCCCTTGATCATCACCAAAACCCTCGACAAGGCTTCGCCCTTGCTGAATATGGCGCTGTCCAGCGGCGAGTTGCTGAGCGAATGCCGCGTGGAGTTTTATCGCACGTCGGCCAGCGGCGTGCAGGAGCACTTCTACACGGTGGAGCTGGAGGATGCGTTGGTCGTCGGCAGCGAACTATTGATGCCGAACTGTCTCGACACGGCCACGTCGCATCTCACCCAGCTGGAGAAAGTCCACTTCAGCTATCGGCGCATCTACTGGCGCCACGAAATCAGCCGGACGATGGGTTCGGACGAGTGGCAAGGCGAGGGACTTCGGTGAGGCTGGTCCGTGAACTGAGCCTGACCGACCACGAGCGCCAGCATGTCTGCTGCGTGGAGGAGGCGCTGGCGCACGTCAGCAGTCTGTTGAGCATGCGCCAACCGCTCGAAGGTCTGGATCAACTGCGGGCCGGTTTGATGATCAATCTGGACAGCGAAGTCCTGGCGCAGATCAAACAGGGTGAATGGTGCCTGATCAAAGCCGAGGCCGACTATGGCTACTGGCAGGGCGCCGAAGCGGTGTTCCACCAGGCCGTGCTCGATCTGATGAACAACCCGCCCGAGCAGCCCACGCGCACCGCACGAATCTTTCGTCTGGTCGACAGCGTGACCGGTCAGCCGTTGCCCGCGCAGGCCTACATCGCCATGATCGATGGAATACCCAGTCAGCGCCGAACTGATGCCCAAGGCATTGCACATCTGTTTACCGACGACCAAGTGCGGCAGCTTTCGCTGCGCATCTTCAACGTCTGAAATCTGCGTCTATCCTTTCGTTCGCGACACCCTTCGCTTGTTTTGCGCCAGTACCGCGATAGCGGGTGCTAGGCCTTGGCACGTTGTTGTATGGTTGTGGTCGAACCGTTGAACCCAAGTGATTGAAAGGATATCGCCATGCTGGACTGGAAAAATCGCGCGGGCAGCGCGCCTGAACGTGCCGCCGAGCCCAAGTCGGCCACCCGCAGCTATGTCGGCGGGCTGCTGTTCAGCCGGGCGCTGGCCACAGTGATCGGTCTGTATTTGCTGGTCACCATCGCGCTGGGCTGGTACTGGAGCCAGGAGCCGGAACTGTTTCCGGTGGCGCAGAACGCCCAGGTCGCTGCCGAGAAAGAAGGCAAGCAAATGGTGGTCGGCTACACCACGGTCGAAACCCTGAAGACCGTTGCCGGCACCTTGCTCAACAAGCCGGGCGGTTACATTTCCAATGACCGTTTCCCGCCGGGCCTGTGGATGGACAACACGCCGAGCTGGGAATACGGCGTGCTGGTGCAGGTGCGTGACCTGACCCGCGCCCTGCGCAAGGATTTTGCCCGTTCGCAATCGCAGTCCGCCGAAGACGCCGATCTGGCCAAGGCCGAACCGCGTTTCAACTTCGACAACAAGAGCTGGGTGCTGCCGTCCAGCGAGTCGGAATACCAGGAAGGCATCAACTCCCTGAGCCGCTATCAGTCGCGCTTGTCTGATCCGAACCAGAAAAACGCGCTGTTCTACGCGCGCGCCGACAACCTCAACAACTGGCTGGGCGATGTCGGTACCCGTCTCGGTTCGCTGTCGCAACGCCTGTCGGCCAGTGTCGGCCGGGTCAAGCTCAACACTGCGCTGAAGACCGAAGTTCCGGCAGTCGGCGAAGTGCCGCAGGTTGACGAAGAGGTCGTGGAAACCCCGTGGATGCAGATCGACAACGTGTTCTACGAAGCACGCGGCCAGGCCTGGGCGCTGTCGCATCTGCTGCGCGCCATCGAAGTCGATTTCGCCGACGTGCTGGCGAAGAAGAACGCCACCGTCAGCGTGCGCCAGATCATCCGTGAGCTGGAGGCTTCGCAAGAGCCCGTGTGGAGCCCGATGATTCTCAACGGCAGCGGTTTCGGCGTGTTGGCCAACCACTCGCTGGTCATGGCCAACTATATTTCCCGGGCCAACGCTGCGGTGATCGATTTGCGTCAACTGCTCAATCAGGGCTGATACGTGAGCCAGACTACAAGAGAGGCGGCCCATCGCGCCGCCTCGGACGCTGAACAGATCGCCTGGGTCGACGAACAGGACAACCTGCTCGGCGCTCTGGTGCGCTCCGATTTGCGTGAGCGCGGGCTGATTGGCCGTGGCACTTACATCATGCTGTTCAACTCCGCCGGTGAGCTGTGCGTGCACCGCCGTACGTTGAGCAAGGCGATTTATCCTGGTTACTGGGATGTTGCCGCAGGCGGCATGGTCCAGGCCGACGAAAGTTATGCCGAGTCGGCGGCGCGCGAGCTGGAAGAAGAGCTGGGCGTCAGCGGCGTCGAACTCACCGCTCACGATCACTTCTATTTCGAAGACACCGGCAACCGTCTGTGGTGTTCGGCATTTTCCGCTGTATGGGACGGGCCGCTGAAACTGCAGCCGGAAGAAGTCCTCGAAGCGCGATTCATCCCTGTCGAACAGGTCATGCGCGAAATCAGCGAAAAGCCTTATTGCCCGGACTCTCTGGCCGCGTTAAGGCGCTATCTCAAGGCGCAGCAAAGCAACGTCGCAAAGAACACATGAATTGGCGCCGATTGGCACTTAGCAATCGCGATTTTTGCCGTTACACTGCGCGACCTTTTCAAGCTGCACCGGATAGCTTGAGGTTGGCCTGCAGATTTACCGTAGGAGCTGCCGAAGGCTGCGATCTTTTGATCTTGCCGTTAAAGATCAGGATCAAAAGATCGCAGCCTCGTTGCACTCGTCAGCTCCTACAGATTCAGTCCAGCGTCCAAAGTTTTCCGATGCAGTAGCGCTGCCCCTGCCTGAGTGGGGCTTCGCGGTCGCTGACCTTGCCCAAGGTTGCGATCAGTCTTTGTCCTCCCGAGAGGATTGCCGGTGGCCAAGAAAGCCGCATCCTTCGCCGCCCTGGGCGGCCTGGTATTTTCCACCGACGCAGGTCGTCATTGCCCGGAATGCAGCAAGCCGGTGGACGCCTGTATCTGCAAACAAACCGTGATCCCGGCCGGTGACGGCATTGCCCGCGTGCGTCGCGAAAGCAAGGGCCGTGGCGGCAAGACGGTGACCACCATCACCGGCGTGCCCTTGGCCGAAGACGCGCTCAAGGAGCTGGCGACGACGTTGAAGAAACGTTGTGGCACCGGCGGGGCGTTGAAGGACGGCATCATCGAAATCCAGGGCGATCACGTCGAGCTACTCTTGGCAGAGCTGATCAAGCACGGTTTCAAAGCGAAGAAGTCCGGCGGCTAGCAGCCTCTGTGAAACCCTCCGGCGGCTTGATCCGGCTTCGAGTGTTCTCGGATCCGGCGTCGTCGCCATGGTTTTCACAGAGCCTGTTCATGACCGGTTTCTAAACTCCACGCAGTCAGTGCGGTCTACCGCCGCACTGACGAACCGTCATTTTCATTCTTTAGACTGCGCCGGCCTGCACTTCAGGCGACGCACTCTGACTTCTTTATAGGGGACTTCGATGTCCGTACGACGCACACGTAAAGACGATGGCAGCCAATGGACAGTTGCGGACAGCCGCAGCGTTTACGGGATTCGCCATTGGGGGGCCGGGTATTTCGCGATCAATGAAGCCGGTCGCGTCGAAGTACGTCCGAACGGCCCGAGCAGCTCGCCTATCGATCTGTTCGAGCAAGTCGACCAACTGCGCAAGAGCGGTTTGTCCTTGCCGCTGCTGGTGCGGTTCCCCGACATCCTGCAAGACCGTGTCCGTCAGTTGACCGGTGCTTTCGATTCAAACATCGAGCGCCTGGAATACCAGAGCAAATACACCGCGCTGTACCCGATCAAGGTCAACCAGCAAGAAGCGGTGATCGAGAACATCATCGCCACGCAGAACGTTTCCATCGGTCTGGAAGCCGGCTCCAAGCCTGAGCTGCTGGCGGTGCTGGCGCTGGCGCCGAAGGGCGGCACCATCGTCTGCAACGGTTACAAGGACCGCGAGTTCATCCGTCTGGCGCTGATGGGCCAGAAGCTCGGCCACAACGTGTTCATCGTCATCGAGAAAGAATCCGAAGTCGGCCTGGTGATCGAAGAAGCCGCCTCGCTGAAGGTCAAGCCGCAGGTGGGTCTGCGCGTGCGCCTGTCGTCGCTGGCCTCGTCGAAGTGGGCCGACACCGGTGGCGAGAAATCCAAATTCGGCCTGTCGGCAGCGCAACTGCTGTCGGTGGTCGAGCGCTTCCGTGGCGCCGGTCTGGATCAGGGCATCCGCCTGCTGCACTTCCACATGGGTTCGCAGATTGCCAACCTCGCTGACTATCAGCACGGCTTCAAGGAAGCGATCCGCTATTACGGCGAATTGCGCAACCTCGGTCTGCCGGTCGATCACATCGACGTCGGCGGCGGCCTCGGTGTCGACTACGACGGCACGCATTCGCGCAACGCCAGTTCGATCAACTACGACATGGACGATTACGCCGGTGTCGTGGTCGGCATGCTCAAGGAATTCTGCGACGCGCAGAGCCTGCCGCATCCGCACATCTTCTCCGAGAGTGGCCGTTCGCTGACCGCGCACCACGCAATGCTGGTTGTGCAGGTCACCGACGTCGAGAAACACAACGACGAAATCCCGCTGATCGAAAACAAGGAAAGCCTGCCGGAAACCGTGCAGTGGCTGGTCGATCTGCTCGGCCCGACCGACATCGAAATGGTCACCGAAACTTACTGGCGCGCCACCCACTACATGAGCGACGTGGCCGCGCAGTATGCCGACGGCAAGCTGACCCTGGCGGAAAAAGCCCTCGCCGAGCAGTGCTACTTCGCCGTATGCCGTCGCTTGCACAACTCGCTGAAAGCGCGTCAGCGTTCCCACCGTCAGGTGCTCGACGAACTCAATGACAAGCTGGCCGACAAGTACATCTGCAACTTCTCGGTGTTCCAGAGCCTGCCGGACACCTGGGCGATCGATCAGGTGTTGCCGATCATCCCGCTGCATCGCCTCGACGAAGAGCCGCTGCGCCGTGCGGTGCTGCAGGATCTGACCTGCGACTCCGACGGCAAGATCAACCAGTACGTCGACGAGCAGAGCATCGAAACCAGCCTGCCGGTGCACGCGTTGAATGAAGGCGAAGATTACCTGCTGGGCGTGTTCCTGGTCGGCGCCTATCAGGAAATCCTCGGTGACATGCACAACCTGTTCGGTGACACCGACTCGGTGAACATCTACCAGAACGCCGATGGCAGCGTGTACCACGCCGGTATCGAGACCCACGACACAATCGAAGACATGCTGCGTTACGTGCACTTGTCGCCGGAAGAACTGATGACCCACTACCGCGACAAGTGCGCCAGTGCCCGCATCAGTGCCAGCGAGCGCACGCAGTTCCTCGATGCCTTGCGACTGGGCCTGACCCGCTCCTCCTATCTGTCTTCCTGAGACCCGATAGCGTTCCGCCCGGGTTGTCCGATTTTTTTCCGCAAGCTGTGGAAAATTCGGATAACCCGGTGGGACATCTCCTGATTTTTTCACGAAAACCTGTGCGATCACGGTCAGCAAACTCATCTGGTCTGCTTTTCGCGTAGGTCATTTCCTAAGTTGTACTTCGCCTCTCTACTCGGCCATGCCTCTCGGCGAGAATCCCCGGCCGCCCCTCCTGTAGAGATCCGCCCATGTTCGATCCAGTCAACGAGCCGTCGTTTCGTCTCGATGTAGCGGGCCTGTCCGACCCCTTCGAAGTTCTCGCCTTTACCGGAAGGGAAGCGCTCAGCGAACCCTTTGCCTTCGAGATCGATGTGGTGATCGACGATCCGCATCTGGATCTTGCCAGCCTGCTGCATCGTTCTGCGTTCCTGTGCTTCGGCGCGCCCGGCCAGGGTGTGCACGGGCAGTTGCACAGCCTTGTCCAGCACGAGCATGGCCATGGCTTGCGTTTGTGTCGAGTGCGTCTCGGGCCGAGGCTCGACTGCCTCGACCTGCGTTTGAGCCAGCGCATTTTCAGTGGCCGCTGCGTGCCGCAGATCATCGAACAGGTTCTGCGCGAGCATGGCATCGTCGGCTTGCAACGACGTTTCGACCTGCATAGCGACTACCCGACCCGCACCTTCTGCACGCAATACCGCGAATCCGATCTGCAACTGCTCCAGCGCCTGTGCGCAGAGGCGCGCATTCACTATTACTTCGAGCATCACCGCGACAGGCACTGCCTGGTGTTCGGCGACGATCCGACGCGAATGCCCCATGCAGACGTCGCGCCCTATCAGGGCGAGCATGACCAGCGTGGCGTCGCTCCAGCCGTCCGCCAATGGCAACTGCACGAAGACTCGCAGGCCAGCCAGCGAGGCCCCAGTGCCGAAGGCCACAGCGATCTGCCCGCCTTGCGCAGCGGTCAGTGGTTGCCCCTGGACGACCATCCTTTCATCGAATGCAACCGCCCATGGTTGCTGACCCGCATCGAGCACCGTGCCGATCAGTCTCTCGAACCGCCCTATTGCAATCGCCTGTTCGCGGCCGCGCGGGCACCCGTCTGTGCGCCCGCCGCTGCGCAGTCCAAGCAGCGCATGCACAGCCTGCAGCGAGCCTGGGTGGTCACCGTCGATGAGCCGCAGCCGGATTGCTCGCGGCCGGTGGCGGTGCAATTCGACTGGCTCTATCAGGGCGAAGGGGCTTCGCCGAGTCATTGCTGGCTGCCCCTCGCGCCTGACCTGAACGAGCTGCCCTCGGCGGCACTCGCTGATGGTGTGGAAGTGGTGGTGAGTTTTCTTGAGGGCGACCCCGATCAGCCGGTGGTCAGTGGTGTGCTCCAGCCCTCAGTGTTGCCACAGGCTGCGGTCGAGGACGATGAACCGGTATCGCTCCCAGAACTGCTGGTGAGCGATGGGTTGCAGCAACTGTTGCAGTCTGGCGAGCCGTTGCTGCTGCTGTGCCTGATGCCGGGCGGTGGCAGCTTCAACCACTGCGCCGAGTCCGTGTGCAGTTGCCGGCTGCTCACCTCGCTCGATCAGAGCAGCGCACGATGAGCGGCGCGGCGCTTGAGCCCATGGCGCAATGGCTGTTGCTCGACACCCCGGACGCGGCACGCGCCCTGCTGACCTTGCGCCAGGGCTTTGCCGATGTGCAGCGGCACCGCTTGTTCGACGGCACCGAATTTCAGCCGGTCAGTGAGCACGGTCCGATTCTCGTCGATTTGCGCGAGAGTCCGGCATTGACCGCCCTGTGTCTACGCGA
Source organism: Pseudomonas sp. Irchel 3F6 (assembly GCF_900187595.1). NCBI lineage: Bacteria > Pseudomonadati > Pseudomonadota > Gammaproteobacteria > Pseudomonadales > Pseudomonadaceae > Pseudomonas > Pseudomonas sp. Irchel 3F6. The sequence goes on along the minus strand of NZ_FYDP01000003.1, from coordinate 63,451 downwards.
CCCGGACACCTGGCGCGGCCTGTTGTTGAGCTGCGAGATACCGGCGCAGCAACTGCTCAGCCACTTGCAGCGCATGCTTACCGTCTCGTTCGGTTTGAATCACCGGGCCTTGCTCAGCTATTACAACCGTCAGACCGCCAGCTATTTCTTCGACGCCTGCGACGCCGCGCAACTGAGTCGCTGGCTCGGGCCAATCCGCCAGTTGCGCTGGTTTGGCGGCACCTGGGCCGACCGCGCCATCGGCAGTCAGGGCTGGCAACAGCTGCGCAATCCCGGCCTGCTCGTCGAACCTTTGGGCATCGAAGAAAGCCTGACCCGGCGCCAGCGCGAGCGCTTGCAAACCTGTCTGCTGGAGCAGCACATCTGGCGCTGGTGCCAGTCTCTGAGCGTTGATTACCAGACGATCGCTGTGCATGTGCAACAAGGTCTGGCGCTGGGTTTCAGCGATCGTGCTGTGCTGGATGGCTGGCTGTGGCTGCGCCTGCTCAATCCGCGCGCCGTGCTGGTTGTGCCGCCGGCCGGATTGACGCAGCCGGAACGGCTCGATTTTTTGCGTCGGCAGTGGGGCGCGGCGGACTGACTTTTCTGATCAGTGAGCCTTGCCGCTGAACCAGCCATCGCGGCGCTTCAGCCACAGGGCTTGCGCGCCAAGGGTTACGCTGCGCAAGACCATGAACAGCAGAAAAGATATCCACAGGCCGTGATTGCCCAACGCTTGCAAGAGCCAGGCGAACGGCAGGAGCAACAACACCGTCAGCAGCATGCCGTTGCGCATTTCCCGCGCGCGGGTAGCGCCGATGAACAGGCCGTCGAGCAGGTAACTCCACACCGCAATCAACGGCAGCACGGCGAGGTAGGGCAGGTAGACGAACGCCGTCTCGCGCACGCTCTGAATATCGGTCTGCATCTCGATGAACAGGTGCCCCGCCAGCAGAAACAGCACGGCAAACCCGAGGCTGGCGATCAGCGACCAGCCGCCGGCCACCACCAGCGATCGACGCAATGCCAGGCGATCCCGCGCGCCAATGGCATGGCCGCACAAGGCTTCGACTGCGTGGGCCAGGCCATCCAGTGCGTGGGCCGTCAGCAGCAGGCCGTTGAGCAGCAGCGCGTTGGCCGCTACGGTCGCATCGCCGAGCCGTGCGCCCTGCACGGTGATCAGGAAGAACACCGATTGCAGGGCGAGGCTGCGGATGAAAATGTCACGGTTGACAGCCAGCAGCGGCCGCCAGCTCTGCCAGACTCTCAGCGCCGACCAGATGATCTGCCCCGGATAGGCGCGCAATGCCGTGCGCGTCAGCCACAGGCCGAGCAGGGCGCCGCTCCATTCGGCGATTACCGAAGCCCGCGCCGAGCCGACCACGCCCCAGTCCAGGCCAATCACAAACCACAGGTTGAGCACGATGTTGATCAGGTTGGTGCTCAGCAGAATCGCCAGCGGCGCTCGGGCGTTCTGCGTGCCGAGGAACCAGCCGACCAGCGCATACGTCGCCAGCGCGGCGGGCAGGCCAAACAGGCGCGTGTGGAAAAACTCCCGGGTCAGTTGCTCCAGCTCCGCCGACGGCTGCATGAAGTGCAGAGCGACGCCGCTGAGCGGCACGCCGAGGCCGCCGAGCACGACGGCCAAGCCCAGTGCCAGCAACAGACCCTGCAAGAGAATCTGCCGCAACGCCGCGCCATCGCTGCGCCCGGCAGCCTGGGCGGCAAATCCGGTGGTGCCCATGCGCAGAAAACCCATCGCCCAGGCAAGAAACGTGTACAGACTGGCGCCGACCGCCACCGCGCCCAATTGATGGGCATGGGGCAAGTGACCGATGACAGTGCTGTCGACCAGCGCCACCAGCGGCACGGAAATATTGGAAAGAATCATCGGCGCGGCGAGCGCCCAGACCTTGCGGTGAGTCGGGCGGTCGCGCCAGTCGGTAATCAGTGAGGACATGCAGGCTCCTTGGGGGAGCGGGGATTGTAGCGGCAGAAACACCCTCACCCCAGCCCTCTCCCAGAGGGAGAGGGGGCCGATCTTCGTCGCTCTCAAGCGTGAGTTCGACTCGATATTGCAGGTCGGTGGAGAATTTCAAAGCAACGCGGTCAGCTCCCTCTCTCTCCGGGAATGGGAGAGGGAGCCGATCTTCGTCGCTCTCAAGCGTGAGTTCGACTCGATATTGCAGGTCGGTGGAGAATTTCAAAGCAACGCGGTCAGCTCCCCCTCTCTCCGGGAATGGGAGAGGGAGCCGATCTTCGTCGCTCTCAAGCGTGAGTTCGACTCGATATTGCAGGTCGGTGGAGAATTTCAAAGCAACGCGGTCAGCTCCCTCTCTCTCCGGGAATGGGAGAGGGAGCCGATCTTAGCGGGAGAGGGAGCCGATCTTCGTCGCTCTCAAGCGTGAGTTCGACTCGATATTGCAGGTCGGTGGAGAATTTCAAAGCAACGCGGTCAGCTCCCTCTCTCTCCGGGAATGGGAGAGGGAGCCGATCTTCGTCGCTCTCAAGCGTGAGTTCGACTCGATATTGCAGGTCGGTGGAGAATTTCAAAGCAACGCGGTCAGCTCCCTCTCTCTCCGGGAATGGGAGAGGGAGCCGATCTTAGTCGCTCTCAAGCGTGAGTTCGACTCGATATTCCAGGTCGGCGGAGAATTTCAAAGCAACGCGGTCAGCTCCCTCTCCCTCTGGGAGAGGGCTGGGGTGAGGGGCTTTTGAAGCGCTAGTGAATAATCCAGCTCAACAACCACAACCCCAGCAACAACCAGATGATCCCGGCAATGATCGACGCGTTCATGAACGCCCGGATCGCCGACCACAGCAGCATCAGGCCAACGATCAGGGCGATGATGCTGATGATCGAGGTGTCCATCCCCAGCGTTTGCGCCAGGCCGTCGACAAAGTTGCCGCCGGCATTGCTGAGCATATTGAACAGGCCGCTGAGGCCATCGACGATAAAGCGGATGACCGAACCGAGTGCCTGGCCTAGCCATTCGAAAAAGCTTTCTACACGCATGTGTGCATCCCTGATGAAAGAGCTGAGCCTTGGGCCACGCCGAGGGCGGCCGAGTTCCCTGCATGATAGAAGGTTTGCCCGGATCATGTGTGGGAGCGAGCCTGCTCGCGAAGGCGGCGTGTCAGGCAAATCCGGTCTGGATGATCCATCGCTTTCGCGAGCAGGCTCGCTCCCACAATAGATCATCTGCGCTGCTTGCCTTCAGCCCGCATCCCCCCGAAGCTATGCGTCTTCAGGAGAGCCCGATGAACCTTGTAGAACTGACCGAACGCCTGCATGCCATTCGCGACCGCAATGACTGGCGGCAATTTCACAGCCCGAAAAACCTCGCCATGGCCGCCAGCGTGGAAATGGCCGAGCTGGTGGAAATCTTCCAGTGGCTGACGGAAGACCAGTCGCGCCAGTTGCCGGCGGACAAGCTCGCCCACGCCGGGCAGGAAGTCGGCGATATCGTCCTGTATCTGTTGCTGCTGTGCAGCGAACTGGGTCTGGACATGAATGAAGTGGTGCGCGCCAAGCTCGCCGACAGTGAACGGCGGTTCAGCTGATGAGCGACCGTCATTTCGATCAGTTGGCCACGCGCTTCGCCGAAAAAATCTACGGCGGCGCCAAAGGCGCGATTCGCCTCGCGGTGTTGCAGGCCGATCTGACCGAGGCCTTGCCGGATCGGCCGCTGCGGGTGCTGGATATCGGCGGTGGCCTTGGGCACATGTCGCTGTGGCTGGCCGAGCGCGGTCATGACGTCACCTTTACCGAGCCGGCTGAGCCGATGCTCGAGGGTGCGCGCCAGCGTTTTGCCGAAGCCGGACACACCGCGACATTCATACAGGCGCCGTGGCAGGAACTGCCCGGTCAGCTCACCGAGCCCTACGATCTGGTGATCTGCCACGCCGTGCTGGAATGGCTCGCCGAACCCCACGCGATCCTGCCGGTGCTGCATCAGTTGACCAACCCTGGCGGCTGGCTGTCGCTGGCGTTCTACAACCGTGATGCGCTGATTTATCGCAATCTACTCAAGGGCCATTTCAAGAAAATGCGCAAGAACGTCATGGCCGGCGAGAAGCAGAGCCTAACCCCGCAGCAGCCTCTCGACCCACGGGAATTGGCAACGCAACTCGCCGGTATGTGGCAGGTCGAAAGTCAGAGCGGCGTACGGGTATTTCACGATTACATGCCGGTGGAATTCCAGGCCCGCGCCGAACTGGCGGACTTGCTGGAAATGGAACTCGCGCACCGTCGTCACCCAGGCTTCGCCGGGCTTGGGCGTTACTTGCACTGGATCTGCCGGCCGATCTGAGCGGAGCGCGACATGAAAGCTCAATGCGGGTTATTGCTGATAAGTCTGGGGTTGGCCGCTTGCCAAGGCAGCAACCCCTACGTGGCGCAGTCGCGGCCGTTGCCGCCGGCACCGCCGCAAGCCGCCACCACCTTCGACCGCAGCGCCTACCCGGCGCCGCCGCGTGATTACGGGCGCTACCGCAATTGGGCCTGGCGCGACGGGCAGTTGCCGCCGGGCACGGCGTGGGCTGACTCGGCGCAGGTGGCCGAGGCGGTCAGCAACGCCCTCGACCAGCGCGGCTTGCGGCCGATGCGCGACAACCGCCCGGCGGACCTGCTGGTCAGCGCCGATCTGCGTCTGGAAACCCGTTTGCGCCAGGTTCGCGACGACTACGGCTACTACGGCGGATACGGCGGCTATGATCGTTATGGTCGCGGTTACGGCATGTACAACAGCGTGCCGATCGTGCGCACCTATCAAGAGCAGGTCGTAGTGGTGCGGGTCGATCTGTTCGATGCCGGCAATGGTCAGCCAGTGTGGAGCGCCAGCGCCGAGACCGGCACCCAGGGCAATCAGATCGAACGCGCCGATGCGATCCGCGAGGCTGTGGAAAAAGCCATGGCGGCGTATCCTCCCAGCTGACGTCGTGTCAGCAGGTTCATGTCTTCACCCGGAGAAAAATCATGTTCCGCCGTCTCGCTCTACTCGCTGTTGCTGCGCTGCTCAGTGCCTGCGCCGCCAATCAGGTCAATCACGATTTCGACGCCAGCCGCGACTTTGCCGCTTATCGCAGCTGGAGCTGGAAAGACCCGGCCCTGCAATATCGCCCTGATGATCCGCGCATCAAAAGCGACCTGACCGAACAGCGCATCCGCCAGGCGGTGTCCGATCAACTCGATCAGCGCGGTTTGCGCCCGGCCGCTGGCGGTGGCAAGGGTGATCTGAGCGTGCAGACCTACCTGATCGTCGAGGACCGGCAGCAGCAAGTGACGACCAATTACGGCGGCGGTTGGGGCGGCCCGTGGAACGGCTACTGGGGCGCGCCGATGTACAACGAAACGCGCAACATCACCTACAAGGTCGCGACCATTCAGATCGACCTGCTCGACGGCAAGGACGGCAAACTGGTCTGGCGTGGCAGCGATGAGCAAATGCTCAGCAACCGCCCGAATCCGGCTGACCGCAGCAATGCCATTCGCGAGACCGTCGCACGGATTCTGGCCAACTATCCACCGCGTTGAACCGCTCTGAACCGTCCCTGTGGGAGCGAGCCTGCTCGCGAAGGCGGTGTGTCATTCAGCATTGAATCCTCTGGCACGACGCTTTCGCGAGCAGGCTCGCTCCCACCGTGGCGGTGGTGACAGGAATGGCGCCACGCCAGCACTCTCGACCGACCGCGTCTACACTCATTTTCACCAACGGAGGTAGCGCTCGGCACTGCGCCGGCAAAGGAGTGCGCCATGTCGCGAGGATCGCAAGGCAACGGCCCGGCCCGGCAACGCGGGGCGATCGGCTTGATGGCAGCCGCCACCCTGAGTCTGGCGCTGGTGATGATGTTGCTGGTGGTCGACAGCGGTCGCTTGTACATGGAACAGCGCAAATTGCAGCGGGTGGTCGATACCGCCGCCCTCGAAGCGGTCAGTCGCGGCGGCAATTGCCTGCCCGGGCTGACCGCCGCCAGTTATGCCGGGCAAAGTGCGCTGCGCAATGGTTACGTGGTCGATGCCGCCAATACGCTCGCGACCACCTGCGGCACGCTGGCCACGGCCGCCAGTGGTGTGCGCAGTTTCACCGTCGATGCCACGCAATCAAGCGCAGTCAAAGTCGCTGCCAGTCGTACGGTCACCAGCAGTTTTGCTGGCGGTGTGCAGGCGTTGTTCAGCGCCACGCCGGTCAGCCTCAATACCACGCTCAATGCTTCGGCAGTTGCCGCGAAACCGCAGCCGACCGTCGCCCAACTGAATATCCGCAGCACCCTCGCCAGCATCGACACGGCGCAGTCGAACATCCTCAATCCGCTGTTTTCCGGGTTGCTCGGCGGCAACGTCAACCTCACGGCGTTGGGCTGGGACGGTTTGCTGCACACCGATATCAACCTGCTCAAATACCTCGATCAACTGGCGATCGACCTCAACGTCGGCGCCGGCAATTACACGCAGTTGCTCAATACCCAAGCGACCGTGACGCAACTGATTCAGGCAGCGGCGACGGTGGTGCAGCTCAACGGCGCGACCGCGCACGTGGTCACCGCGCTGGGCCAGTTGCAGGTCGCCGCGATCAACGCGGCGCCGGTCAGACTCGGCGAGATCCTGCAACTGCAGACCGGCACTACGGCGGCGGGGCTGGATGCCAATCTGCAATTGCTGCAACTGGTGCAGGGCGTGGTGCAACTGGCCAACAGCAAGAGCGCGGTGGCGGCGACCTTGCCGGTCAACGTGCTGGGGCTGGCCGGTGTCACGGTGCGGGTGAAGGTGATCGAGCCGCCGCAGTTCTCGGCGATTGGCGACCCTGCGCGGGCCAAGGCCGATCCGTTGGGGCCGGACCGGATTTATGTGCGCACGGCGCAGGTGCGCACGTTGTTGTCGGTGAATCTGCCGGTGCTCTCGGGGGTGACGGGGCTGACCAATGCGGTGCTGGGCCTGGTCGGTACGCTGACGCCGACGCTCAATGCACTGTTGAGCCTGAATCTGGTGGACACGCTCAATTCAGTGTTCTGCCTGTTGGGTGCCGGCTGCCAACAGCTCGATCCGAAGCTGCTGCCCTCACCGCAAATCGACATCGCGCTGGATGCCGGCGGGGCGAAAAGCTATGTCACCGATTACCGCTGCCCGACCGGCGATACCGACAGCAAAAGCCTGACTGCCGCAACCACGACTTCTCTGGCTGATCTCAAACTCGGCAAGATCGATCCCGTCGCCGCGTTCTCTTCAGTCGCCGAACCAACGGTGACGCCGTTGCCGCTGGTCGATCTCGGCATCATCACCTGCCACAAGATTCTCGGCATCGGCAGCTGCGATGCCGCCTCCCACGTGCAATACGGCGCGGGCGGCATCGCCCTCAAACTCGACACCAGCGTCGCGCAGACCACGCAGAATCTGCTGTTCTCCAGCACCACACCCTTCGCCACCCCGGCCAATCTGAAACTGCCGCCGAGCCTGCTGCCGGCCGCGCCGACCAGCAACATCGTCGGCAGCCTGGCGAACACCCTGTCGGGCATCAACCTGATCGTCTACAAACCCGTGGGCAGCAACCCGCTGGGCGCTGTCGTCACCGGTGTGGCTTCGTTGATCAGCGACGTCAGCAACCGCTTGTTGCCAGTGGTCACCGGATTGATCAGTCCCTTGCTCGACCCGTTGTTGAACAATTTGCTCAAAGGCCTGGGCATCAATCTGATGAACACCGAGGTGGGCGCCAACATGACCTGCGGGCAGACCGGCAAGGCCTATCTGGTGATCTGATCATCCGTGGCAATCGGCAATTCGATGCAGAACCGTGCGCCCTCCGTGGAGTTGCGCACGCTCAATTGCCCGCCCATGTTGGCGATGATGCCGTAGCTCACCGACAGGCCCAGGCCGGTGCCGACGCCAATCGGCTTGGTGGTGAAGAACGGCTCGAAGATCCGCTCCAGCAAACGCGGATCGATGCCGCCGCCATTGTCCTCGACCCACAGCCGCACGCTTTCCTCGTCACGCTCGGCGTAGATTGAAATCCACGGTTTGAATGCAGGGTCGTGCTCGCGCTTGCCGAGCAGCGCGTCGCGGGCGTTGACCATCAGGTTGATCAGCACCTGCTCCAACTGATCGACGTAGCCGCGCACCTGCGCCTCGAAGCCGGTCTCGCTGATGCGCAGATCGACACCTTTGCCTCGCATGCCCTCGGCCAGCAGTGACAGGGTGCCTTCGATGGCTTGGGCCGGGTTGAACAATTGTTGTTCGATTTCCGAGCGGCGACCGAACACACGCATGTGGTCGACCACCTTCGCTGCGCGTTGAACCTGAGCGTCGATACGGTTGAGTTTGTCGGTCAGATAATCGACCTGCACATCACCGTTGCCGAGGCGCTTGAGCACGTTGACGATGGCCATGCGCATCACGTTGAGCGGCTGGTTGATTTCGTGGGCGAGGCCGGTGGCCATTTCGCCGAGGGTAGCCATTTTCGCGCTTTGCGTGAGTTGCTGTTGTGAGCGGCGCACCTCGGTGTTGTCGCGGCCCACCGCTTGCACTTCGATCAACTGCCCATGCTCATCGAACACGCCGCGATCCGACCAGACCCACCAGGCGTGTTCGCGTCCGGGCAATTGCAGGCTGATTTCCGCTGTACTCACTGGCTGTTCCGGCGTCAGTTGGCTCAAGCGCTGAACGAACGCTGCGCGCTGTTCTTCGGACATCCAGCCACCCAGATCAACGCCGGGCAGTTGTTCCGGGGTGCATTCCAGATAAGTCGCCAAGGGTCGGTTGCCAAAGATCAGCGTCAGGTCCGGGCGATAACGGCAGATCATCGCCGGCGAATCCTCTACCAGAATCCGGTAGCGCTCCTCGCTCTGCCGCACCTGCTCGGCGGCAAGCGTCGCGTCGGTGACATCCAGCCACAGGCCCACCGCCTCGACCGGCAGCCCGAGATCATTGCGCAGCAGTTTCGCCTCATCGAGCAGCCAGTGGTACTCGCCACGGCTGTCGCGCAGGCGATAACGCGCACGCACCGAGCCTTCGCGCAGCAACTGGCGGTTGCGCTGGAAATACAGTTCGCGGTCATCGGGGTGCACGCGCTCGACCAGCGCTGTCGTGTCGCAATCTTCCAGCGTCCAGCCCAGCAAGGGTTGCAGGCTGGCGCTGAAAAACGCCGGGATCAGCGCGCCTTCTGCGTAGCGCTGCACGTAGATCACCGCCGGCGAACTGGCGATCAGATTGTCCAGCCGCGCATGGGCGGCAGCGGCGCGCTGTTGTTGATTCTGGATGTCGCTGATGTCGAGCATGAATCCGACCAGACGCCGATGCTCACCGGTGCCGCTGACCTGACCCTGAATCCGATACCACGTCGCTGCTGCGCCGACCTCCGCGTGGTGCAGACGCACGCTCAGGGTCAGCGCCTCGCCCTGCCATTGCAGGGCGCGCAAACGGCTGCGCAATTCGTCGCGGTCGGCGGGATGAAACAGCGACAGCCAGTCCTCTACCGGCAGCAGGCGATCGCTGAGATTCAGTGCCGAGGCCAGCGTCGGCGCCAGCGCAATCTGCTCTTCGGCACTGATTTCCCACCAGCCAGTGCCGAGCAGGTTTTGCAGGGAATCAAGACGCTCCATCGATTGCACATGGCGCTGCTCGCGCAAGCGGCTGAGCAGCGGTCCGGCCAGCGCACCGGCCAGGGTCAGCCAGTCGCGATCGGTCAGCCATGGCGCCACGTTGTCGACCGTATAAAACCCACAGAGCAGCCACGCGACCACGCCCTGGTCATTGCTGTAGGGCACGGCGAAACCGTTGGCGTTGCCGAACGTGGCCTGCAATCGCGAATGTTCATAGCGGCCCTGCGGGCCGGCGAGGCGTTGCGGCGCGCTGCCGTTGAGGCTGTCCAGCGGCGTGCCCAATGGCTGGCCGTCCTCCCACAATTGTGGAGCGTCATGGCCACGAAACTGTTGATGAATCTGCCAGCCCTGGGCCTGTTCATCCAGCAAGGCCACGGCGAGGCAGGGGATGTGCCAGCGCTGGGCGATGGCCTGCAATTGTTCGCCAAGCACCGTCGGCAGACGCGTCAGGCTGCACGTGCGCAGACGATCGCTGACTTGCGCGGCGAGGGCCTGGCAGGCGTCGCGGTCGCGCGCTTGCTGACGTTCGAGCAACAGGTCGGCGATGTCGAGCAGCTGCAATCGCCAGCCATCCTCCAGCGGCTGCACCCAGCCGCGCAGGTGCAGCGGCTGATCATTCAGGCCGGTGAAATCCAGATCGAGCAATTGCCCGTGCCAGTCCCGCGGCTGGCCTTCGACGCTCAGCAGGCTATGCGGCAGCAGATAGGCGCGAAGCGGCAGCGGCTGACCCTGAGGTTTGTGCTGGGCGAGCAAATGCCGCAGCGGGCCGGCGATCTGCAACACATCGCCGTTGCCATCCAGATAAAAATGCAGGCCGATCGGCGGCGCGCCGAGGTGGTCCGGCAAGTCGTGGGCTGCGACGGGGGCGCGCTTGAGCAAGCGCCCGAAAAGCTTATCGCCGGCGGTCAAAATTGCAGGCTCGAGCGGGCGGTGAGATGCGTGGGCAGATTAGGCACCGTGCCGATCCCGGGCAGCACCAGAAACGGCATGATCTGATTGAGCTTGCTCACCGGGTAATTGACGCTGACGGTCAGGGTGCCGGTCCCCGCGTCGTAAGCCGCACTGGTGTCGGTCCCGACCACCAGATTCAAGGCCGAGGGCAGCCATTGCAGTTGTTGGGTCAGCGCAGCATTGGCGGTGTTGACCACTACCGTCGAATAGTTCGGCGTGGTCGGGTCCACCGCAACGCTGCGGCGCACCGCCTCAGCGGTGGCCTGGTTGAACGATTGCATCATCACGAAGGGCAGGCCGTAGCTGACCAGCCCGTAAAACACTGCGAAAAAGATGATGAACACCAAGGCGAATTCGATCGCCACCGCACCTTTTTGCGACCTGCGAAAGCCGTTTTTCATGCGTGCGTCTACCCTGACAGTCACTGCGTAGTATCAGCATAGAATCAATCAGGCAAAACGGACGGCTTTCAGCGGATGCAGATTTCCCTTGTTCTGATCTGGCTGGCGATCTGCGCCGCGCAAGATGCCCGGCAGCGGCGAATTTCCAACGCATTGACGTTAGGCGTGGGCGCGCTGGCGCTGGTCTGGTTGCTGGCGACCGGCAGCACCTGGCTGGGTGCCGACGCGGGGCAGGGCGGCTGGGCCTGCCTGATCGCTTTGCTGCTGACGCTGCCCGGTTATTTCATGGGCCGCATGGGCGCTGGTGATGTGAAATTAATGACAGCCCTGGGTCTTGCGACGAACGGCATATTCGTTCTTGGCGCGTTTATCGGCGCTGGCCTGGCCAGCGTGCTGTGGCTGCTGCTCGCGCCAAAAGTCTGGCCTCATATGGCTCAAGGGCTTAGAGCGCATCTGCGTCATCTGGCCCCGGACAAGTCAAAAAAGCTGCCATTTGCGCCGTTCGTGTGGGTAGGGGTAGTGCTTTCGCTGTACTGGATCACCTGATCGCGGGGTGCCGCTAGTCCTATGTACATAGTCGGAAAGTGGGTCTACTTTCAATTCAGGCGAATACGCCACCAAAGTGCAGGAATCGTCAGCGTTGGCCGAGCAAATGGAGTGGTTCGTGAACAAGCCTAATTCGGTAAAAATCCTCGTGGTCGATGATCAGCCGCTGATCGTCGAAGAACTCTGTGAGTTTCTCGAGAGCAGTGGCTACCGTTGCGTGCCGTGCGACTCAAGTCTTGAAGCCATCGAGCTGTTCAGGGCGGACCCGGACATCGGTCTGGTGCTGAGTGATTTGCACATGCCGGACATGGACGGCATCGAGTTGATCCAGGCGTTGCAACGGCTGGCCGGCAAGCAGCGGGTGTTCGAGGCGATCATGCTCACCGGGCGCGCTGACAAGCAGGATGTGATCAAGGCGTTGCGTGCGGGGATTGCCGATTACTATCAGAAGCCGATTGATCTGGCTGAGTTGCTCGAGGGGGTGCAGCGTCAGGAGCTGGCTTTGCAGGAACGGCAGAAGAATCTGCATCTGGGTCATCTGAATCAGAAGTTGCAGTTCTTGTCCGAGTCGATCGATGACCTTTATCAGGATCTGGACAAGGTGCGGCGCTCGCCCGCGCCGGTGTTGGCCGATGGTGAGCCTGAGTCTGTGGAGATGCCGGCGGTGTTCAGTCAGTTGTCGCCCCGGCAGTTGGATGTGGCGCGGTTGGTGGGCAAGGGGCAGACCAATTATCAGATTGCCTGTGAGTTGGGGATTACCGAGAACACGGTGAAGCTTTATGTGTCGCAGGTGTTGCGGTTGACGCATATGCATAATCGGACGCAGTTGGCTTTGGCCCTTTCGCCCGTTGGATCTGCTGGGCGGCAGCGGGTTACTGCGCATTGACTTGGCGGCCTTTGGGCCGACCATGCTTTGGGTGGTTGGGGTGAATATCCGTTTTTTTTGGTGTCGCTGATTACGGTTCCGCCCTTACGGCGGGTCACTTTTGGCAAACGCCCCAAAAGTAACCAAAAGGTCTTCGCCCTGACGTTCGGCCCGCTCGCTGGGGCTCGGGGTTCCTTCGCTCCGGGATCGATCCTGGCGCAGCGGCTCCGGTTTGCTCCGCTGCACCTACACTCGCTGTGTACGACTGCGTCGTACGGTCGCTGCGCTCCCACGCCCGGATCAATCCCTCCACTCAGCCTGCCGACGGGCTCCCAGATCAAGATCAAAAGCTACTCGAGCTTGCGCTCATTGTTTTGAGTGGTGAAAAGCATGCGGTGTCTGGCTTTTGTTTTGCGCTGGATTCGCCCCTCACCCCAGCCCTCTCCCGAGGGAGAGGGAGCCGATTTGTGGGTTGTTCAAAATTTGTGTTCGACTCGGTTTTTCAGGTCGGTGTACTTCGCCCAAACAACTCGGTCGGTCCCCTCTCCCTCTGGGAGAGGGCTAGGGTGAGGGTGCTTTTGATTTTGATTGTTTAAATCTGCGTCTGATTTGCCAGAACCTTCCCACAAGGTTTTCAGGTTGTCCGTCGGACGTCGGGTCACTAGTCTCTGGCTGTCGTCGAATCTTCGGCGATCGGGTGTGAGAACCCTGCTACTTATGGTCATCCAGTATCTGTGCACGCATAATCGCCGCCAGCTTGTCCGCTGTCTGCAATGTGTCATGGCGGCTGTGTGCGGGCAGACTTCGGTCTGGCCGGGTGTCCATAACCGGTATTCTCACCCCGCATACAGTTGCCACCTTTTGCCCCGTGAGAATGGCATTGGGTCGCACCGCAGATTTTGGAGAGCCGTTTTAATGGAAAAACTGATCCCAGACCCACCCCCATCCCCCACCACCCCGCTCGAAGACGCCATGCGCGCCGACGATCTTGTGAAAAACCGCGAAGCGATAAAACGCGCGCTCGATTTCTATCTCTGCCCCGAACCCGCAAAACCGCACCCGCCCAGCACGCTGTTCATGGTGGTGCCCAATGTCGATACCGAAAGCTTGTTGGCGCATGCCTGTGAGTCGCTGGCGTCAGCGAGTGCGATGGCGAGTAATTTCGCTGGCGAGTTGAGCGGGTTTCAGCGCAGCACGGCTTTGGCGATTCAGCAGATTGTCATGCTGGCCGAGCTAGCCGTGAATCGGGCGCTGGATCGGGTTGATCCGCAGCGTTGAAACCGCGTTATCGTTCTTCGCGAGCAGGCTCGCTCCCACCGAAAGCACGCGGTCGACTGTGGGAGCGAGCTTGCTCGCGAAGGGGCCTTCAAGCACACCACCAGACTAATTCTTGCTCTCGATCTTCCCGCCCGCATCCGGATCGTAAAAGTCCGGAATCTCGTACTGGTATTTCTTCAGCCAGCGCTGCATCGCCAGTTCGCGTTCGGTGGCGGTGGCGCTTTGGGGTTTGGGGGAGGCGGCTTTGTTGCGGCTTTGCAGGACCAGCCAGCCTTCGGTTTCCTGCTGCTGCGCAGAAGCAGGGCCGGCGTCGATGGCTTGGGCGCTGAGGGGCAGGGTGAGCAGGGTCAGGTAGCACAGGCCTTTGCGGATGGTCATGGCTGTCTCCTATTCGAGCGTCGGCGGTAACGGGTCGATGAAGGCGGCGACCCGGTCGCCGGGGGCGGCTTTGGTGTTGGTCGGGGCTTTGAGTTTTTCTGCGCGTTGCTGCGCTTCGGTGAATTGCTCCGGGGTCAGTTTCGAGCGGCTGACGATTTCCGCGGCTTGCGGCCAGTCGTTCTGGTAGAGCAGCAGGGTGACCATGTTCAGCGTCGCCAGTTGATTGTTCTGGCTCAGTTCGATGGCGGTGAGGAATTCGAATTTCGCTTCGTTGAGGCGCAGTTGGTTGAGGTAGACCACGCCGAGATCATTGCGGATTTTTTCGTCGGTGGGCGCCAGGCGCGCGGCGCGTTGCAGGTGGGCCTGGGCCTGGCCGTTGTCGCCACGGGCGGCGTAGACCTGGCCCAGGCCATGTTCGGCTTGGGCGGTGAGGCAGCCGCCGAGCAGGCTGCGGTAGAGCGGCTCGGCTTCGCTGCGGCCGAGCAGGCGATAAACCTTGGCTTTGCGCAGGCGCACTTCGCTGAGGTTGTCCGGCAGGCTTTGCAGGTTGGCGAGGCTGGCGTGGAGCTTGCCGTCGCTGGCCAGGTCATCGGCGAGGTTCAGCGACAGTTCCTGCTCCGACGTGAGTTTGCTGCAGCTGGACGGCGACAGCAGCGAGGTCCACGGCGCCTGGCCATCCGTGGCGCAGCCGCTGAGCAGCAACAGAATTGCCATGACTATCAGTACTTTCATCAAACGCTCTCCATGAGCCAAGGTCAGTTTGCGAACGCGCGGGCAATGGCGGTGAAGCCCGGGCCGGCCAGTACGATCAGCAGGGCGGGAAACAGAAACAGCATCATCACCACCGACATCTTCGCGGACATTTTCGAGATGTATTCCTGCAGCCGGGTCAGGCGTCGGTCATCGAGTAATTGCTTGAGCGCCAGCAGTGATTTCATCGCGCCGCCGCCCTGGTGGATCAGTTGCTGGAGGATCACGCAGGTGTCGGTGAATTCGTCCACCGCGAGCATCACCGCAGTCTTGTTCAGCTCCTGCCCCAGCTCCAGACCCGAGTCGACGCGGCTGAGGATCAGGCGCAGTTCGCTGGTCAGTTCCGGCAGCAGTTTCTGCGCTTCGACGCTGAGCACGCGCAACGCTTGTTCCACCGCCATGCCGGATTCGAAGAGGATGCGCAGCAGCGGTATGAACGTGGAAATTTCCACGGCGATGGTTTTCTGTCAGCGGGCGGCGGCGTAGGCGAGCAGGCGTTTGGGCAAGAGATAGCCGCCGCCCGCAGCGAACATCGGCGCCATCCAGCGGTGGCTGGTCTGCGGGAAAAACACTTCCTGCAAAAAGATCGCCAGCCCCAGAGCGAGCAGCGGCGTGCCGATCTGGCAGGCGGCGAAGAGCGCGCGTTCGTTGGCGCGGCGCCAGCCGAGGCGGCCGAGCAGGGTCTGGGTTTCGCTGTCGATGCTCACCGAGCCCCGGCCGAAACGGCTGTTGCCCAGCGCGCGCAGCCAGTGGCCGAAACGGTTCTCCCGGACCAATTGACCGTGCAAGCGCTGATGCACCTGACGCACGCGGCGGCGCTCGGTGAGCAGGTGATTGCCCAGCAATAACAGCGAACCGAGGAGCAACAGCAACGCCGCGAGCCAGACCATCTCAAACGCTCCGCAACATGCGCCACAGCGCCAGACTGCCCAGCACCTGCAACACGGCGGCGCTGAGCAGCATGGTCTGGCCGCTTTCGTCGTGCCACATGCCGAGCATGTAGCCGGGGTTGGTCAGCATGAAGTAACTGACCAGAATCAAAGGCAGCAAACCGAGCACCCAAGCGGTCATGCGGGTTTCCCCGGTCAGCGCGCGCAACTGCCGCGCGCCCTGGTCGCGCTCGCGGATCAGTTTGATCAGGTTCTCCAGCAGCTCACTGGCGTTGCCGCCGTAGCGGTGGTTGACCTTCAGGCCGAGGGCGAACATGCGCAGTTCGTCCTGCTCGTAGAGTTCGGCAAAATCGCTGACGGCGTCAGGCAAGTTCACCCCCAGTTGCACGTTGCGCTGTACCCGGCCCATGGCCGCTTTCAAAGGGGCTTCACTGGCTTCGATGGCGCCCAGGACTGCATCGCTGAGGGTGCGCCCGGACTTGAGGCTGCGCACGGTGTGGTCGAGCAGTTGCGGCAGTTGTTCGATCATGCGACGGATCCGTTGTCGGTAGCGAATGGCGATGTACAACCGCAACGCCACGGGCGGGACGAGCAACATGATCAGCAGGCCGACCCAACTGGCGAGCAGAAATCCCAGGCCCATTGCCGCTGCCCACAGGCTCAGCCACAGACCGAAACGCTCGCTCGGCCGACCCAGTCCAGCACGTAAAAACATCCGTTCCAGTCCCACCCACCTGGCCTGCTCGACGGCCAGCTGCGGTTGTCCGGCGGCGAGTCGATTGAGGACTTTTTCCTTCGCGGTCTTGCGCAGCCCTTTCAGGAACAGATAGATCGACAGCCCCAGCAGCATCAGGCAAATGGCGATGAGAATGATCGGTCCCAGCATCTGCGTGCTCCTCGCCGTCAGCCCAGGTGAGCTTCGTGGCGCAGCTTGTCGCCGGCCGGGTTGACCGCTTCGCGCACAAAACCGAACCCCGTGCGGCGGTCGAGGCGGAACAGGGTGTTGGTGACGTAGACGTCCTCGCGAATGCCGACCACTTCCACCACTTCACTGACGCAGCGCCGGCCATCGGGCATGCGTGTCAGTTGAATGATCACGTCGAGGGCGGCGCAGATCATCTGACGCAGGGTGCGTTCGGCACTCGAGCGCCCGGTCAGGCCGACCAGTGTCTCCAGACGCAGCAGCGCGTCCTGGGCGTTGTTGGCGTGCACGGTGCTCATCGAACCGTCGTGGCCGGTGTTCATCGCGGTGAGCACGTCGACCACTTCGACGCCACGGATCTCGCCGAGAATGATCCGGTCAGGACGCATGCGCAGGGCGTTGCGAATCAGGTCGCTGGCCTTGACCTCGCCATGCCCCTCAGCGTTGGGCGGACGGGTTTCCAGACGCACTACATGCGGATGGCCGAGTTGCAGTTCGGCGACGTCTTCGATGGTCACCAGCCGTTCGTGCGGGTTGATCAACTGGCTGAGGATGTTCAGCAGCGTGGTCTTGCCGGTGCCGGTGCCGCCGCTGATCAGGATGTTGCAGCGCTTGCCCACGGCGTTCTGCAGGAATTCGAAAATCGCCAGATCGATGGTCTGCATCGCCATCAGGTCGGTGCTCTTGAGCATGTCCTTGCGGAACTTGCGGATCGACAGGCACGGGCCGTCGAGGGCAATCGGCGGGATGATCGCGTTGACCCGGCTGCCGTCCGGCAGGCGCGCATCGACCATCGGCGAGGACTCATCGAGGCGGCGCCCGAGCGGCGCAAGGATGCGTTGCATGACCCGCTCGACGTGATGCGCATCGATAAAACGCAGATCGCTTTGATGCAATACGCCGTCGCGCTCGATGAACACCCGGTGCGGGCCGTTGACCAGAATTTCCGTCACCGACGGGTCACGCAGCAGGACTTCCAGTGGGCCGAATCCGGTGAGTTCGTCGACGATTTCTTCGCCGAGGCGCTCCATTTCGTAGCGCGAGATCGCCAAGTGCAAACGCGCGATGTATTCGGCGACCTTGTCGGTGACGAACTGCGCCAGTTGCTGGCGCGAACCTTCCAGCAGGTTTTTCCCCGACTCCTCGATGGCGTCGATGATGTAGCGGTGCAGGACCAGTTTCAGGCCTTCGTGGTCGCTGTTGCCGATCGCTCCGTGCGACGTTGCGCCAAAGAGTTTTTCTGCGCTCATGAGTGGCCTCGCAGACGGTCGAACCAGGTGACTTTCGGTTTGCTCAGGCCTTCGGAGCGTTTCGCCAAGCGCTCGCCGAGGGTGCGCAGGCTCTGGGTGAGTTTCTCCCTGGGCGCCAGTTCGAACAGGCTGACGCCCTGGTTTTTCGCGTTCAGGCGCACGTCGGGACTGAACGCCAGCACGGCGATGACTTCCAGATTGAAGGTCTTGCCCAAGGTCTCGGCATCCGGCGCGACGTTGCTCAGGTAGCGATCGATCAGCAAGCGCCCATGCTCGAGTTTCATGCCTTTCTCGCGCCACTGGTTAAGCACGGCGAGGTTGCGTCGGCAGTTGAGTACGTTCTGGTCGGTGTACCACAGCAGTTTGTCGCAATGGCTGACGAAGGTGCGCAATGCCTCACTGTCGGCCTGCCCGGTGAGGTTCACGACAATGTGCTGAAAGTGCTGGCGCAGGGCGCTGAGGAGCATGTACAGCTCGGCGGCACTGGTGGTTTCCAGCGGCTCGTCAGTGTTGGCGTAGGCAAGAATGCGCAGGCCGTGGTCGGCGCTGGTGAAAGCGCTGTCGATCAGCGTAGCGTCGAGCCGGCGCAGATGGCGCAGGGCGTCGCCGAAGTGAAACGAGCTCTCCAGCCCCAACAGCGCGAGGCTGTCGCCACGGGGCAGGCCAAGGTCGAGCAGCAAGGTTTGCTGGCCGCTCTTCTGCACCACCATGGCCATGTGATTGGCGAGCAAGGCACCGTCGGAGCTGCTCTGCACGCCGTACATCACGGTAAGCCCGCCCAGCTGCGTGTTGGGAGTGACGGCGGGCAGGCGTTTGCCCAAGCGCCGCACCAGCCCGGCGACTTCGCTTGAACGTGAGCCATAGGCGACGAAATCCCGCGCGCCGGCGCGCATCGCATTGAGTACGAGCTGATTGTCCATGCCGTCGCCGAGGGCGACGATCGCCAGCATCGGCTTGGCTTCCAGCGCACCTTCGATCAGCGCGCTCTGCGCCACGACATGCTCGCGATCGAGGCCGACGAAAACCAGATTGGCGAACGTTACATCGACCAGTGCGAGCAGTTCATCGAGGCTGCCGGCACCGGCGCTGACCACTTGGCCGAGCGGGGCGAGGGCGCTTTGCAGCCATTCCAGATCGGTGCTGTTGCGGGTGATGGCGAGGAAGGTCTGACTGAGGTTCTGGTTCATTGCGACAACCCGCTGCGCTTGTCGAAGTTACCGTTCTCAAGGAAAAACATGCGGTAGAAATTCGGGTCGTAGTTGCGCAGTTTCTCCCCCGGCAACGACGGCAGTCGCGCGTCCGCCGCCAATGGCTGGACCAGATGCGGGGTGACGATCATCAGCAATTCGCGCTCTTCGCGTTTGATCTGCGAACCCTTGAAAAATGCGCCCAATATGGGGATGTCGCCAAGGCCCGGAAACTTGTTCACCTGTGAACTGTTGGTTGTGCTGATCAAACCGCTGATGACAAAACTTTCGCCATCGCCCAGCGACACGCTGGTGTCAGTGCGGCGAATGGTCAGCGCCGGAACGGTGGTGCCGGCGATGTTCACCGCGTTGGCAAAATCCAGTTCGCTGACCTCTGGGGCGACTTTCAAGGCGATGCGGTCGCGGCCGATGATGGTCGGCGTCAGGGTCAGGCGGATGCCGAATTCCTTGTACTCGATCGACACACTGTCGCTGCCGGAACTGGGCACCGGAATCGGGATTTCGCCACCGGCAAGGAAGCTCGCACTCTGCCCGTTCAGCGCCACCAGACTCGGCCGCGCCAGGGTGTAGGCGAAGCCGCTGGTTTCCAGGGCGTTGATGATCGCCATGGTCTTGCCGCCGACCCAGGAAAAATTGAACAGCGAGTTATCCACCGGCAGGCGCGGCTGCGGCACGCCGTCAATCGGCGGCAGTGTGCCGGGTGAGCCGAACAGGAAATTGCCGCGGGTGCCGATCAGCGAGGCGGTGGCTTCCTTGAGTTTGGTGCGGCTGACTTCGACGAAACGAATGTCGGTCTGCACCTGCGACGGCAGGGTCGGATCGTCGGACGGCACGCTGCTGGTCAGCGCCGTGGTCGCTGCGCCCTGGACGAAAACCATGGCTTGCTGTGGCTGCGTCGAGCAGGCAGTCCAGACCATCAGGCTGGTTGCGCCGGGGCCGACGCCAGTGAGCAAAAAGGACGAACCGCCGTTGGCATGCACGTCGGCAATTTTCGGATCGCCGACCGCCAGGCGGGTGATCGCCACGGGTGACTGCATGTCCTGCTGGAAGCCTTCACCGATCTCGATCACCGAGGGCAGACGCGGCAGTGCCGAACAATTGCCGACCGCCGCGAGGGCGGAGTCCATCGACAATCCCAACAACAGCAAGGCCCGGAGCGCCGGTTTCAATGTCGGTCTGAGTCGACTCTGCATGCACGTGAATCCTTGCGCAGTCATGGGGTTTGTTGGCTGATCTGGTTGCCGCGAATGATCTCCACCGCAGGCCTGGGGGCCGCGCCGACACTGGCGGTTGAAGGTGCTCGTTGAGCGCCACCCAAAGCGAGTTGAGTGAACTGGAAAAGCTGACTGTTGGCGCGATCCAGATGCGCGGGCGATTGCGTTTCGCCGGCCCAATATCTGGCCAACCGTTGTTCTTCGCTGCTGCGCACCGCGAGACGCAACGTGCCGACCTGGGTCGCGAGCATCAGACGGCTGAGCAATTGTTCCGGCACCGCCAGCACCACGGTGCGCGCGGCGATGCGGCGCTGGTCCTGTTTGATTTTTTCTTCGGCGCTGAGGCTGGGCGATGCCGGTTGGCCGTCGTTGGTCAGGCCGTACTGATCGCCGACCCCGAGCACGCGCAAGGCCGGAACGGCGATCTGCGCTGACTGCTGCAGATTGCTCGCGTCTTCGCGCAAGTACAGCAGCACATCGACATAATCCCCCGGCAGCAATTGCCCGGCGCCACCGATCACTTCGTCGACGGCCACGGTCAGCGCGCGCTCGTCGCGGCGAATCATCCGCGCCAGCGCGCCGCCGGCCTGGAAGCTTTCTTCATTGAGCCAGGTGCCGGCGCTGAGGCGGCGCCAAGGCGTGCGGCCGACTGCTTGTTCGATGCTGGTCAGGCTGCCGGCCGGTGCGCTGCGCAGTTTTTCCACGGTTACATCGGCGGCGGTCAGCGGCGTGAACGGCGCTACATCGTGGAGCAGCACCACCACTGGTTGGCGGGTCTGGTCTTCGGCAATCGCGACAGTCTGTTCAATGCTGACCGCTGGGGCGACGGGCGCCTCGGCGACCGGGGCTGGCTGACGACTGAGCACCAGCCCCCAGTAACCGACAAAAACCGCGCCGAGCAACAGCAACGCGGCTAGGCCCATGGTGACGCGACTGTTCATGACGGCTCTCCCTTTCCTGCTGCACAACCGACTGCATTTGCTTGCGAAAGGCGGACTGAATCGGCAGCTATGAACATGCAACTATTTCGCTATTTCCAAGCTAGCTGATCCAAGCAAAAGCGCCATTAGTGACAGGCAAAATAACCGTACCAAAGTGTGAGTCTGGCCGGTTAACAGCGGGAAATGGCCGAGACACGTTGGGATTAATGCTTTGTGATTAATGCGTTCTTACAGTTGTTGGGCGGGGGTTTGTTGACAATGCTCAGGTGGCACGGTGGAACCTTGCCGCGGTGGTGATGTCGGCGCCAGAGGCGCGAAGGAGTGGACCTATGTTTCGTATGACTTTTGATTATGTGATCGCCAAGGCTCGCGCGTTCGCCCGCAGTGAAGAGGGTGCTTCGGCGATCGAGTATGCGATTGTGGTGGCGATGGTGGCGGTTGTCGCCGTAGTTTTCGTGACACCCATCGGGGCAAAGGTATTAGCAATTTTCAACTCGGTGTTGACCTCGCTCGGCGGGACAGTACAAACGCGTCCGGCTATTTGATTGCTGTCCTTTCCCTTTCCAGTGTCTGTGCGCAAGTGACAGGTGCGTTCAGGCATTGGCGGGGTCTCCGTTTGCCAGCGTCCGACCGAATCGGCGCGAGGAGAATACCCATGTTGCTTGATTATTTGCTGACGCGGATTCGAGCATTTCTGACCAGCAGTGACGGTGCCTCCGCCATCGAATATGCGATTGTCGTGGCGATGGTTGCCGTGGTGGTCGTGGTGTTTGTAACGCCGGTGGGGGCGAAGGTGCTGACGATTTTCAACAGTATCCTGGTCTCGCTCGTTGGCACCGCACAGACGGCTCCGGTGCAGACACCCTGATTGATGTGCCGGTCGCGTCTGCTCAACAGCGCGCTACACTGAGTTTTACTTTCAGTATTCGGGGCTGCCCATGAATTCTCCCTCGCTGCCGCGCGAACAACTGCTTCTGGTTGATGATGAAGAAGACGCGTTGCTGGAGTTGGCGGAGTTGCTGGAGGGGGAGGGCTTTACCTGTCATACCGCGACGTCGGTGAAGCTTGCGCTGCATCATCTGACCCGGCATCCGGATATTGCTTTGGTGATTACTGATCTGCGTATGCCCGAGGAGTCGGGCATGTCGCTGATCAGGCGGTTGCGTGAGCATACGTCGCGGGCGCATTTGCCGGTGATTGTGATGTCGGGGCATGCGGATATGGAGGATGTCAGCGATATGTTGCGGTTGCAGGTGCTGGATCTTTTTCGCAAGCCGATTTATCACGTTCGGTTGTTGGAGACTCTCGATAATCTTTTTCCCAAGCCTAAGGTTCAGGGTGGGTGAACTCGGCGGCCTTTGGGCCGACCGTGTTGGTGGGGTTTTGGGTGAATATCCGTTGCTTCGGGTGCTGCGGCTGGCGGTTTCGCCTGACGGCGACTTACTTTTTTACAAGCGCCTAAAAAAGTAAGCAAAAAACGCTAGCTCCTGCGTCCGGCCCTCGCAGGCTCGGGTTCCTTCGCTCCGGGACTGATCCGGGCGCAGCGGCTCCGGTTTGCTTCGCTGCACCTCCTTCCGCTGTGTCTGGCTGCGCCAGACGGTCGCTACGCTCCCACGCCCGGATCAATCCCTCCGCTCAGCCTTCCGACGTCGCCGGTGGATCAAGATCAAGAGCACTCGAGCTTGCGCTCATTGTTGAGTGGGGCGGCTTCGCCGCGGGCAGCTGCGCTGCTTTGCTTTTGCTTTTGCTTTTGTGGGAGCGAGCCTGCTCGCGAAGGCGGCCTGGGAGCCGACCCATTTCTTCCTGATTTACATCAATCCTGTGGGAGCTGGCTTGCCAGCGAAGGCGGTCTGCCTGCCGACCTGTTTCTCGCTGATGTACTCGATTCAAACTGTGGGAGCGAGCCTGCTCGCGAAGGCGGCCTGCCAGCCGACCAATTTCTTCCTGATGTACATCAATCCTGTGGGAGCTGGCTTGCCAGCGAAGGCGGCCAGTCAGTCAACAACGCTCTGCCTGAGTCACCACCTGCGCAATCAACCTCTTGCTCTTGTCACTCCGGCACAAGCCTGTCCAGTACGCGGTTGACCGCCAGTTCGCCCAGCATGATCACCTGCTGTATTCCCAACAGGGAGTTGCGCTGCGGTCCATCGATAAATCCGGCGAGGTCGCTGGCCATGATGCTCGCCGAGGCCAGTGATTCGCAGGCATGCACCAGCAGGGTTTCGTTGTCCGCAGCCGGGTCGACGATGAACAGGGTGCTGGGTTTGCGCGGTGCGGCGGGGTCTTTGATGAGGCGGGGGTTGAGGTAGTAATCGATGGCGCGGTCGGCGGCTTCCTTGAGTTTTTGCGCTTCGACGAGCGGGTCGGCGAAGGTTGGATCGGCAAGGGGTGGATCGGGCGTTATCTTTTTCACGGGCTCAGTCTCCTTGTGGAGTAGGGCCGCAACCGGTTCGCGACTAAACGAAAGGGAGGCAGCTGCACGCAGGTTAGTCGACCGATGAGCCACGAAATCGGCGCGCCCGAAGGCGCCCTGCGCACAGCCACCATCAAGTGCAGGTATGCAATACCTGGCTGACAGGAACCTGTGCGTCGTGGACAAGCGGGCGACTAAACCCGACCACTGATGAGCAGTGGCAGGCAAACGATAGAACCCGCGCCCCAGGCGCACAAGCCGGCGGATTCTGGCGTAGCCGTAGGCAACGGCGCAAGGATTTGTGGGCTGTTGCGAGGTAACGGGGCGTGTGTTTAAACGGCTGGTTTAAGCGCTGCGATAAATCGGTTGAATAGCCGAACCCTTTCGCGAGCAGGCTCGTTCACACAGGGACGGCGGTTGTACTCAGCAACCATGAACACCGCCGAATCTGTGGGAGCGAGCCTGCTCGCGAAGGCGGTGCGTCAGTCAAAAAAATCCTGACTGACACACCGCTCGACCATCACAACTGATAACTGAAACTGATGCTGTACCGAGGCTTGCGATTGAACGTATCCAGTGCTTCATCCGACATCGCCTTCGCCACTTCCAGCGCCACGTTGTAATACTTGGCATCACCAAAGCGCAGCCCGACGGCGGTCGATGACAGGTTGTTGGCCTGCACCGGCAGTTGGTTGAACCAGCTGCGCGAGCGGTCGACAACTACGTAGGGTTGCAGGATGCGCACCCAGTTGCCGTCGCGGTTGAAGCTGTAGTTGACCTCGTAGGCCACGCCCCAACCCTTGTCGCCCGAGGCCTGGTCGTCGGGGTAGCCACGGCCGAAGTTCTGCCCGCCGAACACGGCGCGTTCGCTGTCGGGCAAGGTGTCGTCGCTCCAGTACAGCGCCGCCGAGAGCACGCCTTGCCAGTTGTCGAGGAACTTGTCGCTCTGCACGCCGGACAAGCGCACGCGGAAAAAATCCAGGTCGATGTCGTCGTAGTTGGTGTGTGCGCCGAGGCTGTCGAAGCCCTGGTAGACGCCGGCACTGAGGATGCGCAGTTGGCGGGCGTCGGCCTTGCGCCAGTCGCCTTCGAAAGCCAGGGCGCGGACATCGGTGCGCAGTTCGGTGCTGAAGGGAAAGTTGATGCCGTCATAGCGCGTCTTGTCGTCGACCGCATACAGACGTGAGCCGGCCGTCAGCAGCTCGTTGGCGGAGGCGATCAAGGGCGTGCTGAAGCCGATCGAGTAGCGATCGTTCTCGCGGTGGGTACTCAGGCGTCCGCCACCGCCGACCAGCACTTCGGTGTCCGGGTCGGCGCGGTAACGCGAGGCCGAGACGTTGAGTTGCGTGCCTTCGGTATCGAGGAACTGGCTGTAGTCGAGACGGTAGTAATGCTCTTTGTCGTCGCCCGGTGGGAACAGGCCGCTGAGGCTCAACTGTTCGCCCATCGACGTCTGCGAATTGCTGCTGACACCGAGCAACGCTTGCGGGCCGTTACGGTTGTCTTCGGTGGTGCTCAGGGTGCTGGTGAACGGTTTGCGACTGGCCTGGGCAACCAGGGTGGTCGCGCCATCGGTGGTGCCCGGCGGTGGCACTTGCGCTTGAATCGTCACGCCGGGAATGCGGCTCATCAGCGTGGTGTAGCGCTCGAAGGTCTTGCGCGTCAGCGGGCGTTCGGCCTGGATTTTCGCGGCGAGTTTATCGAGCAGGCCTTTGACCCGACCGATGTCGCCCTGCATCTGGATATCGCGCACATAGCCCTCGACCAGCACCACGCGGGCCACGCCGTCATCGAAGTTCTGTTGCGGCAGGAACGCGTAGGACAACAGATAGCCGTCCTGCTGATAGCGACGGGTGATGTTGCGCGTGGCTTCGATCAGTTCGGCAAGGCTGGCCTGACGGCCGATCAGGGGCTTGTAGATTTCCGCGAGTTCGTTGAGCGGGTAGATCGTGCCGCCTTCGATCTGCACGGTCTTCAGGTTGACCTTGGTTTCCATCAGCAGTGGCTGCGCGGCGGTCGCACCCGGGTCCGGCACTTGCAGCGGCGCCGCGCTCGGGCGATAGGCGTCGGCGGGCAGGTTGGGAACGGGCAGGTTGCGGATGGTTTCGTTGCTGTTGAGAAAGCTGGGCAAGGTGTCGGCGAGGGCAGCGGAACTGAGGCTCAGGCACAGCAGGGATGCCAGTACGCGCATAGGACACTCCATGGTCAGAACACAGCACAGGGCAGATTTTTCCTTAGAAAAAAGGCGGAAGACTCGTGGGAATCTTCCGCCCTCAACCAAGCGTAGGCGCTGTAGGTAAGGCCGTCGAATCGGCCAGGTGCAATTTAGCGTCTGTTGCCGCCCAGCGCGCCGGTCAGGCCGCCGAGTACCCCGCCCAGGCCACCGGTTGCCGTGCCGCCGCCAGTGGCAGTGCCGCTGTTGACCAGACCACCGACCGCTGCCACGGTGCCGCCGACGTTGGTAACCAGACCGCCGACCGCTGTGGTGACCGGGTTGTTGGTTGCGGCGATCGCCCCGCCGAGATTGCCCACCGCAGCGCCGACCTGACTTGTGATACCCGCCACCGGAGTGCCGAGACCGGTAGCGGCGCCGACCTGTTGAGTGACAGTGGTCACCGCGCTGGTGACCGGATTGAGGCCGGCTCCGACTGCGGCGCCGACGCTGGCCAGCGGCGAGGTGGATGCAGTAATCGGTGTGCCCGAACCACCGAGTACGGTGTTGATCGAAGCAATCGTGTTGCCCAGCCCGCCGGCGGTGACGCCGCCGGCACTGACCACGCCGCTGGTGCTGCCGGCATTCAGACCGCTGCCGACGTTGACCACCGCACCACCGACAGTTTGCAGCAGACCGGTGCCGCCCAGCCCGCCACCGATGCCGCCACTGCCCGAGCCAGTGCCATTGGACACCAGACCACCCGCTTTGCCGACCGCCGTGCCGGTGTTGCTCAGGGCGCCGCCGAGGGTGTTGGTCAGGGCATTGCCGCTGCCTGCGTCGGTGACTTTGCCGCCAAGGCTGTTCACCGTGCCGCCCACCTTGGAGATCACCCCTTTGAGCGGATCACCCAGACCGGTGGCATCGCCGAGTTTGTCGGTGGTGCTTTCGACCATGGCGATCACCGGTACCAGGCCGCTGCCGACCTTGTCGGTCAACTGGCGGGTCGGGCCGCTGGTCAGTGAGGTGTTGAGGGTGTCGCCAAGCATGGTGACTTTTTCGCCGATGCCATCGACCAGCGGCGCCACGCGGGTGACTACACCGCCAACGACAGGAACGCTGCGGGTCGCTGTGTTGAGTTTGACGCTGAGGTCCGACACGCCGTCGCCAACATCGGAAACCACGCCGCCAACCGAGGCGACGGTGGTGGTCAGGCCATTGGGGTCAGTGGCCAGTTTGCCGATGCCATCAGTGACGCCATCGCCCAAGGTGCTGACCACGTTGCCGGTGGTGTTGGCCAGGCTTTGCACGATGCCGCCAGCGACCGGAACAGTGCTCAGCGAATCGCCGATCTGGCCGACGCCATCGCCGACACCGCTGACGGTTTTGCCGACATCCTGAACAAGTGTTGTGGTCACCAGCGAAGGTGCAGCGGGATTGGTCGGGTTGGTGGGATCGGTCGGGTCTGTCGGATTGGTTGGATTGGTCGGATCGGTGCCGCCGCCAGTGCCGCCAGTACCACCGGTTCCGCCACCTGTGCCACCAGTGCCGGCAGTATCGCCGCCGGTTCCGCCGCCCGCGCCACCGCTGCCATCGGTACCCGCCGTGCCGTCCGCCGTCGAGCTGCCCGAACTGCTGCGATGACCGCCACCGCCGCTGCTGCAGCCGACGAGGCCGACCGAAAGAATCAGTGCCAGCGCGATTGCCGATTTGGACCACATCACTTGAGTTTTCATGATTGAGATTCCTGCACCTGTCACAACGTTACGTTGCCTTCGATGGCTCGCCGATCTGTCGTCGGCGATGCCTCGTCCGTGGCTGTAATCTCAGTCGAGGGCAGGTTTTTCACCATTCTCAAGTTGGTATTAACCCCTTTATATAGAGGGCTCGGCGCTATGCCGAAGGACTAATACCCAGGTAATAAACGGGCAAAAAAAAGCCTTGAAATTCAAGGCTCGGTTTTTTGCAAAGCAGCGGGCAGGGCGCGGAAAAACTTAAGTGATATATACACAATTAACGGGTTTTTCCGCCCCGCCAGATCAGGCGATCGGTTGCCACTGACCGACCATATGTTCCAGGGCGCCGGCGCCGATCAGACGCAACTCACCGCTGGATCCCGCGGCACTGGCCAGCAATGTCACTTCACTGGGCAGGCGCACCGGTTTGCGAAAGTGCACGGCGATTTCCAGGTTGGCTTTGGGTAGGTGATCGGAGAGTGCCGCCAGTGTGCGTGCCTTGTTCCACAGTCCATGGGCGATCGCGGTGGGGAACCCGAACAGTTTGGCGCTCGCTGCACTTAGGTGAATCGGGTTGTAGTCGCCGGAGACTTTCGCATACTGGCGACCGATATCGGCCGGCGCAGTCCAACGCGTCACCTCAAGCAAATCCTGCGACGGCTGCCAGTCCTGTGCCAGCGCCTCGCCCTCGAGTTTCACCCCGCGACAGAGCATCCGGCTTTCGGCTTCCCACAGCGGCCCGAGCTGATCGTCGAGGGTGGTCAACAGATCGAACGTCGCGCCCTTGGCATGTGGTTGCAGGTTGTGCACGCGCACGCTGACTTGCGCGCGACTGATCGCGCCCATTGGCCGCAACACGCGGATGCGGTTGCTCAGGTGAATCAGCCCCAGCAGCGGGAAGGGAAAATCCCTGGCCGTGAGCAATTGCATCTGCAAGGCGAAGGCGAGGATGTGTGGATAGGTCGGCGGCAGCAGGCCGTCATCGACGAAACCGCAGACCTTGCGATAAGCCGTCAGCCGTTTGCTGTCGATATCGACCCAGCAGCGCAGGCCGCTGTCGGGCAGTTGCGTACCGGTGATTTTGCGTCGCGTCGCTGCGCGCGAATAAAGCCCCGGCAGACTCGGTTCGCGATCCAGCGTGTGCCATTCGATGCTCATGCTCAAGCCCCCAGAACACTTTGCCCACAGACCCGCAACGCTTGCCCGGTGAACGCGCCCGTGCCCGGTTGCGCCAGCCACGCCACGGCTTCGGCGACGTCCTGCGGCAAGCCACCCTGGCCCAGCGAACTCATGCGCCGCCCGGCTTCGCGCAGGCCGAATGGGATGTGCGCAGTCATTTGCGTTTCGATGAACCCGGGGGCGACGGCGTTGATGCTGATGCCGCGTTCCAGCAGCGTCGGCGCCCAGGCCTGGGCCAGACCGATCAGGCCAGCCTTGCTCGCCGCGTAGTTGGTTTGCCCGCGATTGCCGGCGATGCCGCTGATCGAGGCAAGCAGGACCACCCGTGCGTTGTCGCGCAGGGTGCCGCTGTCGAGCAGCGCCTTGGTCAGCACTTGCGGGGCATTGAGGTTGACGGCCAGCACCGCGTCCCAGAATTCCGGGGTCATGTTGGCCAGGGTTTTGTCGCGGGTGATGCCGGCGTTGTGCACGAGGATGTCGAGACCGTCGGGCAGCTGTTCGATCAAGTGCGCGGCGGCGTCATCGGCGCAGATATCGAGTGTGATCGCACGGCCGCCGAGGCGGGCGGCGAGGGCTTCGAGGTCGGTCTTGGCCGGCGGCACATCGAGGAGGATAACCTCGGCGCCATCGCGCGCGAGGGTTTCGGCAATCGACGCGCCGATGCCGCGCGCAGCACCGGTGACCAGCGCCTTGCGCCCGGCCAGCGGACGGGTCCAGTCGGTCACTGGCGTGGCGCACGCGGTCAGGCGAATCACCTGGCCGGAAACGAATGCACTTTTCGGCGAGAGGAAAAATCGCAGCGGGCCTTCCAATTGATCCTCGGCACCTTCGCCGACGTAGATCAACTGCAAGGTGCCACCGCCGCGCAGCTCTTTGGCCAGCGAGCGCGAGAAGCCTTCAAGTGCTCGCTGCGCGCTGGAGGCGAACGGATCACCCAAGGTTTCCGGCGCGCGGCCGAGAATCACCAGGTGCGCGCTATGGTCGAGGTTCTTCATCAATGGCTGGAAGAACTCGCGCAACTGCTTGAGCTGGTCGGTGTGTTGCAGACCGCTGGCGTCGAACACCACCGCTTTGAGTTTCGGCCCGTGGCCGGGGATCCACGCGGTGGCCAGCGAGGGCTCGGTGCCGTAGCTGTAGATTGCATCGGTCAAGCGGTTGGCAAACACGCTGATCCGTTCGGCCAGCGGCCCGCCACCGATCAACAGGGCGCCCTCGATCGGCCGCAGACGCCCCGCCTGCCAGCGTTCCAGCCGCACCGGCGACGGCAGGCCCAAGGCCCCGACCAGACGATGGCCGAAGGATGAGTTGGCGAAGTCGATATAGCGGTCAGACATGGAACGCTCTCCAGAAGTTGGGGTTCAAAGTGTGGACTGTCTACGGCAATCAATCGTTCGATCGGCGCAATAAGGCCTACGCTGATTTAGCAGAGTAGACCACTGACCCTGTGGGAGCGGGCTTGCCCGCGATGGCGGAGTGTCAGCCGCTGAAGGGTTGGGAGTGCCGCCCCCATCGCTGGCAAGCCAGCTCCCACAGGTTTCCATGTGAATCCGCAAATTCCACAGGAGTTATCCATGACCCAGCTGCGCCGCGTCGCGATCATCGGCGGTAACCGCATCCCTTTCGCCCGCTCCAACGGGCCGTACGCCACGGCCAGCAATCAGGCGATGCTCACCGCCGCGCTGGAAGGCCTGATCGAGCGCTACAACCTGCACGGCCAGCGCATCGGCGAGGTGGTGGCAGGCGCGGTGCTTAAATTGTCACGGGATATGAACCTGACCCGCGAATGCGTGCTCGGCTCGCGCTTGTCTCCGACGACACCGGCCTATGACATCCAGCAAGCCTGCGGCACCGGTCTGGAGGCGGCGTTGCTGGTGGCGAACAAGATCGCCCTCGGCCAGATCGACTGCGGCATTGCCGGCGGCGTCGACACCACCTCCGACGCGCCGATCAGCGTCAGCGAAGGCCTGCGCAGGATTCTTCTGCAGGCCAACCGCGCCAAGAGTACCGGCGACAAACTGAAAACCCTTTTGCGGTTGCGCCCCCAGCACCTGATCCCCGAATTCCCGCGCAACGGCGAGCCACGCACTGGCCTGTCGATGGGCGAGCACTGCGAACTGATGGCGCAGACCTGGAATATCCCCCGCGAAGAACAAGATCAACTGGCCCTCGAAAGCCACCACAAACTCGCCGCTTCCTACAGCGAAGGCTGGCACAACGATCTGATGACGCCATTCCTCGGCCTGACCCGCGACAACAATCTGCGCCCGGACCTGACCCTGGAAAAACTCGCCGCGCTGAAACCGGCCTTCGAGAAAAGCGCCAAGGGCACGCTGACGGCGGGCAATTCCACGCCGCTCACCGATGGCGCTTCGGTGGTGTTGCTCGGCAGTGAAGAATGGGCCAAAGAGCGCGGTCTGCCGATTCTTGCCTACTTGCGCGACGGTGAAGCGGCGGCGGTGGATTTCGTCAACGGTGCCGAGGGCCTGCTGATGGCGCCGGTGTACGCCGTGCCACGCTTGCTGGCGCGCAACGGCCTGACCTTGCAGGATTTTGATTACTACGAAATTCACGAAGCCTTCGCCGCGCAGGTCTTGTGCACGCTCAAGGCCTGGGAAGATCCCGAATATTGCCAAACCCGCCTGGGTCTCGAGGCACCGCTGGGTTCGATTGATCGCGGTCGGCTCAATGTGAAGGGCAGTTCGCTGGCGGCGGGGCATCCGTTTGCCGCGACGGGCGGGCGCATTGTCGCGAATCTGGCCAAGCTGCTGGATGCGGCGGGTAAGGGGCGAGGGTTGATTTCGATCTGTGCGGCGGGCGGGCAGGGTGTCACCGCGATCATTGAACGCTGAAAAAGCCCCTCACCCTAACCCTCTCCCAAAGGGAGAGGGGACTGATCGGGGGATGCTTGAAATCGACGCCGACCTGAGCGCCCTTCACCGAATCCAGAGATGCGATTCAAACCATAAGCGCTGCGGTCTCTCAGGTCGATGTATTACGGGAGACACCTCGGTCGGCCCCCTCTCCCTCTGGGAGAGGGCTGGGGTGAGGGCAACTGAAGTTCACCGACCATGTCAGATTCTGTCGCAAATGCCCTTGCCGACCGATACCAATCAATGCCACGGTCTCGGCTATGATTTGCCCGGGTCGCTGCGATTGATCCGGCACAGTGTGTGCATCCTCAAGGTTCACAGGTCGGCAACCCCTCCCCGTCGGGCGAGGATTGCCGTATAACGAGTGACATTCGCGTGTTTGGTAATAAAGGACCCACAATAAAAGCTGATGAAGACTCCAAAACGCATTGAACCCCTGATCGAGGACGGTCTGGTCGACGAAGTGCTGCGTCCACTGATGAGTGGCAAAGAGGCAGCTGTTTATGTAGTGCGCTGCGGCAATCAGTTACGTTGCGCCAAGGTCTACAAGGAGGCGAATAAACGCAGTTTCCGCCAGGCGGCCGAGTATCAGGAAGGCCGCAAGGTTCGTAACAGTCGTCAGGCGCGGGCCATGGCGAAGGGGTCCAAGTTCGGTCGCAAAGAGACCGAAGACGCCTGGCAGAACGCCGAAGTGGCGGCGCTGTTCCGTTTGGCCGGCGCCGGTGTGCGAGTGCCCAAACCCTATGACTTCCTCGACGGCGTGCTGTTGATGGAGCTGGTGGCCGACGAATTCGGCGACGCCGCGCCGCGTCTGAACGATGTGGTGCTGGAGCCGGATCAGGCGCGCGAGTATCACGCCTTCCTGATTTCGCAGATCGTGCTGATGTTGTGTACCGGTCTGGTGCACGGTGACCTCTCCGAGTTCAACGTGCTGCTGACCCCGACCGGTCCGGTGATTATTGACCTGCCCCAGGCAGTCGACGCAGCGGGCAACAACCACGCGTTCAGCATGCTCGAGCGTGACGTTGGCAACATGGCTTCGTACTTCGGCCGTTTCGCGCCGGAATTGAAGAAGACCAAGTACGCCAAGGAAATGTGGGCGTTGTACGAAGCCGGCACCTTGCACCCGAACAGTGTGCTGACCGGCGAGTTCGACGATCCGGAGGACCTGGCGGATGTCGGCGGGGTGCTGCGCGAAATCGAAGCGGCGCGCCTCGACGAGGAACGCAAGCAGGCCATTCGCGCGGCGGACGACGCGCCGAAAGGCAAACCCGAAGAACCGCCTCCACCGCCGTGGATGCAGTGATCGCGTGATGAAAAACCCGGCTTCGGCCGGGTTTTTTGTTTGAGTCAAAAAGCACCCTCACCCCAGCCCTCTCCCGGAGGGAGAGGGGGCCGACCGAGGTGTCTTTAGCCATACATCGACCTGAAAAAACCGAGTCGATCATGGATTCAACGGAAAACGTTCAGGTCGGTGTATTTCCCAAATATCCCCCAATCGGTCCCTCTCCCGGAGGGAGAGGGGGCCGACCGAGGTGTCTTTAGCCATACATCGACCTGAAAAAACCGAGTCGATTATGGATTCAAAGAAAAACGTTCAGGTCGGTGTATCTCCCAAATATCCCCCAATCGGTCCCCTCTCCCTTTGGGAGAGGGCTAGGGTGAGGGGGCTTTCGGATCCTGGCTTATTCGCGTCTACTGTCCAGCGCTCCAACCACACTCAAGGACTGAATGTGACCACCCCACGCAACACCCACCTGATCGTAACCGCCCGGCTGATCTCCGATTTCGGCGCCTTCCTCAACATGGTCGCGCTGGCCACCTACGTTTATCTGTTAAGCAACAGCGCCATGAGCGTCGGCGTTTTCCTTGCCAGCCGCGTCGGTGGCGGAATTTTCGCCAGCCTGATCGGCACGCGCTTCTACCGGCGCTGGCAGGGCCGCGCGCCGCTGATTGCTTTTGATCTGTTGCGTGCGGCGCTGCTGGGGCTGCTGTTGATCACTCCGGCGAGTCAGCAGGCGTGGCTGTTACCGTTGATTGCCTTCGGCCTCGGCCTGGGCAATTCGATGTTCGCCATCGGCCTCAACAGCCAGTTGCCGCGTTTGATCGCGCCGGCGCAGCTGCTCAAGGCCAATGCCTGGATCACCTCAGCCTCTTCAGCCGCCATGGTCGGCGGCAGTCTGGTGTCGGGGTTGCTGGTGGCTGCTTTCGGTTTTGAAACGGTCTTCGCCCTCAACGCGCTGACCTATTTGCTTGCGGCGCTGCTGATCGTGCCGCTGCGTTTCGAAAAAACCGATGTCAGCGAACAGCCGGAGCGCGGTGAATGGTTTGCGCTGCGGCAGGGCCTGCGTTCGGCGCCTGTGGTCGCGGCCATGCTCGCGGTGACCATGGCCGACACCTTGGGCAGTGCCGCGCATAACGTCGGCTTCCCGATCATTTCCAAACTGCTCACGCCGGAGGCGGCGAGTACGACCTTGGGCCTGGCGCTTGCGGTATGGGCCAGCGGCAAACTGCTCGGCGCACGCATCGCCAGTCACCTCAAGGGCTCGGAGAACAGCCACCTCGAAAGAAGATTTTTCTTCGGCGTGGCGCTGATGTCATGCGGTTTCATTCTGATGTTCCAGCAGCACGGCCTCTACGGTCTGCTGCTGTTCGCCTTGCCGGCCGGGCTTGGCGACGGGGTCTCCGAAGTCAGCCTGATGTCACGTTTGCAACGGGAACCTGCGGCGTTGCGCCTGCCGATTTTCAGCGTGCTGACCTTGCTGCAGATGAGCGGTTTCGGCATCGGCATGCTGGTCGCTGCGCCGTTCTATGCGTGGTGGACGCCGGGGGCCGTGGTCATGCTGTTCCACGGCATTCCCCTCGGTACGTTGTGCGTGGTGACGCTGTCGCTGATCAGGCGCGGGCGGGTTGCGCGCAGCAGCCCGACGCCAGTTCCTTGAGAATCGGGCAGTCCGGGCGATGGTCGCCGCTGCAATGCTCGACCAGATCCTGCAGGGTGTCACGCAACTCGCCGAGCTCGCGGATCTTCTGGTTCAGCTCGTCGATGTGCTGGCGCGCCAGTGCTTTCACATCGGCGCTGGCACGCTGGCGATCCTGCCAGAGGGTCAGCAGCTTGCCGACCTCTTCCAGGGAAAAGCCCAGATCCCGCGAGCGCTTGATGAACGCCAGCGTGTGCAGGTCATCGCTGCCGTACACGCGGTAACCGCTGTCGGTGCGATTGGCCGCTTTGAGCAGGCCGATCGATTCGTAATAACGGATCATTTTTGCACTCAGGCCACTTTGTCGGGCCGCTTGGCCGATGTTCATCGGTGTTCCTCCAGGTCCTTGGGTTTCCAGGTTTTCAACAGTAGCGCATTGCTCACCACGCTGACGCTCGACAGCGCCATCGCCGCGCCAGCCAGCACCGGATTGAGGAAGCCGAACACCGCCAGCGGAATGCCGATCAGGTTGTAGACAAAGGCCCAGAACAGGTTCTGGCGAATCTTCGCATAGGTCTTGCGACTGATCTCCAGCGCTGCCGGCACCAGTCGCGGATCGCCGCGCATCAACGTGATGCCGGCCGCGTGCATGGCAACGTCGGTGCCGCCGCCCATGGCGATGCCGATGTCTGCGGCGGCGAGGGCCGGGGCATCGTTGATACCATCGCCGACCATGGCAACCACGCCGGTTTTCTTCAGCTCGGCCACCGTCGCGGCTTTGTCGGCAGGCAGCACTTCGGCGTGAACATTGCGGATGCCCAAGGCCTCGGCCACCACCCGTGCGCTGCCGCGATTGTCGCCGGTCAGCAGGTGGCTCTGGATATCCCGCGCGGCGAGTTGTTGCACCGCTTGCAGTGCGCCGGGTTTCAGCGTGTCACCGAAGGCGAACAGACCCAGTACCTTCGGCTCAGGACTTTGTTCGATCAGCCACGACAGTGTCCGACCTTCGCGTTCCCACGCTTCGGCGGATGTGCTCAATTCACCGGCATTCAAGGCGCTTTCGTCGAGCATCCGCCGGTTGCCCAGCGCCAGGCGCCGGCCATCCAGCGTGCCAGCGATGCCGCGCCCGGTCAGCGACTGGCTGTCGCTGACGTCGGGCACGTTCAAGCCGCGTTCGGCGGCTGCATCCAGCACGGCTTTGGCCAACGGATGCTCGCTGCCGCGCTGCAAGGCACCGGCCAGTGTCAGCAGATTGTTTTCGTCACCATCGACCGCGCTGAAGTGCGCGATACGCGGCGTACCCGAGGTCAGCGTGCCGGTCTTGTCGAACACCACACTGCTGACTTCATGGGCGCGCTCCAGTGCTTCGGCGTCCTTGATCAGAATGCCGTGGCGTGCGGCGACGCCGGTGCCGGCCATGATCGCCGTCGGGGTGGCGAGGCCGAGGGCGCACGGGCAGGCAATCACCAGCACGGCGACGGCATTGATCACCGCGGTTTCCAGCGGTGCGCCGTACAGCCACCAGCCGACCAGCGTAGCCAGGGCGATCAGCAACACGGTCGGCACGAAGATCTGGCTGACCTTGTCCACCAATTTCTGGATCGGCGCTTTCGCCGCTTGCGCGTCTTCGACCAGACGAATGATCCGCGCCAGCACGGTTTCCGCGCCGAGCGCCTGGGTGCGCACCAGCAAACGACCTTCGCCATTGATCGCGCCGCCGGTGACCTTGTCGCCCGGCTGTTTCGGCACTGGCAGGCTTTCGCCACTGATCAGCGCTTCGTCGGCGTGGCTCTGGCCTTCAACGACTTCGCCATCCACCGGGAAGCGTTCGCCGGGTTTGACCAGTACCAGATCGTCGAGGCGCAGGGCGCTGATCGCGACGTCTTGCTCACGCCCGTCGATGACTTGAATCGCGCGCTCCGGCCGCAACGCTTCGAGGGCGCGGATGGCGCTGGCGGTCTGGCGTTTGGCGCGGCTCTCGAGATATTTGCCGAGCAATACCAGGGCAATGACCACGGCCGAGGCTTCGAAATACAGATGCGGCATGCGTCCGGCGGCGCTGGCCCATTCATAGACGCTCAGGCCATAACCGGCGCTGGTGCCGAGGGCGACGAGCAGGTCCATGTTGCCGGCGCCGGCGCGCACGGCTTTCCACGCCGCAACATAAAAGCGTGCGCCGAAGATGAATTGCACGGGGGTGGCGAGGGCGAATTGCGCCCAGGCCGGGAGCATCCAGTGAATGCCGAACGGCTGCAGCAACATTGGCAACACCAGTGGCAGAGCGAGGGCGATCGCGCAGATCAATGCCCAGCGCTCGCGATGCAGGCGTTTTTGCTGGTCATCGGACTGTGGCCGTTCAGCTTGCCAGACGCTGGCCGAGTAACCGGCCTTGCTCACCGCGTCGAGCAGGGTTTGCGTATCGACCTGGCCGAGCAATTCGAGGTGCGCACGTTCATTGGCCAGATTGACGCTGACGCTGCTCACGCTTGGGACTTTGCTCAGGGCGCGTTCGACGCGACCGACGCAGGAGGCGCAGGTCATGCCGTCGATGCTCAATTCGACGGTTTGCCGGGGCACGCTGTAACCGGCGCGCTCCACGGCTTGCATCAGCGCCGGCAGGCTGTCGCCGGGCGCCTGTACCCGCGCCTGTTCGGTGGCGAGGTTGACGCTGACGGCTCTGGCGCCGCTGACCTTGCGCAGGGCTCGCTCGACACGCCCGGCGCAGCTGGCACAGGTCATGCCGGCAATCGGCAGATCGAAAGTGGTGGATTCGGACATCGGTCGCGCTCCCTGTAGTGGATGACTACAGGATCAACCTTGCCATGCGGGCAAGGTCAAGCACCATTCTTGTGGGAGCGAGCCTGCTCGCGAATGCGGTGCATCATTCAGCAATCATGTTGGCTGACCCGGCGCTTTCGCGAGCAGGCTCGCTCCCACAGGTCGAGGCGGTTGCTCAATAACCCAGGCCTGCAGGTTTCAGGTACACGCCTTCGGCATTCATCGCCAGGCGGAACTTCAGCACATCCCCGGCGTGCAGCACGACTTCCTGCGAACCCGGTGCGAGCATGCCGGGGTTGCAACCCGGCGCCTGTCCCGGCAGCAGTTTCAAGCGCAGCGAAACCTTGCCCGGCGGCAGGTTGAACGACGTGCTCTGCTCCTGGAACAGGCGCGCCGAGAGCTGGTCCTGGATGTACACGCCGATTTCGCACGAGGTCGCCACTTCGAGGCGCTCGCGGGAAATGATCAGTACCGCGTAATCCTCGCCGGCGGCTTGCACCTGCGGGACGGCGGCGAAAAGGCTGAGCAAGCCAAACAGGCCCAAAGCTGACCAGCGCATGGCTGAATCTCCTGAATTCCAGTCATTGATGCATGCAGCTTGGCCGAGCGCGGCGCCGAATGCCAGCCCGGCAGTTTTTCGCAGAACTTGACCTTGCCATCGTGGCAAGCTCGAGACTGCCGGCAACCTCACTCAAAGGAGTCTTCCCATGCAAGTGTTCAACGTTCAAGGCATGTCCTGCGGTCATTGCGTCAAAGCCATCACCACTGCGGTGCAGGCGCTGGATCCGGCAGCCAGCGTGCGCGTCGATCTGGCGGCCAGGGAAGTCGGCGTCGAGAGCGCGCTGAGTGTCGATCAGGTCATCGCAGCGATTCGCGAAGAGGGTTATGAGGTGAAGCTCGTCTGAAATTGATCGTTAGCGAGCTATCGGAATGTTCAAGGCGTCCGGGCGCGGCTAGACTGTCGGGCTGCGACTTGCCCACCTGGATGCCTGATGAATTTCCGCACGATTTTGATACTCGGCGCCTTGAGCGCCTTCGGTCCTTTGGCGATCGACTTCTATTTACCTGCCTTCCCGGCCATGGCGCTGGCCTTCGGCACCGATGAGCAGCATGTCCAGCTGACGCTGGCGGCGTACTTCCTTGGTCTGTCTCTGGGCCAACTGGCGTACGGGCCGATTTCCGATCGTTTCGGCCGGCGACTTCCGCTGCTCAGCGGTGTCGCCCTGTTTACCCTGGCGTCATTGGCCTGCGCCTACGCGCCGAGCCTGGAATGGCTGATCGGCGCGCGTTTCGTCCAGGCACTCGGTGGTTGTGCGGGCATGGTGATTTCCCGTGCGGTGGTCGCCGACAAGTGCGACGCGGTGGGCTCGGCGAAGGTGTTTTCCCAGTTGATGCTGGTGATGGGCCTGGCACCGATTCTGGCGCCGATGCTCGGTGGGCTGCTGGTCAACACCACGGGTTGGCAGTCGATCTTTCTGGTCCTCACCGGGTTCAGTGCGGCGGCGGGTCTGGCGGTGGCGTTGGGGCTGCCGGAAAGCATGCCGGCCCACGTGCCGCGCCAGCCGTTGTCCGGTGCGTTGCGCCAGTACGCGCGACTGGTCAAGGACTCGGTCTACCTCGGCCACGCCCTGACCGGCGGCATCGCGATCGCCGGCATGTTCGCCTACATCGCTGGCTCACCGTTTGTGTTCATCAAGCTCTACGGTGTACCCGCCGAGCATTTTGGCTGGCTGTTCGGCACCAACGCGGCGGGGTTCATTCTGGTGGCGCAGGTCAATGCGCGTCTGCTGGCCAAGCGTGGCCCGGCGTTCTTGCTGGTGCGCGCGGTGTGGGTGTATTTCCTCGCCGGGCTGACGCTGCTGGCGGTCGGCGCGATGCGTCCAGAGGCGTTGTGGCCGTTGCTGATTCCGCTGTTCATCTGCATTGCCAGCCTCGGCTGCATCATTCCCAACGCCTCAGCTTGCGCAATGAACGGTCAGGGCGCCCGTGCCGGCAGTGCATCGGCAATGCTCGGTTGCCTGCAATTCAGCATCGCCGCCGGTGCCGCCGCGTTGGTGGGGGTGTTGCACGATGGCAGCGCCGTGCCGATGGCGATGGTCATCAGCCTGTGCGGTTTGCTGGTGGTGAGCGTCGCGCTGCTCACCCGGCGCTTGCAGAATGCCCGGGCGTTGGCGCAAGCCCAGGTTTGACGCTCTGCCTGGAAAGCTCAGCCGGCGGCGCGCTGCTGGCTGGGTTCGGGGATTCGGTGGGGCGCGCAGAGTCGCGCTTCGAGGGTGCGAGTGAAGGCCAGAGCCTCGGCTTCACTGCGAAAGGTTACGACGTGCTGGTCCAGGCGCACCTGCCATTGAGACTTTGCCACTTCTTTTATCAGGATCTTCATTGCTGACCTCCCTTGCGTAAAAGATGTATCGCAGAGGCTTCGATTGTAGACCTCGATACCCGCGTAATTGTGACAAGGGTCAAGCAACCGACTGACGGCAAAAAGCCCCGCAACCGCTCTGGCATCACGAGCGGTTGCGAGGCTTTATTTTTTTAGAAACCTTCTAAAACAATTTTCCCCTTGGCCTTGCCGCTTTCCAGCAGCTCATGGGCGCGTCGCAGGTTGGCTGCGTTGATCACACCGAAGTGCTCGCCCAAAGTTGTCTTCAAAGTGCCGGCGTCGATCAGTTCGGCGACGCGGTTGAGCAGCTTGTGCTGTTCGATCATGTCCGGCGTTTCGAACAGCGAGCGGGTGTACATGAACTCCCAGTGCAGCGACAGGCTCTTGCGCTTGAGCAGGCTGATGTCGAGGGACTTCGGATCGTCGATCAGCGCCAGCTTGCCTTGCGGCGCGAGGGCTTCGACCAGTTG
Source organism: Pseudomonas sp. Irchel 3F6 (assembly GCF_900187595.1). NCBI lineage: Bacteria > Pseudomonadati > Pseudomonadota > Gammaproteobacteria > Pseudomonadales > Pseudomonadaceae > Pseudomonas > Pseudomonas sp. Irchel 3F6. Next base: position 23,388 of record NZ_FYDP01000003.1, on the reverse strand, counting down.
CGGCAGATGCTGATCGGTCTGGGTCAGGCTGGCGACGTGGGTCACGCTGTCGATGCCGGCGCGCTTCAATTCTTCGCTCAGTGGCTGGCTGTGATCGATGACCAGATCGGCACCGAGTTCGCTGACCCAGTCACGGGTCTGTGGGCGGGAAGCGGTGCCGATCACTTTCAGGCCGGTCAACTGCTTGGCCAATTGGGTAAGGATCGAGCCCACTCCGCCCGCCGCGCCAACGATCAGCAGGCTCTGACCCTCATCATTGCTGCCTTCGCTGATTTGCAGGCGCTCGAAGAGCAATTCCCACGCAGTGATCGCGGTCAGCGGCAGCGCGGCGGCTTCGGCAAAACCGAGGGACTTGGGCATGTGGCCGACGATGCGCTCATCGACCACGTGCAACTCGCTGTTGCCACCGGCCCGGGCGATCGAACCGGCGTAGAACACCTTGTCGCCCGCCTTGAACAGGGTGACTTCGCTGCCGACCGCCTTGACCACACCGGCAACGTCCCAGCCCAGCACTTTCGCCGCGCCGTTTTCCGGCGCCATGTTCTGCCGCACTTTGGTATCGACCGGGTTGACCGAAATGGCTTTGACCTCCACCAAGAGGTCGCGCGGGCCGGCGACCGGCTCTGGCAGTTCAATGTCCTGCAGGGACTTGGCGTCGCTGATCGGCAGGGAAGCGTAATAGGCAATGGCTTTCATAAATGGCTCCGTACAGTTGATAGAAGAAGGATTCAGGCAATCTTGCCGAGGCGTTTGAGCTGGAAGTGTTCGATGGTGTGGCCGGCGCTGGCCTGAAACTTCTGAAAATGCGCGCTGGCGTTGTGCGCCTCAAGAATCTCGTCACTGGCCCACTGTTCGATGACATAAAAAACCTGCGGATCGGCAAGGTCGCGGTGCAGGTCGTACTGGCCACAACCGGGCTCGGCGCGGCTCGGTTCGACGAGGGCACGCAGGGCCTGTTCGAGAACGTCCTGCTGGCCGGATTTGGCGGTCAGGGTGGCGATAGCGGTAAAGGGCTGGGACATGCGCGGACTCCAGAATCGGGGTGAATTCGATGGAGGTCATCATTGGCTATTTCTCTGCGCGATAAAACCGGCTAAAAGAGCAGTCTCTTTCAATATTCTTTTGATAATCGAGGCTGCGCATGTTGCGTTTTGATGACTTGCAGTTGTTTGTTCGCGCGGCGGATCTGGGCAGCCTGTCGGCGGCGGCACGGGTGATGGACATGTCCGCGGCGGTGGCCAGCGCGGCGTTGAAGCGCATCGAGCAGCAACTCGGTGCGCGGCTGCTGGCGCGTTCGACCCGCAGCCTGCGCCTCACCGCCGAGGGCGAAGGCTTCCTTGAGTATGCCCGCGCCGCCCTGAGCAATCTCGACGAAGGGCGTCGCCTGCTCGCCAGCGGTCAGGATCAGGTCAGCGGGATTTTGCAGCTTTCGGCGCCCTCGGACTTCGGTCGCAATCTGCTGCTGCCGTGGCTCGACGCGTTCCAGCGTGAACACCCGAAGCTGACGGTGCGCCTGCTGCTTGGCGACCGCATCGCCGACCTGTTCCGGCAACCGGTGGACATCGCCCTGCGCTACGGCGAGCCGGAGGATTCCAGCCTGATCGCCTTGCCCATCGCCCCACACAATCGCCGGGTTTTGTGCGCATCCCCCGATTACCTGGCCCGGCAGGGCGAGCCGCGCCATCTCGAGCAATTGGCCCAGCACAATTGCCTGCTCTACATGCTCGGCAGCCGCGTTCATGACCACTGGAGTTTTCACGATGGCAAGCGCGAAGTCGGCCTGACCGTCAGCGGCGATCGCTTCAGCGATGACGCCGACGTCGTGCGGCTGTGGGCGTTGGCCGGTGCCGGTATTGCCTACAAATCCTGGCTCGACGTCGGCGCCGATGTGCTCGCCGGACGCCTCAAAGTGCTGATGCCGGAACTGCTCTGTGAGCGCGCACCGCTGAATCTGTTGTGCGCCCATCGCGCACAGTTGAGTAAGCCGGTGAACCTTCTGAGAGAGATGCTCGCCAGCCGATGCGCCGAATTGAGTAGCCAATTTCCCGGTTTCCTCAAAGTTGATCATTAGTCGCAGGCAATTAGAGAAATTTCTGTCAGGAACAATCGCCACCTGCCCAGGCCCAGGCGCAGGACGTCTGGCTTAACCCGCTTATACTAGCGCCCGCCTCATGCCTGCACTGACACCCGGCGCGCAGACCCCGTAACGCGTTGCCGGCTTTTGGTGACGGTTGCTACTTCTGCTGCCAGGTTGTGTGCCGGAGCAGCTGGTGTCGGTGGCATCCCTTGCCACCGATCCCGGGCGATTTTCGCGTGTTGGCCGATGCCCCATAACCGGCCAGGATGTCTCCGAGCGGTAGACGATACGATTCAACAGGGAGTGAACATATGGAACATGCACCGTGCATCAGCCAGATCGCGACATTGCTGGCCGACCCCAAGCGCAGCGCGATGATGTGGGCGTTGATGGATGGCTCGGCGCGGCAAGCCGAAGAGCTGGCGCTGCTGGCCGGGCTCTCGCCGTCGTCGGCCAGTGCGCATCTGGGACGCCTGTCCGCAGGGGGGCTGTTGAACATTGAAATGCGTGGGCGAAAACGCTTCTTTCGCCTGGCGGCACCGGAAATCGGCGCGGCGATCGAAGCACTGGCCAGCGCCACCATTGCCAGCGCGCCACGGCAAATCCCTGATGCGCTGAAACGCACGACTCCCATGGTCAGGCCGCAGGCGGCGCCGTCTTCGCTGTTGCGCGCGCGGTTCTGCGACGATCATCTGGGCGGCACCCTGGCGGCCGACCTGTATCAGCGCCTGCTCGACGCCGGCTGGATCGAACAGCTTGAGCAGCGGGTGGTGGTGACGCACAAGGGCTCCACCCGACTGGCGCAGCGCGGAGTGTTCATCCAGGCCCTGGCCCACCGCAACGTGCAGGTCGCCTGCGCCTGCCCGGACTGGAGCGAGCGCCGTCCGCACATGGGCGGCTCACTGGGCGCGGCCCTGTTGCAGTTGTTCATGCAGTCCGGCTGGCTGACCTTGCCCAACGATTCCCGCGCCTTGCAGTTGACCGCCACCGGCCAGCGCGAAATCCATCGCTTTGCCAAGGAAACAGAGCTGGAAACAGCGTTCTAGAGCGTTGCTCGGCGATGAGCTGAAGGCTGACGTCGTCCACGGCTGTGAACAGGTCGCATCCAGTACGACCTCTGTATGACCATCGCGCACACTCGATCCGGGGATTTTCCGGATGGGGGAGCACAACATGAATACACAACGCTTTAGTGCGGCTGAACGCCTGGAACGGCTGCCGCTCAGCGGCTATCACCGCGTCATTTTCATCATCATCGCCTTGGCGTTTTTCTTCGATTCCATGGATCTGGCGATGATGACTTTCCTGCTCGGCTCGATCAAAGCCGAGTTCGGCCTGAGCAGTGCACAGGCAGGGTTGCTGGCCAGCTCAAGCTTTTTCGGCATGGTGCTCGGGGCGTCGTTGTCAGGGATGCTCGCCGACCGCTTCGGGCGCAAACCGGTGTTTCAGTGGAGCATCGTGTTGTGGGGCGTGGCCAGTTACCTGTGTTCGACGGCGCAGACGGTGGAGACGCTGACGCTGTTTCGCATCCTGCTCGGAATTGGCATGGGCATGGAGTTTCCCATCGCACAGTCGATGCTCTCGGAGCTGATTCCGGCACAACGACGCGGGCGCTACATCGCCCTGATGGACGGCTTCTGGCCGCTGGGGTTTGTCGCAGCGGGCGTGCTCTCGTACTTCCTGCTGCCGCTGATTGGCTGGCGCGATATCTTCCTGGTACTGGCGGTGCCGGCGGTGTTCGTTCTGGCGATCCGCTTTTTCATCCCTGAGTCGCCGCGCTGGCTGGAACAGGCCGGGCGCGACGTCGACGCGGACAAGGTGTTGAACGGTATCGAAGCGCGAGTGCGTGCTTCGCTCTGCGGTGCAGCCTTGCCGGAACCGGTTCGTTTGCCACGCACGGTGACGCCACCGGGTAATTTCTTCTCGGCACTCAAGCAGATCTGGTCGCCGCAATATCGCCAGCGTACAACGATGATCTGGAGTCTGTGGTTCTTCGCATTGCTGGGTTTCTACGGGCTGACTTCCTGGCTCAGTGCATTGCTGCAGCAGTCGGGTTTCGCCGTGACGCAGTCGGTGTACTACACGGTGCTGATCTCGCTCGGCGGGATTCCCGGCTTCCTCATGGCGGCGTGGCTGGTCGAGCGTTGGGGGCGCAAACCGGTGTGCATCGTCACCCTGCTGGGCGGCGGGGTGATGGCGTTTCTGTATGGGCAGAGTGCGGTGTTCGGCGGCAACGTGGCGCTGCTGATCGGCACTGGGCTGTTGATGCAGTTTTTCCTGTTCGGCATGTGGGCGGTGCTCTACACCTACACGCCGGAGCTGTACCCGACGTCCGCACGGGCAACCGGCTCGGGATTCGCCTCGGCCATCGGCCGCGTCGGCTCTCTGCTCGGGCCATTGGTGACCGGGCTGGTGTTCCCGATTACCGGGCAGGGCGGGGTGTTCGCGCTGGGCGCGGCGTGCTTCGCGATCGCGGCGGGCGTGGTGTGGTTGTTCGGGATGGAGACGCGGGGCAAGACCCTGGAAGAGCTTACCGAGTGAACATCGATATGAATGTGGGAGCGAGCCTGCTCGCGAAAGCGGTGTGTCATTCAACGTAAATGTTGACTGACTCTCCCTCTTCGCGAGCAGGCTCGCTCCCACATTGGTTTTGCGGTGTTGCTTACGGTTTTACCAACCGCGCATCCAGGCTGTTCTGCGCCAGGCGCTTGGCCTGATCCTGGGTCATGCCCAGATGCTCGTGCAGCGCATGGAAGTTCTCGGTCACGTACCCACCGAAATACGCCGGGTCATCGGAGTTGACCGTGACCTTAACGCCGCGCTCGAGCATGTCGAGGATGTTGTGCTGTGACATGTGATCGAACACGCAGAGCTTGGTGTTCGACAGCGGGCACACAGTCAGCGGGATCTGCTCGTCGATGATCCGCTGCATCAGGCGCTCGTCTTCGATGGCGCGCACGCCATGGTCGATGCGCTGGATTTTCAGCAGGTCGATGGCTTCCCAGATGTACTCCGGCGGGCCTTCTTCACCGGCGTGGGCGACGGTGAGGAAGCCTTCGTCGCGGGCGCGATCGAAGACGCGTTTGAATTTGCTCGGCGGGTGGCCCATCTCGGAACTGTCGAGCCCGACCGCGACAAACGCATCACGGAACGGCAGCGCCTGATCGAGGGTTTTCTGTGCTTCGTCTTCGCTGAGGTGGCGCAGGAAGCTGAGGATCAAACCGCTGCTGATGCCCAGTTGCGTCTCGCCATCCTTGAGTGCGGCGGCGATGCCGTTGAGCACCACTTCGAACGGGATGCCCCGGTCGGTGTGGGTCTGCGGATCGAAGAACGGTTCGGTGTGGATCACGTTCTGCGCTTTGCAGCGCAGCAGGTAGGCCCAGGTCAGGTCGTAGAAATCCTGCGAGGTGCGCAGCACATCGGCGCCCTGGTAATACAGGTCGAGAAATTCCTGCAGATTGTTGAAGGCGTAGGCCTTGCGCAGGGTTTCGACGTCGCTCCACGGCAGGGCGATCTTGTTGCGTTCGGCCAGGGCGAACAGCAGTTCAGGCTCCAGCGAACCTTCCAGATGCAGGTGCAGTTCGGCTTTGGGCAGGGCGTTGAGCCAGTCGTACATAGTCTTTTCTCATCAGGTGCAATGCCGGCATTCTACAGAGGCTGGCCGCAACAATTGGCAAAACCTGACCAGGTGATCGATCAAACCGCCTCTTGCTCGCGACGATAGGCGTAGGTATCGGCGAAACGCGACAGCAGGAATTGCGCGCAGGTGGTGGTCGGATATTTCGCCGGATGCTGCGCGTCCTGGCAGCCGGGCAGGCATTCGATGCGCGTGTCCGGGTGCGGTTCGGCGAAGAACGGCATCGAATAGCGATCCACGCCCAGCGGGCTGATCACCCGGTGCGGCGTCGAGCGATAACGGTCGTTGCTCCAGCGCGCCATCATGTCGCCGAGGTTGACCACGAACGTGCCGTCAATCGGTGGCGCGTCGATCCATTCACCTTTGACGTTCTTCACCTGCAAACCGCCGGCGCTGTCCTGATAGAGCAGGGTGATGCAGCCGTAATCGGTATGGGCGCCGGCGCCTTGCTGCTCGGCGGAACTGGCGGTGTGACGCGGCGGATAATGGATCATGCGCAACACGCTGACCGGTTCGACAAAACGCGTATCGAAGAAGTCGCGCTCGATGCCCAGCGCAACGGTCATCGCTCGAAGCAGGGTTTGCGCCAGCGCCTGCATGTCGAGGTAATGCTGCTCCATCAGCGTTTCCCAGCCGGGTTGCGCCGGGTGCCGATTGGGGCCGCGCAAGGGTTTTTCCGCGAGCACCTCGGGATGTTCGTCCGGCAGATGCAGGCCCATGTCGAAAGTTTCTTTGAGATCGCTGGGTTTGTCCGGGTCCAGTTGCTCGGTGGCAATCGCACCGTAGCCGCGATGGTGGCGGGTCTGGGTGATGTCGATCTTGAGTTTTTCTGCGGCGGGCAAGGCGAAGAAGCGCTGGGCGTGATCGAGCAGGGCGTCGATGCGTTGCGCCGAGATCGGATGGCCCTTGATGTAGAAAAAGCCCCACTCGCGGCAGGCTTGGTCGATTTGTTCGGCCACCGCAGGCCAGGCGTTTTCGTCGTCGCTATAGAGCGGGCTGATATCAATGATCGGAAGCTGATCCATACACAATCCTTGAATACGCTGTGTTTCCAATGTGGGAGCGAGCCTGCTCGCGAAGAGGGAGTGTCAGACAACATTTTTGTTTAATGACACACCGCTTTCGCGAGCAGGCTCGCTCCCACAGGGTTTTGTGTGGTGAATCGGGGGACTACTTCGGCATCTCGGCCTTCATGCCCTCAACGTAATAATTCATCGAAGCCAGTTCCGCGTTGGTGGCGCTCACGCCCGCCGGGATTTTTTCCACACCGGCCTGATCCTTGATCGGCCCGGTAAACGGCTGCAATGCGCCGCTCTTTATGTCGGCGATCAACTGCTCGGCCTCGGCTTTCACCGGCGCTGGCACCAGGTCGCTGATCGGCAGTTCCACCGTGCCTTCCTTCAACCCGCCCCAGTAATCCTGGGATTTCCAGGTGTGATCGATCACGCTCTGCGTCGCCTGAATGTAGTGCGGCGCCCAGTCGTTGACGATAGAGGTCAGCACCGCTTTCGGGCCGAAGTGGGCCATGTCCGAGGCGTAGCCCACGGCATACACGCCGCGCCGTTCGGCAGCCTGGATCGGCGCCGGGCTGTCGGTGTGCTGGAACACCACGTCGACGCCCTGATCGATCAGCGCGTTGGCGGCGTCGGCTTCCTTGCCCGGATCGAACCAGGAGTTGACCCACACCACTTTGATTTCGGTGCCAGGGTTGTACTTGTTCAGGGCCAGCTGGATGGCGTTGATGTCGCGGATCACTTCCGGAATCGGGAACGAGGCGACGTAGCCGATCTTCTTGGTCTTGGTCATCTTCGCCGCGAGGAAACCGCCGACGTAACGGCCCTCGTAAGTGCGCGCCAGGTAGGTGCCGAGGTTCTTCTCCTGCTTGTAACCGGTGGCGTGTTCGAACGTCACCTTGGGAAATTGCTTGGCGACTTTCACTGTCGGGTTCATGTAGCCGAAAGACGTGGTGAAGATCAGGTCATATTTGTCCTTGGCCATGTTGCGGATCACCCGCTCGGCGTCGGCGCCCTCGGCGACGTTTTCCACGTAGTTGGTGGTGATCTGCGTGCCGAGTTTTTCCGCCAGGGCCTTGCGCCCCTGTTCGTGCTGATACGTCCAGCCGTGGTCACCGATCGGGCCGATGTAGACGAAACCGACCTTCAGCGGATCGGCAGCGCTGGCGCTCAGGCTGATTCCCAGACCGATGGCGGCGTACAGCAGTTTGTGCAGCGGACGTATTGGCATGAACCCGAACTCCATTTTGTTGTGTGTGCTCAGGGCCAATGCAAATTGCTGACCAAAAGGACAACAAACGCATTCGAAAACGCGGCGCGGCCTTCGCGAGCAGGCTCGCTCCCACAGGGACGCATTTCAATGTGGGAGCGAGCCTGCTCGCGAAGAGGCCGGCAAGGCCAATAAAAGTGCATGCCTGAATCCAGCTGCCATCGCGTGGTGCGTAAAGATGTAACGAAACGTTAGCGGCGCGCGGCAGTCAGTAGCTTCATCAGCTCTTTTCGGCAAAAGGCCCGTCATGCTCTCGATCCTCAAACAAGAAAGCTTCCTGCTGCTGGCAGTCCTTGCCGCGTGCGTTGCTTATCCACTGGAACACTGGCTGCTGCACAACGGCCAGATCGTCGCGCTGGTCGGCGGTCTGCTGCTGATCGCCTTTATTGTCGCCGCCTCGATGCGCGTCGCTCATCACGCCGAACTGCTGGCGGAAAAAGTCGGTGATCCCTACGGCACGATGATCCTCACGCTCTCGGCGGTGCTGGTCGAAGTGGTGATCCTGGCGATCATGATGAGCAACGAAGCCTCGGCGACGCTGGTGCGCGACACGATCTATTCAGCGGTCATGCTCGACATCAACGGCATCCTCGGCCTCGCCGCTTTGATGGGCGGGATCAAACACGGCGAACAGTCCTACAACGACGATTCGGCGCGCAGCTACAGCGTCATGATCCTCACCGCGATGGGGGTGTCGATGGTGGTCCCGGAGTTCATTCCCGAGGCCAACTGGAAGATGTATTCGGCGTTCACCATCGGCGCAATGATGGTGCTCTACGCGCTGTTCCTGCGCATGCAGGTCGGCCCGCACAGTTACTTTTTCAGCTACAGCTACCCGGACAAACGTCGTAAGAAAGAGCCGGTCGAGCAGGAGCCGAAACCGGTCAGCCTGGCGCTGTCGGTCGGCATTCTGGTGTCGGGGGTGGTGATCATCGGCGCACTGGCCGAGGTGATGTCCAAGACCCTCGATCTGGGCCTGGAAGGCACGGGCGCGCCGCCGGTGATCACGGCGATTCTGGTGGCAGCGATTTCCGCCGCGCCGGAGATTCTCACCGCATTACGAGCGGCGCTGGCCAATCGCATGCAGTCGGTGGTCAACATCGCGATGGGGGCGTCACTGTCGACGGTGATTCTGACCGTACCGGTGATGGAAGCGATGGCGCTGTACACCGGCCAGCCCTTTCAAATGGCGATGACCCCGGTGCAAACGGTGATGATCTTCATCACCCTGATCGTCAGCGCAATCAACCTCAATGACGGCGAGACCAACGCCATTGAGGGCATGACGCACTTTGTGCTGTTTGCGACCTTTATCATGCTGTCGCTACTGGGCCTTTAGGGCTGGCAGATACTCATGTGGGAGCGAGCCTGCTCGCGAAAGCGGTGTGTCATCCAACAAACATGTTGTCTGACACTCCCTCTTCGCGAGCAGGCTCGCTCCCACAGTTTTGAACGGCGGTGACTCAGGTCCCTGCGATCAACTGCCGAGCCGCCTGGCTGTGATCGGCAATCAAACCTTTCAGATCCAACCCTTCAACCTGCCCATCAACCACACGCCACTTGCCGCCAATCATCACCCGATCTGCCCGATCGGCGCCGCACAGCAGCAACGCCGAAATCGGATCATGGCTACCGGAGAAGCGCAGTTCATCGAGCTTGAACAACGCCAGATCCGCCTGTTTGCCCACGGCGATTTCGCCGATGTCAGTGCGGCCGAGCAGGCTCGCCGAACCCTTGGTCGCCCAGCCCAGCACGCGCTCCGGGGTGATCTTTTCGGCGCCGTAACGCAGGCGCTGGATGTACAGAGCCTGACGCGCTTCGAGGATCATGTTCGAGGCATCGTTGGACGCCGAACCGTCGACGCCAAGACCGAACAGCGCGCCGGCGTCGGTCAGCTCGATGCTCGGGCAGATGCCGGACGCCAGGCGCATGTTCGAGCTTGGGCAGTGACAAATGCCGGTGCCGGCCTGGCCGAGGCGGGCGATTTCGTCGGGGTTGAAATGGATGCCGTGGGCCAGCCAGGTACGCGGACCGAGCCAGCCGACGCTGTCCAGATAATCGACGGTGCGCAGGCCGAAGCGTTGCAGACAGAAGTCTTCTTCATCGAGAGTTTCAGCGAGGTGGGTGTGCAGACGCACATCGAGCTTGTTCGCCAGATCAGCGCTGGCCGACATGATTTCCGGGGTCACCGAGAATGGCGAGCATGGCGCCAGAGCGATCTGGATCTGCGCACCGTCACCACGCTCGTGAAACTCGTGAATCAGCCGCTGGCTGTCGTCGAGAATCACCTGACCTTCCTGCACCGTTTGTTGTGGAGGCAGACCGCCGTCCTTCTCGCCAAGGCTCATCGAGCCGCGTGTGAGCATGGCGCGCATGCCCAGTTCGCGCACCGTTTCGACCTGCACGTCGATGGCGTTTTCCAGACCGTCCGGGAACAGATAGTGATGGTCGGCAGCCGTGGTGCAACCCGAGAGCAGCAATTCGGCCAGCGCCACTTTGGTGGCGAGGGCGAGTTTTTCCGGGGTCAGCCGCGCCCATACCGGGTACAGGGTTTTCAGCCACGGGAACAGCGGCTGATTGACCACCGGCGCCCAGGCGCGGGTCAGGGTTTGATAGAAGTGATGGTGAGTGTTGATCAGGCCCGGCAGGATCACATGCTCGCGGGCATCGAACACTTCATTGCACGGCGCCGACGGCTGCTGACCGGCAGCGAGGACTTCGACGATGACACCGTCTTGCACGACAAGGCCGCCACGGGCATCAAGCTCGTTGGAGGTGAAAATGGCGAGGGGATTTTTTAACCAGGTACGGGTCGCAGGCATTGTGGCCGGCTCCTCTGAAAGTTGGGTTCAGGGTTGCCAGCTCAGTGTTGCCCTGTCTGCTGATCCAGGGTCGCCGCGAAGGACGAGGCGCGCAGTTTCAAACAAATCGCCCCATCGGGCAAGCGCCACCCGACCATTCACCATCATCCCCCTGTGGGAGCGAGCCTGCTCGCGAAGGCGTCATGTCAGTCGATACAGATTTACCTGACAGATCGTATTCGCGAGCAGGCTCGCTCCCACATCGGGATTTTCAGTGCTTACCAGGCAATCGTTTCACCCTTGTAATTGACGAAGTGATGCCCGCCCTTGCCGGTGAACGCATTGACCTGGTCAATCAGCCCACGGGTGCTGGTCTCGACGTCGAGATCGGCGCCTTCGCCGCCCATGTCGGTCTTCACCCAGCCCGGGTGTAGCGAAAGTACGGTGAGTTTCTGCTCGCCCAGTTGCGTGACAAAACTGTTGGTCATCGAATTCAGCGCCGCCTTGCTCGCCTTGTACAGCGCCAGCTCCGGCGCATCGGGCATGGTCACGCTGCCGAGTACCGAACTCATGAACGCCAGCACGCCGCTGCCGTCGCGAATCTGCCCGACGAAGCGCTGGGCCAGATTGATCGGCGCCACCGCGTTGGTGAAAAACAGTTGCCCGACCTCGGCCAGGGTCGCGCCGCCCGGCGTCTGCACGTCCGGGCCTTTGACCCCGGCGTTGACGAACAACAGATCGAAGGTTTCGCCCTTGAGCTTCTGGCTCAGAGCGATCACCGCTTGCTGATCGTCCATGTCGAGCTTCTCGATGCGCACGTCACCCAGCGCTTGCAGCGCCTCGGCCTTCTGCGGATTGCGCACTGTCGCGGTCACTTGCCAGCCATCGGCCAGCAGGGTCTTCACCAGACCGAGGCCCAAGCCCCGGGAGGCGCCGATGATCAGTGCGTTTTTTGCCTGAGACATGATGGGTTTCCTTGAAAGTCAGCATTCAGGATTCAATGGACACGCCTGACCGAGCCACAGTTGCAGCGCTTGGCGAAAACAGGCCTTGATCCCGGAGCATACTCCAGGCTTCTTGAGTTTCTCGAGGGTGTTTGATCAGAAATAGTTGTGGGTCGTGCTCCAGATGTTGCCGGTGCGGAGGCCTTCGCGAGCAGGCTCGCTCCCACATATGCCCGCGTTCACTCAGATCCCCTGTGGGAGCGAGCCTGCTCGCGAAGAGGCCCGCTCTGACATCAACTAATGTCCCGATTGCCACGGCTGCCCCAACGAAACCGGCGCATACAACCGAGTGCGTACGGCATCGCGGGACAGCAACACCAGCACCAAGATCGTCGCCACATACGGCAGCATCGCCAGCAGGCTCGAAGGAATCGCCAGTCCCAATCCCTGTGCCACCAGGTGCAGGATGCTGGCGAGGCCAAACAGATACGCCCCGAGCAACAACCGCCACACCCGCCAACTGGCAAACACCACCAGCGCCAGGGCAATCCAGCCGCGCCCGGCGGTCATGTTTTCCGCCCACATCGGCGTGTAGGCCAGCGACAGATAGGCCCCGGCCAGCCCGGCCATTGCTCCGCCGAACAACACCGCCAAGGTACGCACGGTCAGCACTGGCAAGCCCATCGCGCTGGCCGCATCCGGGTTTTCACCGACCGCTTGAATGATCAGGCCGACACGACTTTTGATGATCACCCACGCCACCAGCGCAAACAGCGCGAACGACAGATACACCAGCAGATCCTGGGCAAACAGCATCCGCCCGATCAGCGGGATCTCACTCAGATACGGAATCGCCAGAGGCTCGAAACCCGCCAGCGGCTTACCCACCCATGCCGCGCCGACAAACGTCGAAAGTCCGACACCAAAGATCGTCAGCGCCAACCCGGTGGCCACCTGATTGGCGTTGAACACCAGCGCGACCAGGGCAAACAGTGACGACAACAACATCCCGGCCAACATCGCCAACAGCACACCCAGCCACAGGTTGCCGCTGTTCAGCGCGACGATAAAACCGATCACCGCACCGAACAGCATCATGCCTTCCTGGCCGAGGTTGAGGACGCCGCTTTTCTCGCAGATCAACTCACCCAATGCCACCAGCAACAGCGGCGTGCCGCAGCGGACCATGGCATAGAAAATATTGCTCAACAGATCGATATCCATCACAGCGCTCCGGCGGTTACGGCAGGGGTCGAGGCGCGCCGGGTCCAGCGCAGTTTCAGGCGTGGCCGATAGAGAATCAGCACGTCACAGGCGAGCAGGAAAAACAGCATCATGCCCTGGAACAATTGGGTGATCGCTTGCGGCAGATTGAGCGACATCTGCGCGCTCTCGCCGCCGATGTACAGCAGCGCCATGAGCAGACTGGAGAACAGAATGCCGAGCGGATTCAACCGTCCCAGAAACGCCACGGTGATCGCCGCGTAGCCATAGCCCGGCGACACCTGCGGCACCAGTTGGCCGATCGGCCCGGTCACTTCGCAGACCCCGGCGAGTCCGGCCAGAGCTCCGCTGATCAACAGCGCCAGCCAGATCAGGCGCTTCTCGCGAAAGCCGACGAAACCTGCCGCACGCTTGTCCAGCCCGAGCACTTTGATCTGGAAGCCGATAAAGCTTTTCTGCAACAACACCCACACCGCAACCAGCGCGAGCAGGGCGAAATACACGCCGGCATGCACGCGGCCGTCCTCCAGCAGCAGCGGCAAACGACTGGCGTCGCCGAACATCGCCGACTCCGGGAAATTGAAGCCCGCTGGATCCTTCAACGGCCCGTGCACGCAGAACAGCAGCAGGTTCAGCGCGATGTAATTGAGCATGATGCTGGTAAGGATTTCATTGGCATTGAAGCGCGTGCGCAGCCATGCGGTGAGCCCGGCCCATGCGGCGCCGGCCAGCGTGCCGGTCAGCAGAATCAGCACCAGCGCCCAGCGACTTTGCATGTCGATAACGTTCACTGCCAGAGCACTGCCGGCCAACGCGCCGAGTAGAAGTTGGCCTTCGGCGCCGATGTTCCAGATCCGCGCCTGATAGGCCACGGCCAGGCCGAGTGCGCAGAGCAGAATCGGCAGCGCCTTGACCAGCAATTCGGACACTCCATACAAATCGCTGACGGGCGCGATCAGCAGTGTGTGCAAGGTTTGCAATGGGTCGTGGCCCAGTGCGATGAACAACAGCGAGCCGCAGCCGAGGGTCAGCGCCGCCGCCAATAACGGCGAGCACCACAGCATCAGGCGCGATTGCTGGCCACGGGGTTCGAGGGAAAGCAGCATGTTGAATCTCCGTTAAACCGAAGCGGCGCGAGGTGAGTGATCGAACTGGCCGGCCATCCACGCGCCGACATCGCTCAGTTGTGTAAGGCCGGTGTCTTGCAGTGCCGACAGACGCCCGCCGCATAGCGCGCCGAGGCGATCGCTGATCTGGAACAGTTCATCGAGGTCTTCGGAAATCACCAGAATCGCCGCGCCGGCATCGCGCAGGGCAATCAAGGCGCGATGGATGGTGGCGGCGGCGCCAACGTCGACGCCCCAGGTCGGGTGCGCGGCGATCAGCAGTTTCGGTTGCTGAAGAATTTCCCGGCCGAGGATGAATTTCTGCAAGTTGCCGCCGGACAGGCTGCGCGCAGCGGTTTGCGTGTCCGGGGTCTTCACGCCGAAACGCTGGATGATCTGCTGCGCGAGGGCTTCGACTTTGCCGCGTTGAATCAACCCGTGGCTGACCAGTCCTTGCTGGAAAGCACTGAGCAGGGCGTTATCGGCCAGACTCAACTCTGGTACCGCGCCGTGGCCAAGGCGTTCGGCCGGCACGAAGGCCAGACCCAGTTTGCGCCGCGCGTCCGGGCGCAGGTCAGCGACGTTTCGCTCGGCGAAGCGCAGGGTCGCCGCTTGCGCACGAGGCAAGGGCTGCTCGCCGCTGAGAAGGGCGAGCAGCTCATCCTGACCATTGCCCGCGACCCCGGCGATGCCGACGATTTCACCGCTGCGCACTTGCAGGTCGATGTCTGTCAGCGAGCAACCGAACGGATCCGGGTTGTGCCAGCTCAAACCCTGCACCTGCAGAAACGCCGGGCCACCGCTGACCTTCGGATACTCGCCAATCAATCCCGCCGCTTCGCCGACCATCAGTTGTGCCAGTTGCTGATCCGTACATTGCGCCGGCAGGCAATGCCCGGCTACCCGACCGCCGCGCAGCACCGTGGCGCTGTGGCACAAGGCCCGCACTTCACCGAGCTTGTGGCTGATAAACAGAATGCTGCAGCCCTCGTCGGCAAGGCGCCGCAGGGTGATGAACAATTCGTCCGCCTCTTGCGGGGTCAGCACCGAGGTCGGCTCATCGAGAATCAGCAGGCGGATGTCCTGCATCAGGCAACGAATGATTTCCACCCGCTGCCGCTCGCCGATCGACAGGCTGTGGACAAGTCGCTCCGGCTCCAGCGCCATGCCGTAACGCCGCGATACTTCGCGAATCTTCGGTTCCAGTTGCTTCGGCGTGCCGGCCGCTGCGCCCATCGCCAAGGCAATGTTCTGCGCCACGCTGAGGGTTTCGAACAGGGAGAAATGCTGGAACACCATGCCAATGCCCAACTGCCGCGCCTGTGCCGGGTTGCGCATCTGCACGCGCTGCCCCTGCCAGAGCATTTCACCGCTGTCGCACTGCGTGACCCCGTAAATGATCTTCATCAACGTACTTTTGCCCGCGCCGTTTTCACCGAGCAGGGCATGGATTTCACCCGGCGCGATGCTCAGGTCGATGGCGTCGTTGGCCAGACAACCGGGGTAGCGTTTGCTGATCTGGCGCAGTTGCAGGCGCGGCGGGGAAGGGGCGATGGACATGACAGGCTCGACTGACTTGGAGTTGTGCCTGTGGATAAAGCAATTTCCTGGCCATTGAGTCAGGAACGCTTGCGGAGCCGGTCCGCAAGTGCCGACAGCAGCGCATCGGCGGGCGTTTTGTCTTTCTATCGAGCACCAATTCAGCGCAAAGCCATTGAACAGGCTCCAGTTTTGCCCGCTTGCAGTTGGTTAAAAAACGAGCAACTGCCTGGGAGCCAGACAGATCCAGCGGCTGCGGCGGTCATGAACGGCTTATCCACAGGTTGCTCCACAGTAATTGTGCGCAAGCGCCGAGGGTGGGCATAAGCACTGCGATGCTTTGTTCTAATGGTGATAAACGAAGGTAACTGTTTGTTTTTACGCTGGATTTCCCTTTCGTCGGGTCATTTGAACGACAATTGAACAAATCGCGCGAAGCCGCATGACAGAAGGGTTACAGCGGTGTGTGCTCAGGTTATCCACAGTCGGGTGCACAGCCGATGTGGGCAAGTCTGTGGAATAAGGAAAACGAGGGATGCCCTAAAAGATCGCAGCCTACCGCTGCAACAAAATCCGCCCTCGGCTCAGATCCGCCAACTGACTCTGCAACACGTCGATCTGCGCTTGCCCCACCGCCAGCTTCAACTCAACGCCATTGGCTGTGAAGTTCTCCTCCACCACCAATCCACCGAGATCGGCCACGCGCAACTTCACCAGCGCCAACTCGGCAAATCCGCAGGCGCAACTCAGCGACACGCGGCTGATCAGCTCGATTTTTTCCGCCGCTTGCAGGCACTTGTTGGCGCCACCGCCATAGGCCCGGGCCAAGCCGCCAGTGCCCAGTTGAATGCCGCCGTACCAGCGAATCACCAGCACTGCGACCTGATCGCAATCCTGCGCTTCTATCGCCGCGAGAATAGGGCGCCCGGCGGTGCCGCCCGGCTCGCCGTCGTCAGTGCTGCGGTATTGCGCGCCGAGTTTCCACGCCCAGCAATTGTGCGTGGCATTCAAATCGCTGTGCTGATCGAAAAACGCCTGCGCATCGGCGGGGCTGCTGATCGGCGTCGCCAGAGTGATGAAACGGCTTTTGCGAATCTCTTCGCGGTACTCGCAAAAACCGCTGAGGGTGAAAGGCATAAACGTCTTATAGAGAAGGAGTGAGGCCGCAGCCTTTGAGAATGATGCGGATCAGGTTGTTGCCGGCGTCTTCCATGTCCTGCTTGGTCAACTTGCTGCGCCCGGTGACGCGGCAGATCTGCGTGGCGAAGTCGGCGTAATGCTGGGTGCTGCCCCACAGCAGGAAAATCAGGTGCACCGGGTCGACCGGGTCCATTTTGCCCGCATCGATCCACGCCTGAAACACCGCCGCGCGCCCGGTGAACCAGGTGCGGTAATCCTGATTGAAATATTCGCTCAGGCATTCGCCGCCGCTGATCACTTCCATGGCGAAGATTCGCGAAGCCTGTGGCTGGCGCCGCGAGAATTCCATCTTCGCGCGGATGTAGCGGGTCAGCGCTTCGGCCGGATCATCCTCGGCAGTGAGGGTGTTGAAGGTGCTGTCCCACAACTCGATGATGTTGCTCAGCACTGCCACATACAAACCGAGCTTGTTGGTGAAGTAGTAATGCAGGTTGGCCTTGGGCAGCCCGGCATTCTGCGCGATGGTGTTCATGCTGGTGCCTTTGAACCCGTGACGGGCGAACTCGTCTTCGGCGGCTTTGAGAATGGTCTCTTCGTTCTTCTGACGAATGCGGCTGGCGGGTTTGCCGCCGTGGGCTGGGACTTCAAAGGTCATAGGCACTTCCGGGATTGTCTGTGGGTGCAACCAGTTGCGTTGATAGCGCACCCACAGGCATCCGACAAGTCCTAGCGCGGAAAAACAGTTACGCCTGTTCGATCTTGTTCAATGACGCGGGGCTTTTTGTCTCAGCAGTTTTGCCTTCCGGCAACAATAGACACAGGACGATTGCCGTCAGCCCGCCGCTGGTGATCGCCGAGTCGAACAGGTTCTGCACCAGTTTCGGCAGCAGGTGCAGCAGGTTCGGTTGCGCGGCGATGCCGAGGCCGACGCCGAACGAAGTGGCGATGATCAACATGCTGCGCCGGTCCAGCGGTGACTGCGCGAGAATGCGTACGCCCGCCGCCGCCACAGCGCCGAACATCACCAGCGTTGCGCCGCCGAGCACCGGTTTTGGAATCTGTTGCAGCACCGCACCGATCATCGGGAACAGGCCGAGGCAGAACAGGATCGCGCCGATGTACAGGCCGACGTAGCGGCTGGCAACACCGGTCAATTGGATTACGCCATTGTTTTGCGCGAACGTCGTGTTGGGGAAGGCGCTGAAGGTCGCCGCGATCATGCAGCTCACGCCGTCACCGAGCACGCCACCGCGCAAGCGGCTTATATAAGAAGGGCCGCTGATCGGTTGGCGGGCGAGCATGCAGTTGGCGGTGAGGTCGCCGACGGTTTCGATGGTGCTGATCAGGTAAATCAGAGCGACCGGCAGGAAAGCGGTCCAGTCGAAGTTGAATCCGAACTTGAATGGCGTAGGAAAACTCACCAGTGGCAAGTCAGGCAAGGGCTGCGGGACCAGTTTCCCGCTGAACCACGCCGCGAGGCTGCCGAGCACCAGTCCGATGATGATCGCCGACAGTCGTACCCAAGGCGTGTTCGAACGGTTGAGCAGAATGATCGTCAGCAGCACGAACACGCCCAAGGCCAGATTGCCCGGCGCGCCGAAGTCCGGGGCATTGAAGCCGCCACCCAGATCGGTGATGCCGACCTTGATCAGGCTGATGCCGATCAGCGTGATGACAATGCCGGTCACCAGCGGTGTGACCACTCGGCGCAACTGACCGATGAAACGGCTGAGCACGATCTGCACGATTGCGCCGAAAAAGCACACGCCGAAAATCATCGCCAGAATATCTTCCGGGCTGCCGCCGCGCTGCTTGACCAGAAACCCGGCCGACAGCACCGCACCGAGAAACGCGAAACTGGTGCCTTGCAGACAGATCATCCCCGCGCCGATGCCGAACGGTCGCCGCGCCTGGATAAAAGTGCCGACGCCCGAGACCATCAGCGCCATGCTGATCAGGTACGGTAGATGCGCGGTCAGCCCGAGCGCGGAACCGATCACCAGTGGCGGGGTGATGATGCCGACGAAACTGGCGAGCACGTGTTGCAGTGCGGCGAGAATGGCGGCGAGTGGTTTGGGGCGATCGTTGAGGCCGTAGATCAGTTCACTGGACGAATCGGAATCTGGCTGCATGGTTTTGGCTTCTTGTTGAAGGACGAGTCAGCCCTTCACTGCAAAAACCTGTCCACTTGCTCAGGTTATTCCTGGATTCTGTCGATGAGGCCCTGCCGGGCTGGGCTCTGCGCGCTTATCTATCGCGTCGCCGCCAGACTCTCCAGGAAACTTTCCAGCACCAAATGAGGGCGCCGCCCCTTGCGCGTGACCGATGCCAGACTCAAATCGTAAAAACGCGTGGCGGCCTTGAGCGCACGCAAACGCCCCTGCTGCACCCAAAGGCTGGCGTAGTGATCCGGCAGATAACCGATGTAGCGCCCGGTCAGAATCAGAAACGCCATGCCCTCACGGTCAGAGGCACTGGCAGTGCAATTGAGCGCCTGATAGTGCGCCTGAATCTCCGCTGGCAAACGAAAGGTCGGCGCAATCGCGTCCTGACTGTCGAGGCGTTGATCATCGAGTTGCTTGTCGTCGACGTAAAACAGCGGATGACCCACCGCGCAATACAGCAGCGAACGCTCGCTGTATAACGGCTGATATTCCAGTCCCGACAAGGCGCTGGCCTGCGGCACCACGCCAACGTGCAGGCGCCCGTCGAGCACACCTTGTTCAACTTCGTTTGGCGCAATCATGCGGATCTGGATCTGCACATCCGGCCCGCGTTCCTTCAACTGCGCGAGGGCGTGGGTGATGCGCATGTGCGGAAGGGTAACGAGGTTATCGGTCAGGCCGATGATCAGCTCGCCGCGCAGGTGTTGGTGCAGTCCGTTGACCTCAGTGCGAAAACTCTCCAGTGCACTCAACAGCTGTAGTGCCGACTGATACACCTCACGACCTTCCTCGGTCAGGGAAAATCCGGCCCGGCCACGCTGACACAGGCGCAAGCCGAGGCGCTGTTCCAGATCGCTCATCTGCTGGCTGATCGCCGAACGGCCGATGCCGAGCACTGTTTCCGCTGCGGAGAAGCCGCCACATTCCACGACACTGCGAAAAATCCGCAGCAGACGGATATCAAAGTCACTGACCTGGGCCAGTGGATCGGCGCGGCGGCTGCTCATTTTTTGTTCTCTTTGTTTAGCGATGATCTAACTGAAGGTTAGAAGAGTTGGATTTCACCGACTTTATCGCCGTGGCAATTTAGCTGCAACAACGCTTTCCATCTCCCTGACGCTTATGCCCTGCGAGGTTTTGCCCGATGAACATGCCTGAAAACGCGCCGTCGCCACTGGCCAGTCAACTGAAGCTGGACGCGCACTGGATGCCGTACACCGCCAACCGCAACTTTCAGCGCGACCCGCGGCTGATCGTCGGCGCTGAAGGCAGCTGGCTGTTCGATGACAAGGGCCGCAAGATCTACGACTCGCTGTCCGGTCTGTGGACCTGCGGCGCCGGGCACACCCGCAAGGAAATTCAGGAAGCCGTTTCGAAACAGCTGGGCACTCTCGATTACTCGCCGGGTTTCCAGTACGGCCATCCGTTGTCGTTCCAGTTGGCAGAGAAAATCACCGAACTGACCCCGGGCAATCTGAACCACGTGTTCTTCACCGACTCCGGTTCCGAGTGCGCCGATACTGCGGTGAAAATGGTCCGTGCCTACTGGCGTCTGAAAGGTCAGGCGACCAAGACCAAAATGATCGGCCGCGCCCGTGGCTACCACGGTGTGAACATCGCCGGCACCAGCCTCGGCGGCGTCAACGGCAACCGCAAACTGTTTGGTCAGGCGATGATGGATGTCGATCACCTGCCGCACACGCTGCTGGCGAGCAATGCGTTTTCCCGTGGCATGCCGGAGCAGGGCGGTATCGCTTTGGCCGATGAACTGCTCAAGTTGATCGAACTGCACGACGCTTCCAATATCGCTGCGGTGTTCGTTGAACCGATGGCCGGGTCCGCCGGGGTACTGGTTCCGCCACAGGGTTACCTCAAGCGTTTGCGCGAAATCTGCGATCAGCACAACATCCTGCTGGTGTTCGATGAAGTGATCACCGGTTTCGGCCGCACCGGTTCGATGTTCGGCGCCGAGAGCTTCGGCGTAACCCCGGACCTGATGTGTATCGCCAAGCAAGTCACCAACGGCGCGATCCCGATGGGCGCGGTGATTGCCAGCTCCGAGATCTACCAGACTTTCATGAACCAGCCGACGCCGGAATACGCCGTGGAATTCCCTCACGGCTACACCTATTCGGCACACCCGGTGGCCTGTGCCGCCGGCCTTGCAGCACTCGACCTGCTGCAAAAGGAAAACCTGGTGCAGAGCGTCGCCGAAGTCGCGCCGCATTTCGAAAACGCGCTGCATGGTCTGAAGGGCTCGAAGAACGTCATCGACATCCGCAACTATGGCCTGGCTGGCGCGATCCAGATTGCCGGGCGTGACGGCGACGCGATCGTGCGTCCTTTCGAAGCGGGCATGGCCTTGTGGAAAGCCGGGTTCTACGTACGCTTCGGCGGCGACACCCTGCAGTTCGGCCCAACCTTCAACAGCAAGCCGCAAGACCTCGATCGTCTGTTCGACGCGGTCGGCGAAGTGCTGAACAAGCTCGACTGATTTTTCCCTCTATATATGTACAAAAGTGCCGGCGTCTCTCACGGCGCCTGCGGACCAGAATTCAGGAGTGTTCGATGAGCGTTATCCCGCATTTGATCAATGGCGAACTGGTGACCGAGAACGGTCGCGCGGTGGATGTGTTCAACCCGTCTACCGGCCAGGCGATCCATAAACTGCCATTGGCCAGCCAGGCCACCATTCAGAAAGCCATCGATGCCGCCAAGGCTGCGTTTCCTGCGTGGCGTAATACGCCACCGGCCAAACGCGCCCAGGTGATGTTCCGCTTCAAGCAACTGCTGGAGCAGAACGAAGCGCGCATCTCGCAACTGATCAGCGAAGAGCACGGCAAGACCCTGGAAGATGCCGCCGGTGAATTGAAGCGCGGTATCGAGAACGTCGAGTTCGCCTGCGCCGCCCCGGAAATCCTCAAGGGCGAATACAGCCGCAACGTCGGCCCGAACATCGATGCCTGGTCGGACTTCCAGCCGTTGGGGATTGTTGCCGGTATCACCCCGTTCAACTTCCCGGCCATGGTCCCGCTGTGGATGTACCCGCTGGCGATCGTCTGCGGCAACTGCTTCATCCTCAAGCCATCCGAGCGCGATCCAAGCTCGACGCTGCTGATCGCTCAGTTGCTGCTGGAAGCAGGGTTGCCGAAAGGCGTTATGAGTGTGGTCCATGGTGACAAGACAGCGGTGGACGCGTTGATCGAAGCGCCGGAAGTCAAAGCGCTGAGTTTCGTCGGTTCGACACCGATTGCCGAGTACATCTACGCCGAAGGCACCAAGCGCGGCAAACGCGTACAGGCACTGGGCGGCGCGAAGAACCACGCGGTACTGATGCCGGATGCCGATCTGGACAATGCGGTAAGTGCACTGATGGGCGCGGCTTACGGTTCCTGCGGCGAACGCTGCATGGCCATCTCGGTGGCCGTGTGTGTTGGCGATCAGGTCGCGGACGCGCTGGTGGCGAAACTGGTTCCACAGATCAAAGCGCTGAAAATCGGCGCGGGCACCTCGTGCGGTCTGGACATGGGGCCGTTGGTTACCGGTCAGGCGCGTGACAAGGTCAGCGGTTATGTGGATGACGGTGTGGCGGCGGGCGCGACCCTGGTGGTCGATGGTCGCGGTCTGAGCGTCGCCGGTCATGAAGACGGCTTCTTCCTCGGTGGCTGCCTGTTCGACAACGTCACCCCTGAGATGCGCATCTATAAAGAAGAGATCTTCGGGCCGGTGCTGTGCGTGGTGCGGGTGAACAGCCTGGAAGAGGCGATGCAACTGATCAATGATCACGAATACGGCAACGGCACCTGCATCTTCACCCGTGACGGCGAAGCGGCGCGGCTGTTCTGCGACGAGATCGAAGTCGGCATGGTCGGCGTCAACGTGCCGCTGCCGGTGCCGGTGGCTTATCACAGCTTCGGCGGCTGGAAGCGTTCGCTGTTTGGCGACCTGCATGCGTATGGTCCGGATGGCGTGCGCTTCTACACTCGTCGCAAGGCGATCACCCAGCGCTGGCCGCAGCGTGCAAGCCATGAAGCTTCGCAGTTCGCATTCCCTAGCTTATAAGTAGCTGGATGTGCAGAAGGCCGACCTTTCAGGTCGGCCTTCGCGTTTTCGGGGCTTTTTGACCGATATGACAGAAATATGAAAATAGGTGTTGACGGCAGATTCCAGAGGTCTATAATTCGCCCCACTTCCGGCGCAGTCGAAACGGAAAACTCCTTGAGATTCAAAGAGTTATGCGGTTTTCGACAGCGGCTTGCTTCAGGTCATCGAAGCCTGGAAGGAGTTGAAAGGGCAGTGATGTGTAGTTCTTTTAACGGTTCGATCTTCTCGGTCGAAAGCGGAAAAAAAGAGGTGTTGACAGCAGCGATTAACGCTGTAGAATTTGCCTCCCGCTAACGAGAGATCGGAAGCGCAAGTGGTTGAAGTTGTTGAAGAATTCTTCGAAAACTTCTGAAAATAATCACTTGACA